>NZ_BLAD01000056.1 GCF_009687845.1 Acrocarpospora corrugata
GTGGAGGTTCAAGTAACGAGAACATCCCGGAAACCTACCAGCGGCAGCGAGTTACGCACCCTCTCGCCGCATCAGCGGCTGATATTGCTGCGGACAAAGGAACCGAAAGCCGAGCCAGGACACGGCAACCGCATTCCAGTCGATCTGAGTACGTCCACGATATTACCGGCAGAGACTTCGGTAAGTTTACCGTCGAACCACGCGCGGGCAAGGATCCACAAGGTGCCGTGCACATCCAAGCCGTGAGCCCTGCCTACGCTCACCGCTTCACGATCGTCAGTGATAGCGGTTCCCCGAGTCAGTTCGGCCGCCGAAAATACGCTGGCCTCTCCGAGGTTGCGCTCAGAGGAACCAATACGTTGCACCCATTTTGCGAAGCACTTTATCTCGTCCAGTGAGTCGAGCCGTGCGACCTCAAGCCAATCCGCATCCAGCACTACTTGAAGAAGCGGATGTTCGTGCATTCCCACACGTAGCTCTTCACGGACAACATGGGTGGTCAGGCAGGGTACGCCCGCCAGAAGGTCGCGCAGCACATCGAGGCGTTCGGCACGAGCAAAATGATTCAGACACATCGCGTCGAACACCAAGGCGGAGCTGGTCAAGGTTCAAGATCCGCATCATCACGCGGCGGCAGGTCGGCTGCCACGATCTGGCCTCGCATAAGCTCAACAGCGCGAGATTCCGTTACTAAGGCCTTCTTATAGGATTCCATCACCGCATGCGCGTAGCGCGGTGGCACTCGAACCGCTTCCAGATCTGGCTGGGGAGCCCATCCGACCGCCTCCATCAGCTCTGCACGCGTCGGATTCTTACGGCGCATCTCAGTTGCGGCATTTCTATTGATGACTCCCGCATCAAAGGCTTGCCGCACCGTCAACGACCAGGAAGTTCTGAAGCGTGCCGCGAGAGCCACCAAACTCTCTCGCCCGGCCGTTCCGGCCGAACATGCGGCACGGCATGCTTCAGTCGGAAGGAGAAGCTCCGCGGCGAAGGCATCAACAATCGCTTCTCTGCCATCACGGGAAACATGAATGCCTATATCAGTGGAGTACTCGTCACCGACGATCAGGTGGCCTAGTTCATGTGCTGCGGTAGCGCGACGACGTCCGGGATCACCGTGCCTGCTGACAACCGCGACAGCGAGATCATCGTCGATCAAGGAGGCGCCTTCTCCCGGCACTTCAACCACCGCGACCAACTGCCCCAGCCGCTCACAAACCGCCATCAGCGAATCGATGGGGTCTGAGCCGAGAGCGAGCCGACTTCTCACCCAAAGCGCAGCCGCGCGGGCATCTGCCACATCCTGAATCGACTCCGGATACCGCTCGATCTCGGTTGGGGAGAATTCACCGAGCTCGATGAGTTGCCGGATGTCAGACAGCCAGGCAGATAGGGCGACCTCCAAGCGATACGACTGCCGCGTGGCATCGGTAACCGTATCGTCGGCCAGTTCTCCCCGCCTTGACACAACCAGCGGTTGCGGGTTCAGGAAGTAGCTCAGGGGGACATTCAGGACCGCTGAAAGCCTGGCGAGTTCAAGCGCATCGACGCGACGAACGCCCCGCTCGATCTTGACGATCATCGTCCGGTCGAGATTCAAGAACGCCGCAAGCTGATCCTGCGACATGTCGGCCGCGATGCGACACTGACGCACCCGCTCGCCCACATCCGCCCACTCGCGCGAGTCCTTCATGGTGCGATAATCGCACATCCCAACTAGTGGTGCGAGCCCAGCGAACCCGAGAATGGGCAATCGTTACGCCAAGAGGTTTTTATCTCCTTTGAGACGAACGCCCAAGCTCTACGACTGCCTAGTCGAACTGATGCCGCGCACCCAGCAGTGCAGATAACGCGCATCCGTCACTCCGTTCGATTCCACACCCCTATCAACGAGTCGCCCCGCGACTGCCACACCCCCAGAAGCGCAACTGATGGTTGCGGGATGTGAGGTTACCGGCTAGCCTGATGCGCAACCAAACGTTGCAGGAGGGTGTCATGGAGTTCGGAACCATCGAGCGTGAGGTCTTCGTCGAGGCGTCGCCGGAGGTCGTCTTCGAGGTGGTGAGTAGTCCCGATCATCTGAAGGAGTGGTGGCCGGATGACGCTCGGTATGAGGCGACGCCCGGGTCGAGGGGGGAGATTGTTTTCGGTGACCGGGACGCCGGGGGGACGGTGGTGGCGTTCAGTGTCGTTGACGTGGTGCCGCCGCGGACGTTCTCGTTTCGGTGGACGCATCCGGACGGAGAGGTCGCGGCGGAGGGTAACTCGCTGCTGGTCACCTTCGATCTGACGCCGTCGGGTGGCGGGACGCTGCTCAAGATGACCGAGACCGGCTTCCGTGAGATGGGCTGGGAGGTCGCCGTCCTGGAGCAGCAGTACCAGGATCACTTCACCGGCTGGGACTTCTATCTGCCGCGGCTGACGGCGTACGTCGCGACGCTGAAGGTGCGGCCGTGAGCACCGCGACGGCCGAGAAGGTCGACGACGAACTCTGGTCCGCGATCGGGGATCCGACCCGGCGGCGAATGCTCGACCTGCTGCTCGTCGAAGGCGGCGGCACCGCGACCACGCTGAGCCAGCAGTTGCCGGTCACCCGTCAGGCGGTGGCCAAGCATCTGGGCGTGCTCGACCGGGTCGGCCTGGTACGGGCGACGCCGGCCGGCCGGGAGAAGCGGTACCGGGTGGACGACGCCCAGCTCGCCCGCGCGGTGGCCCAGCTGGCGTCGGTCGGGTCGGCGTGGGACGCCCGGCTGCGGCGGATCAAGCGGATCGCCGAGGCGATCCAGCGCGCCCAACAGGACTGACAAGATCAAAGGAGAGCCGAGATGGTGGACATTCTGCACAGGATCGGGGTCAAGACCCCGGCACCGGACAAGGTGTACGACGCGCTGACGACCGTCGAGGGCCTCGCCGCCTGGTGGACCGACGACACGAAGGGAAGCGGCGACGTCGGCGGCGTACTCGCGTTCCGGTTCCCGGTCGGTGGCTTCGACATGGAGGTCGTCGAGCTGCGGCCGTCCGAGCGGGTGGCGTGGCGGGTGGTCGACGGCCCGGAGGAATGGGTCGGGACGACGATCGACTGGGACCTCCGCCAGGACGGCGACTACACGATCGTGCTGTTCAAGCACCAGGGCTGGCGGGAGCCGGTGGAGTTCATGCACCACTGCAGCACCAAGTGGGGCACGTTCCTGATGAGCCTGAAGTCCCTGGTGGAGACCGGCGAGGGCGCTCCGGCGCCGCGGGACGTGGCGATCAGCGACTGGCACTGAATCATCGGCGGCGTTCCGGCCCTGCGTACCCGCTACGAACGCCTCGGCGCCCGGCTCCGGCCCCCGGCCTGAGCCGGGCGCGTAGCACCCAGGCGACCAGGAGCCAGACCGCGACCAGCGCCGGCCCGGCGATGGTCAGATGCGTGGTGACCTGCTGGATGATCTCCGGCGCGAGGTGGTAACTGAGGGTTACCAGCGTCGACGCCCAGGCACAGGCGGTGGGCAGGCTGACGGTCACGAAGGTGCGGTACGGCATGCCCGCCCACCCCGCCAACCGGGGCGTCAGCGTAAGGGCACTGCCGAACCACTGCCCACCCGCCACTGCCCAGCCCCCGTACCGGCCGACCAGCTCCCGCGGCCGATCCCAGCGCCCAGGCGCGAGCCGGTGAAAGGAGGGAGCCCCCTCCCGGCGGCGTCCCCACAGGTAGGAGACCTGCGTGCCGACCACGGCCGCGCACGCCGCCACCGCGACCGCCCCGCCCAGCGGCACAACCCCCAGATGCGAGAAGTACCCGAGCGCGACAAGCACGCTCGTCCCCGGCAACGCGACGCCCACCAGCAGCCCGGCCTCGGCCAGCAGCAGCACCCACGCCACGGCCAGCAGCAGCGGCGGGGAGAGCTGGCCCAGCAGGTCAGCCATGGACTACCGGCCTACGGCACACGTACGCCATCGCCGGCGGAAGGTTCCACCAGACCGGCCCGGTCGTCAGCACCTCGTCGAAGGCCGCCCGCAGCCGCCGCCGGAAGGCCCTGGCCCCGGCGAGCGGCACCGCGTGCAGGTAGGTGACAGTCGTGAACGCTCCTCCGGGGGCGAGCACCCTGCCGATCTCGCCGACGATCCTGGCCTGCCGCTCGCCGGGGAACAGCGACCAGGGCAACGTGCTGACCACCGCGTCCACCCGGTCGACCCCGGCGCCGGCCAGAAGCTCGCCGAGCTCGGCCGCGTCGCCGTGGATGGTCTCCAGCCAGGGTTTGGTCCGGCGCAGGTGCCCGGCCAGGCCGGGTTCGATCTCCACCGCCAGCAGGCGCGCTCCGGGGGCCGTCCGCGCCCTGATGGCCTCGCTGATCGAGCCGGTGCCCGGCCCCAGTTCCACCACCACCGGCGTGCCACCCGTCGGCACCACCGCCGTCAGCGCCCTGGCCAGCGCCCGTGAACTCGGGGCGATCGCGCCCACCACGCCCTGCTTGCGGAGGGCGACCGCCATGAATGCCCGCAGGTCAGGGGCCACCGCTGTCTCGTTCATGCGGTCAATGGAACCGTCGCGGGGGTGCCGGGCGCAGAGCCCCAGGACCTAGTCTTCTGGGTATGCCTGGCCATACCCCGGAAGGGGGTCTGGCCTGATGGGGAGCACTCCCGCGCGGGCCGCACTGTCATGAGGTGCGATCCCATCCGGCCTGGCCGGCGCTCACCCGGTGGAACCTGCTGGCCACGATCTGGCCGTGGCGTTCGCTCGCCTATCTGCTAACGAGCGCCGTCGTCGGCGCGGTCACGCTCGTGGTGGTCCTGATGGCCCTGATCACGGGCGCGGTGCTGACGCTGGTGCTGGTGGGCATCCCGCTCCTGGTCGTGCTGGGGCTCACCGGGATCCCGGTCGGCGCGATGGAACGACGCCGCCTGTGGCTCGTCGACTCGGCGCCGGTGGCCTCGCCGCACCGGCTGCCCGACCAGCCGGGGCTCGTCGCCTGGGCCCGGCTCCGCTTCACCGAGCAGGCCACCTGGCGGGAACTGGCCTACACCGGCCTGCTGGTCACCGTGCTCTGGCCGATGGAGCTCCTGGCCGTGGTGTACGGAATCACCGTGTTCATGGTGGCCCTGTCCGCGCCCATGGCACTGGCGGAGACGGGCGGGTTCAGGCTGCTCAAGGTCCTGCCGATCGACAACTATCCGCAGGCGTTCGCCGTGGGGCTGCTGGGGGCGGGCATGCTCGCCCTCTTCGTCTATCCGCTGACGGCGCTCGCGGTGTTCCACGGCATGCTGGCCCGCGTGCTGCTCGGCTCGCGGGAGAGCGACGAGGCGCAGCGGGTCATCGAGCTCACCCGGTCCAGGACCCGGCTGGTGGAGGCCTTCGAGGCCGAGCGGCGGCGGATCGAGCGGGACCTGCACGACGGCGCCCAGCAACGCCTGGTCTCGCTGACCATGACGCTCGGCCTGGCCAAACTCACGAGTGGCGCCCTCTCGACGTGGACCATGTGCCGTGGTTTCTGGTCGAGACGTGGGAGTTCACATGCGCTCAGCATTGTCGCGTGCGTTGATGGCGGTGGTCCTCGCCGTCGGGGCGGTTCTCGTGCCGGCGGGGCCCGCGTCCGCCGGGATCTGGCAGCTCACCGACGGGTTCGAGCCGTCGACAAATCCGGCGTCCAGATGGACGTTCACCGTGAGCGGGGGGTGCGGCGGGCCCGTGTTCGGCGGCCTGTCGAGCACGCCGCGTACGGGGAGCGGCTGGGCCAGCATGTGGGCCTACACCGGGGGCGACTGGTGCGCGCTCGGGCGGACCATCCGGCTCACGCCGGTGAGCGCTCACCCGGGGGCGCGATGCACCGCCGGCGTCTGGACGGAGTTGTGGGGGGAGCAGGCCCAGTTCAACCTTGAGGTGATCGACCCCGACACGTGGACGTACATCGCGCTGAAGTCGATAACCCAGGACTGGGTCCACGGCTGGGAGCTCCAGACGGTGAGCTGGACCGCGCGACGCTCCGACGTCGTGCTGCGGTTCGCCGTGGTGCAGCGGAACCCGTACTGGCACGCCGCGCAGGTCGATCTCGACGACGTCGTGGTGCAGTGCGCCTACTGATCGACTGCGTGAAGGTGTGTGCCGTTTCGTTATCAACCGTGATTATTGTCCCGATCGTGAGCGAGGACGGGAACTCGTCGGCGGACGCTACCGGCTGGTCCAGCCGGTAGGGGCCGGCGGGATGAGCCGGGTCTGGCGCGGCCGGGACGAGATGCTGAATCGCGAGGTCGCGGTCAAGGAGATCCTCTTCCCGCCCGCGATAGACGCCGCCGAACGTGAGGTGTCCGGCAAGCGGGCGATGCGTGAGGCGCGCTCGGCCCGCCCGGCTGAACCATCCAGGAATCATCACCATCCACGACGTGATCATCCGCGACGGCGTCCCGATGATCGTGATGGAGTTCGTCCGCGGCCACTCGCTGCAGCAGCGGATCGCCCAAGAAGGGCGGCTGGCGCCGGCGGAGGTCGCCCGGATCGGCGTGCTCATGGCGACGCGCTGACCGAAGCGCACGCGGCCGGGGTCGTGCACCGTGATCTGAAACCGGCCAACGTGCTGCTGATGGGCAGCCGGGTGGTCATCACCGATTTCGGGCTCGCCAGCCTGGCCGGGGACGCCACGCTGACCGGTTCGGGGATGCTGCTGGGCACGCCGGCGTTCATGGCGCCGGAGCAGGCGCATGGCCTCCCGGTCACGCCGGCCTGGGACCTCTGGTCGCCGGGGGCGACGTTGTACGCGGCGGTCGAGGGCGGCCCGCCGTACACCGGCAGCAACGTGATGGCGGTCCTGGCGGCGCTGCCCAGTCAGGAGCCCGCGCCACCGGCGCATGCCGGAGCGCTGGCTCCGGTGCTGGCCGGGCTGTTACGCAGAGACCCGGCCGAGCGCCTCGACGCCGAGCAGGCCGCGCTGGCGCTGCGTGGCATCACCACCCAGCCGATCCCGCCCGCGAACGCGGCCGTCCCGGACCTGCGCCCGCGACCATCTTCCCCTGGTACGACCAGGCGGTACCTGGACGATGGGACGGCGGACGGCGACCAGGTGACGGCCTCTCCCGTCGCTGGTCGCACGACCACGTGGGCCGTGCCCGATACCGGTGGGCGTCCGACTCGGCGTCGCATCCTGCTGACCGGGCTCGCCCTGGCCGTTTTCAGCGTCCCGGTGGCCATCGTCCTCACCGGTGGCGGCCCCGCGCCGCTGGCCGGCCTCATGGGCTACACGAGTCCTGTCGCCTCGGTGGCCTTCAGCCCCGACGGCAAGACCCTCGCCACCGGCAGCATCAACCGCGGGCGACTCTGGGACGTGGCCAGCCGCAAGACCATCGCCGTCCTCAACGACGGTCCCAACGGCTTCTGCGACTTGGTGATCTTCAGCCCCGATGGCACGACCCTCGCCACCAGCAGCCTGAGCGACAGGGTGCAGCTGTGGGACGCGACCGGCAGCAACGTCATCGGCACCCTCACCGGCCACTCTCACGTCATCACCGCGGTGGCTTTCAGCCCCGACGGCAGAACCATCGCCACAACCAGCCACGACAACACGGTACGCCTGTGGGACGCGACCACCCGCGGGAACACCGCCACCTTCAGCACCGCAGGGTTGCCCATCTCGCTCGCCTTCAGCCCGGACGAGGACACCATCGCCGTCGGACTCCGCAGCGGCACGGTAGAACTGTGGCCGGCCCACCAGCCCGGCCGCACCCCGGTTCCGGCTGATCCAAGCCGTCACCGAACACAGCGAAGCCCCGCGATCAACCCCGGACCAACTTAACGACGTCCTACCAGGTCATACCTCTCCGAACGTCAGTCCGCTAGGACACGCGACTCCGGTCCCAACGGGTGCGGGACTACGCCTCACCGCTGGGGGCAAGCCACCCCAGTGCCGACCAACTCCCAGTACCCAGCACATAGCGACAGCGGCAGAACCGCCATCGAGGGTTCGGCAGATCTGCCATCACCATTCCGGCAGATCTGCCACGCGTCTTGCGATGGCCAGCTTATGATCACGCCGTGGACATCGACGAACTCACCCTGTTCCCCCGTCGCGCCGAAGCGATGGCGAGAGAAGCTCTGGCGGACACCCGAGTAGTGGTGATCAATGGAGCCCGACAGGTCGGCAAGAGCACCCTTGCCCGGTCCATCGTCCACAGGTCGACCGGGTCCGCGAAATCTACCTGGACCAAGCCGCCGTACGCGCGGCGGCAAGACATGACCCGGACGGTATCGTCCAGCACGACGGGCTGCTGCTCATCGATGAGATCCAGCGTGTCCCCGATCTCCTGTTGTCCATCAAGCGCGAAGTGGACGCGGACCCCCGCCCTGGTCGTTTCCTCCTGACGGGCTCGGCTCGCCTGCTCGGGCTGCGCGACCTTCCCGACGCGCTTCCGGGACGGTCCGAGACGATCGAACTGTGGCCACTCTCCCAAGGAGAGATCGAGCAACGTCCCGACGGATTCGTCGACGCGGTCTTCCGCGGGGGAGCGGACATCAATATTCGCGCATCGAGGTTCCGCCGGTCCGACTACCTCGATCGCGCGTTGCGCGGGGGATACCCAGAGGCCGTCCACCGCCCCACACACCGGCGGCGGGCCCGCTTCTTCGAGTCCTACATCTCCGACCTCATCAACCGGGACGTCAAGCAGGTCTCCGACATCGAGCGGCCGACGGACATGCGGCGCCTGCTGAACGTCCTGTGCGGGAGGATGAGCGGGCTGCTTGTGATCGACAACATCAGCCGCGACCTCGGCCTCCCCCGCAACACCGTGAAACGGTACGTCGACCTGCTCGACCTGGTCTACCTCGTCAGGCGGATACCCGCCTGGTCGTCCAACGCCACGACGCGAGCGGTCGCGACGCCGAAACTCCTCGTCGTGGATTCCGGTCTGGGAGCGCATCTGGCGGGACTCACGCCCGCCCGGGCCACCGACGTCGCCGCGCCCATCGGGCCGTTGCTGGAGAACTTCGTCCTCGGGGAGCTCGCTCGCCAGCTGTCCTGGGCCGAGGAACCGGTACGCCTCCACCACTACCGTGACCGCGACGGTGTCGAGGTGGACGCCGTTCTGGAACGCGCCTCCGGGGAGATCGCCGGTATTGAGGTCAAGGCGAGCGAGACCGTGCGAGCGGACGATTTCCAAGGGCTTCAGCATCTTGCCCGGAAGATAGGTGACCGGCTCATCGCGGGTTTCGTCATGTACGCCGGCCGGGAGGTGCTTCCGTTCGGCGACCGGATGCGGGCTCTGCCGATGTCCTGCCTGTGGGAAACGTGAAGGGGACCCCTTGATCACTCAAGAGGTCCCGTTTCGACGGCCGATGTTCGTCCGGTGAGGTGGGCAGTCCCGTCGGACAGCTGCCGCCGCAGTGGCCGTTGGGGTTCTTCTCCAAGTACTGCTGATGGTGGCGCCTCGCCCCCAGCAAATTGGAATCTCAACTCTCCGTACGCGGCGGAGGTTCGCGTTTCCCCGAACGCCGCATGGGTTAGCTGTGCTTAAGAGTCACGGAAGGTTTGCTTATTTGTGGTTAACGGCGTAAGCAGTCAAACTGGGGCACATGCCTGAACTACGTCGGGGTCTTTGGTATGGGATTGCGGCCTACACCATGTGGGGCCTCTTTCCGCTGTACTGGCCACTGCTGAAGCCGTCCTCGGCGGTGGAGATCCTGGCGCATCGCATGGTGTGGTCGCTGGTCGCCGTCGTCGCGGTCCTGCTGGTACGCCGCCACTGGGGCTGGATCCGGACCATCACCCGCCGCCAACTTCTCCTGCTCACCCTGGCCGCGGTGCTGATCTCGGTCAACTGGGGCACCTACATCTACGCGGTCAACACCGGCCACGTCGTCGAGAGCGCGCTGGGCTACTTCATCGGCCCGCTGGTCAACATCCTGTTCGGCGTCGTCGTCTTCCGGGAGCGGCTGCGCCGCTGGCAGTGGATCGCCGTCGGCCTGGGCGCCCTGGCCGTGGTCATCCTCACCCTCGCGTACGGCAGGCTCCCCTGGATCGCCCTCACCCTGGCCTTCTCCTTCGGCATGTACGGCCTGCTCAAGAAGACCGCCAACGTCGGCGCGGCCGAGAGCCTGACGGTGGAGACCGTGGTCCTGCTGATCCCGGCGCTGGTCTACCTGTGGACGCTGGGCGGCGAGAACACCTTCGGCCGGCAGGGCGTGGGCCACGCCCTGCTGCTGGTGGGCGGCGGAATCGTCACCGCCATCCCGCTGCTCGCCTTCACCGCGGCGGCCATCCGGGTCCCGATGAGCATCGTCGGGATGATGCAGTACATCGCCCCGGTGATCCAGTTCCTGGTCGGCGTGTTCATCGCGCACGAGTCGATGCCCGCCAGCAGATGGGCCGGATTCGCGGTCGTCTGGCTGGCCCTGTGCGTCTTCACCTGGGACAGCCTGCGCAACGGCCTGGCCGTCCGGCGCGCGGCCAAGCAGCCGGACGAGGAAGAGCTTCCGGAAGCGGCGCTGACCGCGCGCAGCGGCTAGCGGGACCTCAGCCCGAGCGTTCGACCACGTAGTCGCACAGGTACATCAGGGCTGCCCGGGCGGGGATGTCCGGCAGCCCGGCCAGTTCGGTCTTCCCGCGATCGGCCCAGCGCAGCAAGTCGCCCCGCGCCCGCTTGAGCGCGTCGCTGTCCCGCAGCAGGAACAGCGCCTCGTCGACATCCGATTCGGCCACCGGCGCGGAGATGAGCGCCCGCAACCGGGCTTCCGCCGGCGACGTCGACCCCAACGCGTACAGAACCGGCAGCGTGCGGATGCCTTCCCGCAGGTCCGTCCCGGGGGTCTTGCCGGAGCCGACCGTCTCGGAAGCCACGTCGATCAGGTCGTCGCCGAGCTGCCAGGCGATGCCGATGGCCTCGCAGGCGCTGGTGAGCCGGCCGATGACGTCCTCGGACGCGCCGGACAGCAGGGCGCCGAACCGGCCCGACGTGGCGATCAGCGAGCCCGTCTTGTCGGAGAGCACGCTCAGATAGTGGGTGATCGGGTCGGCGTCGGGCGCGGGGCCGATGGTCTCCCTGATCTGGCCGCGGATCAGCCGGGAGAACGTCCTGGCCTGGATCCGGACCGCTTCCGGGCCGAGGTCGGCGAGCAGGTCGGCGGCCTGGGCGAACAGGTAGTCGCCGGTGAGGATGGCGACCGTGTTGTTCCAGCGGGCGTTGGCCGAGGCGGAGCCCCGGCGGATGGCCGCCTCGTCCATCACGTCGTCGTGGTACAGCGTGGCCAGGTGGGTGAGTTCCATCACCACCGCGCCGGGCACCACCGCCCCCGCGCCCGGCTCGCCGAACTGCGCGGCCAGCAGCACCAGCATGGCCCGGAACCGCTTACCCCCGGCCTCGATGAGATGTTTGGACGCCTCCGTCACGAAGGCGTCCTCACTCTCCACACAGGTCCTGAGCAGCCGCTCCACGGCGGCCAGCCCGGTGGCCAGGTCCTCGGCCAGCCGCTCGTCGACGACGGGCAGATCAACAACGGGCGGCGCGGCCATGGTGCAAGCTCCTAACGGACGAACAACGAACCCGCAGCCGACTGAGCCAGGTCAAGTACGGGCTGCGGGAAGACCCCCAGCACTACCGTAGCCAATGCGGCGAACCCGACAACGCTCGCCGTGCCCCAGGAGGGCAGCACGACGGTCGGCCCGTCGGGAGCGGGGTCGTTGAAGAACATCAGGACGATGACGCGGACGTAGAAGAACGCGGCCACGGCCGAGGCCACCACGCCGACCACCACGAGCTGGACCGCGCCGCCCGCGACGGCGGCCTGGAAGACCGCGTACTTGCCGAAGAAGCCGCTGGTGAGCGGGATTCCGGCGAAGGCGAGCAGGAAGAAGGCGAACAGTCCTGCCAGCTTGGGCGAGCGCTTGCCGAGGCCGGCCCAGCGGGACAGGTGCCAGGCTTCGCCGCCCGCGTCGCGGACCATGGTGACGATGGCGAACGCGCCGATCGAGGCGATGCCGTAGACGGCCAGGTAGAACAGGATCGCGGCGAGCGCGGTCGCGTTCTGCTTGGCGTCGCCGATGGCGACCACGCCGACCAGCAGGAAGCCGGCGTGCGCGATCGAGGAGTAGGCGAGCATGCGCTTGATGTCGGTCTGGGTGATGGCCAGGATCGCGCCGACGACCATAGTCAGGATGGCCACCCCCCACATGATGGGGCTCCAGTCCCAGTCGAGCTCGCCGATGGCGACCCAGAACACCCGGAGCAGGGCGCCGAAGGCGGCGACCAGGGTGCCGGAGGCCATCAGGGCGGTGACGGGGGTGGGGGCGCCCTGGTAGACGTCGGGCTTCCAGGCCTGGAAGGGCGCGGCGCCGATCTTGAAGAGCAGGCCGACGCCGAGCAGGGCCGCGCCGGTGAAGAGCAGGGCGTCCTGGCCGACGTTGGCGCTGAGCGCGGTGCTGATCTTGGCCAGGTCGACCGAGCCGGCGTAGCCGTACAGGAGGGCGGTGCCGTACAGGAAGAAGGCCGATGAGAACGCGCCGAGCAGGAAGTACTTCATCGCCGACTCCTGGGACAGGAGGCGGCGCCGGCGGGCCAGGCCGCAGAGCAGGTAGAGCGGCAGGGACATGACTTCCAGGGCGACGAACATGATGAGCAGGTCGTTGGAGGCCGGGAAGAGGAGCATGCCGCCGATGGCGAACAGGGCCAGCGGGTAGACCTCGGTGTGCACGTTGCCCTCGATGAGGGCGCGCTCCTCCTCGGCGGAGCCGGGCACGGCCGAGGCGGCGGGGACGAAGTGGTCCTCGTCGTTCAGCAGGAGCAGGCTGATGAAGGCCAGCACCAGGATGGTGCCCCAGATGAACAGGGTGGGGCCGTCCACGGCGACCGCGCCCATGGCCGACGGCTTGGTCGGCACGCCCTTGATGGTCTGCACGATGACCAGCGCGAACGCGCCGGCCAGGGAGAGCAGGGTGAGCGGGATGTGCATCGCCCTGCGCAGGTAGCGCGGGGCGAACGCCTCCACGAGCACGCCCAGGATGCCCGCGCCGAAGACGATCAGCAGCGGCGCGAGCTGAAGGTACTCGATGGCGGGAGCCGTGATGGTGTTCACTGGCCCTCCTTAGCGACGGCCGCGGGGGTGGTCACCGAGACGTTGGTGACCGTCTCCTTGACCGACGGGTTGATGACGTCGAGCAGTGGCTTCGGGAAGAAGCCGAGCACGATGATGAGGGCGACGAGCGGACCGACCACCCAGCGTTCCCTGCTGTTCAGGTCCGGCATGGTCTGGACCGACTCGGCGGTCGGGCCGTTCATGGTCCGCTGGTACATCCACAGGATGTAGATGGCGGCCAGCACCACGCCGGTGGCGGCGATGACGGCGAACACCGCGTGCTTCTCGAAGGTCCCCACCAGCACCAGGAACTCGCTGACGAACGGGCTGAGGCCGGGCAGCGAGAGCCCGGAGAGCCCGGCCACCAGGAAGGTGCCCGCCAGGATGGGGGCGACCTTCTGGACGCCGCCGTAGTCGGCGATGAAGTGCGAGCCGCGCCGGTAGATCAGGAACCCGGCGATCAGGAACAGCGCCCCGGTGGAGAAGCCGTGGTTGACCATGTAGAGGGCGGAGCCGGTCATCGAGTTCTGGGTCATCGCGAAGACGCCCATCGCGATGAAGCCGAAGTGCGAGATCGACGTGTACGCGATCAGGCGCTTGATGTCGGTCTGCCCTATGGCCACGACGGCCCCGTACACGATCCCGATCACGGCCAGCGTCATGACGACCGGGGTCGCCCAGGCAGAGGCCTCGGGGAACAGCTCCAGGCAGAACCGCAGCATGCCGTACGTGCCGACCTTGTCCAGCACGCCGACCAGGAGCACGGCCGCGCCGGCCGGGGCCTGCGCGGCGGCGTCGGGCAGCCAGGTGTGGAACGGCCAGAGCGGAGCCTTGATCGCGAACGCGATGAAGAAGCCGAGGAACAGCCACTTCTGCGTGGTCGGGTCGGTGATCGCGCCGATCAGCTGGGGGAACAGGAAGGTGCCCTTGTCCGCGACCACGTACAGCGCGATCACGGCCACCAGCATGAGCAGGCCGCCGAACAGCGAGTACAGCAGGAACTTGACCGCCGCGTACGAGCGCTGCGCCCCGCCGTAAGACCCGATCATGAAGTACATCGGGATCAGCATGGCTTCGAAGAACACGTAGAAGAGGAAGACGTCGGTCGCCGCGAAGACGCCGATCATCATCGCTTCCAGCACCAGCAGCAGCGCGAAGTACGTCCGGACCGACCGCTTGCCCGCCTCGGCGTCATGCCAGGAGGCCAGCACCACGATCGGCACCAGGATGGCCGACAGCAGGATCAGCACCAGCGCGACCCCGTCCACGGCGACCGCGTAGTGCACGCCGAAGGCGGGGATCCAGTCGTAGGTCTCGGCGAACTGGAAGCGGTCGCCGTTCGGGCTGAACTGGACGGTCATCACGATGGTGAGCACCATCACGACCAGGGACACCGCCAGGGTGGCCTGCTTGGCGAGCTTGTCGTTCTTGACGAACGCCACGCCCAGCGCGCCCAGCACGGACACGCCCATCAATATCGAGAGCCAGGGCATCACAAGGTCCCTACGACGAACCAGGCGCCGGCCAGGATGGCCGCGCCGACGAATATTGACAGCGCGTACGAGCGGACGTAGCCGGTCTGGATGCGCCGCAGCCGTCCGGAGGTGCCGCCGATGCCCGCTGCCAGGCCGTTCACCAGGCCGTCGATGCCGCGGTTGTCGAACCAGACGGCGAGCCGGGTCAGCCACTGGCCGGGGCGCATGAAGAGCGCCTCGTTGAGGGCGTCGCCGTACAGGTCGCGGCGGGCGAAGGTGGTGAGCACGGAGCCGCGCGGGGCGACCGCGGGGACCTCCTGGCGGCCGTACTTGAGCCAGGCGTAGGCCGCGCCGAGCGCGACCAGGGCCAGGGTGGCCAGGCCGACCGGGCTGACCGCGTGGAACTCCGGCAGCTCCTCGGGGCGGCCGACCGCGGGGCCGAGGAAGATCATGAGGCGGTTACCCACGATCAGGAAGGCGCCGAGCACGACCGAGCCGATGGCCAGCAGGATCAGCGGCCAGGTCATCACGGCCGGCGACTCGTGCGGCTTGACGCCCTCGTCCCAGCGGGCCTTCCCGAAGAAGGTCATGAAGACCAGGCGGGACATGTAGAAGCCGGTGATGCCGGCGCCGACCACGGCCAGCCAGCCGAGGATCGCGTTGTGCTCCATCGTGGTCTCGATGATGCCGTCCTTGGTGAAGTAGCCGGACAGCAGCGGGAACCCGATGATCGCCAGGTAGCCGATGAAGAAGGTGATGAAGGTGATCGGCAGGTACTTGCGGAGGCCGCCGTACTTGCGCATGTCGACCTGGTCGTTCATGGCGTGCATGACCGAGCCGGCGCCGAGGAACAGGTTGGCCTTGAAGAAGCCGTGCGAGATGAGGTGCGCGATGGCGAAGGCGTACCCGACCGGGCCGAGGCCGGCCGCGAGCATCATGTAGCCGATCTGCGACATCGTGGAGCCGGCCAGGGCCTTCTTGATGTCGTCCTTGGCGGTACCGATGATCGCACCGGCGAGCAGGGTGGCCACGCCGACGATGGTGACGACCAGGGAGGCCGTGCCCTCGCCGGGGAAGAAGGCCGCGCCGGAGCGGACCACCAGGTAGACGCCGGCGGTGACCATGGTGGCGGCGTGGATGAGGGCGGAGACCGGGGTCGGGCCCTCCATCGCGTCCAGCAACCAGGACTGCAGCGGCAGCTGGGCCGACTTGCCGCAGGCGCCGAGCAAGAGCAGCAGGCCGATCGCGGTGATCGTGCCCTGCGACTCCGCGCCCGCCTTGGCGAAGACCTCGCCGAAGGCGACCGAGCCGAACGAGGTGAACATGATGAAGATCGCGACGAGCAGGCCGAAGTCGCCGACCCGGTTCACCACGAACGCCTTCTTGGCGGCCGTCGCCGCGGTCGGCTTGAACTGCCAGAAGCCGATCAGCAGGTACGACGCCAGGCCGACACCCTCCCAGCCGACAAACAGCGCGACGTAGTTGTCGGCCAGCACCAGCAGCAGCATGGCCGCCACGAACAGGTTCAGGTAGGCGAAGAACCTGCGCCGGTCGTGGTCGTGCGACATGTAGCCGATCGAGTAGATGTGGATCAGCGAACCGACCCCGGTGATCAGCAGCGCGAACGAGACCGACAGCGGGTCGATCAGCAGCCCCATGTCGGCGACGCCGGGGATGAACTCATACAGCGACACGCCGCGGCGGCGCTCCCCGGGCGCGAACCCGAGCAGCTGGAAGAAGACCAGCGCGGCGACCACGAACGACGCCAGCGCCATCAGCACGCCGAAGTAGTGGCCCCATTTGTCGGTACGGCGACCGCCCAGCAGCAGCACCGCGGCCCCGAGCAGGGGCAGCACGATCATGAGCCAGCCGACCCCGATCGCACCGCCCGGGTTCGAGAGGATCTCAGCGGGTTCCACGGTCACCTCTTTAGTACTTCAGCAGGCTGGCGTCGTCGACGGACGCGGACCTGCGGGTTCGGAAGATCGTCACGATGATGGCCAGCCCCACGACGACCTCGGCGGCCGCCACGATCATCACGAAAAAGGCGATGACCTGGCCCTCGATGTTCCCGTGCTGGCGGGCGAAGGTGACGAACGCCAGGTTGCAGGCGTTGAGCATGAGCTCCACGCACATGAAGACCACGATGGCGTTGCGCCGGATCAGCACGCCGATGCCGCCGATCGCGAACAGCAGCGCGCTCAGGATCAGGTAGTGGGTGGTCACTTGGAGTTCTCGCCTTCCGTGATCTCGGCGACCGGGGTCTCGGACGCGTCCAGCTCACCGGAACGCTCTTCGAGGAGCTCTTCGGTGTGCCGGGCCAGGTGCCGGTTGACCGACAGCTGCGAGATCGATCCGTCGGGCAGCAGCGCGGGCATGTCGATGGCGTTGTGCCGGGCGTAGGTGCCGGGACCCGGCAGCGAGGCCGGGTTGGCGCCGGTCTCGCCGAACGCGACGAACCGGGCCCTGGACAGGTCCTTCTGGGTGGCCTTCGCCTCGGCGCGCTCCCGGTGCGCGAGCACCATCGCGCCCAGCGCCGCCGTGATCAGCAGCGCCGAGGTGACTTCGAACGCGAAGACGTACCGAGTGAAGATCGCCTCGGCCAGGCTGGGCACGTTGCCGGCCTGGTTGACGGCGGCCAGCCCGGTCGGCGCGGCGAAGACGACGTTGCCGAAGCCGAGCGCCAGCAGGACGGCGAAGCCGAGACCGGCCAGGAACGCCCAGAAGCGCTGGCCGCGCAGGGTCTCCACCAGCGAGTCCGAGGAGTCCACGCCGACCAGCATGAGCACGAACAGGAAGAGCATCATGACCGCGCCGGTGTAGACGATGATCTGCACCGCGGCCAGGAAAGGCGCGTCCTGTACGGCGTAGAGCACCGCCAGCGAGAGCATGACCACGCCGAGCATCAGCGCGGAGTACACCGCCTTGCGGCTGAAGACGAGTCCGAGCGCCGCGGCGACGGAGGCCACCGCCAGCACCCAGAACGTGACCGTCTCACCCATTGTCGCGCCCCAACCGGTAGTAGTCCTCTTCGGTCTCTCCGAGGCGCATCGGGTGCGGCGGCTGCTCCATGCCGGCCATCAGCGGGGCGAGCAGCATCTCCTTGGTGTAGATGAGCGACTCGCGGGTGGTGTCGGCCAGCTCGTACTCGTTGGTCATCGTCAGCGCCCGGGTCGGGCACGCTTCGATGCACAGGCCGCACAGGATGCACCGCAGGTAGTTGATCTGGTACGTCCGGCCGTACCGCTCACCGGGCGAGTAGCGTTCCTCGTCGGTGTTGTCGCCGCCCTCCACGAAGATGGCGTCGGCCGGGCACGCCCAGGCGCACAGCTCGCAGCCGATGCACTTCTCCAGGCCGTCCGGCCAGCGGTTGAGCTGGTGCCGCCCGTGGAAGCGAGGCGCCGTCGGGCGCTTCTCCTCCGGGTAGTTGACCGTGATCGGCTTCTTGAAGATGTGGTGGAAGGTGACGCCGAACCCCTTGACCGGATTCAGCCATTCGAACTTAGGCACTGGGGACCTCCTTGCGATTAAGCCCCGTGGTGGCCCCGTGGTAGTGCGGAAGATCAAGGGCGGGCACCGGGAACCCGCCGGCCGTGGGCTGGTCGCGGAGCTGGTCGAACTCCTCCGCCTCCTGGGCGGCCCGCTGCTCCCTGCGGCGCTGCAGCACGGTGTCGAACCGGAAGTACACGCCGAGCGCGCCGACCACCACGATCGCCATCAGCACGATGACGAGCGGGCTGTTGTCGACCCGCAGGGCGCGGAAGCTGGCCACCATCAGGATCCAGGCCAGGTTCAGCGGGATCAGGACCTTCCAGCCGAAGTGCATCAGCTGGTCGTACCTGACCCGCGGCAGCGAGGCGCGGACCCAGACGAAGAAGCAGAAGAGCAGGACGAGCTTGGCGAAGAACCAGAGCATCGGCCACCAGCCGACGTTGGCGCCGTCCCACAGCGAGATCGGCCAGGGGGCCCGCCAGCCGCCGAGGAACAGCGTGGTCGCGACGCCGGAGACGACGAACACGTTCACGTACTCGGCCAGCATGAACATGGCGAACTTCAGCGACGAGGAGTACTCGGTGTGGAAGCCGCCGACCAGTTCGCCCTCGCCTTCCGGCAGGTCGAACGGGACCCGGTTGGTCTCGCCGAGCATGGTCAGCACGTAGATCAGGAACGACGGGATGAGCAGCACCGCGTACCAGGAGGGCAGCGGGATGTTCAGGCTCCCGAGCGCGAACGAGCCGCCGTCGGCCTGCTTGGCGACGATCTCGGAGGTGGACAGGGTGCCCGCGTAGAGGAAGACCGCCACGAAGGACAGGCCCATCGCGATCTCGTACGAGACCACCTGCGCGCTGGACCGCAGCCCGCCCAGGATCGCGTACGGCGAGCGCGACGCCCACCCGGCGAGCACGATCCCGTACACCCCGATCGAGGCCATCGCCAGGATCAGCAGCACCGCCACCGGCAGGTCGGTCAGCTGGAGCGGCGTCTTCACCCCGAACATCGACACGACCGGCCCGAACGGGATCACCGAGAAGGCCAGGAAGGCCGGCACCGCGATGATCACCGGGGCCAGGAAGTAGAGCAGCTTGTCGACCTTGCGCGGCATCAGGTCTTCCTTCAGCCCCATCTTCAGACCGTCCGCGACGGTCTGCAGCAGGCCGAACTTGCCCGCCCGGTTGGGGCCGTAGCGGTGCTGCATGCGTGAGATGAGCTTGCGCTCGGTCCACACGCCCATCAGCACGCCGACCATCAGGAAGACGAAGAGAAAGACGGCCTTGATGATGCTGATCCACAACGGATCGTGGCCGAAGTCCGCCAAGGTGGGCCCGGGGCTGGTCGGCCCCGGATTGGCCACCGGACTGACAAGGAAGGTCATGGCCGCTCCTCAGGGCCGATGATGGTGACGAGGTCGCCGGCCGCGGCCCGCAGGTCGCGGGTGGCCGAGACGCCGCCCGAGTTCGCGGGCACCCAGACCACCCGGTCCGGCAGGTCGGCGACGCGCAGCGGCAGGGTGACCCCGTTGACGGCGATCTTGTCGACCGCGCCGATCTCGGCGGCGGTGGCCGCGGACAGCAGCGCGACCGCCTCGCGGGCGGTGCCCGCCAGGTACGGCTCGCCGTCCTGCAGCTTGCCGTCGTCCAGCAGCAGCCGCCAGGTGGCCAGCACGGCCTGCCCGGCCTGCGGCACCTTGCCGGAGCCGCCGGTGACGATGGGGGCGGCCTGGCGGGAGCCCTTCCAGGCGCCGAGCCCGCCCAGCTCGCGGCGGACCGCGGCGACGTCGGGCAGCGCCAGGTGCACGTCCATGTGGTCGGCCAGCGCGACGACGGCCCGCAGGTCGCTCAGCACGCCGGGCACCGGGGTGGCGGCCTCGAAGGAGCGCCCGCGCCCCTCCCAGTCCACGAACGCGCCGGCCTTCTCGGCCACCGCGGCCACCGGGAGCACCACGTCGGCGCGGTCGGTGACGGCGCTGGCCCGGATCTCCAGGCTGACGATGAACGGGGTGTTCTCCAGGGCCCGCAGCGCGAGCTCGGGGTCGGGCAGGTCGTAGGGGTCGACCCCGGCGACGACCAGCGCGTCGAGCTCCTCGTCGAGGGCGGCGCGCAGGATGCCGGAGGTGTCCCGCCCGGGGGTCTCCGGCAGCGTGGACACGTTCCAGGCGCGGGCCACTTCGGCGCGGGCGTTGGCGTCGCCGACCGGCCGCCCTATCGGCAGCAGGTTGGGCAGCGCGCCCGCTTCGAGCGCGCCGCGCTCGCCGGCCCGCCTGGGCACCCAGGCGATCCTGGCGCTGGTCGAGCGGGCCAGCCGGAGCAGCGCCGACAGCGCGCCCCGGGTCCCGGCGAGCCGCTCGCCGACCAGGATGATCGCGCCTTCGGGGATGGTGCCGCCGCTGTTGGTCAGCTCGCCGATCACCTCGGCCTCTTCGCCGGGGACGGTCCTGATCAGGGTGCCGCCCATCTTGGCCAGGCCGGGCGTGGCGAAGGGGGCCAGCGCGTACACGCGCAGCCCCTTCTTCTGGTACGCCTTGCGGAGTCGCAGGAAGATGATCGGCGACTCCTCCTCCGGCTCGAAACCGGCCAGCAGCACGGCCGGCGCGTTCTCCAGGTCGGTGTAGGAGATGTCGATGCCCTTGCCGGCCACCGCGTGGGCCAGGAACTCGGCCTCCTCGGCGGAGTGGGCCCTGGCCCGGAAGTCGATGTCGTTGGTGCCGAGCGCGACCCGGGCGAACTTGCTGTAGGCGTACGCGTCCTCGACCGTGACCCGGCCGCCGACCAGCACGCCCGCGCGGCGGCCGGCCAGTCCGGCGGCGGCGACCGCGAGGGCCTCCGGCCAGGAGGCCGGGACCAGCACGCCCTCGGCGTTGCGGACCAGCGGGGTGCGCAGCCGGTCGGGGGCGGTGGTGTAGGCGAAGGCCCACCGGCCCTTGTCGCAGTTCCACTCCTCGTTGACCTGCGGGTCGTCCCCGGCCAGCCGGCGGGTGACCTTGCCGCGGCGGTGGTCGGTGCGGAGCGAGCAGCCGGACGCGCAGTGCTCGCACGCGCTCGGCGTGGAGACCAGGTCGAACGGCCGCGACTGGAACCGGTAGGCCGCGCCGGTGAGCGCGCCCACCGGGCAGATCTGGATGGTGTTGCCGGAGAAGTAGGACTGGAACGGCTCGCCCTCGGCGACCGCGACCTGCTCCTTGGCCCCGCGCTCGAAGAACTCGATGAACGGGTCGCCCGCGATCTGGTCGGAGAAGCGCAGGCAGCGGGCGCACTGCACGCAGCGCTCCCGGTCCAGCAGCACCTCGGTGGAGAGCGGGATCGGCTTGGGGAAGGTGCGCTTCTGCTCCTGGAACCGGGATTCGCCCTGCCCGTTGGACATGGCCTGGTTCTGCAGCGGGCACTCGCCGCCCTTGTCGCAGACCGGGCAGTCCAGCGGGTGGTTGAGCAGCAGCATCTCCATCACCCCGCGCTGCGCCTTCTCGGCGACCGGCGAGGTGAGCTGGCTCTGCACCACCATGCCCTCGGCCACTTCGATGGCGCAGGACGGCTGCGGCTTCGGGAAGCCCCGGCCGTTGCCGGCGTCGGTGATGTCCACCAGGCACTGGCGGCAGTTGGCCGCCGGGTCCAGCAGCGGATGGTCGCAGAAGCGGGGGATCTGGATCCCCAGCAGCTCGGCGGCCCGGATGATCATCGTGCCCTTCGGCACGCTGACCTGGAAGCCGTCGATGGTGAGCGTCACCAGATCGACGGTCGCCACTTCGGGCTGTGTTGCTTGGATGGTCACTTGGCCCCCCACACGGTGGACAGTGCGGGATCGAACGGACAGCCGCCGATCTCGAAGTGCTTCAGGTATTCGTCGCGGAAGTACTTGACCGACGAGTAGATCGGGCTGGTCGCCCCGTCGCCGAGCGCGCAGAACGAACGTCCGAGAATGTTGTCCGCGATGTCGGTGATGGTAGCGAGGTCCTCTTCGCCGCCCTGACCCGCCTCCAGCCGCTTGAGCACCTGCTTCAGCCAGAAGGTGCCCTCCCGGCAGGGGGTGCACTTGCCGCAGGACTCGTGCGCGTAGAACTCGGTCCAGCGCAGCGTCGCGCGGAGCACGCAGACCGTCTCGTCGAAGATCTGCAGGGCCCGGGTGCCGAGCATGGAGCCCTTGGCGCCGACCGACTCGAAGTCGAGCGGCACGTCCAGGTGCTCGTCGGTGAAGATCGGCGTGGACGAGCCGCCGGGGGTCCAGAACTTGAGCCGGTGACCCTCGCGGATGCCGCCCGCCATGTCGAGCAGTTCGCGCAGCGTGATGCCGAGCGGGGCCTCGTACTGGCCGGGCCTGGTCACGTGGCCGCTGAGCGAGAAGATGCCGAAGCCCTTGGACTTCTCGGTGCCCATGCCGGCGAACCAGTCCGCGCCGTTGGCCAGGATGGACGGGACCGAGGCGATGGACTCGACGTTGTTGATGACCGTCGGGGCCGCGTAGAGGCCGGCCACCGCCGGGAACGGCGGCTTCAGCCGGGGCTGGCCACGGTAGCCCTCCAGCGAGTCCAGCAGCGCGGTCTCCTCGCCGCAGATGTACGCCCCCGCGCCGGAGTGCACCACGAGTTCCAGGTCGAACCCGGAGTCGAAGATCCCGGTGCCGAGGTAGCCCTTCTCGTACGCCTCCCGGACCGCCGCGTGCAGCCGCCGGACCACGTGCAGGACCTCGCCGCGCACGTAGATGAACGCGTGGTTGGCCCGGATCGCGTACGCGGTGATGATGATGCCCTCGACCAGCGCGTGCGGGTTGGCCATCATGAGCGGGATGTCCTTGCAGGTTCCCGGCTCGGATTCGTCGGCATTGACGACCAGGTAATGCGGCTTGCCGTCATTTTGTGGGATAAATCCCCACTTCATGCCAGTCGGGAAGCCCGCGCCGCCACGGCCCCGCAGGCCGGAGTCCTTGACCGCCTGGATGATCGCGTCCGGGTCCATGCCCAGCGCCCGCTTGGCCGCCGAGTAGTCGCCGTACCCCTCCAGCGTGAAGGAGTTGGGCAGATCCCAGTTCTTGGTCAGGATCGGGGTGAGCGTCGTCACTTCGGAGCCTCCCAGCCGTTGGCCTTGGCGATGCGCAGGCCCTCCAGCGACGGCCCGACGGCGGACGGGCCGTCACCCGCGAGATCGTCGGGGATCCCGGCGAGGATGCGCGAGGCGTCCTTGAACGAGCAGAGCTTCTTCGGGCCCCGGGTCGGCAGCACGTTGGCGCCGTCCCGCAGGTCGTCCACCAGCTGCTTGGCCGAGGCCGGCGTCTGGTTGTCGAAGAACTCCCAGTTGACCGTCATCACCGGCGCGAAGTCGCAGGCCGCGTTGCACTCGATCCGCTCCAGCGAGACCTTGCCGTCCGGCGTGGTCTCGTCGGCGCCGATGCCCATGTGCTCGGTCAGCTCCGACCAGATCTGGTCGCCGCCCATCACCGCGCAGAGCGTGTTGATGCAGACCCCGACGTGGTACTCCCCGGCGGGCTTGCGCTTGTACATCGTGTAGAACGTCGAGACGCCGACCACCTCGGCCTTGGACAGGCCGAGGATCTCCGCGCAGAACTCGTGACCGTCGTCGGAGACGTAGCCGTCCTCCGACTGCACCAGGTGCAGCAGCGGCAGCAGCGCCGACCGCGCCTTCGGATAGCGGCCGATGATCTCCTTGGCGTCGGTCTCCAGACGCTCGCGGACCTCGGGTGAGTACGTCACCGGTCCACACCTCCCATAACGGGGTCGATCGAAGCGACCGCCGCGATCACGTCGGCGATCATGCCGCCCTCGCACATGGCCGGGACGGCCTGGAGGTTCGTGAAGGACGGGTCGCGGAAGTGCACACGGTACGGCCGGGTGCCGCCGTCGCTGACCACGTGCGCGCCGAGCTCGCCGCGCGGCGACTCGACCGAGGCGTACACCTGACCGGCCGGCACCCGGAAGCCCTCGGTGACCAGCTTGAAGTGGTGGATCAGGGCCTCCATCGAGCTGCTCATGATGTGCGCGATGTGGTTGGGCGAGTTGCCGAGGCCGTCGGGGCCCAGCGCGAGCTGCGCCGGCCAGCCGATCTTCTTGTCCTCGATCATCACAGGACCGGCCTTGAGCGGCCCCGCGAGGCGCTCCAGGCACTGCTCGATGATCTTGAGCGACTCTTCCATCTCGGCGACCCTGACCAGGTAGCGGCCGTACACGTCGCAGGACTGCTGCACCGGCACGTCGAAGTCGTAGGTCTCGTACCCGCAGTACGGCTGCGACTTGCGCAGGTCCCACGGCAGCCCGGCGGCCCGGATCATCGGCCCGGTGATGCCCAGCGCCATGCAGCCGGTCAGGTCCAGGTACGCCACGTCCTTGGTGCGGCGCAGGTAGACCGGGTTGGCGTCGAGCAGCTTGCGCATGTCCTTGATCCGCTGCGGCATGACCTTCAGCAGCTCGCCGACCTTGTCCAGCGCGCCGGCGGGCAGGTCCACGCTGACCCCGCCGGGCCGGACGTAGGCCATGTTCATCCGCAGGCCGGTGATGTACTCCATCACGTCCAGCACCATCTCGCGCTCGCGCGCGCCGAACAGGAACGGCGTGGTCGCGCCGAGCTCCATGCCGAAGGTGCCGATCGCCACCATGTGCGAGGAGATCCTGGTGAGCTCCATCATCATCACCCGGATGGCCTCGGCCCTGGCCGGGATCCGGTCGGTGATGCCGAGCAGCTTCTCCACGCCCAGGCAGTACGCGGTCTCGTTGAAGATCGGGGACAGGTAGTCCATCCGCGTGACGAAAGTCACGCCCTGGGTCCAGGTCCGGTACTCGATGTTCTTCTCGATGCCGGTGTGCAGGTAGCCGATGACCGTGCGGGCCTCGGTGACCGTCTCGCCGTCCAGGGTGAGGACCAGGCGGAGCACGCCGTGCGTGGACGGGTGCTGCGGGCCCATGTTGATGACGAGGCGCTCCTCGTCGGACTCCAGCACGGTGTCGACGAGCTGGTCCCAGTCCTGGCCGGCGACGTCGTAGACCTTGCCCTCGGCCGCTTCGGTGGCGTGGGTCGTCATGCGTATGACCTCCTCTGGTCGGGGGCGGGGATCTCCGCGCCGCGGTACTCGACCGGAATGCCACCGAGCGGGTAGTCCTTGCGCTGGGGGTGCCCCTCCCAGTCGTCCGGCATCTCGATCCGGGTGAGCGCCGGGTGACCGTCGAAGACGATGCCGAAGAAGTCGTAGGTCTCGCGCTCGTGCCAGTCGTGGGTCGGGTAGACCGAGACTGTGGACGGAATGTGCCGGTCGGTGTCGGCCGTGGCGGCCTCGACCCTGACCCGGCGGTTCAGCGTAATGGAGACCAGGTGGTAGACGGCCCGAAGCTCGGCGCCGGCCTCCTCCGGGTAGTGCACCCCGGAGACGCCAAGCGAGAGCTCGAACCGGAGCGCCGGGTCGTCCCGCAGCCGCTGCATGGTCTCGACCAGGCGGTCCTTGACCACGTGCAGGGTGAGCTCGCCGCGGTCCACGACCACCCGTTCCAGCAGCTCCTCGGGGAGTGCGTCCACGAGTTCGTCGAAGTAGCCGCCGTACGGGCGGGGGGTGGCCAGCTGCGGCGCGCGGCGGACCACCAGGCCGCCGTAGCCGGAGGTGTCACCGGAGCCCGCGACGCCGAACATGCCGGTCCTGGCGACCGGTTCCTGGGGCACCTCGGGCAGGTTGTCGCTCATTTCTGCATCCCCTGGTCGATCAGCGGCAGCGTCCGCAGCGCCTGGAGTTCGAGCTCCTGAACCTGCTTCTCGCGGTGCGCGCCGAACTTCATGTTCTGGATCTTGTCGTGCAGCTTGACGATGGCGTCGATCAGCATCTCCGGGCGCGGCGGGCAGCCGGGCAGGTAGATGTCGACGGGCACGACGTGATCCACGCCCTGCACGATGGCGTAGTTGTTGAACATTCCGCCAGTGGACGCGCAGACCCCCATCGAGATGACCCACTTGGGCTCGGCCATCTGGTCGTAGATCTGGCGCAGCACGGGGGCCATCTTCTGGGACAGCCGGCCGGCCACGATCATCAGGTCGGCCTGCCGGGGCGAGGCCGAGGCGCGTTCCATGCCGAACCTGGCCAGGTCGTGGGTCGGGCCGCCGGTCGACATCAGCTCGATGGCGCAGCAGGCCAGGCCGAAGGTCGCCGGCCACACGGAGTTCTTCCGCGCCCAACCGGCCATCTGCTCGACCGTGGTCAGCGCGAACCCGCTGGGGAGTTTCTCTTCGATGCCCATGGCTATCTAGTCCCAATCCAGGCCGCGGCGGCGCCACACGTAGGCGTACGCCACGAGCACGGTGACGATGAACAGCACCATCTCGATCAGCCCGAAGACGCCGAGCTGGTCGAAGGCCACCGCCCACGGATAGAGGAAGATGATCTCAATGTCGAAGACGATGAAGAGCATCGCGGTGATCATGTATTTCAGCGGGAACCGACCGCCGCCGACCGGCTGCGGAGTGGGCTCGATGCCGCACTCGTAGGCGTCCAGCTTGGCGCGGTTCCAGCGCTTGGGTCCGGTGAAGGGGGCGACGCTCACGGAGAAGACGGCGAATCCCGCCGCAAGGACCGCGAGCACCAGGATGGGCGCGTAGAGCTCCATCGCTAAGGCGTCCTCTCGGTGATAGAGATCATCAGGTTCAGTTTCACGATAGTCATGCCGGCGGAGTGACTTTGGACAGGGCGTTGATGATCCGGTCCGACGCGTCGCCGCGCCGGGGGTCGGTGAGGTTCGCGAGTAACTTCATGGCGAATCTCATCAGAACCGGATGCGGCAGTGTATGCCGGGTGATGAAGCCCATCACCCCGGGCTTGCCGATCGCCTCCACGAACAGGCGACCGAGAGTGAAGTATCCGCCGTACGCGTCCTTGAGTATCCCCGGATACGCGCGCAGGGTGCGCTCGCGCTGGGCGGCGGTGGGCTGGGCCAGTGCCGTCGCGATGGTGTCGGCCGCGATCCTGCCGGTCTCCATCGCGTACGCGATGCCTTCGCCGTTGAAGGGGTTGATCATGCCGCCGGAGTCGCCGACCAGGACCAGGCCACGGGTGTAGTGGGGCTGCCGGTTGAAGGCCATCGGCAGGGCCGCGCCGCGGATCGGCGTGGTCCGGTTCTCCTCGGTGAAACCCCACTCCGGGGGCATGTGCCGGACCCAGCGGCGGACCAGGTCGCGGTAGTCGATGTTCTTGAAAGATTCACTGGTGTTGAGCAGCCCGAGGCCGACGTTGGCCGTGCCGTCGCCGACGCCGAAGATCCAGCCGTAGCCGGGCAGCAGGCGGTCGCCGTCCCAGAGTTCGAGCCAGATCTCCAGGTAGTCGTCGTCGTGGCGCGGGCTGGTGTAGTACGTCCGGACCGCGACGCCCATCGGGCGGTCCTCGCGCTTGTGCAGGCCCATCGCGAGAGAGAGCCGGGTGGAGTTGCCGTCGGCGGCGACGACCACTCTGGACCGGTACACCTCGCCGGTCTGGGAGCGCACGCCGATCACGTGGCCGCTGCGCTCGTCCAGCACAGGACCGGCGACGTTGACGCCCTCCAGCAGCCTCACGCCGCCCTTGACGGCGTTGCCGGCCAGAATCTGGTCGAAGTCCTGCCGGGTTCGCACCAGGCCGAAGTCCGGGAAACTCTGCAGCTCGGGCCAGTCCAGCTCGAAGCTGCGGCCGCCGCCGACCACGCGCAGGCCCTTGTTCCGCACCCAGCCAGGGGCGCCGATGTCGACGCCCATGGCCAGGAGCTCTTTCACGGCACGCGGCGTGAGCCCGTCCCCGCAGACCTTCTCGCGCGGGAACCTGGTCTTCTCCAGCAACAGGACCGAGAGGCCGGACTGCGCCAGATAGTAGGCAGTCGTCGACCCGGCGGGGCCGGCGCCAACGACGATCACGTCGGCGTCCGCCGCCACCCGCTCTGTCGCGGGGCCTGACTCGCTCACGGGGGACCTGTCCTGTCCTAGGACGAAAGCCGGGACGGTTAGGGCCTTCGTGCCTTTGTGAACCTCTTCACAAACTTGTCGGCCGCAGTCTAGTGCGTCCCGTTGCCGCTTTGTCAGGGGGTAGGCGGCTACTAGCCGGTAACTGGCTTGGCCGCCGATCCGGAGGATCGGCCTTAAACACTGCCTTGCTTGAGGGTCTGGATGAAGTCGGACCAGACGTCGCGGGGGAAGTCGAGGGCGGCGCCGGCGGGATTCTTTGAATCGCGCATGCCGACGCTCTCGCCCATGCGCACCTCCACGCATTCACCGCTGACACTGCTGAAGCTGCTCTTGACCCAGTCATGCGGCGACTGCATGAACGTTCTCCAATTATGAAGACGCCCGTGACCCGAGGGACAGGGGCGAAGGTTGGTACGACGGGGTACCCATGATCCCCCAAATCAGGGGGTTCTGTCAGTCACTCCTGGTAATCCTGTTCGGAGCGTTCCCAATTCGCCAGGTCAAATTCCCCGGCGCGCACGCCGCCCAGGAATGCGACCCACTCGCCGGGCGTGAAGATCAGGGGTGAACAGCCCGGGTGCTTGGAATCACGGACCGCGACCGTGTCGTCGACCACCGCGACCTCCACGCATTCCCCGTTCACACCGCTGAAGGTGCTCCTACGCCAATCGATCCGCTTGCCACTGGCAGCCGCCATTGCCGCATCCTTTGCCCGGAAACCGGGGTGGGTATACCCGGGTTCCCCGGCCCAGAAATACGGCAGAGCTTTACAAAGCACCCTTACAGGGCACTACTGGAACAACTGCCTACATCTCAGCGCGAGCGGCGATGAGCGTCATGGACTCCTCCTCGCTCAGGGACGCGTCCCTGAGATGGTCCAGGAGCAGGCGGAACCGGTACGTGGTGGCCTCATCCTCCTGAAACGTTCCGCCGGCCACGCTCTCCAGATACACCACGTCGTCATAGAGCGGCCCGAACCCATTGATCTCCGGAAATTTCAGGATTACGAAGCTGTCGGAGTCGATCGGATGCGGGCCGTCCAGGGCCAGGATCCGGACCGAGACGTTGGGGAGTTCGGCCAGCGCGTACAGATGCTGGAGCTGTTCCCGCATGACCTGCTCGGAGCCGAACCGGCGTAACAGCGCCGACTCGTCCACCACCGCGCTGACCCGCAGCAGCTGCTCGGCCACCAGCGCCTGGCGGCGGACCCGGACCTGGGTGCGCCGCTCGACCTCGCCGGGCGAGAGCCGGGTGAAGGTCTCGGTGCTGTTCAGGGCGCGGGCGTACTCGACCGTCTGGAGCAGGCCGGGGATGCCGCGGGACTGCCAGGTCAGCATCTCCTCGGCGGCGGTCTCCAGGCCGACATAGGTCACGTACGACTCCGGCAGCGTGTCCGCGTAGGCGTCCCACCAGCCCTTGCTCTCCGCCCGCGCGGCCAGCGCGAGCAGGAACTGACTGGTCGTGGACCCGATCCGGTAGTGCGTGAGCAGCGTGCGGACATCGCGCTCACGGGGCAGGATCTGCCCGTTCTCCAGCCGGCTGATCTTGGACGTCGACCACTTGAGCTGGTCGGCGACCTGCACGCCGCTGAGCCCCACCGCCTCACGCAGCCGGCGTAGTTCGACCGCGAGCCGACGCCGACAGACAGTCGGGCTGAGTTCCGGCGCCACCGACCATCTCCCTCCAGCAAACCCACCCATAATACGGGTAAATATCCCAGCTTAACGTGGCTTTCAAGACCGAAACGGGTACCCTGCGGCATCCCGAATAGATTCCCCGCGGGAATTGCAGTGCTTATTGCCGATCCTTCGGATCGGCGGGCTTGGCCGCTCCTTAGCCTGAGTCTTCCCTCGTCACTCCGGGGCGCTTCGCTCCCCTGCGTTCCTCAGTCCAGACACAGGCGCGGCCAAGCCGGGACATATGGCTTACGGTGCGGAGTTTACCGAGCTAGGCCGGATGGATATAGGCGTGGCAAGGTGGGATAGCTTTCGCCGGGCTATTTCAGGCGGCCTTGACTGCCCGGTGCAGGGCCACGATGCCCAGGCTCAGATTGCGCCAGGCCACCCTGCGCCAGCCCGCGGTCTGCATGACCTGCGACAACTCCGCCTGGTCGTACCAGTCGCGAATGGACTCGGCCAGGTATTCGTAGGAGTCGGGGTTGGAGCTGACCGCGCGGGCCACCTGCGGGAGCAGGCGCATCAGGTACTGCGTGTAGACCACGTCGAAGGCCTTGACCGGCGGGCGGGAGAACTCGCAGATCACCAGGCGCCCACCGGGGCGGGTGACGCGCAGCAGCTCGGCCAGGGCCTGGTGGGTGTCGGCGACGTTGCGCAGGCCGAACGAGATGGTCACCGCGTCGAACGCGCCGTCCGCGAAGGGCAGCCGGAGCGCGTCGCCGCCGACGAAGCTGACGCCGGCGCCGGACAGGCCGGAACCTCCGTGTTTCTGGACGCCGGCCCTGAGCATGCCGAGGGAGAAGTCACAGGCGATGGCGCGCGCGCCGAGCGTGGTGAAGGCGTCCGTGGAGGTGCCGGTGCCGGCCGCCAGATCCAGCACGACCTCGCCGGGCCCTGCGTCCACCGCGCGCGCCGTGGCGCGCCGCCACAGCCGGTCCTGGCCAAGTGACAGCACGTCGTTGACCAGGTCATAACGCCGGGCCGTGCGATCGAACATCGCGGCGACTTCGTGCGGCTGCTTGTCCAAAGATGCGCGCGTCATGGCACAACCCTAGCGTTCCCGCTCATGCACGGAACGTCACCTCTTCGCTACGGAGAGTCTGCTAGGACTTGGGGAATGCGTGCCAGAAATTTAATCGCGACATTCGTGTCGGCGGCGATGGTGATCCCGATCGGCCCCGCTCAGGCCGGCATCCGGCAGGCGCAGGTGGTCTCCGCGAACCCGTCGGGACGGACCCCGCATGTGCTCGACGGCATCGTCAACGCGCTCGCCCTGGTCGGCGACACCGTGGTGGTGGGGGGCGAGTTCAGCCTGGTCAGGAACGTGGGGAGCACGACCGAGCTGCGCCGCCCGAACCTGTTCGCCTTCGACCTGCGGACCGGCAGGATCGACCCCGGCTTCGCGCCCAGGATGGACGGGCCGGTGTTCGCGCTGGCTTCCGGCGCCGGTGGAACGGTCTACGCCGGCGGCGCGTTCACCCGCGGCCTGGTCCGGCTGGACCTCGCCGACGGCGCGCCGGTCCGCTCCTTCACCGGCGCCACCTACGGCGGCGAGGTCTCCAGCCTGGTACGGCGCGGCGACCAGCTCTACGTGGGCGGCGACTTCACCCAGATCGCCCGCGCCACCAGACCCGCCCTGGCCAGGCTGAACGCGACCACCGGCGCCGTGGACCCGACCTTCACCGTCACCCCCGGCGGCGGTGAGACGAAAATCACGGCGATGGCGGCCAGCCACGACCGGCTGGTCGTGGACGGCTCCTTCACCACCCTGGACGGCCTCCCCCGCCCGCAACTCGGCGTGATCGACCTGACCACCGGCAAGGTGGCCGACTGGCGCACCGACGCGTACGCGCCGGAGTGCCTGGCGGTGTTCCCGTCCTACGTCCGCGGCCTGGACCTGTCCCCCGACGGCTCCTACTTCGTGGTGGTCACCACCGGCGGACCGGCTCCCCGCACCCGCAAACTCTGCGACACCGCGGCCCGCTTCGAGACCTACGCGAAGGGCGAAGGAATCCGCCCGACCTGGGTGAACCACACGGGCGGGGACTCGCTCTACTCGGTGGCCGTGACCGGCGCCGCGGTCTACGTCGGCGGCCACCAGCGCTGGCTGGACAACCCGTACGGCTCCGACACCGCGGGCCAGGGCGCCGTGTCCCGGCCGGGGATCGGCGCGATCCATCCGAGCACCGGGAAGGCCCTCGACTGGAATCCGACTCGGGCTCGGGGAATCGGTGTGAAAGCGTTTCTCCCGGTAAAGAACGGTCTTTTGGTCGGAAGCGACACGACGCGGCTGGGAGGTGAGTACCATGCCCGAGTCGGATTGTTCCCGATGCCCTAGCCCTCGGGCAGGTCGCGCCTACTACTGATCCGCGTACTGACCGCGTCACGTTGCCTTGACAGCAGAACGTAACTGGCCAGCCCGCTGACCAAGAAGGCCACGGCCAGCAGCGCGTAAGTGCGCAGACCGAGGAGATAGAGCACGCCCAAGGCGATGGCGAACAAGCCCAGACGGGAGAGGGTGTAAACGATAACCGCGCGCACAGCGTCGAGGTTACGTCACTCTCCCGTATCGCGGACTCTCTTCGCATCAGGCGCGAGCACTGCTAGGGTTCCCATCACGGCGCTTTCGTAAAGAAACACCCATGAGCGCCCCAAAGAGGCTCTATCATATAACAATCGGGCACTGAGCCGGTAACAACCCGTGATCTTCTCTGAAAACCACGGATAAATCAGGCTTCGCTCGGCACACTGGTTACCTGTCCGCCCGCTGCAGGACGCGGGATGCGAGGGGGAGAGATTGTGGAGAGTAGCAGCGAGCGACTGCTGACCCCTGGAGAGGTTGCCGCCCTCTTCCGGGTCGACCCGAAGACCGTGACACGCTGGGCCGCGGCGGGGCGAATCAGCAGCATCCGTACCCCCGGAGGGCATCGGCGATTCCGCGAGTCGGAAGTACACGCCCTCCTTCGCGGTGAGGAAGTCCTGACGGCCGACCGGCCGAACGGAGACTCACCGCGAGTCTGACGCACCACTGCACCACAGCAGCACCTGCACCACATGACCAGCTGTTGGTGATCCTGCGACTCCCGGAAGGCGCAGGGTCACCGGGTTATCGACGAGCGCGGCGCGCGAGCCCGCTACTCCAGCTCGGATTTGAACGCCAGGAACTCCTGTTCCAGGGCGTCGTTTTCTTCTTGCCAGCGGCGACGGCGGGTGGCTTCTTCTTCCTCGGTAATGGATTCGGGGAGCCACTGGTCGTAGTCCGGCTCGCCTGGCGCGATCTCGACGTACGCGTTGCCGATCAGGCGCCCGTCATCGCTGGTCAACGACTGCGGCACGCGCAGTGTCCCGTCAGCGAGCCGGATCACGAACATTGCTAGACCACCTATATTCCGTAGCGCCTGTTGAAGAAGAGCATGACGTTCAGTGCGGTCCGGGTGTTCCCGCCGAGCATGTCCACCAGGGCCGGCCGCTGCCGTGACGCGATGGCCGCGAAGGCGTCCGCGAAGAACTCCTTGCGACCGAGTGTGCCCGGCTGTTTGTGGAAGGCCGACGCGAGTAACGGACGGCATTCCTCGTAGAGAGCGGCGAACTCCGGTGAGTCCGAAACCCACTCTCCCGGACGGGCGTCCACGTCGTCCAGCGCATGCCCGACTTCGTGCATCATCACATCTGGTGTCGGAGATGGCCGGTCGCCCACCACGATCTTGCGGTCGCCATACGCGCCGGCGCAGATGTCCCAGGTGGCCCGGCCCGACGGCAGCGGCGCACCCCGCAGGTACCCCATGTCGTCCAGGTCGGGAACTCCGCCTCGGCCCACGTAGATGCCGTCCAGTCCGGCCGCGAGCAACTCCTTGAGCCGGTCGGGCAGCCGCGCCAGGCTGTCCACCGCGCGCACCGCGTCCGGCGACGGCGGGCCGTCCTGTGCGTCCCACTGGCGGTACAGCACCCGCTCCAGGGCCCCGCAGTGCCGCCTCCCATCCCTGCTGTCCGGCCGGTCGGGCCGATGCGGCGAGGCCCTGGCCGGTTGGTCGTCCAGTTCGAAGTCGCGCCAGGTGTACTGGGGCCGATCCACCACGGGGGCGGTCACCGCCATCCGGCGCTCGATGTGCTTCTCCGGCTGCTTGTCCGGGTGTTTCTCCGCCCGCTGCTCTGCGGTCTCGATCCCACGGTAAGGCGACGCATAGGTGGCCCCCACCTGGCCCCGCTGCCACCACCGAGTCCCTCGCCGGTGGCGGCCTCTATCGCCCTGCTGCGCCATCGCACCTCTCTCTTTGTCGGGAAGGTGCTTGTACCGCACTACCGTACGATGCCGCTCTTCGAGAGTCATCCCTAATGATGTACGGCTATCGCGATGGAAACCCGATCATCGGGTCGCATCGTTTACCGTGTGGGCATGGCTAACGTGGTTGTCGGTCTGGCGTTGCTGGCCTTCTGGCTCTACTGCCTCTTCGACGTGATCACGACACCGGCCGAATACATTCGCGGCCTGCCGAAAGGCATGTGGGTCCTCATTACGGTCGTGCCGGCGATCGGGGGGTTGCTCTGGTTGCTGGCGGGGCGGCCACAGTACGCGCCGGCCGTACCGAGCGAGGCCGAGCAGCCGCCGCCCCCGTCAGGCCCGCGCGGACCCGACGACGACCCTGACTTCCTCCGGAACCTGGAACGGCGGCTACGCGACGAGGACTAGGGCACGTCCGCGTAGGAGTGCAGCCCGCCGAAGAAGATGTTCACGCCGACCAGGTTGAACAGCAGGCAGCCGAAGGCGATCAGCGACACGATCATCGCGGCCTTGCCCTTCCAGCCGGCCGTGGCGCGAGCGTGCAGGTAGGCCGCGTACGCCACCCAGGTGATGAACGCCCAGACCTCCTTCGGGTCCCAGTTCCAGTATCGGCCCCACGCCTTGTCGGCCCAGAGCGCGCCGGAGATGACGGCGAACGTCCAGATCGGGAAGCCGATCACGATCACCCGGTGCGCGATCCGCTCCAGGTCGGCGCGGGCCGGCAGCCGGGACTCGCCCTCCCGGCGGATCAGGTACAGCGCGGCGGCCACCCCGCCCACCGTGAACAGGCCGCTGGCGGCGATCGCGGCGGACACGTGGATGGCCACCCAGTAGGAGTCCAGCGCCGGCACCACCGGACCGGCCTGCGTGTACAGCACCCGGACCGCGAAGCCGAGCCCGAGCGCGGCGATCACGGTCACGAACGCGCCCAGGAACCGGACCGGGTAGCGCAGCTGCATGAACAGGTAGACGGTCACGGCGGCGAGGATCATCGCCACCACGAACTCGTACATGTTGCCCCACGGCCACCGCTCGACCGCCAGGCCGCGGGTGAGCGTGGCGGTCACGTTGGCGGCCCAGCCGATCCAGCTGGCCCCCACCGCGAGCCGGCCGGCCTGGCGGGCCCAGACGACCGGTTCGCCCGGCTGGGTCTCGGTGACGGTGCCGCCGTCGGACCTGACGAGTTCGCGGACCTGGGCCGGCCGGGTGCCGAAGGCGAGCTCCAGCGCGTAACCGATCATGGCGGCCAGGTACAGCAGGATGGCGGCCAGGATGAGCTGGTCGCTCAGTGTGGCCAGACTGTCAGCGGTCATCCGTGACTCCTGAACGGGGGTTGAGCGAGGCGACGATCTCGGCGAACTCGTCGGTGAAGTTCGACCCCTCGGTGCGCGACAATCCTCCCACCGTGGCCCTTCCGTCCGTCATCCGGACCCAGACCCGGCGGCGGCGGATGGTCAGCGACAGCACCAGGCCGAGCACGGTGGCGATCGAGGCCAGCAGCGCGGGCATCCGGCCGGGGTCGTAGGTGGTCTGCAGCGCGATCCACTCCTTGACGCCGGTGAACTGGATCTTTCCGGCGCCGTCCGGCAGGTCGAGCGCCTCGCCGACGGCCAGCGGGCGCGGCTGCGCGGTCATCTTGCCGAGCGGTTTGAGGTTCTGGTGCGCGCCCAGGTCGTAGACCGACTGGGGCTGGCCGGAGTCCAGGCCGAGGTCCCCCGCGAACGGCCAGATCTGCACGGTCGGGTTGACGGCGCCGGGGAAGACCGAGACCCAGTCGTCCCCGGCGGGCAGCGTGGACGGCAGGAACCTGCCCAGGAAGGCCAGCTGCTGGGGGGCGGCGTCGGGGACCTTGATGACGCATTCGGATTCGAAGGTCGAGGTGTTGGAGGTCAGGCACGGCACCGGGCCCTCGTACGCGACCTGGCCCGCGCCGTCGGTGACCGTGAAGACGGGCGCGTAGCCGTGGCCGATCAGGTAGGTGAGCGTGCCGTTCACGTCCAGCGGCTCGTTGACCTGAAGGTCCACCACGCGGTCGGGCGCGCCGGGTGCGTCCTTGACGCTGAGGGTGGCCGAGTAGGTGAGCGGCTGGCCGACCTTCTCGTGGCCGGGGCCGACGTAGGTGGCCTGGAAGTCGGTGAGCCGGAAGGAGAAGGGTTCCAGCGATTCCGCGGTGACCGAGGCGCCGGGGACGTACCGGTCGTAGGCGGCCACGGTGTTGGCGAAGCCGTCGCCTTCGACCACCAGAACGTTGCCCTTGTAGCCGTACAGGCCGCCGACGCCGACGGCGAGCAGCAGGACCAGCAGCGCGAGGTGGAACACCAGGTTGCCTGTCTCGCGCAGGTGGCCCTTCTCGGCGGCCACCCAGTCGGGGCCGGTCTCGACCCGGAAACGGCGCTTCTTCAGTACGGCCACCGCATCGGCGAGGGTCAGTTCCCCGTCGAGTTCGGCGTGGTGCGGGAGGCGGAGCAGGTTGCGCGGCGCGGCCGGGGGCTTGCGGCGGATCTCCTTCAGGTGCGCGAGCGTGCGCGGCAGCACGCAGCCGACCAGCGACAGGAACAGCAGCAGGTAGATGGCCGCGAACCAGGGCGAGCGGAACACGTCGAACATCCAGAACCGGTCCAGCCACTCCGCCCTGACCGGCTCCGCCGCGAAGTAGCGGGCCACCTGACCGGGGTCGACGGCGCGCTGCGGGAAGACCGAGCCGGGCACCGAGGCCAGCGCGAACAGGAACAGCAGGATGAGCGCGGTCCGCATCGAGGTGAGCGTGCGCCAGCCCCAGCGCAGCCAGCCGATCACGCCCAGGCCGACCGGTTTGGCGGCCTGTTTCTGCTCTTCTTCGACTACCGTCATCAGATCACCGGCTCGAATCCGCCCACCCAGCCCTGCAGGCCCGCGATGAGCTCACCCCACAGGCCGGTGACGAGCAGCAGCCCCACGGCCACCAGCATCGCGCCGCCGACCCGGGTGATGAGTTGGGAATGGCGGCGGACCGCCTTGAACGTCCGCAGCGCCCTGCGGTAGGCGAGCCCGGCCAGGATGAACGGGAGGCCGAGGCCCAGGGCGTATCCGAAGGCCAGCAGCGCGCCGCGGGCGGCGCTGCCCTGGTCGACGGAGAGGGTCAGCACGACGGCCAGGGTGGGGCCGATGCACGGCGTCCAGCCGAGGCCGAAGACGATGCCGAGCAGCGGCGCGCCAGCCAGCCCGGCGGCGGGCAGCTTGTGGATCCGGAAGTCGCGCTGCAACCCGGGGATCAGCCCGAGGAACGCGAGCCCGAGCACGATGGTGAGCGCGCCCAGCACCCGGGTGATCGTCTGGGCGTTGCCGAGCAGGGCCGAGCCGAGCCCGCCGAAGAGCGCGCCGCCGAGCACGAAGACCAGGGCGAACCCGAGCACGAACAGGCCGGTGCCCAGCACCAGCGTGCGCCGGCGCGGGTCGGCGCTCATCCCCGTGACGTAGGACAGGTAGCCAGGCACCAGCGGCAGCACGCACGGCGAGAGGAACGAGACCAGGCCGGCCAGCAGCGCGATCGGCAGCGCGACCAGCAGCGAGCCCGAGGCGACGGTGTCAGCGAGGTTCACGGAGGACCTTGGTGACGGCGTCGAGGAGTGCCTGGTATTTGACCCCGCCGAGGGCCCGCGCGGCGATCTTGCCGTTCCTGTCGATGATCAGCGTGGACGGGATGGCGGCGGGCGGCACGGTCCCCTGGAACCCGAGCAGCACCTGGCCCTGCTGGTCGTGGATGCTCGGATACCCCGGCTCCATCGTCCGGTCGTAGGCCAGCGCGGCGGTCTTCTGGTCCTTGAAGTTCACCCCGAGGAAGTCCGCCCCTTCCGCCTTGGTCCGGGCGGCGACGTCCTTCAGGATCGGCCCCTCGGCCCGGCAGGGCGCGCACCAGGACGCCCAGAAGTTCAGCACGACGACCTTGCCCTTGGCCAGCGCGGCGGCGGAACCGTCCAGCGACTGCCCTTCGACCACCGGGGCGGCTTTGCGCTCCCCCGGCTCGAACATCTGGATCTTGCCGTCTCCGGGGATGAAACGCGTGTCCCCGGACTCCGGCTGCCCCGAACTCTGGTTGCCCGCGCAACCCGTCAGCAGCACGACGGCAAGCGCGATGGCAAGGGGTTTGGTGGGCATCGGAGAACGATCTCCTAGTACTACGGCCAGTAGAGCAACGTCACTCTACCGTGGGGGCGCCTCGCCCTAGGCTCCGGCCAGGGGGTTGCCCTTTTGCAGGATCGCGGCCGGTTCTGTGTATCCGACGGCGACCAGCCGCTCGTCCTCGAAGGTGAAGCTGGTCAGGCTGGCCACCGAGCACTGGCGGCGGCGCGGGTCGTGCCAGAGCCGCCGGTTCTCCGCCGCCAGCCTTATGATCCAGATCGGCAGCTGGTGGCTGACCAGCAGGATCTCGTGACCGGGGACGGCCTTGAGCGCGGAGTCTATGACGGACTTCATCCGGGCCACCACATCCAAATAGGCCTCCCCCCAGGTCGGCCGGCGAGGATCGCGGAGGTGCCAGTAGTTGCGCGGATCGCGAAACATGGCGTTGACGAGGTTCTTGCCCTCGAAGACGTTGGTCGCCTCCAGCAGGCGGTCGTCCAGGATGACCTCAAGCCCGCCCAGCGCCTCGGCGCACGGCGCGGCCGTCTCCTGGGCGCGCTCCATCGGCGAACTCCAGATCGCCACGATGTCCCGGCCCGCGATGGACTTGGCCACCATGTCGGCCATCGCCCGGCCGTTGTCGGACAGGTGGTATCCCGGCAGTCTGCCGTAGAGGACGCCCGCGGGGTTGTACACCTCGCCATGGCGCAGCAGATGAACGACGGTGGTCTCAGTCATGGTGGCGCCAGCCTACTGCGCTAAACGGACGTGGTAAGCGTTGCCGCGCCCGGCTCCAGCGCCAGCGGGGCGCACGCGGCGCGCAGCGCCTCCACGGCCGCGCGGATGGCCGGACGGCGGGCCGCGTCGGTCCGCCAGAGGCCGTAGACCCGGCGGATCGGGCGGGGCAGGATCGGCACCATGCGCACCCCCGCCGGGACGACGCCCCGGCCCAGGCGCGGGATCAGCGCATACCCGTGCCCGGCCGCGACCATGGCCAGCTGGCTCGGGTACTCGTCGGCGTAGCAGACCACCTTGGGCTCCTTCTCCGAGGACCGGATCAGGAACATCAGGAAGTCGTGGCAGACCGTCCCCGGGGTGGAGATGATCCACTGATCGCCGGGCAGGTCGGCCAGGGCCACCTCGCGCTGGTCGGCCAGCGCGTGATCGGCCGGTACGGCGACGTCGGCCACGTCCTCCAGCAGGGTGGCCCGGGACAGGCCGTCCGGGATGGCCATCGGCCGGTTCACCCAGTCCTGCACCACGGCCAGGTCGATCTCGCCCCGGGTGACCTCGCGCAACTGCCGTTCAGGCTCGCGCTCGTGCACCAGGATGTCGAGGTCCGGATGGCGCTCCTTGAGCAGGGTGAGCGCGCTCGGCATGATGCCGCGCGCGGCGGTCGGGAAGGCCGCCATGGACAGCCTGCCGACGACCGCGCCGCGCAGCGCCTCGAAGTCGGCCTCGGCGGTCTCCACCAGGGCCAGGATCTTCTCGGCGTGCTCGGCCAGCAGCCCGGCGGCGTCGGTCAGCTTCACGCCGCGCCCGTTCCGCTCGACCAGCACGGCCCCGGTCTCCCGCTCCAGTTTGGCGAGCTGCTGGGAGATCGCGGACGGCGTCACCATCAGCGCTTCCGCCGCCGCGCCGACCGAACCGTAGGTCGCGACCGCGTGCAGCGCCTTCAACCGGTGCAAGTCCAACATGTAGCTAGCCTAAACCATGCACCTAAGAAAATCTCGCTTGTGCTCAACTGTTAAGCGCTGGACAATGAATACATGAGAATCCTGAACAACCTCTTCACGAAGAGCACCCGTCACGCCGAGCTCTCCTACCTGGAGACCCTCGCCGCCCAGGCCCGCCAGTCCCGCTCCAAGAAGCCGAGCCGATCAACCTGATGCCACCGTTTCATGCCACCATGGCCGCTGCTTTGGCCGCGGCGGGCAGTGCTTCGGCGATCCGGGTGAGCGCGTCGTCGTCGTGCGAGGCGGACAGGAACCACGCCTCGTACGCGGACGGCGGCAGATAGACGCCCTGGTCGAGCATCGAATGGAAGAACGCCGTGTAGGCCGCCGTGTTCTGGGTCTTCGCCGTCGCGAAGTCCGGCACCGGCCGATCGGTGAAGAAGATCGAGAACAGGCTGCCGGCGCGCTGCAGCCGGTGCGGCACCCCCGCCGCGGCCAGCGCGTCCGAGGCCGATCGGCCGATCACCAGGGCGGAGGCGTCCACCCGGTCGTACACGTCGTCGTCGCACGCGGTCAGCGTGGCCAGCCCGGCCGCGCACGCCAGCGGATTCCCCGACAGCGTGCCCGCCTGGTAGACCGGCCCCTCCGGGGCGAGATGCGCCATCACGTCGGCCCGGCCGCCGAAGGCCGCCGCCGGGAGGCCGCCGCCCATCACCTTGCCGAAGGTCATCAGGTCGGCGTTCACGGGGTCGAGACCGTACCAGCCGGATTCTGACACCCGGAAGCCGGTCAGCACCTCGTCCACGATGAGCAGCGCGCCGTGCTCGGTGCACAGGTCGCGGAGTCCGCGGTTGAAGCCGTCCAGGGGCGGCACCACGCCCATGTTGGCCGGGCACGCCTCGGTGATCACGCAGGCGATCCCCCCGGCCGCGAACGCCTCCTCGACCGCCGGCACGTCGTTGTACGGCAGCACGATCGTGTCCGCCGCCGACGCGCCCGTCACGCCCGGGGTGTCCGGCAGGCCGAAGGTGACCACGCCGGATCCGGCCGAGGCAAGCAGCGCGTCCACGTGCCCGTGGTAGCAGCCGGCGAACTTGATGATCTTCGATCGGCCGGTGAAGCCGCGCGCGAGCCGTACCGCGCTCATGGTCGCCTCGGTGCCCGAGCTGACCAGCCGGACCTGCTCCACCGCCGGGCTCATCCGGTCGACGATCGCCTCGGCGAGCCGGACCTCGCCCTCGGTGGCCGTGCCGTAGGACAGGCCGTGGGACAGCGCCTCCTCGATGGCCGCCACCACGGCCGGGTGCCGGTGCCCGAGGATCATCGGCCCCCAGGAGCAGACCAGATCCACATACTGGTTGCCGTCCACGTCGGTGAGGTAGGGGCCCTGCCCCGACGCCATGAAACGCGGCGTCCCGCCCACCGCCCCGAAGGCCCGGACCGGCGAGTTCACCCCGCCTGGCACCAGTTCCTTGGCCCGCGCGAACAACTGCTCAGAATTCCCGATACGGCTCACGCCCCGAGAATAGCTATTCGGCGATCAGGTCCAGCACCCGCAGCGGATCCGGCAGCGGGCGGCCGTCCGGCGGGCGCAGCCAGCTGGCCACCGAGCCGCCCGGCAGGACCGACGGGGGCGCGAGCACGTAGCTGTCGCGGCAGTGCCAGCGCAGTCCCGGCGAGGAGTCGATGGTCTCCGGGCCGGTGTCCAGGTGGCAGGACCACCACTCGTCCTCGTCGTCGGGCGCGCCCCTGGTGGCCACGTAAAACAGAACCCGGTCACCGTTGGCGGCGACCGGGCCGGTGGCGAAACCGGTGGCGTCCATGGCGGCCAGCGCGGTGATCCCGGCGGCGGCGGGGACATCGAAGACGTCGAACACCCGTCCGGTGGGCAGGATCACATTCGCTTCCGGGTTCTGCTCCCACCAGCGGGTGAGCTGCGCGGAGTCCAGCGTGGCCTGCATCTGCCAGGCCGGCGAGAGCGGATGCGTGCCGGGGTCGGGACAGCCGACCCGGTCGCACGAGCAGGCGCGCCCGCCCTCGCGGAGCGGGTGCGCCCCCATACAGCTGGCCCAGCCGAGCGCGGCGTAGTGGAGCACCGAGTTGATGGGGCGCGGCGTCCGGTGCGCGCGCCGCCTCGATCTCCGAGCCAGCGGTACCCCCACCATTGGTGCTCCTCCCGAAAACAGCCACGACTAGGGTGGCTGGTGTTGCACCCGATAATGCCTGTTACGTGTTCGCGCGCGCAGGGCGACCCCCGCATATGGCCCGGTTAGGCCAGGCGGCGGGCGATTTCGGTGGCCCAGTAGGTGAGGATGAGATCAGCACCGGCCCGCCGGATCGCGATCAGCGATTCCATGATCACTCGTTCCCTGTCGATCCAGCCGTTCGCGGCGGCGGCCTCCACCATCGCGTACTCACCGCTCACCTGGTAGGCGGCGACCGGCACGTCCACCAGGTCGCGGATCTGGCGGAGCACGTCCAGGTAGGCCAGCGCCGGCTTGACCATGACCGCGTCCGCGCCCTCGGCCAGGTCCAGTTCGACCTCTCGCAGCGACTCCCGGATCGGCCCGGCCGGATCCTGCTGGTAGGCGTTCCGGTCCCCGAACTGCGGCGCGCACTCGGCCGCCTCCCGGAACGGGCCGTAGTAGCCGGACGCGAACTTGGCCGAGTAGGCCAGGATCGGGATCTCGGCGAACCCGTCGCCGTCCAGGGCGGCCCGGATGGCCGCGACCTGGCCGTCCATCATGCCGCTCGGCGCGATCACCTGGGCGCCCGCCCGCGCCTGCGCGACCGCCGCGGCGGCGTAACGCTCCAAAGTCGCGTCGTTGTCGACCTCGCCGGACGCGGTGAGCAGCCCGCAGTGGCCGTGATCGGTGTACTCGTCCAGGCAGGTGTCCGCGATCAGCACCAGCGCGTCGCCCACCTCGGCGGCCAGGTCGGCGAGCGCGACCTGGACGATGCCGTCCGGGTCGTCGGCGGCCGAACCCCGGGCGTCCTTGTGCGCCGGGATGCCGAACAGGATCAGCCCGCCGACCCCCGCCTCGGCCGCCTCGTGCGCGGCCTTGCGGAGCGAGTCACGGGTGTGCTGGAGCACGCCGGGCATCGAACTGACCGGGTTCGGCTCGGCGATGCCCTCCTTGACGAACAGCGGCAGGATCAGCTCCGCCGGATGCAGCCGGGTGCCGGCCACCATCCGCCGCAGCGGCGCGGTCCTGCGCAACCGGCGCGGCCTGGCGACCGGAAACTGAGCGGTCATTCCCCTCACCCCACGAAACGTGTCATTTGGCCCGGCGGCGGGCGCCCCTGCGCGTCTGCGACGGCCGACGCGGAACCTCGCCCGCGGAGACGGCCGCCTGGCGCTGCTTCGCACCGTACTCCGCCAGCGCCGCCGCGAGGGCCGAAGCCGAAGGTTTGTCGGCCATCACGTCCACCCGGAGCCCGAACTCCTCCGCGGTTTTGGCGGTCTGCGGGCCGATGACCGCGATAACTGTCACGTTATGCGGCTTCCCGGCGATTCCCACCAGATTCCGGACGGTCGAAGAAGACGTGAAAAGTACAGCGTCGAAACCGCCGCTCTTGATCGCCTCCCGGGTCGGCGCGGGCGGCGGCGCAGCCCGGACCGTCCGGTAGGCCGTCACGTCGTCGCACTCCCAGCCGAGCTCGGTCAGCCCGGCCACCAGCGCCTCGGTGGCGATGTCGGCGCGCGGCAGCAGCACCCGGTTGATCGGATCCAGCATCGAGTCGTACGGCGGCCACTCCGCCAGCAGCCCCTCCGAGGACTGCTCGCCGGTCGGCATCAGATCCGGCCTGACCCCGAACTCGACCAGCGCGCGCGCGGTGGCGTCCCCGACGGCGGCCACCTTGAGCCCGGCGAAGGCGCGGGCGTCCAGGCCGTACTCCTCGAACTTCTCGCGGACCGCCTTGACGGCGTTGGCGCTGGTGAAGGCGACCCACTCGTAGCGTCCTGTGACCAGACCCTTGATGGCGCGGTCCATTTGCTGCGGAGTGCGCGGGGGTTCCACCGAGATGGTGGGCACCTCCTCGGGCACCGCGCCGTAGGAGCGGAGTTGCTCGGACAGGCCGGCGGCCTGCTCCTTGGTGCGCGGCACCAGCACCCGCCAGCCGAACAGCGGCCGGGTCTCGAACCAGGAGAGCTTGTCCCGCTGGCCGACCGCGTCGCCGACCACGATCAGGGCGGGCTCGGTCATCCCGGCGTGCTTCAGGTCGGGGCCGAGCCGGCCGAGCGAGGACACCACGGTGTACTGCTCGGTGGTGGTGCCGTCGCTGGTCACCGCGACCGGCGTGTGGTCCGGCTTGCCCGCGGCGATCAGGGCCTTGCCGATCGGGACCGCGTCGGCCACGCCGTTGTAGATGACCAGGGTGCCCTGGGTGGCGGCGTACGCCGACCAGTCGGTGACCTGGGCGGCGTCCACGATCCGGAACTCCGGTCCGGCGGAGGCGGGCGGGATGCCGGCGTAGGTCAGCACGGCGGTCGCGGGCGGCACGCCGGGGACGATCTCGAACTCCACCTCGGCCTTGGCGCAGGCCGCGACCTCCTCGGCGACCGAGGAGAAGAACGACGGGTCGCCGGCGCAGAGCCGGACGACGGTCTGGCCGGCTTTCGCCGCCGCGACGAAGCTCTCCGCCTCGTCCAGGATGGTCACGTCAGGGCGGCAGTGGCGGAGCAGCGCGCCGTAGGCGTCCCGGTCCAGGACGACGACGTCGGCGCGCGACAGCAGGTCGGCCCCGCGGAGCGTGAGCAGGTTCTCGTCGCCGGGCCCGGCTCCGACGAATGCTACGAATCCAGAATCAGAACTGCTCAATGGGCCCCCATCAACGTGCCGGCCCCTTGCGCGATCATGGCGGCCGCGAGCTCGCGGCCGAGGTCCATGGCAGCCGTCCGGGGTCCGGAGGCGGACTTGCGGACCGCCCGCGTGCCGTCGATCGCGACGACGGTGGCGGTCAAACTCAACGTGTGCCCGTCGTCGGCCGCGTACGCGCCGACCGGCGCGGAGCAGCCCGCCTCCAGGGCGGCCAGCACCGCCCGCTCGGCGGTGACGGCGGCCCTGGTCCGGTCGTCGTCGAGCACGGACAGCAGCTCGACCAGGTCGGGGCGCCCGGTCAGGCACTCCACCGCGAGCGCGCCCTGCCCGGGGGCCGGCAGCATCTCGTCGGTGTCGAACAGCTGGGCGATCTCGCCGTCCCGGCCGAGGCGGGCCAGACCGGCCGCGGCCAGCACGACGCCGTCCAGCTCGCCGGCGGTGACCTTGCCGATCCGGGTGTCGGCGTTGCCGCGGATAGGGACGTACTCCAGATCGGCGCGGAGCGCGCGGAGCTGGGCGATGCGGCGCGGCGAGCCGGTGCCGACCCGCGCGCCTGGGGCCAGGTCGGCGAGCTTGACGGCGCCGACCAGGGCGTCCCTGGGGTCGTCGCGGCGCGAGATGGCGGCGATCGTGACGTGCGGGTCCACGGCGGTCGGCAGGTCCTTGAGCGAGTGCACCGCGAAGTCGACGGAGCCCTCGAGCAGGTGGGTGCGCAGCTCGCTGACGAACACCCCGGTGCCGCCGAGCTGGCTCAGCTGCGCCTTGCTGACGTCGCCCAGGGTGGTGATGCCGACCAGCTCGACCGGGTGACCGGTCAGCGCGGTGAGCCGGTCCGCGACCTGCTGCGACTGCGTCGTCGCCATCAGGCTCTTGCGGGTGCCCAGCCTCAGCTTCACTGCTCGATCTCCATCCTGGATACGGCGCCCGGCGCCTTCGGGTCCAGATTGAACAGTTCGCGGAGCGCCTCGGCATAATGATCGCCTGCCGGGGACGCCGCGAGCTGCTTGACACGCACAGTCGGCTCGTGGAGGAGTTTGTCCACCACCCGCCTGACCATGTGCGCGACCTCCTCTTTCAGCCTGCCATCGAGTTCGGGTGCCCGAGCCGTCAACCGGCCCATCTCGGCCTCGACCACCGCCGCCGCGCGGCTGCGCAGGGCGATCACGGTCGGGGTCACCCGGGCGGCGCGGGCCGCGTCCAGGTAGGCGGTGACCTCCGCGGCGGCGATCGCGCGGACCGCCTCGATGTCGGCCCCGCGCCCGCCGTCGCCGATCCCGGCCTGCTGCATCGACTCCAGGTCGACCAGGGTGACGCCAGGGAAGGTGCGCACCCCCGGGTCCACGTCGTGCGGCAGGGCCAGGTCGAGCAGGAACAGCGGCTTGGTCCTGGCCGCCATCGCGGCCAGCGTCATGTCGGCGGTGATCGCGCGGTTGCCCGCGCCGACGCAGGAGATCACCAGGTCGGCCGCGGCCAGTTCGGCGGGGAGGTCGGCCAGTTCGGCGGCGCGCCCGCCCACGGTCTCGGCCAGCTTCACCGCGCGCGCGTATGTGCGGTTGGCGATGACGATGTCGGTGACGCCCGCGCGGGCCAGGGTGGCGGCGGACAGGGCGCTCATCGAACCCGCGCCGACCACCAGGGCGCGGCGGCCGGCGAGCTCGCCCAGCACCCGCCCGGCCAGGTCCAGGCCGACGCCGACCAGGGACGCACCGGCGCGGTCGATGCCGGTCTCGCTGTGCGCCCGCTTGCCGGCCCGCAGCGCGTGCTGGACCAGCTCGTTCAGGGTCGGGCCGACGCTGCCCTCGTGCTGCGCGGTGCGCAGCGCCGTCCTGATCTGGCCGAGGATCTGGCCCTCGCCGACCACCATCGAGTCCAGGCCGCAGGCCACCGAGAACAGGTGGTGGACCGCGCGCTCCTCGTAGTGCACGTACAGATGCCGGGTCAGCTGCTCCTGCGGCACGCCCGAGTGGGCGGCCAGCAGGTCGGTCAGCGCGGTGACGCCGCCGTGGAACTTGTCCACCTCGGCGTAGAGCTCGACCCGGTTGCAGGTGGAGACCACCATGGCCTCCGACACGTGCGCGTCCTGGCGCACGTCGTGCAGCAGCTTCAGCAGGGCGTCACCCGAGACGGTGACGCGCTCCAGCAGAGCCACCGGAGCCGTCCGGTGGCTCAGCCCGACGATGAGCATGGTCATCCGGCCTCCCCGGCCCAGTCCTCGGCCATCATGGGCCCCCCAGTCACCTTGCGCTGCTCATGAAACGCGAGGATCTGCAGTTCAATGGATAGATCGACCTTACGGACATCGACGCCGTCGGGCACCGTGAGTACGACGGGGGCGAAGTTCAAGATACTCGTCACACCGGCGGCGATGACCCGGTCGCAGACCTGCTGCGCCGCCGTCGCGGGGGTGGCGATCACCACGATCGACACGCCGCGTTTCCTGATGACGGCCTCCAGGCCGTCCGAGTGCTCCACCGTCAGCCCGGCGATGTGGTCGCCGACCACGGCGGGGTCGGCGTCCAGCAGCCCGGCCACCCGGAAACCCCTGGACACGAAGCCGCCGTAGTTGGCCAGCGCGCGGCCCAGGTTTCCGACGCCCACGATGGCGACCGCCCAGTCCTGGGTGAGGCCGAGTTCGCGGGAGATCTGGTAGATCAGGTACTGCACGTCGTAGCCGACGCCGCGGGTGCCGTACGACCCCAGGTGGGACAGGTCCTTGCGGAGTTTGGCCGAGTTCACGCCGGCCGCCAGGGCCAGATCCTCCGAGCTCACCGTCGCGGTGCCACGCTCGGCCAGGCCGTTCAGGGCACGCAGGTAGAGCGGCAGCCGGGCGACGGTCGCGTCGGGGATGCCACGCTCACGAGCTTGCGGAATACGGCGGATCACGTGCCGGAGCTCCAGGGAGGAATGAGCCGGATGTTAAGAACAAACCCCAGGTTAGTGCCTTTGTGAAGCCATGCACAAAGTCGAGGCTTATCCATCCGTGCTGAATAACTCTGCCAGCCGCGGGGGCCGGTCCCCGATTCGCCCCCCTACTGTGGAGCGCATGGCTCATTCGATCACGCTGTACGGCAAACCGGGCTGCCATCTCTGCGAGGACGCCCGCGAGATCATCGCCCGGGTGGCGGGCGAGCTCGGCGTGCCGTGGGAGGAGCGGGACATCACCGCCTCCGCCGCGGACCTTGAGAAATACGGCGAGATGATCCCGGTGACGCTGGTCGACGGGGTGCAGCACGATTTCTGGCGGGTGGACGAGGCGCGGTTGCGCGCCGCGCTTGGCTAGATCCGGAACGCCGACGGCAGCGGCACGACCTTCGCCGCGTTCACGCTCAGTTCGATCACGTTGGTGGCCAGCACCAGCGCCTGCCGTTCGGTCGCGAACCGTTCCATGTGCGGCTGCCGCTGGTGCTCGGAGAAGGCCACCTCGTCCCGGTAGAGCTCGTAGACGATGCGCTGCAGCGGGGCCGACTTGACGCCGTGGCAGACGAAGACCAGCGTGTCCGGCTCGGTCGACTGGACCGCTTCGACGGTCTCCTCGGCCAGCTTGTCGAACGCCTCGCCGGAGCCGTCCATCAGGGTGAAGACGGTGAGCAGGCCGTAGATGTTCGGGGACGGTTTGGCGGTGGCGCCGACTGAGGCCGCGCCCGGGTAGAGCACGCCGGTGGCCGGCATGTTGTATTCGGGGACGGCGGGCTGGGGGGCGGGCATGCCGTACTCGGGGGTGCCGGCGCCGTAGCGGTCGGGGGGCATCATGGTGCCCGTCATGGGGCCGCCGAAGGGTTCCGGGCCCAATGGAACGTGCGGGGGGACCGGGCCGGGGGGCGCGCCGAAGGCGCCGGTCTGCATCCGGGCGCCGTAGTCGACCTCGCCGGTCTCGCCCGCGCGGTATTCGGCCACCAGGTCGCCGAGGCCGGAGCGGAGCGGCGGGAGTTCCGGCTCGGGTTCTGGAGCGTGCCTGCGGCCGTACCCCTGCCAGTCCTGCTGCGGCGGCGGGCCGGGGGCGGGCGCGGGGTCGTCCTCCTCGTCCTCGTACGGAGCGAGCGGCCGGGCCACCGCGTACCAGATCGCGCCGGACAGGCCGCCCAGCAGCGCGGCCACGAACGGGCCTGGCACGGCGAGCAGGAACGAGCCCACCGTGGCCATGCCGGTCGGGGCCAGCACCACGGTGGCGTTCATGTTGTCGGCGTCGTAGTCGTCGCCGCCACGCCACCGCACCACCGCCACCATCAGCGCGATCAGCAGCGTCAGCACCACGATCCCGTGCACGCCGCGCAGCAGCCACTCCGGCCAGAGGTCCCAGATCGCGCTCGCGTCGGGCAGCGTCTTGCCGAAGGTCCCCGACACCGGGTCGATCAGCAGGATGACGCCGCCGACCAGGGTGAGGCCGCCGCCGAGGAGCCAGCCGGAGACCTGGGCCGACCGTTTCTCCGCCAGCAGCTGGATCAGCCCGACCGCCAGCCAGAGCGGCGCGAGCAGCACCCCGGCGACCTGGTAGATCCGGAACGTGAGCGGCCCGAAACCCAGCACGTGGCCGACGGCGATGGCGCCCAGGCCCAGGCAGAGGGCGGCGGTCGTGATGATCCAGGCGGTCAGCCACCCGGACCTCTCTTCGCGCAGCCGACCGATGAGCGCGCCCGTGGTGATGGCGGCCAGCACGGCTCCGGCGAAGGCGATGACAGCGACTAGAACTTCCATGGTGGTCCTTATGCTGCCGGACATTACCTTCCTACCGGTAGCCGATGCCCAGGTCCACTGGGTGTGCTCGCCCGAACACGAGGATTCTCGCCATTAGTTCTGTCCGAGTGGATTGTGTTATCTCGCGTTGATTTCTAGAGTGTGCAAGCACGCCGACTTCCCCTTCCCCGCTTGGGATATCCGGATGCCGAACACGTGGCCGTTCGCCGGGATCGCTCCTCCGGCTTCCGCTGGAGCGGTGCATACCGCGCCTATCGAGCCAAACACGATCACGCTCTCGCCGGAGCACGACGAGATGCGCACGCTGGTCCTGCGCGCCAAGACCGGCGACACCGAGGCGTTCGGCATGCTCTACGACCGATACGTCGAGTTGGTGTACCGCTACGTTTTCTTCCGGGTCGGCTCGCACGCCCTGGCCGAGGACCTGACCAGTGACACCTTCCTGCGGGCCCTGCGCGGCATCGCCGACTTCACCTGGCAGGGCCGCGACTTCGGCGCCTGGCTGGTGACGATCGCCCGGAACCTGGTGACCGACCATTTCAAATCAGGCCGAAACCGGTTAGAAGTCTCCACCGCCGAGATCCTCGACACGCCGCTCGACGGCCCGCACATCCCGGAGAACGCCGTCGTCACCAACATGGTGAACGAGCACGTGATGCGCGCCGTCCAGCAACTCGGCCCGGAACAGCAGGAATGCGTCATCCTCCGCTTCCTGTACGGCATGTCGCTGGCCGAGACCGCGCTCGTGATGGGCAAGAAGGCCGGCGCGATCAAGGCGTTGCAGTTCCGCGCCATCAAGGCGCTGGCTCGGGCGCTACCCAAGGATCTCGGTTAAGACACATGCCGTAACCTGGCCGCCCTCCCGTCGTTGGGCAGGGCGCAGGCGGGGATCATCCGGATTTTCCGGGGCCGACGAAACGCGGGAGCGTTCATGGGGTGGTGGCGACGGTGGCGCGCCGGTCGCTTCTCCGGCGACGTCGTGGCCCGTCTCGGCGACTTCAGTCACCGGCTGGGCACAGGACCGAGGGCCGAGTTCAGGTCCCGGCTGCGCGACGAGCTGCTGAAGACCCACCAGAGCGAGCGGGTGCCGGCCGGACAGCCGCCGCACGACCGCCCGGAGATCAGCACCGTGTCGCGCTGGATCCGGCTCCGGCCGTGGGCCGGGCTCGGCGCGATGATCGTGGCCACCCTCAGCACCGCCATGGTGACCTACACGACCGTCCCCGGTGACCTGCTCTATCCGCTCAAGCGGGCCGCCGAGTCGACGCTGCTGACTCTCAGCACCGACGACACCGAGCTGGCCGACCGGCAGATGACGGCGGCCAAGGCCCGCGCAGGGGAGGCGGCGGCGCTGCTGCAGGCCGCCACTCCCGACCGGAAGGAATTACTCAAAGAGACGCTGCAGGACATGGACAGCACCACCCGGGCGGCCCTGAACCGGGTCAAGCCGCGCGCCCGCGCCGACGCGAAGGCCGACGCCAAGGTACGGCGGTTCGCCCGCGAGCAGCGCAACAGGATCGAGCCGATGCTCCCCAAGATGGACGCGGAGAACCGGGAGCGGGCCAACGAGTATCTGGTGTTCATCGACGGGTACACGGTCGGCGGTTACTGAGCCGACATCCGCCGCTAACAGCGCGTACCCGATCTCGTCCGGGGCGGCGGTTAAGCTGATTGGCTATGAAGCGGCTACTGAGACGGCAGGACCCGGCGGAGATCGCGGCCGAAGCGGCGGGCGCGATGCCACCCGCGTCGCCGCCCTCGCCGGTCGAACCCGACCTCACGGCGGCGGCGTTCTTCGACGTGGACAACACGATGATCCGCGGGGCGTCGATCTACCACTTCGCCCGCGGGCTCGCCTCCCGTGGCCTGTTCACCACCCGTGACCTGGTCAGGTTCGCGCTCGGCCAGGCCATGTTCCGAGTTCGCGGCGACGAGAACCCCGAGCACGTGGCCAAGGCGAAGGAGATGGCGCTGGCCTTCGTGGCCGGTCTCAAGGTCGAGGAGGTCGTCCGGCTCGGCGAGGAGATCTACGACGAGGTGATGGCCGACCGGATCTGGTCCGGCGCCCGCGCCCTCGCCCAGGCCCACCTGGACGCCGGCCAGCGCGTCTGGCTGGTCACCGCCACCCCCGTCGAGCTGGCCCAGGTCATCGCCCGCCGTCTCGGCCTCACCGGCGCTCTCGGCACCGTCGCGGAAACCGACTCGGGCGCCTACACCGGCCGCCTGGTCGGCGACCTCCTGCACGGCCCCGCCAAAGCCGACGCCATCCGCGCCCTGGCCCGCCAGGAGGGCCTCGACCTCACCCGCTGCTCCGCCTACAGCGACTCCGCCAACGACCTCCCGATGCTCTCCATCGTCGGCCACCCCTACGCCATCAACCCCGACTCAGAACTCCGCGACCACGCCAAGGACCAGGGCTGGGGCATCAAAGACTTCCGCACCGGCCGCAAAGCCACCATGATCGGCCTCCCCGTCGCCGCCGCCGCAGGCGCAGTAGCCGGCGGCGTCGCAGCAGGTATAGCCCTCCGCAAGCACTACCGCACCCATTAAGACCTCCTGGCGGAACGGGCGACTCGCCGTTATCCGGCGCCGATCACGCAGGTGATGGCCCTCACCGCACCGGCGCCAAGAGGCGCGGCCTCTTCTGTCAGTGGTTCCAAGGCCCCGGCAGGCGCAGCCCCTTTTGGCGCCGGTGCGGCGGGACGTGGTGCGGGCGTAAACGGCGCCGGATAACGGCGAGCAACTCAGCTAGCCGAACGCCGGGCCTCTTCGGTCGCGGAGGGCGTCGAGTTGGTGCTGGATGGTTTCGCGGATCTGGTCGGTGATGTTGAAGACGGTCATCGGGTCGTCGGCGTCGCCTGGGGTGGTTTTGATGGGTTCGCCGAACTCGATGAGCCATTTGGAGGGGAGGGGGATCAGGCCGAGGGGGCCCAGCCAGGGGAAGAACGGGGTCACCGGGAGGTACGGGAGGCCGAGGGCGCGGGCCAGGAGCGGGAAGTCGCCGATCTTGGGGTAGATCTCTTCGGCGCCGACGATGGCGCAGGGGACGATGGGGACGCCGGCCCGCATGGCGGAGGCGACGAAGCCGCCGCGGCCGAAGCGCTGGAGGCGGTAGCGCTGCGAATAGGGCTTGCCGACGCCTTTGAAGCCCTCAGGGAAGACGCCCACGAGTTCGCCCTTCCGAAGCAGCCGGTCGGCGTCCTCGCGGCAGGCCAGGGTGTGTCCGGTCTTGCGGGACAGATGACCGAGGACCGGCAGGCGGTAGACGAGGTCGGCGGCGAGCAGCCGTACCGGACGATGGGCTTCGTCGTGGACGGCGACCTGGAGCATGAGGCCGTCGAAGGGCAGCGTGCCCGCGTGGTTGGCGACGATCAGCGCGCCGTCGGCGGGCAGGTGTTCGAGACCGGAGGTCTCCACCCGGAACCAGTGCCGGTAGATCGGCCGCAGGAGTTCGAGCAGCACGGTGTCGGTGAGCTCGGCGTCGTAACCGAACTCGTCCACGTCGTAGTCACCGGCGATCCGCCGCCGGAGGAACGCGAGCAGTTCGGGGAGTTCCTTCACCGGACCAGGCCCGCGACCGTGTCGAACACCGCGAGCGGCAGATTCTCGGTGAGCCCCCGGGCGCGCAGGAAGTCGGCGTAGGCGGAGGCCGTGTCGTACCCGAACGTCCAGCCGAGTTCGGCGAACAGCAGGGACGAGTCGACCGCGCGGCCGTAACTCATCAACGCCACCTGCTCCGGCGAGAAATCCAGCCGATCCAGGCCACGGGCCAGTTCGCCGAGGAGCCGGAACGCGGGACCGGGCACCGGCAGCGTCGGCCGCCCCGCCCGCCGCACGCACTGCGACAGCAGCAGCACCCCGGCCCCGGCCGCGTTGAACGTGCCGGGATGATCCTCGGTGGCCGCCCGCCGCAGCGCCTCGACCGCGTCGTCCTCGTGCACGAACTGCAGCCGGGGATCGAACCCGAACACGGTGGGCAGCACCGGCTGGGTGAAGTACCGGGTCAGCGGCGAATCCACCCCCGGCCCCATCAGGTTGGCGAACCGCAGCGTGGTCACGGCCACGTCGGGCCGCCGCCGCGCGAACCCGCGCACGAAGCCCTCCACCTCGACCGCGTCCTTGCCGTAGCCGGAGCTCGGCGGTTCCGCGGGCTCGCTGGCCTCGGTGAACACGGCCGGGTCGAGCGGCGACGAGCCGTACACGGCCGTGGTGGAACGCACCACGACCCGGCGCACCGTGTCCGACCGCTGGCAGGCGGCCAGCAGCTGGAGGGTGCCGATGACGTTGTGCTCCTTCATGGCCGACCGGCTCCTGGCGGGGCCGCTGAGCAGGCTCATGTGCACCACGGTGTCGATGTCGCGCGCCGCGATCACCCGGGTGATGTCCGGGCTGCGCAAGTCGACCTGCGCGAACTGGAGTTGGGCGCCGCCATCCCGCCCAGCTCGCCCAACTCGTTCAGGCGACGTCGGCGGCACCGTGTCGACTCCGATGACCCGGATCCCCGGGTCGGCTGCGAGCACGGCCGCCACGCGGGCGCCGACATGTCGGCCAACCCCGGTGACCAGCACGGTTTGGGTCCCGGTCATCGCCGCCTCGCAGGATGGTGCACGGTCGCTCGCCCATATCTGACCACGGGCGAGCGGCTCCGTCGGTTACTTCTTGTTTCTGCGCTGGATGCGCGTCTTCTTCAGCAGCTTGCGGTGCTTCTTCTTCGCCATGCGCTTGCGACGCTTCTTGATGACAGAGCCCACGGGACCCCCAGGAGTCGGTTGCCGAGCCGGTGCGCGCTCGCACACCGGCTCAACAGACTACCGGCGATCGACCCTCGACCGCTCCCCCGGGGGGATCCCATTGAGCCACTAATGAACCATCGCCAGGTAGGCGGTGGTTCCGCCGCTTGGTTACTTCATCCAGCCTCGATGAAAGCATCCCTCAGATAGTCATGGACTGCCTGTTCGGGCACTCTGAAGGACCGGCCTACCCTGATGGCCGGCAACTCGCCCGAGTGCACGAGCCGGTACACCGTCATCTTGGACACCCGCATGACCGTGGCCACTTCAGCCACCGTCAGGAACTTCACCTCGCTGAGAGGTCTTTCGCCTGCACCCATCGGACGCCTCTTCCGCACGTGTTTCCGGGTTATCCCCACTGGTGCCATTGCTCACGCACGTGTACTGCCGTCAGCGTAAGTCGCGACCCCGAGAAGGCAAACCCCCCATTTCATCAGTCCCCGGGGGCTGATGCCGCCGAAACCGGGAAAATCGCTGGCCAGCAGCCGGACCGTGCCCCTCGCCAAGATCTTGGAACGGACCAACTTCTCTCACATAAGAGTCGCCCAGGCCCACAAAAAAGTTGGCAACCGGTCGACACTCTGGTGCAAAAGCGGGCGCGAAATACCCCAAATGGGAGGTCCCTAAAGCCCTGCGGTGATCCAAGCCAGCAGATACCGGGTCAACGGACCGTAATATCTGGGGAGCACATTGTCATCAAGCGGCACAGTCACCGCGATTTTCCCCTCTGCCTCGCCGACGAACAGGCCGGGATCGTTACTGTCCGCGAAGCCCACCGTCTCAATTCCGGCCTCACCGGCCGCGCCGGCCCAGCCGTGGTCCGCGATCACGAAATCCGGCCGGTCCGCGGCCAGGATCGCCCGCATCGGGGCTGAATCGTGGGTGTGCACCAGCGCGCCGCCGTCGTCCAGCAGGGCGACGTCCTCGACATACCGGATCTGCCTGCGGCGGCCGAACGAGCCCGGCTGGTACGTCCAGCCCTCGGCCGGCGTGATCACAGTGCCGCCGCGCGCCACCAGGAACCGGGCCAGCGCCAGGTGGATGACCAGGATGCCGGTCGGGTGCCCGGTGGCCAGCACGAACCGGCTGCCCGGCCGGCCCAGGGCGGCCGCGATCCGGTCCCCCATCGCCTCGGTGGCGGCGACGGTGCGCTCGGGGTCGATGGTGTCCTGGCCGTACCGGTGGTCGGGGTCGGCGATCACGCCGGCCGACTTGGCCATCAGGGCCAGCACGTCCTTGTAGGTCCAGGCGCCCTCGAAGGTGAGCCCGAACAGGTAGTGCGGATCCCCGACGGCCAGCGACCGGTAGTGGTCGAGGTTGTTGTCGCGCGGCGTCGCCACCTCCCCGGCGACCCGGGTGCGCACCAGGTGCTCGATCAGTTCGTCGCGGGTGGGGGCTGCTGCCGTCGGAGCGTCGGGCGTCATGGCATCGGGTCCAGACCGTGGAGAGGGAAGACCGCGTTGCGGGTGGCCATGATGGCGCGGTCAATGGGATCCGCCGGGTCGAAACCCTGAGAAATATCGCGATATTCCGGGTTTCGGCCGTCGGTCATCGTGAGCGGCGGGACCTCGCCGGTCCGCCGCCGGACGTACGCCCGCCAGTCCTCCGGCGTCCGGGTCTCCGGCGGCACCGGCACCCCGGCGGCCTCCGCGATCAGGTGCGTCCAGGCCCTGGGCACCACCTGGACCAGCTCGTAGCCGCCGCCCCCTGTCGCCACCCACCGCCCGCCCGCGGTCTCGTGCGCCAGCTTGTGCAGCTCCTGGTACGCCGTGCGCTGCCCGTCCAGGCTCAGCATCAGATTGGCCAGCGGATCCAGCGCGTGACTGTCGCAGCCGTGCTGGCTCACCAGGATCTCCGCGTCGAACTCGCGCAGCAGCGGCGGCACGACCGCGTGGAAGGCCCGCAGCCAGCCCTGGTCGCCGCAGCCCGCGGGGAGCGCCACGTTCACCGAGGTCCCGTCCGCGCCGGTCTCGTCGGGGAAGCCGGTGCCGGGAAAGAGGGTGCGCGGCGACTCGTGCAGGCTGATCGTGAGCACCCGGGGGTCGTGATAGAACGCGGCCTGCACTCCGTCGCCGTGGTGCACGTCCACGTCCACGTACGCGACCCTGGACGCGCCCTCGGCCAGCAGCCAGGCGATGGCGACGGCCGGGTCGTTGTACACGCAGAAGCCGCTGGCGCGCGCGGCCATGGCGTGGTGCAGCCCGCCCGCCACGTTGATCGCGTGCTCGGCCTCCCCCGACCAGACCGCTCTGGCGGCCGTCAGGGTGGCCCCCGTGATGAGCGCGGACGCTTCGTGCACACCCGCGAAAGCCGGATTGTCCGGCGTGCCCAGCCCGGCGGACAGGTCGGCCCGGCCGGACTCGGAGACCCGCCTGACCGTCTCGATGTAGTGCCGCTCGTGCACCAGGGCGAGTTCGTCGTCGGTGGCGGGCAGGCAGCCGACCAGCTCCACCGCGTCCAGCACGCCGAGCTCGCGGGCCAGCGCCATGGTGAGCTCCACCCGGACCGGCGCGAGCGGATGGCTGGGCCCGAAATCGTAGGACGTCAGCGCGTCGTCCCAAACCACCCGCACGGCGTCGCTCATGCCCACGAAATTACCGTACGGCTGACGCATCGGATTATTCGGCCCGCAGCGCCACCACCGGATCCAGCTTGCCCGCCCGCCGCGCCGGCGCCACCCCGAAGAACACCCCGACCCCGACCGAGACGCCGAACGCCAGCGCGATCGACCACCAGGTGATCGCGGCCGGCACCGGCGACACGGCCGCGATCAGCAGCGCGCCGCCCACCCCCAGCAGGATGCCGATCAGGCCGCCGATCGTGGTGAGCAGCACGGCCTCGATCAGGAACTGGCCGAGGATGTCGCGCTGCCGCGCCCCGAGCGCCATCCGCAGGCCGATCTCCTTGGTCCGCTCGCGCACGCTGACCAGCATGATGTTGGACACGCCGACTCCGCCGACCAGCAGCGAGATGCCGGCGATGGCGGCCAGCACGCCGGTCAGCATGCCGAGCACGGTGCCGATGGTGCCGAGCAGCTGGGTCTGGGTGACGGCCGAGAACTTCTCGCCGGGGTAGCGCTGGATCAGCGCGGCCACCACCCGCTGCTGGAGCGGCTCGATCTCGTCGGGCCCGGACGCGCCGATCGCGATGCCGTTGATCCTGGCCACCCCGATCAGCCGCTGCGCGGTGGTGACCGGGACGTGCACCTCCTGGTCGCGGGCCACCCCGAAGGTGGCGCCGACCTTCTCGTAGACGCCGATGACCCGGAATCTGACCCCGGAGATGGTGGCCTGGCGGCCGACCGGGTCCACGTCGCCGAAGAGCTTGGCGGCCACCTCGGAGCCGAGGATGACGACCCGGCGGCGGGTGTCCACGTCGGTCTCGCTCAGGTACCTGCCGCGGCGCAGCGGCCGGTCGAAGATGTTGGGCAGGAACTGGTCGGTGCCGACCACGGTGACGAACGCCTCGTCCCGGCCGACCCTGATGGTCTCGCCGGACTGCACGGACACGGTCACCCGGGACTCGTCGCCGACCACCCGCCGCACGTACGCGACGTCGGTGAGGTCCAGGCGGCTCTGGGTGGGGGCGGCCTGGAAGTTCAGCTGGCCGGGCACCACCAGGATGATGTTGCTGCCCAGCCCGGCGATCTCCTGTTCCACGGCGTTCTTCGCGCCGGTGCCGATGGCGACCAGGATGACCACGGCGGAGACGCCGATGATCACCCCGAACATGGTCAGCGCGCTGCGCAGCCGGTTGACCCGGAGCGCCTCCAGCGCCATCCGGAGCGCTTCTGCGGTTCTCATGACGATCCCGTGTCGAGCTCGATCAGGCCGTCCCTGACGTGGATCTGGCGGCGGGCCCGGCCGGCCACCTCGGGTTCGTGGGTGACCAGGATGACGGCGACGCCGCTGTCGGCGTTGAGGCGGGTCAGCAGGTTCATCACCTCGACGCCGTTGCGTGAGTCCAGGTTGCCGGTCGGCTCGTCGGCGAGCACCACCTGCGGGTCGCCGACCAGGGCACGGGCGATGGCCACCCGCTGCTGCTCGCCCCCGGACATCTGGGCCGGGCGGTGGGTGAGCCGGTGTGCCAGGCCGACCGCCTCCAGGGCGGCGCGAGCCCTGGTCCTGCGTTCGGCCCTGGGCACCCCCCGGTAGACCAGCGGGAGGGCCACGTTGTCCAGGGCGGAGGTCCTGGCCAGCAGGTGGAAGGACTGGAAGACGAAGCCGATGGTCTGGTTGCGTAACTCGGCCAGCTGGGTGTCGGTCAGCGTGGCGACGTCGACGCCGCCCACCTTCAGCACACCGGAGGTGGGGCGGTCCAGGCAGCCGAGCAGGTGCATGAGGGTGGATTTTCCGGAGCCTGAGGGTCCGATGATGGCGGCGAACTCGCCGGGGCCGACGGTCAGGTCGACGCCTCTGAGCGCGTCCACAGAGACGCCTTCCAGCTGGTAGGAGCGGGTCAGGGCGACCGCTTCGAAGGCGGGGGCGGTCACCCGATCTCCTGGCCTTCGCGTACGGTGTCGGCGCCCTTGACCACGATCCGGTCGCCGACCTGGAGGCCGGTGAGGATCTCCACCATGGTGTCGCCCTGGGCGCCCAGTTTGACGGGTCTGCGTTCTGCCCTGTCCTGCCGTACCAGCCAGACCACGCTCTCCCGGCCGCTGGAGACGATCGCCGAGGCGGGCACGGCGATCACGTCGGAGGATTCGCGGACGGTCAGGCGGATGACGGCGCTCATGCCGGGTTTGGGGGCGGGGGCCTCGCCGCCGTCGTCGTAGAGGCCGTCGCCGAGGGAGAGGCGGACCGGGTAGCTGACGCCGCCGGTGGCGCCCTCCTTGGGGGTGACGCCGACGCCGGTGACCTCGGCCGCGTAGGAGGCGCCAGGGACGGCGTCGAACTCGACCGTGGCGGTGGTGCCGTCCTTGACCAGGAGCACGTCGGTCTCGTCCACGTCGGCGGCCAGGCTGAGCTCGGAGACGTCGGTGATCGTCATGATCGCGTCACCGGCGGCGATCGGGACGCCGACGGCGATGATCCCGGCCGAGCGGCCGGTGCTCCCGCCGGAAGGAAGGGCCAGGCCGGCGGGCAGCAGCGCGCTCAGGTCCGGCTGCGCACCGCCGGAACCGGCGCCGCCGAGGGTCACCACGCCGCTGAAGGGGGCCTTGATGGTGAGCGCGTCCACGGTTGATTTGGCGGATTTGACTGCCGCTTTGGTCTGGGTTCTGGAGGCGGCCTGGAGGGAGCTCATCGACGCTGTCAGGCCGCCGAGTCCCGCGCCGAGCTGGCCGGTGACCTGGGAGAGTGTGCGGTTGAGCGAGGTGCTGAGGCCGGTCACCAGCTCGCCGAGCGCGTCGTGCTGGGCTTCTGCGGCGTCCAAGGCGCTGAGCAGCTGGGCCCGGATCGCGGGGTCCTCGATCTTCTTGGCGGAGCTGCGGGCCTTGGCGAGGTTGCGCCGTACCTTGGCGTCGAGCTTGCCGGAGAGCTTCAGCTGCGGCAGCTGCACGGACGGGGCCGGGCCGCCCGAGGAGGCGCTCTTGGCGGCCTGTGCGTCGGCCTCGCGGGCCTGGTCCAGCTGGTCGCGGGCCTGCTTGGAGGTGATCTTGGCCAGCAGCTGGCCCTTCTTCACCGTGTCGCCGTCGCTCACGTAGAGCTTGCCGACCGTCCCGGCGGCCGGCGAGGTCAGGGTCGCGGTGGCCCGCGCGCCGACGGTTCCCGGCGCCTCCACCACTTCGCTGACCGACGCCCGGGTCACCTGGGCGAGCTGGACCGGTGGAGGCTCGTCGCCGGTGCAACCGGTGAGGACGAAGGTCAGGATGAGCAGCGGGGGGATACCGCGACGAATCGTCACTCGACCCATCGTAATGTCCCGCTTACTCGGTCTTTGGGACAGCTCTCAGATTGCGTACGGCCGGGGTCGCGAGCAGCGCGACGATGCCCAGCAAGCCCGTCACGAACCCGAACAGCAGCACGTTGTCGGCCCCCAGCCGCGCCCCCACCACCGGCGCCAGCGCCTGCCCGATCGGAATGCTCAGCACGGACCCCGCCACCTCGTACGCGGTGACCCGGTTGAGCACCTCCCCCGGCACCTGCGTCTGCACACTGGTCGCCCACATCACCGACCAGAACGCCCACGCGGCCCCCGCCAGCACCATCGCCGTCATGATGTACGGCAACGGCAGCCGCAACGCGATGACCAGCGGCATCCCCATGAACGCGATCATCGCGAGCGCCCCGGAGAACAGCGGCCTGGCCGGCCGATACCGCATCGCGACCAACCCTCCGACGATGCTGCCGACCCCCTCGGCGGTCACCCCCGCCACATAAGCGCCCTCACCGAGGCTCCCGGTCACCAACTCCGCGCCCAACGGCCAACTCGGCCCGAACAGGGTGATCCCGTACACCGACCAGACCAGGATCACCGACCACATCCAGGTCCTGGACCGGAACTCGCGCCAGCCCTCCCGCAGGTCCTGGACGAGCTTGCTGCCGGTGACCGCGACGAGCCGCACCCGCAGGGCCAGCAGGCAGAGCGCGCTGACCGCGAACGTGCCCGCGTTCACGGCGTACACCACGCCCGCGCCGCCGACCAGCACCATCGCGCCGGCCAGGCCGGGGCCGAGCAGGCGGGCGATCGCGTCGGCGACCCGCAGGACCGCGTTGGCCCGCTGCGGGTCCTCGGCGATCTGCGGGATCATGCTGTTCACGCCCGGCTGGAACAGCGCCGCGCCGACTCCGCTGAGCGCGGACATGACGATCAGCAGCCAGAGCGCGGGACGTCCGGCGAAGAACGCGAACGCGACGACGAGATGGGTGACGACCCGCAGCAGGTCCGCCCCGATCATCATTTTCCGGGCGGTGAACCAGTCCGCGAACACCCCACCGAACAGGACAAGACCGCCGAAAGAGGCCATCCACGCGGCCAGCACGACCCCCACGCCGACCGCGCCGTACAACCGCAGGACGCCCAGCGTCACCGCGATCGGAACCATCGCGTCGCCCATGAGCGCGACCGAACGACCTACGAAATATAGGGAAAAATCCCGTGACCACAGCGCACGACGCGCGACAACGACCGCCACCGACCCCGCCCCGAAATACTGGAAAGTTTCCTAATGATTATCTACATCAGGGCAGGTTGGCCAACTGATTACCCGGAGGCGAGCTGCCGGCTGCGGTCCCTGGCGGCCTCGATGGCGTCCAGGAACGCGGCCCGGACCTTGTGCCGTTCCAGCATCGCGATGGCCGAAATCGTGGTCCCGCCCGGGGAGGTCACGGCCTCCCGCAGGATCACCGGGTGCTCGCCGGAATCCCGCAGCATGATCGCCGCGCCCACGATCGACTGGGTCACCATGTCGAGCGCGGCGGCCCTGGGCATGCCCAGCAGGATGCCCGCGTCCACCATCGCCTCGACCAGATAGAAGAAGTACGCGGGGCCGCTGCCGGACAGCGCGGTCGCCGCGTCCTGCTGGGACTCCGGGATCCGCAGCACCTTGCCCACCGGGCGCAGCAGCGCCTCGGTGCTGCGCAGGTGCTCCTCGCCCGCGTGCGCGCCCGCCGAGATCACGCTCATCGCCTCGTCCACCAGGACCGGCGTGTTGGACATCACCCGGACCACCGGGACGGCCGCGCCCAAGCGGGCCTCCACGAACGCGGTCGTGATGCCGGCCGCCACCGAGATGACCAGCCGGTCCGCGGGGACGTAGGGGGCGATCTCGGCCAGCAGGGCGGCCATGTCCTGGGGTTTGACGGCCAGGATCAGGGTTTCGGCGGTCTTGGCGGCCTCGGCGTTGTCGACCACGCGCACGCCGTACCGGTCGCGCAGTGCGTCGGCGCGGTCCTGGCGGCGGGCGGTGGCCATGATCTCACCGGGCCGCCGCCCGGCGCGGACCAGGCCGGAGAGCAGGGCCTCGCCCATCTTCCCTGTTCCGAGAATCGCGATCATGCCGTACACCTCTGCTGTAGGGAACGGCGGCAGCTTATCTACTACGGGGTCCTGCGGCGCAGCGTGGCCGCGCCGAGGCCGAGCGCGAGCAGGATCGAACCGGCGACCACGGCGACGTCGCGCCAGAAGTCACCGTTCAGGTCGGCGCCCATCACGGCCAGCTTCATCGCCTCGATCGCGTACGACATGGGCAGCACGTTGGAGACCCATTCCAGCACGGTGGCCATCTGGTCGCGCGGGACCAGGATGCCGCCGAGCAGGATCTGCGGGATCATCACCACCGGCATGAACTGCACGGCCTGGAACTCGGTCCTGGCGAACGCGCTGCACAGCAGCCCCAGCGCGGTGCCCAGCAGGGCGTTGAGCAGCGACACCAGGACCAGCGGCCAGAGCGACCCGGCCAGCCGCATGTCCAGCCAGGTGAGCGAGACCGTGAGCGCCAGCGCCACCTGAAGGCAGGCCATCACACCGAAGGCCAGGCCGTACCCCAGCAGCAGGTCGAGCTGGGCCAGCGGGGAGGCCATCAGCCGTTCGAGGGTGCCCGAGGTGCGCTCCCTGAGCGTGCCGATCGAGGTGACCAGGAACATCACCAGGAACGGGAACACGCACAGCAGCACCGGCGCCCAGGCGGCGAAGGAGCGCTGGTCGTCCATCACGTAGTAGAGCAGCACGATGACCAGCGTCGGCACCAGCACCATCAACGCCACCGTCCGGCGGTCGTTGCGGAGCTGGCTCATGATCCGCCGCGCGGTGGCCAGGGTGATCGTCGCGTTCACGCCGCCAGCCTCTCCTCGATCAGGCGCAGGAACGCCTCTTCCAGATCCATGGTCCCGGTACGGCTGCGCAGCGCCTCGGGGCTGTCGTCAGCCAGGATGTCGCCGTCGCGCAGGATGAGCAGCCGCTGGCAGCGGGCCGCCTCGTCCATGACGTGGCTGGAGACGACCAGGGTGACCCCCCGGTCGGCCAGGCCGGAGAACAGCGTCCACAGCTCCTTGCGGAGCACCGGGTCGAGGCCGACGGTCGGCTCGTCCAGCAGCAGCAGTTCCGGGCTGCCCAGCAGGGAGACCGCCAGGCTGGCCCGGCTGAGCTGGCCGCCGGACAGGGTGCCGCCGAGCTGGCGGCGGTGCTCGGTCAGGCCGACCTCTTCCAGCACCCGGTCGACGTCCGATCTGGGGGCGCCGAGCACGGCGGCGAAGTAGCGCAGGTTCTCCTGCACGGACAGGTCCCGGTAGATGGCCGGGTTCTGGGTGGAGTAGCCGATCGTGCGGCGCAGGTCCGGACTGCCGGCGGGTTCGCCGAGGACGGTGACCTGGCCGCCGGCCACGATCTGGACGCCGACGATGGCGCGGATCAGCGTGGTCTTGCCGCAGCCGGAGGGCCCGAGCAGGCCGGTGATCTGGCCGCGCGGGACCTGGAAGGAGACCCCGTGCAGCACCTCGCGGGCGCCGCGGGTCACCCGCAGATCCCGTACCGAGATCGCGGGGTCATTCGAACTCATCATGTGTTGAATTTAACAATCGGGTCATACCAGAGTCAATGGATTGCTGAACCCGGGCCGGAACTGTGCCGTCATAGGGACATGAGACGGATCTGGCTGATCGCGCTCCTGCTGGCGGCCGCGGTCGCGTGTGGAGAGGGGAACTCTGTGACCACTGGCGTACCCGCCAATCCGGAAGAACCGGTCAGCGTGCCGGCGAGTTCGGGCGTGCCGAACCCCGGGCCCTCGATGGCCGTGGCGGTCGGGAACACGCTGAGCCCGCGCAAGATCCCGTGGACCGGGACGGAACCGGTGGCCGACGGGTTGAAGATCAACTGGGTGTCGGGGGTGGAGCCCTGCAACTCGCTGGACCGGGTGGACGTCAAGTACTCGGACACGGAGGTGACCGTGACGCTCTGGGAGGGCACCACCGACAAGGACGCGATCTGCATCGAGATCGCCATCGAGAAGGCGACGATCGTCAAGCTCACCGAGCCGGTCGGGGACCGCAAGATCGTGGACGGTGCGAAATGAGCGTGCGCCGGGTGGTGGTGGCCCTGGTCGCGGCGGTCGCGCTGGGGGTGGGCGGGCTGACGGTGCCGGCCGCCGCCGATCCGATCGTTAAGCCGCAGCGGGGCACGTTCGAGCCGCACAAGGTGCGGTGGACGTCGGCGAAGCCGTACAAGAAGGGGAAGTACCTCAAGGTGACCTGGTGGTCCGGGCCGCAGGAGTGCTGGGCGCTGGACCACGTCAAGGTGAAGGAGACCGGGAAGAAGGTCACCGTCACCCTGTACGAGGGGTCCGTGCACGAGAACGGGCCGTGCATCATGATCGCGATCAAGAAGACCACGCTGGTCAAGCTGAAGTCCCCGCTGGGGAAGCGCAAGGTGGTGGACGGCGCCAAGAGCTGATTCGCGCGCTGGGACGGCCCGCGTCGGTGTCGGCGCGGGCCGTCGGCATGTGTGGGTTTGGGGAACTTTTCGCACGGCCCGAGGGTTGAGCGCATTAGACTCAAGCTGTTTGACACTCCGTCGTTTGACAAGGGCGGGCGACCCATTCCAATATTGAGTCTGTCTGACTCAACTTTGACTACAAGGACGTACTCATGGCACGTGCGGTAGGTATCGACCTGGGGACGACCAACTCCGTCGTCTCGATTCTTGAGGGCGGTGAGCCCACCGTCATCGCCAACGCCCAAGGCTCGCGGACCACGCCGTCCGTGGTGGCGTTCGCCAAGAACGGTGAGGTGCTGGTCGGCGAGGTCGCCAAGCGCCAGGCCGTGACCAACGTCGACCGCACCATCCGGTCGGTCAAGCGCGAGATCGGCACCGACTGGTCCGTCGAGATCGACGGCAAGAAGTTCACCCCGCAGCAGATCAGCGCCTTCGTGCTGCAGAAGCTGAAGCAGGACGCGGAGGCCTACCTGGGCGAGAAGATCACCGACGCGGTGATCACCGTCCCGGCCTACTTCAACGACGCCCAGCGCCAGGCCACCAAGGAGGCCGGCACCATCGCGGGCCTCAACGTGCTCCGCATCATCAACGAGCCCACCTCGGCCGCGCTGGCCTACGGGCTCGACAAGGACCAGGACCAGACCATCCTCGTCTTCGACCTCGGCGGCGGCACCTTCGACGTGTCCCTGCTCGACGTCGGCTCCGAGGACGGGCACGGCTTCGTCGAGGTCAAGGCCACCAGCGGTGACAACCACCTGGGCGGCGACGACTGGGACCAGCGGGTCGTGGACGAGCTGGTGACCCGGTTCAAGAACGCGCACGGCGTGGACCTGTCCAAGGACAAGATGGCCACCCAGCGTCTCCGCGAGGCGGCCGAGAAGGCCAAGATCGAGCTGTCCAGCCAGACCGAGACCTCGATCAACCTGCCGTACATCACCGCGTCCGCCGAGGGTCCGCTGCACCTTGAGGAGAAGCTGACCCGCGCCGAGTTCCAGCGCATCACCGCCGACCTGCTCGAGCGCTGCAAGGGCCCGTTCCACCAGGTCATCAAGGACGCCAACATCAAGGTCGCCGACATCGCCCACGTGGTGCTGGTCGGCGGTTCGACCCGGATGCCGGCCGTCAGCGACCTGGTCAAGGAGCTGACCGGCGGCAAGGAGCCCAACAAGGGCGTCAACCCGGACGAGGTCGTCGCGATCGGCGCCGCGCTCCAGGCCGGCGTGCTCAAGGGCGAGGTCAAGGACGTCCTGCTGCTCGACGTGACCCCGCTGTCGCTGGGCATCGAGACCAAGGGCGGCATCTTCACCAAGATCATCGAGCGGAACACCACGATCCCGACCAAGCGCTCGGAGGTGTTCACCACCGCCGAGGACAACCAGCCGTCGGTGCAGATCCAGGTGTACCAGGGCGAGCGTGAGATCGCGGCGTACAACAAGAAGCTGGCCACCTTCGAGCTGACCGGCATCGCGCCGGCGCCGCGGGGCATCCCGCAGATCGAGGTCACCTTCGACATCGACGCGAACGGCATCGTCAACGTCGGCGCCAAGGACCTGGGCACCGGCAAGGAGCAGACGATGACCATCACCGGCGGCTCCGCGCTGGCCAAGGACGACATCGACCGCATGATGCGCGAGGCGGAGTCCTACGCCGAGGACGACAAGAACCGCCGGGAGGAGGCCGAGGTCCGCAACAACGCCGACTCGCTGGCCTACCAGACCGACAAGTTCCTGCGCGAGAACGACGACAAGGTCCCGGCCGACATCAAGACCGAGGTCAACGACGCGCTGGCGGAGCTGAAGAAGGCCCTGGAGGGCACCGACACGCCCGCCATCCGGGCCTCCGCCGAGAAGCTGGCCACGGTCAGCCAGAAGATGGGCACGGCCATCTACGCCCAGTCCCAGGCCGCGGGCGCCGAGGGCGCCAACCCCGGTGCCAACCCGGGCGCGGGCACGGGCGAGGGCCAGCAGGCCAAGGCCGACGACGACGTGGTCGACGCCGAGATCGTCGACGACGAGCCGAAGCGGGAGGGCGGCGACAAGTGACAGCGCGTGAGAACGGTTCCGAGCAGGAGCCGGTGATCCGCGACAACCGCAAGATCGACCCGGAGACCCTGGAGGCGCGGGAGACCCCGCCCGAGGAGTCCTCGCCTGCCGACACCTCCGCGTTCGGCGGGGTGGCTGCGGAGATGCTCGCGGAACGCACCGCCGACCTGCAGCGGCTGCAGGCCGAATACGCCAACTACCGCAAGCGCGTCGAGCGGGACCGGACCCTGGTCAAGGAGCACGCGGTCGCCGCGGCGCTGACCGAGCTGCTGCCGGTGCTCGACGACATCGGCCGGGCCCGCGACCACGGCGAGCTCACCGGCGGTTTCGCCAAGGTGAGCGAGTCGCTGGAGGCGGCGGTCGGCAAGCTCGGCCTGACCACCTTCGGGGTGAAGGGCGACCCGTTCGACCCGACCGTGCACGAGGCGCTGATCCACAGCTACTCGTCCGAGGTGACCGAGCCGACCTGCGTCGAGATCCTCCAGCCCGGATACCGGATCGGCGAGCGGATCCTGCGCCCCGCGCGGGTGGCCGTGGCCGAGCCGGAGGACGGCGGGGAGGCCCCGGCGCCCGCGCCGGAAGAAGAGGTCGGCAACGGCGGAGACGTGCTCGCCGACGAGCCGGAAAAAGACTGACAATTCCCCGGGAGCCCCCTCCCGCGCGCCGGGAGGGGACCCCGATCACATATGCGGCAGCACAACCGGAGGAAGCGGTAGATGAGCACCAAGGACTACCTGGAGAAGGACTACTACGCCGTCCTTGGTGTGCCCAAGACCGCGACCCCCGACGACATCAAGAAGGCCTACCGGAAGCTCGCCCGGCAGTACCACCCGGACGCGAACAAGGGCAACACCGAGACCGAGGAGAAGTTCAAGGAGGTCTCCGAGGCCTACGACGTGCTGTCCGACATCAAGCGCCGCAAGGAGTATGACGAGGCGCGCACCCTGTTCGGCTCCGGCCTGGGCGGCTACTCCCGCACCCCGGGGGGCGCCCGGGGCGGCTTCGACTTCGGCGACCTGTTCGGGGGCAGCGGCCAGCAGGGCACCGGCGAGCGCATCGGCGACCTGTTCGGCGGCATCTTCAACCGGGGCGGCAGCCAGCGCCCCAGCTCGGCCGGCCGGGCCAGGCGCGGCCAGGACATCGAGTCCGAGGTGACGCTGTCGTTCGCCGAGGCGGTGGACGGCGCGACCGTCTCGCTCCGGCTGACCAGTTCCTCGGCCTGCGCGGCCTGCGCGGGCACCGGGGCGAAGGCGGGCACCACGCCGCGAGTCTGCCCGACCTGTGAGGGCACCGGGGCGGCCAGCCGCAACCTGGGCAACTTCGCCTTCTCCGAGCCGTGCCGCGACTGCCGCGGCCGCGGCCTGCTGGTGGACGACCCGTGCCCGGTCTGCGAGGGCAGCGGGCGGGGCAAGAGCACCAGGAACATCCAGGCCCGCGTCCCCGCCGGGGTGGGCGACGGCCAGCGCATCAAACTCAAGGGCAAGGGCGCCCCCGGCGAGAACGGCGGCCCGGCCGGCGACCTCTACGTCCTGGTGCACGTGCAGCCGCACCCGGTGTTCGGCCGCAGCGGCGAGAACCTCACCGTGTCCGTCCCGGTGACGTTCCCTGAGGCCGCGCTGGGCGCCGAGATCAAGGTGCCGACCCTGCGCGGCATGCCGGTCACCCTCCGCATCCCCGAGGGCACCCCCAACGGGCGCACCTTCCGGGTCCGCGGCCGGGGCGCGGCCCGCAAGGACGGCACCAAGGGCGACCTGCTCGTCTCGGTCCAGGTGACCGTCCCGGAACACCTGGACGACAAGGCCAGAGCCGCGCTGGAGCAGTTCCGGGACGCGACCGAAGGTGTGGACCTACGCGAGGAACTGATCAAGCAGGCCAGAAGCGAGTTGTAGCCGATGGACGCCAATTTCTTCGACCTGTCCGATGAAACACCCGTCTACGTGATCTCCGTCGCGGCCCAGCTGTCCGGCCTGCACCCGCAGACCCTCCGGCAGTACGACCGCCTCGGCCTGGTCAGCCCCGGCCGCACCGCCGGCCGCGGCCGGCTCTACTCGACCCGCGACATCATCCTGCTCCGCGAGGTCCAGCGCCTCTCCCAGGAGGAGGGCATCAACCTCGCGGGGATCAAGCGCATCCTCGAACTCGAAACCGAGAACCTGCGCCAACGCGACGAACTATCCCGCCTGCGCGGCGAACTCACCATGATCAGAGCCTTGATCCGCTACCAACTTCCCCCCGCTTAGCCCTATTTCATTTGTCATTTGTAGGAACTGCCCGGCCGCGCCGGTGTCTGGACTGAGGAACGCAGGTCGCGGAGCGGCCGGAGTGACGAGGGAAGACACCGGCCGCCAAGCGGCCGGGCCGCCGAGCGAAGCGAGGCCGTGTAATGGATTACAAGCTCACGCAGAAGAGTCAGGAAGCGCTGGCGGGGGCCATGCGTCGGGCGGCGGCGGAGGGCAATCCCGAAATATCGCCTGCCCATTTGCTGACCACGTTGCTCGCCCAGACGGGGGGCACGGCCGTTCCGCTGCTTGAGGCCGTCGGGACGGACTGGAAGGTGCTGCGCACCCAGGCCGAGCATCTGCTGGCCGGGCTGCCCAAGGCGCAGGGTGCGACGGTGAGCGCGCCGGCGACCTCCCGTCAGCTGCTGACCGTGCTCAACACGGCCGCCCAGCGGGCCAAGCAGCTGCAGGACGACTACGTCTCGACCGAGCACCTGCTGGTCGGCCTGGCCACCGACGGCGGTCAGATCGCCGACCTGATGAAGGCCCAGGGCGCGACCCCGAACGCGCTGCTGGACGCGTTCGAGAAGGTGCGCGGCCACGCCCGGGTGACCAGCGAGACCCCCGAGGACACCTACCAGGCGCTGGCCAAGTACGGCGTGGACCTGACCGAGCGGGCCAGGAACGGCAAGCTCGACCCGGTGATCGGCCGGGACGCCGAGATCCGCCGGGTGGTGCAGGTGCTCAGCCGCCGGACCAAGAACAACCCGGTGCTGATCGGCGAGCCGGGCGTCGGCAAGACCGCCGTGGTGGAGGGCCTGGCCCAGCGCATGGTCGCCGGCGACGTGCCGGAGAGCCTGCGCAACAAGCGGCTGGTCTCGCTCGACCTGAGCGCGATGGTGGCGGGCGCGAAGTACCGGGGCGAGTTCGAGGAGCGGCTGAAGGCCGTACTCCACGAGATCAAGGAGAGCGACGGGCAGATCGTCACGTTCATCGACGAGCTGCACACCATGGTCGGCGCGGGCGCGGCCGAGGGCGCGATGGACGCCGGCCAGATGCTCAAGCCGATGCTGGCCCGCGGCGAGCTGCGGATGATCGGCGCGACCACCCTGGACGAGTATCGCGAGCGGATCGAGAAGGATCCGGCGCTGGAGCGCCGCTTCCAGCAGGTGTATGTGGGCGAGCCGAGCGCGGAGGACACCATCGCCATCCTGCGCGGGTTGAAGGGCCGCTACGAGGCCCACCACCAGGTGCAGATCTCCGACGGCGCGCTGGTCGCCGCCGCCACCCTCTCCGACCGTTACATCACCGCGCGGTTCCTGCCGGACAAGGCCATCGACCTGGTGGACGAGGCGGCCAGCCGGCTCCGGATGGAGATCGACTCCCGCCCGGTCGAGATCGACCAGCTGCAGCGCGTGGTGGACCGGATGAAGATGGAGGAGCTGGCGCTCGCCAAGGAGACCGACGAGGCCAGCCTGCAGCGGCTGGAGAAGCTGCGCGAGGAGCTGGCCAACCGCCAGGAGGACCTGAACGGCCTGGTCGGCCGGTGGGAGCAGGAGAAGGCCGGGCTGAACCGGGTCGGCGAGCTGAAGAAACAGCTCGACGACACCCGCAGCGCGGCCGAGCGGGCCCAGCGCGACGGCAAGTTCGAAGAGGCCGCCAGGTTCATGTACGGCGAGGTGCCCCGCCTGGAGAAGGAGCTGGCCGAGGCCACCCAGGCGGCCCAGCGCGAGCAGACCATGGTCAAGGAGGAGGTCGGCCCCGACGACATCGCCGAGGTCATCTCCGCCTGGACCGGCATTCCGGCCGGGCGGCTGCTGGAGGGCGAGACCGCCAAGCTGCTCAGGATGGAGGACGAACTGGGCAAACGTCTGATCGGGCAGCGGGCGGCCGTGCAGGCCGTCTCTGACGCGGTCCGGCGGGCCCGCGCGGGCGTCTCCGACCCGGACCGGCCGACCGGCTCGTTCCTGTTCCTGGGCCCGACCGGCGTCGGCAAGACCGAGCTGGCCAAGGCGCTGGCCGACTTCCTGTTCGACGACGAGCGGGCGATGACCCGGATCGACATGAGCGAGTACAGCGAGAAGCACAGCGTGGCCCGGCTGGTCGGCGCCCCGCCCGGATATGTCGGGTATGAGGAGGGTGGCCAGCTGACCGAGGCGGTCCGGCGGCGGCCGTACACGGTGGTGCTGCTGGACGAGGTGGAGAAGGCGCACCCGGAGGTCTTCGACATCCTGCTCCAGGTCCTCGACGACGGGCGGCTGACCGACGGGCAGGGCCGCACGGTCGACTTCCGGAACACGATCCTGATCCTGACCTCCAACATCGGGTCGCAGTTCCTGGTGGATCCGCAGCTGGAGAACGGGGCCAAGCGGGAGGCCGTGATGGCGGCGGTGCGGACCGCGTTCAAGCCGGAGTTCCTGAACCGGCTGGACGACGTGATCCTGTTCGACGCGCTCGGCTCCGAGGAGCTGTCCCAGATCGTGGACCTGCAGGTGGAGCACCTGGCCCGGCGGCTGTCGGCCCGGCGGCTGACGCTCACGGTGACCCGGGCCGCGCGGGACTGGCTCTCGCTGACCGGCTACGACCCGATGTACGGCGCGCGTCCGCTGCGGCGGCTGGTGCAGTCGGCGATCGGCGACCAGCTGGCCAAGGAGCTGCTGGCGGGCGAGATCCGGGACGGCGAGGAGGTCGTCGTCGACCTGGACGGCGGCACCGACAAGCTGATCGTGCGACCCGCCGAAGCCGCGTAAGGTCTTCGCCACGCTTGGGGCAAGCCCGCCCCGCCCCTTGGGGCCGCTGCTACGTTCGGCGCTTGTCGGACTACCGTCAGCAAACAGGGGGACATGCGTGTCAGGCATCAGTGAACGCCCAATCGCACGGTGCTGCGCCGTGCTGGCCGCGGTCACGTTCGGGGTGACGACCGGGTTCGGCTGGTTCGGCGCGACCGCCGGCCAGGCCCAGGCGGCGGACGGCTGCGCGCGGGCCGTGGTGACCGGCCTCGCCAACAAGGTCGCCAACCAGGTCACGGCGGCGACGGGCACGGTCGCCGGACGGAACGCCAGGTCCGCCGTCGGCACGGCCCTGGTGGCCGTGGGGCGGACCGGCGTGCTCACGGTGCTGCCGTGCGGCCGGGATCCGCAGCGGGCCTACCAGCTGGCCGCCATCGCGGGGCTGCCTGGGCTGTCGACGGCGTCGGGAGCGCTCGGCGTGGCCGACGCGGCGGGGCTCGCGGCCGGTTCCGGGCTGCCGGCGCTGCCGGGGGTGGACGGCCTGCCGGACACGGAGGACATGGCAGCAGTGCCCTCGGTGCCCGGCCTGGCGGACGCGAGCGCGCTGGGCAGTCTGCCGGATCTGCCGGGAGTGCCGCTGTTTCCGGGGACGCCGAAGTCACCCATGCCCAATCTGGTGATCGCCAAGGGGATGCCGGGTGAGCTGAGCGGTCTCGCCGCCGGGATCCCGGCCACCTCGGGACTGCCCGAGGCCCCGACGACGCCAGACGCGCCCGGCGTCGCGGACACCGCCGGGGAGAGCCCGTCGTTGACCTCGGTGCTGCCCAAGACGCCAGCCCTGGAAAAAGCGCCGGAAGCGGTCACCGAGATCGCCGAGAGTCTGCTGAGCGACACTCTGGTGCCGTGACGGAAAGCGTGCCGTGACGGAAAGCCAGTTCCGTGACGGAAAGCCAGGAGAGGGGTGCCCGAGCGGCTTCCCTCTCTTCGCGTTTCTAGCGCGACAGGTCCAGCAGCGCGTCGAGGTCGTCCTCCGGGAGGCCGAGGTCGATGCGGATGCGGTAGCGGGTCCGCAGCAGGGCCTCGCGGAGCAGTCCGGGCGGGCAGGCGTCGACGCCGTCGGTGGCCCAGATGTGGGCGCCGTTCAGGTCACCGTACGCGGCGAGGGTCTCGGCGATGGTGAGGGCCGTGGCGGGGGTCCAGCCGGCCTGGCCGATCGTGGCGATCATGTCGCGCGCCTCGTCGGGGCGTTCGAGTTCGAACAGCGTGTCGGCGATGCCCGCGCGCGGGTCCACCGGCACCTCGCCGCCGTCGTCGGCCGCCTGCTGGAATCGGTCGAGCGCGGCCGCCGGTTGGCCCGACTGCCGCCACTCCTCCGCCGCCAGGACGAGGATCGCCGCCCTCGACACCTCGCCGGTCTCGTACGCCTGGGCGAGCACGTCCAGCTGACGGGCGAGGGCACCGTGGTCGTCGAGAAGAAGGGCCTGTTCGAGCAGTCGATCAAGCTGCTCCCGCGTCACATGTGCCACAGGGATGAGGCTATCGAGAGCGGGCGGTCTTTGCCCGGACAACGGCAGGCATTCGTCTGACCACGATTCGCACATGATCTCCTACAGAGCGTGTGTCGGTGCCGGTCCCGGGCATATTGCTGTGAGGTTCGTCAGGGGAAGGGGCTGCGGTGTCCGGATCCAAGCAGACGACCTTCACGCTCGTGTGCGCGGCCGTGCTGTCGGCGGCGCTCCCGGGAATGGCGGGATACGCGTCCGCCCGGATGGAGGCATATGACCAGACGAAGCGGGAGCTGGCCCGATTGCGGGCACAGCTCGACGAGACGACTGACCAGACCGTGCCGGCGCCCAGAACTCCCGCCAATCCCCACGATCCCGCGGTAGCGGGTTATCTCAGGAGCGTTCCCGAAGCTGGCGGGAGAGGTAGCTGCGGATCAGCTCTTTGGCCTGGGCGATGATCTCGGGCGCGCCGCCGGGGTCCCGGCGGAACGCCAGTTTGAGCACCGCGTCCCCGGCTTCCACGGCGACCAGGACGGCCAGGTCGAGGCGGGCGCTGTCGGCCATGCCGTACTCGTCGAGGAGCATGGCGCGGAGGCGGCCGGCGATCACCGTGTTGTTGTCGGAGACCGAGTCGAGCAGGTTGAGGTCGACCGCGTCGCCGAAGTGCAGGGAGCGGAAGCCGGGCACGGTCCGGTGCATGTCGACGTATTCGTCGATGATGGTGTCGACCGCGCCCCACCAGCCGTCCAGGTCCTCCGACATGAACCGGCGGCCGACCCTGGACACGAAGAGTTCGACGTTACGCCGGGTGAGCGCCTGGCTGATGGCCCGTTTGTCGGGGAAGAACTGGTAGACGGAGCCGATCGCGACCCCGGCGCGCTCGGCGATGCGGGTGGTCGACAACGCTTCGTAGCCGACTTCGTCCAGGAGTGCGGCGCACGCGTCGAGCATGCGCTCGACCCGGCGGGCGCTGCGGCGCTGCGTGGGCTGCCGGCGTAAGGAGGAGGTTTCCGCATCGTCGGAGTCGTCAAGAGGCTGGCTGGACACGTTCCTATTTTGCCCGTTCTTCAGAGCAAGGGTCAGGTCTTACCGGCTAGTTGGCCATTTTGGGCGCTGTCCACGAAATCAGCGATCAATCCGGCGATCTCGGCGGGGTGGCTGCGCTGCGCCCAGTGCCCGGCGGCCAGCCGACGGTAGCGGAGCTCCGGTACCCATCCGTCGGCGGCCCGGACCAGCTTCGGCGACACGAACCTGTCGCGGGTGGTCTCGATCAGCTGGACCGGGATGGTGACAACGGGGTTCGCCCTGGGTGCCCGAAGTCGGGGGAACATGTTGGCCCGGTAGAGGTTGACCCCGTTCATCCCGTCGCGGACCAGACTGGCGGCGGGATGGCCGGGGCGTCCGGCCAGTCCCTCGGTGACGCGCAGGAACCGGGCCAGGGCGCGTGGCCCGAACGTCCGCCAGGCCAGTTCCGGCAGGTACGGCAGCTGGAACGCGCCGATGTACCACGATCGCAGCGCCTGCCCTAGCGCGCCGGGGCCGCGCATGAAGCGGGCCGCGTGGTCGAGCCCGGGGCCGCCGAAGCTGGTGAAGGAGGCCAGCCGGTCCGGGAACCGGAGGGCGGCCTCCCAGCCCTGGAGCGACCCCCAGTCGTGCCCGACCAGGTGCACCCTCGGCTTGCCGATCTCGTCCAGTACCGCGGTCAGGTCGGCCATCAGGTGGTCGAAGGCGTAGTGCCGGGTCCCGCGGGGGGCGGTGGAGTGGCCCGCGCCGCGGATGTCGTACCGGACGAGGTGGAAGCGGCTGGTCAGGAGGGGGACGATCTCGTCCCAGACGCGGTGGGTGTCGGGGTAGCCGTGCAGCAGGAGCAGGGTCGGGCGGCTCCGGTCGCCCTGCTCGACGAGCGCGAGCCGGACGCCGCCGGATTCGATCCATCGCATGCGGCCATCTAAAGCCCTGGGAAGCTCCCGTTGCGGAACAGATCCACAAAAAGCTGGTGGTCCTGGCGGGCCCGCGCGCCGTAGGTGTGCGCGAAATCCACCAGCATCGCGACAAATCCATCGTGATCGCCGTCCACCGCGGTCGCGATGGCCTCCTCGGTGGAGAAGTCGACCAGGTCGTGGCTGGACTCGTCGTCGGCGACCGAGTGCATCCGGGCCACCGCCCGCCCGAGGTCCCGCACCACCGAGGACAGGTCGCCCGGCTCGTTGACGTCGCTCCAGTCCAGATCCGCCGAGTACGGCGACACTTCGGCGACCATCTGCCCGACCCCGTTGAGCACCGTGTAGCCCAGCCACGGATCGGCGTAGGCCTGCAGGGCCCGCTGCGACTCCGCCGTGCGATGCCCCTGATGCCGGAAATATCCGTGCACCTTCTCGTCGGTGATATACCGCGCCACCGCCGGCACCTGCGCCTGCTTCATGTACAGGATCACGTCGTTCTCCAGCGCCTGCGTGTGCCCTTCGAGCAGCAGGTTGTAGGACGGCAGCCCGGCCGACCCGATCCCGATGCCCTTCCGCAGCGCCACATCCTTGATCACGTGCTCGACCGGGCTGAGCGGCGCGGGCAGCGTGCCCAGGTACTCGTGGAACGCCTCGATCACCGTCGCCCGGGTGATCGCGTCCACCGGCAACCGGCTCTCGGTGATCGTGAACCGCCGCTCGAAGCTGTCGATCGTGGTCTCCAGGTCGAGCATCGACACCCGGGTGTTCAGCCGCGCGGTCTGCAGCACCCGGTGCAGCACGCCGGTGGTCGTGTCCAGGGTCAGCGACCCGATCGCGTCGTCGCCGCCGTGCGCGATCCCGAGCAGCTCGCCCAGGTAGGAGTGCGCGAAATCCCCCACCAACCGGCTGATCACATCATCGGAGAGCGCCTTCGCGTACCCGATCAGCGCGACGCTCGCCGCGAACCGCTTCAGATCCCAGGTGTACGGCCCGACATACGCCTCGTCGAAGTCGTTGACGTTGAACACCAGCACCCCGGAGGCGTTCATGTAGGTGCCGAAGTTCTCCGCGTGCAGGTCGCCGTGGATCCAGACGCGGCGGGTGACGTCGTCCAGATAGGAGTCGTCGGCCAGTTCGCCGGACAGATCCGCGTAGAACAGGCACGCGCTACCCCGGTAGAACGCGAACGGCGTCGCCGCCATCTTCCGGAACTTGCGCCGGAACGCCGCCGGTTCCCGGCCGATCGAGTCCCCGAATTCGGCGAGGAGGACATCGAGAATGTACTGCGACCGCTGCGTCATGAGTGGACGGTAGTACCGGACCCGCGTCCGCCACCATGGCGGGCCGCTGAAATTCCGGTGACTCCAACTAGGCGGGTTTTGCCGTCAGGCCGGTGCAGCCGCGCAGCGCCCGCCAGTTGGCCGTCGCCTGCCGCCCCGCGGACCCGGTGACCTGCACCGGAATCCCGCCATTGATCCGCGCCGGAGTCCACTGGTCCTTCAGCACCCGGCGGCCGTTGATGGTCAGCGTGAGCACCCCAGTCTGCCCGGTGTCCGGCCCCCAGTTGTAGAACACGAAGTTGCCGAGCCCGTAACTCACGTAGCTCTTGCCGAGATATCCGGCGCCGAGCAGGATGTGCGCGTGCCCGCCCACGACCACGTCGGCGCCCGCCTCGACCAGCTTCGGGGCCAGTGACCGCTGCGCCTCGTTGGGGCATTTCTGCAGCTCAGTGCCCCAGTGCAGGTGCACGATCACAGTGTCGGAGTTCTTCCTGGCCTGCCGGACCGCCTGCAGCAGCCGCCCTTCCTCCTTGGCCGAGGCGAGCCCGCCCTTGCTGCTGGTGGCCGTCCAGGCCGAGATGAACTCGGCGTCCAGCACCTGGGTGGCCCCGATGATCGCGACCCGGTTCCCGTTCACCGTGGTCCGCCACGGCCGGTACGCCTCCGCCGCGTTCTTCCCGATCCCGACGATCGGATACTTGGTGCGCTTGATCGCGGCCAGCGTGTCCTGCAGCCCACTGTCCATGTAGTCCATGCCGTGGTTGTTCGCCATCGACGCGACGTCCACCCCGGCCGCCTTGAGCGCCGTGAACGCGGTGGCCGGCGCCCGGAACGTGTACTGCTTGCCGGGCGCGGGCGTGCCGCCCGTGGTCACCGCCGTCTCCAGATTGACCATGGCCAGGTCGGCCCGGCTGAGCACCTTGGCGATCGACCCGAGCGCGGTCCGCGGATTGGCGTCCAGCCGGGTCCGCAGCACTCCCTCGAAGTGCACGTCCCCGCCGAACGCGATCGTGTACGGCTCCCGCTCCGGTTTCGGCGACGCCGTGGCCGTGGGCTCGGACTCCCCCGACGACTCGGAAACCGGCTCCCCCTCGGCCGCGCTGCAGCCCAGGGCAAGGACCGCGAGCACGATCACGGTCACCAAATTGCTCTTCACGCCCCTGAGCATGCCATCTCGGACCCCTGTCCGGGCAGCACCACAGCGGAACCTCCCAGCACATCACCATAAGACTGGAATTATTCCTTTACTTGAGTGATTCAGATATATCTCCTAATTTGGGGCAGGTGGGAGAGACGGGACCGCTCAACGAGGAGCAAATCGGAGGACCCCACCATGACTGACCGGCCGATCACCACAACGGACGCGGGCATAGCCGCGCCCAGTGACGAATTCTCGCTGTCAGTGGGCGTCAACGGCCCGCTGCTGATGCAGGACCACTATCTGATCCAGAAACTTGCCGCCTTCGACCGCGAGCGCGTCCCCGAGCGGGTCGTGCACGCCAAGGGCGGCGGCGCCCACGGCTTCCTGAGGATCACCGAGGATGTCAGCCAGTTCACCAAGGCGGGGCTGTTCCAGCCGGGCATGGAGACCCCGATGTTCATCCGGTTCTCCACGGTGGCCGGTGAGCTGGGCAGCCCCGACACCCAGCGGGATCCGCGCGGCTTCGCGATGAAGTTCTACACCGACGAGGGCAACTACGACCTGGTCGGCAACAACACCCCGATCTTCTTCATCCGCGACCCGCAGAAGTTCTCCGACTTCATCCACAGCCAGAAGCGGCGCGCCGACAACCACCTGCGCGACAACAACATGCAGTGGGACTTCTGGACCCTGTCCCCAGAATCCGCCCACCAGGTCACCTTCCTGATGACCGACCGCGGCACCCCGCGCAGTTGGCGGCACATGCACGGCTTCGGCTCGCACACCTTCCTCTGGTACAACGCGGCCGGTGAGCGGTTCTGGGTGAAGTACCACTTCCGTACCAATCAGGGTGTGGCGAACTTCACCGACGCCGAGGCGGCCGCGGCCGTCGGGCAGGACCGCGACCTGCACATCCGCGATCTGTATAACGCGATCAAGTCAGGCGACCACCCGTCCTGGCGGGTGAACGTGCAGATCATGCCGTTCGACGCCGCCGCCGACTACCGGTTCAACCCGTTCGACGTGACCAAGGTGTGGCCGCACGCGGACTACCCCGAGATCACGATCGGCGAGTTCACCCTGAACCGGAACCCGGACAACTACTTCGCCGAGGTGGAGCAGGCCAGCTTCGAGCCGTCCAACTTCGTGCCGGGCATCGGGCCTTCGCCGGACAAGATGCTCCAGGGCCGCCTGTTCTCCTACCCCGACACGCATCGCTACCGGATCGGGCCGAACTACCTGCAACTCCCGATCAACGCGCCGAAGTCGCCCGTCAACAGCTACAACAAGGACGGCGCGATGCGGTACGCCAACTCCACCGACCCGGTCTACGCGCCCAACTCCATGGGCGGCCCGGTCGCCGACCCCGCGCTGTTCGAGGGCGAGAACTACTACGTGACCGGCGAGATCATGCGCGCCGCCAACGCCATCCACGCCGAGGACGACGACTTCACGCAGCCGCGCGCACTGTGGGAGAACGTGCTCTCCGACACCGACCGCGCCCACCTGGTCACCAACATCGTCGGCCACGCGTCGGCACCCGAGGTCACCGGCGACATGAAGAAGCGGGTCGTCGAGTACTGGACCAACGTCCACAAGGACCTGGGCGACAGCGTCGCGCAGGGGCTCGGCGTGCAGTGATTCTGTAGTCAGATACACATCGGGTTAAGACACGCGAAAGGCCTGCGTCCCCTCCGGAGAGCGCGGGCCTTTCACGCGTAAGGGCCCTCACAGGCCCTTAGAAATCGAACTCCCCATCCTTGATCCCGGCGGCGAGAACCCGCCAATCTTCGACCGTCACGATCAGAACCGCCCCGCTCAGATCGTTGCTGTCTCTGATGCCCACGTGGGTACCGCCCACCTGGGCGATCTCAACGCAGTTCCCGTTGGTGCTATGGCGGCTCTTGCGCCAGTCAGCCTCAGACACATCGATCGTCGGCACCGCCCACCCCTTTTCGTCGAAGGCACAGTAAGTATGAATGGATACGACCAATACCTCAAGGCCATGGAATCAGGGCTAATTCATATTATTTCACAACAAATCAGACACAAGGCATCGAGATGGGCGATGTAATAGACAATCACGCTGGCTTGGCAGGGCTTCGGATCATGAAATGATGCGGGCGAGGGAGTAGGTGGTCGGCCTGATCAGGCTCGGTCTGCCTGCCTGGTGCGCTGGCATGCCCTGGGACGGAAGGCCAGCGCCGAGGTCACCCGCACATGGCTCCGGTGTTAAGGCATCGGAGCCGTTTTCACGCTCGGCTACAGATCGAATTCTGAACCCTTCACGCCCTGGACGAATGCCACCCATTCGCTGGGCGTGAAGATCAAAGTAGGCCCGGCTTGATCCTTACTGTCCCGGACCGCCACATTCCCGCCATTCAGGCGGGCGACCTCCACGCAGTTGCCATTAGAACTCGCGGAACTCTTCTTCCACACAACATCGCTGGTGCCCATCGACTGCCTATCCATATCCGCGCCTTCGGCGGGCTTACGCCTGCCAGTACGCCATCGTGTCCCGAATGAAACGCCGCGAAGTGGGCTCGCTCAGCGCTACCTTCATGAGGTAGTCGAAGGCTCGTTCGTAGACGAAGACGGCTTCCGGATCCTCGATGAAACGTGTGCCCGTGAGGTCTTCCAGGCAGACGATGTCAGTGACGTCGGGAAACTTGAAGTGGACGAAGGGGCCTGTGGTCATCGGCAACTGGGTGGACTGGGTGATGATCCGTAACTCGACGTTCTCCTTCTCGGAGATGTCGTCCATGTGCTGGAGTTGCCTCCGCATCACGGCCGGATCACCCACCATGCGGCGGAGCACCGCCTCGTCGAAGATCGCCAGCAGAGTCAGGGGTTCCTCGGTGTACAGCAGGCGTTGCTGGCGCTGCATGCGCGCCTCGACCCGGCTGTGCAGCCACACCGGCGGAATCTGATTGATCGGCTGGATGACGTTCCCGAGGAGCGCCCGTGCATAGTCCTCAGTCTGGAGAAGGCCGGGAACCACGTGGGGCTCCCAGTTGCGCATCTCGCGTGCTTCAGCCTCAAGCCCCATATATGCGACGAAGCCCTGGTCAAGGGCCGCGCCGTGTTTCTCCCACCAGCCTTTTTGGGTGGCGTCCTTGCGGATTTTCAATATTTCCCCTAAGACCACACCATCGACCCCGTACAGGTTGAGCAGGGCGGTGATGTCGTCCTCGCTGGGGAGCGTCCTGGCGGTCTCGATACGACTCAACTTCGCGGCGGACCAGCTCAGCCGCCGCGCCGCTTCCTCACCGGTCATATCAGTGGTTTCGCGGAGCCGGCGTAACTCCCTGCCGAGCCGTCGGCGGCGCGGCGTGGATGCCTCGAAATCTGCCATCTCCGCCACCGTCCCCTACGAACTCGCACGCTGGGCTGGACGGTCCCTGTCGGAGGGACCTGCCCCCCATCGTATGCAAATTGCACGTGCCATTGCACGCATACGAGGGATTTTCTTACGTCACGTCTTGCAGACAATTGTCTTCTGAGCGACCATTTAAACAGGAAGGAACATTAAAGATCACCGAGCCCGCCGATGATCGTCCGGCCTGGGCGCGGAATCCGGCAAAGGCGCCGTTCCCCCAACCCCCGAAGACGTCCTTGCGATGAGGCAAGGAAAAGGCCGGGTCGAAGGCTGCCACCGACGACCCGGCCTGAGAGCTCCAGTCGAAGCCACCGAAAAGGAGTCTCCTATGCACATCCACGGTACCAACGCCCTCTTGCTATGCAAGGCCCAGCTCATACTGCTTCTTGACGGAGCGGACCGGGCGCTCTGCGCCGACCAGGACCGATGGGCCTACGAGCTGGAATGGACCATAAAGCGGGCCGGGTTCGGTGCCCGGCAGTACCGCGACCCACGCTTCGACCTCGTTCAGGAAGTAGAAGAGGCCGGCCGAATGGCCCTACTGAGCTGAACCCTTTCCCGCGCCTCCCCGCAGGAGACGGTTCAGAAGGGTGCCTTGGCGGTCCGCGGGGGCGTCAGGGCGCCAGGAGGCCCCAGAACAGAGCTATATTCGGTTCTGGGGCTTCCGTCTTCCACAGAGGAGCGCGCATGAGCGTCGTCCACCGAACCTGCCCGCTCTGTGAGGCCGTATGCGGCCTGAAGATCACGGTAGACGATGCCGGACATGTCACTGATGTGCGTGGCGATCGGGAAGATCCCTTCAGTAAGGGATACATCTGCCCCAAGGGGGCGTCGCTCGGGCGGCTCGACGAGGACCCTGACCGGCTGCGGGCGCCGCTCGTCCGGGACGGCGACGGGTGGCGCGAGGTCTCCTGGCCGGAGGCGTTCGCCGCGGTCGAGCGGGGGCTGGCCGCCGTACCCGGGCCGGCGCGGGCGATCTACCTGGGGAATCCGAGCGCGCACACGATGGCCGGGGCGCTCTACGGCGGCGCCGTCATCCGCAGCCTCGGCACCAGGAGCGTGTTCTCCGCCAGCACCGCCGACCAGATGCCCAAGCACGTCTCCTGCGGCCTGATGTTCGGTGATCCGCTGGCGATCCCGGTGCCCGACCTGGACAGGACCGACTATCTGCTCATGCTGGGCGCCAATCCGCTGGAGTCCAATGGCTCGCTCTGCACCGCGCCCGACTTTCCCGGGCGGCTGAAGGCGATCAGGAAGCGGGGCGGCCGGCTGGTCGTCGTCGATCCGCGCCGGACCCGGACCGCGGACCTGGCCGATGAGCATGTGTTCGTCCGGCCGGGGACGGATGCGTATCTGCTCGCCGGGATCGCGCACACGCTCTTCGCCGAACGGCTGGTGACGGTGAACGCGCCGGTCAACGGGCTGGCGGAGGTCGAGGGCGCGGTCGCGGACTTCACCGCCGAGGTCGCGGCGCGGGCCTGTGGGGTGCCCGCCGACGTGATCGTACGGCTGGCGCGTGAACTCGCCGCGGCGCCGAGTGCCGCGGTTTACGCCCGGATCGGGACGTGTACGGCGGAGTTCGGGACGATCACCCAGTGGCTGGTGGATGTGCTGAATGTGCTCACCGGGAATCTGGACCGGCCGGGTGGGGCCATGTTCGCGCGGCCGGCGACCGAGGGGGCGAAGCGGCGCAAGCCGTACCAGACGGGGCGGTGGCACAGTCGGGTGCGGGGGCTGCCGGAGGCCAACGGTGAGCTGCCGGTGGCGACGCTGGCCGATGAGATCGAGACGCCGGGCGAGGGCCAGGTCAGGGCGCTGATCACGATCGCGGGGAATCCGGTGCTGTCGGCGCCCAACGGCGCGCGGCTGGATCGGGCGTTCCGGGGGCTTGAGTTCATGGTGAGCGTCGATCCGTACCTGAACGAGACGACGCGGCATGCGGATGTGATCCTGCCGCCGCCGCGGATGCTCAACTCCGGGCATTTCGACTTCGCGTTGCTGGGGTTCGCGGTGCGGAACTACGTCAGGTATTCGCCTCCCGCGCTGCCGCTGGACGGCGCGCCGCCGGAGACCGAGATCCTGGCCCGGCTGGCGATGATCGCCTCCGGGCAGGGGGCGGACGCGGATCCGGCGCTGCTGGACGAGCTCATTCTGGACGGGATGCTGCGCAAGGCGGGCGACGCCGCCGAGTTGCGCGCCGCGCTGGACGGGTCTTCGGGCGCGGAGCTGCGCCTGGACGCGATGCTGCGGCTCGGTCCTTACGGCGAATGGGCCGGTGGTGAGCTGTCCCTGCGCAAGCTGCGCGAGAATCCGCACGGGATCGACCTCGGGGCGTTGGAGCCCCGGCTTCCGGGCAACCTGGCGACGGCGTCGGGCCGGGTCGAACTGGCCCCGGCGGGGATCGTGGCCGATCTGGTACGGCTCCGCGCCCGGCTGTCCGCGGAAATACCGGAGTTTCTGCTGATCGGGCGGCGTCACCTGCGGTCCAACAACAGCTGGCTGCACAATGTGGGGCCGCTGGTGGGCGGGACCAACCGGTGCACCCTGCAGATCAATCCGGCGGATGTGGCGCGGCTGGGGCTCGGGCAGGAAGCGGTAGTACGGTCGGCGAAGGGCGAATTGACCGTGCCGCTGGAGCCGACCGACACGATCATGCCGGGGGTCGTGAGCCTGCCGCACGGGTGGGGGCACGCGGGCAGTTCGCAGGCCGTCGCGGCCAAGAACGCGGGCGTCAACGCCAACGTGCTCACCGACGAGGACGTGATCGACCCGCTCTCCGGCAACGCCGTGTTCAACGGGGTTCCGGTGATCCTGACGACACGATGATCACGGCGGAATAGTCTTGCCCGCGTGACCACCGCGCACCACCAGGACCGCATGCAGGCCCAGATCACGTTCATTCTGGAGATCGACAAACTCAAGCGCGTCCTCCGGCGCAACACGCTCATCGACGGATCCCGGCGCGAGAACGACGCCGAACACTCCTGGCATCTCGGCATGCTGGCCATGGTCATGGGAGAACACGCCGAACCCGGCGTGAACCTGGACCGAGTGGTACGGATGCTGCTCGTGCACGACATCGTGGAAATCGACGCCGGCGACACGTTCATCTACGACGTGGTCGCGGTGGAGGCCCAGGAGGCGGCCGAACAGGCCGCGGCCGAGCGCATCTTCGGCTTGCTGCCGGCGGAGCAGGCGCGGGAGTTCCAGGAGCTCTGGGAAGAGTTCGAGGCACGGGCGACTCCGGAGGCGCGTTTCGCGAAGGCCCTTGACCGGCTCGCTCCGATCATGGCGAACCACCACAACGAGGGCGGCACCTGGGCGCTGTACAAGGTGACGGCGTCGCAGGTGCTGGAGAAGGTCGCGATCATCGTGGCGGGGTCGGCGACGCTGGGGGCGTTCGCGACGGAATTGGTGGAGATGTCCGTCGCCCGGGGACATCTCGCGCCTTGACGTGTCGGGCACCCCGCCGTCCGGGGCCTCCTATGCCTCGATGTTCGTGCCTCAAACGCGCGGGTACGTCGTGTCAGGGGGTGAAATCGATGGATAAATCGACCGAATCACGTCGGAATAGCCGGTTTCCGCGTATCACTCAGCCTGCGGAAACCCTCGACCGGCTGGAGCACAGCCGTCGGCTTGATCCGCCGATCCGGGTGCTGGCGAAGGCCGTACGGGCCAGGATTCGGCCGGGGCGGTTGCGTGATTTCCTGCATGGGGTGCCGATTGGGCATCCGATTCATCCGCCGTTGGCCATGGTCACGTTGGGGTCGATGGCGGCGACGGCGGTGCTTGACCTGACTTCGGCTGATCCGCGGGCGGCGCGGGTGTTGCTGGCGACCGGGTTGGCGGCGGCGTTGCCTGCTGCCGCCGCTGGGATCACGGACTGGTCGTCGTTGCATCGGGAGCAGCAGCGGGTGGGTTTCGTGCACGCGCTGGCGAATCTGACCGCGCTGGGGCTCTACGGCACCTCGCTGCTCATGCGACTCACCGGGCGCAACCGTACCGGGCGGACGGTTGCCTTCGCGGGGCTCGGGGCGGCCGGGCTGGCCGGGTATCTCGGCGGGCACCTGGCCTACCGCCAGGCCGCGGGAGCCAACCACGCCGAGTCGGTCGCGCACCTGGTCCCGACCGGCTGGCATGATCTCTGCTCCCTGCAGGGGCTGCCCAACGGGCGGCCGGTGGTCCGCCGTCTCGGGTACATCGACCTTTTCGTGCTCCGGCTCGGCACTACCGTCAGCGTTCTCGCCGATGGCTGCTCCCATCTGGCCGGGCCGCTGCACCAGGGGCGGCTCGCCTCCGACAACGGCACGCCCTGTGTGATCTGTCCCTGGCACGGGAGCGTCTTCCGGGTCGGCGACGGCTCGGTGGTGCATGGGCCCGCCACCGCACCCCAACCCTCGCTGCGAACTCGGCTCCGGGAGGATGGCATAGTCCAGGTCTGTGTCCAAGGGGGATAAAACGCGCACCTGGGCTCTATGACTCGGTTGGGCGTTAGGAGCTCTTGGTGACACCGCTGGAGACGATCGCGGTATTCACGGCTGGGATTGCGGCCGGGGGGATCAACGCCGTGGTCGGCTCGGGATCCTTGATCACGTTTCCGACGTTGCTGGCGGTGGGGCTGCCGCCGGTGGTGGCGAACGTGTCCAACAACATCGGGCTGGTTCCCGGCGGGGTCGCCAGTGTGCTCGGGTATCGGGCCGAGCTGAGCGGCCAGCGGGAGCGGATGCTGCGGCTGGGTGTGGCGTCGGTGGCGGGGTCGCTGGTGGGGGCGGTGCTGCTGCTGTGGTTGCCGGAGCAGGCGTTCAAGGTGATCGTGACGCTGCTGATCCTGGTGGCGTGTGTGCTGGTGGTGGCGCAGCCGAAGCTGAACATCTGGCTGGCCGAGCGGCGGACGTACGCGCATCCGCATGGCGGGCCGTGGCTGTGGGTGGGGGTGTTCGGGGCCGGCATGTACGGCGGCTACTTCGGGGCGGCGCAGGGGGTCGTGCTGATCGGGCTGCTGGGGGTGTTCCTCGATGAGGAGTTGCAGCGGGTCAACGCGGCCAAGAACCTGCTCACGCTGCTGGTCAACACGGCGGCGGCGCTGCTGTTCGTCCTGATCGCCGAGGTCGACTGGACGGCGGTGGTGTTGATCGCGGTCGGCTCGGCGGTGGGCGGGTTCTTCGGTGCCCGGCTGGGCCGGAAACTGCCTGCTCCGGTGCTCCGCGGCGTGATCGTGGTGGTCGGTCTGGCCGCGATCGCCAAACTCCTGACATCCTGAAAAATGCGTACAAATGCTCGAATGTGGGTATGACAAGGGTGTGAAAGGGGATCGAGTAGAAATCGTCATCGATACGGGCGGCACCCCGCGCACCTACGAGGTCGTCGCAACCAAAGCCGGCCGCCGCGTCGAAGTAACGACCGGCCGCAGCATCGTCGAGGTAAGCGAAGTAACCCGCAACGGCACCCCCGTCCGCACGGCCCGCTTCATGTCCAACCGCATCCTCGCCCTCGTCGAACACCCCGTAGACGGCGACCCCAAGTCCGCCTGAGTCGGGTTAATCACCGTTATCCGGCGCCGTTTACGCCCGACCCACGTCTCGCCGTACCGGCACCAAAGGGGTCAGCCCGGCAGGGCGGGTTCGCAGGCTCTGATCGTGGGCCCGCAGGCTCTGCCTGTTGTTCAACTTCCCGGGCCCGCAAGCGCAGCCTGTTGTCCGAATCCCGGGGCCTGGCAGGCAATGCCTGTTATGAGCCCTGGGGGGACGCGGGACCGGGGGCGCGGTTGATTTCGGCGTCGCGGGAGGACTCGACTGCGCGGGTGGGCTCGGTCGTGTCGCGTTGGGGGTTGAAGAAGCCGCCCAGGTTTTCGAGGGCTCGGCCCATTTCGGAAGGGACGATCCAGAGTTTGTTGGCGTCGCCCTTGGCGATTTCGGGGAGGGTTTTCAGGTACTGGTAGGCGAGGAGGCGGTCGTCGGGAGCGCCGTCGTGGATGGCTTTGAAGACCATGGAGATGGCGTCGGCTTCGCCTTTGGCGCGCATGGCCTTGGCTTCGGCTTCGGCCTGGGCGCGGAGGACGACGGCTTCGGCTTCGCCGCGGGCCCTGAGGACGGCGGCTTCGCGTTCGCCCTGGGCGGTGAGGATGGCGGACTGCTTGCTGCCTTCGGCAGTGAGGATGGCGGCGCGTTTGTCACGGTCTGCGCGCATCTGCTTCTCCATCGAGTCCTGGATGGAAGCAGGCGGGTCAATCGCCTTGAGTTCCACCCGGTTGACTCGAATACCCCATTTGCCGGTCGCGTCGTCGAGCACCCCGCGCAGTTCGTTGTTGATCTCCTCGCGCGAGGTGAGCGTGCGCTCCAAATCCATGCCGCCGACCACGTTCCGCAGCGTCGTCACGGTCAACTGCTCCACCGCCACGATGAAACTCGCGATCTCGTACGTCGCCGCCTTCGGATCGGTCACCTGGAAATAGATGACCGTGTCGATCGACACGACCAGGTTGTCCGACGTGATCACCGGCTGCGGCGGAAACGTGACGACCTGCTCGCGAAGATCGACTTCGACCTTGATCCGGTCGATGAACGGCACCACGATGTTGAGCCCAGCGTTGAGTGTGCGGTGATAACGACCGAAACGCTCCACGATTCTGGAGGTTGCCTGTGGCACAATTCTGATCGTTCTGGCCAGGGCAAATCCCGCGACACCAACCACGATCAGGGCGGCGATGAGCTCAACCATGCTCTCACTCCAGTCTTTGACCCCGGCTGGAATGCTATTTGGTTTTACTCATACGCGTGGATTAAGACGACATATCAGAAGGGCCGCGCGTACCACCGGCCGTTGTCGCCGCGATCCAGGCCGAGCGGCACCCCGAACGTCTTGGACAGGTTGTCGCTCGTCATCACCTGCTCCACCGGACCCTGCTCGACCACCGAACCATGCCGGAGCAGCATCATGTGGGTGAACCCGGCCGGCACCTCCTCGACGTGGTGGGTGACCAGCACCATGGTCGGCGACTTCGGGTCCAGGGCCAGCGCGGACAGCCGCCGGACCAGATCCTCGCGGGCGGCCACGTCCAGCCCGGCGGCGGGCTCGTCCAGCAGCAGCAGCTCCGGGTCGGGCATCAGCGCCCGCGCGATCTGCACCCGCTTGCGCTCACCCTCCGACAATGTCCCGAACCGCCGGCGGATCAGATGCGCGCAGCCGAGTTGATCGATTAATTCGACCGCGCGGGTCACGTCGTTGGAGTCGTACTCCTCCGTCCAACGGCCGAGAATCGCGTATGACGCGGTCAGCACCAGGTCGATGACCTTCTCCTCGGGCGGCACCCGTTCGGCCAGCGCCGAACTGGCCAGGCCGATCCTGGGCCTCAGCTCGAACACGTCGGTCTGGCCGAGACGCTCGCCGAGGATCTCCACCGAACCTTCGGTGGGAAACAACAATGCGGCCGCGACCTGCAACAACGTGGTCTTGCCAGCGCCGTTGGGACCGATCACGACCCACCGTTCGTCCTCGCGCACGGTCCAGTCGATGCCGCGCAAGAGCGAGGCGCCGTCCCTCCGGACGGCAACGTCCTGCAGCTGAAGCACCTGACCGCCCACGACAGTCCCCCTCCCGTTCGAACCCGCTCAGACAAAACCTATTGCAGGACGAGCGCATATCGTGGATCGGGTGCGCACCGATTCACCGATCTCCGCCACCCTCGTCGCCTGGGGCAACGCCTGGCTGACCGGGCACGTCGGGCTGGACGAGGCCGTGGACCGGGTCGAACGCGCCGCGGGCCCGCAGCTCGTGGCCGTGCCCCTGGACGCGTCCCCAGCCACCGAACCGCTCGTTCCCCCTCCTGTGGTCTCCGCTTCGGTCGTGGAGCTGTCTGACGTGCCGTTGCGCGGGTTCCTGGCGGAGCTGCGCGGCGAAGGGCTGACGTCGTTCCGGCTGGCGCTGCCCGCGCCGGGGGATCCGCTCGGCCTGTGCGGGCCGCCCGAGTTCACCCGTGCGGCGGTGGCGGCGGAGCAGGCGGCGATCGCCGTACTGGCCGGGCGGCGGTTGGGGCTGGTGCCCGCCGAGGATCGGCGCGGCTCGTCCTACGCGGGGGTGCGCTGGGCGACACTGCCGGCCACCGCCGCGGACGCGGACGTGCCGCAGCTGGCGGAAGCCGAGCGCGCGCTCATGCTGACCATGCGTTCCGCGACCGACGCGCTGGTCGGCATTGACGGCCCCACCCAGGGCTTCCCGTCACTGGACGGCGCCGACGACGCGCTCGCCCCCGGATATCCCGGCCGGGCGCACCGCCTGGGCGCGCTGGCCGCCCGGCTGGCCCTGGCCCTGCGCCTGGCCGACGAACGCGGCCTCACCTCCGTCCAACTGACCACCCGCAGCGAGGCCCTCCGCGACCTCGACCGCGCGGTACGCCGAGCCAGAATCGCCGCCCACCACGCGATCGTGGAGCTCAAAACGCCTTGATCTACCGCATCCTCAGCTGAGCGCCCTGACCACCACACGCCCTGGCCCGCCACGTTCGCTTGAGCGCGGAGCGCCCTGACCGCCACATCTTCTGCCCTGATCTGCCACATCTTCAGTGGAGCCCCCAAGGCCCTGACCGCCACGTCTTCCGTGGAGCTCAGGACATCTTGATCTGCCACATCTTCAGGCGTCGGTCTTTGCCTGCTGAGACGATCACTGGTTTGCGGTCGATCTCCACCAAGTCGACGGAGAAGACCCCGCCCTTGTGGGCTTTGACCGCTTTTCCGAGTGCCCGGTACGTCTCGAGGTCCCACAGCCGGATCGTGCCGTCGGTGCTTCCGGATACCAGCACGGGATGGTCGTTCACCTCGCCAAAGGCCAGTGAGTAGACATTGTTCTTGTGCCCGGTGAGCGTCTTGCCGACGGCCTTTCCGGTCTTCGGGTCCCAGATTCTGATCTTGTTGTCCTCGCCGCCGGAGGCGATGACGTCGCGGCCGTCGAGTACGCCGGTGGTGACCGAGTAGACCGGCTTCTTGTGTGCCCGGAACGTCGCGCCGACCCGCTTCCGGGTGGATGCGCTCCACATCCGGAGTGTGCGGTCCTCGCTCGCCGAGATGATGATGGTCTTGCCGTCCCGTTTGCCCAGGGCCAGCCAGTTGATCACGTTTCGGTGGGCGGCGATGGCGCGGCCGATCGGTTTGCGCTTCTCGAGGTCCCACATCCGGATCCGACCGTCCGCTCCGCCGGAGACGATGACCCATCTGTCGCCGACCTTGCCGACGGCGACCGCGTACACGGCGTTGGAGTGGCCGCGCATCGGGCCGCCGAGCGCCTTGCGCTTCTTCAGGTCCCAGACCCGGACTGTGCCGTCCCGGCTGCCGGTGACGGCCAGGGCGCGCCCGCTGACGGTGGCGGCGGCCACCGCGTACACCTCGTCGAAGTGGCCGGTCATCGGTTTGCCGATGGATTTGCGGCTGTCCGCGTTCCAGAGGCGTACCTGACGGTCCAGACCGGTGGAGATCAGGACCTGGGTGCCGCCGACGTTGGCGGCGGCGACCGAGTAGACCGCGCCCCGGTGACCGGACAGCGCCTTGCCGATCGGCTTGCCCACGGCCGGGGGCGCGCTGGGCGTGGCGACAGGGTCGGGGGTGAATGACGGAGTGGACGACGGGGTCGCGACGATAAGCGGCGGGATGGCGGAGGAGGTGATCTGGGCGACAACCGCGACCTTGGCCTCGTCGTCAGCGGCGAACATGCTGGGCACCACGAACAGCGCGGTGGCGGCGAGCGCCAGCACGACGGCGAGCGCGCCGGCGACCAGTTTGGCCCGTTGGCCAGCGCGCGGCTCGTCGGTCTCCGGGAAGAACACCGGGTCCGGCAACCGATGATTGACCGTGACCGAGTGCTCGTCTCTCCGCTCGTGCGACGGATCGGCCGGTCGCCGCTGGTACGACGGCGAAGCGAACGGATTGCCCGAATGCTCCTCTCTCGGCTCATACGACGGCGAAGCGAACGGATTGGCCGGGCGTTCCTCTCTCGGCTCGTACGACGGGGACGTGAACGGGTTGGCCGGTGCCGCGGCGACCTGGAGGCCGGCGGTCATCGACCGTTCGAGATCGTTCCTCTCGGCGCCCTGCTGGTCGAGCAGGACGAACAGCGCCTCGGCCGCCGTCGGCCGGTCCTCGGGCCGTTTGGCCAGGCAGGACTGGACGAGCGGGCGCAGCCGGTCGGGTAACTGGGAGACGTCCGGCTCCTCGTTGATCACCCGGTAGATCACGGCGGGCAGGCTGTCGAACCCGAACGCGGGCCCCCCGGTGGCCGCGTAGATCATCGTGACCGCCCAGCTGAACAGGTCGGACGGCGGCCCGACCCGCTGCCCGCCGATCTGCTCTGGCGACATGTACGCCGGCGTCCCCACCACCCCACTGGACAGCGTCACCGACGCGTCCAGCGCCCGCGAGATACCGAAATCGATCACCCGCGGCCCGTCCGGGCCGAGCAGCACGTTGCTCGGCTTGAAATCGCGGTGCACGATCCCGGCCCGGTGAATGGCGGCCAGCGCGGTGATCGTCCCCACCGCCAGCCGGTACAGCGCGCCGTCCCGGCGCGGGCCCTCGTCGTGCACGACACGCTGCAGCGAAACCCCGTCGACCAGCTCACTCACGATGTACGGATGCTCGCCGTCCATGAACGCGCCCAGCACCTGAGCCGTACAGAACTGGGCGACCCGGCGGGCGGCCGAGACCTCCCGCAGGAACCCGTCGGCGTCGTCCACGCCCGTCTCACCGAGCCGGGCCCGGAGCAGCTTGATCGCCACGTCCTCGCCGTCGGGTCCGGTGCCCGCGTACACCACGCCCTGCGCGCCCTCGCCCAGCAGCCCGACCAGGCGGTACTCCCCGAGCGAGACCGGATCATCGGGACGGAGTGGTTGTGTCTGCGCCACGTCGGGCTCCCCCATCATCCCGAATCACCAAATTTTACGACCCGGATTCTAGTGAGAGAAGATCGCTCTCTTCATTCCAAAGTGATAATCATCGGATATACGGGGATTACCATGACTCATCCAACGGAGACTCCCATGCGCCGCACCGCTGGCATGCTCGCAGGGCTAACCCTCTTAGTTCCGCTCGCACTCACCGCACCGCCCGCCGCCGCGACCACCGCCCCGGCCGTCACGGCCCCCGCGACCCCGCAGGCGAAGGCTCCCTATGCGAACTTCAAGATCCACCACGTGAGCTATCCGAAGAAGGTCAAAGCCGGAAGCAAGATCACCTACAGCTTCCAGATCACCAACATCGGACCACACAGCGCCGATTATTACTACATTGGCGGCATTCTCCCTAAAGGCATCGTGAGCACTCTCAAATGGGGCGGCCCGAAGGGCACGGACTGCCTCTGGGAAGGCCGCGAATTCTGGTGCTGGCCGCCACCGGTCCTTTACCCCAACCCCGCCGAGGGCGAGACCGACTCCACCTGGCTGACCATCCAGATCACCCTGCTCAAGGGCACCCGCGGCACCCTGTCCACCAAACTCGGCGCCATCACCTACGACGTCCCCACCGGCGCCGACAACCTGGACAAACGCCAACTCAAAGACCTGGGCATCAAGGGCTGGATCACCACCAGAACAGTAAAAACCAAGATCGTCTCCCCTGGCTCCCGCGTCTACGTCCCCCCGCCCCCGAAGCCCACCCCAAGCCGCACCCCCGACCGCAACCGCAAAAAGGGCACCTGACACCAGGCCCTACCAAGCACGGGCCTGGCCACACCTCACGCCAGGCCCGTCTCACCCCACAAGTGAGAGTCCGTCCGTCCTTGCTTGGGGCTGAGCTTGCGGGTAGCCATCTATCAGAACGTGTTCTGACTTACGATGGTGGCATGACCGCCAGCCATGCCGACGCCGTAACCTTCTCGGACCTGTCAAGGAATCCCCGAGCGGTGGCCGAACGTGCCGCCAGTCTGGGCAGGGTCCGTGTCACTCACCGCGACGCCCCGGACTTCTACCTGACGGCCGCCGACCGTGAAGATCAGCGGGAGCTGACGCTGGCCACGGCGTCCCGCCTGTTCCTCGCCTTGATCAAACATGATCCGACTGCCCGTGCGCTCGTCATCGCCATGCCCGAGGTTTTTCCTTGGGCACGCCACCTCACCTCGGACGAGTTGCGTTCCTTCACCCTCGAACTGGTCGAGGCGCTCTCGGACGCCGCGGAGCTGGACGTCGACGCCACCACACAGGAGGTCATCGCAGGCTGGCGGGCCACCGCCCGGATCAAGGCCGACCCATCGCAGCACGCCAAGGCACGCAAAGCCACCAAGGGCGATTTCGGCCCTGTCAAGGTCTCGGCGTGAGCCCCAAGCGGGGAGACCGGGTCACCGTTCCACCGCCGGATGGCCAATGGGATCTACGGTTCGGCACCAGCGACGCGGTCAAGGGCTGGGAAGAACTGTGCCGCCACGCCTTGGCCAATACCCGCCCGCTGCTTCGAGACACTACGCACCGATCCACGCTCACGAGGCGATCACGAACGACAGCATCGGCTGCGCGGTGACCTTGCTATCCATCGCCACAACGGCGAGGACCTGGAGCAATGGGAGTACGAGGTGACCAGTGGCGGGCGCGTCCGGTACGTAATCGATGACGCCAACCACACTGTCTGGATTGTCTACGCATCGCCTCGTCACCCCAAAGACACCGACGCCTAGAAGCGTGAGCCTGGCCGCAACTGGCGCACCGGTGAGCGCCAGTCTGGCCCTGTCTCACCCTCTTGGCCTACCTCACGCCAAGCCGTTTCGTACGGCGTAGAGGGCGGCCTGGGTGCGGTCTTGGACGCCTAGTTTCATCAGGACGTTGGAGACGTGGGTCTTCACGGTTTTCTCGGCGACCAGGAGTTCGCGGGCGATCTCCCGGTTGGAGCGACCGCCCGCGATGAGGGTGAGGACCTCGCGTTCGCGTTCGGTGAGCAGGATCGGCGTGGCGGGGGGAGTGGCCTGCGGGCTGTCGAGCATGGCGTCGGCGGCCTCGGCGGCGAGGAGGACCTGGCCGCCGTGGACCGCGCGGATGGCTCGGACCAGGGCCACCGGGTCCACGTCCTTGTAGAGGAAACCCGCCGCGCCGGCGCGCATGGCGGGAGCCACGTCGCCGCGTTCGGTGACCGAGGTCAGGATGATGGCGCGGACTTTCAGGTCCTTGGCGGCCAGTTCCTCCAGCGCGCCGAGACCGTCCAGGCTGGGCATCTTGAGGTCGAGCAGGAGCACGTCGGGATCGAGTGAGGCCGCCAGGGCCACCGCCTCGGAGCCGTCCCCGGCTTCGCCGACTACCTCGATGTCGCCTTGGACCTCCAGGAATGTCCGTAGTCCCTGCCGGACGATCGGATGGTCGTCGGCGATCAGGACTCTGATCATTTCGGTCATAGCGGGACCACCAGCCGCACCGCCGTACCTCCATGAGGGTTGGGGGTGATGTCGAGGGAGCCGCAGGCGGACTCGGCGCGGTCCCGCATGGAGGCGAGGCCGAGCCCGCGGGACTCCGCGTCGGTCAGGTCGAAGCCTTTGCCGTCGTCGGCGATCTCCAGGACGAGTCGCGGCCGGTCATGGGTGAGGGTGACGGTGATCTCGCAGGATTCGGCGTGCCTGAGGGCGTTGTGCAGTGCCTCCTGGGCGACCCGGAGCACGGCCACCTCGGCGGCCGGGGGCAGATCCGTCGGCGGTTCGCCCTCGAACGTGAACGACAGGCGCACCGGATGCAGCCGGTCCAGCAGCGCGACGTGTTTGCGCAGGGTTTCGATCAGGCCGTGCCGGTCCAGTTCGGCCGGTCGGAGTTCGACGATGACTGCGCGGAGTTCGGCCAGGGCTTCGCCGGCGAGGCGCTGCACCTGGTCGAGTTCGCGGGCGGCTCTGGCCGGATCGGATTCCAGCAGTGCGGACGCGGCGCGGGCGGTCAGGCGGAGCGAGAAGAGTTTCTGGGTGACGGCGTCGTGGAGTTCCCTGGCCATCCGGGTGCGTTCCTCGATGACGGTGAGTTCACGGCTGCGCTCGTACAGGCGGGCGTTGATCAGGGCGATGGCGGCGTGCGCGGCGAACAGCGTGAGCAGTTCCTCGTCGGCGGCGGTGAAGCCGCCGGGGGTGCGCTTGTTGGCCAGGAAGATGATCCCGAGGATCTGATCCCCGTCCAGAATCGGCACCCCGAGAAAGTCCTTCATCACCGGATGCGCCTTCGGCCACCATTCGAATCGCGGATCACGCCGGAGGTCGGGGAGCCGCACCGGAGCGCCGTCGCGGAGCATCGCGCCGAGCATGCCGTGCTGCCGCGGCGTCGGCCCGATCGCCTCCCACTGCTCGTCCGAGATCCCCTCCGCGACGAACTGCGCGAAAGCTCCTTGATCGTCGGGTACGCCAAGGGCCGCATACCGGGCGTCCAGCAACCGGCTGGCGGACCTGACGATGACCTGGAGCACTTCCCGGGCCGACAGGTGCCGGGTAACCGCGAGCACGGCGGAACTCACGGCATGCAGCACCGCGTCCCGCTCACCCGCATCCACTTCCGGCACGACTTCACCCTAACCGCGGATAGTCGCTCGGCTTCCCCGCGTACCCGTAGCGCCGATATGGCGTCGCTTCCGCCTTACGCGACGCTTGTCTAAGCTGCACGCTATGACGATCTCGCGGGGTGCGGACCTGTTGAGAGAGGTACTGGAATGGGAGCTCCTCCCCGCCCAATGGGCCGAGGTCGCCACCCTCCTCCCCGCCATCGCCGACGGCGACCAGGACGCCCTACAGGACCTGGAACTCCTCGCCCCCGTCCGCGTATTCGCCACTTTCGACAACGAACCCACCGGCCCGCCCGCCCGCGAACGCGACCGCATCAACCAGCTCATCGCATCCCTGGACGGCGGCACGCCAGACCCCGAGGATGAGCCCACGCGATGACGCTCACCCGTCATTCGCTGGTGGTTCACCTGTTCACCCAGCACACCGACTATCCCCGGTTACGCACCCTGTGGGCCGACTGCGTCCACACCTTCGCCCTCACCGAACCCCACCCTCGCCCCAACATCCCCACCGACCCCCTCGCCGACCAGAACACCCTCCCGGCCACCGGCCCGCTGGCCGCACGCCACAGCCCCCAGAACGAGACCCAGGCCGTCATCCGCTCCCACCACGACGTCCTCGTCCTCTCCCTGGCGTTCTCACCCCCCGAACCCCACTCCCCCGACGCCTGGGCAGACCTCGAAACCCAATGGACCCGCGTCGCCGGCAACACCACCGACTGGGCGATAGGCGAGACCCGCCTCCGTCTCGCTTACGAGACGACCGCGCCCTACGGCATAGACGTAGGCAAACCCTCCCGCGTGGGCGAAGACAATCCGCCCAGCGCGGGCGATAACGGGCCACGCAGTGTGGGCGAGGCCGCGTCATCCGCCTTGGATGAAAGCGGGGGCACGGACGAGCCGTCCGACGCCGCTGAAGCAGTGCTGGCCGCCGTAGAGGAGAACGAGTCGTCCGGCACAGATGCTGCCGCGCATGGTTTGTACGCCGTATATCGCGAGGTCGGGGAACCGAGTGATACGCGCCGCCTGCGGACCATCGAAGTGGTGGCTCCGGTGGCGTTCGGTGTCGAGTCTGATCATCGGACGTGGAGTCGTCGTGTCGAGGAGTTGCCGCCGTTTGCCGCGTATCTGCTTGCGGTGGCGAAAGTCGGCTATGAGTTGCGTGTGCACAAGCCGTTTGATCTGCGGGAGCTTCGCGGCCAGGCGGACAACGCCGTGGATCGGGGGCTGACGGCGCTGCGGGAGATAGATGAGGGCCCGGACGCGCAGGTCGATCCTGAGGTGTCGCTTCGGTTGTTGACCGGGGTGCTCGCGGGGCCGAAAGGGCTCACGCAGCGGCATACGAGGCTGACCGAGATGCGGCGAACTGTGGAGATCGCCATGTCCACGATGGCTCGGCATCGGGACAGCGAGGAAGGGCTGTTCGCGGACGACGCCGAGTTGGCGGCGTGGTTTCATCAACGGCTGGATGATGACCTGCTCTATCTCGGTGCGGCTCGTGAGCGCGTGCGCGAGGTGATGCCGCTGCTGCACGTGGCCGCCGAGCGTGCCCTGCTGGAAGGCAAGGAACGGCTTCGCGAAAAGGAAGCGCAATCGCAGAAGGAGCAGAACAACTTCAATCTCGCTCAGGCGGGATTCATCGGCGCCGTGGTCATGGTCCTGAGCGCGATCCAGGCGTTCTCGTACACGGTGGACGCCGTCCCGCCCTCGGTGCATCCGGCGATCATTTCGGCGCTGGGCGCGCTCGCCCTGCTGTCCACGCTGGCCGCCGCCCGAATCCTCAGCGCCCGGCGAGCGCTCGACCGGCTGGTCCAGGGCGCGGCCGGGCTGCTCGGCGCCGCGCTGGCCTGGGTCGCGCTCGCCTGGACACACAAGGCGGCGACCGGCCACCCTGCTCCCATCGTCTGGACTCTGGCCGTCTCCGTCGCCGGGTTCGTCATCGGGGCGACCGTGACCCTGCTCCGCCATCGCCGCCATCGCAAAGCAGCCTGAGGCTCCCGCAGCCGGTCAGCAGAACTGGCGTCACCAAGATCGAGGACTGAACCGTCGGTCCGGACCGCAGGCCTCGGCAGGCCGGAGGGTTGGATCAGGAGTTGGGCCCCGGTAGGCCGGAGGGCCTAGGCCGATGAGCCCGGCTCTGGCGAGCCTTCCGCCCGATGTGTACGGCCCCGCAGATTCCTAGCGTGGAAGTCGTCCCCGCGAACTTCCACGAGAGGTCTGACATGAAGCACGCACTGATCACCGGCGCGTCTCGCGGGCTTGGGCTCGCACTGGCCAGGGGGCTGGCCGCGGATGGCTGGGCGCTGACGCTGACCGCGCGCGGTGAGGCGGAGTTGCGCGCCGCCGCGGTGGAGCTGGGGGCGACCGCTGTCCCGGGCGATGTCACCGATCCGGCGCATCGGGAGCGGTTGGCGCGAGCCGTACCGGAGCTGGATTTGCTGGTCAACAACGCGAGTGGGCTGGGGCCGGTGCCGTTGCCCGCGCTGGCCGATTATCCCGTGGATGGGCTTCGGGGGCTGTTGGAGAGCAATGTGCTCGCGCCGCTGGCGTTGATTCAGGCCACGCTGCCGTCGCTCAGGAAGCAGCAGGGGGCGATCATCAATGTGTCTTCTGACGCGGCGGTCGAGGCGTACGAGGGGTGGGGTGGTTACGGGGCCACCAAGGCCGCGCTGGAGCAGTTGTCGCGGGTGCTGGCCGCCGAGGAGCCGGAGGTCGCGGTCTGGTGGGTGGATCCGGGTGAGATGCGGACCGGGATGCTCGCGGACGCGGTCGGCGCGGAGGAGGCGGCGCAGGCGGACGAGCCGGATGTGGTCGCGCCCGCGCTGCTCTCGCTGCTGGCCCGGCGTCCGGCCAGTGGCCGGTTCACCCGGGGGGAGCTGGCGTGAGCATCGATTTCGCGCTCCCGCCGATCCGGGAGGCGCACGAGCCGCCGGAGGCGCGGGGGCTGGCCAGGGACGCGGTCCGGCTGATGGTCTCCCGGCGGGACACCGGCGCGATCACCCACCACGGGTTCGCCGAGCTGCCGTCGATCCTCGCGCCCGGTGATCTCCTGGTGGTCAACAATTCTGCAACGCTTCCGGCCGCCGTCCGGCTGGACCGGCTGGCGGTGCATTTCTCCACCGAGCTCCCGTCCGGCGAGTGGCTGGTGGAACTGCGCCGCCGTACCCCGACGGCCACCGAGCCCTACCTGGGCGGCTCCGCCGGCGAGTGGCTACCGCTGCCCGGCAGGGCCACGCTGCGCCTGATCGCGCCCGAGACGCCCCGCCTGTGGCGCGCCCTCCTGGACCGTGACGTGCCCGCCTACCTGGCGAAACACGGGACTCCGATCCGCTACTCGTACGTCGAGCGGGACTGGCCATTGGCCGACTACCAGACCGTGTTCGCCGTCGAACCGGGCAGCGCCGAGATGCCGAGCGCGGGCCGCCCGTTCACCACGCCGCTGGTCACCGATCTGGTCGCCCGGGGGATCTCGGTCGCCCCGATCACCCTGCACACTGGGGTGGCCTCCCCCGAAAAGGACGAACCGCCCTACGCCGAGCGGTTCGCCGTCCCGGAGCAGACGGCTCGGCTGGTCACCATGACCCGCGCGGCGGGCGGCCGGGTGATCGCGGTCGGCACCACGGTGGTCCGCGCCCTGGAGACGGCCGCCCTGGACGGAACAGTCCGGGCGGTATCCGGCTGTACCTCCCACATCGTGACGCCCGCCGAAGGCGTACGAGCGGTGGACGGCCTGATCACCGGGTTGCACGAGCCGCGCAGCAGCCACCTGATGATGCTGTCCGCCGTCGCCGGGGCGGACCTGGTCGCGGCCTCCTACCGGGCGGCGCTGGCCGAGGGCTACCTGTGGCACGAGTTCGGGGACACCCACCTGCTGCTCTAGTGGGCGACAAGACCGCTCCAAGAGGCCGGAGGGACGATTAGGGCACGTAAAGCAAAACTTCTTTACGTATTGTCCCAAAAACTGGTAAAAATCTTTCCGGTTCATTTGGGGGCTTTTGAAAGTTGCTGCCCCCCTTCGTCCTCCTGGAGACATCCTCATGCCGCACCCGATCGTCAAGATCGCCAGCCTCGCGCTGGCCCCACTCGTGGGCGCCACCCTGTTCGTGGCCACCCCGGCCGCCGCGAAGGTCGACGAGCCCTTCTCGGTGTTCAAGATCTCGAACGTGAAGTACACCAAGAAGGCCAAGGCCGGCGGCTGGATCAAGTACTCGTTCACCGCCACCAACACCGGCCCGCACGCCGCGGACTACTACTGGATCGGCGGCACGCTCCCCAAGAGCGTCGACACCAAGAAGAAGCTCTACTGGACCGGTCCGAAGGGCACCCAGTGCGACTGGCTCGCCCGCGAGTTCTGGTGCTGGACGCCGCACATCCTTGAGGCGGACGAGAGCGACCGGCTCACCATCCAGTTCAAGACCAAGAAGAACACCCGCGGCTACCAGTACGCCGAGCTGGGCGCGATCGCCTACGACGTGCCCACCGGCGCCGGTGACCTGGACCGCCAGGCTCTGAAGGAGCTCGGCCTCAAGGGCTGGATCTACACCAAGAAGGTCCGGACGCTCGTCGTCAAGTAAGGCTCTCCGAGTCGCCCGCCCCGGCACCGGGCGGGCGATTTCGTGTTTTCTACACGTCATCCCAGCGGAACAGCGACACCGCGATCACCGCGATGACCACCCCGAACCCGAGAATGATGCCCAGCTCCGGCAGGATGCTGGCCGGTCCCTGCCCACGCACCATGACGTCCTGCATGCCCTGATTCAGATGCTTCATCGGGAAAATGTTGGACAACGTCTGCAGCCACTGCGGCGCCGTGTCCAGCGGGAAGAACGTGCCGGACAGGAACGCCATCGGCAGCACGATCAGGTTGGCCATGCCCGCGGCCGCCTCCGACGTCTTGGCCAGCCCGCCGACCAGCATACCGATCGCCATGAACACCAGCGTCCCGGCGATGACCAGCGGAATGCACATCCACCAGTAATCGGAGAGTTGCAGCCCGAACAGCGGCAGGCTGGCCACGCCCAGGAAGATCGCCGTCTGCACCAGCGCGATCGCGACGCTCGCGCCGACCCGGGCCGACACGACGGTGGTGGTGTTGACCGGGGCCAGCCGGAGCCGCCGCAGGATCTTCTTCTGCCGCCAGGTCACCAGCGTCATGGCCGCGCCGAAGGTGGCGCCCATCGAGATCGCCCAGCTCAGCAGGCCCGGCGTCACATATTGAATGATTTTTAGGGATTCGTCCTCGACCTGTTCGGCGGCGAGCGTGAACCGCTGCGGCACCCCGGCCGCGTTGGCCTGCCCGACCAGCTGGCCGAACACGCCGCGTACGGTGGCGGACCTGACCTGGTCGGCGGCCGAGTAGTAGAGCTCGTAGCGGTCGCCCTGCTGCCGCACGACGGCCTCGTAGTCGCCCTTGCGCACCTCTTCCTGGGCGGCGGCGAGATCGTTCTGCTTGGTGATCTCCAGGATCTCGCCGACCCCGGGCGCCTGGTCCAGGATCGCGACCTGGCCGATCTGGATGATCTTCGATTTGGAGACGCCCTGGTTGGTGAAGATCGCCCCGAACAGCACCAGGAACATGAGCGGGAACAGAATGGTGAAGAACAGGCTGGACTTGTCGCGGACGAAGCCGAGCAGCATGGCCCGGGAGAGCGACCTGAAAGGGGTCACGCGCGGTACTCCCGTCCGGTGAGCTGCAGGAAGACGTCTTCGAGGGTGGCGCCCCTGACCGAGATGCCAGTCAGCAGGTTGCGCTCGGCCAGCGCGGTCAGCAGCGGCGCGGGGGCGTGCGTGGCGAAGGTCAGCGACACGCCGTCGTCGACCACGCTCGCGTCCGGGCCGGCCAGCTCCTGGGCGGCGGGCACGGTGAGCGTGCCGGCGGCGAGGCTGATGTGGGTGGCGCTGTCCAGACCGCGGACCAGGGCGGCGGGCGGGCCGAGTTCCAGGATCTTGCCGTGGTCCATGATGGCGACCCGGTCGCAGAGCGACTCCGCCTCGTCCAGGTGGTGGGTGGTCAGCACCACCGTGCGGCCCGCGTCGTTGATCGCGCGCAGCAGGTCCCACAGGTTGCGGCGGGCCTGCGGGTCGAGAGAGGCGCTCGGCTCGTCCAGGAACAGCACTTCCGGCTCGTGCACCAGGGCGCAGGCGATCGACAGCCGTTGCGCCTGCCCGCCGGAGAGCTGCTCGGACCGGGTGCCGGCCTTGTCCTCCATGCCGACGACGGAGAGCATGTCGTCGGCCTTCTTGGCGGGGATGCCGTACAGGGAGGCGAACGTGCGGATCTGCTCACGCGCCGTCAGGCGCTCGAAGAACGAGGACGCCTGGAGCTGCACCCCGATCTTCGGGAGCAGGCGGGAGTTGCGGGGCCACGGTGACATGCCGAGGACCTCGACGGTGCCGGAGTCCGCCTCGCGGAGACCTTCGATGATCTCCAGGGTGGTGGTTTTTCCCGCGCCGTTCGGGCCGAGGATGCCGAAGAACTCGCCCTGTTCGACGGAGAAGGACACTCCATCGACGGCATGGACATCTCCATACCGTTTCTGTAGGTCCTGCACGATGATTGTTTGCCCCATGATGCCCAGATTAGGCGATCATGCGGCCTTGGTGCGCTCCCTCCGGCTTTCCGATCAATCCGGTACGGACCTGCGCTTCCGCGACCGACGCGAGCGCCTTCCTGGCCTCGTGGGGGCGTCCGGAGGGCGACAGCCGTACCGGGGGGAAGAGGGTGACGGTCACGGTCATGTCCTTGGTCGACGTCACCCGCAGGATCGACCCGACCAGCGTGTCACCGCCGACATAACAGGCGCGGGCCGAGGTGGTGGCCTGTTCCCGGTAGTGGATGGTGGCCGGGCGGACGGCGGCCTGCGCGTCCAGTGCGGCCTGGAACACCGCAGGACGGAACGGCCCCATCTCCCCGCCGCACCAGGTGGTGCCCTCCGGGAACGCGACCACGGTGTCGCCGGCGCGCAACGCCTCCGCGACTCCGTTGACGGCCTCGGGCAGCGCCATCAGCCGATCGCGGTGGATGAACAGCACTCCCGCGCCGCGCGCGAGCGTGCGAATCAGCGGCCACTCCCCGACTTCGCTCTTGGCCAGCGGCCGGCACGGGAAGGTCGCCGCCATGACCAGGGGATCCAGCCACGAAATGTGGTTGGCGACCAGCAGCGTGCCCTTCCCGGACGGCACGGCGCTCAGCACGGGCGCACCGGCCAGGAAGGCGAAGCCGCGGTTCGCGTGGACCTTGACGCCGAGCGCCCTGAGCAGGAGCCGGGCCCAGTTCTGGGTGATCCTGGCCCGGGTGTCCGGCCCGAAACGATGCGAAACCATGGCGATCGGAACGCCGCCGAGAAGCACCGCGGCGGCGCCCACGATCCTGGCCATCCGGCGCAGCGGCGAGGCCACCGCCAGCGCGGGGTTGACGCACGTGGACGGCTGGCACGGGGCCAGCGGCTGCCACGCGGTGACCGACGGCGGGATGAAGGTGATGGTCACGGCTCGCCCAGGAAGTGCCGAAGGTAACGGGTGTCCACGTTCGCGAGGGAGAGCAGCACGAAGAAGTCGGCCGTGCCGAACTCGGGGTCGTGCGCGGGCGGGCCGCACACCCAGCCGCCCAGCCGCAGGTAGCCGCGCAGCAGCGACGGCATCACGAACCGCTCCGGCGCGCTGCCACCGGCCCAGGGCCGATGCGGGAGCACCCGGTACTCCTCCGGCCCGAGTTCGATCCGCTCGACCACCCCGGCCGCGGCGACGCCCCCGTCGTCCAGCGCCACCGAGCAGCACCCGGCCAGCCACGAGTAGCCGCCGGCCACCATGTAGTGCGCGATCCCCGCCCACATCAGCGCCATGACCGCGCCGGCCCGGTGATCCTTGTGCACGCAGGTCCGGCCCACCTCGACCAGCCCGCTCCGGATGGCGGCCAGCTTGCCGAGATCGAACTCGGTGTCGGAGTAGAGCCGCTCGGTCCGTCCCGGCGGCAGCAGCCGGTAGGTCCCGACGACCTCGGATCCGCTCCGCACCAGCAGGTGATCGCAGTACGCGTCGAACCGGTCGACATCGAGCCCCGACACCGGCGAGTCCAGCCGGGCCCCCATCTCCGTGGCGAAAACCTGGTGCCGCAGCCGCTGCGCCGCCTGGACGTCGGCCGCGCTCCTGGCCAGGCTCACGGTGTACCGCCCGCGGGCGTCCGCGAGGTTGATCGTCAACTCTTTGGTTGACGTGATCACGGCTGGACTCACCCGAGCCGTTAGTGATGTGTTGTTTTGCATGGAGACATGACGACATGCGGACATGACGGTCAGTTCTCCGGTTGGCGTTGCGGATGCGTCCGGATGGTGAACCTGATGCGCGGGCGTGAAGCGAGGACCAGTAGCGTTGAGATGTCGTAAGTTCCCCGCTCCTTTTACAGAGATCCGGATGAACCAGCGCACCCTTCTCATCACGCTCACCGGCCCAGACCGGCCAGGCGTCACCTCACGACTTTTCACCGTACTCGCGGGATTCCCCGTCACCGTCGCCGACGTCGAACAGGTGGTGATCCGCAAGCGGCTCACCCTCGGCGTCCTGGTCTCGTACGCGGGCGGCCCCTCGACCGGAACCGGCGGCACCATCGGCGGCCTGTGGACGGCCGTCGAACAGGTCGCCGCCGACCTGGACATGGACCTGGAACTGACCACCGGCACCGAATCGAAGGAGAAGCGCCGCCGGGGCCGCCTGCACATCACCGTGCTCGGCTCACCGCTGCTGCCGTCCGCGATGGCCGGGATAGCCGGCCGGATCGCCGCCAGCGGCGCCAACATCGACCGCATCGAACGGCTCTCCAGCTACCCGGTGACCTGCATCGAGATGGCCGTCTCCGGCGCCGACCCGGTCTCGCTCCGGGTCGAACTGGCGGCTGAGGCCCACCTGCAGCAGGTGGACGTCGCCGTCCAGCGCTGGGGCATCCACCGGCGCGGAAAGCGCCTCATCGTCATGGACGTGGACTCCACCCTGATCCAGGGCGAGGTCATCGAACTGCTGGCCCGCCACGCGGGCAACCTGGAGGAGGTCGCCCGGGTCACCGAAGAGGCGATGCGCGGCGAACTGGACTTCACCGAATCCCTGACCCGCCGGGTCGCCCTCCTGGAGGGTCTCCCGGAGGAGGTCTTCGAGAAGGTCACCAAGGAGGTGCTTCTCACGCCCGGCGCGCGGACGCTGGTCCGGACGCTCAAACGGCTGGACTACCGTTTCGCGATCGTCAGCGGCGGCTTCACCCAGATCACCGACAGTCTGGTGGCCGATCTGGGCATCGACTACTCGGCCGCCAACACCCTGGAGGTCATCGACGGCCGGCTGACCGGCCGCGTCATCGGCGAGGTCATCGACCGCCCCGGCAAGGCCAGGGCGCTGGAACGTTTCGCCCTGCAGTCCGGCATCCCGCTCAGCCAGACGGTGGCCATCGGCGACGGCGCCAACGACCTCGACATGCTCGCCACCGCCGGCCTGGGTATCGCCTTCAACGCCAAGCCGGTGGTCCGCCGGGCCGCCGACACCGCGGTCACCGTCCCGTACCTGGACTCGATCCTCTACCTGCTCGGCATCTCCCGCGAGGAGGTGGAGGCCGCCGACGCCGAAGACGGCCTCACCGAGTCCTAAGCCGCCCTACCGGGATCCGCCCGAGCTCGCCGTGGTCACTAATCGGGCGGATCCCGCGTTCAGTTCTCGCAGGGCGTGGTCGGTGGCGGCGGCGTGCAGCAGGGCGCGGCGCACGTGCGTGCGGGAGTCGGCCGGATCGGCGGCGAGTTCGTCCAGCCGCCGGTCGGCGAGTCTGCCCAGCCAGCCGCCCAGCTCGGCCAGGCGGCTGTCCACCTCCCCGCCCGACTGATAGGGCTCGCCCGTTCTGACGGCCTCGGCCCCGGCTTCCAGGCGGTCCGCGACGGCGTCGAGCACGGTCGGCGCGGGCCCGACCTCGCCGGGGTCCTCGCGCAGCACGGTGGTCACGGTCATCAGGTCGTCCCGGATCCTTCGAGCGGTGTCCAAGACCTCGTCCACGTACGGCGGCGGCTCGGCGCCCGGTTCGTGCGCCATGTAATCGGCCGACAGTGCGACGGCCTCCGCCCCCCGCGCGGCCTGGTGAATCCGCTCAACGGCCTCGCGCTCCGGCCGTTCGCGGCGGCTCACCTCGGCCACCGCCCGGCTGGCCGCCGCGTGGGACTCCAGCAGCCGGGCCACCCGTTCGGCCACCCGGACCGCCTCGCCGCGCGGCCAGAGCAGCCGCGTGCACGCCAGCGCGACCAGCGCGCCGAGCACGGTGAGGACCACGCGTTCGGTGGCCGCGTCCGGCGACAGCGGCGTCTGGAAGTCGACCAGCAGAAGCACGCACGTGGTCATGAACGTCACCCAGTACGCGTAGTGCACGGCGACCAGCCCGAACGCGAGGGCGGCCACCACGGCGACCATCGCCACCCTGACCCATTCGCCGGGCGCGATCAGCAGGACCAGCGCCGCCGCCATGCCGCCGATCACGCTCCCCAGGATCCGCGCCCAGACCTTCGAGAGCGTCTCGCCATAGGTCGGTTGGATCGTCAGCAGGACGGTCAGGGCGAGCCACTGGGCGTGCGGCGGATGGAAGGCCACGATCGCGACGCAGGCGACCACGGTGCCGAGGGCGGCGCGCAGGCTGTGCCGGACCTCGGGATCGTCGAGAACCGCCCGAGGCGTGAGCCGGCCGTGCCATGCGAATCGCCGGGCGTGTTCACCCGCCGGATCAAGAGGCCGCATCTCCGGCTCGGCCCAGCCAGGCGGCGTGTCCGACGCGGCTCGACCAGGCGGCGATTCCGGTTCGTCGTCCTTTCGGATACCGCGCCATTCGGGCAGATTCGGCATCACGATCAGCGTGTGGGTGAGCGTTCGCGCGGCCGGGCGGGCGACGGCGACGGCCTCGCGGATGCGGTCGGCGACGTGGCCGATCTGGCGGAGCAGCACCAGGCCGAGCAGTTCCCGCTCGTCGCCGGGGCGCTCGCCGCGCAGCGAATCCACCCGGGCGCTGAAATCGACCGGCTCGGCCTCCTTGTCCGAGTGGAACGACTCTCTGACCGAGGCCGCCAGCGACTCCAGCAGGTCAGGCAGGCCCACCCGGTCGGGCGCTATCTCGCGGATGACCGCCTCGTGGAGGTCGTGCAGGGCCACGGCCTCGTAGAAGACGCGCCGCAGGGCGGCGGTGATCTGTTCGGCCTCGCGGGAGCGGCGTTCCCAGCGGTGGCGGGCGCACGCCGTACGAGCCTGGTGGAGGGTGGATGCGACGCGGACCCGCTGGGATTCCCAGGAGTCCGACCCGGTCCGCTCGATCAGGACGGCGAGCTCCTCGGTGGCCTCGCCGAGGGTGGTGGAGAGCGGGCGGGTGCGGCGCCACGGCCACGGCAACGTGATCATCGTGGCCGCCAGCAGGCCGCCCAGCAGCTCCAGCCCCAGATGCTCGAACGGCGCGACCGGCACCGGATTGGCGGCCGTGATCAGCAGGGCCATGGCCGCCGTCGGGCCGACCATCGGCACCAGGATCCCCAGCCCGGCGACCACCGGGGCGATCGGGATCAGCAGCCACGGCTGGTCGGTCACCACCATGCCGAGCACCGTACCCAAGGCCAACGACAAAACCCCGGCCAGCATCGACAGCGCCCGCACCCCCGGCGGGTCGGCGTTGGCCCGCACCGCGACCAGCCAGGCCCCGATCGCGACCACCCCCGCCGCCACAGGATGCCCGGCGGCCACCCCGATGACCAGCGGAATCACCACGGCGGTCGCGGTCACCAGGCCGTGGCCGACCGCCAGCCCGCTGTCGTCGAATCTGGCCACGATCGTCAGGGCCGGTGGGAGTCCACCAGTGTCCCGGTGCCGGAGTCGATCTCCGACCAGGGCCCGGGCAGCTCGATCACCGCGAACGCCCCGGGCGGGAAGGTGTCCACCTGGTCACCGGCCAGGCCGATCACCAGCTCGTGCACGCTCGGATTGTGGCCGACCAGCACCAGCGTGCCCACGTCCGGCCCGACCTGGCGGAGCAGGACGAGCAGCTCGTCGGCGTAGGCCTCGTAGATGTCCCGATCCAGTTCGAGTGGCGCGGCCAGCCCGAGCAGCTCGGCGGTCTCCTTGGTCCGCTTGGACGCGGAGGACAGGATGAGGTCGGGCTTGAGCGGGCCGATCAGCACACCGGCCTCGCGCGCGTTGCGCTGCCCCCGATTGGTCAGCCCGCGCTCGAAGTCCAGCACCCCGGGGATGTGCTCCGCCTTCGCGTGCCGCAGCACGATCAACGTCTTCATGGCACGCAACGCTCTTCCATGCCCAGATTCTATGAACATGGTGTGGATACGCGTGAGGGTCCCCCGCCTCGGCGGAGGACCCTCGGCGAACCACGGAATCAGCCGGCGACCGGCTCCAGCTCTTCCTTGCTGTTGTCGGACGCCTCCATGCCGCCGGAGCGGCGCTTCGACACCACGATCGCGCCGACCACGACGATCACCGCCAGCGCGGTGATCCCGAACCGGAGCAGCGTGTTGTCCGCGGTCACCACGACGGCGGGCGCGATCAGCAGCGCGACCAGGTTCATCACCTTGATCAGCGGGTTGATGGCCGGGCCCGCGGTGTCCTTGAACGGGTCACCCACGGTGTCGCCGATGATGGTCGCCTCGTGCGCCTGGGAGCCCTTGCCCCCGTGGTGCCCGTCCTCGACCAGCTTCTTGGCGTTGTCCCAGGCGCCGCCCGAGTTGGACAGGAACACCGCCATCAGCGTGCCGGACGCGATCGCGCCGGCCAGGTACGCGCCCAGCGGGGCGTAGCCCAGCGCGAAACCGACCGCGATCGGGGTCAGCACGGCGAGCAGGCCGGGAGTGGCCAGCTCGCGGAGCGAGTCCTTGGTGCAGATGTCCACGACCCGGCCGTAGTCGGGCAGTTCGGTGCCGTCCATGATGCCCGGCTTGGTACGGAACTGGTTCCGTACCTCGAACACCACCCGCATCGCCGCCCGGCCGACCGCGGAGATCGCCAGCCCGGAGAACAGGAACACCACCGCCGCGCCGATGATCAGACCGACCAGCACGTTGGGCGCGTCCACGCTCAGGCTGAAGCTCTGGAAACTGCCCAGAGCGGCCTTCACGCTGTCCGAAGCCGCGGCCAGCTGGGCCTCGACGGCGGTGCGGAACGAGCCGAACAGCGCCGTCGCGGCCAGCACCGCGGTCGCGATGGCGATGCCCTTGGTGATCGCCTTGGTGGTGTTGCCGACCGCGTCCAGCGAGGTCAGCACCTGCGCGCCCTCGCCCTCGACGTCGCCGGACATCTCCGCGATGCCCTGCGCGTTGTCGGAGACCGGGCCGAAAGTGTCCATCGACACGATCACGCCGACCGTGGTCAGCAGGCCGGTCCCGGCCAGCGCCACCGCGAACAGCGCCACGGTCACGTTGCCGAAGCCCAGCAGGAACGCGCCGTACACGGCCGCGCCGATCAGCAGCGCCGAGTACACGGCCGACTCCAGACCGACCGAGATACCCGCCAGGATGACGGTCGCCGGGCCGGTACGGGACGCCTCGCCGATGTCCTTCACCGGACGACGGTTGGTCTCGGTGAAGTAGCCGGTGAGGATCTGGATCGCACTGGCCAGCACCAGACCGATCAGCACCGCGCCGATCGCGATGATCCGCGGGTCGGCGGTGATCGCCTGGACGGCGGGCGCGGCCGAGGTCAGCTCGGCGAAGGAGGCGGGCAGGTACGCGTACGCGGCACCGGCCACCAGCACCGCGGAGATCCCGGCCGAGATGAAGAAGCCCCGGTTGATCGCGGCCATCGCGTTCCGGTCGCCCGGACGGGGCGAGGTGACGAAGATGCCGATGATCGCGGTGATCACACCGATCATCGGGACGATCAGCGGGAACACCAGGCCCTCGGTGCCGAACGCCGCCTTGCCCAGGATCAGCGAGGCGACCAGCATGACCGCGTACGACTCGAACAGGTCGGCCGCCATGCCGGCGCAGTCGCCAACGTTGTCGCCCACGTTGTCGGCGATGGTGGCGGCGTTGCGCGGGTCGTCCTCGGGGATGCCCTGCTCGACCTTGCCGACCAGGTCGGCGCCGACGTCGGCGGCCTTGGTGAAGATGCCGCCGCCGACTCGCATGAACATGGCGAGCAGCGCGGCGCCGAAGCCGAAGCCTTCGAGCACGCTCGGGGCGTCGCCCTTGTAGACGAACACCACGATCGCCGCGCCCAGCAGACCGAGCCCGACGGTGAACATACCGGCCACACCGCCGGTCCTGAACGCGATCCGCATCGCGGTCTTCTCGCCCGCTTCCCGGGCGGCGGCGGCGACGCGCACGTTGCCGCGCACCGCCAGCCACATCCCGATGAACCCGGTCAGCGCGGAAAAGACCGCGCCGACCACGAAGAAGACGCTGCGCCCGATCTGCACGCTCGTCGACTCCGCGGGGAGCAGCAGCAGCAGGAAGGGGATAAGAATCACAAAGACGGCAAGCGTCCGGAACTGCCGCGTCAGGTAAGCGGCAGCCCCTTCCTGTACGGCTTTCGCGATGTTCTGCATACGTTCTGTGCCCTGGGGCGCGGCCAGCACCTCGCGCACGAGGCCGCCGGCTACGGCCAGCGCGATCATAGCCACGGCGGCCACCACGATCACGATCGTGAGATGGGAACCGCTCAGGGATACCGCTGCGTCATTGCCAGCGGCGAGATAGGCAGACAATTCCGTCCTCCTCGGCCAGACGGGTAGTTTCTGCCCGGGAGGCGCAGCCTCACAGTGTCTTCAGCGTGCCCCATCGCGAGCGGGGGCTTCAGCGGCGCACTTCCGGGTGGTTGGCAGTGCCGCTTCCGGTTGCAATCCGCAATACCTTGGCCGGTGCGGGGAGTCTACGCAGCCTGTCGGCGGATATGAAGGCCCTGGGGCCCGCTAATTAGGGGCGCGTCCAGTAAGGACGGGTTGCACCCCCACCCAAACAGGCCGTTTGGCTGCCTGTCACCAGATGTCCATCCGGTTACGGACAGAACTTGTTCCGGGCTTCGGACGACCAGAATTGGGTGGAGGAGAGATTCGGCCAGTCCCAAACTAGGTTGTGGGACTCAGCGGATCATGGTCAGCGGGCCGGGACCCCGTTGGGAGTGGCGGCCGGCCAACTCATCCGGATCCGCACCCCCGTCGGACCGGGAGAGACCTCGACATCGTCGGCAAGGCCGGCGATGACCGCGATACCTAAACCCGGCATCTCGGGAACTATCCCGAACATCCAGTCGGCCGACGTGCCAGCGGCAACCAGGCCGTTGGCCGTACCGGTCGAAGATTGAATATCGTCGTTCGGGGCGGAGTCGGTGACCGTCACCTCGAAACGCCCCGAATCATCCCGGATCTCGATCCGGATCGGCTCCCCCGGGCAGTGGACGCGATGTGCCTCAACTGCCCGGGAGCACGCCTCTCCGACGGCGAGCCGCACTTCGTCCAGCAACGCCTCGGCCACCCCCGTACGGCGCGCGATGGCCGTAGCGACCAACCGCGCCGTGCGCACATGAGCCGGCAACGCGCTGAACGTCAGCTCGACGGTGGCCATGACTACTTGTCTCGGCCGTGGGCTTCCTTGGCCTCATCCACGGAGGCGTAGATCCCGAAGACCTTGGTAAGCCCGGTGATCCGGAAGATCTTCAGGATGCGCTCCTGCGTGCAGACGAGTTCCAGGGAGCCATCGTGCGCCCGCACCCGCTTGAGCCCGCCGACCAGGACACCGAGTCCGGTCGAGTCGAGGAAGTCCACTTTCTCCATGTTCACGAGAAGGTGGAAGTTGCCCTTGTTCACCAAGTCGATGAGCAGCTCACGCAATCTGGGCGCGGTGTAGACGTCGATCTCACCCTCGACCTCGACAATGGTGAGACGGTCCTCGGTACGGTGGTCCAACTTCAGATCCACAGATCCTCCAGCGCCTTGCCTGCGTAGGTCCGATGCAGATCGTGCATCCTAGGAAAACACGATCCTGACGCGCGGCATTCAACCACGCTACGCCTCAGTGTCTATACGAAATCCCGACTCCGGGCGACTCTCCCCGCAGATGCCATGGTGGAAACCAATGAATCGGTCCTCTTCACCCGCTCACCCGAACAGGCGTGCGTCAGGCCGGAGCGGACCACTCCTGGAGCGCTTGCTGATGACCTCGGCACGGCACGGGAGAGTCACTCATGTGGAGCATGTTCCAGCACGTCAGGCTGGTCAAGCCCAGTGGCCGGATTGGGTCCCCGACGCGGTGCGGGAGCGGCTGGAGGGACAGGGAGTGACCGGCCTCTGGCCGCACCAGTTCGCCGCCGCCGAGCATGTTTCCCGTGGCCAAAACGTGATCATTTCCACTGGGACCGCCTCAGGAAAATCTCTGGCCTATCTGGTCCCGGCGGTCACCGGCATCCTGTCCGGCGCCACCGTTCTCTACCTCACCCCGACCAAGGCGCTCGCCGCCGACCAGCTCCGCGCCCTCTCGGCGCTCTCCCTCGATCAGGTACGCCCCGCGACCTTCGACGGCGACACCCCGATGGAAGAACGCGCCTGGATCCGCCGCCACGCCAACTATGTCCTGACAAATCCGGACATGCTCCATCGGTCGATGTTGCCGCGGCATGCGGCTTGGACGTCGTTCTGGCGGCGGTTGTCGTTAGTGATCGTGGATGAGTGTCATGGGTATCGGGGGGTGTTCGGGTCGCATGTGGCGCAGATCTTGCGGCGGTTGCGGCGGGTGGCGGCGAAATATGGTGCCCGGCCGGTGTTTTTCCTCGCTTCGGCCACTGCCAGCGAGCCCGGGACGACGGGGATGCGCCTGACGGGCCTTGAGATGGCCGAGGTGACGCTTGATGCCTCTCCGCGAGGAGCAACTACCATCGCGCTCTGGGAGCCGCCTCTGACCGATCTGCGGGGCGAGGGGGGCGCACCGGTCCGGCGCACGGCCACCGCCGAAGCGGCTGACCTCCTCGCCGACCTCGTCCTCGATGGCGTACGGACTCTCGCGTTCGTACGCTCACGCCGAGCGGCTGAGACGGTGGCCCTATCCGCCCGAAGTCACCTCCACGACACCGAACTCGCGCTCGGCGTGCACGCGCGGCCGTCCCGGGCCGGGATGTCCACGCCCGTGTTGCCCGAGTTGCGGCTGGCGGACAAGGTGGCGGCCTACCGGGCCGGGTACCTGGCCGAGGACCGGCGGCTGCTGGAGAAGGCGCTGCGGTCGGGTGAGCTGCTCGGGGTGGCGACCACGAACGCGCTGGAGCTCGGGGTGGACGTGTCCGGGCTGGACGCGGTGCTGATCGCCGGGTGGCCCGGGACGCGGGCGTCGTTGTGGCAGCAGGCGGGGCGGGCGGGACGGGACGGCCAGGACGCGCTGGCGGTGCTGATCGCGCGGGACGATCCGCTGGACACGTATCTGGTGCACCATCCGGAGGCGCTGTTCGGGCATCCGGTGGAGGCGACCGTCCTCGATCCGGACAACCCGTATGTACTGGCTCCACACTTGTGCGCGGCCGCGTCCGAAATCCCCCTCTCGGAGGAGGACTACCTCATTTTCGGTCCTGCCGCATTGGGGGTTCTGGATGAGTTGGTGGCGCGGGGGTTGCTGCGGCGGCGGACGACGGGGTGGTTCTGGACGAGCCGGGATCGGGCCGTCGATCTGGCGGACATCCGGGGGTCGGGCGGGTCGCCGGTGCAGATCGTCGAATCCGGGACCGGGCGGCTGCTCGGGACCGTGGACGAGGCGTCCGCGCACGGGACCGTGCACACGGGGGCGGTGCACATCCATCGCGGGGACACGTACGTGGTGGATGAGTTCGACCTCGAAGCCGGCGTCGCCCTGGTGTCGGCCGCGCAGCCCGATTACTCGACGTTCGCCCGGGACATCACCGATATCCGCGTCATCGAGTCGCTGCGGTCGCGGGTGCTCGGGCCCGGCGAGCTCCATTTCGGGTCGGTGGAGGTGACCCGGCAGGTCGTCTCGTACCTCAAACGCCGCACCCAGACCGGTGAAGTCCTCGGCGACGATCCCCTCGACCTGCCGCCGCGGACCCTCCGTACCCGCGCGGTCTGGTGGACCCTCCCCAACTCCGCCCTGGCGGAGATCGACCCGCGAACCGACCTGGGCGGCGCCGCGCACGCGGCCGAGCACGCCGCGATCGGCCTGCTCCCCCTGTTCGCCACCTGCGACCGCTGGGACATCGGCGGCGTCTCCACCGAACTCCACCCCGACACCGGCCTCCTCACCGTCTTCGTGTACGACGGCCACGACGGCGGCGCCGGCTTCGCGGAACGCGGCTACGCCCACGCCGCCGACTGGCTCACCGCCACCCGCGACGCCATCGCCTCCTGCGAATGCGACCGAGGCTGCCCGTCCTGCATCCAGTCCCCCAAATGCGGCAACGGCAACGAGCCTTTGGACAAAGCAGGCGCCCTACGCCTCCTGGGCATCCTGCTCGCGCCCTACATCGAATCCTCAGAGGCCCCAGGCGGCAGCGATAACTGGCCCGACTCCGACCTGTCGCCCTCCGACTCGATCACCCGAGTGACATAGGGCCGGAGCAACGGCACATCCTGCGTCTCAGCCTCAGCGGTATCTATTTCAGCCACCGGCGCCTCCGCCACCGCGAAAATCACCACCGGCCGCCGACCCACAGCGCCCATCGAACCGACGCCGCCCCTGGGTGGGGAGATCACCCCTCCCGCTCCGCTTCTGGATGGGGAGATCGTCCCTCCCGCGCTTTCCCTTTCGCTGGTACGACGACGCAACCACGCCCCCACATGCCCACCAAGCAGCAACAGAAGCAGACCAATGGCGATATAGATCCCATAGGTGAGCCCATCCCCAAAAGCGGATGAACGTTCGATCGCCTCCGGCTCGGCTACGGTGGGCGGGGTCGCACCACTTCCGTCCGCCACTTCCGGCAGATCGAATTCACTCTTGTCTTCAATCTTGTCCGCCTTCGGCAGCTCGGGAAACTCCGACGCCACGACCTCACGCTGTTTCGCCTGCGGCTCCTTGGCCGCGTTCTTGTCGGGGAGAACCGGAAATTCCTCCACGTCACCGCCGGCGGACCTGCTCGGCGAAGGCTTGACCGCAGCTGGCGCCTTCACATAGGTCACCGCAGAATTCCCCGACCCGACAATCCCGCCAGCGCCGTCCCCCCGAAACGCCTTAACCGAAAACCCCAACTCCTTCCCCGCCGCCGTTCCAGGAACCGCGAACACCGCCTGACAACGCCCCCCAGAACAAGCATCCGCCACGACAAGAGTCCCGACCTCGTCCCCCGAATCGGTGGAAACCGCATAAGACCTCAGATCGGATTCCACCCCCTTGTCCCAGCTCACTACCACTTTCTTGCCTTGCATCTCCGCCATCACCCCACCCGGCGAAGCCGGCGGCCGCCGTACCACGAACGTGTGCTCAGCCCCCTCCCCGACCCCCTTGACCGTGAGCCTGGCCGAGTAGACCCCGTTACCCGCGGAATCCTGCAACCCCACATTGACCTGAATAGACGCCCGCCCCAGACAAAGCGTCGAAATCCGCTCGGTCTTACTCCCCAGCACGTCCCCCGAGGGCCCCAGAACAGAGAGCGTCCCCTCACAGACATTCTCGATATGCGCAGCCGCACTAATCTCCGACCCCGCCACCACAGCCCCCGCGGCCGGACTGTCAATCCCATTCCCCGCCACCCGCTCACGGGCCTCCACCCGCCCAACGAGCACCGCCAGCACAACCCCCACCACCCCAACACCCCAACAAACAAAACGCGCCCCACGGAAAACGAACCCCCGCACCGATCCCCGGTACACCCGCCGCTCCGCCACCACGACGCATCCCTTCGCCGAGACCCAACCCTCAATCCCACGAACAGAACAAACCAACCCAGAAACGCCCTAAAACCCCTACAACCACAAACCAAGGCCTCCCACACGAGACCCCACAGACCACATCGAACCGAGGGTAAGGGGAACCTTATTTCACAACCCTCACTCTTGGACCCGTTGTCCAAAAAGTCACCATTAACCACACCATCCCAAGCGGTCCACCACATCCAACCCACAGCGGCATATCCGACTTGCCTGATCTGTTACGTCCGGGCCCATCAGCAACTTGCCTGGTCCACTACATCCAACCCACAGCGGCAGCTCCCACTTGCCTGATCCGTTGCGGCCGGCCCATCAGCAACTTGCCTGGTCCGCTACGTCTGACCCACGGTGGCAAGTCCGACTTTCCTGGTCCGACACATCCGGCCCACCAGACCCGACATGCCTGGTCGGTTCGTCCGGTGCGCGGCATCCTGATTCGACCAGCGATGAACGGCATCAAAGACCAGGTATGTCAGCCGGACCCGCCTTGGCACTCGTCGCGAACGTCCGAGTTCCAAGCCCAGGCAACGACACCTCCACCGAAGCCGACACCTCAACAACCCCACCAGCTACAGCACAGGACGCAAGAACCGCCCCATTCACTTCCACAATCCGCCGAGCTCTCCCACAAGCATTCTCCGGATCAGCAAACGCCCACTTCGCCGCCGCCAACGCCCCCAAATCAGCCGCCAACCTCGCCCGATTCCAAGCCACCCTCCCCACCCCAACCTGCACCCCCACAACCGCCACCACCCAAACCAACGCCATCCCAACCACAACCCAAACCGTCCCCGCTCCCCGCTCCCTCAGCACCACCCTCACCCGTCCCCTCGTCCTCCCTCTATCCGCTGTCCCCCCTCCTCACCACGCCACTCTGATCCCTTTCACTCGCCACATCGCTCCTTCGCTGACCCCTCCCGTCTACTCGCCAGTCGTTTCATCCCCTTGCTCACCGCTCCCGCCTCCTTCGCCGGCTTCCGCCTCTTTCGCCAGCCGCTTCCCCTCCATCGGTCGCCGGTTAGTAGTCAGCCATCGGCGCTCGGGCCGTGGCATAACGCCGGTCCCCGAGGGGGTTCGCCGGCTGAGGATCGAGCGGGCTCAGTTGTCCAAAAGGGCGGCGCGCCCAAGCCTCACGAACCTCAGATCAGATCCAAAATGAGCCTCAGACCAGCACTCACATCGCGACGGTGCTGATCCACGGCGGCCGACGCAACCGGCACGAGGCTGGCCTATCCAGCCTCGTCGTCGCTCCTCAGAGTTCGTGAAGGCGATGATCACGGCCGCCGCTTCCGTTGAGGCTCATGCTGTGATGAGGCACACCCCGCTCCCGACCTACGGGGTCACACCTGGTTCCGTCTCGGAGGAAGCCGTCGCCGAAACCGTGACCGGTGGAACGATCAGGCCCGTGACAGGCCTGACCGTCGCTGACACTTCGACCTTTGCGAGTTCGCCGTCAACTCTGACCCTGACCTGCGCTCCATCCGGGGCCGACCTGAGCACGATCCCGCGAACCGTGTCAGCGCTCTCACCGCGGGCCGCGGCCCGAGCACCCGCCCGAGCCGCGTCCACACACTCCAGCTGCGCGCAAGCCACCGCCACTGCCCACAGCGCACCCCCAAGAACAACCACCAGCGCCGGCAGCGCCACAGCAATCTCCGCAGTGACCGACCCAACCTCACCCCGACGCCGAAACCGACCTACACAGCCCCACAGACCACAAACCCCACGCAACCGAGCGCCAATGCAACCCAGCTTCTCCGTCCGACCCACCCGAACAAGCTCCCCACCCGAACAGCAAGGACCAGCAGCCCTGCCCAAACAACGCCGCGGTTCCCGACCCGTGCCTCCCGCGGGTTTCCTACCTCCTGCCCTCCGCAGGTTCCCCACCTCGTGCCTTCCGCGGGTTCCCCACCTCGTGCCTCTCACAGATGCCCGCACTTCATGTCTCCCGTCGGGTTCCCGACGTGATGTCTCCCCGTCGGGGTCCCGACATCGTTCAGCCCGCCAGGCTGAGCGCTTTCTGGACGAGCGAAGCGAGCATCTCCTGCACCTCGCCCGAGGTGACCACCTTGAAGAGCAAGGCAGCGAACCCGCACGCCGCGATCGTCCCCACCGCGTACTCCGCGGTGGACATCCCGGCCTCCCTTCGAGCCCCGGCGACAAACGTCCACTGGACGCCCAGTCGCCGTGCCCGATCCACAACTTCGAGCGTCCGCTCCCTACCCCACGAGTGCTTCCGCGCCGACCGTGCACCAGCCCGCTCAGCCGCCTGCCCGACCCATGCCTGACGACTCGGCGCCACCGGAGTTCCCGAGTGGACCAGCGTTAGAACAGCGCGTGGGGCGTCGACGCCTGCCGACGCATCCGACGCACCCGAGGCACCCGAGGCACCCTCACAGGGAACGGAACGTTCCAAAGTGATACGACCTGCGAAAAAGTCTGAGTCGGTCGGAGCGGCGAGGCAGTCTGAGTCGGCCCGGCCTACGAGGCGAAGCGGGCTTACTGAGCAGGGCGGTGGCACTGCGGCGAGCCTTGACGTGGGTGCGGCCGCCGGGGGCGTTGGGAGCGGTGGAGTTGGTCGTGCGGGGGCGTTTTCCAACCTGGGGGATCCGGTTGAGCCGACGATGATCAGGGAGTCGGTCAGGGTCGATGGTCTTGGGCGGACGAATGTCGATCGGCTGGCGGTGGCGATCGGGTTGGCGGGATAGGGAGGGGTGGGGCAGAGGCGAAGGTGGCGGGGTGAGGGTGAGGTGGTGGGGTGGGAGTGCTGGAGCGGCTGGGCGCCCTGGGTGCGCTCACTGGTCCACACGCGCATCTGGTCCTCCTACAAGCCCGGGACGGACCCTCCGCCCGAAGCCACCCTCAGAGTGCACCGCGAGCAACCCTTCCCGCTCGACCCGAACTCCGTTCTGTGGATAACCGAAAGCCTGTGGATAACTACCCAATCAAATCAACCAGCAGCTAAGCCAACCCGTACACCTGCGGACATCCAGTTATCCACAGCTGTGGAAAAAGTCATCCACAAGCCCCTGAGAGACCTAGCATCCGCTAAGCATCACCTTCTGGTAAGCCCTCATGTGGCCCGGAGGAAAGATTCCCGTCGCCCAACAGACCTGGTGTCGGCCAGGCCGCTAGATCGATACGCCAAGGCGACGGAACGATCGGGCTGGGCCAGCTCGTGATCACGCTGCTCTGGGTGGCCAAGGACCTGCGGACCATGGGGCCAGGACCCGGACCAGGGGGTCAGGGACCCAGGCCGGTGGATAGGACCGGGCCGGGTGGACAGGATCCGGGCCAGGGAGCCAGGGGGTGGCCGGCATTGGCCAGTGGGACGACTTCGGAGATCAAACCGGATCGCGTGGCAGGGACCCCGGTCAGCCGGATCGCGTGGCAGGGACCCGGGTCAGGGAGTGTGGCCAGATGTTATGGGCTGAGGACCTGCCTTGCCAGGCCTGCGACCACGGGGATGATGCCGAGGAAGACGAAGGCGGGAAGGAAGCACAGGCCGAGGGGGGCCACTGCTTGGACTCCGACTTTTCGGGCTGCGGCGGAGGAGGCGGAGCGGGTGGTGTGGCGGGCGTCGTTGGCGAGGCGGGTGAGGACGTCGGCTACGGGTGCTCCGCTGTCTACTGCTCTGGACATTGTGCGGGCCAAGGGGGCCAGGGGGCGTTCTTCGGCTAGGGCTGACCATGCGGTGGAAGGGTCGGCACCGAGTCGCATTTGGGCGCCAACCCAGGACAGGCGTTCGCCGAGTGGTCCGCCCACAGCCTTTGCGGCTGCTTCGGCGGCGGCGCTTAGGGGCTGGCCTGCGCGAAGGCAGGCGACCATGAGGTCGGCCGCGAACGGGAGGTCCGCGATCAAGCGTTCGCGGCGGCGTCTGATGGCGGCTGGTTCTCTTCTGCGGATCAGGGCGATTACGGCGGTGGCTGCCAAAGCCGCTGCGATCAATCCTGGTAGTCCGCCCACGATCAGATACGTCAGAACTGCCGTGGGGCCGGCAGTTAGGACGCCCGCTCGGAGCTGCGTTGCCGCGTGATCAGCTTCGCCGCCGTCTTTGCCGCCAGCGGCTGGTTGGGCGAGATCGCTGGGAAGAGGGTGGGCCAAGTCAGCAGTGACGTGTTCGGTGCGCGCTCGCTTTCGCACTTCCAGCAGACGATCAAGAGGGACCTTCCGTGTGGGCCAGATCCAGACTGAAAGGGCAGCTAGCCCTGCGCCCATGAGGATGAGCATCAAACCTCCGTCCTAGGTGAACCCTGCCTGAATCAATGTGTGGACTGTCTGCCGAAGCCGTGGGCTACCCGACCTGCCGAACCGGTGGAGACGACCGATGAGCGAACCGCGCCCGTGCGGAGTCAGTGCAAACTCGTGGGCGAACTACCTGCCCGGCCCAATGGACCGAATCTGGCAATCTGGGGCCGGACCGCTTGAAACTGATCCGAGATCGGTCGGTCGCTGGGCAGGCGGCAACAAACCTCGGGCTGTTCGATGTGACTCCTGGCCCCCGATTCTCAGCTCTGAACGAGTCCCCTATAGGGGCAACTCGGGCTCCTCACGGAATGAGCGAGTCGCCAGGCTGCTCGCCGTTATCCGGCGCCGTTTACGCAGGTGACGGTCCCCGCCGCACCGGCGCCAAAGAGGGCCCCTCTGCCCTCTGTTGGTGTCTGTTGGTGTCTGCTGGTGTCTGCTGGTGTCTGCTGGTGTCTGCTGGCGGCCTTAGTGAACTTGCTGGGTTAAGTGCCTGCGGCCTCGGCTTGGCGGACTAGGCGGTTGGTCCACCAGAGGCCGGTTGCGTCGAGGGTTAGGCCGATGGCTAGGCAGGCGAAGCCGGCTGGGGTGCCGAATAGGAAGGGGAAGGGTTGCATGCCCAGGCCCCCAGCCATCAGGAGGCCCAGGGCCGGTAGGAAGGCTAGAAGGCGGGCGGTGGCGCGAGGGCCGGCGAGTTGGGCGAAGACGTCTTGGCGGTGTGCTTCGGCTTCGCGGAGGGATGAGCCGGTGCGTTCGATGAGGGAGGCGAGGCCGCCGCCTACGGTGACGCTGACTTGCCAGCAGGAGGCGAGGCGGATGAGGCCCTCGCCCCCGGCGGGGGGAGCAGCTCTGCGAAGGGCTGCGGCGATGTCGCCGCCGTCGCGTGCGGCTGCTGCTACCGGGTTCAGTGCGGCTGGGTCTGGGACTTCGATTGAAGAGATCGCCCGAGCCAGCGCGTCGCCGGGGGTTCGGCCGGCGGTCAGTTCGGCCACGATGCCTTGGCAGAGTTCGATCGAGGCTGACCGCCATGCTGCGGCCTCCTTTCCGGGGCGAGTCCGCCGGAACCAGAGACGGCGGGGTATCCACCGGTCGGGAGAACCTCCCAGGAGAACCAGCACTCTGGCCGAAGCCGCCGTCGGGCCGAACCACAACCATCCCGCCAATCCTCCGAGCATCACAGCGATCAAACCCAATGAAAGACTCCTCGAATCTGTTGACGGGATGGAGGGCTGACGTTCTCTCGCGAGCGCCTTCGACGAGAGCGTCTGTCATCGGGCCCCGACCGACTCCGCTCGCACGATCACGATCGCCACCGATCCGGCCGTGAGGATCACAGCGACAGTCAGGCGGACGGAGCCGAACCAGCTGGGCAGGAGCCGGAAGTCGGATGTGCGCATGTCTTCCGCCTGCCGTGCTTTCTGGGAGCAGCACGCCTGCCCCTCACCCTCGACGCCGACGTCAACATGACCAGCAGGTCGACCACGGCCGCCCGCAGCAGCCAGCGCATCCGCATCCGGTCGATGCCGATCGCTGTCACGTAGCGCCGAGAGTCGGTCGACGGCCTCGACCGACTCGTTGGCTCTGTCGGGGCCAAACCAGGGACTCTTGCTCGTACCGAATAGCTGGTCCTGCGATGCAGCCCGGTCCAGGGATTTGGGCTGGTCGGGGGATTTGCTGGTCAGGGTATGCCTGGGCAGCAGGGCTTTCTTGTTGGTCCCGCGGGGAAGCCAGGGGTTCTTGCTCATACCGAGTAGCCGGTCCTGCGATGCAGCCCGGTCCAGGGATTTGGGCTGGTCGGGGGATTTGCTGGTCAGGGTATGTCTGGGCAGTGGGCTTTCAGGGTGGGGAGGGCTGGGCCTGGTGTGGGGGTG
>NZ_BLAD01000057.1:0-16680 GCF_009687845.1 Acrocarpospora corrugata
CACCCACCCCGAGAACAGCCCCCCACCGAGTCGGCCGAAGACCCCCAACACGCCACCCCTCCCGAGGGCTCCGACTCCGGCGAACGCCCCGGCCCCGGCGAGACCCCCGAACACGCCGACTCCGCCGAGCCCTTCGAGTCGGCCGAGCCTTCCTGGCTTGCTGACCGTTCTGGATCTGGTGAACGCTCCAGGTCTGACGAGAACTCGGAGCCCGCCGACTCGGCCAAGCCCTCCGGATCCCCTGAGAGCTCCCGGTCCGCCGAGCGCTCCCGGTCCGCCGGGCATTCCGAGCGCGGCGGTTCCGCTGAGCCCTCTGAGCCTTCCGAGCGCTTCAGGTATGCCGAGCGCTCTGGGCCTGCCGAGCGCGCCGAGCGCGGCACCTCAGCCAGGCCCTTCGATCCTCCCGAGCACTTCGGGTCTGCCGGGCATTCCGAGCACGGCGGCTTTGCTGAACCCTTCGAGCCTGCGGGGCGCTCGAGGTTTGCCGAGCGTTCCGGTTCTGCCGGATATTCCGAGCGTGGGAGCTCTGCCCAGCCCTTCGAGTCAGCTGAGCGTTCCGGGACTGTCGAGCGGTCGGGGCTGGACGAGCGTGGGGCCGGCAGGTCTGGCGCGGCGGATGCCTATGTGGATAGAAGTCCGGACACGCACTTCGGGGAACGTGAAGAGCGCGCGAGTTCGGCCGGTGATCGCCAGGGTGGTATGGCTGGTCCGGAGGAGGATTCTGACCTGCCCTTCGGGCCGCCTCCCGGGGGGAACCGTGGCCGCTGGGCGGAACCTGTAGCTGAGCCTGAGTCGGCGAGGATACTTCGCCCGAATTTCGAGAGAAACGTGGATGAAGGTCCTGGCGACGACGCGGGCCGACCGGTGCGACCGTCGGCGGGCCGCCCGGCTGATGCGCCTGCGGACGGTGCGGGCCGGTCTGCTGATGTCGCGGGTCGAGCTGCGGACGTGGCGGGCCGGCCCTCCTTTGACGAGCCGACGACGCGGGTCGCGGGTGGACATTTTGGCGCGGCTGCGGAGTTCCGGGCTGAAGAGCGGACTGGTTCGTCCTTTGGGGTCTCGCCGGGCTTGAGCCCAGGTGGTCATTTCGGGCCGCTTGCCGCGCCGGACGGAGGCGTCGGCGGGCCTGCGGAGTCGGATCCTGACACCCGCCCGGTTGAACGTCTGCCTTCAGGGCCGATTCCTTGGCCGTCAGCTGCCGTATCCGGCGAACGCCCTGAACCACGTGCAACCGATGAGTCCCGGCCGGACCGGCAGCCGTTACCACCCCCACCCAGCCAGCAGCATGAACCCCCGTTGGTGTCGGGCTGGCCGACCCAGACACCCTCCGCCTTCCCCGACGAGGCCACCCAACTCCGCGAACGCCCGCACCAGCCGACTTCGGGCCACCCACTCGAATCGGGAACCGGTCCTTGGGGCTCCGCGCCTTGGGATCAAACCGGACCGCAAGCGCCGGACGCTCCCAGCTCGTGGCAAAGCGGCGCTCAGCCTCCGCCGGACGCCTCCGCCCCACGGCCTGGCGGAGGCCAGCCATCGGATGCCTCCTCTGGTTCTTGGCCTAACGGCATGCAGTCTGCGGACGTTCCGGGTTCTTGGCCTGGCGGAGGCCAGCCATCGGATGCCTCTGGTTCTTGGCCTGGCGGTGTGCAGTCTGCGGATGCCTCTGGTTCTTGGCCTGGCGGTGTGCAGTCCCCGGACGCTCCGGGTTCATGGCCAGGTGGCGTGCAGTCGCCGGGTGGTTCCGCATCGTGGCCCGGCGGAGTGCAACTGCCGGACGTTCCTGGTTCCTGGCCTGGTCGCACGCAGTCCGCATCCGCGGACGCTCCTGAGTCTTGGCCTGGTGGCGCGCAGTCGCCGGAGGCTGCATCCTGGCCCGGCGTCGTCCCGTCGCTGGATGCTCCTGATTCATGGCAGGGCGGTGTCCAGCCGTCGGATGCTTTGGCGTCATGGCCTGGTGGTGGTCAGTCGCCGGATGCTCCTGGTTCCTGGTCCGGCGGTGGGCAGTTCGCGGACGCTGCTGCGGCTTGGCCGGGAGGGGGTCGGCCGTCTGATGCTTCTGACCCTCAGTCTGGTGGGGCGCAGCCTCCGCCGGACGGCTCCGGATCTTGGCAGGGTGAGGCTCACCCGCCGCCGGATGCTTCCGGTCCTTGGCAGGGTGGGGTGCAGTCGCCGCCTGACCTTCACGGTCATCGGCAGGGCGGGGGACAGTCGCTTCCGCCGGAAGCTTACGTGCCGTGGCCAGGTGGGGACCGGTCAGCGGAGCCTCCGGGTTCTTGGCAGGGGATGCCGTCCTCTGCGCCGGACGCTGCCGGATCCTGGGCTGGGGGCGGTCAGCCGTCCGAGGCTTCCGGCTCTCGGCAGGGTGGTGCGGAGCCTTCCGCGCCGGGCGCTCCCGGGTCCTGGGCTGGAGGGAGCCAGCCGTCTGACGGTTCTTGGCAGGGTGGTGCGGAGCCTTCTGTGCCGGGCGCCTCCGGGTCGTGGGCTGGAGGGGGCCAGGCGTCTGACGGTTCTCGGCAGGGTGGGGCGCAGACTCCGCCGCCGGGTTCTCCTGGGCCCTGGCAGGGTGGGGCGCAGTCGGGGGCTCGGTGGCAGCCTTCCTCGCATGGGGCGGTGCCGTACCAGATCGGGGGGCAGGGGTCTGGTAGTGGGCCTTGGCCTGGGACTACGCAGCCGGGTGGGGGGTGGCAGGGGCCGCCGTCGAAGAAGCGGGGGTGGCTGGTGCCCGTGCTGGCTCTTGTCGTGGTGCTGCTGGTGGCCGGTGGAACGTTCGTGTTCATGCAGAATCAGGCCGGGGATACGGCGCCGGTCGCGGCGACCTCGTCGGGGAGTGCCGCGCCGTCGGGTTCGGCATCTGCCGCCGCGAGTGCTGACGCCGACGTCTGCGGGATGCTCAATCCGGTCGAGACTGAGCGGCTCGTTCCTCAGGCGGAGATCGACTCACGGACCAGTGACAACCGAGCCGACAAGATTGTCAGCTACGTGCGCTGGACTTGTACCTGGGCGAATCGTGATATTTCCTATCGAGACGTCACCCGTAGTCGTGAGATCGTGGTGAATGTCGCTCGCTACGAGGCACTTGGCGAGACCACGGCGGAGAAGGCCGCGAAAATCCAGTTCAATGGTGAACTCAGTCAGTACACCTATGGCGGCAGCCATTCCACCAAAGAGCGCTACTACTCCAAGCCGACCACATTCACAGGCGTGGGCGAAGAGGCCATCGCGCAGTACCAGCTGGTTAGTGAGAAGGATCACCACTACTCCTTCGGCCAGGGCATGGGACGCGTCGGCAACATCACTTTCCAGGTCCGGTACGAGGCCAGCCAGCAGCACAAGGAAGCGGACCTCTTCTCCACCGACACCAAACAGTCGATCACCGAGGCGAACGCGATCCGCGAGGTCAAGACTCTGCTCACGCAGCTGGCCCGGTCGGTCGACGCGTGGAAGCAGGGCAAACCCGTACCCTTCGCCGCTCAGGCTCGTCCCAGTCCGACCCCGACCGCCAGCCCGAAGCCGACGCCCATCGACCTTCCCCCGCACTGCGTCGCCCTGAACCAGGTCGCCGCCGAACTCGTACCCGAGACCAAGGGCGAGGCGGTCACCGGGAAGGACGGCAAGGCCGAGCACCTTCAGTGTCAGTGGTGGAACGACAAGATGCCGATCGCCGACGGCAAAATCCGCTGGCGGAATCTACTGGTCAGCGTCCGCAATTTCCCTGACGCCGAATCCGCCAAGTTCTTCCTGATCGACAAACGCGGAAAGACCAAGTTCACCGCGAGTTCGAGAATCGGCGGCATCGCCTGGAGCAAAATCACCAAGCATCCCGGCATCGGCGAGGACAACTACGGCCAGGCGATCAAACAGAAAACCGACACCGCCTACTCCGCGAGGTACGAGATCTACGCCCTACAGGGCAACCACATCGTCTACGTCCTCTTCGGCGGCAGCGACCGCCCCGCCGAGACCCCCATCAACTCCACCGACTCCACTCTGATGGACCTCCGCGAAGCCCTCGCCGGCACGAAGACCACCATCACCACCGTCCTCAAGGCCCTCTGACCCTCCGGCCGCTCCGTCTCGGTCCACCCCCGGACCGAGACGAAGCGCCCCCGGGGCCAAGGCATGTACCGCTGAGCGCCCCGGATCGGGGTGAAGTGCCTGGGCAAACACTTTCCCCCGAGGGCTCAAGCGTTCCGCAAGGCCGCCAACGCAACCACCCGCCACGGGTACCAAACCGTCATAAGCACCAACATGAGGGGGAAACCATGGCGGTCTGTGAAGCCTGCGGCAACGACTACGACATGACCTTTGAGATCCACGCCCAAGGTGTCGTGCACACCTTCGACAGCTTCGAGTGTGCGATCACCCGGATGGCGCCCATCTGCGAGAACTGCTCGTGCCGCATCATCGGGCACGGTGTCGAAGCCGATGGACGCTGGTTCTGCTGCGCCCACTGCGCCCGGATGCTCGGCGCGACAGCCATCGTCGACCGGGTAGGCGCGGCGCACACCTGATCGACGTCGCTACGCCGTCAGCCGGTGGTTCTGCGGTGCCCGCAAGCCCGGCGGGACCGCCAGTTCGCGGTGATCTCACCTTGCGGGGGCGACGCTGACTGGAGGCTCCGTGTAGGAGAGGTTCCGCAGGACGTCGGCGGGTACGTCGGCTTCCTCGATGACCTGGTCGGTTGGGGGAGCGCTGATGTCCACCGGCGAACCCCAACCGCTGTAGCGCGTGTCGGCTATCCCGGTTATGGCGTACTTGCCGGCTCCGACAGTGAAGCTGGTCATCAGGCGTTGGGGTAGACCATTGAGGTCCGTCCAGAGGCGCCACGAGATATCCGGGCCGCCGCCCGGCAGGTCGAAAGGCATCTGGTCGGTCCCGCGTGTGCTGTCCCTCGTCGCCTTGTCCAGCGGGGAAGAAGGTGTCGTGCCGCGGTACAGGTAGCCAGTGGGCACACGGGTGGGTGTGCGGTTCTTCAACAGGACGGATATAACGGCGGGGTTGAAGACGTCAAAGGGCTGATGGGAGAAGTACGCGAGGATGAATGAGCCCTTGCGGTGTACCCATGTCTTTCCGTCGGGAATCGTGCCGAGGAAATTGTCGGCGCTGTCGTAGTACCGGCTGCCGTCGATGATGTACTTGTCGATGTGGGGGAGTTCGCTGGGCGATGGTTCCTCCCCTTTCTCGGCGATTTCCCCGCGCGTGAATTCAACCGCGAGCGGGCCCGATCGGCCGAACCGCAGTGTGCCGTGCATGCGCGTCCGCCACACGGACTCCCCGCCCGTGACCGTACGGGAGACCTCCGAGAGCTGAACTCCACGTCCTGGCTCGAATCGGGCTTTCAGAGCGTGCACAGGGTTGGGTCGACTCGCTGCCGCCGCGACAGAGGAGGGGGCGGCCAGGATGAATCCTGCCAACAATACGATGGCCATCGAGGTTCGTCGGTTCACGGATTTCCTTACGGGGCTGGGTCTCGGGGATCACCCTTTCAGGAAGTGATGCAGACTGGCGTGGCCATTTGTAATGAAATAGTGCAGATTTCTAGGTTCGATGAGATTCGTTGACGATCGGCCAGACTTCTACCTGGCTCAAGGCCGCGGCCGGGAGTTCGGCGGCTAGTTCCAGGGCGCGGGTCTCGTCAGGGACGTTCAGGAGGTAGGTGCTGGCCAGGTATTCCTTGGCTTCCAGGTAGGGGCCGTCGGTGATGACGGGCACGCCGTCGCGTACGCGGACGGTTTTGGCTTCGGTGACGTCGGCGAGGCCGTACCCGCCGAGGAGTTCGCCGGATTTCAGGTGTTTGGTGTTGAACGCGTCGAATTGGGCGATCATCGCCTCGCGCTCGTCCGGGGGGATCGAGTCCCAGAACTCCTTGTTGCCGTAAATGATCAACATGTATTTCATGGCAACGACCCTAGCCTTGGTGTTTTCCTGCTCGGGACGACCAGAGGTCGGCCATGCGCATGGCCGACCTCTGAGCGAGGTTGCCTACGGGGTGTCGGTTCCCCAGCGTGCTCTGTCCGAATCGTCGACCTCGCGGGGCTGGGCCGCGGGCTGGGTGATGCGGATGTGGTTCCCGAACGGGTCGCGGAGAGCGCAGTCGACGCCGTAGGGCTGGGTGACCGGCTCCTGGGTGAACTCGACGCACTGAGCCTTCAAGGTCTCGTAGGTCTTCTTGCAGTCGTCGGTGATGAGGATCGCGGCGGCGCCCATCGCGCCCTTGGTCACGAGGTCGCGCACCTGGGCGGCCACCTCGTTGCTGAGCGACGGCGGCCCGGGAACCTCCAGCAGGATCTCCCGGCTCGGGTCGGCGGGCAGGGCGACGGTCAGCCAGCGCATGAAGCCCATATCGACATCGTTGGTGACCTCGAATCCGAGCTTCCCGACGTAGAAGTCGAGGGCCTCGGACTGGTCGAGCACGTACACGGAGTGGATGCTGATTTGCTTGAACATGCAGCCCAGGCTAGGTGCTGGGCCCAGCACCGGCTTGTCCAAAACTGCTCGGCCTGACCCAGGACTTCACGAAGCAGACAGGTGCCTCGATGGTCGTCGCCTCGCGCCGGAACTCCGACGGTGACGATCCCACGATTGACCGGAATGTCCGGATGAAGGTGCTGAGGCTCTCGAATCCCACCTCAAGCGCGACCTCGGTGACGGGCGTCGCCGTCTCCCTCAGCAGGGCCATGGCACGCTCGATCCGGCGTCGCTGCAAGTACCGATGCGGCGTCTCCCCGAAGACCGCCCGGAAGCTACGGCTGAAGTGCGCGGCGGACATGAGGGCGATCGCCGCCAGCCTCGGAACGTCGAGCGGATTCGCGAAGTCCCGATCCATCGCGTCCCGCGCCCGCAGCAGCCGCCGATTCTGATCCTCCTGGGGACTCATCGCACCCATCGCACCTCCTACTCGTCCATCGTAGGAGAGGCGTCTCGGCACTTCTGACTAGCGGTACAGCGTGCGTTCGGCCAGGGTGATCAAGCGGTCGGCGACCTGGTCCGGGGGGAGGCCGCGGCCGGTGTGCAGGAGGTCGAAGGTGTCGAAGGCGGTCAGGGCGTAGAGCAGGTCGGTGGCTTCGGCGACGGTGGTGTCGGGGCGCAGGACCCGCTGGTCGTGCAGGCGTTGGGCCAGGTGGCGCATGCCTTCGGCGCGCCCCTGTTCGTCGCGGTGTACGGCGTTGGCCAGGGCGTCGGGGTTCAGGTGGGCCGTCGCGTAGACGGCGCGGGTGACGTCACGTTCCGCGGCGTACGTGGCGACGCCGGCCCGGAAGCTGCCACGGAGGTGTTCGCGGGCGTCCGGGTGGGTGACGGCGGTGACCACACGGTCGAATCCCGCCCGGTCGAGTAGGTACCGGAAGAGGGCGTCGAACAGGCCGGCCCGGGAGCCGAAGATCGTGTAGATGGTGGAACGGGCGACCCTGGCCTCTTTGGCGACCTGGTCGAGGCTGATGGTCTTGGCGGGGGTCGTACGCAGGCGTTCGTACATCACCAGCAGGATTCGTTGCCGGGTCTCCTCGGCGGCCTCGGCGCGGAGCTTCTGCTCGTACTTACGCGTATTCATACCTTGACACCCTACATTTCGTTGACGCTTCGTCCTGTGAAAGACATGCTGTCTTCTGAAAGACAGAGTGTCTTGTGAAAGGGAGAGCGTCATGTTCGATCTACGAAAGAGCCTGCTGGCGATCGGCGTCGTGGCCGTCACGGCGACCATGGTCAGCACGTCCGCCCGGGCCGACGAGAAACCGCGCGTCGAGCGTCCCGTCGTCATCGAGGATCCCGTGCCGCCGGGATTCCGGTCGTGGGAGGAGGTGGGAACCGTACAGGAGAGGCTGGTCGGGATCGCTGAGCGGATCATGGCGGTCGGCGCCGGCGGGCTCGGCGGCATCGAGGCCGACATGGCGGCTCGGCGGCTTCGGGTGCACTGGAAGGGCGAGGTTCCCGCCGCGGTTCGCGCGGTTCTCACCGACGAGGTGACCGTCGATCCCGCCCGGTTCACTCGGGAGGAGCTGCAGGCGGAGATCCGGCGGATCGTCGCGCAGCCCGACGGGTCGGGGGTCGATATCGCGCGGATCGCGCCGCGTACCGACGGGAGTGGGCTGGTGGTCGTGGTCGACGGCTCCGTCGCCGCCGCCCGGGAGTTACCCGCTCTGCGCACCTCGGCGGTGCCGCTCAGCTTCGAGACCGGACGGATGGCGGCGCCGGTCTACAGCCGGGCGGACGACATGCCGTCCTACTACGCGGGTGGCCGATGGTCGCTGTGGGCCGGCAAGCTGTGCACCACGGGCTTCGCGTTCACCGCGCAGGCGTCGGAGTTCCTGCTGGGCGCGGCGCACTGCGCGGACCAGCCGCTCAACGCCTACGACGGCGGCGGGCAGCGGATGGGCGAGGTCTTCGACGCGCCCAACGTCGAGCTGGACTTCCTCCGGATCGAAGCGCAGGTGACCTCGCACACGTTCGTGGGCGGGCCGTACTCCGGCGCGAGCCTGCCGGTCTACGACTCCTCGATCAACCTGCCCGGCAGCTTCCTCTGCGTGGGTGGCGCGTTCAGCGGTGAGCACTGCGACAGTTCGGTCGAGGTCGACGACATGTGGAACCACGTCACCGACGGCACGAAGGACTGGTGGATCGCTCACCAGGTGCAGGCCGTCAACTGGCGGGGGCTCGGCGTGGTGGGGAACGGGGACAGCGGCGGTCCGGTCTACAACTACGGCTCCGGCGGCAAGGTCTTCGCCAGGGGCGTGCTGTCCTCGGCCAACAGCAACCTCCAGGAGGCGCCCTGCCAGGGCGAGCCGACCACGGCGACGCGGAAGTGCTCATACCGATTCTGGTACGGCGACCTGAACCACGCGCTCGCGCTGTACGGCGGCACCCTGCAGACCGAGCACTACTGAGAACCACGGCGCCCGCCTCAGGTGGGCGCCGTTTCAGTGGACGGCAGGTGTTCCTGGGCCCACCGGGAGATCTGGTCCATGGCCGGCATGAGGGCCTGGCCGCTGGCGGTCAACGCGTACGAGACGGTCACCGGCGGCCCTTCGTCCACGGTGCGGGTGATCAGGCCGGCCTCGGTCAGTTCGGACAGCCGGTCGGAGAGGACCGAGTCGCTCAGGCCGACGATCGCGCGGGAGAGCTCGCGGAACCCCGCCGGGCCGGCCCGCAGGCTGCCGAGCACGATGCCGCTCCACCGTTTTCCGAGCAGCGTGAAGGCGCGGGTCAGCGCGGCGTCGCCGCGGATGCAGGCCCCGTGAGCGGTGGTTGAGAGCGGGGTGGGCATGACCCGATACTACCCCACCGCACTAGCAACCCCGATGTCGCTAGTTTTTTGCTAGTCGCTAGTATGCTCATCGCTACATCTCGAATACGAGTGAGGATATTGCGATGATCGACAACTCTGAAGCGCGCCCGAGCGTCGTCGTGCTCGGTGGGGGATACGCCGGATTCAAGCTCGCCAAGTCGCTCGACGACCTGGCCGACGTGACGCTCGTCGACCCGTCCGACACGTTCATGCACAACGCGGCGTCCTGGCGCACCCTGGTCGAGCCGGACTGGCTGGACCGGATCTTCCTGCCTCTCGACCGGCTGCTCACGCACGGACGATTCGTCCGCGACCATGCCGTGGCCGTCGACGGGCGGCTGGTCACGCTGGCCTCCGGGCGGCAGCTCGAACCCGACTACCTGGTCCTGGCCACCGGTTCGTACTATCCGTTCCCGGCCAAGAGCGACGTACCGGACGCGGAGAAGACGCGGGCCAAGATCCGGGACGCGCACGACGCGCTACGCGGCGCGCAGCGCGTGCTCGTGGTCGGCGCCGGTCCCGCCGGGCTCGAACTCGCCGGTGAGATCAAGGCGGTCTTCCCCGGCAAGCACGTCACCATCGCGGACATCTCCCCCGACATCCTGCCCGGCCCCTTCGACCAGGAGCTACGCGAAGAACTGCGCGCCCAGCTCGACCGGCTGGGCATCGAACTCAAACTCGGCAGCCCGCTGACCGCCCTACCGGACGCGGAACCCGCCACCCTCGCCACCATCGCGATCACCACCGAGGCCGGCGACCAGCTGACCGCCGACATCTGGTTCCGCTGCTTCGGCGTCGTCCCCCGGACCGACTACCTGACCGGCCAACTCGCCGCGGCGCGAACCGACCGCGGCTACGTCCACGTGGACGACTACCTGCGGGTCGGCGGAGTAGACCGCGTCTACGCGATCGGCGACATCGCCGACGCCGACCGCGACACCGTGGGCTCAGCCAACGCCCAGGCCGAACTGGTCTCCGCCAACATCCGCAACGAGATCACCGGCGCGGCCGAGCGGCTCGCCTACCAGCAGGTGCCCGCCATGGTCATCGTCCCCCTCGGCCCCGACGGCGGCGCCGGCCAACTCCCCGGCATGGGCGTCTTCGGCGCCGGAACGGCCTCCGGCATCAAGGGCAAGACAATGTTCATGGACACATACGCCGAAATGTTCGACGCCCCCGCAGGCCGAACCTGAACACCGCTGAACGAACCGCCACACGTGTCCTCCTCCCGGGGAGGACACGTGGCTCGCCGGCCGCGGCTGACGAAGGGATGACGAGGGCCGAGTTCGTCGGCCGAGCTTCTGGCAACCCCTTCGCCTCGTACGCCCTTGCGGCTGCCAGCCGCCGGGCAACTGACGTTACTGCTCGAACGCCTTTGAGGCTGTCACCGCCGGGGATCTGAGTTCAGCGTCTGACGGGCGAGATGGGCGAGCGTGAGGTCCATCGGCTGGACAAAGCCGGGCGGCGGCGTCATCATCTCATCCCACCAGCAGCAGGCGCTGATCTCCGCGCCGGGGACGAAGACGCCCGTGGGCCGGGCGATCTCAGCGGCGAAGATGGCCGCGTACTCGATCCGCCGCTCGGCCCCGAGCCGGAACTGAGCATGACCGGCGAACGAAAGATCGCTGATTTCCTCGCCGGACTCTTCGCGTAGCTCACGTACGGCTGCCTCGCGGGGGGATTCCCCTGGGTCGATCCTGCCGCCGGGTAGTTCCCACTCCCTGCGCGCGTTGTCGAAGACCAGCAGCAAGGACGCCCCGGACCAGACCGCGACCAAAGAGGCCGGAAGCGGGACCATTCCACACGAATCATCTTCCCGGCACGAGAAGAACGCCAGCAGCGCATCACCCGACGGATCTCCCGCCAGCACTTCCACCGCCCACCTCCGATCAGCGGCGCCCTTGTCATGATTCGACACCCCGATTGCCGAGTCTCCAAGCATGTCTCGGAATTGCAGGTGCACTGCTATCGCATGGTCGGCTCGTACGACGATTCCGAAGACCTGGCGCAGGACACGTTCCTGCGCGCTTGGCGGAACCGCGACGGCTTCCAGCGCCGATCCTCCTTCCGCGCCTGGCTGTACCGGATCGCCACCAACACCTGCCTGGACTTCCTGCGGCGCAACACACGCCGCCCGCAGCGGTACGAGGGCGAACAACTCGGCGCGGAGCCCCTCCTGCCCGGGTCACCTGGCAGCAGCCCGGCGCGATGGACCGGCGATTCCGGTTGCGATCTAGCCCGCCCAGACGCCGTAGATCAAGATCACCTCGGCCTTGTCATCGAGGTGAAATGACACGACCCCGAACTCGCCGAACACCGTTCTCCGAAACGATGGATCGTCAGGATAGACAGCGACAGCGTCCCAAGGTTCTTCGATCAGCTCCGCTGTCCTGGCCGCCAATGCCTGGATGGCCTCGAACGGCAATCCCTTCATCTGGGCCGACGCGAAGGAGTGCAGTTCCGCGCGGTAGCTCATTCCCGGCGGGCCCGCGCTTTGGCCACATGGTCGGCCCAGTTGGGGAAGACATCTTCGGCGGCGGTGCCTACGCCCGCTCGTCCCTCGCGAATTTCTTGCTCCACGCCCTTCAAGCCCGGGTCGGTGTCGAGCATCGCCTCGCACCACCAGCGGCGGAGGACCGCCTCGGCACGGTCGAGAGGGGCAGTGCCGAGTTCGCGATAGAAGTCCATCCGGCGGGCGCCTGAAAGCGCAGCCGCGATGCCATCGGCGGTCCGGGGAACCCGAGGTTCCTGGGGCTCCTGGGGATGTTCGTGGCCAGCTTGCGCGCTCATAAGGTCACAGCTCTCCGGGGACCATCCCCGCGTGCGCGGGGCGGATACCCCCACCTTACGACGACCGGCCGGACGACGAGCCCATCCCCGCGTGCGCGGGGAGCGGTCCTGCGGTTTGGAGGCGTTCAACGAAGGAGCTCTAGGGCTCGAAGGCCACCAGCCGAATGATGACGTATCCGTCGCCGTCGGGGGCTGGAGGGAAGGTCGTGCCGGGGACGGCTTTGAAGATTTCTGGGTGTTCGTCGCGGGTGACTACGCCGAACATGTCGCCGGGGGTGGTCATGCCGAGGGAGTCGGCGCGTTTGGCGGCGGCGTAGAAGCTGCCGCCGGTCTCCAGTTCGGCGCCGATCGAGGCGGCCGCCCACTCGTCGGCCAGTCGGATGAAGGCTACCCGGGCGCGCTCGGGCTTGGCGGTCTGAGCGGTGAGGTAGTCCTCGATCTCCCAGATGAGCAGCTCGCCGAGGTACTCAGGGGTGTCTCTCCACATGGCTGGGATCTTTCCGGTACGCGCTTGACGATTGCTTGTCCCTCGATTGCACCCGCCGGATATTTCCAACGAAGTTGCCACCGACTAACAAATCGTCATTCGTCAGGTGAAGGGCGGTCAGGGTCTTCACCCTACTGCTCGGACCACTCACACTTGCGTTGTGAGCGACTTTGATGTGCTTGTTCTCGGTTCCGGGCCCGGCGGGCAGAAGGCCGCGATCGCGGCGGCCAAACTGGAACGCCGGGTGGCGATCGTCGAACGACGGAACATGATCGGGGGCGTGTGCATCAACACTGGCACGATCCCCTCCAAGACCATGCGCGAGGCCGTGCTCTACCTGACCGGCCTCAGCCAGCGCGAGATGTACGGCCGCAACTACCGAGTCAAAGACGAGATCACCGTCGCCGACCTCACGGCCAGGACCCAGCACGTGGTCGGCCGCGAAGTGGAGGTGATCAGCAACCAGCTCTCCCGTAACCACATCACCGTACTCACCGGATTGGGCCACTTCGTGGACCCGCACACGATCGCGGTGATCGACGACCAGGGCCGGGAGACCAAGGTCACCGCCGACAAGATCATTATAGCCACGGGCACGAGGCCGGCCCGGCCGGACACGGTGGAGTTCGACGGCAACACGATCATCGACTCGGACGGCATCCTGCAGCTGGACCGCGTGCCGGACTCGATGGTGGTGGTCGGCGCGGGCGTGATCGGCATCGAGTACGCCTCCATGTTCGCCGCACTCGGCACGAAGGTCACCGTGGTCGAACGCCGGGACCGCATGCTGGAGTTCTGCGACCTGGAGGTGATCGAGGCGCTCAAGTACCACCTGCGCGACCTGGCCGTCACCTTCCGGTTCGGCGAGAGCGTGGCCGCCGTGGAACGCCGCGAGCGGGGCGCCCTCACGATCCTGGAGAGCGGCAAGAAGATCCCCGCCGCGACCGTCATGTACTCGGCCGGACGTCAGGGCATGACCGAGAACCTCGCCCTCGAGGAGGCCGGTCTCGCCGCCGACCCGCGCGGCCGGATCACCGTCGACGCGTACTACCGCACCACCGTCCCGCACATCTACGCGGTCGGCGACGTCATCGGCTTCCCCGCGCTGGCCGCCACCTCGATGGAACAGGGCAGACTCGCCGCCTACCACGCCTGCGACGAGCCGGTGAACGCGATGAACCTGCTCCAGCCGATCGGCATCTACACCATCCCCGAGATCAGCTTCGTCGGCCGCACCGAGGACGAGCTCACCGACGCCCTCATCCCCTTCGAGGTCGGCATCTCCCGCTACCGCGAACTCGCCCGCGGCCAGATCATCGGCGACACCTACGGCATGCTCAAACTCCTCGTCTCCGCCGAGGACCGCTCCCTGCTGGGCGTCCACGTCTTCGGCACCGGCGCCACCGAACTCATCCATATCGGCCAGGCCGTCATGGGCTGCGGCGGCACCATCGACTACCTCGTCGACGCGGTCTTCAACTACCCCACCCTCGCCGAGTCCTACAAGGTCGCCGCCCTCGACGCCATGAACAAACTCCGCCGGGTGGCCCGCTTCGCCGACTGATCGCGAAGGCGTCGGAATCCGGCACGGCCTTCTGCCCTTTCCGGGCGAAAGGCCGCGCTGGTTCAGACTTTGATCGCCCGAAGCTGGGCGCCACTGATCATGGTGATGTCATCTGGGTCGGAGGTCAGCACCGTCACCGGTCGGGGAAGGGCGAGGCCGGTGGCGCACACCAGCGCGTCAATCGCGTACTTGTGGCCGTGCAGTCGAGCGGACGCCAGGAGCTCCGACGCGCGGCGCGCGATGTCGCGGGTGACCGGTTCGACGTTCAGCCGGGACAACGTCCAGTCGAAACGGGCACGGTTGAGGCGGGGATGCGCGATCTCGACCAGCGTGACCGCGCTCACCACGATTCTCAGGTCCTCCGCCTCCGCGGCGGCCAGCCAACCGGTCAGACTGGGTGACTGGAGGATCGCCTGGGACAGCCCTTCGCTGTCCAGCAGCAGCGTCCCGGACATCAGGCGGCGGAGATCGCGTCGCCGCCAGGGTTGAGCAACGCCCTCTTGGCGGCAACGTCGGCCTGATCCACCGGGCCGTGCTGAGACTCGGCGGCTTCGATGAGCTCGCGCAAATTGTCGCGCTCGATCTGCCGCTGCAGGGCCGCAGTCACGTAGGCGGAGAAACCGCCCTTCCCCACGCGGGCCTGGACGACCTCGGCGAGGGTTTCGGGGATCGTGACACTGTACTTCCGAGCGCTCATGCTACCTAGCGTAGCACTTATCGCATTCTCGGTAGGATTATCCCTTCACCGCGCCGATGATGACCCCCTTCGTGAAGTGGCGCTGGACGAGGGGGTAGATGAGGAGGACGGGGATCAGGGCGACCACGACGATGGCCATTTTGATGGCCAGGTTCGGGGGGAGGGCGCCGGCGGCGGTGTCGTAGGTGCGGGTGTTGGGGACGAGGTTCATGCCCTGCTGGACGTACTGGCGGAGGATGAGCTGGAGGGGCCACTTGGAGTTGTCGTTGATGTAGAGGACGGCGTTGAAGAAGGCGTTCCAGTAGCCGACGGCGTAGAAGAGGCCGATGACGGCGGTGACGCCCTTGGACATGGGCAGGACGATGCGCCAGAGGATGCGGAAGTCGCCGGCGCCGTCGATGCGGGCGCTGTCGATGAGCTCGCCGGGGATGTTCATGAAGAAGGCGCGCATGACGACCAGGTTGAAGGCGCTGAGGGCGGACGGCAGGATCAGCGACCAGTAGCTGTCGATCAGGCCGAGCTCCCGGACCAGCAGGTAGCTGGGGATCATGCCGGGGGTGAACAGGAAGGTCAGCAGGAACAGGAACAGCAGCGGGCGGTGGAAGAGCGAGTCGGTGCGCGACAGTCCGTACGCGGCCAGGACGGTGAGACCCAGGCTGACGGCGGTGCCGACGACGGTGACGCCGGTGCTGACCAGGACGGCGCGGGTGACGACGCCGCCGCCGAAGAGTTCGCGGTAGGCGTCCAGGGACAGGTCGGTGGGCAGGGTGACCAGGCCGCCTGCCTCGGTGACGGCCTGGGCGGTGGAGAGGCTGGTGAGGACGACCACGTAGATCGGGTAGAGCATGGCCAGCGCGATGAGGGTGAGGACGAAGCCCTTGGCCGTGAGTCCGAAGAGGGTGGGCTGTTCCTGCCAGGTCGGTCGGTTACTCATGATCGTTTGTAGATTCCCTGTTCGCCGAACCTGTGTGCCACCTTGTTGGCGATCACGATGAGGATGAGGCCGACGACGCCCTTGAACAGGCCGGCGGCGGCGCCGTAGCTCCACGCGCCGGTCATCAGGGTGCGCCAGTAGACGAAGGTGTCGAGCACCTCGGCCGCGTGCGAGCCGACCGCGTCGCGTTGCAGGAAGAACTGTTCGAAGCCGACGTTGAGCGCGTCGCCGAGGCGCAGGATGAGCAGCAGCAGGATGACGGGGCGCAGGCCGGGCAGGGTGATGTGCCACATCCGCCGCCAGCGGGACGCGCCGTCGACGGCGGCGGCCTCGTACAGGTTCTGGTTGATCGCGGCGAGGGCGGCCAGGAAGATGATCGTTCCCCAGCCGGCGTCCTTCCAGACCGATTCGGCGGTGACCAGGACGATGAACGTGTCCGGGTTGGTCATGATGTCCCAGGGTTCGTACCCGTGCTGCCGCAGGGTCTGGGCGAGCAGGCCGGCGCCGCCGAGGATCTGCTGGAAGAGGCTGACCACCAGCACCCAGGAGAAGAAGTGCGGCATGTAGACGATGCCCTGGATGAACAGGCGCAGCTTCCTGGAGAGCACGCTGTCCAGCAGGATCGCCAGCGCGATCGGGATCGGGAAGTAGAAGATCAGCTGGAAGGTCGTGATGGTGAGGGTGTTCTGGAAGGCCTGCCAGAACTCGGGGTCGGAGAAGAGCCACTGGAAGTTGTACAGGCCGACCCAGGGGCTGCCGGAGATCCCGTCGTAGGGGGTGTAGTCCTGGAAGGCGATGACGTTGCCCAGCGTCGGCACGTAGTGGAAGACCACCACCAGCACGACGGCGGGCAGCGTCATCAGCAGGAGTTGCCAGTCCCGCCGCAGCCGGGCCAGGAACGGCGTCTTGGCGGGCCGGCGGGGGCCGG
>NZ_BLAD01000057.1:16734-120439 GCF_009687845.1 Acrocarpospora corrugata
GGGGGCCGGGGCCGGCGGGTGAGGTCAGGTCACCCGCCGGTCCCGAGTCGGTACGGCTCCTAAGCACGGCCATTGTCGGTGAGAACCTTCTGGTAGAACTCACGGCCCGCGTCGCCGCCGCCCTTGCGCCACTCGCCGATGGCCTGGGACAGCGTGCTGACGTCACGGCGGCCCCGGATGATGTCGGTCACCTTGTCCTCGAACGGTTTCACCGCGGCGGTGAAGTCACCGGGTTCCTGCACCCGGATGCCGTCGAACGGGTCCTGGTGCCGGACCAGCACGGCCGAGTTCCACCAGGTCGTGGCGGCCTGCACGTAGTTGGGATGGGCCTGCGACTCGAAGATCGGGTCGACCCGCCCGCCGAGCCAGACGTAGCTGCCGACGATCTCCTTCGGGCCGAGCTCGGTCTGCTGCGGCGCGCCGCTCGCGTCCCGGGTGAAGTGTTCGTTCTCGACGCCGTTGTTGAACAGCAGCTGCTCCTGGGTGCCGAAGGGGGAGGAGAAGTAGTTGAACAGCCCGAGCAGTTCCTCGACCTTCTCCTTCGGGGTGCCCTTCTTGACGAAGGTGTAGCTCGGGTCCTGGTTGACCCGGTATTCGGGCTTGCCGCCGTCCCCGCCGAAGACCGGCACGGGCTCCATCCAGAAGTCGGGGTTCTCCTTGGCCATCTGGATCAGCGTCTCGGCCCAGAAGCTGAATCCATCGGATTTCACCAGGATCTGGCCGGACTTGAAGAGCTCCTTGTCGTCGCCGGCGGACTTGGCGGACAGCACGTTGGGGTGCATCAGGTCGTTGTCGACGAGCTTGCGCATGAACGCGACCGCGGCCTCGTACTCCGGCGTCTCGTAGCCGTGGACGAGCTTGCCGCCCTCCTTACGCCACTTGCGCGGCACCCGGAAGATCTCCTGCATGACCAGGAAGATGTCGCTGAACGCCCAGCGCTCCGCCTTCGGGTCGGTGACCTGCTTGCCCATCTCGAACAGCTCGTCGGCGGACTTGGGCGGGGTGAGGCCGAACTTGTCCCAGAGGTCCTTGCGGTGGAACAGCACCAGGCCGAAGCTGGGCGTCGGCCACGCGGGCACCGCCTTGAGCTTGCCGCCGAACACCGAGTACTGCCAGGCCAGCGTGGGGATCGCGGCCAGCGCCGGATATTTGGCCGAGATGTCGCCGGCCAGGTACGGCGTGAGGTCCTCGAACAGCCCGTCCACGGCCTTGGAGTAGTCGGGCACGGCGGTCAGCGCCCAGCCCGGCACGGTGGTCACGTCCGCGACGTCGCCGCCGGCCAGCAGGGTGGGCAGCTTCTCGTGGATGGTCAGGCCGTCGAGGTAGTTGAAGTCGACGGTGGCGCCGATGTCGGTGTTGACGGCGTCGTAGTAGGAGTTGCTGCCCAGCGGGGGCGGCAGCGGGCTCCAGGTAGGCACCATCACCTTGTACGTGCCGCCCTTGCCGGGTTTGGCGGTGACGGAGTCGACGAGCGCGGTCGGGTACTTGAGGAAGCCGTCCCGGCCGAAGCCCGGCACGCTGCCGATGATGTCCGGCTTGACCACCTGGAGCGGGACGTACTTGGGGATCAGCGCGGTGAGTTTGTCCATGGCGGTGGCGGTCGCCCGGGCCGCGCCCGGCTTGGGTCCTGCCGGGGTGGAGCAGGCGGCCGATAAGGCGGTGAGGCCGACGAGGCCGAGGAACCCGCGCCGGGTGGTGCTCGCGCCATCGGGGGAATGCGTCATGACGCGCTCCCTTCCTTTAGGTTCGTACGTGCGGAGAGGGGTGTTGAAGAACCACATCTAGGCGGTAGAGTTAGTTCGTCTTTCGACCAAACAAATTAGTCGAGGGTGACGGTTACCACAAGGTTTCGCCCAGGGCGGGACCGCCGGGACCCGATCACAGATTGATGACAGAGGCCGGATCGGGGGCGCATGAGGCATGATGAGCCCGAGCAGGAACGGGGCTGACCTTGATAACACCGAGGACCACATCGCAGAACGGGCCTCAGCCGGCCGACTTCACCGACGTCCGCGCCACCAACCTGGCCGTCGTCCTGCGGTTCGTCCGCGAGAACTCGCCCTGCTCCCGCGCTGACATCGCCGCGTCCACGGGCCTGAACAAGGCCACCGTCTCCAGCCTCGTCGCCGATCTGATCGACCGGCGGCTGCTGCGCGAGACCGGCCTGACCGAGAACCGGGTCGGCCGCCCGGCGACCATGCTGGTGCTGGACGGCTCGCCGTACGCGGCGATCGGCATCGAGGTCAACGTCGACTACCTGACCGCGGTCGCGGTCGACCTGAAGGGCGAGGAGCTGCTGTCCTGGCGGCGGTCCTTCTCCGGCGGCACGGCCTCGGCGGCGCAGGCGGTGGCCGGGATGGCCGCCATCGCGCGCCGGGTGGTGAGCCGGATGGCGAAAGAGGCCCGCCAGGTGCTCGGCCTGACGGTCGCGGTGCCCGGCCTGGTGGACGTGAACGGTTCAGTACGGCTCGCGCCGAACCTCGGCTGGCGCGACGTCGACCTGTGCGGCGACCTGACCAAGGCGATGCGCGACCCCGGTTTCCCCGTCATGGTCGACAACGACGCAAACCTGGGCGCGCTGGCGGAGCTCAGGTTCGGCCCGCACGGCGGCGTGAACGACCTGGTGTACCTGACCGGCGAGGTCGGCGTCGGCTCCGGCGTGATCATGGACGGCCGGCTGCGCCGTGGCGGGCAAGGTTACACCGGCGAGATCGGCCACATCGAGATCGATCCGGGCGGCCCGCTCTGCCGCTGCGGCCGGCACGGCTGCCTGGAGGCGATGGCCGGGATCGGCGCGGTGCTCGCCCCCGGCGTGCCGCCCGCTGAGCTGGAGCCCGAACTGGACGAGGTGCTGCGCCGGGCCCGCGCGGGCGACCCCGAGATCCTGCGGATCCTGGACGCGGTCGGCCACAACCTCGGCAAGGGCGTCGCGATCGTGGCGAACACCTTGAACCCCGAGGTCATCGTCCTCGGCGGATATTTCGTGACGCTGGCGCCATGGGTGCACAAGCGGGCGGAGGAGGAGATGTTCCGCCGCTCGATCGCCCCCGGAGGCGGCGGCTGCCGCCTGGTCGTCTCCACCCTCGGGCACGGCGCGGGCGCGCTCGGCGCGGCGGCGCGGGTGCTGGATTCGGTCGACTCGGGCCGGTTGCCCGCACTGACCTGAGGCGCTGACTTAGCCCGATAAATGGGGTCTTGACCGGAAGTTCGGCAGGCGGCACCCTTCGGGAGTGAGGCCGAATTCATCTGGGTGAAACCTATCGAAGCGCTTCGACGGAAGCGCCTTCTTTCGCCCATTCATCGAAGCGCTTCGACACATGAGGATGGTGGATCCAAATGAGCGAGCCGTTCCGCGATCCGAGCCTGCCGACGGAGTCACGGGTCCGCGACCTCGTCGCCCGGCTCACTCCGGACGAGAAGGTCGGCCTGCTGCACCAGTACCAGGCGCCGGTGGAACGGCTCGGGGTGCGCCGGTTCCGTACCGGCACCGAGGCCCTGCACGGCCTGGCCTGGCTCGGCCCCGCGACGGTGTTCCCGCAGGCCATCGGCCTGGCCAGCACCTGGAACCCGGAGCTGGTGCGGAGCGTGGGCGCGGCCACCGCGGACGAGGTGATCGCCTTCCACCGCAAGGACCCGGCCGGGGCCGGGCGGAACGTGTGGGCGCCCGTGGTCAACCCGCTCCGCGACCCGCGCTGGGGGCGCAACGAGGAGGGCTACTCCGAGGATCCGTGGCTGACCGGCGTGCTGGGCACCGCGTACGCCACCGGCCTGCGCGGGGTCGGCCCGGTGCTGAAGACCGCGCCGACCCTCAAGCACTTCCTGGCCTACAACAACGAGACCGACCGCTGCGTCAGCTCCAGCAACCTGCCGCCCCGGGTGCTGCACGAGTACGAGCTGCGCGCCTTCCGCCCCGCCATCGAGGCGGGCGCCGCCGTCGCCGTGATGCCCAGCTACAACCTCGTCAACGGCCGCCCCGCGCACCTCTCCCCGCTGATCAACGACGTGCTGCGCACCTGGTCGGGGCAGGACCTGCTGGTGGTCAGCGACGCCTACGCCCCCGGCAACCTGTACGGCGCGCAGGCCTACCACACCGACCCCGCCGAGGCGTACGCGCACGCGATCAGGGCCGGTCTGGACAGTTTCACCCAGGACGACGCGGACTCCGCCACCACGCTCGGCCACATCAGGACCGCGCTCGACCGTGGCCTGCTCACCGAGGCCGACCTGGACACCGCGATCCGGCACGCGCTGTCGATCAGGTTCCGGCTCGGCGAGTTCGACCCGGTGGAACCGTACGAGGAGATCAACGAGGAAGTGGTCAACTGCACCGAGCACCAGCGGCTGGCCCGCGAGGCGGCCCGGCAGTCGATCACGCTGCTCAAGAACGACGGCCTGCTGCCGCTCTGCGCGCCGAAGCGGGTGGCGGTGATCGGCCCGCTGGCGGACGTGCTGCTGGAGGACTGGTACAGCGGCACGCTGCCGTACCGGGTGACCGCGCGGAACGGGATCGCCGAGCGGTGCGAGACGGTGTACTGCGAGGGCGTGGACCGGATCACGCTGCGCGCCGAGGACGGCTACGTGAGCGCCACCGGCGACTACACCGGCGGCCCGCTGGGCATCGGCGCCTCGGCCGAGTTCGACCTGTTCGACTGGGGTGGCGGCGCGTTCGCGTTCCGCAGCGTGGCCAACGGCCGGCACGTCAGCGTGGGCGACGACGGCGTGCTGGTGAACGACCAGCCGGGCCCGAACGGCTGGGAGGTCAGGCAGACCTTCCGGATGGAGGAGCGGTTCCGCGGCGTCGTGCTCCGGCACATCGCCACCGACCAGTACGTCACCGCCGACCAGGGCACGCTCCGCCTCACCGACGACCCGGACGCGGCCACCGTGTTCACCGTGGACCTGGTCGAGAGCGGTGCCGCGCAGGCCGCTGCCGCCGCCGCGGACGCCGACGTGGCCGTCGTGGTGGTGGGCGACCATCCGCTGGTCAACGGCAGGGAGACCGAGGACAGGGCCGACCTGGCGCTGCCGCCGATGCAGGAGAAACTGGTCAGGGCGGTGCACGAGGCGAACCGGGCGTCGGTGCTGGTGATCTCCAGCGGCTACCCGTTCGCGGTCAACTGGGCCGACGCGCACATGCCCGCGATCATCTGGTCCTCGCACGGCGGCCAGGAGTACGGTCACGCCCTCGCCGACGTGCTGTTCGGCGACGAGGACCCGGGCGGCCGCCTCACCCAGACCTGGTACCGCTCGGCCGGCGACCTGCCCGACCTGTTCGACTACGACATCATCGCCACCGACGCCACTTACCTGTACTACCGGGGAACGCCGCTCTATCCGTTCGGCCACGGTCTCAGTTACACCCGGTTCACCTATTCGGACCTGACCCTGTCCAGCGACGACCTCGCCCCCGACGAGACCCTCACTGTCCGGGTGACCGTGCGCAACGAGGGCTGGCGGGCCGGGGAGGAGGTCGTGCAGGTCTACACCCATCAGCAGCGCTCCCGGGTGAAGCAGCCGGTCCGGGCGCTGCGCGGCTTCCGCAAGGTACGGCTGGCGCCGGGCGAGAGCCGTACCGTCGAGGTGCCGGTGCCGATCGGGGACCTGGCGTTCTGGGACGTCACCCGGGGACGCTTCGCGATCGAGGACGCCAGCCACAAGGTCCAGGTCGGCGGCTCCAGCCGGGACATCCGGCTGTGCGCGCCCTTCACCGTGAAGGGCGACCGGGTCCCGCCCAGGGACCTGCGCGCACTGGACGCGGCCGACCATGACGAGTACGACGGAATAGTGCTGTGTGACGCCGCCAGGGAGCGAGGCGACGCCGTGCGCTCGGCCGGGCCGGGCGCGTGGATCGTCTTCCGCGACGCCGATCTCGATCACACGGCTGGCACGGCCGCGCTGAGCGTGGCCAGCACCGAGGGCGGCGTGCTCACGCTCCGCCTGGACAACCCCCTGCACGGCGAGGTGCTCGGCACGGTCACGGTCCGGCCCACGGCGGGCGGGCACGATTTCGTCGAGGCGGCCACGCCACTTTCGCCCGCGACCGGGGTACGCGATCTTTATGTCGTGTTCGAGAACGAGGGAGTCACAGTGCGCACGCTCGGGTTCCGCCGGTGAGGAAGGTGCGCACGGTCACCATCGCCGACGTCGCCAGGCACGCGGGAGTCGCGGTCAGCACGGTTTCGTACGTGCTGAGCGGCAAACGGGCGATTTCGGCGACCACCCGCCAGCGCGTGCAGGAGAGCGTGCGCGCGCTGGGTTACCACCCCAACGCCGGCGCGCGGGCGCTGGCCAGCAAACGGGCCAACGTGATCGCGCTGGTGCTGCCGCTGCGCGCGGGCATGAACCTGCCGGTGCTGATGCAGTTCGCCACCTCGGTGGTCGCCACCGCCCGCCGCTACGACCACGACGTGCTGCTGATGACCGCCGACGAGGGCCCCGAAGGGCTGCAACGGGTGGCCGCCAGCGCGCTGGTGGACGGGCTGCTGCTGATGGACGTGGAGGTGCGCGACCCGCGCGTGCCGCTGCTGCGCGAACTCGGCGAGCCGAGCGTGCTGATCGGCTTCCCGGCCGACGCGGAGGGCCTGACCTGCGTCGACCTGGACTTCGCGCGGGCGGGCGCGCTCTGCGCCGAGCACCTGGCGGCCGGCGGGCACCGCGAGATCGCGCTGCTCGGCGCGCCGCGCGTGGTCTACGAGCGCGGCACCGGCTACGCCGAGCGCACCCTGGCCGGATTCACCGAGGCGGCCCGCGACCTGAACGCGGTCGCGGTGCCGTGCGAGGAGACCTACGACGAGGTCGCCGAGACGGTGAAGCTCCTGTTCGACCGGCATCCCGGGCTGACCGGGCTGGTGGTGCACAACGAGGCCGCGGTCGGGCACGTGCTGGCCGCGCTGCGCGCGCTGGGCAGGTCGGTGCCGGAGGACGTGTCGGTGGTCGCGATCTGCCCCGACGACGTGGCGGAACGGGCGAGTCCCGCGCTCACCTCCGTGCTCATTCCGGCCGAGGATGTCGGGCACCAGGCGGTTAGGCTGCTGATGGCCAAGCTCGACGGTCTTCCGGCGGATTCGGTGCTGCTGGAACCACGACTCACGATCAGGGAGAGCACACGTTGACGACCTTCCCCCAAGGATTCGTATGGGGTGCGGCCACCGCGTCGTACCAGATCGAAGGAGCGGCGCGCGAGGACGGCCGGGGACCATCCATCTGGGACGTGTTCAGCCACACACCGGGGAAGGTGGCCGACGGGCACACCGGGGACGTGGCCTGCGACCACTACCACCGGTACCGCGAGGACGTCGCGATCATGGAGGACCTGGGGTTGCACGCCTACCGGTTCTCGGTGTCGTGGCCGCGGGTGCTGCCGGGCGGCACGTTCAACGCGGCGGGGCTCGACTTCTACGACCGGCTGGTGGACGAGCTGCTGGCGCGGCGGATCTCGCCGGTCGCCACGCTCTACCACTGGGACCTGCCCGCCGAGCTGGACTGGCGGGACCGGGACACGGCCGAGAAGTTCGCCGAGTACGCGGAGATCGTGCACCACCGGCTGGGGGACCGGGTCGCCACCTGGACGACGCTCAACGAGCCGTGGGTGTCGGCTTTCGTCGGGTACGGCTCGGGCCGGCACGCGCCCGGGGTGACCGACCCGGCCGCCGCCTTCACGGCCGCGCACCACCTGCTGCGGGCGCACGCGCTCGGGGCGCAGGCGCTGCGCGCGGCCGGGGCCGACGAGATCAGCGTGACGCTCAACCTGACGCCGATGGCCGGGGACCCGGAGGTGACCACGCTGATCGACGGGCTGGCCAACCGGCTCTTCCTCGATCCGGTGCTGCGCGGGAGCTACCCCGACGACGTGCGGGCGCACATCGCGAAGTTCACCGGGCTGGATCTCGGCGATCTGCCGTACGAGCCGATCGACGTGCTGGGCGTGAACTACTACACGATCGCCCGGCTGGCCGCCGACCCGGCCGCGCCCGGCCACGCCGAGTACCCGGGCAGCGAGGGCATCGCCTGGCTGCCGCCGCACGGCGTGCCCACCGAGATGGGCTGGGAGGTGATCCCGTCCGGCCTGGAGGATCTGCTGCTCCGGCTCAGCCGCGACTACCCCGGCACCCCCCTGATGATCACTGAGAACGGCGCCGCCTACGACGACGCCGTCAAGGACGGCCAGGTCGCCGACACCGAGCGGATCGCCTACCTGGACGGCCACTTCCGGGCCGCGCTTCGGGCCATCGAGCAGGGCGCCGACCTGCGCGGTTACCTGGTCTGGTCGCTGCTGGACAACTTCGAGTGGGCGCGCGGCTACCACAAGCGGTTCGGCCTGGTCCGGGTCGACTACGAGTCGCTGGAACGGCTGCCGAAGGCGAGCGCGCACTGGTACCGCGAGGTCATCGCGCGCAACGGCCTGGACTGATCAGCGGGCGCGGGCCTGGCGGCCGGGGTACTCGCGGACCACCACGTCCCTGGGCGTGATCCGCAGCACGTCGTGGTCCGCGATCGCCACCCCGCGCACCTCCGCCCAGAACCGCGGGTCGCCGACGAAGATGGCCACCCGCGGGTCGCGCTCCACCGCCTCCCACGACTCCTCGCCCGCGATCACCCGCAGCTCGCCCGATCGGCTCACCGACGTCACCGCGCTCACCGCGATCGACCGGGGGCCGTCCGGGGCCATGTAGGAGAGCACCACGCTGCGCGAGAAGGTGACCGCGTGCCGGACCTCGTCGGTGAGGTCGGAGGACGGGCTGGTGTCCCCGGTCGGCAGCTCGACCCGGGTCAGCGCGGACCGCCACGGCCCTGGCGTGTTCCGGAACCTGGCCCGGACCGCCCGCGCGCAGAACGCCACCGCCACGGCCAGCAGGGCCAGCCACGCCCCCTGCCAGGCCCGCTCCAGCTCCGGTACGACACCCGCCGCCGTCAGCGAGATCGCCGACGCCACCAGGAACCCCAGCGCCCCGACCAGCCACCGGTCCCGCCGCACCACCCCGCGCAGATTGGCCTTGCGGCCGACCAGGACCATGGCCACCGGCACGGCCAGCGCCGCCAGCGCGATCCGCGGCACCGGCAGCACCGACAGCACGAGCAGCCCCCACCAGGCCCGCCCGGCGACGATCCACAGCGCCACGTCCATGTTCCGCCGGGCCACCCGCGCGCCGGACGCCCGCGCGAACTCGGCCAGCGCCTGCACCGGCCGCCCCCGCCAGGCCTCCACCAGCAGCCACAGCAGCGCCACGCCGACGGGGTTGAACACGACCAGGCCGAGCGCCCCCGACCAGGCCCAGTCGACCGTGTCCGGCTCCGGCAGGGTGGCCAGGCCGATCAGGTATCCGGCGATGACGAAGACGGTGACCGAGACCGCCACGCTCAGCCACAGGTCCCGGCCGAGCATGGCGGGCACGTGCGACCAGATCCCGACCTTCCCGGCCTGCCGGAGCGTCACCGCGAGCACCAGGCCCAGCACCAGCGCCCCGCCGATCTGCGCCTGCAGGTGCAGGCCGAACCCGAACGCGGCCACCACGACCGCCACCAGCGCGACCGCCAGCAGCCCGCGCACCTGCCAGGACCAGACCACCAGCGCCTCGCGCGCCCGCGTGGTCTCGGCCGGATCGGCCTCCCAGGCCGGATCGTGGTGCCGGCCGGGCGGCTCCCAGCCGAGCAGGGTGAGTCCCAGGTTCACCCGGGCCCCGAGATGGTCGCGATCGCGGCGCAGCACCGCCCGGTAGGCCGCCGCCGCGCGCCGGTGGTCGCCCCGGTCCAGCGCCAGATCCCCCGACAGCGCGTGCGGGCCGGGCTCCTCGGGGGCGTATCGGACGGACTTCTGGGCTTCCGCCCACGCCTCGCGCCAGCGGCCGGGAACCCGCCGCAGCGCGCCCGCCAGGCGCAGCCGCGCGGCCCAGGAGCCAGGCGCCAGCCTGACCGCCTCCTGGGCCGCGTCCACTGCCTCGGAATCGCGGCCCAGGCGCTCCAGGGCGAGGCTCGCCAGGCGATGCCCCCACTCGCCGTGCGGTTCACGGTCCACCGCCTGACGAGCGGCCTCTAGTGCCGCCTCCGGTTGGTCGCGGCCGAGCCTGGTAGCCGCAACCGCGCACCACGCCCGAGGGTCGGCACGGTCGTTCGGGGCCGAGTCCTCGGAACCGGTTTCGCGCCGGGCACGCGCGGATGACTCCTCGGCATCGTTCCCCACCCAACGCATGATCCGCCGCCCGTCCTTGATTGCCTAGGTGTCGGACATATACCTATATCTCTCTAGAGAGGTTGTCAGCAGTCAAGCGCGGCGCGAGCCATTTCACGGCAAGTACGTACCGGTGTTCAAGATTGCTGTGCGTGCCGTCGAAGAGTTCGTGGCGCACGCGGTCGGCGGGGACTCCGGCGGTTAGTACGGCGTCGTGGAACGCGGCAGCGGCGAGGTCGAGGAAGTATTCGTCGCTTTTGCCAGCGTCTATCCAGATTGAGTGGAGGGTGCGGAGGGCTTCGGGGCGCTTGGTGGCCATCACTACGGGGTCATATTCCAGCCATCTGTCCCAGGTTTCCGGAATTAGGTGGCCGTTGGCGTCGAAGGGTATGTCAACCGTTCCGTCCGGGTTCGAGGAGTAGGAGGCGGCGTTGCCGTACAGGAGGATCAGGTCGCTGCCGGGGCATCGGCCGCCGGTGGCGAAGAAGCGGTCCAGGTAGCGCTGCCAGGAGCCGCCGTACTCGTCCCGCAGGGTGCGGGCGGCCGGGGGGAACTCGCGCAGGTAGAGGACGTCGAAGAGGGCGTCGCCCGCGTGGGTGGCGAGGGCTCCGAACAGGTCGGGGCGGAGCATGGGGGTGATCATCGCGCCGTAGCCGCCGCTGGATTTGCCGGTGATGGCGCGGTGTTCCCTGGCGGCGAGGGTCCGGTAGCGGGCGTCCACGAACGGGACTATCTCGTCGCACAGGTAGGAGTGGTAGCGGCCGTGGCCGGGGGAGTCGACGAACTGGCTGCCGCCCAGCCTGGTCCAGGCGTCCACGAAGACGACGAGCGCGGGCGGGGTGTCCCCGGCGGCGAACAGTTCGTCCAGGAGTTCGGGGTAGGTGCGCCGCCATGGCGAGCGGTTGCCCCACATCGTCACCTGGCCGGAGTACCCCTGGATCACGTAGATCACCGGGTAGCGGGCGGCGGTGTCGTCGTAGCCCGGCGGCAGGTAGATCCAGAGTGGCCGTTCGTGCGGGTCGCCGAGGGCATTGCCGCGCAGCAGTGCGCTGACGACCGTGACCTTCTCCAGGCGTCCGGACATTTCAGGACTCCAAGGCATCATGGCCTCACGATATGTGACTACTAGTGCGTGAAATGGGTGCCTTGACTGTTTGCCGGAACGCCTGAGGATCCTTCGGCTTTCACCTAAGCTGCCACGCATGTCCATCCGGGCCCTGACCCCCTGAGCGAGCGATGACCATTCTGGGGGGCGAACCTGGAGGAGCCGTGCGGCACGCGAACCGGTGGCCGGTCCTGGCGCTGCTCTGCTTCAGTCTCCTCCTCGTCGCCGTAGACGCCACCGTGCTGCACATCGCGGTGCCCGCGCTGACCGCCGCGCTGGAGCCGTCCGCGGTCCAGCTGCTGTGGATCATCGACATCTACTCGCTGGTCGTGGCCCCCCTGCTGGTCACCTTCGGCACCCTCGGCGACCGGTACGGCCGGCGCGGCTTCGTCCTGGGCGGCTACCTCGTGTTCGGCCTGGCCTCGCTGGCGGCCGCGTTCGCCACCACCCCGCTGGCGCTGATCCTGGCCCGCGCAGGCCTCGGCGTCGGCGGCGCGATGATCATGCCGGCCACCCTGTCGATCATCCGGCAGGTCTTCACCGACCGCAGGGAACGCGCGATCGCCCTCGGCGTCTGGGGCGCGGTCGCCGCCGGCGGCGCGGCCGTCGGCCCGATCCTCGGCGGGGTCCTGGTCGAGCACTTCTGGTGGGGCGCCGTCTTCCTGATCAACGTCCCGCTGCTGCTGATCGCCCTCCCGCTGGCGATCCGCCTGCTCCCGCCCACCACCCGCCACCCACACCCCTGGGACGCACTCAGCGCCGTCCTGTCGGTGGCCGGCATCCTCGCCCTCGCCTTCGGTCTCAAGGAGGCCGGGTACGGTCACACGATCGGGCGCGGCCCCGCCGTGCTGGTCTTCGCGCTGGGCGTCGCCCTGCTGGTCTGGTTCACGGCCCGGCAGCGCCGGCTGGCCACGCCGCTGCTGGACGTGGCCCTGTTCGCGCAGCGCGGCTTCGCCACCGGCGTCGCCTGCGTGCTGCTGGCCATCTTCGCGCTGGTCGGCCTGGAACTGATGCTGGCCCAGTACCTGCAACTGGTGCTCGGCCTGTCCCCGTCAGGGGCGGCGATCAGGATGGTGCCGCTGATGGTGGCCGCCATCGTCGGCGGATTGACGGCGGCCCGGCTGCTGGACCGGCTCGGCCTGCGCGCCACCATGAGCGGCGGCCTCGCGCTGACCGCGCTGTCGCTGACGCCGGTGCTGGGCTGGGGGGTCGAGGACCATCCGCTGACGCTCGCGATGTGCTTCGTCGGGATCGGCTTCGGCGTCGAGGTGGCGCTGCTGGCCGCCTCCGACACGATCATGGCCTCGGCGCCGGAGTCCAGGGCCGGAAGCGCCGCCGCCATCGAGGAGACCGCGTACGAGCTCGGCGCGGGTCTCGGCATCGCCGTGCTCGGCACGATCACCACGATCGTCTACGCGCCCGCGCTCGTCGTCCCGGCCGAACTGGCCGCAGGCCCTGCCGTCCTGGCGCGTGAGTCGCTGGCCGCAGCCGCCCATGTGGCGGAGGAACTGGGCGGTCCGGTGGGCGCTTCGCTGCTCGCCGGAGCCCGGCTCGCGTTCGTCACGGCGCTGCACTCGACGGTGCTGGTGAGCATCGCGTTCCTGCTGGTCACCGCGGTGGCGGTGGCGGTGCTGCTGCCCCGGCGGCAGGCGGCTCCGGTGGTGGAGCGGGAGCGCGAACGCGTGGCCGCCTGACATGACCATGCCTGTTATGGGGAGAAATGCATAGGAAGCGTCCCCCTAGAGTCCGAGAATGGTTCCCGTGAACAGAACACTCCACGATCTCGCCTCGCTGGCGGCCCGGATGGGCGTCGGCGGTATTTTCTTCGCCCAGGGCTGGCAGAAACTGGAGGCCGGGCTGATCGAGACCGGCGGGCAGTTCGCCCAGCTGGGCGCCCCCGCGCCACGGCTGTGGGCGGGCGCCACCATGCTCATCGAGCTGGTCGGCGGCACGCTGCTGATCGCCGGGCTCACCGTCTCCTTCGTCGGCCTGCTGCTGTTCGCCGAGGCGCTCGCGGTCTTCATCCTGACCGCGGGCGACACCGGGCTGCCGCTGACCGGCGGCGACATCAACCTCATCGTCGCCCTCGGCGCGGCCTCCGTGCTGCTGGCCGTGAACGGCGGCGGGCGGCTCTCGGTGGACCACATGGTGGTCATCAAACGCCGGGACGCCGAGGAGGCCGACGACTTCGCGGCCGAGGCGGAGGCCGACGCCGTCATCAACGCGCTGCGCGAGCCGCGCCCCAAGGCCGAACCCGACCCGAAGGGCCCGGTCACCTTCCCGGCCTCGTCGAGCACCTCCGAGGAGGTCACCGAGGCGCTGCCGAAGCCGCGCCCGCGGCGGCCCAAGCGGGCCGAGGAGAGCGCGGAGAACAAGTCCGAGGCTCCCGTCGAGGTGGCGAGGTCCGGCGGCGAGTCCGGCGACACGCTGGTGGCGGGCCGGCGTAGCGGGAAGGCGGACTAGGCGCGGATGGGCGAACTTCCGGTCATCGACGTCTCGCCGCTGTTCGACGGGCGATCCGCCGACGGGGCCGCCCGGCAGATCGAGGCGGCCTGTGTGGACAGCGGGTTCTTCTACATCAGTGGGCACGGCGTCCCGGCCGAGCTGATCGCCCGGATGGACGCGGCGGCACGGCGGTTCTTCGCGTTGCCCGACGAGGTCAAGATGAAGATCTCGATGGCGCGGGGCGGGCGGGCCTGGCGGGGGTTCTTCCCGGTGGGCGGAGAGCTCACCTCGGGGCGGCCCGACCTGAAGGAAGGCATCTATTTCGGCGCGGAGCGGGAGCCGGACGGGCGTCCGCTGAGCGGCCGGAATCTGTTCCCCGACGAGGTCCCCGAACTCGGGGCGGCGGTGCTGAGCTACCTGCGGGTGATGACCGAGGTGGCGCAGGGGGTGCTGCGCGGAGTCGCGCTGAGCCTGGAGCTGGACGAGGACTACTTCGCGACCGGGTACACGGCCGATCCGACCATCCTGTTCCGGATATTTCACTATCCGCCCGCCGCGGCTGACGACGGCTGGGGTGTCGGCGAGCACACTGACTACGGGCTGCTCACCCTGCTTCTTCAGGACGACAACGCGGGGCTCCAGGTGCACACCACGGGCGGCTGGGTGGACGCGCCGCCGATCCCCGGCACGTTCGTGTGCAACATCGGCGACATGCTCGACAAGCTGACCGGCGGCCACTACCGGTCGACCCCGCACCGGGTGCGCAACGAGAGCGGCCGGGAGCGGCTGTCCTTCCCGTTCTTCTTTGATCCCGGCTGGGACAGCGAAGTGCCACCCCTGCCCTCCTTGGCCCGGCGAGATGGCGGCAGGGCGCGCTGGGACGGGCAGGATCTGCGGGCCTTCACCGGCCCATATGGCGACTACCTGCTGGGCAAGGTCGGCAAGGTGTTTCCGCAACTGCGGGCCGACGTACTGGACTGACGTTTTGCGGGTAGCCGGGAAGACGCGCCGAAACTCGCGGGGGCGTCCATTCGGCGCTTCCGTGCGGTATAACCGGGGGCGGACCGGGGAGGCGTGATGCGGGAGGATGGCCGGGCCCGTCCGACGGGACGCGCGGCAGCACGGGACCTGTTCGAGCAGGTGAGACTTCGCTATTTCCACCTCCCGCCGGTCGCCAGACGGGTGGTCTTCATCGGCGTGCTGATCGGCGCGCTCATCCTGGCGGTGGCCTTCGGGTGGTCGCTCTGGAGCACTTTCTTCGTCACCGTGGTGCTGCTGGCCTTCATCGCGCTGGCGCTGCGCTACCCGCGCGCCGCCGCGACCACGCTGGTGCTGGCCGGGTGGATGGCGATCGCTCCGGTGGCGGGCGGCGCGCTCAGCAACCAGAGCGCGGGCGGGCCGTACGCGCTGATCATGCTGTTCCTGCTGGGCGTGGTGGTCGCGGCGGCGGCGCATCTGATCCGCTGGGTGCCGCCGTGGCTGACCGCGCTGTCGGCGCTGGGGCCCGCCGCCGTGGTCAGCTTCGCGCTGTCCGCGATCTCGCTCGCCGCCAGTATCTGGGGGGCGTGGGGGGTGGCGGCGGTCGCGCTGGTGTTCCGGTTCGTGCAGGCCCGGCGGGTGAAGGCGGAACAGCCCGTTGAGGAAGCGCCGGTGCAGCAGCGGGGGCGGGCCGGAGGATTCCAGCCCGCGCCGGCCGACCGGGGGCACAAGGCGCCGCCGCCGATCACGGTGGAGCAGGCGCTCGGCGAACTGGAGGGCATGATCGGGCTGGCCCCGGTCAAGGAGCAGGTGCGGTCGATCGCGGCCTCCATCGAGGCGGCCAGGCTGCGCCGCGAGGCGGGCTACAACACCGAACCGCCGATGCGGCATTTCGTCTTCGTCGGGCCGCCCGGCACCGGCAAGACCAGCGTGGCGCGCAGCCTCGCCAAGATCTTCTACTCGTTTGGGCTGCTGGAGACGCCGTTCGTGGTCGAGGCCCAGCGCGCCGACCTGGTCGGCGAGTACCTGGGCGCCACGGCGATCAAGACCAACGAGCTCATCGACCGCGCGCTCGGCGGCGTGCTGTTCGTGGACGAGGCGTACGGGCTGATCAACTCCGGCGACGGGCAGCCCGACAGATTCGGCCAGGAAGCCGTCCAGACGCTGCTGAAACGGGCCGAGGATGACCGGGACCGGCTCATCATCATCCTGGCGGGGTACGAGAAGGAGATGGCCGGATTCCTGGCCTCCAACCCGGGGCTCTCCAGCCGCTTCTCCAGCCGCGTCAGGTTCCCCAGCTACGACGCCGACGAACTGCTGGCCATCACCGAGACGCTGCAGACCGGGCGCGGCGACCGGCTGGCCCCCGAGGCGCGGCCGGTGCTGCGCGGCCTGTTCGAGGACGTGCACCGGCGCGGCCTGGTGGACGAGCTGGGCAACGCGCGGTTCGCCCGCAGCGTCGTCGAAGCGGCCGCCCAGGCCAGGGACGTCCGGGTGGTCAGCGCCGGGGGCGTGCCCAGGGGCGAGGATCTGGTCACCACCACGGCCGCCGACGTGACCAAGGCGTTCAGCGAGATCACCGCCCGGTTCCGCGGCTACCAGGCCACGCCGACGCTGGCCGACGCGCTGCACGACCTGGATCGCATGGCCGGGCTCGAACCGGTCAAACGGCAGGTGCACGCGATCACCGCGCAGCTGCGGGTGGCCCGGATGCGCGAGGAGCAGGGCCTGCCGGTGCAGTCCCAGATGCGGCACTTCGTGTTCGCCGGGCCGCCCGGCACCGGGAAGACGACCGTGGCCAGAATCCTCGGGCGGATCTTCTCCGCACTCGGGCTGCTGGCCAAGTCGGACGTGGTCGAGGCGTCCCGCGCCGATCTGGTCGGGCAGCATCTGGGCGCCACCGCGATCAAGACCAATGAGCTGGTGGACCGCGCGATCGGCGGCGTGCTCTTCGTGGACGAGGCGTACAGCCTGGCCAACACCGGCTACTCCGGCGGTGACGCGTTCGGCCAGGAGGCCGTGCAGACGCTGCTGAAACGGGCCGAGGACGACCGGGACCGGCTGGTGATCATCCTGGCCGGCTACGAGCGGGAGATGGACGCGTTCCTGGCCACCAATCCCGGGCTGGCCAGCCGGTTCAACCAGCGGGTGGGGTTCCCGTCCTACTCGCCGGAGGAGCTGGCCGAGATCGCGGCGATGACCGCGGAGGGCGCGGGCGACCGGTTCGACCCGGCCGCCACCAGGGACCTGGCCGACGTGTTCGCCTGGGTCTGCCAGGAGCGCCTGATCGACGGGCTCGGGAACGGGCGGTTCGCGCGCTCGCTGTACGAGCGGGCCGCCCTGCGGCGGGACGTCCGGCTGGCGGCGCAGAGCAGCGCCAGCGCCGCCGAACTGGTCACCATCACCAGCGAGGACGTGCGGTCGGCGGTCGACGAGCTGTCCTGACCAGAATTTTGCCCGCAGGTGGCGTTAGGCCACCACACCGGATCTCACTATTGATGCCGGGGGGTGGGCTCGGTGAAGATCCGCGGCGGAGTGGCGATCGCGACGGTCCTGATATTCGGCGGGACGGCCTGCGGCGGCACCGGCGAGAAGAACGTCTTCCCCGGCGGCGGCGGAATTCCGGTGCAGGGGGGCGTGCTCAAGGTCGTCGGGTCGGGGGACGTCGACCATCTCGACCCGTCCTCGTCGTACACGACCGTGGCCTACAACCTGAACCGGACCTGGACCCGGCAGCTGGTGACCTATCCGGCCAGCAACGACTTCGACACCGCCATCAAGATCGTGCCGGATGCGGCCGAGGCGCTGCCGAAGATCAGCGCGGACGGCCGCACCTACACCTTCAAGATCCGCGACGGGGTGCTGTGGAACACCAGCCCGGCCCGGCAGGTGACCGCGTCCGACTTCGTCCGGGGGCTCAAGCGCCTGGCCAATCCGGTTCAGCCGTCCGGGGGGATCTCGTACTACACCGGGACGATCGACGGGATGCAGGAGTTCTTCACCGCGTTCCAGAAGGTCCCCAAGACCGTGCCGGCGATCGCCCAGTTCATGGCGCGGACCCCGATCCGGGGCGTGCGGGCGATCGATCCGCGGACGCTGGAGATCAAGCTCACCACCCGGGCCAGTGACTTCCTGAACATCCTGGCGCTGCCGTTCGCCTCGCCCGCGCCGGTGGAGTACGAGAGGTACCTGCCCGACGGGCCGGACTTCCGGCAGCACACGATCTCGCTGGGGCCGTACCGGATCGACAGCTACCAGGCCGGGCGGGCCATCGTGCTGCTGCGCAACCCCGCCTGGAAGAAGGCGGCCGACTCGGTCCGGCAGCAGTACGTCGACCGGATCCAGATCACGCTCGGGCAGGACAGCGCGGACGTCGTCCAGCAGCAGCTGGAGGCCGGCACGGCGGACGTGTCCTGGGACCAGCCGGTGCCGACCTCGGCGATTCAGCGGCTGATCGGGGATCCGGACTACCACGTGTTCGAGGGGTCCTCGCTCAACCCGTTCCTGGTGTTCAACCTGCAGAGCCCGAACAACAACCGGGCGCTGGCCAACGTGAAGGTCCGGCAGGCGATCAACTTCGCCATCAACAAGGTGGCGATCGCGCAGATCTGGGGCGGGACCACGCTGAACACGGTGCTGGACGGGGCGGTCCCGCCGGGCAGCATCGGGTTCGACACGGAGGTCCGGCCATTCGCGACGCCGGGGCACGCCGGTGACCCGGCCAAGTGCAGGCTCATGATGGCGCAGGCCGGGGTCTCCAATCTGGTGCTCCAGTTCCCGTACCGGACCAACAGCAACCACCCGAAAGTGGCGCAGTCGATCGCGGGGGACCTGACCAAGTGCGGGATCGGGAGCAACCTGATCGCCACCGCGCCCGAGGACTTCTACGGGCGCTACCTGTCGAGCGTGGCCAAGAGCCGCGAGGGCAAATGGGACATCGGCGCGCCGGCCTGGCTGCCCGACTGGTACGGCAACAACGGCAGGTCGGTGGTCGTGCCGCTGTTCGACGGGAGCAACTACACGGAGGGCTCCACCGACTACGGCGCCTACAACAACCCCAAGGTCAACGCGGTCATCGCGAAGGCGCTCACCGCGGGATCGGAGAGCGAGGCCGAGAACCGCTGGAAAGAGGCCAACGCCATGATCATGGCGGATGCCCCGATCGTTCCGCTCACCTCGCAGAACGTGCCGAAATTCCACTCCAGCCGGGTCCGGAACGCGATCTATTCGCCGATGTCCCAGCAGTTCGACTACACCCAGTTGTGGCTGGGCTGATGGCGCTGCTGGAGGTCACCGACCTGAAGGTGTCGTTCCCGACACCGGACGGGCCGGTGCAGGCCGTCCGCGGGATGACGTTCCAGGTCGAACGGGGGCGCACGCTCGGCATCGTGGGCGAGTCGGGCTCGGGGAAGAGCGTCAGCACCCAGACGCTGATGGGGCTGACGCGGGGCGCGGAGGTGTCCGGGTCGGCGCTGTTGGAGGGACGCGAGCTGATCGGGATGCCGGAGGGCGAGCTGCGGCGGCTGCGCGGCGCCCAGATTTCGATGATTTTTCAGGATCCGCTGTCGAGCCTGCATCCGCTGTACACGGTCGGCTGGCAGATCATCGAGCTGATCCGGATCCACGAGCCCGCGACCACGAAGGCGCAGGCGCGCAAGCTGGCGATCGAACAGCTGGCCATGGTCGGCATCCCGCAGCCGGAGCAGCGGGTGGACGACTATCCGCACCAGTTCTCCGGCGGCATGCGGCAGCGGGCGATGATCGCGATGGCGCTGGCGCTCAACCCGAAGCTGATCATCGCGGACGAGCCGACGACGGCGCTGGACGCGACCGTGCAGGCCCAGATCCTGGATCTGATGGCCCGGTCGCGGCGGGAGTTCGACACCGCGCTCATCATGATCACCCACGATCTGGGGGTGATCGCCGACATGGCGGACGAGGTGCTCGTGATGTACGCGGGCAAGCCGGTGGAGCGGGCCGGGCGGCGGGATGTGTACTACCGGCCGCATCATCCGTACACGGTGGGGCTGCTGGAGTCGGTGCCGAGCGCGACCGGCGCGAAAGGGCGGCTCAAGCCGGTGCCGGGGCAGCCGCCCAGTCTGCTCAATCCGCCGGGCGGGTGTCCTTTTCATCCGCGCTGTCCGTACGTGATGGCGCGTTGCCGGGTGGATGTGCCGCCCTTGATGGGGGACGGGCATCAGTCGGCGTGCTGGCTGCCGCTGGACCTCGAAGGGGTCGGGCCCGAGGTCGCGCGGCGCAGGACGGAGGCTTCCTCGTGAGCGTGCTGCTCCGGGTTACCGATGTGCGGAAGTATTTCCCGATCCGGGAGGGGTTGTTCTTCCGGAAGGAGGTCGGGCGGGTTCACGCTGTGGACGGGGTGAGCCTGGAGGTGCGGGCGGGGGAGACGCTCGGCATCGTGGGCGAGTCCGGGTGCGGGAAGTCGACGCTGGCCCGGTGCATCACGGGGTTGTATCCGGTGACGTCGGGGTCGATCGAGTTCGACGGGGCGCCGCTCGGGGCGAAGGGGTTCCGGCGCGACGTTCAGATGATTTTTCAGGATCCGTACGGGTCGTTGAATCCGCGCAGGCGGATCGGGTCGATCATCGCCGATCCGCTGGTCATCCACCGGATCGGGACCAAGACCGAACGGCGGCGGCGGGTTCAGGAGCTCATGGAGCTGGTCGGGCTCAATCCCGAGCACTACAACCGGTTCCCGGCGGAGTTCTCCGGCGGGCAGCGGCAGCGCATCGGCATCGCCAGGGCGCTCGCGCTGCGGCCCCGGCTGGTGGTCTGCGACGAGCCGGTCTCCGCGCTGGACGTGTCGATCCAGGCCCAGGTCATCAACCTGCTGAAGGATTTGCAGGCAGAGCTGGGGCTGACCTACGTGTTCATCGCCCACGACCTGTCGGTGGTCCGGTATGTGAGTGACCGGGTGGCGGTGATGTACCTCGGGCGGATCGTGGAGATCGCGCCGGGGGAGGATCTGTACAAGGTGCCGAAGCATCCGTACACCAACGCCCTGCTGTCGGCCGCGTCGGTGGCCGACCCCGACCTGTCGGCGCGGCGCGAGCGGATCATCCTGACCGGGGACGTGCCGTCGCCGATCTCGCCTCCGGCGGGCTGCCGGTTCCACACCCGCTGCCCGAAGGCGATGCCCCGCTGCGTGGCCGAGGACCCCCGGCTCACCCCGGAGGGCGAGCACCAGGCCGCCTGCCACTTCCCGGTCCAGCCGGGCGAGCATCTGGGCGCGGAGACGCCGCAAATCCAGCAGGAGTCCACCGAACCGACGGTGGGGCGCACCGAGAGCGGGGTGGACGATGAGCCTGACCGACGCGGCGACTGAGGCGGAACATGTTCCCGAGCAGGTCGCGGTCGTCCAGGGCAAGGGGCCGTGGCAGCTGGCCTGGGAGCGGCTGACCCGGGATCGGGCGGCCATGGTGTCGCTCGGGGTGATCGCCGTGATCGTGCTGCTGGCGGTGCTCGCGCCGGTGTTCGCGGCGGTCACCGGGCACGATCCGCAGGAGCAGTTCCCGTCGATCGGGCTGTCGCCGCAGGGCCTGCCGATCGGGCCGGGGTCGGGGTTCTGGCTGGGAGCCGACAGCCTCGGGCGCGACCTGTTCGTCCGGCTGCTGTACGGGGCGCGGATCTCGCTGCTGGTCGGGCTGCTGTCGACGTTGCTGGCGACCGTGTTCGGGGTGGTCGTGGGCATGTTCGCGGGGTTCTACGGCGGCTGGGTGGACGGGGTGCTGGCGCGGGTGCTGGACGTGGTGCTGAGCTTCCCCTACCTGCTGGTGGCGATCGTGCTGGTGGCGGCGCTGGGGGCCGGGGTGCCGCTGATGATCTTCGTGATCGCGTTCTTCTCGTTCGCGGCGATGGCCAGGGTGGTGCGGGGGCAGACCATCGCGTACCGGGAACGGGAGTTCATCGAGGCGGCCAGGTCGCTGGGCGCGGGCAAGGTCAGGACGATGTTCGTGGACGTGCTGCCCAACCTGATCGCGCCGGTCACCGTGCTGGCCACGCTGCTGATCCCGACCTCGATCGTGTTCGAGGCGACGCTGTCCTTCCTCGGGCTTGGCGTCGATCCGCGGACGCCCAGCTGGGGGGCGATCCTGGCGGACTCCATCGACTTCTTCCGGGTCTCGCCCGGGTTGCTGATCTTCCCGGCCGCCATGCTGCTGCTGACCACGCTGGCGTTCAACCTGCTCGGCGACGGAATCCGCGACGCCCTCGACCCGCGCAGCGACCGGCTGCACACCCGAAAGTAGCCGCCGATGACCCGCTTCCTGCTGCGCCGGATCCTGTTCGGGGTGCTGGTGCTCTGGCTGGTGGCCACCACCGTGTTCCTGCTCTTCTTCGCCGGGCCCGCCGACAGCGTCGCCCGCCGGCTGGCCGGGCCGCGCGCGCCGATCGAGGTGATCAACCAGATCAAGGACACGCTGGGGCTGAACCGGCCGCTGTGGGAGCAGTATGTGAGCTTTCTCGGGAATCTGCTCCACGGTGATCTGGGGATCTCGTTCATCAGCCAGACGCCGGTGACGACGCTGATCGTGCAGAGCCTGCCGGGCACGCTCTGGCTGGTGGCGGGGTCGGCGGTGCTGTGGATGACGGCGGGGATCACCGGCGGGGTGATCAGCGCGACCAGGCCGCGCGGGCTGCGGGACCGGGTGACGACCGTGCTGGTGCTGGCGGGGATCTCGGTGCCGACGTTCATCCTCGGGATGCTGATGATCTACCTGGCGCTGTCGGTGTTCCCGTGGTTCGGGCTGGGGCCGGGGCCGTACATCTCGCCGCTGGTGGACTTCAGGGGATTCCTGCAGGTCATGATCATGCCGTGGGTCTGCCTGGCCGTCGTGCAGGCCGCCGTGTATGTGCGGCTGACCCGCGGTTCCATGCTCGACACGCTGGGCGAGGATTACATCCGCACCGCGCGCGCGAAGGGCGCGCCGGAGCACAGGATCATCTACCGGCACGGGCTGCGGGCGGCGCTGACCCCGGTCATCACCCAGTTCGGGGTGGACATCGGGACGCTGCTCGGCGGCGTCGTCGTCACCGAATCGGTGTTCGGCCTGCAGGGACTCGGCCAGCTCATGATCCGCTCGGTCCGGGACGGCGACCTGCCGGTGATCATCGGCGCCGCCATCCTGGCGGCGGCGTTCATCGTGATCGCCAACATCCTGGTGGACGTGGCGTACTCGTTCCTCGATCCGCGGGTACGGCTGGCCTGAAACTGTCACTCATAGTCGCTACTCTGTTGCGGACTGTTGTTTTCCGGTGGCGGGAGGCGATCCGGTGGCGGGGTTTCTGGCCTGGCGGCTGATCGGGTATGTGGTGCTGGTGGCCGTCGCCACCAGCATGGCCTACCTGCTGGCCGCCGCCGCGCTGAACCCGCGCGCCAACTACGCGGAGCGCACGCCGCGCCCGCCGGATTCGGTGGTCGACGCACAGCTCGCGGCCTACAACCTGAACGACAAGGAGCCGCTGGCCGCCCGTTATGTGACGTGGGCCGAAGGGGTTTTGCAGGGGGATTTCGGGCGGGCCTGGAATGGTTCGTCCGTGAACGAGGATCTCGGCCGCCGGGCCGGGGTGACGCTGCGGCTGGTCGTGGCCGGGCTCGTGATCGGCGCGGTGGCCGGAGTCGCCGTGGGGGCGTGCGCGGCCGTGGGGCAGTACGGGTGGTTCGATCGGCTTTCGACCGTGGCCTCGTTCGGCGTGCTGGCCGTGCCCACCGTGGTCCTGGCCAACATGCTGATCATCGGCGCCGTCTGGTTCAACGACCTGACCGGGGTGAAGGTCTTCCTGGTCAGCGGTGAGGTCACTCCCGGTGTCGACTCGCTTCTCGATCGCGTGCAGCATCTCGTGCTGCCCACCATGACCCTGGCGCTCGGCATGGCCGCCGTCTTCAGCCGCTACCAGCGCAACATCCTGCTCGACGTCCTCGGCGCCGACTTCGTCCGCACCGCCCGCGCCAAGGGCCTCAGCCGCCGCGCCGCCTACGGCCGGCACGCCCTGCGCGTCGCCCTGATTCCGGTGGTCACCTACTTCGCCTTCACCTTCGGCGCGCTGCTCGTCGGGACCACGATCACCGAGACCATCTTCGGGTGGTACGGGCTGGGGCATCAGCTGGTCTCCTCCATCCGGACGAACGACGTGAACACGGTCGCGGCGATCAGCTTTCTGGCCGCGCTGGCTCTGCTGGTGGCCGCCGTCGTCGCTGACCTCCTGCATGCCGTACTCGATCCGCGGGTGAGGACGGTATGACGTCAGAGGAGGTCACCGGCCCGCGCGGTCAGGTGGGCCCGGGGGCCGCCGCGGGGACCGCGCTCGCCAGGCCGGTCGCCGGGGCTTCGGTTGGTTCGGTTGTTCCGTCGCGGTGGCGGATCGTGTTCGGGCGGTTCGCGGGGTCGTGGGGAGGGCGGTTCGGGGGGCTGTTGCTTCTGGGGCTGTTTCTGCTGGCTTTCGTGGGGCCGGTGCTGGTGCCGTGGTCATACCTGGACAAGGACTTCCTGGCGTTTCTGCAGGAGCCGACGGGGGCGCATTGGTTCGGGACCACGCAGACCGGTGGTGACGTGTTCGCGCTGACGTTGCGGGGGATGCAGAAGTCACTGCTGATCGGGCTGCTGGTCGCGGTGGTGTCCACGGCGGTCGCGGCGGTGGTGGGGGCGTTCGCCGGGTACTACCTGGGGTGGACCGACTGGGTTCTCGGGTGGGTCACGGATCTGCTGCTGGTGCTGCCGGCCTTCCTGGTGATCGCTGTTCTGTCGCCCGCGCTCGGGCAGGGGGCCTGGCTGGCGCTGGTGGTTCTGCTGGCGGCGTTCATGTGGATGGTCACCTCGAAGGTGGTCCGGGGGATGACCATCTCGATCAGGGAGCGCGAGTACGTGCGGGCGGCCCAGTTCATGGGGGTGCCGGGCTACAAGATCATTTTTCGGCATGTGATTCCGAACATGGCGTCGCTGCTGATCGTCGACGCGACGGTGAACGTGAGCGCGGCCATTCTGACCGAGACCTCGCTGTCCTATTTCGGGTTCGGGGTTCAGGCGCCTGATGTGTCCCTCGGCGGGCTGATCGCGGACGGGGCCAGGACGGCGGTCTACGCGCCGTGGACGTTCTGGTTCGCGGCGGGGTTGCTCGTGCTGCTGATCCTCGCGGTCAATCTGATCGGCGACGCGCTGCGGGACGCCTTCGACCCCACCTCGAACAGGGGGCGGCGGTGACGGTGCTGGAAGTGCGCGATCTGGCGGTGCGGTTCGGGGAGACGCAGGCCGTCCAGGGGGTCGGATTCGAGGTCGCGCGCGGAGAGGTCCTCGGGATCGTCGGGGAGTCCGGGTCGGGGAAATCGGTGAGCGTCCTGGCCGTGCTGGGGCTACTGCCGCCCCGCGCGGTGGTGAGCGGGTCGGTGCGGCTGCACGGGCGCGAGCTGCTCGGCGCGCAGGAGAAGGAACTCACGGCACTGCGCGGCAAGTCGATGGCCATGGTCTTCCAGGACCCGCTCGCCGGGCTGACGCCGGTGCATCGGGTCGGCGACCAGGTCGCCGAGGCCGTTCGAGTGCACCAGCGCGTCTCCAGCAAGGCTGCCCGGCTGCGTGCCGTCGAACTGCTCGACCTGGTGGGCATCCCCGACCCGGCTCGCCGGGCGCGGGCCTTCCCGCACGAGTTCTCCGGGGGCATGCGCCAGCGCGTGATGATCGCGATGGCTATCGCCAACGACCCCGACGTGCTCATCTGCGACGAACCGACCACCGCGCTCGACGTCACCGTCCAGGCCCAGATCCTGGACGTGCTCAGAACCGCCCGCAGGGAGACCGGGGCCGCCGTAGTCCTCGTCACCCACGACATCGGCGTGGTGGCGGGCATCGCCGATCGAGTCCTGGTGATGCGCTCCGGCCAGGTGGTCGAGACCGCAACCGTGGACGACCTCTTCTACCGGCCACGCTCCCCATTCACCCGAACCCTGCTCGACGCCGTGCCACGAATCCACGATCATCCCGCCCGCTCCGGCTATTCCGGGCGGCCGGTTCTGCCTCCGCAGCCCGCCCCCGCTCACCCCGGCGACGCTCGCTCCACCCCGCCCGTCCCCGCCCACTCCGGCGAGGCTCGCTCTGCCCCGCCTGTTCAGGTCGGCTGGGGTGCCGTTCGGCGGGGCGGTAGGGCGGTGCTTGAGGTTGAGGGGCTGGTGAAGAGGTATGGGCGTGGTGGGTGGGTGGTGGATCGGGTCAGTTTTGATGTCCGGGCGGGGGAGACGCTTGGGCTGGTCGGGGAGTCGGGGTGTGGGAAGACCACCCTGTTGATGGAGATCCTCGCGCTGGGGGCGCCGCAGGGCGGGAGGGTCGTGGTGTTCGGGCGGGACACGGCGGGGCTGTCCGGGCGGGAGCGGCTGGGGCTGCGCCGGGACCTGCAGGTGGTGTTCCAGGATCCGATGGCGTCGCTGGACCCCCGGATGACCGTGCACGACATCGTCGCCGAGCCGCTGCGCGCGCACGGGCTGCCGATCGATCGGGTGGGTGGGCTGCTCCGGCTGGTCGGGTTGGAGGCGGAGCACGCCGCGCGGTATCCGCAGGACTTCTCCGGGGGGCAGCGGCAGCGGATCGCCATCGCCAGGGCGCTGGCGCTGGAGCCCCGGCTGCTCGTGCTCGACGAGCCGGTGTCGGCGCTGGACGTGTCGATCCGGGCCGAGGTGGTGGAGCTGCTGCTGGAGCTGAAAGCCCGGCTGGGGCTCTCGTATCTGTTCGTGGCGCACGATCTGGCGGTCGTGCGCAGGATCGCGGATCGGGTCGCGGTCATGTACTCGGGGCGGATCGTGGAGATCGGCCCGGTTGAGGATGTTTTCGCGGAGCCACGGCACCCGTACACGCGGGCTCTGCTCGCGGCGGTTCCGGTGCCCGATCCGGTGCGGGAACGGGCGCGGTCGCGGCTGCTGCTCAGCGGCGATCCGCCCGGAGATCATCTGCTTCGGCCGGCCGGCCCGCCCTCCGGCTGCCGGTTTCGAACCCGTTGTCCCCTATATCCGGGGTTGCCCAGCGTGCTGGGGTCCCGGTGCGTGAGCGAGGAGCCCGAGCTTGGCGCGGCGGATGGGGCCGCCTGTCACCACTCTTCTGGAGGAATAGGTTGAAAGCACGATGGATCGGGGCAGTGCTGCCGGGCCTGCTGCTGGCGGTGTCGGCCTGCGGGGCCTCGCCGACGGAGACGGCGCGGTCGGCGTCCCCGGTCAAGGCGTACGACATCAATCCTGTGGCGCGGGATCGGGTGAGTGAGGGCGGGACGCTGCGGTGGGGGCTGACGGAATATCCCACCCAGTGGAATCAGCACCACATCGACGGGAACCACGCGGACGTGAAGACCGTGATGGACGCGTTGATGCCGCACGCCTTCCGGTCGGACGAGCGGGCGAACATCAGCGTCGATCCCAACTACGTGCTCGCGGCCCGGGTCACGGCCAGCGCGCCGCGGCAGGTCGTCACGTACACGTTGAATCCGAAGGCGAAGTGGTCGGACGGGAAGCCGATCACCTATCTGGACTACATCGCGCAGTGGCGGGCGATGCGGGGGGTCAACACCGGCTACCAGGTGGCGTCGGTCACCGGCTACCAGGACATCGCCGGCGTCGTGAAGGGCCAGGACGATCACCAGGTGGTGGTGACCTTCGCCCGGCCGTTCGGGGACTGGCAGTCACTGTTCTCGCCGCTCTACCCGGCCTCGGCCAACGTCACGCCGGAGGCGTTCAACAGCGCCTGGACGAGCCGGATCCCGATTACGGCGGGCCCGTTCAAGTTCGCCGCCTTCGACCACACGGCCAAGACGGTGACGATCGCCAGGGACACCGTCTGGTGGGGGGACAAGGCCAAGCTCGACAAGATCATCTTCCGGGGGCTTGAGTCCGACGCCAGGATCGGGGCGTTCGCCAACGGGGAACTTGACGTGTTCGACATCGGTCCTTCGGCGCCGGACTACGCGCGCGCCCGGACCACCCAGGGCGGCGTCGTCCGCCAGGCCGCCGCGCCCGACTTCCGGCATCTCACCTTCAACGGGGAGAGCCCGGTCCTGTCCGACCTGCGGGTCCGGCAGGCGATCGCGCTCGGCGTGGATCGGAAGGTGCTCGCCCAGTCCGACCTGCAGGGGCTGAACTGGCCGGCGACGCTGCTGGACAACCACTTCCTGATGAACAGCCAGGAGGGGTATCAGGCGAACGCGGGCGCGCTCAGCAAGCCGGATCCGGCGCGGGCGTCCCGGCTGCTGGACGAGGCGGGCTGGAAGAAGACCGGCCTGTTCAGGACCCGCAACGGGAAGGAACTCGCGGTCCGGTTCGTCATCCCGTCCGGCCTGCAGCTGGCGAAGTCCGAGGGGGAGATCGTCCAGGCGATGCTGCGACCACTGGGCGTCCGGATCAACCTGCAGACCGTGCCGAGCGGCGACTTCTTCACCAAATACATCATCCCCGGCAACTACGACATCGCACCTTTTTCTTATGTGGGTACGCCGTTTCCGGTTTCGTCCAGCTATGGGACCTATGCGAACGGGGTCAGCGGTCCGGGGGACGACATCCTGTGGAACGCCAATCTCGGGCGCAGCGGCAGTCGTGAGATCGACACCATGCTCCGCCAGGCCGGCGCGGAACTCGATCCGGTCCACGCCAGGGCGCATCTGAACGCCGCCGATCGGATGGTCTGGCAGCAGGTCAACGTGCTCACCCTCTACCAGCGCCCGCAGAACGTCGCGGTGCGCGCGAACCTGGCCAACATCGGCGCGCGGGGCTTCCGGGATCTGGACTACGCCGACATCGGCTTCGTCCAGAACCCCTCGTAGCGGACTCTCGTAGGTCCTAAGTGAGGCGGAAGCGGATCCGGGTCCCGGGGCGGCACTGGGCGACGGTCGGCAGGTCCGATGACCTGACGACCCCGATGACCGGATAGCCGCCCGTGGGCGGATGGTCGGCCAGGAAGACGATCGGCTGGCCATTCGGCGGGACCTGGATCGCGCCCGCCACCATGCCCTCACTCGGCAGTTCCCCCTGGCGGCTCCGGGCCAGCCGCCGCCCCACCAGCCGGGCGCCGACCCGGTTGCTGTCCGAACTCACCTCGTACGGCTCGGCGCACAGGTCGTGGAGGGCGTTCGGGACGAACCAGTCGTCCCGCGGACCCCTGAGTACCCCGATGACCGGCTGGCTCTGCAACGGGGCGACCGGCGCGAGATCGACCGACAGGGTCCCGCAGCCCTTGCCGAGAGGCAGCTTCGTCCCCCGCCGAAGGGGCCGGGGCCCCAGGCCCGAGAGCGAATCGGTGGAACAGCTCCCGAGAACCCGTTCGGCCTCGATGCCGCCGCGGACCGCGACATAGGTCCGCAACCCGGTGGACGGCATCCCCACCCGCAACTCGCCGTTCGCCGGCACCCAAACCGGCCCCGACATGCCCACTTCCCGCCCTTGGACCTCGACGGGACAGCAGGCGCCGGTGACCGCGATCCACACTCCCCGGCTGAACCGGAGGACCGCCCCGCCAAAAGTGAGCTCCACCAGGGCCGCGGATTCCGGATTCCCGACCAGCCGGTTGCCCAGGGCCGCGCTCCGCAGGTCGGCCGCCCCGGAGCGAGGCACGCCCAGATGCGCGTACCCCGGCCGCCCGAGATCCTGGACGGTCGCGTAGGGCCCCGGCTCCACAACTTCAATCATGCCGGCACCATCCGAACCCGGGTGCCCGGCTGTAACAACGACGGCGGATCGGCCTCGACATCCCAGACCCGAGTCGTGGTGCGCCCCAGCAGCCGCCAGCCACCCGGCGAAGCCGCCGGATATATCGCCGAATAGCCGCCCGCGATCGCCACCGAGCCGGCCGGAACCGAAGTCCTCGGCACCTCCAGCCGAGGCACCGCCAGAACCGGGTCAAGCCCCACCAGATAGGCGAACCCCGGCGCGAACCCCAGCCACCCGACCACGAACGACGACCCGCTGTGCCGGGCGATCACCTCATCGACCCCCAACCCGGTCAGTTCGGCGACAGCCGTCAGGTCCGCTCCGTCGTACTCGACCTCGACGACGACCTCCGCCGGCTCCCACCCGGTGGCCTGACCCGGCGTGCCCTTTTCGCCGACCATCAGCTCGACTTGCTCCCAGATGACCTCAAGGTCCCCGCCGGAAACCACCACCAGCACGCTTTCCGGCCCCGGGACGATCTCCTCGACGCCCTTGATCCCGAGTCTGCGCAATTCCGCGTCGAGCCGATGCGACTCCGCCAGCGCCCCCGTCTCGATCAGCAGGGCGTGCTCGCCCATCCGCCGCAGGATCCCGGTCATGCGAACCGGCCGATGGTCGTCCCCGCGTCCGTCAACGCGGTCCGCACCGCCTGCGCGAGAGCCACCGCGTTGGGAGTGTCGCCGTGCACGCAGAAGGAACGCGCCGCCAGCTGGAGTTCGCTGCCAGTCGTGGTCAGGACGGTGCCGTGGGTCGCCATCCGGACGGCTCGGGCGGCCACCTCGGCCGGGTCGTGCAGGACCGAACCGGCTTCGCGGCGCGAGGCGAGGGTGCCGTAGGGGGTGTAGGCGCGGTCGGCGAAGAACTCGATGATCGTGGGGGTCCCATAGCGGGCCGCTATGTCATGGATCACCGAATTGGACAGGGTGAGCACCGGGAGGGGCGCCGACGCGGGGTATTCGGCGACCGCCTGCAGCAGCGCTTCGGCCTGCTCGACGTCGTGGACGGCGCGGTTGTAGAGGGCGCCGTGCGGTTTGACGTAGGAGACCCGGCCGCCGACCGTACGGGCGATGCCGTCGACGGCCGCCAGCTGGTAGAGGATCTCGGCGCGGAGCTCGCGGGGCGGGACGTCCATCTCGCGGCGGCCGAACCCGGCCAGGTCACGGTAGGAGACCTGGGCGCCGATCGCGACACCCCGGGCGACGGCGGCCTCGCACGTGGCGCGGATGGTGAGCGGATCGCCGGCGTGGAAGCCACAGGCGACGTTCGCGCTGGTCACGAGGTCCAGCAGGGCCGTGTCGTCGCCGAGTCTCCAGACGCCGAACCCTTCGCCCAGGTCGGCGTTGAGATCGATCATCGTCACATCATGCCCGTCACGGGAGCTCACCGCCCTCAGGAACTCCCCAGGCTTTGCCACGTCGGCCGGGTCAGACCGGAGGTTCGTCCGGGATATCGGCGATGTCGTCCAGGGCGGCGGCGAGCTCGTCGGGGTGGTCGCCGATCCGCTCGGCGATCTCGATGAGCACGTGCAGGACGTCGTGCCGGTCGTGACCCAGGTCGATCAGGCGCTGGGCCGCCTCCCACATCTGCGGCGGATCCCCGTTCCAGAGCCGTCCGGCGATCTCCTGATGCCAGGCCAGATGCTCGGCGAAGTCCGGCCGGTCGAACTCGCCCGCGTGGTCGATCTCCAGCAGGATGCGCCGGTCCGCCTCGTCGGCCGGGTTCAGCGCGTCCAGGTCGATGTCGCCGTGCTTGCCCTGCAGCATCGGGAACACGAACGCCCGCCGGGCCAGCGCGGACAGGTCGCCGTCCGGGAGCAGGCGTTCGACCAGCGACCGGTCCAGCCCGAAGGTGGTCGGGTCGCGGTAGGCCTCGGTGAAACGGCTGGTGGCTTCCCAGACCGCGTCGAGCGTCGCCCGTACCGCGTGCTCGGACAGGCCGATGCGGTAACCGGCGAAGCGCACCCAGGCGGCCAGCACGTGCGGCATCGCGTCCTGCTCGGCGGGGGTCAGCATGACCTTGCGCGGCAGCCAGTCGAGCAGGAAGGTCTCGCACTTGGTCGGGCTCACCCGCCGGGGGCGGCCGAAGTCCTGGTCGCAGCCGTAGTCGATGATGTGGTCGGCGCAGCGGGAGGCCGCCGACGGGTCGGACAGGTTCTCGGCCGCGTCGGAGCCGAGGAACTCGGCCGCCAGCATGGCCCGCCGCTCCCGGTTGTAGGGAGCCTCGCTGTGCGGCGGCGCGGGGCGTTTGCGCCCGGGCGGTAACGCCTTGATCCGGGACCGCGCGAACGCGTGGTAGGCGCTGTAGCTGTCGCTGACCAGCTTGGGGGCTTTCCGGTCGTAGGTCTCCTTGGTCGCCTTCATCGCGAACTCCAGCAGCGCCCGGGCCTGCTGCGGCTCGATCTCCTCGAAGCGCAGCATCGGGTTGCCGGCCGCCTCCAGGCCGGCCTGCTCCAGCAGTTTGTCGACCTGGGTGGAGACCCAGGCGTCCCGGGCCATCCCGCGCATGTTGTAGTCGACGACCATGACCAGCGCGTGGGTGTCCTCGCCGTTGTACGCGAAGGTGCACACCACGGTGTCCTGGTCGCCGTAGATGTCGCGCGACACGAAGCAGCCCGAGGGCTTGACCGCGCCGACCCGCTCGGCCCAGCCCGGCCGGGCCACGTCGGACTCCATCAGGGCGAGCGCCGCGCCCTCGGCCTTGGCCGCCTGCCGGGCGGTGCCCAGATAGGCGACCGAGATCAGCAGGGTGAGCGCGGCCGGGGTGCCGGTCTTGGCGGCGTAGTCGACGAGCCCTTCGCCGAGGATCTGCTCGACGTCCCCGCCGCGCAGCCGCTTCCCCCACCAGGCGCCGAGCATGTCGGACACCATGAGCTCGGCGTCCAGCGGGCTCCTTACGGCGAGCAGTTCGCGCGCCGCCAGCAGCATCTCCTGGAATACGTCGTCGGGCGGGTTCTCACGGGCATCTCGTCGCCGTCTTCGACTCACGGGGGCTCCTCGGTCCGCCCGTCGTTCCCCGCGTCACGACTGCCGTGCCAGTCGGCTCGCTCGCTCCGCACACTCACGCCTCTACCTTCTCGCATTATGGCGGGAAACGGCATCCGGAACGCGGGCTGGTGACTACCCCGTTATCTGCTGCTCGGCGGGGCAGAGTTGATCATCGCGAGGAGGTGCTCGCGAGCGATCCTTTCGATAATAGCTGGTGTCACCGCAACCCCGAGGTGTTCCGCACAAGCCCACACATCTGCGACACATCGCTCCACGGTCGGGCCGGGTACGGCGGCGAATTCGGCCGCGAGCACGGCACTGACCGGCTGGGTGAGCCGAGGGTCCGGCCCGACCGTTATGCCGGATATTCCGGTTTTGTCGGGAATATTGTGATTGTTGGGACTACGTGTGGCGAGAACAGGCATGGACGGATGCACTCCTCGCTGGCTGGGGCTCAATGCCGACAGGCTCTCGATTTCCGAAGATGTCCGAAACTTCGCACGGGCGCTGTCATCAACGATATGGGGGGTCGTGCGTCTCTCATTCCATAACTTTCCGCGCTGGTGTCAAGCCTAATTGTGGTCTGGTTCTGACCGGATTAAGGGTGATCTTTCCCCTCGATCGGCTGTCCTCGCTCCCCGGCGGGCCCCCGCGTGCGAAGCTGGACCCATGCGTATCCAGCTCGCCCAGCAGCCGGACGCCGACGAGCTGCTCGGCCGCAGCCCGCTGGCGTTGCTCCTCGGCATGCTGCTTGACCAGCAGGTTCCGATGGAGTGGGCGTTCGCGGGGCCGTACACGATCGCGGACCGGATGGGCCGGGATCTGGACGCCGCCGCGATCGCTTCCTATGATCCGTCCGAGTTCGAGGCCCTGCTGGCCGCCAAGCCCGCGGTGCATCGCTATCCGCGCGCGATGGCCGGTCGGATCCAACTGCTGGCGGCCTATCTGGTCGAGCACTACGATGGCTCCGCCGACGGGATCTGGACCGATGTCGACGACGGCGCCGAGCTGTTGCGCCGCCTGCTGGCGCTGCCCGGGTTCGGCAAACAGAAGGCACAGATCTTCCTGGCTTTACTGGGCAAGCAGCTCGGGGTCCGTCCCCGGGGCTGGCGCGAGGCGGCCGGGCCGTACGGCGAGGAGGGGGTGCACCGGTCGGTGGCCGACGTGGTCGACCCCGACAGCCTGGCGAAAGTGCGCGAGACGAAGCAGGAAGCGAAGAGGGCCGGCAAGTAGTCGTCCTCAGATCTTGCTGCGCGAGGTGGCGCTTTTTTGACAGGATGCGTTGACCGCATGCCGGGCGGGGCTTCCGTCCGCGCATGCCCATCGCCGATGATGTAGGGCAGACCTGCGCTACTCAACACAGTTATGGAGATGTGCCTCGTGGGAGACCCTGGCACGCGACGGAGGTGCCGACCATGAGCGCCGAAACCTCCGTGCCCCGTCCCCGGGAGTCGGGTTTGGACATCTCAGACACGGGCCTCTTTCGGGGCCTTATGTCGGAGGCGCCGTTCGCCTTCGCGTTTTTCGACCCGTCTGGTCGGTTCGTCCGTGTCAACTCAACCTTTACCGAGCTGACCGGGCTCGCTGTCGAGCGGCATCTTGATCGCCACCCCGCCGATCTGCTCTCCGCGGATCTGACCACGTTGATCGACTCCGCGCTGCGCAGGATCGCGGACGAGGGCCTTCCGGTCACCGACCAGAGGCTCAGGACCCGCGCGGAGAACGGCGACACCCGGCACTGGACGGTCGCCTTCTTCCCCATGCACGACGAGGAGGGCGCCTCGATCGGCGCCGCCCTGTTCGGCGTGGACGTGACCGAGCGCCAGCTCACCGAGGAGGACCTGCGCCGCAGCGAGGAGCGTTACCGCTCGCTGGTGGAGTCCCAGCAGCAGCTGGTCTGGATCACCTCGCCCAGCGGCGCCGTGATCGAGGACGCGCCGCAGTGGCGCGCCATCACCGGCCAGGGCCTGGAGGAGTACCTCGCGCACGGCTGGCTGGACGCGGTCCACCCGGACGACCGGCCCGCCGCCGAGGAGGCCTGGCGGGAGGCGCTGCGCGGCCGGACCATGTTCGAGTGGAGCTACCGGGTCCGCACCCGGGCCAGCGGTTACCGGCACTTCGAGGTCAGGGCCGTCCCGATCATCCGGCACGGCCGGGTGGTGGAGTGGGTCGGCGCCAACTCCGACGTCACGCCGCAGCGCGAGGCCGAAGAGATGCGCGGCCGCCTCACCGACCAGCTCGGCGCCGCCGCGCTGCGCACCGCCCGCCTCCAGGGCGCCACGGCCATGCTGGCCGAGGCGCTCACCGTGGAGCAGGTCGTCCAGGTCATCATCGACGTGGGCCGGACGGCACTGGCCGCCGACCACTCGGCGGTGGCCCTGCTGGACCAGGAACGCGCCAGCCTCAAGGTGATCAACAGCGGTGGCATCCCGGACGTGCCGAGCGCGCCAGGCGAGGACATCCTGCTGTCCAGGTCCAGCGTGATGACCATGGCCGTGAACAGCCGCCGCCCGGTCTTCGCCGAGTCGCCGGACAGCCTGCGCACCCAGCTCACCGACGCGGGCGGCGAGCTGGCCCAGATCAACGGCTTCCTGTCGCACACCGAGGAGCGGGCCTGGGTGGGCCTGCCCCTGCTGGCGGCTGGCCGCGCCTTGGGAGCGCTCCGGTTCTCCTTCACCCGGCCGCAGAAGATCTCCCAGGAGGACGGCGTCTTCCTGGAGGCGCTGGCCGGGCAGTGCGCCCTGGCCGTGGAGCGGGCCACCCTGTTCGAGCGCGAGCACAAGACCGCCGAGACGCTCCAGCGCAGCCTGCTGCCCGACCGGCTGCCGGTGGTCCGCGGCCTGGTGCTGGCCCAGCGGTTCCGGTCCGGCTCCCGGCACGTGCAGGTCGGCGGCGACTGGTACGACGCGTTCGTCCTGCAGGACGGGCGGGTCGCGGCCGTGGTCGGCGACGTGATGGGCAAGGGCGTCAAGGCGGCGGCCGGGATGGGCCGGATCCGCAACGCCATGCGCGCCCTGGCACTCACCAATCCGCCGCCCGCGGCGGTCCTCACCGGCCTGGACCGGGTGTTCGAGGCCACCGAGGAGGAAGAGCAGGTCACCACCCTGGCCTACATGGTGGTCGAGCCCGGCACCGGAGAGGGCACGCTGGCGCTGGCCGGTCACCCGCCGCCCCTGCTGGTCTCGCCGCAGGGCACGGCGATCCTGTACGAGACCGAGCCCGGCACGCCGCTGGGCTGGGCGACCAGCCGCAAGCAGTTCCGCTTCGCGGTGCCGCCAGGGCACACGGCGGTGCTCTATTCCGACGGTCTGGTGGAGAACCGCAAGCGCGGTCTCGATGCCGGACTCAGGGAACTTGTGAGCGTGGTGGCCGAAGCGCCAGAAGAAGTTGTGACAAGTCCGCATATGTTGCTGGATTTCCTGGTGGACAGGATGTTGTCCGGGTATGAGCAGGATGACGACGTGACCGTGCTCGCAGTTCACGTTCCCGCCACCACGAAGAGTGACTGAATGAAACAGTCATAACGGTTGCTTTCGGGTATCGGTGACCGACTTCCGTACGCACTACTGTCTCGGTCGGCCTAGGGTGGAGAGCAACCGGCCGGAGGTGGCCGTACGGGCTGTCGTGGCGTGCCAGAATGGCATGTCGCGGTCCGCGCGGCCTCGCCATCGGAAAAGAAGCAACCACCTGGGTCCATTCTCGCCATGCGTTCGTTCGAGAGGTGTTCGTGTCGCCTGCAAGTTCGACTCGCTCGAAGCCGTCGGAGCTGAACGAGCCAGTGATTCAGCAGCTCCTCGAGCGTGGGCGCTCGCAGGGTTTCCTCGAATCTGAGGATGTCCGCCGGGCCGTCGAGGAAGCGGATATTCCACTTCCGCAAGTCGCCGGAATCCTGCGTAGCCTCAGCAAAGAGGGCATCATCGTGAGGCTCACGGCTGAGGACTCCGCAGCGCCCAAGAAGGCCAAGGGCCCGGCGAAGAGCCGCGCCAAGGCCGCGCCCGTAAAGAAGACCACCACCAAGGCCGCCGCGGCCAAGGAGTCACACCCGGAGACCGTCACCGCTGTGGTGAACGATCCGGTGTCCGACGCTCCGACCGCGGCGAAGAAGCCGGTGAGCAAGAAGGCCGCTCCCGCCAAGAAGGCGGTCCCGGCCAAGCCGAAGGCCGAGCCCGCCGCCTCGTCGGCGGCCGCGGCTCCGGCGGGCGCCAAGTCCGAGACCAAGCCGAAGTCGGCCGACCTGGCCGACGACGAAGACGACATCGAGATCGAGGATGTCGAGATCGAGGACCTCGACCTCGAGATCGAGGATGTCGAGATCGAGGTCGAGGCGGAGCCGGACGCCGAGGTCGAGGAGGAGCCGAAGCCGGAGGTCGTCGCCAAGGTCGAGGAAGAAGTTCTGATCCTCACCGACGACGATGACGACGCGCCCGTGGCCCAGGTGGCCGCGGCCGGCGCCACCGCCGACCCGGTCAAGGACTACCTCAAGCAGATCGGCAAGGTCCCGCTGCTCAACGCCGAGCAGGAGGTCGAGCTCGCCAAGCGCATCGAGGCCGGCCTGTTCGCCGAGGAGCAGCTCGGCACCGACGGCGAGCAGCTGCCGGTGGACGTCCGCGCCGAGCTGGAGTGGATCGCCGAGGACGGCCGCCGTGCCAAGAACCACCTGCTGGAGGCCAACCTCCGCCTGGTGGTCTCGCTGGCCAAGCGCTACACCGGGCGCGGCATGCTGTTCCTGGACCTGATCCAGGAGGGCAACCTCGGCCTGATCCGCGCCGTGGAGAAGTTCGACTACACCAAGGGCTACAAGTTCTCGACGTATGCCACCTGGTGGATTCGGCAGGCGATCACGAGGGCCATGGCAGACCAGGCGCGGACCATCCGCATCCCGGTGCACATGGTCGAAGTGATCAACAAGCTGGCCCGCGTCCAGCGGCAGATGCTGCAGGACCTGGGCCGCGAGCCCACGCCGGAGGAGCTGGCCCGCGAACTGGACATGACCCCCGAGAAGGTCATCGAGGTCCAGAAGTACGGTCGCGAGCCGATCTCCCTGCACACCCCCCTCGGTGAGGAGGGCGACAGTGAGTTCGGCGACCTGATCGAGGACTCCGAGGCCATCGTCCCGGCCGACGCCGTCAGCTTCACGCTGCTCCAGGAGCAGCTGCACAGCGTTCTGGACACCTTGTCCGAGCGCGAAGCCGGTGTCGTGTCGATGCGGTTCGGTCTCACCGACGGCCAGCCGAAGACGCTGGACGAGATCGGCAAGGTCTACGGCGTGACCCGGGAGCGGATCCGCCAGATCGAGTCCAAGACCATGTCGAAGCTCCGGCACCCGTCGCGTTCCCAGGTGCTGCGGGATTACCTGGACTAAAACCGGAATTTCTGCGCGAAACAATTAGCGGCCTCACTTTTGGATTTTGCGAAAGTGGGGCCGTTAACTTGTGCGTAACATGGTTTTAGCGCCAGTAGCACGGGAGGGGCCTAGGCTCCGCCCCGTGGGAGTTATCGAAGTGGATCGGGCACGTGCTCGGGGGCCACGAGTGATCCCGGACCGCCCTTGGGCGGACATCATGCTCGATGAGACGGTGACCGCCGTCCATCGTAGAAATCTCGAAGCTGGCTTGCCCGCGCTCGCCGCGTCCCGGGCCGATCCCGAAGTGCGGGCGCTCCGGGTGGAGGCGCTCTCCCGCGCGGCCGTGGGAATGAGCCGGGGCATCGAGAGCCTCATCGTCAGAGACCAGACCAATGCCGATCTGTGGTTGTGGCTGGGGCGGACCAGAATAGAGGAGGCCTGGGAGATAAAACCGGAGGTCAAGGCGAGAGCCGTACAGGCGCATCGGCTTGAGGCTTTTCATGCGGCGATGGAGTTGGCCAGGCAGCCGCTGCTGACGGCGGCGGGGCTGGCGCCGAACGACCCGGTGCCGTGGGAGTCGATGTTGTGGCTGGCGCTGGGGCTTGAGCGGCCCAGGGCCGACAAGGATTCGGTGTGGTTCGAGTGTTCGCGGCGGTGGCCGACGCTGTATTCGGCGAATGTGGCCAGGCTGGTGACGCTTTCGCCGGGCTGGGGCGGCACCGCGCACGAGATGTTCGAATTCGCCAGGACTACTGCGAACAGGGCGCCGGAGGGCAGTCCGCTACCGGCGCTGGTGCCGCTGGCGCATTTCGAGAATGTGGTGGCGGAGCGCACGCCGATGTCGCGCGGTGGCTGGTTTCCCTTCGAGGTGCAGCGGGAGATCGTTTCGGTGGCCGGGCAGTGGTCGGAGCGCCGGATCGGGCCGCCGCATCCGCGTTCGATCGAGGCGCACAACGCGTTCGGCGCGGCTTTCTACCTCGCCGATCTCCGCCGGCCCGCGCGGGGTCACCTGCTGCGGACCAGCGGGCGGTACAGCCGGGTGCCCTGGTCGCATCTGGGGGATCCGGAAAGCCAGTTTCAGCGGGCCTGCGGCAAACTGAATGTGATCACGCACTGATGATGACGTCGAGACGTCCCGGGTGGAGTTCGGCGGTGTAGCCGAGTCTGGTCAGGATGTGGGCGAATTGCTCCGGCGTGGCCGGAGCTTTGGTGTTCTCGACCAGCGACCGCGCGACCGCACCGCGCGTCGCTTTCGCCATGTGGCTGACCACGGTTCTTTTCCCCGCCAATTCCTGCAGCACCCGCACCGCGACCACGCGCGCCTGCGCCTCCCGCCGCGGTTTCCAGGCCGCCCCGTACGTCGCCGAGCGCAGGTCCACCACCAGACCCGGCTCGGCGTCCAGGATCGGGCCCAGCGCCGGCCGCCAGAACGCGGCGAGCCCGCCCATCGGCGGCAGCCTGACCCCCATCGACAGCCGGTACGGCGGAACCCGATCGGTCAGCCGGAGCGCCCCCCACAGCCCGGACATGACGACGACGCGCTGATGGGCCCTGCGCCGGGCCGCGGGCGCCAGGGTGGTCAGGCCGAGATGGTCGTAGAGCACCCCGGAGTAGAGCTTCGCCGCCGTCAGCGTGGGCGCCGTCCGCAGCCCCCGGTTCTTCGTGATCTCCCCGGCCAGCCCGTCGGTCAGCTCCAGGACCTGCCGCGCCGCCGGGGTGTGACACAGCTCCACCAGCGCGTCGAGCACCTTCTCCCGATGGCAGGTCAGCTCGGGGAAGCTGAGACCGGCCAGGTCGAGCGCGGCGCCGCGCCTGGCCGTGGACTTGCCTTCTGAGGGCGGCAGCAGGATCAGCACGCGCTCACCCTACCGCCCGCGAACCCGCAGGCCGGAGGGGCTATTGTCCCGGAATGCGAGACTTTGAAACCTCCGGCGGGGAAAGCTCTCCCCAGGATTTCGACCACCTGATCCATCAGGCCTGGCCCGCGCCCGAGCAGGTCCGGGCCGGGTCCTGGATCTTCCGCTACGCCGCCGGAGTGACAAAACGGGCCAATTCCGTGCTTCCGCTCAGCGGCACCGGCTCCTGGGACCGCGTGGACGCGGCTGAGCGCTTCTATCGCGAGCGCGGACGCCCGTGCGTGTTCTCGATAGGCCCGGGAGCGGAGCAGGGCCTGGACGCCGAACTGGAGCGCCGCGGCTACCGCGTCGTCGACCCGACTTTCATCATGACGGGGGAGACCGCCCCGGCCGCCCCGATACAGATCGCTTCGCGGCCCTCGCCGGACTGGCTGACCACCTGGTGGGAGGTCGACGGCGGGCGGCACCCCGGTATCCCCGACGCCCGGGACTGGGCCGAGCGCATCCTGACCGGCGTCCCGGCGGGCTACGCCGCCGCCGGGCCGGACGCCGTCGGGCGAGGCGTCCGGCAGGGCGACTGGCTGGGGATCTACTGCATGGCAGTACGGCCGCCCGCGCGCCGTAAAGGCAACGGAACGACCGTACTGAACGGGTTACTGGGATGGGGCCACGAGCACGGCGCGCGGCGGGCCTATCTGGTCGTCACCCAGGCCAACGCCGCGGCGCGGGCCATGTATGAACGATCCGGATTCGTGATCTCAGGCCGGTACCACTACCGAGTGAACCCCTGAAGATATGGGCAACGGCGCGAACGGGTGTGAACCCGGTCGCGCCGTTGCGTATGATCAACGTTCGTCGGCCATCGCCGTCGCAGGGGTTTCAGAGAGTCGAGCTGACTCGTCCTGGATCTCGGCACCTTTGTCGCGCAGAACGGCCACGTGCTGACGCCCATGGTGGGCACAGAACAGAAGTTCCGCACCTACCTGCAGCGTCGCTCGAATATAGGCCTGAGCGCCACACCGGTCACACCGGTCCAGAGCGGTCAGCGGCTTAGCGGGGGCGAGAGCTCCAGTCACGTATCGCCTTTCGGGTCACCCCGCCTGAGCGGGGATGTTGGCGTCACAGTCACTTGGGACAACATCTAACCCGATGAGGGCGTTCCCAATCACCCCCTGGCTACGCCGAGAGCGGAATGTTCCGAAAAGTGACGCGGATCACACGCCAGGTAACGTGGATCGCCGCATCCCTGGCAAGCTATGTAGTCGGGGTTTCGCGACGCACGCTAAGCTGCGTACGCGTGTTCGACTCGTGAGTGTGGGAGCTGGTGTGACGGTAGCGGAGACGGGTTACACGGCTCGTCACCTTTCGGTGCTGGAAGGGCTTGAGGCCGTCCGCAAGCGTCCTGGCATGTACATCGGGTCCACCGACAGCCGGGGGCTGATGCACTGCCTCTGGGAGATCGTGGACAACGGGGTCGACGAGGCCCTGGCCGGCTACTGCGATCGCATCGAGGTCGAGCTCTACGCGGACGGCTCCATCGAGGTCCGCGACAACGGCCGCGGCATCCCCGTGGACGTCGAGCCCAAGAGCGGGCTCCCCGGAGTCGAACTCGTCTACACCAAGCTGCACGCCGGCGGGAAGTTCGGCGGCGGGTCCTACGGCGCGTCCGGTGGCCTGCACGGAGTCGGCGCCTCGGTGGTGAACGCGCTCTCCTCGCGGCTGGACGTCGAGGTCGACCGGGACGGGCGGGTGCACGAGATCAGCTTCCGCCGGGGCGTGCCCGGCGTGTTCGAGGGCGACGGGCCGACCGCCAAATTCCGGAAGAAGTCGGGCCTGCGTGACGGCGGGCGGCTGACCAAGAAGATCACCGGGACCCGGGTGCGCTGGTGGGTGGACCACCAGATCTTCCTGCCCGAGGCCGAGGTGTCGCTGGACGAGATCCACGTCCGGCTCCGGCAGACCGCCTTCCTGGTGCCGGGGCTGACGTTGATGGTGCGCGACAGCCGTACCGAGGAGGTGACCGAGGAGACCTTCCACTTCGACGGCGGGATCTCCGAGTTCACCGAGTTCCTGGCCAGGGACGAGGCGCTCTGCGAGGTGTTACGGCTGCAGGGCGTCGGGCACTTCAGAGAGACCGTGCCGGTCCTGGACGAGCAGGGCCACATGACCCCGACCGACGTCGAGCGTGAGCTGACCGTGGACGTCGCGGTGCGCTGGGGCAAGGGCTATGACACGACCGTGCGGTCGTTCGTGAACGTGATCGCCACCCCCAAGGGCGGCACCCATGTGGCCGGGTTCGACCGGGCCCTGGCACGCACGGTGAACGAGCAGCTCAGGGAGACGCGGCTGCTCAAGAACGGGGACGACCCGGTCACCAAGGAGGACATCCTCGAAGGCCTGACGGCCGTGGTGACCGTGCGGGTGCCCGAGCCGCAGTTCGAGGGCCAGACCAAGGAGGTGCTCGGCACCTCGGCGGCCACCAGGATCGTGGCGCACGTGGTCTCCCGGGAGTTGAAGGAGCTGTTCGCCAGCCCGAAGCGGGCCCAGAAGCTGGCCGTGCGTTCGGTGCTGGAGAAGATCGTCGCGGCGGCCAAGGCGCGCATCGCGGCCCGCGAGCACCGGGACAACCAGCGGCGCAAGAGCGTGCTGGAGAACTCCGCGCTGCCGGCCAAGCTGGTCGACTGCCGCAGCGACGACGTGGACCGCAGCGAGCTGTTCATCGTCGAGGGAGACTCCGCGCTGGGCACGGCCAAGCTGGCCCGGGATTCGGAGTTCCAGGCGCTGCTGCCGATCCGCGGCAAGATCCTGAACGTGCAGAAGGCGTCGGTGAGCGACATGCTCAAGAACGCCGAATGCGCCGCGATCATCCAGGTCGTCGGCGCGGGCTCCGGCCGCTCCTTCGACCTGGAGGCCGCGCGGTACGGCAAGATCATCCTGATGGCCGACGCCGACGTCGACGGCGCGCACATCCGGTGCCTGCTGCTGACCCTGTTCCACCGCTACATGCGGCCGATGGTCGAGGCCGGGCGGGTCTTCGCGGCCGTGCCTCCGCTGCACCGGGTCGAGCTCACCAATCCCGGCCGCGGCCAGGAGAAGTATGTCTACTGCTACTCCGACGCCGAGCTGCACAAGGTGCTCGAAGGGCTGCGCAAGAAGGGCAAGCGCTGGAAGGAGCCCCCGCAGCGCTACAAGGGCCTGGGCGAGATGGACGCCGACCAGCTGGCCGAGACGACCATGGATCCGCGCCACCGGGTGCTACGCCGGGTCAGGATCGAGGACGTCGAGGCCGGGGAGCGCATCTTCGACCTGCTGATGGGCAGCGACGTCGCCCCCCGCCGCGAGTTCATCGTGAGCAGCGCGGCCGAGGTCGACCGCGACCACATCGACGCCTAGGGCAGCTGGATCGCCCGCAGTTTGCCGGTGTGCACGTCGTAGATCGCGCCGCCGATGGCCAGCTCCTCGATGAGGAACGGGCTGGCCTTGATCCGCATCAGGTCGTGCCGGAGCGCCGCGTCCTGATCCGGCACGGTCCGGAACTCCAGGCTGCGGGTGTCCACGTCGTGGGCGCGGGCCAGCGCGTGCACGTCCTCGTCGGTGACCTTCGCCATGCCGCAGTCGGTGTGCGGCATGACCAGCACCCGGGTGACGCCGAGCAGGAATACGGCCAGCACCAGCGTGCGCAGCACGTCGTCGGTCACCCGGGCGCCCGCGTTGCGCAGGATCTTGGCGTCGCCGGGTTCCAGCCCGAGCAGACCGAGCGGGTCGATTCTCGAATCCATGCAGGTCACGACGGCCAGGCCGCGGGCGGCCCGGCCGGTCAGCGCGGATCCGGTGAAGGTGCTCGCGAACTCGGCGTTGGCGGCTAGCAGGTCATCGAAGGCTCCGGTCATGACTCCGATATTCCCTTACGGCCATTTCATTAGCTTTTCCGGGGTCTACCAATACTCCGAAGATCGCACGATCACCGGTTACCTTGGGTGATGATGTCGTGACCCAAAGTGCAAGATCGGTGACTGTCCGCCACGACGGCGGCGTCGCCGAGTCCCGAGGAGACATCATGACCACCACCGAGACGCTGGCCGACCACCTCCGCGCGCAGGCCCGCCGCCGCCTCGACCGCGTCGAACCCCGCGACGAAGGCCGCAACGCCCGGCTGGCCCTCGCCCTCCTTGACGCCGCCTGTTACGTGGAGACCCTGCCGGCCGGTGATCCGCTGCCCGACCTTCCGGAGATCGAGGACGTGGTCCGGCACTGGCCCTGGGGCGAGCCTTCCGATCTGCTGCGGTTGCTGAAGGCCTAGGAGGGCTCGTTCCCGGGCTTCCACTTGATCCCGCAGCCCAGACTCGGGCTCTGGTCGGTGAGGGTCTCACCGGCCAGCAGGGCGTCTGTGGCGGCCCGCAGGGAGGCTCCGGTGACCGCCTCCTCGTTGCGGGGGCGGGCGCCGTCGAACTCGCCCCGGTAGGCGAGGCGGTGGTCGGCGTCGTAGAGGAAGAAATCGGGGGTGCAGGCGGCCCGGTAGGCGTGCGCCACGTCCTGGGTCTCGTCGATCAGGTACGGGAAGCCGAACCCCGCGCGGGCGGCCTGCTCGGCCAGGTGCGCCGTGTCGTCGTCGGGGTAGTTGACGACGTCGTTGCTGGAGATCGCGACCGTGGCCACCCGGCCGGCGTAGTCGGCGGCGTACCGCCCGAGGCCGTTCTCGATGCGGCGCACGTACGGGCAGTGGTTGGACAGGAAGACCACCAGGACGGGGGTGCCCTTCAGGCCGGCGAGGGCGACGCGGTCGCCGGTGATCGTGGGGAGGTCGAAATCGGGTGCGGCGGAGCCGAGCGGCACCATGAACGAATTGACAGCCACGTTTTCCCTATCTGTTTTAAAGGGATCTGCTCGGGAAGAGAGGCGCTCCCCGTTCCGACTATTCAATACCGGCGCACCCTGGCGGTCGTCAACGACACCGGTATACGCTCTTCGATGGTTACGCATTGAGGAGGAATTCATGGCAATCGGCACTCTCAGCGAAATCGTCTTCGACTGCCCGGACCCCGGCGAGCTGGCGGCCTTCTACGCGGCGATCCTCGGGTGGGAGGCCAAGCGCACCGCCCCCGACTGGGCGACGGTTACCGGCGACGGGCCGTTCAAGCTGGCCTTCCAGCTCGCGCCCGACCACAAGCCCCCGGTCTGGCCGGACGCCGACCACCCGCAGCAGCTCCACCTCGACATCCGCGTCGAGAACCTGGAGAAGGGCACGGCGGAAGTGCTCGCCCTCGGCGCGGTGAAACACGACCATCAGCCGGGCGACGAGGACGGCTTCGTCGTTTTCCTGGACCCGGCCGGCCACCCGTTCTGCCTGGTCGACTAGGAACAGAAAAGTGGACCACCCCGCGTCGGGGTGGTCCACTTTCGTCTTCTCTCAGAACAGCGGCGCTTCCTCGGCCGCTTCGGTTCCCGGGCCGGTGAGGGCCCCGCCGATGGCGGCCACGGTGTGCGTGAGCCGTACCCCGGAGCCGTCCCTGCGGCCGAGGTCCTCGGGCAGCGGGACCGGCTTGCCGACGGCGGAGACTGCCTTCGCGGGGGCGGGCCCCGCCCAGGCCAGGAGCAGGGTGTCCTCGCCCTTCAGGAAGCGCTGGGCGCGGACGCCGCCGGTGGCGCGGCCCTTCGCCGGGAACTCCGTGTAGTCGGAGACCTTGCCGCCGCCGACCTGGGTGCCGGGCAGCGCCGTGGAGGAACCGGCGATCGTGATCACCCGGGACTCGCGGGCGGGGTCGACGGAGCCGAACCAGATCGCCCGCGCCCCCGGCTCCAGCCGGATGCCGGCCATGCCGCCGGCCGGGCGGCCCTGCGGCCGCACGTTCGAGGCCGGATAGCGCAGCATCTGCGCGTCGGAGGAGATGAACACCAGGTCGTGCTCCTCGGAGATCAGCTCGACCGCGCCGATCACGGTGTCGCCGTCGCGGAGGCCGATGACCTCGAACTCGTCGCGGTTGGCCGGATACTCGGGCACCACCCGCTTCACCACGCCCTGCGCGGTGCCCAGCGCCAGGCCGGGGCTGACAGGATCGAGGGAACCCAGGCCGACCACGACCTCGTCCGGGTTCAGCGCCACGTACTCGGCGACGGGATGGCCGCCCGCCAGGGACGGCGGGTTGGCCGAGGGCGGCAGCGCGGGCAGGTCCACCACCGAGACCCGGATCATCCGGCCCTGCGAGGTGACCACGCCGATCTCGCCCCGGACCGTCGAGCGCACCACCGATACCAGCACGTCGTGCACGGTGCGCTCACCGTCGCCCGCCAGCTCGGCCGCGTCGCCGGTCCTGGCCAGCAGCCCGGTGGAGGACATCAGCACCAGGCACGGGTCGTCGGCGACCTCCAGCGGCACCGCCGCCGTCCTGGACACCCCGGAGGACTCCAGCAGCACGGTACGCCGCGGCGTGCCATAGGTCTTGGCCACCTCCGCCAGCTCGTCCGAGACGACCTTGTTCAGCCGGTCCTCCGAGGACAGGATCGCGGTCAGCTCGGCGATCTCCCGGGTCAGCGTCTCCTTCTCCTTGTCCAGCTCCAGCTTGTCGAAGCGGGTCAGCCGGCGCAGCGGCGTGTCCAGGATGTAGTTGGCCTGGATCTCGCTCAGCTCGAAGATCTCCATCAGCCGGGCGCGGGCGGCGCCCGAGTCGTCGGAGGCGCGGATGACCTGGATGACCTCGTCGATGTTGAGCAGCGCGACGATCAGGCCGTCCACCAGGTGCAGGCGCTCCTGCCGCTTGCGCCGCCGGAACTGCGAACGCCGCCGGACCACGTCGAGCCGGTGGTCCACGTACACCCGGAGCAGTTCGCGCAGGCCGAGCGTGCGCGGCTGGCCGTCGACCAGGGCCACGTTGTTGATGCCGAAGGTCTCCTCCATCGGCGTCAGCCGGTAGAGCTCCTCCAGCACGGCCTCGGGGATGAAGCCGTTCTTGATCTCGATGACCAGCCGCAGGCCCTTGTGCCGGTCGGTGAGGTCCTTCAGGTCGGCGATCCCGGACAGCTTCTTGGCGTTCACCAGTTCCTTGATCTTGGTGATCACCCGCTCCGGGCCCACGTTGTACGGCAGTTCGGTGACGATCAGCCCCTTGCGCCGCGGCGTCACGTTGTCGACCGTGGCCTTGGCCCGCATCCGGAACGTGCCACGGCCGGTCTCGTACGCGTCCCTGATCCCCGCCAGGCCGATGACCAGACCGCCGGTCGGCAGGTCGGGACCGGGCACGAAGCGCATCAGGTCTTCCAGCGTCGCGTCCGGCTTCTTGATCAGGTGCCGGGCGGCGGCGATGACCTCGCCGAGGTTGTGCGGGGCCATATTGGTGGCCATCCCGACCGCGATCCCGGTCGAGCCGTTCACCAGCAGGTTCGGGAAGGCCGACGGCAGGACCGTGGGCTCGGTCTCCTGCCCGTCGTAGTTGGGTTTGAAGTCGACGGTGTCCTCGTCGATGGACTGCACCATGAGCATGGCGGCGGCCGACAGCCGCGCCTCGGTGTAGCGCATCGCGGCCGGCAGGTCGTCGGGCGAGCCGAAGTTGCCGTGGCCGTCCACCAGCGGCAGCCGCATCGAGAACGGCTGCGCCATCCGGACCAGCGCGTCGTAGATGGCGCTGTCCCCGTGCGGGTGCAGCTTGCCCATCACGTCGCCGACGACGCGGGAGGACTTCACGTGCCCCCGGTCGGGCCGCAGCCCCATCTCGTTCATCGAGTAGAGGATGCGCCGCTGCACGGGCTTGAGACCGTCCCGGGCATCTGGGAGCGCGCGCTGGTAGATCACCGAGTACGCGTACTCCAGAAAGCTGGTGCGCATCTCAGCGGAGACGTCGATGTCGACGATCCGCTCCTCGAAATCCTCGGGTGGGGGGCTGGTGGTTCGTCGGGCCATGTCGAACATTTTGCCGGTCATCTCCGCATGCCGCGACTCAGACGCGCATCCGCCCCTCAGCGGAGGCCCGCTTGCACCACTATCGTTGTCGCCTGGCCGGGTTTGAGCGGGAGGAGGCCGGGATGGCGCAGTGGTGCCTCGGCGTGGACCTGGGGACGAGTTTCTCCGCGGGAGCGATCGCGACGGACCGGCGGGTGGACATCCTGGAGGTCGGCGGGGAGCGCCGGGTGCCGTCCACGATCCTGCTGAACGACCAGGGCGTGCTGGTGTCTGGCCGGGTCGCGCAGCGGTCCATGGTCCGCCATCCGGAACGGGTGGAGCGCAACCCCAAACGTTATGTCGGGCGGGCCGCGATGCTGCTCGGCGGCGTCGCGGTGGACGTGAAGGACGCGATGGCGGCCATCCTGTCGCTGTTCGTGGCCGAAGGCCGCACCCGGTTCGACGGCGCGGATCCGGCCATCGTGGTGCTGACCTGCCCGGTCGCCTGGCGGCCCGACCGGCGGGAGATCCTGAAGGAGGCCGGGCGCGCGGTGGTGCCGGGCGCCCGGATCGTCATCGTGGAGGAGCCGGTCGCGTCGGCGCTGCACTACACCTCGCTGCACAGCGTCTCCGGCGGGCGGCAGGTGGCCGTCTACGACCTCGGCGGCGGCACCTTCGACACGGCGGTGCTGTCCGCCGACGGCGCCGACTTCAACGTGATCGGGGAGCCGGGCGGGGACGACATGATCGGCGGCGAGGTGTTCGACGAGCGCGTCTTCGCCTTCCTGGGGGCCCAGCTGGAGCGCTCCGCCGCCGACTGGTGGGCCGAGGTGAGCGCCAACCCGGACCGCCGTTACCGGGCCGCGGCGGCCGATCTGCTGGACGAGGCGCGGGCGGCCAAGGAGACCCTGTCGGCGTACGACACGGCCAGCCAGTACGTGGCGGGCGCGGACGTGGACGTCCAGATCTCCCGGGCCGACCTGCACGCCCTGGTGGGCGCGGACATCATCAGGACGGCCGACATCCTGGACGAGACGATCGCGGCCGCCCGGGTGGAACGTCACCAGTTATCCGGCATTTTCCTGACCGGCGGCGCCAGCCGGATGCCGCTGGTCCACGAGACGATCAAGGCCAGGCACGGCGACCTGGTCCGCACCTACGACGACCCCAAGATCGTCGTCGCGCTGGGCGCGGCCCGGCTCGCCTGGACCGTGCTGGAAGCCGAGACCGCCAAGGTCGCGGCCAAGAACGCCGCCAAGAACGCGGCGCTCAACACGATCGTGAGCCCGCTCAAGCCGCCGTCCAAGCCGCTGGAAGGCGGATCCCTCAAAACGGTCATGGAGGGCGTGCTCGCGGTCCGGGTGACCGCGACCGGAACCTACTGCCTCTGCGTCGACGGCGGGCGGCAGCTGCTCAGGCGGCTGGACGTCGCCACCGGCCGCGCCGACCGGGAGCTGGCCTTCGGTCCCGTCATCGACTGGGCGGCCGCCGACGAGGGCATCCTGCTGGCCGAACGCGGCCCGAACGGCGCGGTGATCCGCACCCTCACGCCGGAACTGGTGATCCAGTCCACCCAGGTGCTGCCCGGCGTGGCCGAGGTGCGGACGATCGCCAAGAACGGGATCGGCTGGGCGTTCTTCGCGCCGGGCCCGGTCGTGCCGGTCGACAACTCGCGCGGGCTGCCGTGGGGGGAGGCCGGCGAGCTGACCATGCTGGAGTTCCGGCTGGGCGGGTTCTTCCCCGAGCCGGCCCGGATGCCGCTCGGCCCCTCGGCCCGCTGGTTCGTCAACGAGGACGGCGTCCGGCGCAGGCTCCTGGACCAGGACAGCCCCACCGGCGTCGAACCTGCGCTCGCCGTCGGCTCGCCCGGCTGCACGGTCGTGCTCGGCCAGTACGCCTTCCAGAACGGCTTCCTGCCCTGGCAGGTCTTCCTCATCATCGACCCGGGCGGGCGGGTCCGCCGGGTCGAGCGCCGCCCGCCCAACTGGCTCCAGCAGGTCGTCCTGCACGAGTCGAAGTGGTTCGTGGCGACCAGCGCCGGGCTGGAGATCGACGCCGCCCCCAACCCGCCCCGGGTGCTCGCCACCCGGCCGCGCACGGGCGCGCTGCGCTGGTTCCCGGCCGGCCGGGAGATGTACGCGGTCGGCATGGACACCGTGCTGCCGTCCCAGGGCTGGTCGGTCCAGCACTGCGACCGGAGCACCGGCAACCTGCGCACGCTCGCCCACGAGCCGGCCGGGACGCTGCTCGGGCACCTCACCTCGCGGCTGCCCGGCGAGCGTCCCCGGGTGATCGTGGACGGGGAGACGCTCTGGCTGGGGGTGTCCGGCGCGCGCAACACCTCCCGGATCATGCACGTCACGCCCGCCGGGGTGCGCCAGGCGCTGAGCGCGCCCGGCTGGGCCGAGCCGCTGGCCAGGGTCCCTTCAGGGCTGCTCTATTTGCGGCTCCCCGAGGCCGTGCCGGGGCCGGAGCAGTCGCTACCCGGCCGGCTCTGCCTCCTGCCGGACTAGCGCCGTCGCGATCTCGCCCCGCAGCCCGGCCGCGCGCCCGGTGAGGGTCTTGATCGTCTCCAGGCGTTTGGTGGCCGACTCGCGCGCATCGCGCTTGTCGGCCGCGTTGCTGACCGCCAGGGTGCGCAGTTCGGCGCGGCGGGACTCCAGGTCCTTGCGCTGGGTGGCCAGCGCGGTGTCGGCGCTCTGCTCGACGGTGGTGCGCCAGTTGGCAACCTCGCGTTCCAGGGCGAGGGTGATCTCGTTGCCGGCCTGGTTGAACTGCTCGGCCAGGAGCCGGCGCAGGGCCTGCTGGTTGCGGTGCACCTCGTCCCATTCGCGGCGCCGGACCAGCACGGCGGCGGCCAGGGCCGGGCCGATGATGAAGCCGATCGGGTTGAGGTGGGCGATGATCAGGCCCAGGCTGGCCGCCATCGCGGCGGCGGGCACGCCCTCCCGGAACAGGTCCATCTTGGCGCCGGTGGTCGGCTCGCTCTTGAGCTCGTGCGACCAGACCCGCGGCATCGCGACCTTGGCCAGGTCCATGTCCATCGGGTCCAGCCGGAGCGAGCGCAGGAACTCGTTGAGCGCGGTCCCGACCAGCGTGCTCACCTCGGCCACGATCTCGTCCCAGGCGGCCTGGATGGAGCGCTCGACGCTCTCCGGCAGCTGCTGCAGGTAGCGATCGAGATCGGCGCGCTTGGTCAGCTCGCCCACCGCCTGCTCGTACGGCTGCCGCACCCGGGCCAGATGCGCCCGCGCGATGGTCGCCACCTCCCGCCCGAGGAACTGGTTGCCCACCGCCTGCCTGCGGCGTTCCCTGCCGATCTCGACCAGCTCCGCCAGCCCGGCCTCGACCTCGGCCAGCCGCTTGGCGGGCTCCTTCGAATCGTCCGAGGCCCCCGCCACATGGTCGGTCGCGACCGCGCCCACCGCCGCCAGCACCGAGGCGCACGCCGACACCACGGTGGCGCTGCGGGCCAGTTCGCGGCCTTCCGCGCAGCTGCGCAGGTAGTCCTCAAGCCGCCCGATCCCGCTCCGCTCGTGCAGCTGGTCGGCGCGCTCCGGGCGGCCGAGCCGGCGCTGCGCGACCGCGGCCTCGGCCAGTTTGGCGCTCACCGGCAGCCAGGCCGCGGCCCGCAGGATCCGCCCGTTCTCCGGCGTGACCAGGCCGGACTCGGCCACGAACAGCTCCAGCCTGCGGCGGTTCTCGGCCAGCAGCGCCTGCCAGTTGGCCGAGTCCTCCACCTTGGTCAGCACGAAGGTGACCGCCTGGACCCGCTGCACCGCCTCGGCCAGGAACTCCAGCTCGTGGCGGAGCACCGGCTGGTCCTGGGCGCTGAGCGCGAACAGCAGCGCGTCGGCCCGCTGCAGGATCGCCACCGTGGCCTGCCGGTGCCCGACCGTGAGGCTGTCCACGCCGGGGGTGTCCAGCAGCCGCACCCCCTCCAGCAGTGGGTGGTCGACGGTCAGCTCGACGTTGACCACCTCACGGCGCTTGGCGGGGTCGCCGGTCATCGAGGCGTAGTCGGTGATCTGCGCGGGGTCGATGGCGAAGTCCTCGTTCGCCTTGTGCACCTTGGCGGTCAGCGCCGGGCCCCGGCGCAGCCCGAGGTAGCAGTTGGTGGCCACGTCCGCGTCCACCGGGAGCAGCCCGGGGTGCCCGATCAGCGCGTTCAGCAGGCGGCTCTTGCCGCGCTTCTGGGCGCCGGCCAGCACGATGGTGGTCTCGGTCTCCTTCCATCTGGCCGCGACCTGGACGAGCACCTCGGCCAGGTCGGCGCGGCCGGCCTGCTTGGCGAGCGTGTTGACCTCGTTGGCCAGGCGCAGCACGCGGGTGACGAGCTCAGCCGACATGGGGGGAACCTTTCTGGACCGAGGTCACCGCGAGGTGGGCGTAGCTGTCGCTGACGCTCTCGGCGGCCCGCCGGTCGGCGGTGAACGGGAGGAAATGGCTGAGCGAGCGGAACCGCGCGCTCAGCGCGGCCGCGTAGGCGGCCACGTCGGGGGGCCCGCCGGCGATCCCGACCTGGGCCGCGCCGTCGGCGCCCGCCAGCAGGCTGCCGAGGGCCTGCCGGTCCTCGGCGGGGACCAGCGGCGAGGCCAGCAGCCGGCGGACCGCGTCGGCGTCCACGGGGGCCGCAGGGACCGGCAGGAAGATCGGGGCCTGGGTCTGCAGGCGCGGCGGCGCGGCCAGGTCCTCCAGCACGCCGAGCACGTCCCTGGCGCGCTGCCCGCCGACCCGGCCGCGCTCGATCATCGCGCGGGCCCGCCACCGCTCGGTCGCCCGCCGCGCCGCCTCCGGCACGTCCTGGGCGGGTACGGCGAGCTGTTCGGCCGGGTCGTCGGAGCGGGCCAGCCGGAACAGCTCGTTGGACATCTCGTCGGTGAGCACCAGCTGGCCGCGGGCGACCGCCTCGACGGCGGCGAACAGGCGCAGCCCGTGCAGGCCGGCGGCGATCGGCTTGGTCTCGTCGAGTTCATTGGCGAGGGCGTCGAGCACGGCCAGGTCGGAGCCGAACGCGGGGGAGCGGGTGATCCGGCGCAGCTGGGTGATCGCGGCCAGGGCTTTCAGCTGGCCGGCCCGGCGGGCGAAGTGGGCGATGCCGCCGGCGACGGTGCCGCTCCTGGCCCCAACCCCGAATCCCGATTTATCGAGCAATGTCTGGCGGAGGGCTTCGGGGCCCTCGCCGACGTGGGTGATCGCGGTGCGTAAGCCGTACCGGTGCAGGTGGCGGACCAGGCGGGCGGCCACCTCGGGGGTGAGCGGCGAGTCGGGGGAGTCGGCGAGGTCGTCCAGGTCGAGGAGGAGGAACTCCAGGTCGGCCTCGTCCAGGGTGGCGAGGGCGGCCAGGCCGTCGAGTTCGGCCGGGCCGAGCGCGCCGGTGCCCGCGGTCTCGGCCAGCAGGCCGATCACCGGGACCACGTCGAAGACCGAGGCGCGCAGATCCGCGTACGCCTTGACGGCCAGCCGCCTGGCCGTCGGCCAGGGGTCCTCCTCGTCGCCGCGGCGGTCGATCTGGCTCAGCACGGCCAGGGTGTTCACGCAGGTCATGCCGCACGCCTCGGTGAGGCCGCGGAACTCGGCGAGGGTGCTGTCGTCGAAGGCCTGGACGTAGCGGAGCACGTAGATCAGGGCCTGCGCGTGGTCGTCGTCCTGGTCGGTGCCGAACAGCATGCGGCGGGCGGCGCGCTCGTTCTCGACGGTCACCGTGTTCATGCCGGGGGTGTCGACCACGGTGATGGCGCGCAGGGCCTCGGAGGTCAGCTGCACGCGGATCCGGCGGACCAGGTCGATCGGGACACCCAGTTCGGCGGGGAGGCGGTGGCCGGGGTCCAGGCGGGTGAGGAAGGTGCGGCCGTCCTCGCAGTCGACCTCGACCCGGCCGTCGTCGGGGCCGTATTCGTACTGGGTGACGACCCGGGTGCACTCGCCCGCGTCCACCGGCGCGACCGGGAGCCCGAGCAGGGCGTTCACCAGGGTGGACTTCCCGCTGCTGACCGCGCCGGCGACGGCGATCTTCAAGGGTGCGTCGAGCCGGACCCGGACCTGGTGAACCCGGTCCCGCAGACCGGGATCGGCCAGTTTGGCGATGGTCGTGCCGCAGAGCTCCCGCAGTCGGTCACTTGGGTTCATGAAAAGTCCCCGAAATCCCCTAAATCAGAGAAATCGTCACTAAAGTCCGTTTCTTTAACGGAATGGTCGAAATGCCCCTCGAAATCCTGGTAAAGGTCTTCGGGTTCGGCCTCGGTGGTGCTCATCGTCTCCTCGAACATGGCCAGGCTTTCCGCCGGAGTGGGAGCCGGGACCAGGCCATAAAGGAGGTCGTAGAACGCCGCCGCGTCATCTCCCTCCAAGCCCTCATTACGGTCGAATATCATGCCGTGACATCTCATGTCGTTTCAGCGGCGGGAGTGGTCTGATCGTTGCAGTTTTCCCGGTTCTAGCCCCCAGTGCCGGGCATTTTCGGATTCGGGAGGATGTGCCGCGGATGCCTGCTCCGCTTGTCGGCGGTGACATCGGTGATCTCGGTGATCTCGGTGGCGACATGCCCGGCGACGACTCCGCGCTGGTCGCGGCCGCGCGCTCGGGCGACCCCGAGGCGTTCCGCCAGCTCTGGCAGCCGGTCGAACGGCGGGCCTTCGGCCTCTGCTTCCACCTCACCGCCAACCGCCCGGACGCTCTCGACGCGCTGCAGGACACCCAGATCGCCGCCTGGAAGGGCCTGGACCGGTTCGAGGGCCGGGCGCCGTTCGCGGCCTGGGTCCTGGCCATCGCCAGGAACTCCGCCCTGTCGGTGGTACGGCGCCGCAGCTCCCACGACGACCTGCTGTTCCCCGAAGCGGCGGAACCGCGCGCGGCCGAGAGCGGGTTCGACGAGACCGTGGCCGGCCTGGTGGACCTGCGCAGGGCACTGGGCACGCTCTCTCCCGCGCACCGGTCGGCGCTGCTGTTATGGGCGGGCGGGCTGACGTACGAGCAGACCGCGGCCACACTGGAGGTGCCGCTGAACACCGTCAAAGTGTGGATCTTCCGCGGCCGGCAGAGCCTGCGCGAACTGCTGGGATAGCTCATGACGGCGGATCCCGCCGATACACCACGACCTGCGGCACCCGCAGCACCTCGGCGCCGTCCAGATACCCGGCCCGCACGGTCTCGGCGATCGTGTCGTGCGCGTCCGGGTCGTCGGTGGGCGCGGTGTCCACGGCCTCGTGCCGCTCGCCGTCGAACGGCTCGCCGTCGGGGCGCACCTCGCTGATCCCGGCCGCCGCCAGCGCGGCGCCCAGCAGTTCCGCCAGGTCAGGGGAGCGTTCGCCGAGCTGGTCGCGGAAGCGGGCGCAGGCCAGGGCCAGCGCCGCGCGGTCCGGCCGGGTCTCCAGCAGGCGCTCGATCTGCTGGGCGACGGCCGGGCTCGGACCGCCCGCCGCCACTTCGGCGAGCGCGCGCGCCAGCCCTTCTCCCGCGCTCAGGGGGGGTTGAGCGGGGGAGGGGGCAGGGCGGCCGGTGGGCATTCTGGCTCCTCGGGGAGGTGGGGTTCGTGGCCCGACCGGCCTACATGGTGGCCAGGACGTAGCCCAGCACCATGCCGACCACCATGCACACACCGGCCGTGATCGCGGCCGCGACGCCGAGTTTCTCGCCGCGCCGGTGGCCGATCACGCCGAGCGCGATGCCGACCGGGCCCAGGATGATCGGGAGGATCAGCAGGGCCAGACCGGCCAGCACGAAGGCGATGATCGACATGGTCTGAGCGCCGCTGACCTGCTTGTTGTGCTGCCCGTACTGCTCGTACTGGTGCCCGTACGGCGGACCTTGCTGGCCGTACGGAGGGGGTGGCGGGTACTGGTAGCCGGGCTGCTGGGGCGGCAGCGGCGCGCCCGCGTCGTACGGCGGGAGCTGCTGGCCGTAGGAGCCGGGCTGGGGCTGAGGGGGCTGGTTCGGGTCCTGGGGGTTCCCCATGGTGGGTTTCCTTCCGGTGGAACGTTCCTGCTAGGCGGTGTACTCCGGACCGGGCAGCGCGCCCTCCACGATGTCGTGCGAGCTCAGGCCGGGCTCCTCGGTGGCCGTGTCGGGGGTGGTGGCGCCGGTCTCGGGGAACAGCGGCGCGTCGTCGGCGGTGGGCGGAATGGTGACCGCCACCACGTCGGCCTGGCCGTCGCTGTTGGTGTCGAACAGCGCGGTGTCCGCGACGCCGTCATTGTCGGTGTCGAGGATCGCCGTGTCCACGTTGCCGTCGCCGTCGGTGTCGTAGGCCTCCATGTCGATGTCGCCATCGCCGTCCAGGTCGGACACGACGGCGTCGGCGACGCCGTCGTTGTTGCTGTCATACGCGGCGGTCTCGTAGTAGCCGTCGCCGTCGGTGTCGGCGAGCTCAGAGGTGCCGGCGTCGTACACGTCCATTTTCTACTCCAAAGTCTGCTGGGTGGATCGTCATGGAGGTAGATGCGGGCGGGACCGGCTTTGTTTCACCGATCTTTGTATCGGTCCGATTTTTCGGGCGAACCTCTGACCTGGGAGTTCGGCAGGGCGGCCCGATCGTCCTATGCTTGACCAAGCGATTGCTTGATACCGGGAGGCTGCCATGATCGAGTTCATACCGATGACGCGGCACATCGGGGCCGAGGTGACCGGGGTCGACCTGCGCAAACCGCTCTCCGAGGAGGAGACGCGGACGGTCCGGCAGGGCTGGCTCGCGCACAAGGTTTTGTTCTTCCGGGACCAGGAGATCACCGACGAGGAGCACATCCGGTTCGCCGAGCACTTCGGCACGATCAACCACCCGGCCTTCAAGAAGGACAGCGGCACCCCCATCCACGTCCTGGACCAGACCTCCCCCAAGGGCGAGGGCGCCGACGAGTGGCACAGCGACAACACCTTCGAGCCGGTCCCGCCGATGGGCTCGCTGCTGCGCTGCATGATCCTGCCCTCGGTGGGCGGGGACACCATGTGGGCCAACACCTATCTCGCGTACGAGACGCTCTCGCCGTCGATCCAGCGGCTCTGCGACGAGCTGACCGCGATCCACGACATCACCGGCTCGATGAGGAAGGCGATCTCCAAGGGCCACGACTTCGACCTGGCCGAGATCCAGCGCAAGTGGCCGCCGATCGAGCGCCCGGTGGTCCGCGTCCACCCCGAGACCGGCCGCAAGGCGCTGTTCGTGAACAGGGCCTCCACCACCCGCCTGGCCGGTCTCACCGACCGCGAGAACGAAGTGCTGCTGCCGCTGCTGGTGGACCACGTCCGCAACCCCGAATACCAGGTCAGGCTGCGCTGGCGGGTGGGCACGCTGGCGTTCTGGGACAACCGCAGCACCCAGCACTACGCCGTCGCCGACTACACCGAGCGGCGCCGGATGCACCGGGTGACCGTGAACGCCTTCCCCGAGCACCTGGATCGGTGACGAAACCGTCGCCGGGACCTGGTACTAAGGACCGGTGACCGAAGAAGAGGTGTTGCGCGAGGAGGCCGAGGAGCGTCTACGGGCGCTCGCGGGCCCGGACGCGCGACTGCGCGAGGACCAGTGGCTGGCGATCAAGGCGCTGGTGGTGGATCGGCGGCGGGCGCTGGTCGTGCAGCGGACCGGCTGGGGCAAATCGGCGGTCTACTTCATCGCCACCGCCCTCCTGCGCGACCTGGGCGAGGGCCCGACGGTCATCGTGTCGCCGCTGCTGGCGCTGATGCGCAACCAGATCGCCGCCGCGGAGCGGGCCGGCATCCACGCGGCCACCATCAACTCGGCCAACGCCGAGGAGTGGGAGAAGATCTACGCCCAGGTCGCCGAGGGGACCGTGGACGTGCTGCTGGTCAGCCCGGAACGGCTGAACAACCCCGAGTTCCGCGACCAGGTGCTGCCCGAGCTGGCCGAGAGCGCCGGTCTGGTGGTGGTCGACGAGGCGCACTGCATCTCCGACTGGGGGCACGACTTCCGGCCGGACTACCGGCGGCTGCGGACCATGCTGGCCGAGCTGCCGCCCGGAGTGCCGGTGCTGGCCACCACGGCGACCGCGAACGCGCGCGTCACCCGGGACGTGGCCGAGCAGCTGGCCGGGGACGAGGAGGAGACGCTCGTCCTGCGCGGGCCGCTGGAGCGGGAGAGCCTGCATCTGAGCGTGGTGAAGCTGCCCGGGGCCGGGCAGCGGCTGGCCTGGCTGGCGCAGACGCTGCGCGAGCTGCCCGGGTCGGGGATCGTCTACACGCTGACCGTGGCCGCAGCCCAGGAGATCGCCGCGTATCTCCGCGAGCAGGGGCATCCGGTGGCCGCCTACTCCGGGCAGACCGAGACGTCGGAACGGCTGGCCGCGGAAGAGGATCTGCTCGCCAACCGGATCAAGGCGCTGGTCGCCACCTCCGCGCTGGGGATGGGGTTCGACAAGCCGGATCTCGGGTTCGTCGTGCATGTGGGGGCGCCGCAGTCGCCGGTGGCGTACTACCAGCAGGTGGGCCGGGCCGGGCGCGGGGTGCGCAAGGCCGAGGTGGTGCTGCTGCCCGGGTCGGAGGATCGGGAGATCTGGGCCTACTTCGCGTCGCTGGCGTTTCCGGCGGAGGCGGTGGTCCGGGCCACGCTGGCGGCGCTCGGGGAGGGCGGGGTGCTGTCCACGGCGGCGCTGGAGAACCGGGTCGATCTCAGCAGGAGCCGGCTGGAGATGATGCTCAAGGTCCTCGACGTCGACGGGGCGGTGCGCCGGGTCAAGGGCGGGTGGGAGGTCACCGGGGAGCCGTGGGCTTACGACGCCGAGCGGTATGCCCGGGTGGCGGCCGAGCGGCGGGCCGAGCAGGAGGCGATGCTGGCCTACCAGACCACGACCGAGTGCCGGGAGCTGTTCCTGCGCCGCCATCTCGACGACGACACCGCCGTGGCCTGCGGGCGGTGTGACAACTGCACGGGCGCGTGGCGGTCCGCCGAGATCCCGGCCGAGGCGGTGACGGCCGCCGACGAGCGGCTGACCCGGCCGGGGGTCGATCTGGAGCCGCGGCGGCAGTGGCCGACCGGGCTCACCGACCTGAAGGGGCGGATCAAGCCGGAGCTGGGCGCGGAGACCGGGCGGGCGCTCGGGCGGCTGACCGACATCGGGTGGGGGACCCGGCTGCGCGAGCTGCTGGCCCAGCCCGACGGGCCGGTGCCGGACGACGTGTTCGCCGCCGTGGTGACCGTGCTCAAGACGTGGAGCTGGGCGGAGCGGCCGGTCGCGGTGGTCAGCGTGCCGTCGGTCTCCAAGCCGGTGCTGATCCGGTCGCTGACCGAACGGCTGGCGCAGGTCGGGCGGCTGGCCGATCTCGGGGAGCTCGGGTATCGGAACGGCTCGCCGGGGCGGCAGTACAACTCGGCGCAGCGGGTTCAGGCCGTCCGGGGCACGCTGGCGATGCCGCGCGAGCTGGGCGGGAAGCTCGCCGAGCTGTCCGGTCCCGTGCTGCTGGTCGACGACCGTGCCGACTCGGGGTGGACGTTGACGCTGGCCGCCGCGCAGCTCCGCCACGCGGGCGCGACGGCGGTGCTGCCGCTGACTCTGGCTACTTAGAGGCGGCTACTTAGAGGCGGGGGCGGGCGCCCAGGTTGGCGATGCACTTGGCGGCCAGGGCGTTGCCCGCCGCCAGTGCGTCGGCCGGCTGCTTGCCGTTCAGCCAGCTCGGCAGGAATCCGGCCGCGAAGGCGTCACCCGCGCCGGTGCCGTCGACCACCCGGTCGACCGTCTCGGCGGGCACCCGGACCGGCTCGGAGCGGCTGTTGGTGTACCACAGCGCGCCCTCTTTGTTGAGCTTGATCACGACCTGCGGGAACCACGCGGTGAGCACCTTGGCGGCGGCGTCCGGCTCCTCGCGGCCGGTCAGCACCTTGGCCTGGTCGGCGTTGGCGAACAGCAGCTTGACCCCGTGCGTCCACTCCAGGAACGGCTCGGCGCCGGTGCGCTCCACCGGCGCGGACGAGGCGCAGTCCACCGAGATCGACATACCGGCCCGGCGGGCCAGGTCGAGCGCGGCCAGACCGGCGTCGCGGGAGCCTTCGCAGATCAGCGTGTAGCCGGAGATGTGCAGGTGACCGCCCTGGGTGAACAGGTCACGCGGCAGGTCCTCGGGGGACAGCGCCGCGTTCGCCCCCGGGTCGGACAGCATCGTGCGCTCGCCCTTGTGCGTGACCAGCACGACACAGGTGCCGGTGGGACGCTCCGGGTCCATCACGAGACGGGCGTCCACCCCATAGCCCATCAGCTCCATGTCACGGTTACGTCCCGTGATGTCGGCGCCGCGACGGCCGATGAAGGCCACCTCGGAACCTTCCACGGCGAGCCACGAGGCGATGTTCGCCCCGGAACCACCGCCGTGCATGGTGACGATTGCCGGGGTGTCACTGGCACGGGCGAGGGGGAACCTGGCGCGAGCGACCGCGTCGGTCATGAGATCGCCCACCACGACGACCCGGGTCATGATGTCACCACCTTGCCAACTGCTGAGGGAGGTGATTCCGCCGCACCATTGGGGGGGTCGGCGTCCTCTCCGTGCGATATGAGGCTGACGCCGAGAAACTTAACAGCTTCTCGCGACGCCGTGTGGGGTAGAGCGGACACTCGTGCACAGTCGATGCACAAGCGTTGCCCAACTATCCCAAGCCGGGCGTCGATACGCTCGACCTGTGGAACCACCGTACCCGGCGCATTGGGAGGCCGACGTCGTGCTGTCCGACGGCGGCACGGCGCACCTGCGGCCGATCCGTCCCGCCGACGCCGAACTTCTCCGTGCGTTCTACTCGCGTTTGTCCGATCAAACGATTTACTTCAGATTCTTTGGGCCTCGTCCGCGTTTGTCCGATCGAGAGATCGCCTGGTTCACGAACGTCGACTACGACGACCGGGTGGCGCTGATCGCCACCATCGGGACGGAGATGGTGGCCGTCGTCCGGTATGACCGGGTGAAGCCCGCCGACCACGCCGAGGTGGCCTTCCTGGTCGAGGACGCACACCAGGGCCGGGGCGTGGCGGCCGTGCTGATGGAACACCTCCGCGCCGCCGCGCGCGAGCGCGGGATCCGGACCTTTATCGCGGACGTGCTCCCCGCCAACCACCGGATGAACATGCTGTTCCGGCAGGCCGGATACACCGCGCGCAGCACTTTCGCCGACGGCGTGGTCCGGCTGACCCTCGACCTGGCCACCACCGACACCGCCGTCGAGGTCACCTCGGCCCGCGAGCACCGCGCCGAGGCCCGCTCGATCCAGCGGCTGCTCACCCCGGAGTCCGTCGCCGTCATCGGGGCCAGCCGGGAACCCGGCGGAATCGGGCAGACCGTGCTGCGCAACCTGCTGGCCGCCGACTTCACCGGCCCGGTCTACCCCGTGCACCGCGAGGTCCGGGCCGTCGCCGGGGTCCGCGCCTACCGCAGCGTCTCCGCCATCGACGGTGACGTGGACCTGGCCATCGTGGCCGTCCCGGCCGAGAGCGTGCTCGGCGTGGTCGAGGAGTGCGCGCGCAAGGGCGTCCGAGGGCTGATCGTGGTCTCCAGCGGCTTCGGCGAGACCGGCGAGGAAGGCGGCAGGCGGCAGCAGGAACTGGTCCGGATCTCCCGTCTGTACGGCTTGCGCGTGGTCGGCCCCAACTGTCTGGGCATCGCCAACACCGATCCCGCCATCCGTCTCAACGCCACTCTGGCGGCGACCCTCCCGGGCCGGGGCAGAGTGGGGTTCTTCAGCCAGTCGGGCGCGCTCGGGACGGCGTTGCTGCAGCGGGTGGCGCAGCGCGGGATGGGCATCTCGACGTTCGTCTCGGCGGGGAACCGGGCCGACGTGTCCGGCAACGACCTGTTGCAGTACTGGGAGGAGGATCCGGCGACGGAGGTGATCCTGCTCTATCTGGAGTCGCTGGGTAATCCGCGTAAGTTCACCCGGCTGGCGCGGCGGATCTCCCGTACCAAACCGATCGTGGTGGTGAAGTCCCAGGGGGTGCCGAACGGGCACGCGGTGTCGGCGCTGGGGCTGCCGGACACGGCGTTGAGTTCGCTGTTCGCCCAGGCGGGGGTGATCAGGGTGGACGATCTCACCCAGTTGTTCGATGTGGGGCAGTTGCTGGCGTATCAGCCGTTGCCGGATGGGCCGAGGGTGGGGATCGTCAGCAACTCGGACGCGCTGGCGTTGCTGGCCGCGGACGCGTGCCTGGCGGCGGGGCTGAAACCCGGAGCGCCGGTCAATCTGGGGGCTCGGGCGGGGGCGGAGGAGTTCGGGACGGCGCTCGCGGCCGTGCTGCCGGCGGTGGACGCGGCCGTGGCGATCTATATGCCGCCCATTCCCGGGCGGGCCGATCTGGTGGCCGCCGAGCTGGTGCGGGTGGCGAACGAAGCAGGCAAACCGGTGGTGGCCACGTTTCAGGGTGAGCTGGGGCTGCCGGTCGAGCTGCGCGCCTCCGGCGAGGGTCCGGCGCGCGGGTCGATTCCCTCCTACCAGGCGCCCGAGGAGGCCGTGCGCGCCCTCGCCCATGTGGTCAGGCATGCGCGCTGGCGCACCGCGCCCATCGGCACAGTTCCGGAAATTTCGGTAAATCGGGAGGAGGCGCGGCGGATCGTCGCCGCCGCGCCCGCCGACACTGAGATCGACGCCACCGCGCTGCTCGCCTGTTACGGCATCGCCGTCGCGGACGCTCCCGCGCCGGGGCCCGCCGTGCCGACCGTCGTCGGGATGATCCAGGACCGCGATTTCGGGGCGGTCGTGTCGTTCGGGCTCGGCGATGTGGCGGCCCGGCTGCTGGGCGACCACGCGTACCGGCTCGCGCCGCTCACCGTCGAGGACGCCGCCGACCTGGTCCGCGCGGTGCGCACCGCGCCGCTCCTGTTCGGCGAGTACGGCTACCCGCCCGTGGCCGTACCGGCCCTGGAGGACCTGCTGGTCCGGGTCGGACTGCTGGCCGACGCGCTGCCCGAGGTGGCGCGGCTGGATCTCGACCAGGTCCTGGTCGGCGAGGACGGCGTCACGGTCCTGAACGCTCGCGCCGTCCTGCGCCCGGTCGTCGGCCCCCGCCCCGACGGAGGCCCCCGCCGCCTCGGCTAGTGGTTGACCGAACATGGCCGGAACGGCGTACAGCCATGCGCGCCGGACATCACGAGCGCGTCCGGCCTGGTCAGCACGCCGGCCTCGGCCGGCAGCAGGCTGGTGAGGGCGAACGTGACCGACTCCCCGGACCCGAGCGTGACGGCCAGGTCCACGTCCCCGACCCCGTTGTTCACCGGGCAGCCCCCGTGGCTGCTTCCGCACGTCCACGGAATGAACTCCCACGGTCCCGGCCAGTCGATCCGCGCGTCCGTGCTCGCCGTCCCTGGACTGACGTTCTTGATCGCGACCTGGTACCGGAACGGCTGCCCCGGCACCTGCGGGTTCGGCGTCGAGGTGACCGAAATGTCGAACGCCGGATCCGGCGCCTGCACGGGCGAACCCGTCAAGAGGGCCGCCACGGCCGCACCCAGCCATCCCATGAGCCACCCCGATGATCGTCTCCGGTCGGTACGCCTCTAGCGATAACCGCGAGCGGGCAACGGGAAACAAAAGGGATGGGCAACACCCAATACCCATTCCAAATACTGCTAAATCCGTATATCTAGGCTGGCGAGAAGGTGGCTTCGCATGTGAAATCCGGGTCCGTGACAGGGCAGGATGGACCCCATGAGGGATACCCGAGTCTCGGCTGCCGACCTGCGTGAGGCGATCGACCGCAGCGGCTACTACCCCGACCTGGTCGCCGACGCCGTCGACTCCGCCTTAGGCAAAGAGCAGGTAACCGCGTTCGTCGTGCACCACGAGGCCACGTTCGACCCGGCCATGGAGGTGCGGCGGCACGTCACCGTGCTCGTGCTCTCGCCGACCCGGCTGCTGGTGTGCCACACCGACGAGCACCCGCCGGCCGAGGGCAGCCCCGCGTCGCACGCCTCCACCACCACCGAGGCCGTCCGGCTCAGCCGGATCCAGTCGGTGGCGATGACCCGGGTGGTGCCCGATCCCGCGTCCTACGTGCCCGGCGTGCCGCCCAGCGAGGTCACCCTGACCATCGGCTGGGGCGCCATCTCGCACGTCGACCTCGAACCGGCCACCTGCGGCGACGAGAACTGCGACGCCGACCACGGCTACACCGGCGCGGTCACCGCCGACGACCTGCAACTACGGGTCAGCGAGGCCGCCGACGGGCCGGAGGCCGTCACCCACGTCCTCGCCTTCGCCCGCGCCCTGTCCGAGGCCACCGCCCGCGCCGCGAGCTGACCGTGCCCGGCCCCCACCTCCCGGCGTACGGCTCCGCCTCGCTGAGCGACTTCCCCGGTTCGCTGCTGGCCGCGTTCGGCGGCGACGCCGAGAACACCCTCGGCCTGGCGCCCGCGTCCCGGGTCTGCCTGTTCCTGGTCGACGGGATGGGGGCCGAGCTGCTGCGCGCCCATCCCGCCGCGGCGCCGTTCCTGTCGGCGGCGCTGGGACGCACGATCACGGCCGGATTCCCCTCCTCCACCCCCACCAGCCTGGCCACCCTCGGCACCGGCGGCACCCCCGGCGAGCACGGGATGATCGGCATCAAGATGGCCGTCCCCGGCGAGGGCCGGTTGTTCAACTGCCTGCGCTGGACCGCCCCCGGCCTGCCCATCGACCCCGACGTCTGGCAGCCCGCCACCACCGTCTACCAGCGGCTCGCCGCCCTCGACGTGGACACCGTCTATGTCGCCACCGGCGCCTTCGACGGCTCCGGCCTGACGCGCGCCGTCTACCGGGGCGTCGACCACCGCCATGCCGAGTCCATCGACGAGCGGGTCGACGGGGTGCGGCATGCGCTCCAGACCCCTCGCACGTTCGTCACCGTGTACTACGGCGACCTCGACAGCACCGGGCACCTGGCCGGGTGGGGTTCGCCCGCCTGGCTGGACCAGCTCGCCGTCGTCGACCGCATGGCCGAACGCTTGGCTGAAAGCCTGCCGCCCGGCGGGGTCATGTATGTGACGGCAGACCATGGCATGGTCAACGCCACCGACAAGTTCGACCTTGATCAGCATCCTGAGCTCATGGCGGGTGTCTCCCTGCTGGGGGGCGAACCTCGGGCGCGGCATGTGTACACCGAGGATGGCGCGGCATCCGCGGTCGAAGCCGCCTGGCGGGAGGCTCTGGACGGGAGGGCGTGGGTGGTGTCCCGGGAGGAAGCGGTGGATTCCGGGTGGTTCGGTGGGAGTGTGCGGCGGGAATGGTTGCCACGCATCGGGGATGTCGTAGCCGTGCCGTACGGTGGCTGCGTGGTCATCCCGGCGGAGGCGGAGAAGTTGGAGTGGGGGTTCACGGGGTATCACGGGTCGTTGACGGTAGAGGAGCTGAACGTCCCGCTACTGGAGATTCATCGGTGAAATGCCTGGAGGGGGCGTTATGAATCCGCTGATCAGTGCTGAGAGCCTGGCCACCGAGCCGGTCACCCTGCTGGACGTACGTTGGCGGCTGGGCGGGCCTCCCGGGGTCGACGCCTACCACGAAGGGCACATTCCGGGCGCCGTCTTCTGTGACCTGGAACACGACCTGGCATCGCCGCCTGGTTCCGGCGGGCGTCATCCGCTGCCCTCGGCCGCGGACTTCCAGGCTGCCATGCGCCGGCTCGGCGTCTCCGCGTCCCGCCCGGTCGTGGTCTACGACGAGGCCGACTCCACCGCCGCCGCCCGAGCCTGGTGGCTCCTCCGTTACTTCGGCCATCCCGACGTCCGCGTCCTCGACGGCGGTCTCCGCGCCTGGACCCGCGCCGGCCTCCCCACCACCAAGGACATCCCCGACACTCCCGGAGGCGACTTCACCGCGACTCCCGGCGGAATGCCCACCCTCACCGCCGCAGAAGCCGCCGACCTGGCCACCACCGGCCTCCTCCTCGACGCCCGCGCCCCCGAACGCTACCGAGGCGAAACCGAACCCATCGACCCCGTCGCCGGTCACATTCCCGGCGCCGTCAACGCCCCCACCACCCAGAACGTAGAACCAGGCGGCCCCTTCCACAGCGCGGACTTCCTCCGCGAGCGCTTCAACACCCTCGGCGCCGTCAACGACGTCCCGGTGGGCACATACTGCGGCTCCGGAGTCACGGCAGCCCACCAGGTCCTCGCCCTGGAAATAGCCGACATCCCCGCCGCCCTGTACGTCGGCTCCTGGTCCCACTGGATCACCGACCCCAGCCGCCCTATAGCCCTCGGCTGACTGGGGGGTTGGAGGCGACTTCTTCATACCCGCAGGTTTCACGCTGGCAGGCCGATGTAGCCTGCCGGCATCCCTTCTGAGCGCGGGCCCGATCAACCGCAGTTTCCGGATTCCTTCGCCTCCGCCACGATCTGGTTGATCGTCTTCGTCTCGTATGGCTCCCGCTGTTCAGGGCGCAGTTTGTACCGCCACTCTCCGCCCTCATACCTGAAGGTGTAGTCCTCGATCAAGATCAGCCGTTGGGCCCGGACCACCGCGCGGTTGCCGGAGACCAAAACCTTCTTGATCACCCAGGCGATGCCCTGCGCGCCCTGCGGGCACAGCTTGAATCGCCGCTGGTAGTCCTTCCGCGACACGATCTCCTGATCGGCGGCCGTCCAGCCATCCCAGAAGCTTCCGTAGTCACCGACGGTGTACGCCTCGAACGAGGCTTCCGCGGCCTTCCTGGCGCCGGCCCGCGTACGCGGCTGCGCCGGAGGCTCGGAGGACTCAGCGCCTTCCCCGGCCGGAGCCGCCGACGCGGTCGCCGACACGGCGGCCTCCGCGACACCCTCGGGGGCGCGCTCCACGAGCAGGACCGCCAGAACGACCACCGCGATCAGCGCACAGACCGCGACAACCGAAACAAAGATCAACGGCAGGCTAGCGCCAGCATTACGTCGCCTCCGCACGGTGCGCTTGTAGCCGGAGCGAGTCATGACATCTCCAGCGATTGGAGGATTGTATGGTGGCTGTGAGACGTATGTGATCACACCTCGGTTGCCCTCAGTCGCTGTCCGCATCCGGACAAGAGGGCATTGGCATGAACGATGGCAAGCTATGCCGAGACGGCGGCCTTCGGGGGAGCTGAATCGAGACGGCGGGCTCCAGGAAATGCCATGCCAGCCTGGGCCTTCAGGTGGTCAGTCGCCGACCTTCTCATCCTCATTCGGGCGTAGTGCGCCTGGCCCACCGGATGGTCACTCAGCACGCCCGCCGACCCTCTCATGCGGGCGCAATGGTCATTGCACGGCCGCCGACCCTCTCGTGCGGGCGCAGTGCGCCTGGCCCGCCGGACGGTCACTGCACGGCCCGCCGACCATCTCGTGTGGGAGTGGTGCTGGTCGTCGCCCTCCTCCTCGCAGTAATCTCCCTGGCGGTCGCTATGGTGGCCGTCGTCAGGAGGATCCAGGAGGCTCGATGCCGTATCTGTTGCAGCTGGCGGCGGTGGCCCGCCGGACCGGCTATCCGGTTACCGAGGTGGCCGGGTGGCGGACCCGTGGTCATGGCGCGATGTCGAGGGTCGAGGGTCTGGTGTGTCATCACACCGCGGGCTGGGACGACCTGCATGTGGTCCGCGATGGCAGGCCCGGTTTGGATGGGCCGCTGTCGCAGATCTGGCTCCGTAAGGACGGCCGGATCTTCGTAGTGGCCGCCGGGAAGTGCTGGCAGAACGCGCCATCCACCTCGCCGCACCACATGAACCACAACTCGATCGGGATCGAGGCGGAGAACGACGGCAAGACGCCATGGCCGGCCGCCCAAATGGACGCCTACCGAAGGTTGTGCGCAGAACTGGCGGCCGAGTTCGAACTGCCGGCGTCCCGGGTGCGGGGCCACAAGGAAGTCAACCGAGCCAAAGTCGACCCGCACTCGATCAGCATGCCCACGTTCCGCGCGGCGGTAGCCCAGCTCCTGTCAGGTGAGGACGAGCCCAAGCCGGAGACAGAGGACGACGTGCCCGTCTTCACCCGGGCACTGGAACTGGCATCACCGATGATGCGCGGCGACGACGTGCGCTCCTGGCAGTCCCGCGCGCGCACCCACGTCCCCGACCTCGACGCAGACAGCTGGTACGGCAAGAAGTCGACGGCCGCCTGCCGACAGGTGCAGGAACTCCTCGGCATTCCGATCAGCGGCGTGGTGGACGAGGAGACCTGGCTGCTTTCCCACATCTGGGAACCTGAAGCGGAAGAGTGAAGAAGATCCCCACAGCCGCGACCGCCACGCTGCCGACCGGGGATTTCCTAGCTCATGACCAGCCCTGAACGCCGCCACCGGCCGCCGCGAGGGCATCTCGCGCCGGGGCTTCCTTAGCTCATGACCAGCCCCGCATGACGCCCGCCGTGTGGGCCGGTCGCTGCTGTACTTGACAGGGCCGGGTATGCCCTGCGGCCAGCGGTAGGGCCGCTCGCCGGAGAACGATTTTCAGGTGGGGCGGCGGCCCCGGACGAGATCGAGGAAGGTACCGACGTGGAGGGTGGGGAGGGGTCGGGGCGGCGGCGGGAGGGGGGCGGCCCCCGGACGAGGTCGAAGAAGGTGCCGACTGCCGTTCTCCGGCCAGCGGGAGCCGTGCCAGCCTTCAGCCGGTGAGAGCTCTGATTGGCCTCCAGCCTTGGGGGTTCTGCGGGTTGGACCTCGCCTATTCAGCGCGCTGTCTCCACCTGGCATCGGGCCTCGCGACCGGCGCGAACGCGCCTTTGGGGTGCAGAGCGAAACGGGCGTTTTCGCAGGCCGGGTGAACGAAGCGGCAAGATTGCGAACTATCGGGGTTAGTTTCCTGTGCCGAAGCAGGCGAAGCCTGGGATGTCGGTTTCGAGGGCTGCGGTGGCGAGTGATTGGGCTGGGGAGTGGCCGGTTGCCAGTAGTTCGTGGAAGCGGCGCATTAGGACGAGTGCTTCCTCGTCTCGTACGGGGACTACGCCGGCGATGACGCATTTGGCTCCTTGTTCGAGGAAGGCGCCGGCCAAGCCCCATGCGATGCCGTCCATGGGGGCGTGGGCCATGCCTGCTTCGCAGGCCGAGAGCACGACCACGGGTGGCACGCGGGTGACGCGCAGCAGTTCGTAGGCCATCAATGGGCCGTCTGTGAGGGCGATGCTGGAAAGCATTGGGCTGCGTGGGGAGAACATGCCGTGTGCGGCTATGTGCAGAATTGCCGCCGATCCGAGTGCCTCGATGACCGCTTCTTTGTTTGCTGGGATGGTGGTGGCGTTCTGGTGGGTCTGAGCTATTGCCCGGACCTCGTCGAGAGCGTGTATCAGGCCGGGTCCGGCCACGCCGATAACGAGGGAATTGGGTTCGGACCTGGGTGGGGTTCCGCCCGCGTGGGAGTTCACCGAAAGCGGGCAACCCCGGAGCGAGGGCAGCAGGGGCCAGGGGAGGGTGTGGAGCGAGCCGGTGGGGACTACGATCATCGGGCCGGGTTTCAGGTGGAGAGGTCCCAGCAGTACCGCGTCCAGGGCCGCAAGTTCCGCTTCCGGCATCGATGTGCAGCCAGGTCCGGCATCCCGCAGATTGCGACGCCGTAGTTGATAGCGAATCCGGATTGTGGCTTCGGCTATTTCGGCATACGAGCCGATCGCGTGCAACTCGCAGTCACCGTCCTGGGCAACTACCGCGAAGAGTTCGTCTTCGTGCCGGACGTATTCCACGAGGCAGTCTGGGCCGATGGTCAAAACGTTGTCGGTGGGGCGGCGGGTGAAGGTGCTGGTGAAGTCGCCGCGGACCACTGAGCGCCATCGTTCCGCCCAGGTGAGTACTGCACGGCCGTCGCCTTGTAGCAGGGCGAGTTCGAGGCCGAAGGCGGCCAGGTCCTCGGCGCCTCGAACCGCGTGCGCCCGTATTTCCGCGGCTCCGACGATCATCGGGCCGTCGATGCCCTGATCTGAGGTGGGGGAGAGCGTCGTCAGGAAAGTGCCGATGCCTGCCTCTACCGAGGCCATGGCGGCGGAGTCCTCCCCGTTCATGTGGTGGAGGGCGGCTTGGGCGTGGTGACGGACTACCGGGCGGGTACGCGAATCGAGGAGGCGGGACAGCTGGACGGTCGCCGCCTCCCGATCTTCCAGTCGCTTCGCGGTGCGTCCAGCGAGTAGGCGGAGCGAATCCGCTTGGGCGTGCCAGCCGGTGTCGACGAGGTCGTCCGCGCATGCGTACAGGTCGGCCAGGAGGCCAGGGAACGCTGGGGCGGGCTGATCGGCTTGAGCCAGTCGAGCCCGCAGCACTATGTCAGTGGCCAACGGAGCCCATCGGCTTCGGCCTTGGTCGAGAAGTTCGGCGTGGGCGGTCTCCGCCGTCTGCTGGGCTTGGAAGGGATCTCCCGTGAGGAGTTCCACTTGGGCCAGGAGAAGCCGGGCATCACTCAAAGCCACCTGCGCATTCGAGGCGGCCAGGACAGGAACGGCCTTCTCCAGGAGCGACCGTGCTTCGTTTGGGAGACGCGCGGCGACCAGCGCCTGGGCGAAATCGGTGCGCATCGCCGCCAGCCGCTCCGGAAAACCGAGAAGCGAATGCTCAGCGGCTTGATAACTCTCAAAGGCGGCCGGAATATCGCCTCGCCGCGCAGCCGCGAAGGGAAGATTGCCCTCAGCCAGCATCGCCAGATGACTGAGCCCCGAACCCTTGGCGACCTCAGCCGAACACGTGAGATCGGCCACCGCCTCACCGAATCGTTCGAGGAACACATACGCCAGACCACGATTGAGCAGCGCCCCCGCATGAAAACGCGGATCTTCGACCAGCGCCGGGATAACCGCCGTACACCCAGCAGCCGCCTCCAGATGACGACCGACCAGCACCAAGGGAACCGCCCGCTGAACCTCCAGCCGACAACGATCCAGCCCGACCAAGTCGGATTCGATCCGATCGGCCAGCTCAAGCGCAGCCTCGGGATCACCCAGCAGCGCCCGAAGCGGCACCTGCGACATCCCCGCCTGCGCCGCAACCCCCGGCAGCCCAACCGCCTCCTCAGCCGCCCGACTCAGCAACTCATCCGCCAACGGCAGATCCCCAAGCTCCCAAACCGCCAACGCCATCCCCCGCAACGCGATCGACGCCGCCTCCCGCTGCCGCCCCCGCCCACTCACCTCAAGAACAGCCTCCGCCTCCACCCGTGCCGCCCGAGGATCCCGCCCAGCCAACTCAACGGCCCTCACCGCCCGAACGACCAGCGGATCCACACCACCATCGAGACCGTCTCCACCCCTCGCGGCCTGATCCCCAAGCGAATTCGCACCGCCCTGGAGAATGCCTGCGGTCTTGTCGGCGGGAGGTTCAGATGGATTCGCGCCGACCGGCTCGTTGAGATCCGCGCCGCCGCCGAGGACATCCTCAGCTCTCGCGGTCTGATTCTTGGGCGGAGTTCTGTCGGGGTCGACAACGTCTTTGGTGCTGGGAGCGCGAGATGTGAGCAGATCTGCCCTGATGTCCATTGAGTCTGCGGTGCTTGCCTCGGCGCCAGAGGGCTGTGGGCCGATGCGGTGTTCGGTGGGTTCGGTGATCTTGGCGGTTCGGGTGGTGCGGGGATCTGCGGCGGAGGTGATTTGGGGTTTCTCGGCGTCTGGTTGTTGCCTGGCGGGGGGTTTCGTTGGCTTGGTGGGTGTTGGGGTCTGGGGTGGGAGTGGATCCGTGCCGGGGACGATGTCGGGTTCCCTTCTCTGGTCCGCCCGGGGTTCTTTGGTGGGGCTCGGTGCTGCTGTTGTGGGGTGTTGAGGGTGGTTCAGGCGCGGGCGCGGAGCCAGCGGGTGGCGGTGGAGGGGTTTTCGGGGTGGTGGTGGACGATGCTGAGCCAGCCGGGTGGGAGGCCGGTGGCGGCGAAGTGGCCGTCGGGGGTGGGGGTGCGGATTTTGCTGATGTGGGGGGTGCGGATTTCGATCCAGGTGTCGGGGGCGGGGGCGGGGGTGAGGTGGCCGGCTACTTCGAGGCGGCCGTTGGTGAGGGTTAGTTCGATGTCGATGGTCAGGGTGTCGGTGGTGAAGCGGTGGCGTTGGGGTTCTGAGCCGGAGCGGGCGCCGGAGGCGGCGGCCACGTCGGTGGGGGTGGCGATGATCGCGCCGGGGAGGCGGAGGGCGTAGGCGGCGACGGCGTCGGTGCTGACGCGGTCGGGGACGGGGTCGGTGCCGGAGGCGAGGCGCATGGCGGCCAGGACGTAGGTGGAGAGGCCGTTGGGTTCGTCGGTCGAGAGACCGTCGGGTTCGGCGGTGGGGACGCGGTCAGGCGTGGCGGCGGAGACGTGGTCGGGCTCGGCCGTGGATAGATCGCCGGGTTCGTCAGTGCGGGGGCCGTTGGGTTCGCTGGTGGGGAGGACCTCGGGTTCGGGGTGGGAGAGGCCCTCGGGGTTGTTGGGGGAGACGGGCTCAGGGTTGTTGGGGGTGGTGCCCTCGGGTTTGGGGGTCATTGGGGTGGCGTCCTTTTTGCGGGCGCGGTCATGGGGATTCCTCCAGGAGGGCGCGGAGGCGGGAGTGGCAGCGGGCGCGGGTGGCGCTGACGCTGCCGAGGGGCATGTTCATGCGGGCCGCGATCTGGGCGTAGCGGGCGTCGGGGTTGAGGGCGAAGAGGAGGAGCATGGTGCGGCAGGGCTCGTCGAGGGTGGCGGCGCGGTCCCAGACGTGGCGGCCGTACTCGGCGTCGACTACGGCGGTGGACGGGTCGGGGACGCTGGGGTCGCCGAGGTCGGGCAGGTCGACGGGGTGTTCGGCGCGGGAGCGGCGGGAGAGGCGGTAGGCCTCGTGCCGGGTGGTGGTGATCAGCCAGGCGCCGACCTTGGTGGGGTCCCGGATTCGGTCGTAACTCTCGACCAGGCGTAACCACGCCCCCTGGACCGCGTCGGCCGCGTCGGTGGCGCTGAGGCCGCAGGCCCGCGCCACCGCCCACATCCGGCCGTCGAATCTGGCGACCAGATCCTTCCAAGCGGTCTCATCGAGAGCGGGCAAAGACGTCTCTTGAGGCATGGCACGACTTTCCGGGCTACTGTCCGCGCTGACGGATAAGCGTTGCGTGAGCACTCTACCCAGCGAGCGTGATCCCGATCCCGCGATCGGTGAATTGTTCGCCGCCCGCCGGAAGGGTCACGGCCACGCCGGGCCGCCCGGCTCGGGCTTCACCAGCGGCTTTCCCATCCGATGGGTTTGGGCGTATGTTTACTCCCCGTGGTTTGTCGAATCCACACGGTTGTCAAGTGCGAATAGGTATGACCCTGGTCTGGTGCCTCGCCGCGACGGACGGTAGTCTCTCCTAGAGTCACTAGTGATCATCCCAGTATGAGGCCGTTGGGGAAGGCGCACCTCGTACGAAACGGGAGGTCCGGTGGCTGCTGCTCGTGGCGTGCTGTACGTCCACTCGGCTCAGCCTGCGCTGTGCCCGCACATTGAGTGGGCTGTCGCAGGCGTTCTTGGCGTTCCCGTCGATCTGACGTGGACCCCTCAGCCCGCCGCGCCCGGCGCTTTGCGCGCCCAGGCGGAATGGGAGGGTCGCGCGGGTACGGCGGCGTCGGTCACGTCATCGCTGATGGGGTGGCAGCGCATTCGCTTCGAGATCACCGAGGACGCCTCACCAGGCGTGGACGGCTCCCGACATGCCTACACCCCGACGCTGGGGGCGTACACCGCTGTCATCGGCGCCAGCGGTGACATCCAGGTCCCCGAGGACCGTCTCCGCAACGTCATGCTGATGGCCGCCCAGGGCCGTGTAGTCCTGGAGGACGAACTCGACCGCCTGCTCGGCAAGCAGTGGGACGAGGAACTCGAATCCTTCCGCTACGCTGGCGAGGGCGCCCCGGTCCGCTGGCTGCACGCCGCCGTCTGACTCGTGCACCGGGTGGCTTCGGCCACCCACGTCCTGTTCGTCGCGCCCTGGCCCCCTGGACTCGTCGAATCCACCTCGGCCCGCGCCCAGGCTCGTCGAGTCCGCCTCAGCCGACGGCCAAGGCTCGTCGAACCACCTCGGCCGCGTCCCTGAGGCCCGTCCGGCCTCGTCGGCCCAGCCCCCGATAGCCGCGCGACACGGCTATCCCCGTAAACGCCGAAAGGGCGCCCGGCACGCGTGCCGGGCGCCCTTCGAGGCTGATTACAGCGGGATGTTGCCGTGCGCCCCGCGGGCCGGGGTCGCCTGGGCGAGGACCTTGGCGATGGCGCCACGGGTTTCGCCGGGCTCGATGACCTCGTCCACGACGCCGAGGTCGACGGCGCGGGACAGGCCGCCGGCGACCTTCTCGTGCTCTTCGGCGAGGCGGGTCTCGAGTTCGGCGCGCTCCTCCTCGGGGGCCGCGGCCAGGTCGCGGCGCTTGAGGATGCGGACGGCGGCGACCGCGCCCATGACGGCCACCACGGCGGTCGGCCAGGCGAAGACGCGGGTGGCGCCGAGCGAGCGGGAGTTCATCGCGATGTACGCGCCGCCGTACGCCTTGCGCGTCACCAGCGTGACCCGGGGGACCGAGGCTTCGGCGAAGGCGTGCAGGAGCTTCGCGCCGCGGCGGACCACGCCGTCGTGCTCCTGGCCGACGCCGGGCAGGTAGCCGGGGACGTCGACGAGGACGACCAGGGGGACCCCGAAGGCATCGCACATCCGTACAAAGCGGGCGGCTTTTTCGGCGGAGGCGGAGTCGAGGCAGCCGCCGAGGCGCATCGGGTTGTTGGCGACGACGCCGACCGTGCGGCCGCCGAGGCGGCCCAGGGTGGTGACGATGTTGGGGGCCCACTTGGGGTGGAGCTCGACGCCGGGCTCGTCCAGCAGGCCGTTGATGAGCGGGTGCACGTCGTAGGCGCGGCGCGGGTTCTCGGGGAGCAGCGCGGAGAAGTCGACCTCCTCGACGGCGCGGACCCGGCCCTGGTGGCCGAGCATGCTCGCCAGTTCGCGGGCCCGGAGCAGGGCTTCGGCCTCGCCCTTGGTGACCACGTGCACGACGCCGCTGCGCTTGCTGTGCGGCTCGGGGCCGCCGAGGGCGGCCATGTCGATCTTCTCGCCGGTGACGCTGCGGACCACGTCGGGGCCGGTGACGAAGATGCGGCCCTGGTCGGCCAGGATGACGATGTCGGTCAGCGCGGGACCGTACGCGGCGCCGCCGGCGGCGGCGCCGACCACGACGGAGATCTGCGGGACGACGCCGGACGCCTTGGTCATCGCGGCGAAGACGCGGCCGACGGCGTGCAGCGACTCCACGCCCTCGGCCAGCCGGGCCCCGCCGGAGTGCCAGACCCCGATGACGGGGACGCGCTCGCGGACCGCCACGTCGTAGGCGTGCACGATGTGCTCGCAGCCTTCGCTGCCCATCGCGCCGCCCTGGATCCTGGCGTCGCTGCAGAAGGCGACCACGGGGACGCCTTCGATGCGGCCGGTCACGGCGAAGACGCCGCTCTTGTCCTCGGGGGAGATCGGCCGGATCGAGCCTTCGTCGAGCAGGTGGCCGAGCCGGACCTGCGGGTCGCGGGGATCCTCGGCCTCCTGATCGGAGGAGGGAGTCACCACCCTGTTGTCGACTACCGTCATCTGCGTGCCTCTCAGACCGTGGTGAAGGCGACGGCGACGTTGTGTCCGCCGAACCCGAAGGAGTTGTTGACCGCGGCGATCTGCCCGTCGGGGAGCTTGCGTGCCTCGGTGCGCGCGATGTCCACTTCGATGCCGTCGTCCAGGTCGTCCACGTTGATGGTGGCGGGGACGATCCGCTCGCTGAGCGCCAGGATGGTGAAGATGGATTCGATGCCGCCCGCGCCGCCGAGCAGGTGGCCGGTCATCGACTTGGTCGCGGTGACGATCGGGTGCGACCCGATGGCTTCCTTGATCGCGATGGTCTCCACCACGTCACCCGCGGGGGTGGAGGTGGCGTGCGCGTTGACGTGGCGGATGTCGGAGCCGGTCAGGCCGGCGTCGGCGAGCACCCGGCGCATGGCCAGCTGCACGCCCGCGCCGCTCGGCTCCGGCTGCGCGATGTGGTGGGCGTCGGAGGAGTATCCGACCCCCGCGGCCACCGCGTAGATCTTCGCGCCGCGCGCCCTGGCGTGCGCCTCGGACTCCAGCACGACGATGCCGGCGCCCTCGCCGAGCACGAACCCGTCCCGGCCCTTGTCGAACGGCCGGGACGCGCGCTGCGGCTCGTCGTTACGGGTGGACATGGCGCGCATCGCGGCGAACGACCCGATGTTGAGCGGGTGGATGGCCGCTTCCGCGCCGCCCGCCACGACCACGTCGACCCGACCGGACCTGATCATGTCGATGGCGTAGCCGATGGCTTCCGCGCCGGTGGCGCAGGCGCTGACGGTGGCGTGCACGCCACCCTTGGCCCCGATGTCGATGCCGATCCAGCCGGCCGAGCCGTTGGGCATCAGCATCGGCACGGTGAACGGCGACAGGCGGGTCCAGCCCTTCTCCTTGAACGTGTCGTACGCGTCGAGGATCGTGGTGATGCCGCCGATCCCGCTGCCCACGACCACGCCCAGCCTGGTCGGCTCAACCTCGGGCGTGCCCGCGTCCTGCCAGGCCTGACGCGCGGCGATCAGCGCGAACTGCTCGGCCCGGTCCAGCCGCCTGGCCTCCGGCCTGGGGAGGACCTCGCCCGGTTCGACGGCGACCCGCCCGGCGAACTTCACCGGAACGGAGTCGACCCAGTCCTCGGTGAGGGGCCGAACACCCGACCGCCCGTCGAGGAGCGCCGACCAGGTCGAGGCGACGTCTCCACCGAGGGGCGTCGTCGCGCCGAGCCCGGTGACAACGACACGTACCCGGTCTGTACTCACTTGTCTGCACTCCTCATAACTCGCGCTGATCAGGGCGGAGCCGGCAGGCCCCGTGGGGTCAGGTCTAGGCCTGGATGAAGTTGATGACGTCCTTGACGGTCTTCAGGTGCTTCAGCTGGTCGTCGGGGATCTCCGCGCCGAACTCGTCCTGGGCCGCCACAGCGATCTCGACCATGGAGAGCGAGTCGATGTCGAGGTCGTCCACGAAGTTCTTCTCGGGGGTGACGTCGGCGGCCGGGATGCCGGTGATCTCGTTGATGATCTTGCCGAGTCCCGCGAGGATCTCCTGCTCAGTCGCTGCCATGTCGCTGTATCTCCTTTTAGGGTGGTTTTCTGGGTTCCGTACGGCCGGAGCCGTACAAGTCTCAGGGGATCTCGATGACCTGCGAGGCGTAGGTCAGGCCGGCGCCGAAGCCGAGCAGCAGGGCCAGGCCGCCCGAGGGCACCTCGCCGCGCTCGATCATGCGGGACAGCGCCAGCGGGATGGACGCGGCCGAGGTGTTCCCGGCCAGCACGATGTCCTTGGCCACGACCGCGTTGGTGGCGCCGATCTTGCGGGCGATCGCCTCGATGATGCGCAGGTTGGCCTGGTGCGGCACGAAGGCGGCGAGTTCCGCGGGATCCACCCCGGCACGCTCGCACGCTTCCCTGGCGATCGGGTGAAGGGCCGTGGTGGCCCAGCGGAACACCGTCTGGCCTTCCTGGTTCAGCGCCGAGTTGCGGTCCTTGATCATGATCGCGTCGGCCTTGTCGCCGGCGCTGCCCCACACCACGGGGCCGATGCCGGGGGTCTCTGACGGCACGACCACGGCCGCGCCGGCGCCGTCCGCGAAGATCACCGAGGTGGCGCGGTCCTGGATGTCCACCCACTGGGTGAGCTTCTCGGTGCCGATGACCAGCACGTTCTTCGCCGACCCCGCCCGGATCGCGTCACTGGCCGAGGCCAGCGCGTAGCAGAACCCGGCGCAGGCCGCGTTAACGTCGTAGGCGCCGGGGGCGTCGATGCCCAGCCGGTGCGACACCCGCCCGGCGGCGTTCGGGATCTGGGCCTCCAGCGTGCAGGTGGCCACGATCACCAGGTCGATGTCGCCCGCGGCCAGGCCGCTGGCGGCCAGCGCCTTGCCGCCGGCCTGCACGGCCAGGTCGATCTCGGACTCCTCGGGCCCGGCGAACCGGCGCTCCTTGATCCCGACCCGGCTCTGGATCCACGCGTCGTTGGTCTCGATCAGTTTGGCGAGGTCGTCGTTGGTGACCACGTTGGCGGGCTGGTAGTGCCCGAACGCCAGCACCTTCGCACCCGGAGCGCCCTGGGGAAGCTTCACTGCAACGCCTCCTTGGCGGCGGTCCGCGCGGTTTCCAGGTCGTCGGGGGTCTTCAGCGCCACGGCCCGCACTCCGGTCAGGCCGCGTTTGGCCAGTCCCGCCAGCGTGCCGCCGGGCAGCAGTTCGATCATCGTGGTGACGCCCCTGTCGGCCATGGCCGCCATGCACAGGTCCCAGCGGACCGGCCGGCTGACCTGGGCGACCAGGCGCTCCAGCAGGTCGGCGCCGGTCTCCACCAGCGCGCCGTCGGCGTTGGAGAGCAGCGGCACGGCCGGGTCGGCCGGGGTGACCCCGGCGGCGGCCGCGCGCAGCTGGGCGACGGCGGGAGCCATGTGCTCGGTGTGGAAGGCGCCCGCCACCGAGAGCGCGATCAGCCGGGCGCGCTGCGGCGGGTCGGCCTTGAAGGCCGCCAGCTGCTCCAGCGTGCCGCCGGCCACGATCTGGCCCGCGCCGTTCATGTTGGCCGGGGTCAGGCCGTGTTTCTCGACCGACTCCAGCACGTCCACCCCGCCGAGCACGGCGGTCATCCCGGTCGCGGTGGCGGTGGCGGCCTTGGCCATCGCCTGGGCGCGCTCCCGGATGAGGGTCAGCGACTGTTCCACGGTGAGCACCCCGGCGATGGTGGCGGCGGCGAACTCGCCGACACTGTGCCCGGCGACCAGGTCAGGGGCGACACCGAGGGCCTCGTACGCGGCGAGAGCGGAGGCCACCAGCAGCGGCTGGGCCACCGCGGTGTCCTTGATCTCGTCGGCGTCCGCCGTGGTGCCGTACCCGATCAGATCGAGGCCGGCGATCTCCGACCACGCCGACAGGCGGTCGCGGAACCCGGGGATCTCCAGCCACGGACTCAGGAAGCCTGGGGTTTGGGCGCCTTGTCCCGGCGCGACGATGACGAGCACACTCCCAACCCTGCCCTGTAGAAGTTCGCCACACTGATAGGGATGTGCACGAAGTTGGTCTGGGCGTTTTTGTTGGGTTCCTACAGTTCAGGTTTCTCAGGTGTTTCTCAGAGTCGCCTAGGTTACGGTCAGGCGACCCAATATCAGGCCAACCTGCAGGGTAAATGCGGACCTGCCTTCGGTGGGCTGGTAGCCGGTCAGTTCGGTGATCTTGCGCAGCCGGTACCTGACCGTGTTCGGGTGCACGAACAGCAGGCGTGCGGTCGCCTCCAGCGAGGTGCCCTGCTCCAGGTAGGTGGCCAGGGTGTCGAGCAGGGGCGTACCCGCCAGGGGTTTGAAGACGTTCTCGATCAGCTGGGCGCGGGCGTCCTCGTCGCCGTCCAGGGCGCGTTCGGCCAGCAGGTCCTCGGCCAGGACCGGGCGGGGGGCGTCCGGCCAGCCGGCGGCGGCGCGCAGGCCGGCGATGGCGGCGCGGGCGGAGCGGGCGGCGGCGTGCAGGTCGGAGACCTCGGGGCCGATCACGATGGGGCCGGCGGCGAACCGGGGGACCACGCTCCTGGCGGCGTCCTTGATGCTGTCCGCGCCGCCGACGATGACGATCAGGCGTTCGCCCTGGACGCCGGCGAGCAGGTCGTGGCCGACCCGGCGGCCCTTGTCGCGCAGGCCGTCGATGACGCTCTGCGGGTCCTCGTCCGGCGCGTGCCCGGCGAACACGACGACTGGGGCCGAGGTCCAGCCGAGTGCGGCGGCCCAGGAGTGCAGGCCGTCGTCGACCTCGCCGCGGACCAGCGCGTCCACGATCAGGGCCTCCAGCCGGGCGTCCCAGGAGCCGCGGGCCTCGGCCTCCCTGGCGTACACCTGGGCGGCGGCGAAGGCCACGTCGCGGGTGTAGCGCAGCATCGCGTTGCGCAGCTGCTCCTCGCCGCCGGGGGCGGCCAGCTCGTCGGCCTCGGCCTCCACCACCTCCACCACGATCCGGACCAGGTCGACGGTCTGCTGCAGCGAGACGCTGCGCTTGAGCTCGCGCGGCGCGGTGCCGAAGAACTCGATGCTGGGCGTGGGCCGCCCTTCCCCGGCGTGGCCGAACCACTCCACGAACGCGGCGATGCCCGCCTGCGCGACCAGCCCGACCCAGGATCTGTCCTCGGCCGACAGGGCTCGATACCAGGCGAGCTGCTCTTCCATGCGCGCCATCGCGGCCGTGCCGAGGCTGCCCATCGCCCGGTCCAGCCGCCGCGCCGTGTCCTCCCGGACCCTGTCACTCACGACTACAAGCGTGCCAGGTCACGCGCGATGGTGGCGCCTCCGTCCGGCGGTGAGAACCTGGAGGGGTGTATCGGGAACGCCCGTCCCTGGTCCCGGGGGCCGTGCTGTGGCAGACCTCCGGCGTGTCGGAGCAGGCCGAACGCCGGGTGCTGCCCGACGGCTGCATGGATCTGCTCTGGACCGAGGGCGGCCTGCTGGTGGCCGGGCCCGACGACGAGGCGTTCGTGACGCCCGTCCGGGCCGGGGTCGCCTTCACCGGCCTGCGCTTCGCGCCGGGGACCGCGCCGGCCCTGCTCGGCGTGCCCGCCGCAGAACTCCGCAACCTGCGGGTTCCGCTCGCCGACCTGTGGCCCGCCGCCGTGGTCCTGCGCCTCTCCGATCGGGTACGGCGGGCCGAGTCGATCGCCGCCGGGCTGGAGGAGCTCGCGGGCGAACACCTGAACGGCGTGGACCCGCTCGTCCACGAGGTCGCCGCCCTGCTCGACGCCGGCGCCGGGGTGGCCGCCACCGCCGCCGCGGTCGGGCTGGGCGAGCGGCGGCTGCACCGCCTCAGCCTGACCGCGTTCGGGTACGGCCCGAAGACCCTGGCCAGGATCCTGCGCCTGGGCCGGGCCCTCGAACTGGCCAGAACCGGGCGGCCGTTCGCCGACGTGGCCGCCGCCACCGGCTACGCCGACCAGGCGCACCTGGCCCGCGAGGTGCGCGCCCTGGCCGGAGTCCCGCTCGGCGACCTGGTCTAGGCGAGCGGCGCGAACAGATCCACGCTGTTGCCGTCCGGGTCGCGCAGCGTGGCGTAACGCTGCCCCCAGAACGCGTCCCACGGCTTGAGATGCCCGTCGTATCCGGCGTCCACCAGCTGCGCGTAGACCTGGTCGACCTCGCCCGGATCCGCGCACGCGAAGGCCAGGCCGACGCGGGCCCCGCCGGACGGCGGAGTCCAGCCGGGATCGAAGGCGCGGATGGTGTCGGCGGTGTCCCAGGCCAGCCGCAGGCCGCCGGGCAGGGCCGCCTCGACGTGCGGTTCGGTGTCGGCCTCGGCGGGGAGGTCGAGCCCGAGCCGCCGGTAGAAGGCCAGCGAGCGGGCCATGTCGGCGACGACTATTCCGATGACGTTGAATGTTGGAGCCATACCCGCACGGTACGTGCGGCGGTCGCCGCCGGTCTTGAACGAATCGGACAGCGGGTCAGGACGGGAGGACGGCGGTGCTGACGACCACGTGGTCGATGAAGCCGTACGCCCTGGCCTCCTCAGCGGTGAACCAGCGGTCCCGGTCGGCGTCAGCCTCGATCTTCTCCAGCGGCTGGCCGGTGTGGAAGGCGGTCCGTTCGGCCAGCAGCTTCTTGGTGAAGAGCATCTGCTGGGCCTGGATCCTGATGTCGGACTCGGTGCCGCCGATGCCGCCGTGCGGCTGGTGCATGATGATGCGCGCGTGCGGGAGCGCGTAACGTTTTCCCGCGGTGCCGGCCGTGAGCAGGAACTGCCCCATCGACCCGGCCATTCCCATGGCCACCGTCACGATGTCGTTGGGGACGTATTGCATGACGTCGTAGATGGCCATTCCGGCGTATACGGAACCGCCCGGGGAATTGATGAAAAGCTGAATGTCGCGTTTGGCGTCGTCGGCGGTGAGCAGCAGGAGTTCCGAGCAGATCCGGTTGGCGATCTCATCGTTGACCTCCTGCCCGAGCATGATGATGCGCTCGCCGAGCAGCCGCCGACCGATGTGCTCGCCCTCGGGGGACCCGATTCCGGCCATGACCCGCTCCTGTTCTGTGAAATTCCGTTTCCTGATCGACGGTAATCAGGAACGGCACGGAAAGGGAGCGGGTTTCGCCGGGGGCGCATTTCACCGTCGGCATATTCCGCCCGGTCAGATCACCGCGACCGCGGTGATCAGGCCGATCGCGACGTGGGTGACCGACAGCAGGATGGTGGCCGGCTGCAGGGTCGTCTCGGCGGCCAGCGCCCGGACCGAGATGCCCGCGATCTTGTCGAAGACCACCATGCCGACCGTCTGCACGGCGATGCCGATCAGGCCGAAGACCAGGGTGGCGATCAGGCCCTCGCGCAGCGCGCCGCCGGAGGAGAAGATCGACGCGGCCACGATCAGCGCGATGGCGGCCATCGCGGAGGCGGTCAGCGCGGTCGCGTTGGGGTTGCGCTCCTCGCGAATGATCTTGCTGAGCCGGCCCGGCGTGGCCAGGTCGATGACGTAGAACCCGGCGACGAGCAGCAGCACGCCGAGGATCGCGTACGCCGTGATGGCGAGCGCGCCGTTGCCGAGGACCTCGCCGAAAGAGGTGGTTTGTGCATCCATGGGGGGTGTGCTCCGTTGTTCTAGCCGCTGATTCGGTGGGGGACGAAGGAGGAGGTGTCATCGGTGATCAGGCCGGTGGTCTCGCGGATGCCGAGCCCGGCGGCCTCGTCCTCGACGACCCAGGCGCCGAGGACCGGCCGCTGGCCGTCGAAGTCGGGCAGCGCCTGGAACTCCTGGTAGACGAAGCCCTCCGCGCCGTACCGGCCGGAGGTCTGGACGGCGTGCTCGGGGGAGACCACCCGCATGGACGCGCCCTCCCGCCCGAGCAGCGGTTTCTGGATGTGCCGCACGATGTCGCGAGGCCCGTCCAGATAGGCGGGCAGCAGGTTGGCGTGCCCGGGACACATCTCCCACAGGATCGCCAGCAGCGCCTTGTTGGACAGCAGCATCTTCCAGAGCGGCTCGATCCACACCATCGACGGCTGCAGCCGCAGCGCGTGCGCGCCGAACGGCTCGCCGACGATCCACTCCCACGGGTAGAGCTTGCAGAGCGAGCGGATCACCCGGTGGTCCATGTCGACGAAGCGGCGGTTGATCGCGTCCCAGCCGATCTCCTCCATCGCGATCGCCAGCGTGGTCAGCCCGGCCTGCTGCGCGGTCTCCTGCAGATAGCCGAGGGTCATCGCCTCCTCGCCGGAGGTGTCCATGTTCGTCCAGGCGAAGTGGGTCGGCCCGGTGGGGAAGGTCGGGCCGATCGCCTTCCACCGGTCGATCAGGCGTTCGTGGATGGAGTTCCACTGGTCGTCGTCGGGGAACACGTCCTGCAGCCAGAACCACTGCACGACCGAACTCTCCAGCAGGCTGGTCGGGGTGTCCGCGTTGTACTCCAGCAGCTTGGCCGGTCCGGTGCCGTCATAGCGCAGGTCGAAGCGGCCGAACAGGTGCGGATCGCGGCGCCGCCAGGAGTCGGCGACCGCCTCGCGCCACTCCGGCGGGATGGCGAACTCGGCGAACCGGTTGCCGGTGACCACGTAGTCGACCGCGGCCAGGCACATCCGGTGCAGCTCCTCGACCTGCTCCTCCAGGCTGAGCACCTCGTCCATGCCGAACACGTAGTGCACGCTCTCGTCCCAGTACGGCCGGCTCAGCCCTTCCGGGTGCGCCGACCGGTGGTAGGCCAGACCGTGTGACTCGACCGTGGCCGCCCAGTTCTCCCGGGGAGCCGAGGTCTGTCTTCTCATCGGGTCAGCTTCCGCTGCTGCCGTGCGAGCCGAAACCGCCGCGCTGGACGACCTTGCCGCTCCGGCTGGTGATCTGGGCGTCGGCCGGGCGGAGCGTGGTGCCGCTGCGGACGTGCCTGCCGACCAGGATGCCGCCGTAGTACCAGCCGTACGCGCCGTGCGAGCCCCGGTAGTTGTCGTCGCAGAGGTCGTCGTCGACCAGCGCGTACGAGCCGTCGGGGAGCGGGTTGGCCGTGTCGACGCAGTCGGCGTCCACCTCGTCGTAGCTGTTCTGGGCCGCGCAGAAGCCGACCACCACGGTGGACAGCACGCCGATGGCGCCCAGTTTGATGGCGGTGGACCGGAAGCTCTTCTTCTTGGGGGGCGGGCCGGGCATCATCGGACCGGTCATGCCCGGCGGCGGCCCTGGTGGGGGCGGTGGCGGGACATAGGGAGGAGGGGAGGGACGTCCGTCCCCGGTCTCGGCCATACGGCTCCATGTTTCGTGAGGTCGGCACAGACTACCGTTGCGCTATAGAACGGTACAGATCTAGATACGGTTCCCATTGCGTACCGTTACGGAGCGGTCCATAGCGAGGGCCGGGTAACGTCCGTCTCATGGATCCGGTCGACGCGCTGAAGCGAATCGCGTTCCTGCTGGAACGCGCGGGGGAGCCAACCTATCGTGTCCGCGCCTTCCGCGGGGCGGCGTCCACCATCGCGGATCTGCCGCCCGGCGAACTTGAGCGGCTGGTGCGCGGCGGCGGCCTGACCGGCCTCAAAGGGGTGGGCAAGGTGACCGCGCTGGCGGTGACCGAAGCCCTGGCCGGCGACGTGCCGACCTATCTGCGCCGCCTGGAGGCGATCGAGGGCGCGGACCTGGACGAGGCGGCCGACACGCTGCGGCAGGCGCTCAAGGGCGACCTGCACAGCCACACCGACTGGTCCGACGGCGGCTCCCCGATCGAGGAGATGGCCGCCGCCGCGATCGCGCTCGGGCACGAGTACCTCGCGGTCACCGACCACTCGCCGCGCCTCACTGTCGCCAACGGCCTGTCCGCCGAGCGGCTCGGCCGCCAGCTGGACGTGATCGCCGAACTGGGCCCGAAGCTGGCGCCGTTCCGGCTGCTGTCCGGGATCGAGGTGGACATCCTGGCCGACGGCTCGCTGGACCAGGAGCCCGAGCTGCTGGCCCGGGTGGACGTGGTGGTGGCCAGCGTGCACTCGCAGCTCAAGATGGACGCCGAGGACATGACCCGGCGCATGGTCACCGCGATCGCCAACCCGCACGTGGACGTGCTGGGCCACTGCACCGGCCGGATCGTCCAGGCCGGCGGCAAACGCGGCGGCCTGCGGCCGGAGTCGCGGTTCGACGCCGAGCTGGTCTTCGAGGCGTGCCGGCGGTTCGGCGTCGCCGTGGAGATCAACTCCCGGCCGGACCGGCTGGATCCGCCGAAGCGGCTGATGCGCCTGGCGTACGAGATGGGGTGCCTGTTCTCGATCGACTCAGACGCGCACGCGCCCGGGCAGCTGGACTGGCAGCGGAACGGCTGCGAGCGGGCCGCGCTCTGCGGAATCGAGCCGGAACGCATCGTGAACACGCGGATGTGGCCGCAGGGTTAGGTGTGTTGGGCCGGTTTTGTCGGTCACCGGGCGTAGTTTCGGGGTCATGGATCGTCGAGCGGCGCTGGTCGAGGAGTTACGCACGGGGGGCACCCTGTCCGCCAGGGAGCTCGGGACCCGGCTCGGCGTCAGCAAGCGCACGATCATCCGCGACATCGCCCGGCTCCAGGACGAGGGCGTGCCCATCCGGCTGGACCCCGGCGGCTACACCATCGACCCGGCCGAGGAGATCAAACGGGCCATCGACCGGGCGTTGACCGGGCGGCGGGTGCTCCTGATCGACTACGACGGCAAGACCGGGCCGACCACCCGTGAGGTGGAGCCCAGCATCTTCCTGGGCGGGCGCGGGGGGTTCTGGTATCTGGTGGCGTGGTGCCGGCTGCGGGAGGACGTACGGGTGTTCCGGCTGGATCGCATCACCGCCGCGACCCTGACCGACGAGCGTTACCCGGAGCCGTCCAAGGCCAGGATGGACGAGCTGGCGGCGGCGCTGCCGAGTTGAGCCGCGGAATTGTCGGTCGCGTTTTCTAATGTTCGGCGTGTGAACCGTACCGACCGGCTCTACGCGATCGTCGAACTTCTGCGGGCGGTGTCGCCGCGGCCCCGATCCGCGCGCGAACTGGGCGAGCGGTTCGCCGTGACCGCGCGCACGATCGAGCGCGACATCCTGGCGCTGCAGGAGGCCCAGGTGCCCATCTACGCGGAGCGTGGCCGCCTGGGCGGATACGTGCTCGACCGGTCGATGTCGCTGCCGCCGCTCAACTTCAGCCCGGAGGAGGCGGTGGCGATCGCGATCGCGCTGAACCGGTCGGGCGACCAGCCCTTCGCCGACCAGGCCAGAAGCGCGATGCGGAAGCTGATGGCCGCGATGCCGGCCGCCGACGGGGACCGCGCCAGGGAGCTGGCCGGGCGGGTGCAGCTGCTGTCCAGCACGTCGGATCCAGAGGAGCCGGAGGAGCCGTGCACGGTGGGGCCGCTGGCGCGGGTGATCGAGGGAGCGCTGCTGGCCGGGGTGGTGCTTGAGCTCGAATACGGCGACGTCCGGGGCGCGGTGAGCAGACGGGTGGTCGAGCCGGGTGTGTTCGTCGGCGGGCGCGGCGGGGTCTGGTATCTGGTGGCGTGGTGCCGGTTACGGGATGACGTGCGGGTGTTCCGGCTGGACCGGATCCGCTCGGCGGAGGTCACGGCGGAGCGGGTGCCGGCCCGGCGGATGGCGGATTTCGCCTCGCACGTGCCGGACATGGTCACCCTCTATCCGGCGCTCGACTGAGCCCGGCGGGGACCTCGCGGTCGGCATAAAGGCCGGCATCCAGGCCGGCATCCAGGCCGGCATCCAGGCCGGCATCCAGGCCGGCATCCAGGCCGGCATCCAGGCCGGCATCCAGGCCGGCTCTGCGGTCGGCTTCGTGGTCGGCCGGACTGGCGGCCGGGCGGAGGGGCAGGGTGACGGTCACCCGGAGGCCGCCCCTGTCGAGGGCTTTGGCGTCGGCGGTGCCGCCGTGGGCGCGGGCGACCGCGCGGACGATGGACAGGCCGAGGCCCGCGCCCTTGGCCGAGCCGGTGCGGTCGGCCGCCAGCCGGCGGAAGGGCTCGAAGAGGGCGGGCACCTGGGCGGGGGCGATCACCGGGCCGGTGTTCTCCACGGTGACGAAGGCGCCCATCGCGTCCGAGCCGGTCCGGACGCTCACCACGCCCCGATCGTCGTTGTACTTGACCGCGTTGTCCACCAGGTTGGCGATCATGCGTTCCAGCAGGACGGCGTCGCCGGCGCAGGGCGCGGGACGCCAGCCGCGCGGCCGGGGCAGCCGGTGCGCCAGCAGCGCGGGTTCGGACAGGTCGCGCAGGTCCACGGGCTGCCGGGTGAGCAGCTCGCGCTCGCTGTGGGCCAGCGTGAGCAGGCCCTCGATCAGCTGTTCCTGGCGGGAGTTGGCGGCCAGCAACTCGTCCCGGATCGGGCGCAGCGCGCGCGGCACCACCGGGTCCGCCATGCCGACCTGGAGCAGCGCCCGGTTGATCGCGAGCGGGGTCTTGAGCTCGTGCGAGGCGTTGGCGACGAAGCGGCGCTGGGTGTCGAAGGCCTGGTCGAGGCGTTCCAGCATGGAGTCGAAGGTGTCGGCCAGGTCCTTGATCTCGTCGCGCGGGCCGTCCATCGAGATGCGCTGGTGGAGGGTGCTGCCGGAGAGGCGGCGCGCGGTCTCGGTGACGGTGAGCAGGGGGGCCAGGGCGCGCCCGGCGATGATCCAGCCGATCGCCAGCCCGGCCAGGCCGATCAGCGCGGTGGCCAGGATGGACCACTGCAGCAGGGAGCTGGTGACCAGGTCGACGTAGCGGGTCATCTCGTCTTTGACCGCGGTCTGGATGTAGTAGATCCGGTCCGGTAGCAGTGGCGGCGGCGCTCCGGGGTTGTCGATCACGCCCTTCACCGGGGGCAGTTTGAAGGTGAACCGCTGGGTCAGGATCTGGTTGACCATGAGGTAGTTGATGGTCATCAGGACGCCGGTGGTGAGGAAGAGCAGGCTGCCGTACACGACGGTCAGCCGCCAGCGGACCGGCAGCTTGTGGCCGTTCACAGCCGGTATCCCGCGCCGGTCACGGTCTCGATGACCGCCGGGCTGCCGAGTTTCTTGCGCAGGGTCATGACCGTCACCCGGACCGAGTTGGTGAAGTAGCTGATGTTCTCGTCCCAGGCCTTCTCCAGCAGGTCCTCCGCGCTGACGACGTTGCCGCCGGCGCGCAGCAGGACCTCCAGGACGGCGAACTCCTTCGGGCTGAGCGCGACATACCTGCCGTCCCTGAAGACTTCGCGCCGGGCCGGGTCGAGGGTGACCCCGGCCCGGGACAGCACCGGCGGAACCGCCAGCGGGGTGCGCCGGGCCAGTGCCCGCAGCCGGGCCACCAGCTCCGGGAAGTCGAAGGGTTTCGGCAGGTAGTCGTCCGCGCCCAGGGTCAGCCCCTCGACCTTGGAGCGCAGGTCGCCTGAGGCGGTCAGCATGATGATCCGGGCGGTCACCCGCCCGGCGACGAGGCGGCGGCACACCTCGTCGCCGTGCACCGACGGCAGATCCCGGTCCAGGACGATCACGTCGTAGTCGTGGGTGGTCGCCCGTTCCAGCGCGGCGTCCCCGTCGTAGACGACGTCCACCGCCATCGTCTCCCGGCGCAGACCGGCCGCCACCACGTCGGCCAGCACCCGTTCGTCTTCGGCAATCAGCACCCGCATGGGGCACATACTCCCGTCAGTCGGTTAAACAGGGCCTAAGCGGCGCTGAGGGCGAGCGTGGGAGACATTCGGGCCGCCCGCATCGCGGGATATATCCCGGCCACTGTGCCGACCAGCAGCGTCGCTCCCAGGCCGCCGCCGAGCGCCCACGGGGGCACTACGGCGGGCAGGTCCCGCCAGGCCGCGTAGCCGACCGTGACCAGCGTGCCGAGCAGCGCGCCCGCCACCCCGCCGAGGGCGGACAGCAGCAGGGACTCGGTCAGGAACTGGCCGCGCACCTGGCCCTTGGTCGCCCCCAGCGAGCGGCGCAGGCCGATCTCCCGCCGCCGTTCCAGCACCGAGATGACCATCGTGTTGGCCACCCCGACACCGCCGACCAGCAGCGCCACCGCGCCGATGCCCAGCAGCAGGTTGGTGAACGCGCCGTCCGCCGCCGCCCGCGCCGCCAGCGCGTCGGACGGACGGCTGACCGTGACCTCCTCCGGATGCTCCGGATTGGCGGTGCGCGGCAGCACCTCCCGCACCTGTGCCACGGCCGACTCCTCGGAGCGGGTGTAGATCGTGGTCGGATAGCCCTCATACCGCAGGTACGCCCCTGCCGCCGCGTACCCGATCAACGCGGAACGGTCGATCTCCGGGGCCAGCGGCGCGGAGTCCAGGACGCCGGTCACCGTCCACCACTGGCCTTTGATCCACACCTGGTGCCCGACCCGCAGGCCCAGCCGCTGGGCCGCGACCGAGCCGAGCACCACGGCACGCTGGGCGGCCGTCGCCTCGTTCAGCCAGGCGCCGTGCCGTACCGCGCCCCGCAGGGCGTCCAGCAGGTCGAGCGAGGCCGCCCGGACGGCCAGGCCGCCGGTCTGGGTGGCCGGGATGCGGTCGCTGCGGAACACCGGCTCGCCGGTGTCGCCGGTCGAACCGGCGGTGAGCACCGGGCCGATCCGGCGGACCATGGCCAGGGACTCCTCCGGCAGGTTGGCGGCATCGCCGAACAGGGTCTGGCCGGGCGTCACCCGCAGCAGGTTGGTGCCCAGTTCGTCGAGTTCGGCGAGCAGGCGGGCCTTGCTGGAGGAGGAGATGCCGACCACGGCCACCATGGTGGCGATGCCGATCGCGATGCCCAGCGCCGACAGGATCACCCGGGCCGGGCGGGCGCGCAGCCCGGAGGCGCCCACCCGGACCTGGTCGCCCCAGGCGAGCCGTCCCGGCCTCAGCCGGTCAGCCATGCGCCACCTCCCGCACGATCCGGCCGTCCCGCAACCGGATCCGCCGCGGCGCGGCGGCGGCCACGTCGTTGTCGTGCGTGATGATCGCGACCGTGGTCCCGGCCGCGTTGAGCTCGCGCAGGATCTCCAGCACGTCCGCGCCGGACGCCGAGTCCAGGTTCCCGGTCGGTTCGTCGGCCAGCAGCAGCGACGGCTCCCCGACGACCGCCCTGGCCACCGCCACCCGCTGCCGCTCACCCCCCGACAGCTGCGCGGGCCGGTGATCGAGCCGATGCCCCAGCCCGACCCGCTTCAGCGCCTCGGCCGCCCGCTCCCGCCGCTCCCGCCTGGGCACTCCCGAGTACAGGAGCCCGTCGGCGACGTTGTCCAGCGCCGCAAAGCCGTCGGACAGGTGAAACGACTGAAACACGAACCCGATATGCCGGGACCGCAGCGCCGACAACTCCCGATCGGACAACTTGGCCACGTCATACCCGGCGATCCGCACAATCCCCGACGAAGGCCGATCAAGCGTCCCGATCAGATGAAGCATGGTGGACTTCCCCGACCCCGAAGGCCCGACAATCGCCACCAGCTCCCCACCCCCCACTTCCAAATCGACCCCACGCAACGCGTGCACATCCCCCGGATAGGTCTTCGTGGCACCCACCAACTCGATAACCGGCGCGTTCATCGCCCCACCCCCCACTCCGGCTTGGCCGCGCCTGTGTCTGGACTGACGAACGCAGGGAGCGCAGCGACCGGAGAGAGGAGGGAAGACACAGGCTCCCCAGCGGCCAAGCCCGCCGAGCCGGAGGCTCGGCCATAAACACAGCTCATGTGGCTGGGACCTCGACTTTCATGCCTTCGGTCAGGCCTTCGCCGGTGATTTCGACCTGGCCGGAGGCGAACAGTCCGGTTTCGACGGCGACGATTCCGGTGCCGGCGACCTGGATGCCGTAGCCGCCTTCGCGGAGGGCGAGGAGGGCTTCGACGGGGACCGAGAGGACGTTTTCGCGGCGTTCGCTCTGCAGGTCGACGGTGACCGGGGCCTGGTCGAGGCGGCCGAGTCTGCCCTCGGCGGTGACCTCGACGTCGATGGTGGATTCGCCGCCGTCCTGGGCGGGGGGTTCGGCCACCGTGCCGATCGCGGTGATGGTGCCCTTCGCGGTGCCGCCGGACGGGATCTCCAGGGTGACCTTCGCCCCCAGCCGGGCCAGTTGCTGGTCGGAGGCGGGCAGGTCGATGTGCACGACCCGTTTGGTGCTGGTCGTGGTCACCACCGACTGGCCGGCCCGGTCGCCCTTCTCGGCGGTGACCTCGGCGATCCGGACCGGGCCCGAGGCGATGATGACCTGGCTCGCGTCCACCGTGCCGGTCTCGGCCAGGTTGCGGTCGTCCTGCCAGTCCCGTACGGCCCGCGCGGTGACCCACGAGAAGTACTCGTCCACCGTCCCCGGCTCGTACCCGAGCGCCGCCAGGTTCCGTTCGAGCTGCTCGACGTCCTTGCCCTCGAAACCCTGCGACAGGGCCCGGTACATCGGGATCGATCCGTACAGCAGACTCACCGGGCGTCCGTCCACCGAATACAGCCAGCCGCCGCGCCGGACCACCCTGCCCTCGGCCCTGGTCCTGGTCACCGTGCCGGTGGCCTGGTTGGGGAGGATTCGGCGGCCGGCGTACCCGAGGGTGCCGTCCACCGTCTTGCTGTCCACCAGGTCGGAGCGGGTGATCTCGGCGGTCGCGTTCGGCGGCGGGCCGGCCGACTCCGACGGGGCGCCGGCCGCGCCGGACAGGGAGGCCGCCGCCACACCTCCGCCCGCCAGGGCGAGGGCGGCGACCGCGCCGGCGAGCAGGCCGCGACGCCTCACTGGCCGCCGCCGCCGCCGCCGCCGGGTCCGCCGACGCCGCCGGATCCGCCGGGTCCGTTCCCCATCAGGGGGCGGCAGATCTCCATGGCCTTCTTCGTGGTGGGCGACTCCGGGTCCATGCCGGGGCCGCCCATCTTGACCCGGCCGCCCTCCACCTGCGGGTCGGGCATGTCGACGCCGTTGTCGCGCATGCACTGCGCGAATTTCATCATCGAGTCCTGCAGCTTGCCGTCGTCGACCTTCTTGGCGTCGATGACCGGCTGGTACTGCTCGCAGGCCTTGAGCGCCTTCTCGGTGACCGCCTCCTGGCCTTTCTTCTGCCGGATCATCACCTGGTTGCCGCCCGGCTCGGGGTCGGGCATGTCGACGCCGTTCTCCCGCATGCACTGGGCGAACTTGAGCGCGTCGCCGCTGCTGGTGGGGGACGGCGCGGCCGTCGCGGAGGTGGTGGCGCCGGCCGCGGAGGCGATGCCGGTCTCGGGGGCCTGGCTCCCGCAGGCGGCCAGGAAGAGCGGGATCGCGACCAGCGCGGCGATTCTGAGTCCTTTTTCTGCCATGGCAAATGTATAGAAGGACCCCGTTAAACATGCGCTAAGCGAATTTGTTTATGCGTTTCTTACCCGGGAATCAGGAAAGGCCCGCCGCAAGGGAGTACGGCAGGCCTTTCGCGTTTTATTCAGGCCCCCGGAGGCCGGTTGCCGAGCTGGCGGCGGAGCTCGGCGAGCTCCCGTTCCAGGTCGGCGACCTCACGCGGCTGCGGTTGCTGCTGCTGCGCGTAGGGGTCGGCTGGACGACCGTACTGCGCGGGGCGGACATATTGCGTGGCGTCGCTCACCGGTTCCGGCGACGACGGCAACGCGTACGGCTGCATGTGCTGGAGGTAGGGCGACGGCGGGACGTACTGCGGCGCCTGGTGACCGTACGAGACGGACGTCCGCGACCGGCGGCCGCGCTTGACCAGCACCCTGAGCAGGACCAGGCCGACCACGACGGCGAGCAGCACGCCCCCGCCGACCAGCACCCAGAACATGATCGGCTGCGGCGACTCGTCCTTGCCGGAGGAGATCCCCTGCTGCGACTCGGTGATGTACTTCGCCACATACGGGTGGTTCGGGTGGAGCGCCTGCACCTCCCGGAACTTCGGCAGCGCCTCCGCGTAGTGGCGCTTGAAGAACGAGTCGAGCGCGGCGTTGTACTCGGTCGTGGTGAGCGCCGCCGCCGGCTTGATGTTCTTCTCGTTGAGCTTCTCCTTGATGATGCTGACCGGCAGCACGAAGCTCTCGTTCTCCGACGCCTCGCCGCCCTCGCTGACGGTGCCGGCGATCAGCATGCCGATCACCTTGCCCTCCCGGCTGAACACCGGGCCGCCCGAGTTGCCGTGATACGACGGCGCCTGGGTCTGGATGTACGGCACACCCTCCTGGGTGCTCCGCTTGGCGTTGTACGGCCCTTCGGTGAGCGCCGGCTCCAGCTTGGACTCCAGGCTGAAGAACGGGGTGTTGGTGACCAGCCCGGGGAAGCCGCTGATGTACAGCGTCGTCCCGGTCTGCACGTCGGAGTCCTCCCCGAGCGGCAGCGTCGGCAGATTCTGCTGGCCGTTCACCTTGAGCAGCGCGAAATCCTTGCCCGGGTAGCTCTCGCCGACCGAGACCAGCTCGGCCGGGACCGGCTTGGCGGTCTTGTCCACGCCGCCGCCGGGCAGCGATTGCACCACGGCGATGCTCTTCTGCAAGTTCTCGATCTTGAGGTGGTTGCTGTTGAAGGTGACGTAGAGCTGCTGGGCCAGCTTCAGCATCTCCTCGTCCGCCTCGAAGCTCCGCAGGTCCGCCAGAACGGTCTGGGCGTCCTCCTCGGCGAACTTGGTGAGCGCCTGCTGGGCGAAGGTGTCGGCGAGGGCCTGGTCGCTCATCTCGACGCAGTGCGCGCCGGTGACCATGTACCCGTCGGGGGTCACCCACCAGCCGGTGCACATGCCGCCGACCTCGGCCTCCACCACCCGGTTCGGCGCGACCGGCCGGATGTACCGGTCGACGTTCGCGCCCATCCGCTGGAACAGGTACTTGGCGATGCTCTGCTCGTCGTTGGAGATCCTGCCGTTGATCACGGCGTCGGTGGTCTGCTGGACGAGCTGGTTGAACGGGCCCTGGTTGATCTCGGGCGTGGGCACGACCACCTGACCGGTGAAGGTGAGGCTGGTGAGCTGGACGGCGGGATGGGTCTTCGCGGCGAGAACCGTGCCGACGGGAATGTCGTCATCGGCGTATGCGGGAGTCGCCACCGCGAGGACCGTCGCCGTTGCGACGATGATGTTCCTGAGGTTCACAGGTCTAGATGGTGATTCAGTGGGCTTGTCCATCACTTGTGACTGACTTGGCGGGGATTCCCCGGAAGGGTGCCCGTCGATCGGGCAACAAGGGATGACCTGTCCTTCCGGCAAGGGAGCCCCTTGCATGATTCCCCCCGCCGTCACGGTCGCCGACCCGGGATTCGGCACCGTCTTCGACGCGCACTACCAGGAAATCCGCCGATATATCGGTCGGCGGCTGGACCTCGCCGTCGCCGAAGACCTCGCCGCCGAGACCTTCCTCATCGCGTTCCGGCTCCGCCACCGCTTCGACCCCGCCCAGGGCTCGATCCGCCCCTGGCTGTACGGCATCGCCACCAAACTCATCGGCCGCCACCGCCGCGCCGAACTCCGCCGCTACCGCGCCCTGGCCCGCGCCGGGCCGCCCCCCGGCGATGACGCGCACGAACAGGTGCTCGACCGCATCACCGCCGTCACCACGGTCGGCCGGCTCTCTGGGGCGCTGGCGGGCCTGTCCAAAGGGGAACGCGACGTGATCCTGCTCATCGCGTACGGCGGCCTCACCTATCAGGAGGTCGCCGAGGCGCTCGGCGTCGCCTACGGCACGGTGGCCTCCCGGCTCAACCGGGCCAGAACCAAGCTGCGCGAGTCCCTGGGGGTGCCCGAATGAACGAGATCGACCTCATCAACAGCGTGATGCCCGACGTGCCCCCCGACGACCCGGTCAGGACCGCCGAGACCAGAGCCAGAATCCTGGCGGCCCGCCGCCGGCCGCGCTTCGGCTGGCTGGTCCCGGCGATCGCCACCGCCGTGCTCTCCGTCGCCATCGCCGCCGTGCCCCAGCTGATCCGGCCCGCCGGACCCCACCCGGTGGATCCCGTGGCGGAAGTGGCCGAGCGCGCGTCCGGCAGCCCGGAACCCACCACCGGCCGCTACTGGCGCGTCGAGTACCAGGAGTACGGCCTGGGACCGCTGCTCACCGGCAACTACCAGAGACTGCGCACGGACGTCGTGGAATGGCGCGGCGCCGGCCAGCTGATCAGGGAAAACCGGCTCGCCGCCGCCACCCCGCTGGCGGAGGCCGACCGAGTCGCCTGGGAGAACTGCCCCAAGGACTGCCCGTCCCCGCTGACCTCCCTTAGCGAGAAGACCAGGTTCGACATCTGGCCGGGCAGCTTCATGGTCCGGAGCGGCCAGGGGCTGGACGTGCGGCCCGCCTGGCCGTCGACCGGCGTCCCCTCCATGGAATTCCCCGGCGACCCAGCCGAACTCCGCGCCAAGCTGCTCACCTACTACCGCAAACCGCATGAACGGGATGGGGACTCCTACCAGATGGACTGGCTGTGGGGCATCAGCGTGAACACGCTGGCCCAGCTGCCGGTCACCCACCAGACGCGGGGAGCCTTCTACCGGCTGCTCGCCGACCTCCCCGGAGTCCAGGTCCGCGCCGACGCGGACACGGTCGTGCTCACCCGGCCCGAGCAGATGGGCGGCACGATCGACGACCTCGTGATCGACCGCGCCACCGGACGGGTGGCGGCCCTGCGCGCCTACCGCAAGGCGCCGGGTCCCTTCATCCCCAACGCCCGTGACCTGCCCGGAGAGACGCCCCTCATCGAGATGGTCTTTTCTGCGGCGGGCTGGACCGACGACAGCCCGAAGATCCCGCCAGGCTGCGAGCCGACGGTGCCGGACCCTCCGACCATCTCGGCGAAGTGCTTCTCCTGACATGACGAAGGGCGCCGCCCGGCCTCAGGCGGCGCCCTCCTTCACGAACTCAGACGCCCATCGTCTCCGTGTCGTTGGTCTCCGCCGGAGCGCCGACCTCGGTCACGCCGTTCTTCAGGTGGTAGCGGGCGATCGCGTCCCGCAGCAGCTCGGTCTTGAGCTCGCCGCGCCGCGCCAGCTGGGTCAGCACCGCCAGCGTGATCGACGCCGCGTCCACGTGGAAGTGCCGCCGCAGCGCCGACCGGGTGTCCGACAGGCCGAACCCGTCGGTGCCCAGCGAGGTCCAGTCGCCCGGCACCCACTGCGCGATCTGGTCCTGCACGGCCCGCATGTAGTCGCTGACGCCCACGAACGGCCCAGGCACGTTGGACAGCTTCCTGGTCAGGTACGGCACCCGCTGCTCGGTGTCCGGGTTGAGCAGGTTGTGCTCCTCCACCGCGAGCGCCTCACGCCGCAGCTCCGTCCACGAGGTGGCCGACCAGACCGAGGCCGCCACCCCCCACTCCTCGGCCAGCATGCGCTGCGCCTCCAGCGCCCAGGGGCCCGCCACGCCGGACACCAGGATGTTGGCCTTGGGGCCGCTCCCGGAGGCCGGAGCGAACAGGTAGAGGCCCTTCAGCAGGCCCTCCACGTCCACGTTGGCCGGCTCCGCGGGCTGCGGGTAGGGCTCGTTGTAGATCGTCAGGTAGTAGAAGACGTTCTCCTGGCGCTCGCCGTACATCCGGCGCAGGCCGTCCTTGACGATGTGGGCGACCTCGAACCCCCAGGACGGGTCGTAGGAGACCGCGGCCGGGTTGGTGGAGGCGATCAGCGGGGTGTGGCCGTCCTCGTGCTGCAGGCCCTCGCCGTTCAGCGTGGTCCGGCCCGCCGTCGCGCCGAGCAGGAAGCCCCGGCCCATCTGGTCGGCCAGCTGCCACATCTGGTCGGCGGTGCGCTGCCAGCCGAACATCGAGTAGAAGATGTAGATCGGGATCATGTGCTCGCCGTGCGTCGCGTACGCCGAGCCGACCGCGATCGTGGAGGCCATCGAACCGGCCTCGCTGATCCCCTCGTGCAGGATCTGGCCCTCGGTGGACTCCTTGTAGGACAGCAGCAGGTCGCGGTCGACCGCCTCGTACGTCTGCCCGTACGGCGAGTAGATCTTGGCGGTCGGGAACATGGCGTCCAGCCCGAACGTGCGCGCCTCGTCCGGGATGATCGGGACGAACCGGTGCCCGATCTCCTTGTCCCGCATCAGGTCCTTGAGCAGCCGGACGAAGGCCATCGTGGTGGCCACGTTCTGCTTGCCCGACCCCTTGGCCAGCTGCTTGTACGCGTCGTCCCCGGGCAGCTTGAGAGGCTTGGCGCGGATCACCCGTTTGGGCAGGAAACCGCCCAGGGCGGCGCGCCGCTCCCTCATGTAGGCGATCTCGTCGCTGTCCTCGCCCGGGTGGAAGTAGGGCGGGATGTCGCCTTCGAGATCCTTGTCCGGGATCGGCAGGTAGAGCCGGTCGCGGAACTCCTTCAGCTCGGCCTTGGTCATCTTCTTCATCTGGTGCGTCGCGTTGCGCGCCTCGAAGTCCTTGCCCAGGGTCCAGCCCTTGATCGTCTGGGCCAGGATGACCGTCGGCTGGCCGACGTGCTCACGGGCGGCCTTGAACGCCGCGTAGACCTTGCGGTAGTCGTGGCCGCCGCGGGACAGCTTGCGGATGTCGTCGTCGGTCAGGTGCTCGACCATCTTGCGCAGCCGCGGGTCGCCGCCGAAGAAGTGGTTGCGGATGTACTCCCCGGACTCCACCGAGTAGGTCTGGAACTGACCGTCCGGCGTGGTGTTCATCTGGTTGACCAGCGCGCCGTCCACGTCGGCCGCGAGCAGCGGATCCCAGTCCCGGCCCCAGACCACCTTGATCACATTCCAGCCGGCGCCGCGGAAGTACGACTCCAGCTCCTGAATGATCTTGCCGTTGCCGCGCACCGGGCCGTCGAGCCGCTGCAGGTTGCAGTTGATGACGAAGGTGAGGTTGTCCAGCTCCTCGCGCGAGGCCAGGCCGATCGCGCCGAGCGACTCGGGCTCGTCCATCTCGCCGTCGCCGAGGAAACACCAGACGTGGCTACGCGAGGTGTCCTTGATCTTGCGGTCGTTCAGGTAGCGGTTGAACCGGGCCTGGTAGATCGCCCCGATGGACCCCAGGCCCATGGATACGGTGGGGAACTCCCAGAAGTCCGGCATCAGCCGCGGGTGCGGATAGGACGGCAGGCCCTTGATGCCGTGCGACAGCTCCTGCCGGAACGCGTCCAGCTGGGCGTCGGTGAGGCGGCCCTCCAGGAAGGCGCGGGCGTAGATGCCCGGCGCGGCGTGCCCCTGGAAGAACACCTGGTCGCCGGACTCGCCGTGGTCCTTGCCGCGGAAGAAGTGGTTGAACCCCACCTCGTACAGCGAGGCGGCCGACGCATAGGTGGCGATGTGCCCGCCCACGTTGGTCCTGGCGTTGGCGCGCGTCACCATCACGGCGGCGTTCCACCGGATGTAGGCCCGGATCCGGCGCTCGACATACTCGTCGCCGGGGAACCACGGCTCGCGCTCGGGCGGAATCGTGTTGATGTAGTCCGTGCTGCGCAATCCCGGCACGCCCACCTGGTGTTCCCGGGCGCGTTCCAGCAGCCGGAGCATCAGGTAGCGGGCCCTGGTTCTGCCCTCCGCCTTGACGACGTTGTCGAGCGACTCAAGCCACTCCTGGGTCTCGCTGGGGTCGACATCAGGCACCTGGCTGGGTAGGCCGTCGCTGATGATCGAGAAACGCTGGCGTCCGGAAGCCACTGGGTCTCGCCTTCCGAGGATGGACTTTTGTCGGTCTAGGGTTCGGCTTCCATCCTGGCTCGTCGCCCCGGAAAGCGCATCTTCTACTTCCCGGTAAACCAAGATGTCCCCGCTGCTGACCGGGGGCTGTGGCCTAGACCACCGATGGTAGGACGTTTTTCGCCAACCGTGCACACCGGGGGGCCGCGAATGTGAACGTGGCTCCGGTCGGCGGGCGATTCTAGCGCTGTCACTTGATCTTCCGGCTCCGCAAAACTTCCTTTACGCAGCCGGTACGGCCCCTACCCGCTCACACTGCCACGTACCCACCTGGCGCGCATTCAACGGGAATTTCGGCATTCTCGAAGAGGTGGCGCGTTCGTCATCGCAGCTCAGCGAGGGCATAGGATCCCGATGTGAGGTCTCAGGTAATAGACGTGCGAACCGGCTCACGGGAGCAGGTGCACGACATCACCGAGGAGTGCCAGCAGTTCGCGGCCGAATGCGGTGGCGACGGCCTGCTGCACGTCTTCGTGCCGCACGCCACGGCCGGCATCGCGCTGATGGAGCTCGGCGCGAGCAGCGACCGGGATCTGCTGGCCGCGCTCGGCGACCTATTGCCCGCGGACGACCGCTGGCGCCACGCGCACGGATCCAGGGGTCACGGACGGTCACATGTCATGCCCGCCCTGATTCCGCCGTACGCGACTATTCCGGTGCTGGCCGGGACGCTGGCGCTCGGCACCTGGCAGTCGATAGCGGTGGTGGACCTCAATATCGACAACCCGGAACGACGTGTCCGTTTGTCGTTTTTGTCCAGCTAGCAGATAACGGTGCGGGTCACTGACCGTGGCGACCGTTGACGACGATGGGTCACAGCGTGTGGACTGTGCCGAACGATACCCGCAGAGGTTTCCGGCGGGGTCAAGCCAAGCAGGAGGGATGAACGTGAGCGCGACCGCGGGTCAGGCGCAGGGCGAGCGCGGCCTGGCCGAACGACTTGGCCTCAAGCCGGGTCAGGTGGTGCAGGAAGTCGGCTGGGATGAGGACAGCGACGACGCACTGCGCGAGTCCATCGAAGAGCTGACCGGCAACGAGTTGGTGGACGAGGACTACGACGATGTCGTCGACGTGGTGCTGCTGTGGTGGCGCGACGACGACGGCGATCTGTTCGACGCCCTCACCGCCGCCATGACCGCCCTCGCGGACGGAGGCCAGATCTGGCTCCTGACGCCCAAGGCGGGCCGGCCCGGCCATGTTGAGCCGAGCGACATCGGCGAGGACGCCACGACAGCCGGGCTCTCCCAGACGAGCAGCATCAGTGCGGCTCAGGACTGGTCGGGCACGAGGCTCGTCTTCAAGGCCCGCCGCTAACGTCGCCTGGTCGTCCCTGCCGTACGGCGCCTGCCGTACGGCAGGTTCTCTATGACTTTGAGGGGGTGTCGCGGTGGAGATCGGGGGCATCGCGCCGGACTTCGAACTGAAGGATCATCACGGCACACCCGTCCGGCTGTCCGGGCTCCGGGGGGAGCCCGTCGTAGTCGTCTTCTTTCCGGCCGCCTTCACCGGAATCTGCCAGGGCGAGCTCCGCGAGCTGGCCGCCGTCGAGGCACGGGTGCTGGCGATTTCGGTGGATTCGATATTTTCACTACGCGCTTGGGCGGATCGCGAGGGGTACTCGTTTTCCCTCCTCTCGGATTTCTGGCCCCATGGTCAGGTCGCGCGGGCGTACGGTGTCTTGGACGAGGAGAAGGGCGTCGCGCGCCGGGGCACCTTCATCCTTGACGGCGAGGGCGTGCTCCGCTGGCGGATCGTCACCGCGATCGGCCAGCCACGGGACGTCACCGAGTACCGCAAGGTACTCACCCAACTGTGACCACGGCGATTCCCGCCGCTAACCCGATATGGCCGTTTCGGTCCGGATATATCAACTTTTGCCCCGATTTGCCTTGTGGGAGGCGAATATGCCCTGCTATCGATGCGGGGCCCGGCAGACCGACCCCGTCCGCGGCGCCAGCCCCTGGAAACGCGGCGTGCGCCACGAAGCGCAGGTCCTGGTCTGCCCGGACTGCCAACGTGCCCCCGACCTGGATCTGGACGCTTGCGCGACGTGCACGTCCACTACCCTTATCTGCCGGCTTGGCGAGGTCGAGTGCCGCGCTTGCGGGTTGGTACGGCTCGCGCAGGCATCGAGCCCGGGAACGCCTGACTTGTCGGCGCTGTCAGCGGAGGTCGAAGCGGCGCTGAACCGGGTGCTTGGCCGTAAGTGACCTCGGGCGGTGCCAATCCCGGCCTTTAGTGGCAAGGCGGGTGATTTGGCAATCGGCGGGATATTGAGCACGATGTGCCGGTGAGCTACGTGGTCGCCCTGGATGTGGGCGGGACATCGATGAAGGGCGGCCTCGTCACGTTTGCCGGCGAGGTGACGGTTTTCCCTGGGAGGGATACCGGGCGGGAGGCCGGGCCGGATTCGGTGGTGGCCGGGATCCGGACATATGTGGCGGAACTGGCGGCGGCTGGCTCCGCGACATTCGGGATGGCGCCGTCCGGGGTCGGCTTGGCCGTGCCGGGGATCGTGTCCGAGGCGGTTGCCCTTTACGCGGCCAACCTCGGGTGGCGAGACGTTCCGGTTTCGTCATTCGTGCCGAATGGGATACCTGCCGTGCTTGGGCATGATGTGCGGACTGGCGGCCTGGCCGAGAGCGTTTTCGGGGCCGGGCGTGGGGTGGCCGACTTCCTGTTTCTTCCGTTGGGGACGGGTATCGCGGGGGCGGTGGTCGTCGGCGGTGAGCCGTACGGGGGAGCGAACGGCTGGGGCGGTGAGATCGGCCACACGGCGGTGTGGCCGGACGGCGAGAAGTGCGCCTGCGGCCAGCGCGGCTGCCTGGAGACCTACGCCTCCGCCGGAGCCCTCGCCCGCCGCTACGCCGCCCGCATCGCCACCACCCCCGAGCAGAGCGTCACGCTCGCTGAGCCGAACAACGCGCAGGCCCGGTCCCAGGGCGCTGTGACGGCCAAGGAAGTGGTCGAGCGCGCCGCCACCGACACCGCGGCGGCGGAGGTGCTCAACGAGGCCATCGACGCGCTGGCCATCTCCCTGGCCTCCTACACGCTCCTCCTCGACCCCTCCATGATCGTCATCGGCGGCGGCCTGGGTGAAGCCGGCGCCGTCATCCTCGACCCCCTCGCAGAACGCCTGGCCGACCGCCTGTCCTTCCGCAAGCCGCCACCCCTCCGCCAGGCCCAGCTCGGCGTACAGGCCGGAATGCTGGGCGCGGCCATCCTGGGCTGGCGGGCCGCCGGCGAATCCTCCTGGCGCCCGGACCTCCGGGCAACGCCGACGAGGTCACCATGAACGGGTCCTGTGGCAGACCCCTACCTACCGGGCCGCATACGGACTACACAGACGAGTCTCATCAAGTCCACCGGTTCGAGTGTTGTCGCGTGCCAAACCGATGTGCCGACAGCACCTTCGGTACCGTAAGGTGTAACCGGCTCAGGGGCGGTTAGCTCAGCGGTAGAGCACTCGCCTTACAAGCGAGGGGTCACTGGTTCGAACCCAGTACCGCCCACAATAAACCCTTCACCTGCGGAAACAGGTGGAGGGTTTTTCTGTGTCAGGTCTCTACCGCGTTCACTGACCCATCGCTTGTCGACGTTCTCTCCCAGCGAGGCCAAGCGGTGAGCCGACGGCGGCTGTAGATGTGGAACCTGTCGATGGGCCTGTGAGTGTTCACCGGTAGCACACTGGGCGCAGCATGGTTCGCGATCTTCCGTGTTGATATTCCGCACGATGTAGGCTGGGAGTCTCTCCAGGAGGGGGTGACAGGCGGAATGTTGCTTAGTTTTCGCGTGGCCAATCATCGGTCGTTGCGTGAGGAGCAGCAGCTGCTGCTGACGCCCGCTTACGACGAGCAGGATGCTCCCGGCGAAGAGCGGCTGGCGGTACCCGTTGTAGCGATCTTTGGGTCGAACGCATCGGGGAAGTCCAATGTGCTTGATGCGATCCGATATATGGCTTATGTCGTTAGATGGTCCTTCCGTGAGAACGAACCCGGGGGAGGGCTGCGGCGTAATCCGTTCGCACTCAACGGTGCTGAGCCCTCCAGCTATGTAGTGGATTTGTCCATCGACGGAGTTCGCTACACTTACGGATTTGCCGTTGATGATGCCGCTGTGATTGAGGAGTGGCTGTATAGCTACCCACTTAAGCGGGAACGCAAAATCTTCGAGCGCAATGGCAGCCACTTCACGTATGGAGTGGACACTCCTGACTCAATTAAGAGCTTGCAGGAGCTCGTAGAGCCAAATGTGCTTCTTCTGTCGGTGGGGGCCCGAGCTCGTCAGGAAATATTGCGACCCGTCTACGGTTGGTTCGCTGCCCACCGCTTTCGGTCACCCTCGGTGAACATGAATAGAGGAGTGCTCACAAACAAGCTGGGCTCCTTGGGGGCTCCTGAGCTTCAGGAGCGCATAGCGAATCTGATGCGTGCTGCGGATACGGGTATAGCAGACTTTGAGATCGTCGAAGAGACTGATGAGGAGCTGGCTTCGCGGGTTGCGCGAAGGCAAAGACTCGGAGGGGACCTCACGCCGCAGCGTCAGACAAGGCTACTATTCCGGCATGTATGCGGTGGCGGTGAGTTCACTCTTCCTCTGCATGAAGAGTCCGAGGGCACCCAGCAGATGTTTCAACTTGCTATCTCGGTGCTGCCAGTCTTGGAATACGGGAGTGTTCTCCTCGCGGACGAGTTGGATGCCAGCCTGCATACCTATCTGAGCGCAAAGCTGATTCAGCTCTTCCAGGACCCGGTCACCAATCCGCGTGGTGCGCAGCTCATCTTCGCCACTCATGACTCGGCGCTGCTCGGTCGGGTGCAGGGCCGAGACGTGCTCAGACGTGATCAGATCTGGTTCACTGAAAAGAGCGAAGACGGTGGAACCCAACTTTTCCCGCTAACAGACTTCAAGCCACGCAAAGAGGACAACAGAGAGCGTCGCTACCTTACCGGTCGATATGGTGCTGTGCCGAATGTGGACGACAATCTCTTCATGACGGCGCTCGCCACACGTGTAGATTCGGAACATGTCTCCCCGGCAGCCCAAGGACAACAAGGGCCTCACACGTCGATCGTCGATTGAGCGAAGGTCGTTCCTTGAGCGTCGTTCCTCCGGTACGCGGGTTGAGCGCAAGCGATTCCTCATTCTTTGTGAAGGCGAAACTGAGGAACGCTACTTCCTGGGCATGCGTACGCGTGGTGGGCCGGTGCTCGACGTGGTCAACCCGAAGATTGACCACCTCGGTGTCATAGAGGAGGCCCAGCGACGCCGGCGCACTGATGATTATGACGACAGCGATGAAGTGTGGTGCGTCCTCGACACGGAGCTCGAACCTAAGCTCACCGAGAGGATGCTGGCGAAGGCGGGCATCAACGTTCGGCTGGCGCTCTCCACTCCGTGCTTTGATTTCTGGCTTCTATTGCACCATAAAGATCATCGGGCTCCCTTCCAGGCGGCGGGTGAAGTCGAGAAGGCGCTGAAGCGCGTGGTGCCGGGGTGGAGCAAAGGAGGCACCAGGATCGCGGACTTTGTGGATGGCATTGACGATGCTTGTCGGCGTGCCAGGGCAATCGAGCCCGAGGGAAAGGACCACATGAGAAACCCGTCCACCTCCGTATGGAAACTCGTGGAGTTTGTCCGGGCCATTTCGGACGAATAGCGGGATGCGGGTGGACGGTGGTCTGACCCAGCGTGGAAGTAGCGTCGTGTCTGAGTTCGCACGCGTGATGGTCAACGACTTAGCGTGACGACCTTGCTGTAATGCGGCAGGGGAGCTCGTCCGGGCAACTTTGATGACGTAGGGGGGCAGGGCTGAAGGAGTTCTCACATCGTGAGACCGAGAGCGATCAGCGGGTTGCGGAAGTCGTCT
>NZ_BLAD01000058.1 GCF_009687845.1 Acrocarpospora corrugata
TTTCGCCTTGATGTCACAACAATGGCGTAGCGGTGTCTTGCGGTCGAAATGGTAGGGCCAAGGCCCATCAGAGTGCGGCTGCCGGGAATTACGCGGAACGCAGGTTAGCGATGTCTGTCTTGCTTGATTGTTATTCGTCACGCAATGTGGGGTCTTAGTCCCGCTGATCGCGGGCGGGACGGTCTTTCGGAGGCGGCAGGAGATTGCCACCCGGCGGGTGACCCAGGCGAGAGGGCGGGTGAGCGGATCTGAGAGCCTAACTGTACTTCCGCAGGAAGGAACGTTCCAAGCAGAGGTCACGGACATCCGCCGCGCCGACGACAGGATTGGCGGTGTCGAGGCCTCACGGGCGTCGGGCCGGTCTGTCCGTAAATATGTTTTTTCCACACGCACCCGTTCGCATGTTTCGGGCATGCGTTTCCTCGCTGGTGCGTGGCTTTTCATGTATTTTCCGGGCCGTAAAAGGAGTTCGGTGATGGATGACAAGAATCTGCTGAGGGTTTACAGCGACAGGGAGTACATCTCGACCACGATGGTGCGCCATGCGGGGATGGTGGTGGCGTTCGCGCTGAGCGCCGACCGCAGGATCTACTACAGCGTGCTGGGCCTGGACCAGGCCGATCGGGCGCGTGGAGCGCTGGACGCGGCGTACTGGAACGCCGAACCGGGCCTGCTGCCCTTCCCCACCGAACTCGTCGATGTCAGCGCCGACGTGCCGGTGCCGGAGGTCATGCCGGTGGTGAAGAAGCGCGGCGGGGCCGAGGTGCTCGCCTCCGAGACGCTGCTGGCCGGGGAGAACGACCCGTTTCTGTCCACCACAGCCCGGCTGACCTCCGCCTTTCCCATCCAGGTCCTGTCAGATGGCCGCCACATTCTGCTGTTCCGGCAGTCGATAGCCGCCGACGAGGGCGACGCGGTGTACGCGACGACCGGGGGCGGCGCGGATCTGAAGGGTACCGACGACATCCTGGTCGGCAGAACGCGGGACGCACTGACCGACGCCTCGCTGCTATGCGACCGGTTCGTCCTGGTCGGCTCCGAACTCAAGCCCGTGGTGGAGGTGCGCTACCAGCGCAGCCGCAGCAAGGTCGCGCCAGCCTCCGGAGGCGACACGCTGGGCACCCGCGACATGGAGGGAAAGCTGTTCTTCGAGCCGACCCTGAAGCTGTCGTTCGTGGGCACGCTGAGCGAGGGGATGCTCTCCGTGCTGCTGCTGCCCACCGCGGTGGCCGGATCCTCGCGCTGGCAGATCTTCACCGGCGATGCCGAGACCGGCGCCATCAGCTCCTACAACCTGGAGCAGAGCACCGACGGCCTGTTCAACGTCAAGGGCACCCAGCTGTACACCAGCCCCGATCCGAAATTCGCCGCCTCGGTGCTGGAACGGGCGCCGGGCATCGACTCCCACACGGGGCAGCCGCTGGTGCCGGTACGCCCGAGCCGCGACCGGGCGGGCACCGCGCTGCGTTTCGAAGGCGACACGAGCGGCCCGGTGATCGCGGGCGAGGCGGACACGGCGGTGCCGGCGGGCCCCTACACGCTGGAGGCGTGGATCAAGCCCGCGAGCCCGAAGGGCATCATCGTGGGCCGGACCGACGCGGACGGAGCCGACACCCCGGTTCAGCTGAGCCTGAACGCCGACGGCAAGCTCGTGTTCACCCACGGCGCCCAGACCCTCACCTCCGCCACGGCGGTCCCGATGAAGGTGTACACGCACGTGGCGGCGGTGTTCGACGGATCGCAGATGCGCCTGTTCCTGGACGGCGCGCCGGCGGGAACACACGCCACCACCACGGGCGTGGAGGTCACCGCCAAGCTCCTCGTGGGCAAACGGCACGTCTCGGGCCCCACGGCCGATCCCTTCACCGGTGAGATCGATGAGGTGCGCGTCTGGAACCTCGCCCGCACCGACTTCACCGGCCGGGCCCAACGCCTGGCCGGCACCGAGCCCGGCCTGTTCGCCTACTTCCCCTTCGACGAGGGGGCCGGCGCCGAGGTGCGGGACCGCAGTGCCAACCGGTTCGCCGGCAGCCTGGAGGCCGGCCCGGTGTGGACGAGTTCGGACGCGCCGCTCTACGACGGACCCGGCGTGGTCCGGCACACCTTTTCCATCGCCGGGCGCAAGGTGGTCGCGGGTCTGACGGCGACGATGTACTACCAGCAGGAATCGATGGCGACGGGGTACGCCACCACTGCGGCGCCGGAGAAAAGGCAGGCGCGGGTGCTCCTGGCCTGCGCCACGTCCGGGCCGCCGCCCGAGGGCCAGCCGACCGGACGCCACTATGTGGCCACCGTGGACTTCGCGTTGTCGCAGGAGGGCAAGCTGGCCACGCCGCCGGGGGTGGTCGACCTGAGCTGGCTCGGCCGACCCAACCCGACCGAGGACGAGGATCGACGCGCGGAGGCCGAGGCCGCGGTGACCGCGGCGCGCGGCCAGCTCTACAACGACCAGGCGCTGGCACAGAAGCTTCCGGGCATCATCGCGCGGCTGGACGCCATCCACGACGAGGTGTACGGAGGAGTGCCGGGCTTCACCCTGCACGACCTCAACGAGAACATCAAAGGCCCCGCCCGCGACTGGGGAGGCCACCGCCAACGGGAGCGAGACCTCCTCGCGGAGGCGGCCGGCCTTGAGGGCCGCAAGGCGGAGGGGCAGGCGGCCAGGAGCCGGCTGGGCTCGGACCAGGCGACGTTCCAGGCGGCGCGAAACGCGCTGGCCATCCTCAGCGGCGGCCTGATGGGCGCGGCGGAGGCCGTTCTGCCGATGCCGACGGTGCACACCGACCGCTCGGGGCTGACCGTGCTGGGGGCTCTGCTGTCGTTCGCCTGGACCACCCACGCCCCGGCCCTGCTGGACAGCTCCACCGGTGACGTGGCGCTGTACTTCCGCGGCGGCAAGAACGAGTTCTTCTCCGCCTACTACTCCACCACCATCCACCCGGCCGCCAAGCAGATCGTCCTGGCCGACCAGAAGGCGCTGCGTCTGACCAGCCGCGACACCGCGGCGAACTTGGCCGACTTCGCCGTGACGGTGAGCGCGGACGGTCCCGGCCGGTGCGCCGTGGTGGTGACCCAGGGCGCGGCGACGGAGACGTTCACCGCGGCGCCCGATCAGGCCGACCTGCTGGCCGCCGTCCTGAACGGCTCCACGCGAGGCACGGACCTGGGCGTGGTCGTCGCCGTCAAGGACAAGACCGTGACACTCGCCGAACCGCCGGCGACCTCTCCGGAACCGGGCTCGGCCATCATGGTGGGCGAGCAAAGCCGCACCGTCGCGACCGCGCCGACCGGCTCCGCGCAGATCACCCTCACCACCGGCAACCTCACCGCCGGGCCGGGCGCCCAGGTGCGCACCGCGGTCTACGACTACACCCACGCCACCAGCACCGTACCCGGCATGTCGGCGGCTCGCGGCTCGCTGCTGGTCAGCGCGCACGCCGAGAGCGCCACCAGCCTGGTGCCCGCCGGGACGGCCGAAGACCTCAGCGAGCCGCTGGCGCCGCGCTGGCACGGCGACGCGCCCGGGCGTGCCTTCTCCTTCGACGCCGCCGACGCCCAGCGACTGGAGATGAGGCGCAGGGCGACCGTGGACGACCTGGCCCCGACCGGCGACCTGAGCCTGGAGGCGTGGGCCTATCCGACGTTCGTCGATGGCCCCACCCAGATCGTGCAGGCCGAGCTGAGCAGTGCCGACTACCGCCTGGGGTTGGACAAGGCCACGCTGCCCACCGGCGAGGCCGGCTACGTCATCGTCGCCGAGGTCGACCGCCAGGCCGCCCGCGGCAGCGAAGCCTTTCCCCTGTCCGAATGGGGGCATCTGGCGATGTCGTTCGAGCAGAGCTGGGCGATGGGCATGGACGGGACCGCCTACCTGGACGCCGGCGGGCCCGGCGGCCTGGACATCGTGGACGACCTGACCATCGAGGCGTTCGTGAAACTGGACTCCCTGGACGTCACGCACGGGCTGGTCGGCAAGGGCGCGCTCGGCGCGGGCACCCACCAGGCCGTCCCCTACAGCTTGTACGTGGCCCCCGGCGGGGTGCTGACGTTCGCCTTCGAGTCGGGCTCCGGCGGAACCGATCAGCTGCAGGTCTGCCCATCAGCGCTGACCCTGTCGAAAAACGTCTTCTACAAGGTCGCGGTGACCCGCAGGAACCCCACTACCCCGGACGGCCCTATGGAGATCCGTTTCTACGTCGTCCCGCCCGACGCCAGCCGCCTCCCGTCCAGCCATTCCTATAACTGCGCCAAGCCAGTGGGCAACGACGCGCCGGTGGAGCTGGGCCGCCACCATGTGGGCAAGAACAGCTACGGCCTGCGGGGCGCGCTGTCGGAGGTGCGGATCTGGAACGTGGCCAGGGAACCCGACCAGATCGGGGCCCCGATCACGGAGAAGGCCACGGGCCTGGCCGCGTGGTGGACCTTCCCCGAGTTCGAGGGCTCCCAGACCGCCGACCGGTGCGGCTCCTACCCCGCCACGCTGCACCACGTGGAGCGGGTGCCCACCCCCGACCCGGCCGGCAACCGATTCACCTTCTACCGCAACGGAACCGCCACGCCCGCCACGGTGAGCGCCGCCCCGGCCAGACCCCGAGTGGCCGACCCCAGACCGACGGACCGGTGGTCCGGCGGTCTCGACATCACCGGCGGGTCTCAGCCCCGATTCCGACCACGCTTCAACCTGGCCGCCTCCGAAAAGCCGGACGGATCCTTCCACGAGGCGTTCACCGGGAACCTGGACGAGATCCGCGTGTGGCGCACGATCCGCACCCAGGAGCAGGTGCTGGACAACATGTTCGGCCGCATCCGCGGGGACCGCCGGGACCTGATCGCCTACTACCCCTTCGACCTCGACGACACCGTGGCCGGGGCGGACGTGAGCGACGCGGGCCTGGGCGGCCACCACCTGACCCAGTCCTCCGCACCGCCGGCGATCGTGCTGTCGAACGCGCCGATCTCCACCGACTCCGCCCAGGTCCGCTCCGCGCTCGCTGGCATCGGCACCGCCTTCCACGCCTCCATCGCCCACACCCCGGCCGCCACCGAGTACGGCGACATCCAGGAGATCGCCCACGGCGGGCTGATCGGGGTGATGAAACGCGCCTACACCTACATCCGGGACACTTCCTGGGTGCTGAGCACCGGCTTCAAGGTCGGTGAGCTGACCACCACCTGGGTGGGCCAGGCCCAGTTCGACCCGCAGCTCATCGGCTACATCGAAGGCGCCCCGCCAGTCCCTTCGGAGAACCTGATCGCCGGCGCCGCCGACGACTACGCGGGGGCCTCCTCGATCGCCTTCGTCCAGGCCGACAACGTCGTCAACGCCCTGTCCTCACACAAGAACACCAGCGTCGACGCCTCCCTGAAGATGACCTTCTCCTCGACCGTGAAGGACGACACCTGGACAGTCAGCGCCCCCCTCGGCGTCGGCATCGCCAAACCCGCAGGCTCCGTGGAGCTCGACATGGGGGCCAGCGTCGAGCTCAAGTTCTCCAACAGCTGGAGCCACGACACCAAGGTGTCCCAAGGCGCCAACACCACCCGCACCAGCAAGGTGGAGCTCACCGGCGGCTGGGAGGGCACCGACACATCCAGGCAGGCCAATCCCGTCGCCGGGCAGCGGTGGGTGCCGGCCAACACCGGCTTCGCCGTCGTGCAGTCCGAAACCGCCGACCTGTACGCGCTGCGCCTGGCCCACAGCGGCGCCCTGGTGGCCTACCGGATGCTGCCCAGCCCCGACATCCCCCGCGACTGGAACCTGATCCCCTTCCCGATCAACCCCCGCTACACCAAACAGGGCACCCTGGACGGCATCATCGGGTACGGCGAGCACGGCACGGCCAAGGAACCGGGGCCCTTCGCCGACCCGGACTTCCCCAACGCCGCCACCGGCGTGCGCGGCGAGTTCAGCTACTACCGGCCCGCGGAGGCGTACCGGATCAAGAAGCGGATCCAGCGCGAGCAGCAGCAGCTGCAGGGCTTCTACGACTCGGTCTCCACCGAGACCCACGTCCCGGACCCCACCCACGGCCAGGCCGCCAAGGTGCTCAACGGGATGATGGGCGGCACCGGCGCCGAGGTGACCCAGGGCGGCAACCCCGAGGCGGGACGGGCGGCCGTCCGGGCGGCCTCTCGCCGCAACATCGTCAACACCTACGTGTGGACGGCCGCCGGCGGGTTCTTCGCCGAGACCACCGGCACCACCGATCAGGTCACCGAGACCACGGCCGGCTCCTTCACCTTCAACGCCACCCGCGGCGGTCACTTCTCTCTCGGCTTCGAGGCGTTCGGACAGGGCCTCAAGTTCGGCGTGGAGGCATCCATGGGCGCCGGCTACAGCGTCACCCGCACCAAGTCCAAGGAAGCGACCAGAACCTTCAGCCTGGACGTCCACTGCGCCCCCGGGCGCCGACTGCAGAAACACGACGGCGACACCCCCCTGTTCGACATCGACGGCCGGCCCGCCCTGGTGCCCGGCCGCGTCGACGCCTACCGCTTCATGAGCCTCTACCTCGACACCACCACCGACAACTTCGAGGACTTCTACGGCAAGGTCATCGACCCCGAATGGCTGGATCGCAGCAGCGACCCCAACGCCCAGGCCCTCAAGGCCGCCCGCCAGGCCGAACGCAAGCCGCCGTGCTGGCGCATCATGCACCGGGTCACCTTCGTCAGCCGCGTCCTGTCCACCACCCCCGCCGCCCATCCCTCCCTGGAACAGGCGATGGCCACCCAGAAGATCATCAGCCCGTACGCCCTCATCAAGAAGCTTGAGCCCTACCTCGGCGCCTCCACTGCCGACCCCACCGCGCTGACCGCCGCCACCCGAACCGCCATCACCGAGCGCTTTCCCGCCTTCATTCCCTACCTCAACAACATCACCGCCCTGCTCATCTCCTACTACGAGGCGACCGGCGCCCCCGCCGCTCCCTCAAGCACGCTCGCCACCGACACACCCACCATCGCCAAGGGAACGTTCTTCACCGTGCGCTACTCCACCGCGCCGGACACTCGCAGCGCCAAGAACTGGATCGGCCTCTACCCCGCCAGCAAAAGGCCATCGGAGCAAGAGGCCATCGACTGGAAGTACGCGCCCGACGCGAGCGGCACCATCACTCTGACCACCGGCACCGTGCCCGGACCGGGCAGCTACAGGGCCTGGTACCTCCACGACAACGGCTACATCGCCCTGACCGACCCGCTCACCGTCACCGTGACCTGACCAGGGCAATCGCCCCCACCACGCGACCACCACGCCGACCGCCGACCGCCGACGGATAAGGATCTCCCACCGACCGCCCCGACCCAGGGCGGGCGGTGAGGAGGGCGGGGATGAGTTGGTCGAACAGATGCCCACGCAGTTCCTTCGAATCGGTGAAACGGCCGGGCTCCAGTAGCAACGAAGGATCGCCCGCTACGCCGCCACCCGCGCAGCTGCCCGTGGCATTCCCCATGTCCTCAGGCGGTGACGTGGCCTGGTGGCGCGTCCGAGCCTGAGCGACAGTGAGGATCAGGAGGTCGCGAGTGACTCCAGGGCCGGAAGTGCGGCGGTGAGGGCGGTGCGCTGGGCTGGGGTGAGGGCGGTGACGCCGGCAATGAAGAATGCCGAGCGGTCCTCGCGTAGGTGGGCGAGGTGGCGGTGGCCCTCGTCGGTGAGGCTGAGGAGGGAGGCGCGGCCGTCGGCCGGGTCGGGGGTGCGGGTGGTCAGGCCGGAGGATTCGAGGCTGGCGACCAGGCGGCTCTGGGTGGGGGCGCTGACCCCTTCGTGGATGGCCAGGTCGACCAGGCGTACCGGGCCGAGCGTGTCCAGGGCGGACAGGGTGGAGCGCTGGCTCGCCGTCAGGGTCTGCGGGGCGTGCTGGCGGGCGCGGCGGGCCAGGCGGGACAGGGTGGCGCGCAGGCGTTCGGCGAGCTCTACGTCGGTGAGCGTGTCTGTCATGGTCCGCCCACGGTAACCGGGTTGAGGGGGGAGAGCTGGGCGAGGGTTCCGGTCGGGGCGAGCAGGCTTTCGATCGGGTTGTAGCCGAGGAAGGCGGCGAACAGGGCGCCGACCGGGGGGAGTTGCCCGATGTGGGTGGCTTCGGCGGTCTGTACGCCGTGCTGGGTGAGGCCCTGGGCGAGGGTGGCGACCGCGGTCAGCAGACCGGCCGCGTTCCCGGCCGTGAAGGCGACCAGCAGGCTGGTCAGCCAGATGGCGAACGTCGCGTTGCCCAGCCAGTCGATCCGGGCGCCTGCCACCCGGGAGACGGTCTCCCGCAGCGACTTGTACGCCCAGATCGTCCCGATGACGCCGATCGGCGCGGACGCGAAGAACACCAGCCGCCAGTCGATCTCGCTCAGCAGTCCGCCCGCGATGAGCCCAGGAAGCTGCCCGCGATCCCGGCGACCTGGTTGACGCCCATGGCCATGCCGCGCCGGTGCACCGGAAAGGCGTCGGTGATGATGGCGGCGGACCCAGCGATAGCGGTCCGTCTGCACAAGGACGACCTTCCAGATATTTGCTTGTGCTAACTAACTATCACTGTAGCTCCTCATGGGTGATGAGGTCTCCGGGCTGGCATCGGAGTTCGCGGCAGAGCGCGCTCAACGTGGAGAATCGGATCGCCTTGGCCTTGCCGTTCTTGAGAATCGACAGGTTGACGATGGTGACGCCGACCCGGTCCGCCAGTTCGGTGAGCGTCATTCCCCGCTCGGCCAGCAACCGATCCAGGTGCACGTGAATGCGGTATTGGGGATTGGGCGGCATGTCAGACGAGCCCGTCCGCGTCCTCGCGCAGGCGCGCGCCCTTTCTGAAGATCGTCCCCAGGCCGATCAGGAGGAGGGCGAATCCGACGGGGGCCGCGGTGAACGGCCAATAGGTGTCGATCAGCCCTTCGGCGGGGGTTCCGTCGACCATGTACACCGCCACGAACGTTCTGAGGGGCTCGACGAGCAAGCCGTATCCGGCCACGCAACCGGCCATCAGGAAGATCCGGCGGGCATTGGCCGGTACGAAGGGGTCACCTGACCTGAGGGTCCGGGCGATCTGCCACAGCAGGAAGACGATGATGGCGGTCAGCAGCGCACCGACCACCAGTGGGGTGTTGAGGACGAGGTTCTGCCACCTGTCCGGCCGGTCGATCGAGATGGTCGCGCTGTATTCCAGGGTGGACCTCAGTGGTCCGATCTGCTGGGGGTTGGTTAACGGCCACTCCCGTAACTGGGGCACCTGCATGCTGGCGTGATCCGAGGGCGGCCCCGCGGCCTGCCATCCGGCTTGGGCCAGGTAGACGACGCACAGCGCGAAAGCCAGGTAGACCAGGTTCTCGAAGATCGCCCACCAGATGCGGACTGACCACGTGCGCAGTTCCGTCCATCCCATGAAATCCTCTTTTATCGTTTTTCGATAACAACGATAAACGATAAGTCATGGGCTGTGAAGGCCGCGCGCGAGCGCTGCCGCGTCGGTGACGCGGGTGTCGGCGAGGGTGATGACGCGGGCCCGGGGGTGGGCGGCCTGGGCGATCCGGGCCAGGACATGTCCCGGGGGAGTCTGGATGAACACGGCCGTGCCGAGTTCGCCGAGCAGGGCGATTCCGTCACGCCACCGGACGGTGGTGGCGACGCTCCGGGCGAGATCGTCCAGTACGGCGCCGGAGTCGTGCAGGAGCCGCCCGGTGGCGCCGCCGAGGTAGGGGACACGGAGACGGCGCCGGGGGAGCGCGGCGAGGTGGTCCGCCATCGCGTCGGCGACCCGGGCGAGCAACGGGCAGTGCGAGGGCACGCTGACGTCCAGGCGCTGAACGCGCCGCGCGCCCGCCTGGGCCGCCGCCGCGGCGAGGCGCTCCAGGGCGGCATCGCTGCCGGAGACCACGGCTTGGTGGTCGGTGTTGACGATGGCCAGATAGACGGGTTCACCCTCGGTGCCGGCCGACTCGACCAGCCGCCGGACCTGCGGAATGCTCAACCCCAGCACGGCCGCCATGCCGTAGCCGGAAGGGCAGGCGTCGCGCATAAGCTCGCCACGCCGGCGTACGGCCATGAGGGCTTCGGCGAACGTCAGCACCCCGGCGGCGACGGCGGCCGGAAATGCCCCCGAGGAGTGCCCCGCCACCGCGTCAGGGATGACGCCTTCGGCGAGCAGGGCACCAGCCGAAGCGACTCCGGCGACGCACAGGGCCACCTGCGCGGTGACGGTCGACGCCAACGCCTCCGCGCCGTCCTGCCGGGCCGACCCGGGCAGGACCCGCTCGGCCTCGGCGAGCGCCGCCGCGACGGCGGGGTGATCAGGCAGGTCGTGGAGCATCCCGGGCCGCTGTGTGCCCTGACCGGGGTACAGAAACGCGACCCTCATCCGAGGGTCCAGGGGTGGGTGAGCCCGGCCCGGCTGTCCGGGCAGGGCGCGATCCTCGTTCGGGAGCTCACGGGTGGGCGAGCGCCCCGGCTGTTCCGACAGAACGCGACCTTCATTCGGGAGCCCACGGATCGTCCACCAGTTGCGGGCCGTGCGCGGTGCGGATCATGACGAGACCGTCGGCGTGGGCCCATTCGGTCAGGCTCAGTCCGCCTCGGGGGGTCTCCAGCTGGCAGTCGACCGTGACGGGGACCCCCGTCAGGGCAGTCACCAGCCGCGCAGCCTGAGCCCGGTCCAGTCTGCGTGGTGCCCGTATCAGCAGGTCCAGATCGCTTCCCGGGTGGGTGACTGGCCGCCCGGTGGCGAGTTCGAAGCCGAGGCTGCCGGTCGGCCCCCAGACGGCGTCGTCGCCGAGTTCGGCGGACAGTCGCAGGGTGACGGCGGAGAGGGCGGTGGCGAACTGGGGGAGTCTGGGCGGCCGTTTCCGCAAATCCTCGGGCGTTACGACGCGAACGACCGAGTCCGATGGAACGATGGCGGCGTGCCGCAGCCGCCGTTCGGTTCCGCGCACCCCGACGGGGATGAGACCGGGGGAGCATGGCGCCCGCCGGACGACCGCCCAAGGGCATGCGGCCAGCGACGCGCGGGCCCAATCGGGGAGGGCGGCGTCGGGTGCCGACCTCCCGCTGAGCAGAAGCAGGTCGTGCGGGCGCGCGATCATCCCCATTGGGCGCTGACCCGATTGGGCGCTGACCCGATTGGGCGCTGACCCGATTGGGCGCTGACTCCCATTGCGCAATCACCCCCATAGCGCGGCCACCCCATAGCGCGGCCACCCCATAGCGCGGCCACCGCTATTGCGCGGTCACGTGTCATTGCGTGGTCACCCCCACTGGGCGGTCATCGCCTCGCGGACGCGGATGGACGCGGCCCGGGTCTGGTGCGCGCCGGGGGAGGTCAGCCGGTTGCTCAGGTCACGGGGACCGCGGCGGGCCCGCGCCACGGCGGCCACCAGTGCATCCTTCACCTTCCGGACATCCGTGCCAGCCGGGTCGGCCGCGTTCTCAACCTCCAGCAGGTCGTCACACAGCCCGAGCTTCGCCCACTCGGCGACGTCGTAGGAGAGCGGAGGCACCCGCCGCGCCAACTCGTCAAGCTCCGCCACACTCCGCAGGGTCACCCTCGCCGCGGCCTCCTTGTGCATGGCGTGAATCACCACACCCGGATCGTTGAGCGCCAGGATCTGATTCGCCTGGAATCCGTGCGCCAGGAACCCACCCGACAGCGCCGCCCCGACGATGAGCGCGATCACCGGATGCCCCGCGATACGAGCGCGCACATAGGCGTCCACTGTGACAGCCAGCGCGTGATGCAGCCCAACCAACTCCTCGACCCGCCCATACGCCTGACTCGGCAAATCGACGACGGCGACGATCGGACGCCGCCGATCCTCGGGCAGTCCCGCGTCCGCCCCGACGACGCCGCCCACCGCCCCGGCAAGGGCGAACGCCTCACGGAGACCAACCTCGCCCTTCCGCGCCCGATGGTACGGACTCCCCGGATCCGGAACGACGGCGATCAGCCGGGCGGTGTCGTCCCCCAGCACGGCATCAGCGGTGATCACCGACGGAACCCCCTGGCCGACCTCACCTTCGGCCAGCGCCCGCGTCCAGCTCCAGCCGCGGCTCATGACCGATCCTCCTTCGACGGTACGGTTCGCGCCCCCACCCAGATCACGAGCGATCCATCCTCGACGGCGCGGCCAGCGCCCTCAATTCGGCTCATGGCCGATCTCGCTTCGCTGGCACAGCCAGCGCCCGACTCATGACCGATCCTTCGCCGGACGAAGGTACGACTCGCGCCCTCACCCCGGTACATAGCCGTTCCCCTTCAACGGCACGGCCAGCGCCCCTGCCCGGATCGCGGCCGATCCTTCGACAGGACGGCCAGCACCCCCGCCTGGCTTACGACCGATCCTCCTTCGACAAGACAGCCAGCGCCCTCGTCCTGGCTTATGGCCGTTCCCCTTCGATGGCACGGCCAGCGCCCGGCTCATCGTTCATCCCCCTTCGACGGTATGGCCGGTAGGTCGGCCGGTTCCGGCGGGTCGGTCGGGTCGACGGCTGCGAGTAGCGCCCCCAGCGAGTCGATCCACCCGGAGCGATGATCGGCGGGCACGCCACGGCCAAGGCCCTCGATAACGGCTGCGCGGATGGCCGCGACGTCGTCGGGAACCAGCGTGTCCGCCAGGCCGGTCCGAATACGTTGGGCGCCGCCGTCGATCGACCAGATCAACGGGTGGTCGGAGGCGTCGAACTCGGCGACACCGGCCTCGGACTCGATCACCTGGGGGCCGTCCAGTCCGAGCCGCCCCTCACTGGTGATGATCAACTCGGTGCACAGCCCGGCCGCGATGCTCATTCCGCCGAAACAGCCCAGCATTCCGGCGATGACGCCGATGACCGGCTGCAGCGGCCGTAACTCCAGCAGCGCCGCACAGACCTCCGCGACCGTGGCCAGGCCCAGGTTGGCCTCCTGGAGCCGTACCCCGCCCGTCTCCAGCAGCAGAACCGCCGCGGTGGGGACGCCCGCGCGGCTGTCGCGGGCGGCCAGCGACAGGGCGGTGGCGATCTTCACGCCGGAGACCTCGCCGATGCCGCCGCCCTGGAAGGCCTGCTCGATGCCGATCACGACGACGGCTCGCCCGGCGAGCTTTCCCCGTACCACGACCACCCCGTCGTCGGACTGCGGGACGACACCCTGGGGTTCCAGCCACGGTGACTCGATCCGGTCGAAAGGGCCGCAAAGTTCGCGGGCGGTGCCGCCGTCGAGCAGGGCGAAGGCGCGCGCCCGTGCGTCCAGTTCGATGAAGCTGGCCCGAGCCGTCATCGATGTCATTTCCCGTCCTCCTCCATGCTCTCCTCGACGGCTTGCCGCAGCCGCAGCGCGACCACACCGGGGGTCGCCCCGGCGTCGTTGAGCTCGAAACCGGCGGACACCGGGTGGCGGGCGAAGAAACGCTCCAGCACGACCCGCCACACGGTGTCGAACCCATCGACGCTGGTGCGGACACGCACCCGGGCGACACCTACCGGCCCCGGCGTCATCAGCACCTCCAGATCCCCCGAACCGGCCACCCCGACGTGAGCCCGCCGCGCTGGCGGCCGATCGGCTGGGAACTCGAAGTTCAGCGTTTGCACGAGGCCACCTCCAGATCGCTCGGACCGGGGACCTCGACGTGTGCCCGCCGCGCTGGCGGCCGGTTGGCCGGGAAGTCGAAGTTCAGCGTTTGCACGAGAGCACCCCCAGATCCCCCGAATCGGCGACCTCGACGTGTGCCCGGCGGGCCGGTGATCGGTCGGCCGGGAACTCCATGTTCAGCGTCTGCACGAGACGGCCTCTCGGTCGGTTTCGGCGCCGGACCCATGCCGCGGCACCATGTCAAGGAAGAGCGCGGCGGCCAGGAGATCGCCGCTGCCACCCGGTGACAGCCCGTACGCGCGCAGCCGTTCGTCTAGCTCGGCGAGGGCCGTTCGGCCCGGGACCGTCCCCGTACCGCCCTCGGCCAGGACGCGGGCCGCGCCGGTGCGCACTACCCGCAGTCCCGCGAGGCCGCCGCGATGCAGCACGCAGGTGTCGTTCAGGTGGCTCATCACCGCCAGCAGCGCGTCCAGCCGGGCGACGTCCTCGGCGTGTCCGGCCGCCCGGCCCTGGCGTAGCCGCGGTAGCGCGACCTCCACTACATGCGGGAAACCGGCCGCCGCTTCGCCGCGGGCACCGGGCACTCCGAACCGCCGCCGTACCCGTTCGCCGTGGGAGAGCACACTCGCAGGGACGTCCGCGTCCGGGCTGGCCGCGCTCCCGGACGCGCCCTCCGCGTCGGCCGCGTCGGGGAGCGCGGCCAGCCGGGCCGCCCGGCCGACGGCTGACGGCTCGTCGGCGGCGGTGGCGGCGCCCGCGACCAGCAGCCCGAGCGCCCACAGCGCACCACGGTGCGTGTTCACCCCACGGGTGGCCCCGAGCATGACCCGCTCGCCCGCACGCCCGATCCGCCCCAGTTCGGTACGGAGCCCGCTCCCCACGGCCATCCGCTGCGCCGCCACTGCGAGCGACCGGAAGACGGGCCGCAGCGCCTCGGCGGAAGCCAGCATGAGCGGCAGATCCATGTCGCCGTGCGCGCCGCCGCCACGATGGTCGACCAGGCCTGGCTTGGGCCCCAGCCGCGCCTCCGCGCCCAGGGCCCGGACCGCGAGATCGGCCAGCATCGCCGCACGCCCACCGGTCATCACCGGATCACCAGGTCCGGGTCCGGGCTGGTGGGTGGTCATTGCCGGATCACCAGGTCCGGAACTGGGCCGGCGGATCATAGAGACCTCCCGACCAGGTGACCAGATCCTCGATGCTGCGGGCCGCCAGTAGGGAGCGCTTGGCTTTGCGGACGTCCACTCTCAGGTCCTCGGGTAGTGCCACCAGGCCGTCGCGGCGTAGTGCTTCGACGCGCCGCTCATTCAGGTTTCGGCCGACCGGGGTGGCGCCCGCGATGGCGGCCAGGGCTTCACGCCGTTCGGCCAGGCTGGAGGCCTTGTAGAGGTAGGCCACTCCCTCTTCGGTGACGACGTGGCTGACGTCCGCGCCGTAGATCATGACTGGGGGGATGGGCATGCCGGTGTCCGCGCCCACCTGGATCGCGTCCAGGGACTCCACGAAAGCGGGCGTGCCGCCGGCCCGGAAGGTCTGGGTGATCTGCACGACGAGCTTGCGTCCCCGTAGCGCGGGTGGTTCACCGGCGGGCAGGCTCAGCCACGCGGGGGAGGAGTGGCGGCGGCCGTGCGGGTCGTGCCCCATGTTGGGAGCGCCGCCGAAACCGGTCAGCCGACCCTCGGTTACCGTCGAGGAGTTCGCGGAGGCGTCGATCTGTAGTGAAGAGCCGATGAACATGTCCACCGCGTACTGACCGGCGAGCTGGCACAGCACCCGGTTGGAGCGGAGCGAGCCGTCGCGGCCGGTGAAGAACACGTCGGGGCGGGCGGCGACGTAACGCTCGGTGCCCGGTTCGCCGCCGAAGCAGTGCACCGACTCCACCCAGCCGCTCTCGATCGCCGGGATGAGCGTCGGGTGCGGGTTGAGCGTCCAGTGCTTGCAGATTTTCCCGCGCAGGCCCAGTTCCTCGCCGTAGGTGGGCAGGATGAGTTCGATCGCCGCGGTGTCGTAGCCGATCCCGTGGTTCAGCGCCGTCACCCCGTGCCGCTCGTAGACGCCGCGCAGCGCCAGCATGGCCATCAGGATGTCCACCTGGCCGATCTGGCGCGGGTCCCGGGTGAAGAGCGGCTCCAGCGCGTACGGCCGGGGGCTGGCCACGACCAGGTCCACCCAGTCGCCGGGGATGTCCACCCGGCGCACCTTGTCCACCAGCTCGTTGACCTGGACCAGCACGACGCCGTCGCGGAACGCCGCCGCCTCGGCGATGGTCGGGGTGTCCTCGGTGCCGGGCCCGGTGTACAGGTTGCCGTCCCGGTCGGCCTGCTCGGCGCAGAGCAGGACCACGTCGGGGGCGAGGTCGACGAACATCCGCGCGTACAGCTCGACGTAGGTGTGGATCGCCCCGACCTCGACCTTGCCGTCGGCCAGCAGTTGCGCCATCCGGACGCTCTGCGGCCCGGCGTAGGCGAAGTCGAGGCGGCGGGCCACGCCGCGCTCGAAGACGTCCAGGTGCTCGGGCAGGCTGATCGAGGAGATCAGCAGATGCAGGTCATGCACCACCTTCGGGTCGCAGCCTGCCAGCGCCTCGGCCAGGAAGTCGGCCTGCTTCTGGTTGTCGCCCTCCAGCGCGACCCGGTCGCCGGGACGCAACAGCGCCTGCAGGGCGTCCAGGATCCGCCCGGCGTCCAGCACCCGGCCCGAGGCGAACGGCTCGACGGCTTCCAGCCGTTCCCGCTTCGCGGCCCGCCGCCGGGTCCAGCTCCGCGCGGACGCCGCGGCCTGCCTCGATGCCGACATGGGCTTGTGATGCCTCCGACGGCGGCGCGGCTAACCCAACGGGAGTTAAAGGTGGCCCTTGACCGGCTGCGCGCCGAGGGCGTGATCGAGTTCGAGCGCGAGGAGAGCGTCGAAGACTGGGCGCGCCGCCACCGCCACCCGCCGCCTGCGCCACGCTTCGGCCCCTCCAGGCAGCGCACGTTCGCGCTGGCTGGGCTGGTCGCCGAACCCCTGGGTGACCGTTCGGGATGGCGTCAGAGGTCGAGTACGGCGAGATCGAGCAGGCGGAGACGCTCCGGGTTCGCGATCACGTCGATCTCGGTGATCCGGTCGGCGGCGATCGTGAAGCCGAGGACCACGCGCAGCCGTCCGCGCGCGGCCATCACGAGTCCGACCGACCCGTTCACCAGCGCCGGTTCGGTGAACCTGACCCGTTCGGCGGCGGCGAACGCGCCCCTGGCGACGTTGCGGGAGCCGCGGACGACGACGGGCGAGCGGGTGGGGCCGGCCTCCCGGTCGGCTCGGAGGACCACGTCGGGATGGAGGAGCGCGACCAGCGCGTCGAAGTCGCCGTTCCGGGAGGCGGCCTGGAAGGCGTCCACGACTCGGCGCTGACGATCCAGGTCGGTGTCGGGGGCCGGATCGGCCCCTTTGACCCGGCGGCGGGCGCGGCTGGCGAGTTGCCTGGCCGCGGCGGGAGAGCGTTCGATCATCGGGCCGATCTCGTCGAACGGCACGGCGAACATGTCGTGCAGCACGAAGGCGAGCCGCTCGGCCGGTGTCAGCGTCTCCAGCACGACCAGGAGGGCCAGCCCGACGGAGTCGGCCAGCAGCGCCTCCCCCTCCGGGTCGCTTCCTTCCGACTGGTCGGGCATGCGTACGTCCAGGGGGTGTTCGCGCCGTGAGTCGCGGCTGCGCAGCATGTTGAGGCACACCCGCGCCACCACCGTGGTCAGCCACCCGGCGAGGTTCTCGACGCCGCCGGTCCCGGCGCGGCTGAGGCGCAGCCAGGCCTCCTGGACGGCGTCGTCGGCTTCGCTCGCCGAGCCGAGCATCCGGTAGGCGACCGCGCGCAGACGAGCCCGGTGTTCGCCGAAACGCTCGGTCAGCAATTCCTGCTCGTCCACGTGTCACATTCCTTCCTCGCCGGGTGTCACAGACCTAGACCCCCGAAGCTCCGCGGATGTGACGGGGAGATGGTCCGGACGAGTTTGGAGAAGCCATGACGTCACTCATTCTGGTCACCGGCGGTATGGGCACGCTCGGGCGCCTCACCGTACCGCTGCTGCGGGCGGCAGGAAGCAAGGTGCGGGTGCTCAGCCGACGCGGCCACGAGTCCGGTGACGGCGTCGAGCACGTGACCGGTGACCTGCTCAAAGGCGAGGGGATCGAACCCGCGGTGGACGGCGCCGAGATCGTCCTGCACCTCGCGGGCGGCTCGAAGGGTGACGACGTGGCGACCCGGAACCTGGTGCGGGCCGCCTCGCGGGCCGGGGTGCGGCACCTGGTCTACATCTCCGTCATCGGGGCGGATCGGGTTCCGCTGGGCTATTTCAGGTCCAAACTGGGCGCGGAGCGCGCCGTGACCGGCTCCGGGCTGCCGTGGACGACGTTGCGCGCCGCGCAGTTCCACGACCTGGCCCTGAACGTGGTGCGGACGATGGCGAAGTCGCCGGTGATACCGGTTCCTGGCGGGCTCAGGTTCCAGCCGGTCGACGCGGGCGAGGTGGCGGCCCGGCTGGCGGAACTGACGCTGGGCCCGCCCGCCGGGCTGGTGCCCGACCTGGCCGGGCCCAAGGTGTACGGCCTGGCCGAGCTGAGCCGTGAATACCTGCGGCTGTGCGGCAAGCGTCGTCTGACGATGCCGGTCCGGATGCCGGGTAAGGCGGGCCGCGCGTACCGGGCCGGTGAGAATCTGTCCCTGGCGAGGGCGGACGTGGGCGGGCGGACGTGGGAGGAGTTCCTGGCCGACCGGCTGGGCCGCGCGGTGTCGGAGACGATGGATGAAGGAGACGATGGATGAATGGGTGCGGAGCCGGTCGAGCACGCCCCGGCAGCAGAACCGTCACGGCCAGAATGATCCGCATGCCCAGACCCCCGGCGAAGCGGCATTCCGGGGAGACTATCCACCTTGCGCCGACAAATGGCGCTATTTCGGCAGTTTGGGAACGCGCGAAACATCAGCTGCACTCAGTTTCAGCAGGTCAAGGGCGCTGCGGAACCAGCGTGCCGGTCGCAGGGGTGCGACGATGGAGCCGTGTCCTTCCGCATCAAACGGATCTACGACGAGGTGGATCCCAGTGACGGCTTCAGAGTCCTCATTGACCGGCTGTGGCCCCGGGGCGTGTCCAAGGAGCACGCCTGTCTCGACCTGTGGCTGAAAGAAGTGGCCCCAAGCCCCGAGCTGCGCACCTGGTTCGACCACCGGGCTGACCGTTTCACCGAGTTCACCACCCGCTACACCGCCGAACTCGACACCAACCCGGCAGCCCGCACCCTCCGGCAGCTCGGCCGCGCGCACCCGACGGTGACCCTGTTGTACGGCGCCAAGAACCCTGAAATCAATCACGCCGTCGTGCTGGCCGAATACCTGACCCCGGATTGATCGCCGAAAATCGTTTGCCGTGGCCGGGGCGGGCGGCCGAGGATGACGGCGATGAGCCGGACCAAGATGCATGCCGATGAGATCCACACCGATGGCGCGCTTGTCCGCCGTCTGGTCGCGGGGCAGTTCCCGCAGTGGGCCGGGCTGCGGATCGAACCGGTCCCGTCCTACGGGACGGAGAACGACATCTACCGGCTTGGCGATCACCTGGCTGTCCGGCTGCCGCGTATCGGGTCGGCCGTGGGAGCGGCGGCGCTGGAGGCGCGGTGGCTGCCGGAGTTCGCGCCGCGCCTGCCGCTCGCGGTTCCGGTGCAGGTGGCGGTGGGGGAACCGGCCGAGGGTTACCCGTTCGCCTGGTCGGTGAACGAGTGGTTGCCCGGCGAGAACGCCAACGGCAGCATCCATGATCTGGATCGCGCGGCCGTCGATCTGGCCGAATTCGTGAGAGCACTGCGTCAGATCGACACGGCCGGTGCGCATCCGCGGCTGCCGCATGCCCGCGGCGGGCCACTCGCCGAAGGCGACGAGCAGGTTCGCCGTTCCATCGTCCAGCTCGGCGATCGTATCGACGGCGCTTCGACACTCCGCCTGTGGGAGGAGTCGCTCGGCGCCGCGAAATGGGCGAGCCCGGAGGTCTGGGTGCACGGCGACCTGCTTCCCGGCAATCTGATCGTCGCCGACGGCCGTCTGTCGGCGGTCATCGATTTCGGCGGCCTCAATGTCGGCGATCCCGCCTGCGATCTCCAGCCCGCGTGGAACGTGTTCGCGGGTGCCAGCCGGCAACGTTTCCGTACCGAACTCGGGTTGACGACGCGTCGTGGTCGCGTGGCCGCGGCTGGGCGCTCTATCAAGCGGTGACCGGGCTGGCGTATTACTGGGACACCAATCCCGGAATGATTCGCCAGACCGCGCACGCCCTGGCGCAGATTCTCGCCGACGATTCCCGTTAGTACCCCGTACCGGATTCGAACCGGCGATCTCCCGATTGAAAGTCGGGCGTCCTGAACCGCTGGACCAACGGGGCTGGTGGTTCCTTTCGCGTGCCGCCCCGGGGATTCGAACCCCGACTGCCCCCGTGTCCTGAGCACGGTGCCTCCTGCCGTTGGGCTAGAGCGGCGAATGTCCGGCGCTGCCGGAGCACGATTCGAACATGCGGGAAATCAAAAAGCCGCCTGGTTTCCCGGGCGGCTTTGCGGGTGGTTCCCGTGGGGGTTACCCGGAAGCTCGCCGAGGTCGCAGCGCGAGGCCACGGAGGGACAGCGCGCCGCGCGCCTGTTCCGAGCTGGCTTCGTAGTTCACTGTCCTGTTCCTTCCGGTGCCGATTAAAGGGAGCCGCTGTTTGAATTGCTATTCAGAACCGTAGCCTTCCGGCTTCCCGGCCGCGACGTATTTTCACTCGATGGGACCGGACACCGTCAGGTCGAACGTGGTGGATGCCAGAGACGTCCTGCTGCTGTCGTACCCGTGGACGGTCACCGTCTCCGACCGGATCGGCGCGTCGGGCCCGGCTGTCACGGTCATGACCGAGGTCTGGCCGGGCGGAACCAGCGGGGGATCGAAGGTGACGGTCACCCCTGACGGGAGGCCGGCCGCGGTCAGCTTCAGCGACTCGGTGAGGCCGTTGATCGGTTCGACCAGCACGGTGGCGGTGGCCGAGCGGCCGGCGTTCACGGTGACGCTCTCGGGCTGGACCGTGAGGGTCGCGCCGGGCGGCGCGGGCGGCGGGTCGGCTTGGACGGCGAGGAGATGGCCGTCGCCCATCCCGGCGGTGACGCCGATGGCGGGACCGACGCCGGGCACGATCGCGGGGGTCGGCCGGGCGGCCGGCGCGTTGCCGTCGCCCATCTGCCCCGCCGAGTTGCCGCCCCAGGTGTAGACGTTGCCCCCGGACAGCGCGGCGCTGGTCCGCCGGCCGGCGGTGATGGCGGTGACCTGGGTGAGGGCGGGCACCGGTCTGGGCGCGCCGGGGTTGTGCGGCGTGGTGAGGGTGCCGTCCCCGCGCTGGCCCTTGTCGTTCCGGCCCCACGCCCACAGGCGTCCGGACGCGTCGAGCGCGAGACTGTGGTCGTACCCCGCGGCGACCTTGACGATCTTGGGGGCGCCCGTCACCTGGACCGGCGTCCTGAGCTCGCCGCCGTAGCTGGAGCCGTCCCAGCCGTAGGTGCTGTTGCCCCACGCCCAGACGCTTCCGTCCTCCCGCGCGGCCAGGCTGTGATATTTGCTGACCGCGATGGAGACGACGCCGCCGAGGCTGGGCACCCGTACCGGGGAGAGACGGCGGGTGAAGGTGCCGTCGCCCAGCTGGCCTTCCGCGTTGCGGCCCCAGCCCCAGACGGTGCTGTCGGTACGGCGGGCCAGCACGTGCGAGCCCTTGGCCGCGATCTCCACGACGCCGGTGAGACCGGGTACAGGAGCCGGGACGCCCCGGCTGGCCTGGGTGCCGTCGCCGAGGAAGGGGTAGACGCCCCACGCCCAGACGGTGCCGTCCGAGCGGAGGGCCAGGCTGCCGCTCCACCCGGCGGCGACCTGGGTCACGCCGGTCAGACCGGGGACTCTGGCAGGGGTGCGGACGGGATCGGCGGCGTGGTCGCCGACCTGACCGTCGTCGTTGCGGCCCCACGCCCAGACCGTGCCGTCCTTGGCCAGGGCGACGGTGTGCTCGTAGCCGGCCGCGACCTGGGTGAAGCGGGCGAGCACGCTCCGTACCGGGACCGGGGTGGTCCGGGTCTCGTCGCTGGCGTCGCCGAGCTGACCGTAGGTGTTGGTGCCCCAGGACAGGGTGCGGGTGGACCAGTTCGGTGCGGCGGCGTGCGCGGCCGGAGCCGGCGCGCAGGCCAAGGCGAGGACGGTCGCCACCGACCAGGCCCGTTTCGTCATGGATGGCATCCCTCCATGGAACGCACCAGGGAATGGGGTGAACAGCGCCACTGCTGGGTCAGACGGAGAGGTGAGTGGTTCTGTTGTGTCCGCTATCGTCGTTTGGTAAGTCCTCGCCGGCCACCGGGGACGCTGGAGACGGAGATCCTTACCGTGCTCCACGAAGCGTCCAGCGATCTGTCACCACGTGAGGTCCGGGAGCGGCTCAGCGCCCGGGCCGGTGCCGAGCTCTCCTACAGCGCGATCGTGACCACACTGACCCGGCTGCACGACAAGGGCATCGTCACGCGCAGCCGTTCGGGGCGCGCCTACCGCTACGCGGCCCCTTCGGACCCGTCCGGGCTGGTGGCCTGGCGGATGCGGCGGCTGCTGGACGCGGAGGCCGATCACGCGCGGGTGCTGACGCATTTCATCTCGGGGCTGTCGCCGTCGGACGAGGAACTGGTCCGGCGGGTGCTGCGGCAGGAAAGCGAAGAGCCGTGATCGATCACGTGGTCGTCTCGGCGATTCTGGCGCCCGCGCTGCTGGTGCTGGCGATGCTCGTCATGGTCGACCGGCAGCATCCGGGGCCGACGGCGGTGACGTTCGTCTTCTCCGCCCTGCTGGTGGCGGTGTCGAGCCTGGTGAGCCTGGCGGCGGTGTCGGTCGAGGCGGGGATGATTCTGGCGGGCGGGGATCTGCCGGGTTTGCCGCATCTGGGGACGGTCGTGTTCCTGCTGCTGGTCACCGCGGCGATCGGGGCGGGGGTGTGGCGGGAGCGGCGGTCGCTGCGCGCCGCGCGGGCGCAGGCGGCGGCGCTGCCCGGTGACGACGTCGTGGTGCTGCTGCCCGCCGAGGAGCCGGCCGCGTTCACACTGCCCGGGCGGCCGGGCAGGATCGTGGTGACGCAGGGCATGGTGGGGGCGCTGAGCGCGGCGGACCGGGCCGTGGTCATGGCGCGCGAGCGGGCCCATCTGGCCGGGCATCACCACCGCTGGCTGCTGGCCGGCCGGTTGGCGGTGGCCGCGCATCCGCTGCTGTGGCGGGCGGCCAGGATCTTTCCGTACCTGATGGAGCGGTGGGCCGATGAGCGGGCCGCCGAGCAGGTGGGGGATCGGCGGGCGACCGCGCGGGCGATCGGGGCGGCGGCGCTGGTGGCGGGCGCGGACCCGGCGCCCGGGGCGCTGCCGCTGCTGACCGAGCGTGGGCCCGGGTCGGTGCCGCGCCGGATCGCGGCGCTGCTCAGCCCGCTTCCCGGCGGGCAGGGGGCGCTCATGCTCGCGGTTCCGCTGCTGGTGGCGGTGGGGCCGGGCGTGTGGAGCGCGGAAGCGATCGTCGACGTGATGCAGGCCGGCGGGCCGTGCACGGAGAAGAACGAGCGCTGAGCTTCGAGCGGGGACCTTCGGTCTGCCGGCCTGCCCACGACTAGCCGGGTCGCCGAACTTAGGTTAGGCTCGGCTAACTTCTACAGCCGGAGTGAGTCGCCGGTCAAACCGCTGCTGGACAAGTTCACCCAGCAGAGCGGGATCGCGGTGGAAGCCCGCTACGCCGCGACCGCGGCCATGGCCACCCAGTCCTGGGAGATCGAGTCGTGCAGCTCGCGGGCGATCCTGACCCGTTCGGCCTGCCGCGCCTCGGCCTGCCCGGCCGCGCGTTCCGCGTTCAGCGCCGACTCCAGCCGTTCGGTCATCCGGTTGAAGGACTCCTCCAGCTGGCCGATCTCGTCGCCCTCGGTCACCGGCGCCCGGGGGCGGAAGTCGCCCTGGGCGACCGCGGTGGTGATGGTGGCCAGGTGCCGTACCCGGCCGATCAGGCGGCGCGTGCTCAGCAGGCCGAAGACCAGCCCCACCGGCACGACCAGGATCAGGACCAGGACGCCGGGCGTGAGGAGGCTGAGCGAGTAGTCGGCCGTCGCGCCGCCGTAGCCGATCGGGGCCGCGACCACGACGTATCCGGCCAGCTTGTACGAGCCCGGCGCGGCGGACCTGGCGGTCGCGCCGCGCAGGCCGGGAGGGTAGATCAGCACCGGGCTGGACCACCAGGCGACCGCGCCCATCCGGGTCTTCCCGCTGCCGCCGCCCTCTTGGGGCAGGCCCAGGTCGAGGCGGCTGCCCGGCGGGTAGGAGCCCTGGGCGGAGCCGGCGACCACCAGCCCGGTGGGGTCGACCAGGATTTCGACGGGCTGGTCCACGGCCTTGCCCGCGGTGTAGGTGATCCGCAGGTTCTGGTCCTGGGGCGTGGGGGAGCCGTTCAGGGAGAGGTCCTCGCGCGCCGCCTTCTGGGCCACGTCGAGCAGGTCGGCCAGGCCGGTGCCGGGCACGGCCGCGCCGATGTCGCTGACCGCGAGGCTGAGGATCTTCGCGTCCCGGCCGGCCTGGGCCTGCAGCCGGTTCTGCAGGTCGGAGTCGCCGACGATCGTCGGCAGGTAGACGCCGAGCAGCGCCGCCTCCACGACCAGGACGGCCGCCGCGGTCACCAGGACGTAGGAGGCGGCCATCCGGCGTCTGAGGCCCATGCCGCGAAGCCTAACCTCGCGGCCCGGCCCTTTCCTCTCCCAAAAGAGGGAGCTCTTCTCCGTTGACGTGCAAGTTCTCACAAAGTCGGAATTGTCGATCTTTGGTTGGATATGGCGGGATCGGAAGGGGATCTGCAGAAAGGTGCGTCGCGATGAGTATCAAGTTCCTGCCCGGACGGCTCGGCTTCGGCACGGCGCCGCTGGGCAACATGTATCGGGCCATCCCGGACGAGGAGGCGGACGCCACCCTGGACGCCGCCTGGCAGGCCGGCGTCCGCTACTTCGACACCGCTCCCTTCTACGGCGCGGGGCTGGCCGAGCTGCGGCTCGGCGAGATGCTGGCCCGTCACCACCGGGACGAGTTCGTGCTGAGCACCAAGGTCGGCCGCCTCGTCCTCGACGAGGTCGAGGATTCCGCCTCGAAGAAGCTGTTCGGGTACGGCCGGCCGAACAAAATCGTCTACGACTACAGCGCGGACGGCACCCACCGGTCCATTGAGGACAGCCTCACCCGGATGGGGACCGACCGCATCGACCTCGTCTGGGTGCACGACGTCTCCCAGGACTTCTGGGGGGACGAATGGCTCGCCGCCTTCGACAAGGCCCGAACCGGCGCCTTCCGGGTCCTGCAGAAACTGCGGGACGAAGGGGTCATCAGGGGCTGGGGGCTGGGCGTCAACCGGGTCGAGCCGCTGGAGCTGACCCTGGGCCTGGACGAGCCGCAGCCGGACGCCTTCCTGCTGGCCGGCCGCTACACCCTGCTCGACCACGAGAGCGCGCTGCGGCGGCTGCTTCCCGAGGCGGACCGGCAGGACGTCGACATCGTGGTGGGCGGCCCGTACAGCTCGGGCATCCTGGCGGGCGGGAAACACTTCGAATACCGGGACGCGCCGCGCGCCGTCGTCGCGAAGGTCGAGCGGATCAAGGACCTCTGCGACCGGTACGGCATCAGCGTCAAGGCCGCGGCCCTCCAGTTCTGCCTGGCCAACCCGGTCGTCAGGGCCGCCATCCCCGGCGCCTCCCGCCCGGACCGGATCGCCGAGGACATCGCCGCACTGCACGAGAACGTCCCGGCCGAGTTCTGGACGGCGCTCCGCCAGGAGCGGCTGATCGTCCCGGCCGCCCCCGTCCCCGCCTGAGGTCACAGATCGAGCACCAGGTCGCCCTTCGGCCGGGCGCAGCAGACCAGCACCTCGCCGGGGCCGGGCGGTTCGAGGGGAAGCGGCCGGTATTCCACGTCGCCGGCGAGCAGCGGCGTGACGCAGGTGTGGCACACGCCGGTCCGGCAGGCCCAGCGGGTCGGCACGTCGCAGGCGTCGGCGAGGTCCAGCACGGAGCCGTGCCGGGGCGACCAGGGGACCGACAGGCCGCTGCGGGCGAAGGTGATCATCGGCCCGGTGCCGGGTTCGCCGGGCGGCTGGTGGGGCGGCACGCGGAGGCGGCCGGCCACGCCGGGGTTGACGGGGGAGCGGGCGCCGAACAGTTCGGTGTGGATCCGGTCCGCCGTGAGGCCGATCCGTACCAGCGCGTCCTGAATCGCGGCCATGAAGGGGCCGGGCCCGCACAGGTAGGCCGTGGCCTGGCCGGGGATGCCGAGTTCCGCCAGGCTCGCCACGGTCGGGCGGCCGTGGCGCACCCCGGGGGCGGCGGGTGCCGCGGTGTAGAAGACGTGCTCGTGCGCCTCCCGGAGCGCGGCCAGGAGGGTGTGCGCCTCCCGGGCGAAGGCGTGCTCGCGCCGGTTGCGCGCGACGTGCACCCACCAGACCGGCCGTCCGGCGTGTTCGGCGGCGAGCTGGTGCAGCATCGCCATGACCGGGGTCACGCCGATCCCGGCGGAGACGAGGGCCACCGGGCCCGTGCCGGGGGCCAGCGTGAATTCGCCCCGGGGGGCGGCGGCCTCCAGAACGGCGCCGGCCCGGAGGCTCGCATGCAGATATTTGCTGACAAATCCGTGTTCCTCCCGTTTTACGCTCAGGCGGTAGGCGGGGGCTCCGGGAGCGGAGGAGAGGGAGTAGCTCCGTACCGGGGGAGGGTCGGCGGCGCCGTCGATCCGGAGCGTCAGATACTGCCCGGCCTCGGCGGCGGGCAGCTTCGCGCCGTCCTCCGCTTCGAGCTCGATGGACAGCACCGACGGGGTCTCGTGCACGATCTTGGTCACCCGCAGCGGGCGGAAGCCGTCCCAGCCCGTGGATCTGGCGGCGGGGGCGGCGGCCAGCTCGCGGAAGGACCCCTGCCATCCCGGGCTCAGCGCGGGAATGGCCAGCGCCCGGCGCAGCAGGTCAGGGTCACGGCCGGGAAGGTAGAGCAGCGCGTCGAGGTCGGCGACGCTGAGCGCTTCGGGACCGACCCGCGTCCTGACGATGTCTTCGCCCGCCCGCACGTTCCCCTCGGTGATGACCCGCAGGTAGAAACCGGGCCGATGATGCGAGACCAGCAGCGCGGGCAGCTCCGGTTCGCCGAGGCGCAGGCCCACCCGGTAACAGGTGACGCGCGGCTGGGTCACCTCGAACTCGGCCTCGCCGATCCGGTAGCGGTCGCCGACGCACACCTCGTCGTCCGGCAGGCCGTCGACGGTGAAGTTCTCCCCGAACTGCCCGAACACGAAGTCGGACCGCCCGAAATACTCCTGCCAGTAGGCGTAGGACTGGATCTGGTAGACGAGCACGGCCCGCTGCTCCCCGCCGTGCCCCTGCAGGTCGCCCTGCCCGTCCCCGTCGATGTTGAGCCGCCGGGCCATGCGCGGCCCGGCGGCCGCGCTCTTCCACACCCCGGTGTGTACGGTTTTCCCCTGCCAGGAAACGTCCTTCGGCATCCCGACATTGACTGACAAAAGCTTTGCCATCATGCCCCCGCATTTGGACGACCGCGAAATAGCGTTTCACGACTGGTATCGGCGTTCCAGTTCCGAGTATTCGTCCAGCCCGATCAGCTTGTTGAACTCGTCGAACACGATCATGCCCGTATGCCGGGTGTCGCCCCCGGAGGCCAGTACGTCCAGATAGTCCTTCATACCCTTGGCGGCGGCGAAAGCCAGTCCCAGGGAGAAGATCGCCAGCGCGTACCCCATCTTCTGCAGCCGCGCCACCCCCGGCATCGGCGTCCGCCCGCCCTCGATCTGATTGCTCAGCACCGGCACGACACCGCGGAACGAGTCGCAGATGGTCCACATCTCCGCCTCGCTCTCGGGCGACTCGACGAACAGCACGTCGGCCCCCGCCTCGCGATAGGCCGCGCCGCGATCCAGCGCCTCCTGAAGCCCGTGCGCCGTCCGCGCGTCGGTCCTGGCGATGAGCACGAAATCCGGGTCGGTACGGGCGTCCACGGCGGCCTTGATCTTCGCGACCATGTCGGCCATCGGGATCACCTCCCGCCCAGGCATGTGCCCACAGCGCTTGGGCCAAGTTTGATCCTCGATGTGCATCGCAGCGGCCCCGGCCTTCTCATAGGCCCGGACGGCCCTGCGCACGTTCAGCGGATTGCCGAACCCCGTGTCGCCATCCGCGATCAGCGGCAGGTCCACCACATCCGCCAGCGCGGCGACCCGCTCCACCATCCGCGTCTCAGTCAGATAGCCCACGTCAGGCTGCCCCAGGACGCTGGCGGAAGTCTCGAAGCCGCTCAGATAGACCGCCCGGAATCCGGCGGCCTGCACCAGCCGGGCTCCCGTCCCGTCATAGGCCCCCGGAACCACCAGGATCTCCGGGTCGCTCAGCATCCTGCGCAACCGCGTCGTATGCTCCCCCATCTGATCCCCCGCTCCCACGCTACAACCAGCGGCGTTACCCGCCCAAAGCCTCCTGAAGCGTGTCGTGAATGGGGATATGCCCGGCAAGCCCGACAAGCTCCATCACCTTGCGCGGCGACGGGCGCGGCGCGCAGACCGACACCGTGCCGCCGTGGGCGCGCGCGTGGTGGTAGGCGTCCAGGAGGACGCGGATGCCCGCGCTGTCCATGAACGACATACCCGCCATGTCGAAGATCAGGTCGCCGGAGAGCGTGCGGGCCGCGCGGACCTCGTCCTGGAGCTGGGCCGTGGTCGTGGCATCCAGGTCACCGGTCACCGTTATCACAGCAAAATGTCCATTACGCTCGGTGAGTACATGCATGTGATTCCTCGTCCCGTTCACCTGGCAGGCGTCTACACCTACCACAGTGGTGCCATTTTCAGGACATGCCCCATACTTGGCTGCCTCTAAGGTGAGCTGACCGGAAAAGGAAGTGCGATGGCGGCCGAGATTTTCGGAAATGTAGTGGAACGGTGCCGCGCGGAAGAGGAGTCCCTGCTCGGCCGGTGGCGGGAGATCGTCGCCGAGTCGCTACGCGGCCGGATGACCGGCGCCGAGCTGGACAAGGAACTGCGTGACCTGCTCGACGCCCTGCTGTCCGCACTCGCCACCGGGGGCGGGACCGACCTGAACGCCGAGCCGTACGCGGAGGTCCGGGCTCTGCTGGTGGAGTTGTCACGCAATCGTGCCCACCAAGGTTTCAGTCCCCGGGAGACGGCCGTCGGGGTGTACGCCCTGAAGCGGGCGATCCGCGACACGGTCGGCGCCGAGGCGGGCTTCGCGGCGCTCTCCGATGTGATCGACGAGCTTGGCCTGCTCACCTTTGAGATCTACACCAAGGCCCGCGAAGAGGTCATCACCAACCAGGCGGAGCAGCTGCTGGAACTGGCCACCCCGGTGGTGAAGCTGTGGCACGGAGTGGTGGCGCTGCCGCTGGTGGGCACGCTGGACTCGGCGCGGGCGCAGGTGGTGATGGAGAAGCTGCTGCAGACGCTGGTCGACACCGGCTCAGAGCACGCCATCATCGACATCACCGGCGTGTCCGCGGTCGACACCCAGGTGGCCCAGCACCTGCTGAAGACCATCGTGGCCGCCCGGCTGATGGGCGCCGACTGCATCATCTCCGGCATCCGCCCGCAGATCGCCCAGACCATCGTCGCGCTCGGCATCGAGTTCGGCGACATCGCCACCAAGGCGACGCTGGCCGACGCGCTGATGCTGGCCATCAGCCGCAGCGGGGTCGACTTCGGCACGGAGATGGCGAAGCGGGGTCTGTGATGGAGCGCATCCCGATTCTCAAGATCGGGGACCTGCTGCTGGTCTCCATCCAGGTCGACCTCCAGGACCAGACCGTCATGGCGCTGGAGGAGGATCTGGCCCAGAAGATCGTCTCCAGCGGCGCGCGCGGCGTGATCATCGACATCACCGCGCTGGACATCGTCGACTCCTTCATCGGCCGGATGCTCGCCACCATCGCCTCCATCTCCCGGGTGCTGGACGCCGAGACGGTCGTCGTCGGCATGCGCCCGGCCGTCGCGATCACCCTGGTCGAGCTGGGGCTCTCCCTGGACGGGATCAAGACGGCCCTCGACGTCGAGCGTGGCATGCGGCTGCTGTCCGGCCGCAGATGACCGCGCAGGAGCAGGCGATCGCCGGCGACGCGGATGTGGTACGGGTCCGCCAGCTGGTCCGGACGGTGGCGGTGGCCGCCCGGCTCTCCCTGGTCGACCAGACCAAACTGGTCACCGCCGCCAGCGAACTCGCCAGGAACACGCTCATCCACGGGGGCGGCGGCAGCGCCTCGGTGGAGCAGGTGACCTCCGCCGTCAAGCCGGGGGTGCGGGTGGTGTTCCGCGACAAAGGACCGGGCATCGCCGACATCGCGCTCGCCCTGACCGACGGCTACACCTCGGGCAGCGGGATGGGCCTGGGCTTGGGCGGGGCCAAACGGCTGGTCGACCAGTTCGATATCGTGTCGGACCCGGCCGAGGGCACCACGATCACGGTGGTCAAATGGGCGCGATGACGCCCGGCGTCTGGATCGACGTGGCCGAGGAGAGCGCGGTCTCGGCCGTACGGCGGGCGCTCACCGAGGAGGCCGTGGCGGTCGGCCTGGCCGAGCGGCGGGTCGCCGAGCTCGGGATCGTCGCCGCCGAGATCGTCACCAACCTGTGCCGGCACGCCGGGCGGGGCACCGTGCTGGTCCGCAGGTCCGGGCCGGGCGTCGAGGTGGTCGCGCTGGACTCGGGGCCGGGGATGGCGGACGGCGTGCCGTACGCGGCGGACGGGCATTCGACGGCGGGCACGCTCGGCATCGGGCTCGGCGCGCTGGCACGGCTCAGCGACTGGACCGACGCCTACTCCCGGCCGGGCGGCGGCACCGTCTACGCGCTGCGGGTCGGCGACGCGGAGCCGGCCCAGGACGCCTGGCGGGTGGCCGGCCTGGTCCGGGCGATGAGCGGGGAGAGCGCCTCGGGCGACGGCTTCGCGGTGCGCCGGGAGGGCCCGCGCGTCACCATCATGCTCTGCGACGGCCTCGGCCACGGCCCGCTCGCCGCCTCAGCGGCCAACGCCGCGCTCCGCGCGTTCGAGGACGCGCCCGCGGGCGCCCCGGCCGACCTGCTCACCCACGTGCACAAGGAGATCACCCACACCCGGGGCGCCGCCATCGCCATCGCCGCCCTGGACCTGGCCGCGGGCACGCTCCACTACGCCGGGCTGGGCAACATCGCCGGCGTCCTGGTCGGCGACCGGCAGCGCGGCCTGGTGTCCCTGCCGGGCATCGCCGGGCACCGCGCCGTCGCCATCCGCGCGTACGAGTACCCGCTGCCGCCGCGCCCGCTGCTGGTCATGCACACCGACGGGCTCAGTCAGCGGTGGGACCTCGCCGACTACCCCGGCCTGGCCGGCCGCGACCCGCTGGTGATCGCCGGGGCGCTGCTGCGCGACCGGGGCGTGCGCCGCGACGACGCCGGCGTCCTTGTGGCCAAGGTCGCGTCATGACGCCCGACATGCTGACGATGGCGATCCGTACCGAACCGGACGTCTTCACCCTGCGCCGGATCGGCCGCGAGGTCGCGGCCGGGATCGGCCTCGACTACCAGGACCAGGTACGGCTGGCCACCGCGCTCAGCGAGGTCGGCCGCGAGGTGCTCGCCCAGGCCGGCGGCGGCACCGTGGTGTTCGCCTTCGACGGCACCCTGAACGTGACCGTGCGCGCCGAGTACCGGCTCAGGCCCGGCACCCACGGCTTCGCCGCCGCCGCCCGGCTGGTGGACGAGGTCAGGTACGCGGACCAGAGCGTCACCCTGGTCAAAGGCGTGCCCCCGGCCAGGCTGACGCAGGACCGGCTGGAGACCCTCCGTACCCACCTGGCGGGCCTGGCCGCGGTGAGCCCGCTGGACGAGCTCCGCACCCAGAACCAGGAGTTGCTCACCGCGCTGGAGGACGTGCAGTCCCAGCGGGACGAGCTGGAGGAGACCAACCGCGGCGTGCTCGCCCTCTACACCCAGCTGTCGGAGGAGCTGGAGCACACCAACCAGGGCGTCGTCGCCCTGTACGCCGAACTGGAGGACAAAACCGTCCAGCTGCGGGAGGCGAGCGAGGCGAAGACCCGGTTCCTGGCCAGCGTCAGCCACGAACTGCGCGCCCCCGCCAGCTCCATCCTCGGCCTGGCCCGGATGATCCTGGAACTCGGCGACCCGCTCGACGACACCCGGCGGCACCAGATCGAGCTGATCCGCTCCTCCGGCCGGGACCTGCTCAACCTGGTCAACGAGCTGCTCGACCTGGCCAAGGCCGAGTCGGGGCGGCTGGAGCCCACCCTGTCGGAGGTCGAGCTGCGGCCGGTGGTGGAACGGCTGGCCGCCCAGCTCCGGCCGATGGCCAGGGACGGCGTCGCGCTCGTCGCGGACCTGCCCGGCGAACTCGACCCGCTGCTCACCGACGACGTCATGCTCACCCAGGTGCTGCGCAACCTGCTCACCAACGGCCTGAAGTTCACCGAACACGGCCAGGTCCTGATCCGGGTGACGGACGACGCCGACACGGTGCTGGTCGAGGTGTCCGACACCGGGATCGGCATCCCGGCCGACCAGCTCGACCAGATCTTCGAGGAGTTCTACCAGGTGCGCGGCCCGATCCAGACCCGGGTCACCGGGACCGGGCTGGGCCTGCCGTACGCGCGGAGCCTGGTCGGCATCCTCGGCGGCGACCTGACCGTGCGGAGCGAGGTGGGGGAGGGGACCACATTCGAACTGCGGCTGCCCCGGCTGGACCGGATCACGCTGCCCCGGGTCCTGATCGCCGACGACGACCCCGGATTCCGGGCCACCCTGCGCGACTTCCTGCGCGGCGTCGCCGACCAGGTCGAGCAGGTCGGCGACGGCCGGGCCGCGCTGGCCGCGATCCGGCGCGAACGGCCCGACCTGCTCCTGCTCGACCTGCGCATGCCGGACCTGGACGGCGGGCAGGTGCTGGCCGAACTCCGGTCCGACCCGGAGCTGCGCGACCTGCCGGTGATCGTGGTCACCTCGGCCGAGGCGGGGCCGCTGGCCGGTTCGGTGGCCGTGCTGGAGAAATCCCGGCTGAGCCGGGGCGGTCTGCTACGCGTGATCAGAGGGGTCGGGACCGGTGGCTGAGCGCATCCTGGTGGTCGACGACATCAACGCCAACCGGTATGTGATCGGGCGGTGGCTGGAGCATTCCGGCTATGAGGTGATCGAGGCCGCCAGCGGCCAGGAAGCCCTCATCGCGGTTCGCGAGCAGCTGCCGGACCTGGTCCTGCTCGACGTGCGGATGCCCGACATGGATGGCTTCGAGGTGTGCGAGCGCATCAAGGCCGACCCCGCCACCGCGGCGGTGCCCGTCATCCACCTCACCGCGTCGGCCGTCGAGGTGCGCGACCGCACCCAGGGGCTGGCCCGCGGCGCCGACGGCTATCTCACCGAACCGGTCGAACCCGAGGTCCTGCTGGCGACCGTGCACGCCATGCTCAGGTACGCCGGGGCCAGGCGGCGGGCCGAACGGCTCGCGGGCCAGCTGGCGGCGCTGGCCGACACCACCCTCGCCGTCAACTCGGCGCGCAGCGTCCCGGACGTGGCGCTGGCGGCGGCGCGGGGCGGGGCCCGGATGTTCGGCTGCGCGGTGTCCGTGGTCGCCGCCGACCTGGACGGCACGCACACGCACACCGCCATCGCCGACTCGGACGCGGGCGGCGACGTGGTCCGGATCCCCGCGGCGCAGGCCGACTTCGGCGGGGCCGCGCACGGGCTCACGGTCCTGACCGGCCCCGGCTCCGCCTGGGCTCCGCTGCTGGCGCCCTCGGCGCGGGACGTCGAGGTGCGGGTCGCCCTGGCCCGGCTGCAGGCCCGGCCGCTGGTGGCCGTCCTGGTCCCGGCCGACGTGACCGCGAGCGAGGCCGACCTGCACGTGCTGTCCCAGCTCGGCCAGACCGTGGCGCTGGCGGTGGAGGGGCTGCGCTCGCTGGACGTGGAACGGCGGATCGCGCTCACCCTCCAGCGCAGCCTGCTGCCCCGCTTCCTGCCGGAGGTGCCCGGCATCGAGATGGCCGCCCGGTACATCCCCGCCACCACCGAGGCCGAGATCGGCGGCGACTTCTACGAGGTGATCCAGCTTGGCGACCGGCTGCTGGTGGCGGTGGGCGACGCCATGGGGCACTCCCTGCACGCCGCCACGGTGATGGCCGAGATCCGGCACGCCGTCCGCGCCTTCGCCAGCGAAGGGCACACGCTGGGGGAGATCCTGCGCCGGACCAACCGGCTCATGCTGGACTTCCTGCCCAGGGAGCTCGCCACCGTCGTGCTGCTGCTGGTCGACCCGGTAGGCGGTGAGGTGCTGATGTGCAACGCGGGCCACCTGCCGCCCCTGGTGGTCACCGGCGGCCGGGCCGAATACACCGTGCTCCCCGGCCCGCTCCTCGGCGCGGACCTGCCGCGCCCCGACGAGACCATGATCATGCTGCCGCCCGGCGGGGCGCTGGTCCTGGTCACCGACGGCCTGGTCGAACGCCGCGACCTCAGCGTCTCCGACGGCCTGGCCCGGCTGCGCGAACTGAGCGCCACCATGGAACCCGACCTGGACGTGTTCTGCGACCGGCTGATCGCGGGACTGATGCTCTCCGACCACGAGGACGACGTCGCCCTGGTGGTCCTGCGGCGGACGACGTGAACAGGCGTCAGGATCGCGTACATAAATGCTGGTCCGCCGTCGGGATCCCGTAGGGACATCCCATTTCGCCTGTTATGCGTGCCTAGGTTGGCGGTGTTGGTCTTTTCAAGAAAGATCGGAGCCGCATGATGTGCGCCCTCACCCAGGAACTCGCCGCCACCCGGGCCGGAACCACCGGCCCGTGGAGCAACACCACGCTGTTCGGGCCGCGCGGCGAGGCGACCGTGGGGAGCGTGTCGCTCACCGAGATCGCCGACCGCTTCGGCACCCCCGCCTACGTCGTGGACGAGGCCGACCTGCGGTCGCGCTGCCGCGCCTACCGGCAGGCCCTGCCCGGCGCGACCATCGCCTACGCCGGCAAAGCCTTCCTGTGCCGGTCGGTGGCCAGCTGGATCCGCGAGGAAGGGCTCAGCCTGGACGTGTGCTCCGGCGGTGAGCTGGCGATCGCCCGCGCGGTCGGGTTCCCCGGCGAGCGGATCATCTTCCACGGCAACGCCAAGACCCCGCACGAACTGCAGGACGCGATCGCCTACGGGGTCGGCCGGATCGTGGTAGACAACCTCGCCGAGATCACCCGGCTGGCCGCGCTCGTGCCGCTGGGGCACCACCAGAAGGTGCTGCTGCGCGTCATCCCCGACATCGAGGCGGGCGCCCACCCCGCCATCCGCACCGGCGGCCAGGGCCAGAAGTTCGGCTTGTCCACCCTGTCCGGCGAGGTCGACTCGGCCGTGGCCCGCGTGCTCGCCCAGCCCGGCCTGCGGCTCGTCGGGCTGCACTGCCACATCGGCTCACAGATCACCACCGCCCAGCCGTACGCCCGCGCGGTGCGCATGCTGGTCGAACAGCTCGCCCGCATCCGTGACGCGCACGGGATCACGCTGCCCGAGCTCGACCTGGGCGGCGGCCACGCCATCTCCTACCGGGCCGGCGAATCCGGCCTGGACCTGGCCAAACTCGCCGCCGCCGTCCGGCTGGCGCTGGTGGACTGGTCGGCCGCCTTCAGCCTGCCGGTCCCGGCGCTGACCGTGGAGCCAGGCCGGGCGATCAGCGGCCCGGCCGGGGTCACCCTCTACCGCGTGATCGCGGTCAAGCGGCACGGCGCCCGCACCTTCGTGGCGGTGGACGGCGGCATGAGCGACAACCCCCGCCCCTCCCTGTACGGCGCCCGCTACACCCTGCGCATGATCGGCCGCCCGAACCTGGCGGGCACCCGGCCGGTCACCGTGGTCGGCCACCACTGCGAGGCCGGGGACATCCTGGCCGAAGACGTCGAACTCCCCGCCGACGTCCGCCCCGGCGACGTGCTCGTGGCCGCGGCCACCGGCGCGTACAACCATTCGATGGCCTCCACCTACAACCTCACCGGACGCCCCCCGGTGGTCGCCGTCGACGACGGCCAGGCCAGGCTGGTGGTCAGGCGCGAGGAGCCGGAGGACTTCCTCCGCCGCGACGTGGGCCTGTGACGCGGTGCGGCTTCCGGTGGCCGCCCGTCGCTAAAGGTCGCTGTCCGGATCGGCGGCGACCCGGTCGAAGGCCGTCGCGAGTGCCGCCAGGTCGATGCCCTCGAAGCGGTCGAGCACCCGCCGCCGGGTGCTCACCAGGTTGGTGGGGTAGGCGTCCTCCAGGCGGGCGAAGCCGGTGTCGGTGAGCACCGCGTTCCAGCCCCTGGCGTCCTCGCCGCATCTGACCCGCAGCACCAGCCCGTCGCTCTCCAGGCGGGCGACCGCCCGGCTCATCCCGCTCAGGGACAGGTCGCAGGCGGCGGCCAGGTCGCTCATCCGCATGTGCCGGCCCGGCGCTTCCGACAGGTGCATGAGGATCCCGTAGTCGGTCAGCGAGATCCCGGCGCCGCGTCTCATGTCGGCGTCCATCAGCTTCGGCAGCACGGACATGACGCGCGCCAGGGCGCGGATGGCCGCCTCCTCGGCGGCGCTCAGGGGGCCCGGCTGGTCAGGTGTGACGCGAGACATAGTCCCAGTTTACTTGCTTGCGCAACAAAGCACTAATATGTTTGCTTGACGGAACAAGGACTTTGTCCATGCCGCTGACCAGCAAGGGAACAGTTGTGTCCAAGATCGGAATCATTCTCGGCAGCACCCGCCCCGGCCGTAACGGCGAAGCGGTCGCGCGCTGGGTGCTCGATATCGCCAAGCAGCGCTCCGACGCCGAGTTCGAGCTCGTCGACCTGCTCGACTTCAAGCTGCCCCACCTCGACGAGATCAACTCGCCGATCATGGGGCAGTACACCCAGCCGCACACCCTTGAGTGGGCGCGCAAGATCGCGTCGTTCGACGGGTTCATCATGGTCACGCCCGAGTACAACCACTCCACCTCCGGCGCGCTCAAGAACGCGATCGACTTCCTCTACGCCGAGTGGAACAACAAGGCCGTCGGCTTCGTCAGCTACGGCGCCCTCGGCGGCGCCCGCGCCGTGGAGCACCTGCGCCTGATCGCGGGCGAACTCCAGATGGCCGACGTGCGCGCCCAGGTGGCGCTGTCGGTCTTCACCGACTTCGAGAACTACAAGGTCTTCAAGCCGAACGACTTCCACGCCGAGACCCTGCACACGGTGCTCGACCAGGTCATCGCGTGGAGCAAGGCTCTCGCGCCGCTGCGCGCCGCCTGAACGCACCCGTGGCCCCGGCCCGCCTGGTAGTACTGCCAGGCGAGCCGGCCACCGCCAGACCAAGCAGGTCTGCGACGTGGCCAAGAACGTCCCGTCGGGTTCGATTCTCTGAGCTCCGGAACAGCGAACCCCGACCAGCCGGTCGGGGTTCGCTGCTGTATTGGGCGAAATTTCCGGATTAGTTTCTGTCCGGAGGTAGTTGCCGTACCTCAGGGGAGAGCGCGGCTTGGGGGAAATGCTGGGTATCGCGGGACGCCGGCCGGAATGATGGGCGGAGCAAGTGCCGCAGGGACTGGGCGCAGGCGTCGAGAAGCGCGGGCCGCTCGCCGGGCCGGCTGCCCCACAGCACCATCGCGAGTGCCAGCAGGGCGATGAGCCTGGGTATGAGCACGTGGGCCAGGCCGCAGAGCAGAACGGGCAGGAGCAGGGCCGTCTCGGAGTGCGCGAAGGCGTTCAAGAGCTGTCCTCTCGGGGGTTGTCGACGGGCTTACGCCTTCAGGTTTAGACCTTGTTCCCCTCCGGCCATAGGGGCTCTGACCAGCAGTGAATGGGTGAATGGCAGAAGATGGCAGATCGTGTCGGGCAGCAGAAGAAGCGGGGCAGCGGCGGGCGGACGACCCCGGGGATCGTCCCGCCCGATCCGCTCAGTGTGGATCCCGTCATGCGGCCCTGGGCGGAGTTCACGCGCCTCATCCACGACGAGCTGTATGCCGTCGGTGACCCCGCCACGCGACTGAGCCAGAGCGAGCTCGGCCGGAAGGCGAACATCTCGCGGGCGCACATGTCCAACATCTTCGCGGGCCGCGCGTACACCTGGCAGACGTGCCGGGCGCTGGTGGCCGCGCTCGGCGGTGATCCGGCCGAGTGGGAGTCGCGCCACCGGATGACCGAGGAACGCGTCCGGCAGGGCGCCGTCGATCTGGCCGGCCTGATCCCCCTGCCCGGGGCCGGCTCGGCGACCGAGTCCGCGCGGGAGATCCGTGACTGGGACAGCCGCCGCGGCCGGCGGTGGCGCGGACTGACCCGATGGCTGCGCGCCCTGACGCGGCGGGGCGAAGGAGGCAGCGACGAGAGCCGCGAGGGCACGCTGCACCGGACGATCAGCGCCGCGGCGAAGATCGTGCGGCGGGCCGAGGCCGACTATTACCTGACCCCCCGGTTCTCCGTCCTGGCGGATGCCCCCGTCGCTTCCCGCCGGAAGCGCTCCATCCGGAGAGCGGGCTGGAAGCGTGAACCTCCCCGCCCACGGACCATCCGGGAGTTGTACGCCGCGAGCGGCAAGAGCCTGATGCTGATCGCCCAGCCGGGCCTAGGCAAGAGCACCCAGCTGGCCAAACTCGCCCGCCACCTGGCGGCCGAGGCGCTGGCCGCCTCGCAGGCGGGTCACCGCCACCAGCTCCCCGTCCTGCTCGACCTGGCCACCTACCGCAAGAGCGAGCGGCTGGAGGACTGGATCGCCACGGCGGCCCACCGCCAGCGCGGAGTGGCCGAGGCGCGGGCGCGCCTGTTGCTGGCAGAGGACGCACTGCTGCCGATTCTCGACGGTCTGGACACCGTGCCCGAGGCCGACCGGGAGGAGTGCGTGACCCAGCTCCGCCGGTTCCAGGAGAAATGCACCGGGCTGGTGGTCAGCTGCCGTACCGCCGACGAGGAACTGGCCCGCCGGGTCGGAGCCCTCCTCAGCGTCGAACTCGCCGCGCCGACCACCGACGACGTGCAGAACTACCTGCTGGCCGACCAGGCCGCGCTCACCGACGTGAAAGCCGCGCTCGACGACGACGAGTCGCTGTGGGAGCTGTTCCTGTCACCCTTGATGCTCAAGATCATCCACCGTACCTACGCGGGACGGACCGCACCGGAACTGAAGGTCTCCGCCGATCTCCGGACACGCACCGAGCTGATCTTCGACGCCTATGTGAAACGCATGCTCACCGAGGGCCCGGAGAGCCGTTACCGCCCCGAGCAGACCCTGACCTGGCTGACCTGGCTCGCCCGCACCCTGTCCGGGCGGGGCGAGCAGATCTTCCACCTGGACCGGGTGGGCGTCGACTGGCTCCCCAAGCGCGGGCACACCCTGTTCGCGATCCTCGACGGCTCCTTCGCGCCGACCTTCGTCACCCTGCTGACCTGCCTGTGGCTCATGGCCGCCGACCGGATGGGGGTACTGGACACCGACTTCGCCCAGGCCGGGCAGGTCGTCCTCATCGGCGCGATCATGACAGTGGCCGTGGCCATCGGCTCCAGAGGCGGCTTCGCGGACCAGGACGAGAAGGGCGGCTATCTCTGGATGTTCGGCTGGATCGCCGGCGGCGCTCTGCTGTGCGGCCAGGTCGCCCCTGACGTGCGCTGGTCCGACTCCGGGGTCAGGGTGCTCTGCCTGGTCTACCTCTGGGTCGCCGTCGCCAGCCTGGAGGGCACCTTCCGCTCGGCCCACGTCCCGGTCGAGCAGATCAGATGGACCCTGCGCCCCCGGATGACGATCGCGCCCTCCCAGCGGTTCTTCGCCCTGGGCGTGATCCCGCTCGCCGTCATCGGCGCCCAGGCGGTCCTGTTCGGCTACGTGTTCTCGCTGCTCCTCCCCGGCGGCCTCTGGTTCGCCGCCACCCTCCTCCTCGTCCTCATCTACGGGCTCGGCGACAACATCGAACCGTCCCTGCGGGACAAGCGCCCCCGCCCGAACGAAGGCACCCGCCGCTCGGCCCGCTTCGCGTTCCTGCTCGGCTCCGCCAACGCGATCGCCGTCGCACTCACCATCCTGCTGCTGTTCTGGATCGCCGCCCCCGGCACCCCGCCGGACCGCCTCTGGCTGGCCGTCGGCCTCTTCGCCCCCCTGTACGGCGTGCTCCGCGCCGTCCGCTTCGGCGGCATGGCCGCGGCCCTGCACTGGATCATCCGACTGATCATGGTCATCCGCGGCGGCACGCCCCTGCGCTACCAGCGATTCCTGCACCACGCCGAGCAGTGCATCCTGCTGCACAGCACGGGCAACGGCTTCGTCTTCCCGCACAGCCTGTTCCAGCAGTACCTGAACACCCCGGCCAGGGACCTGACCGCCCGGCTGGGCCTGCTCAGTGATTCACGATGAGCCAGGTCGCCACCGCGGTCGTGGTCTCCGACCGGTTGCCGATGATGTGCGGGAGCCCGCAGGGAAAGGTGATGGAATCACCCGCCGCCAGGGTGACCACTTCGGTTTCGAAATCGATGGTCAGCTCGCCCTGCGTGACCGTGCCCACTTCGTACCCGTCGTGCCGGAGAAACTGCCCGTGCGCGTTGGAGATAGAATTGGGCGGATAGGTCGACTCGAAGAACTCCACATCCGGTATCGGCACCGGGGACAGGCGGCGGAAGGTGATCCCGCCGCTGAGCTGGATGGACGCGATCTCGTGCGCCCGCCGGATCGCGAACCCGTCGACCGGCTTGCTCTCCGGCGCCGTGTCGAAGACCGCCGCCAGCGGCGCCCCGATGGCCGACACGAACGCGATCAACCGGCTCACCGACGGGCGCATGGCGCCCCGCTCGATCTGGGAGACCGCGCTCGGGGAGATGCCCAGCTCGCGGGCGAGCGCGCGTAGCGACATCCCGGACTGAAGCCGCAGTTCACGCAGCCGCCCTCCGAGCCGTTCGGTCGAGAGCGCCTCGATGCGGGGTTCGGCTGTCATGTCACAAAGCCTTTACGTGCGCGAAATTCCGGGCCGGGTGTTCAGTCATACATTCACGTCAAGTGTGAAGTCGGGACTTAACAAGGGGAGTCGCGATGACCGAACCAAGTGCATTATCCCAGCCCAAACCCCACGATCTCGTCGAAGCCGCCGGACATCCCATCGGCGCCGGTCTGATCAAGCCCGGCTACGACCCCCGGCTCGCCAACGAGGACCTGGCGCCGCTGCGCAAGCAGACCTGGTCCTCCTACAACATCTTCGCCTTCTGGATGTCCGACGTGCACAGCGTCGGCGGGTACGTCACCGCGGGCAGCCTGTTCGCGCTCGGCCTGGCGAGCTGGCAGGTGCTGTTCGCGCTGATCATCGGCATCATCATCGTCAACGTCTTCTGCAACCTCGTCGCCAAGCCCAGCCAGGTCACCGGCGTGCCGTACCCGGTGATCAACCGGGCCATCTTCGGGGTGCTCGGGGCGAACATCCCGGCGATCATCCGCGGGCTCATCGCCATCGCCTGGTACGGCGTGCAGACCTACCTGGCCTCGCAGTCCCTCATCATCGTCTTCCTCAAGTTCTGGCCGGCCACCGCGTCCCTGAACGAGGGCGGATTCCTCGGCCTGTCCGCACTCGGCTACATCTGCTACGCGATCCTGTGGGTCGCCCAGGCCGCGGTGTTCTGGAAGGGCATGGAGGCGATCCGCCGTTTCATCGACTGGGCCGGCCCGGCCGTGTACGTCGTGATGGTCGTCCTGGCTGGCTACCTGGTCGCCCAGGCGGGCTGGGAGAACATCAGCCTCGACCTCTCCCAGGGCGAGAACCTGGACTTCGCGGCCTCGGTCCCGGTGATGCTCAGCGCCATCGCCCTGGTCGTGTCCTACTTCTCCGGCCCCATGCTGAACTTCGGCGACTTCTCCAGGTACGGACGGTCGTTCGAGGCGGTGAAGCGGGGCAACTTCCTCGGCCTGCCGATCAACTTCCTGTTCTTCTCGCTGCTCACCGTGATCACGGCCTCGGCCACGGTGCCGGTCTTCGGGGAGCTGATCACCGACCCGATCCACACCGTGGAGCGCATCGACACCCCGGTCGCGATCCTGCTCGGCGGGCTGACCTTCGTGATCGCCACGATCGGCATCAACATCGTGGCCAACTTCATCTCCCCGGCCTTCGACTTCAGCAACGTCAACCCGCAGAAGATCAGCTGGCGGACCGGCGGCATGATCGCGGCGGTCGGCTCGGTGCTGCTGACGCCGTGGAACTGGTACAGCAACCCGGACGCCATCCACTACACACTCGGCCTGCTCGGCGCGCTGATCGGGCCGCTGTTCGGCATCCTGATCGCCGGCTACTACGTGATCAGCCGGCAGCGGGTCTCGGTGGACGAGCTGTTCACCCTCGACCCCGGCGGCCGGTACTGGTTCCGCGGCGGATACAACCCGAACGCGGTCTGGGCGACCGTGGCCAGCGGCGTACCGGCGGTCGTCTCGGTGCTGGTGCCCAAGATGCTGCTCGACCTGGAGCTCAGCACCCTGGATCTGACGTGGATCGCCGACTACAGCTGGTTCGTCGGCTGCGGGCTGGGATTCGTGGCGTTCGTCGCCTTCGAGCGTCTTTCGCCGAGGATCGTGGTCTCCGACGCATGATCCATATTCAGGTGATCAACCCCAACACCGCCCGGGCGATGACCGAGACCATCGGCCGCTGCGCCCGGGCGGCCGCGGCGCCGACCACCCGCGTCACCGCCGTCAATCCGGACATGGGCCCGGAATCCATCGAGAGCCACTACGACGAGGCGCTGGCCGTCCCCGGCCTGCTCGCCGAGATCGGCAGAGCCCAGGCGGACGGCTACGTCATCGCCTGCTTCGGCGACCCCGGCCTGGACGCCGCCAGGGAACTCGCCACCGGCCCCGTGATCGGCACCGCCGAGGCGGCCATGCACGCCGCCACCCTGCTCGGCCGCAGCTTCAGCGTGGTCACCACCCTGTCCCGCACCACCGGCCGCGCCTGGGACCTGGCCACCCGCTACGGCTTCGCCGGCGCGTGCCGAACCGTGCACGCGTGCGACATCCCGGTCCTGGAACTGGACGATCCGTCGTCCTCGGCCCGGGAGGTCCTGGCCGACCTGTGCGCGTACGCGGTGGAACACGACGGTTGCGACTCGATCGTCCTGGGCTGCGCGGGAATGGCGTCCTTCCGCGAGGAACTGACGGCCCGGCTCGGCGTCCCGGTGATCGACGGGGTCGCGGTCGCCGTCAAGCTGGCCGAATCACTGGTCGCCCTCGACCTGCGAACCAGCAAACGCGGCGAATTCGCCCGTCCAGGCCCGAAAAAGTACACCGGCCTGCTTGAGGATTTCGGTCAGAGGTTGTAGCCGCCGGAGACTTCGAGGTTCTGCGCGGTGACCCAGCGGCCCTCCTCCGAGAGCAGTGCCGCGATCATCATGCCGATGTCGTCGGGTTCGCCCACCCGGCCGAACGCGGTCTTCGCCGCGATGGCCGGGATCACCTCGGGGAAGCGCTCGAAGGCGTCGCCGGCGATCCGGGTGCGGGTCGAGCCGGGGGCGATCGCGTTGACGCGGATGCCCCGCTTGCTGAACTCCTTGGCCATGTAGCGGGTGAGCACGGTCAGGCCGCCCTTCATCGTCGCGTAGGCGGAGTAGCCCTCCTCCAGGCCGGAGGCCAGCGCCGAGTTGCTGGTGACGTTGACGATGGCGCCGCCGTCCGTCAGCAGCGGCAGCAGGGTCTGGGTCAGGAAGTACGGCCCCTTGAGCAGGACCCGCATGAACGTGTCGAAGAGCTCCTCGGAGGTGTCCTCGAACATCGCCATCTGCCCGAAACCGGCGTTGTTGACGAGGAAGTCGAACGTGTCCCGCTGCCACGTGTCGCGCAGGGCCGCGACGACGGACTCGCGGAAGGCCGGGAAGATCTCGCTTCTGCCGACGTCCAGCGGCAGCGCGACGGCCTGCCCGCCCTCCTTCTCGATCGCCGCGACCGCGTCGAGCGCTCCGGGCTGGTTGCCGTTGTAGGTCAGGATCACCCCGGTTCCCCGCTTGGCGATCTGGACGGCGGCGCTCCGCCCGATCCCGGAACTCGCCCCTGTGACGATTGCGACCTGCATGGTTCGCCCACCTCTCAATGTCCGATGAGAATCTGTCCTTCTCATTTGACCAGCGTGAGCTGCGGAGATGTTAGAACAATGCTCTTCCATCCTTGCACGATCCTGCTCATGTCCGGAAAGCCCGCAGACGTCATGGGCTTCGGCCTCCGGATAGTTCGCCGCACGAATTACATGGATGGCCGATGTTATCCTGACCGCGTGGGTAAGCATGATAATGGCCAGATAGGAGTGGTGGCCGCGCTGGTGCGGTCCTCGTTCTTGGTGAATGCGGTGTACGCGGATTCGGGGCGGGAGCACGGTCTGACCCCGCAGCAGGGGCAGTTGCTGTGCGTGCTGATGGCGCAGCCGTACGGCATGAGCGAGCTGGGTGTGGTGCTGGGGCTGGCCAAGTCGAGTCTCACCGGCCTGGTGGATCGCACCGAGCGGAACGGCCTGGTGCGGCGTGAACCGGATCCGCAGGACCTGCGCGCGGTCCGGGTCGCGCTCACACCGCGGGGGAGCAGGCTCGCGGAGGAGTTCTACTCCGAAACCTGCCGGCGGGTCGAGAAGTTGTCGGCAGGGCTCACTTCGGCCGAGCGTGACACGCTCGCGGACCTGCTCGGCCGCGTCGTGCTGGACAACAATGTCCCGATGGTCTTTCTGGAACCGGGCGAATAAGCCTCCGCCGGGTTGTAGTTCGTTCCACGAACTAATATAGTTCGTGGCACGAACTTGGCTCTTGTCGCGGGGGGTAGGAACAATGGAACTCGTCTTCGGCTTTGGCGCGCCCAGCGGCGTCGGCGAAGCGCCGGAACTGCTGCGCCTGGCTCAGCAGGCCGACCGCGACGGGCTTGACGTCTTCTCGGTGTCGGACCACCCCTACCTCGGCGGGCGCCTGGACGCGTACGCCGCCGTCGGATTCCTCCTGGGACGCACCCAGCGCATCTCGGGCTTCGCGAACGTCACCAACCTGCCGACCCGGCCAGCCCCCATGCTGGCGCGGATGGCGACATCGCTGTCCGCGCTCTCCGGCGGCCGGGTCGTGCTCGGCATGGGCGCGGGCGGGCTGTGGGATCGGATCTCCGACATGGGAGTGCCGCGGCTCTCACCCGGCGATGCCGTGGCCGCCTTCGAGGAGGCGATCGTCCTGATCAAATCGCTGGCGGGCGGCGGCCCGCCGGTCACCTACCGGGGCAGCCACTACCAGGTGGACCGGATCGAGCCGGCGCCGGTGGCCGCGCCACCGGTGTGGACCGGGTCGGTCGGCCCGAAATCCCTGGCCGTCACCGGCCGGGTGGCCGACGGCTGGATCCCCGGCCACGCGGCGGACTGGCTCAGCGCGCGATACCGGGAGTCCCGGCCGGTCATCGACGAGGCGGCGGCGGGCGAGGGCCGCGATCCGCGCGAGATCCGCACGATCTTCAACTTCCCCGGCCGCGTCACCGGCCGACCGTTGCCCGCCACCCGCGACCGCGACGGCCGCTGGCTCGGCGGTTCAGTCGGCCAGTGGGTCGAGGAGCTGACCGGCGCCGTGCTGGAGCACGGCGCCTCGGGCTTCGTGGTCTTCTCGGCCGACCACGCCTCGCCGGACCTCGGCTTCCTCGGCCGCTGGGCCACGGAGATCGTCCCGGCCGTACGCGAAGCGGTCGAGAAGGGTTAGGGAGCTACGGCCACTGCGTGGAAGAACGTGTCGGCGTACGGGATGTCGCGGCGGGTGAAGACGATTTTGCCGGGGCAGAGGCCGCGTTTGCGGAGGTTGCTGACGATCTGCGGGACGGCGTCGACGGACGGCTGGGCCCAGTCGTGCATCAGGATGATTCCGCCGGGCTGGAGGGTGTCGGCGGCGGCGACGATCTCCGCGGTGGTCGCGCCGGCCCAGTCCCTGGAGTCGACCGTCCAGAGGACTTCGAGCAGCTTCAGGCGGGCCGCGTCGGCGCGGACCTGGTCGCTGGTCTCGCCGAACGGGGGGGGGAACAGGGTGGGGCGCTGGCCGGTGATGTGCCGGAGGATCTTCTGGGTGTCGGCGATCTCGTTGAACGCGGCCGGTTCGCCGATCTGGGGGAGGTGCGGGTGGGTCTTGGTGTGGTTGGCGATCCACATGCCGGCGCGCTGCTGGGCGCGGACGAGTTCGGGGTGGGCCTCGGCGGCGGTGCCGGTGTTGAAGAAGGTGGCCTTGACGTTGGCCTGGCGCAGGGCGCGGAGCAGGCTGGAGGTCGTCTCCGGGGTGGGGCCGTCGTCGTAGGTGAGGCCGACGTAGCCGTTGCGGCAGTGGGACGGCGGGTGGGCGGCCGAGGCGGCCTGCGCGGGGATCGTCGCGACCATCAGCGCCGCGGTGGTGAGCACGGTCAGCTTGCCCGGCTGGGTCAGGCGGCGCAGGTGTCTGATCATCTTTGCTCCCGGAAATGCGGTCAGAGGGGATCGCTGGAAACGTTTCGAAATATCTGCGAATTGTTTCGAGGAACATATGACGTCTCCCCGGACAGGTCAACAGCGCGGAACGGGGCGGCCCTCAGCCTTGGCGATACCGGTGAAATGTTCATCCGGATCACTCCGGACGGCTCGACCGCCAGCTCTCGTACGCGGCCACCGCGGTCGGCAATGTGGGGAAGATGTGGTCCTCGCCCACCGAGGCCGTCAGCCCGAACGCGTCCAGGGAATCGCGAAGATCCTTCTTCACCCGGGCCAGGCCGAAGACGATCCCCCGCCCGGTCAGTTCGGCCCGCAGCGACTCGACCGAGTCCAGCGCGGTGATGTCGACTTCCACGTTCGCCTCCGCGTTGAGGACGAACCACAGCACCGGGCCGTCGTGGGCGTCGGCGGCGGCCAGCGCGCGGCGGCGGAAGTTCTGGGCGTTGGCGAAGAACAGCGGGGAGTCGTAGCGGTAGACGACCAGCCCGGGGATGGTCCTGGCCCGCGGATAGTCGTCGACGTCGTGCATGCCGGCCAGGCCGGGCACGACGCCGAGGATCGCGTCGTGCGGGCGCGCCACCCGGGCCAGCATCTCCGCGACGGACAGAGCCACCGCGAGCAGCACGCCGTACAGGATGTCGAAGACCAGGACGCTGGCGCAGGCCGCGAGCGCCAGCAGCAGTTCGCTCCGGCGGAAGGCGAGCAGGCGGCGGAACTGGGCCACGTCGATGAGCTGGGTCGCCGCGTAGATGACGAGGGCGCCGAGGGCGGCGACGGGGAACAGCGCCAGCAGCGGCCCGGCGGCCAGCAGCACCACGATCACCAGGACCAGCGCGACATACGAGTACACCTGGGTGCGCGCGCCCGCCGCGTCTCCCAGCGCGGTACGGCTGCCGCTGCTGCTGACCGGAAACCCCTGGAAGATCCCGGCGCCCACATTGGCGGCGCCGAGGGCGAGCAGTTCCTGATTGGCGTTGATCTCCTGCCGGTGCCGCGCGGCGAAGGACCGCCCGGTGAGCACGTTGTCGCTGTAACCCACGAGAAGCACACCGAGGGCGGGCAGCAGAAGCTCGCCCAGCCCGACGCCGAAGGGCAGCGACGGAGTCGGAAGCCCGGAGGGGATCGAGCCCACGACCTCGATCCCATAGCGTTCCAGGCCGAACACCGCGACCGAGGCGGTCGCGAGCAGAACCGCGAGCAGCGGGGCCGGCAGCGCGGGAAACAGCCGTTTCAGCAGGAAGAGGAAGACCAGCACCGCCACCGCGAACAGCACCGTCCACCAGTGGATTCGCGGCAGCCCTCGCGCGAACGAGGCCAGCTCGTCGAAGAACTCGTTCCCCGACACGGGCACCCCGGTGGTCCGCTCCAGCTGCCCGACGATCATGGTGAGCCCGAGCCCGGTCAGATACCCGACCAGGATGGGCCGGGACAGCAGATTGGCCACGAAACCCAGCCGGAGCACCCAGCAGGCCAGTGCGAACAACCCCACCAGGATCGCCAGGGCGGCGGCCAGCGCCGGGTACCGGGCCGGATCGCCCGCCGCCAGCGGCCCGATCGTGACCGCCGTCATCAGCGCGGTCGAGGACTCGGGCCCGATCGAGAGCTGCCGGGAGGAACCCAGCAGCGGATAGAGCGCCAGCGGCACCAGGATCGCCCACAGCCCGGCGACCGGCGGCAGCCCGGCCACGGTCGCGTACGCCATGACCTGGGGCACCAGATACCCGGCCACGGTGACCCCGGCGAGCAGATCACCCCGCAGCCACGTACGCCGGTATCCCCGCAGATCCGCGAGGACCGGAGGTAGCTGGATCATGACCGTCAGTGTCCCACCCCCGGCCGGCTCAGAGGGAGGTGAAGCCCCCGTCGACGAACAGAGTGGCGCCGTGGATGTTGGCCGCGCCGTCGCCGGCCAGGAAGACCACCGCGGCGGCGACCTCGGACGGCGTGGTCAGCCGGCGGCCGGGAGTGGCCGCGACCATCGGCTCCAGCCGGTCCCTGATCTGCTCATTGCGTTCGGTGCTGGTCGGGCCCGGGGCGACGGTGTTGACCCTGACCCCCGCCGGTCCGAACTCCGCCGCCCAGGACTTGGTCAGCGAGTGCATCGCGGCCTTGGTCATGCTGTAGAGCGCCGACCCGGCCATGCCGCGCACCCCGTTGATCGACCCGAGGTTCACGATCGCGCCGCCGCCCGCGGCGGCCATCCGAGGCGCGATCCGCCCGGTCAGCAGGGTCGGAGCCTTCACGCTGACCGCGAACGCCCGGTCGATCAGCTCTTCGGGCAGTTCGCCGGTGGCCTGCGGATTGATCAGCAGCGCGGCGTTGTTGACGAGCACGTCCAGCCGCCCGCCCGCCAGCCCGGCCACCTGATCGGCCAGCGCGTCCACCGCCGCCGAGCCCCCGGCCAGGTCGGCGGCGACGAAGTCGGCCCGGCCGCCAGCCTCCCGGATCTCGGTGACCACGGCCGCGCCCCGCTCGGTGTTCCGCCCGGTCGCGATCACGTGCGCGCCCTCCTCGGCCAGCGCGACCGCGATGGCGCGGCCGATCCCCGTGGTCGCCCCGGTGACGAGGGCGCTGCGGCCCTTCAGGTTGGTGTTCACGGCGAGCCTCCAAAATGGACTATTTGGTCCAGTGTGGAGCGCGTAGGATTGGACCGTCAAGTCCAATCAGGTAAAGGCGGAGCGCGTGCCACAGGGGATGACGAGCAAGGGAGCCGCCACCCGGCAGCGCATCGTCGAAGGCGCCGCGGTCGAACTACGGCGGCGCGGCCCCGGCGTCTCCCTGGACGAGATCCGCGAGGCCACCCGGACCAGCAAGAGCCAGCTGTTCCACTACTTTCCCGACGGCCGCGCCCAGCTGCTGCTCGCCGTCGCCCGCCACGAGGCCGACCAGGTCCTCGCCGACCAGCAACCCCACCTGGGCGACCTCAGCAGCTGGGACTCCTGGACCGCCTGGCGCGACCAGGTCATCGAACGCTACCGCCGGCAGGGCCGCCACTGCCCCCTCAGCTCCCTGCTCGCCCAGCTGGCGCCCAACGACGAGGGCGGCAGAACCGTGGTCCTCGACCTGTACGCCCGCTGGGAGCACGCCCTCGCCGAGGGGGTCCGGCGCATGCAGGCCGGCGGGCGGATGACCGCCGCCCCGCCGCCCGCCCAGGCCGCGCAGGCCCTGCTCGTCGCCGTCCAGGGCGGGGTCGTCGTGCTGATGGCCACCGGCGTGGCAGAGCACCTGGAGACGGCACTCGACCTCACCCTGGCCAACCTGCGTACCCCGTGAAATCGCCGAACCGTCACGCGTCGGCGGTGACCGGTTCCGGCTGCGCACGCCCCGTCCGGAGGGTGATCGCGGCGGCGACGGCCAGGCCCAGGAAGATGACCGCCCCGACGGCTCCGACCACGTTGAGGCCGGTGGTGAACGCGGCCCTGGCCGCGTCGAGCAGGCCGGGCACCTCGTCGGCGACCGCGACCGCGGCGGTCAGGCCGGTCCTGGCCACCGCCGGGGCGATCATCGAGCCGATGACCATGGCGACGTTCTGCGGGATCAGCCGTACGCCGGTCTCCAGCGGGGACAGTCCGGCGACGTTCTGCAGGTACAGGCTGGACAGCAGCGACAGCCCGGCCATCACCACGCCGCCGAGCAGCATGATGCCGAGGGCGGTGCTGAAGACGCGGTTGGCGAACAGCCGCAGGTCCAGCAGCGGGTCGGGCAGGACGCGCTGGCGGCGGACGAACACCAAACCGAACCCGACGCCGACGACGACCGCGACGAGCGGCAGGAGGTTCCAGCCGTCGCGGGCCAGCGACTTCAGGCCGTAGATGACCGGCAGGATCGCGGCGAGCGACAGGCCCACACTGGCGAGGTCGATCGGGTGCTCCGGCTTGGCCGGCTTGTACTCGGGCAGCAGGATCGGGCCGGTCACCAGCAGCAGCACCATGAACGGCACGCCGAGCAGGAACGCCGAACCCCACCAGAAGTGCTCAAGCAGCAGGCCGCCGACGAGCGGGCCGAGCGTCATGCCGCCCATGAAGCAGCTGAACCAGACGCCGATCGCGGCGCCCATCCGCTTGGGGTCGGGGAACATGTTGCGGATCAGGGCCATCGTGGACGGCATCAGCGTGGCGCCGGCCACGCCGAGCAGGGCGCGGGCGGCGATCAGCAGGGCCGCGCCGGTGGCGTACGCGGCCACGACCGAGGCGACGCCGAACGCGGCGGCGCCGATCAGCAGCAGCCGGCGGCGGCCGATGCGGTCGCCGAGGGCGCCCATCGTGACCAGGAATCCGGCCAGCATGAACGAGTAGATGTCGAGGATCCACAGCTGCTGGGTGGCGTCGGCGTGCAGGTCGGCGCTGAGCTGCGGCAGGGCGACGTACAGGACGGAGACGTCGAGGGAGAGCAGGAGGGCGGGCAGGGCGAGGACGGCCAGGCCGACCCAGGGGTTGTTCTTCATCGGTCCGTATCCCTTCTCAGGCCAGCGCGGCGGCGAGCCACTCGCCCCAGATCCGCTCGGCCTCGGCCGGGTCCACGTCGCTGAAGAGGTGGTGGCCGGTGAGCACCATCCCGCCGCCGCCGACGAACCGCAGCAGCGCGTCGTCGGTGCGCACGCCCAGGAACGACGGCTCCAGCACGGTGTCGACCACGCCGTCCACCTGCTCGCCGCCGACCGTGAAGTGCGCCTTGTCGCCCTCGTGCACGTCCTGGGAGAGTCCGGCGGCGCGGGTGACTGCCGCCCAGACCGTGTCCTGGTCGGGCTGCTGCGGGCCGAACGCGGTCACCGGCACGGCGGTCCGGCCGGGGAAGTGCTTGAGGTACTGGGCCAGGGAGCGCAGGTAGAGCGGGTTGCCCTTGCGCAGCGCGTCGTACTCGAACTCCCAGTCGCCGGTCAGGATGCCGCTGTGCACCATCCGCAGCGCGGTGGCGCCGCCGTCGCTGGCCTCGATCAGGTACTCGAACGCCATGAACGAGCCGTCTTCGGCGGGCGGGCTCTGATGGGCGAAGCGGCGCCCCGGCTCCCAGGCGGTGACCCTGGACTCACCGGTGAAGCCGGGCATCGCCATGCTGGTGACGCCGCCCTCACGGGGCTCGATCTCGTTGCTGCCCATGAACCAGGAGTCGACGCCCGGTCCGGTGGCGATGGCCGCCCACACCTGCTCGGGGGTGGCTTCGAGCTCGATGTCGTGGGTCAGCTGGAATTCATGCGACATATCAGGACTCCTGGATCTCTCAGTTCTTGACCTGCGACCAGCCGCGCCGCGATGGCCGGCGTGACTCCCGCTTCGAACATGCCCTCACGCTAGTCCCCGACAATTCTCATTGTCAAGACAAAAAAAATCGTCGGTGGATTTGCGGCAACACCCCCGGGGGCGGCTGCCGTTGGGACAGAATTGGGGTGTCGTCGGGGAGATCGCGTGGACTACTCGGGTGTGGGAGATGTCCAGATGCACTGCGAAGAACGCGGCGAAAGCACGCTGCCGCCGGCGTCGAGATGAGGCGATCCGATGAGCTGCACCGGATCGTTCAGCAGATCATGTGGCTGGGGTCGCGTTCCCTCGGCAGGTCGGTGGCCGATCGGCCCCTGTCGAGCAGGCTGGTACGGCTCGCCGAGCAGGGCCTGACCCTCCTCCGCGACGAGGACGGCGACGAGGTGCGCGCGTGGCTGCAGATCATCCTGGGCCAGGCGCTGAGCAGCGCCGACGAGGGCAACCGGGTGATCAACCTGGAACGCGCCATCGGCATCCTGGTCCGCGTGGCGCGCGCCGTCTCCCGGCAGGAGCGGCCGGAGGGCTGGGCCGTCGCCCAGTTCGAGGCCGGCCGGGTGTACGAGATGCGCGACATCGGCGACCGCTGGGCCAACCAGGAGCTGGCCATGCGGTATTTCCGCGCCGCCCTGGAGGAGGCCACGCCGGACCGCGATCCCACCCTCTTCGGGCGGGCCCAGACCGCGCTGGCGAAGGTGCTGATGGAACGCGGCACCCAGCTCGGGCGGGAGCCGGTCGAAGAGGGCATCGCCCTGCTCGAACAGGTCGTGGCGCGGCTCGACCCGGCCGGGTTCAAGGAGCTCTGGTGTGACGCGCAGAGCGCGCTGGCCGGGGCGTACAACGTCAGGGAGGCGGGTGATCCGGCCGTCAACCTGGAGCGGGCGCTGCGTATCTACCGGCGGATCGACGCCGTGGAGTCGGCCGAGACCGACCCGGAGCAGTGGGCGAACACGCAGGTCAGGCTGGGGGTGCTGCTGATGAAGCGGAGCCGCGGAGACCGGCTCGACAATCATCGGCTGGCCCGCGAGCACTTCACCGGGGCGCTTGAGGTCTACCTCCGGGTCGGCGATCGCGATGAGGCGTCCAGCACCTACGACAAGCTGTCGATCGTGGCCGGCACGTTCGGCGAGCATGAGGAGCAGCTCCGCCTGCTGCGCGCCGCGCTCGCGGACCGGAGCAGGCAGGGCGCGCCGCACCTCTGGGCGCGGACCGCCCTGAAACTGGGCGCCGTGCTGCTCGACCATCCCGAGGCCGCCGATTCCGGGGACCTGCTCGCGACTCGGCGGCAAGGGCTCCAGCTGGTCGAGGACGGCGTCGCCGCGTACGAGGACGTGGTCACGGTGGGCGAGCACGGCATGGCGCTGTACCGCCTGGCGGTGGCCCGGCGCCGGATGCGGGAGTGGGACCCCGCCGTGTCGCGTACCGACGAGATCGCCGCGCTGGAGGCGGCCGTGGCCAAGCTGCGCGGCCGGTTCGACATGCTGGTCACCGTGGCGGCCGACCTGGGTGACGCGCTGGCGGAACGGGGCGAATGGGCGCGCGCGGCGCAGGCGTACGAGCTGGCGGTGGCGGCGGCCGATGAGCTGTTCCGCGCCTGCCTGGTGAGCACCTCCCGGCGCCGCCGCCTGACCTTCACCGGGAACCTGCACCAGCGGGCCGCGTACGCGCTGGCCCGGGCGGGACGGCCGGGGGACGCGGTGCTCTGCCTCGAACAGGGCCGGACGCGGACCTTCAACGAGGCGCTCTCGCCCGACCAGGACCAGCTCAGGCAGGTCGCCAGGACCGACCCGGAGATCCACGCGGCCTACCTGCGCGCGGCGGAGGCAGCCCAGGACCTGGCCGCGCGCAACCGCGAGCTCGGCCGGTTCACGTCGGCCGTCGATGGCGGGCGCGCGGTTGACTCGGCCGAGTACACGCTGGGTGAGCAGGTCGAGCGAGTGCGGGCGGAGTTGGCGGACGCCATCGCGGGCGTCCGGGCGCTGCCGGGGATGAACGCGTTCCTGCGCGAGGTGACGATGGCGGACGTGACGATGGCCACCCGGCCGGAGGAGCCCGTCGTCTACCTGGCGGCCACGCCGTCCGGGAGCGTGGGCCTGATCGTCCGGCATCCGGACGATCAGGGGCCGCCGCTCGACGTCGTCTGGGCTCCACTGACCTCGGAGCGGGCGGAGGCCGCGGCGCGGGAGATCGCCGAGGTCGGCCGGACCAACGGGCGAGGGTTGCGCGCGCTCCTCACGCTGCTGGGCGACGAGCTGGTCGGGCCGCTCGCCGACCGTCTCGGCCCGGCCGAGGCACTGGGCGGGGATCTGGGCGGGGATCTGGGCGGGGCACTGGGCGGGGATTCGGGCGGAGGTCTGGGCGGAAGTCTGGCGGAGGGCCCGGTGGCGGGCCTGGTCGTGGTGGCCTGTGGCGCGCTCGCGCACCTGCCGCTGCACGCCGCGACCCTGCCGGGGACGGGGGAGCCGCTGGCCGGGACGCACGCGGTGGCGTACGCGCCGTCCGTGCGGCTGCTGCTCGCCGCGCGGCGGCGGGCCGAGGCTACGCAGCCGCCGCCGGTCCTGGTCGCGGCGTACGACACCGGCCAGGGCGGCGGCATCCTGGCCGAGCCGGAGGCGACCGCGCTGCTCGGAGTGTTCGGCGGCGGACGCCGGGTGACCGGCGGGCTGCTCGGCGAACTGCCGTCCGGCACGCACATCCACCTGGCGTGCCACGGCGGCTACGTGCCGGAAGATCCGCTCGCCTCCGGGCTCGACCTGCACGGCGGCCGGATCACGCTGGCCGACCTGCTCGACGCGCGGCCGCGACCGCTGGAACGCGCCAGGCTGGTCACGCTGTCGGCCTGCGAGACCGCGATGATCGACGCCGGGCTGCCGGACGAGGTCGTCGGCCTGCCCGCCGGCATCCTGCTGGCGGGGGGAGCGGGGGTGGTCTGCACGCAATGGGAGGCGCGGGACAGCGCGGCCGTGCTGCTGATGATCGCGTTCTATCGGCGGCTGCTCGGTTCCGGCGCGCCCGCGCGGTCGCTGCGTGCGGCCCAGGCCTGGCTCAGGTCGGCGACGGTGGCCGACATCCTCGCCGAGGAGTGGCTGCCCGCCGAGCTCAGGCGGCGGCTGGCGGCCCCCGGCGTTCCCGAGCGGCCGTTCCGCCATCCGTACATGTGGGCGCCCTTCGTGCTGGTGGGGGTGTGAGCATGGACGAGGTCGCGGCGATGCCCGCGTACGCGCGCATCGCCCACTACCAGCTCGTCGAGCATCCGGCGATCAGGCGCGGCGCGCTCGGCGACGAGGTCGACGCGCGCACGCTGAGTCACGTGCTCGCCCTGCTGTGCATGGCGTACGCGGACGAGGAACGCTACGAGGAGGCGATCGCCGCCGGGGAGCGCGCGCTGCGGATCGCCCCCCAGGACGACGCACTGCGCGGGCCTGTCCTGCTCAACCTGGGCGTCGCCCACAGCAGGAGCGGCGACCTGGTCGCCGGCCTGGCCTGCCACCGGCGGAGCTGGGCGCACGCCCGGCGGGCCGGCGACCTCGGGACGCTGCTGAAAGCTGGCGGCAACTCGCTGCTGGCGCTGGAGTCGGGCCACCCGCTGGGCGAGCCGGAGCTCGCGTTCCTGACCGAGTGCCTGCCCGTGTTCGAAGAACTGGAGCGGCGGCCGGAGATGGCCAGGGCGGCCCTTCTCCTGGAGAAGGCGAGGCGCGGATGACCCCGAGCACGGTGGAGCAGCTGGCGATCGTGGTGCTGCTCGTCCTGCCGGGCACCACCTACCTGTTCGCCAGGGAACGCCTGCTCGGCGTCCGGGAGGCCGAGCAGGACACCGGCAACCGTTTCCTGCGCGCCATCGGCGTCGGCGTGCTCCTCGACACCCTCTACCTGATCGCGGCGGGCCCCGGGCTCGTCGCCCTGCTGCGCGGCCGGGGCGCCACGCCGCTGGCCGGGCTGACCGAGCAGCCCCGCGCGGCCGGGCTCTGGCTGCTGCTCCTCATCATCGTGGCGCCGACCCTGCTGGCCTGGGCGGAGGCCCGGTGGGTACGGCGCCGCCGCCCGGCCAGGCACGACCGCACGCCGACCGCCTGGGACGCGCTCTTCCAGAACCGGGGGCCGTGCTTCGTCCGGATCCGGCTGAAGAACGGGGGCTGGGCGGGCGGTTGGTACGGCTCCAGATCCCGCGCCTCCGCCTACCCGCAGCCGGGAGACCTGTTCCTGGAGTCGCAGTACCGGATGAAACCCGACGGCTCCTTCGGCCCGCGCATCCCGGGCACCGGCGGCCTGTACGTCAAGACGGCCGACATCGACCTGCTGGAGATCCTCGAACCCCGCGCCCGCCCCGAAGAAGGAGCCGCCGATGCCCAGCCCCGACCCCGATGACTACCCGGACCTCGACGACATCGACGCCTGGGCGGGCTCGCCGCGCGGCTGCCACCACCCGAAGGAGACGGTGTCGGAGGCCGACTCGATCCCCCCGGACGAACCGCCAGGCGTGTCCATCCCCGTCGAGCCCGAGCCCGAGCCGGGCTGATCAGATGAGCTGGTAGAGCAGCTCGGGCCGGCCGAGGTTGCCGTACTGGGGGAGCCGCCGGGTGACGCCGGTCTCGGTGAGGTGTTCCAGGTAGCGGCGGGCCGTCACCCTCGACACCCCGACGGAGGCGGCGACCGCCTGGGCCGACAGGCCGTCGGTGGTGTTCCTGAGTTCGGCGACCACGGCTTCCAGGGTCGGCCGCGTCAGCCCTTTCGGCAGGTGCGAGCGGGTTGGGCCGCGCAGCGCCGCGAGCGCGTCGTCGACCTCGCCCTGGCCGCTCGCCTCGCCGGACACGTCGACCGAGGAGCGGAACCGCGCGTACTGCCGGAGCTTCTCGCTGAGCGCGGCGAAGGTGAACGGCTTGAGCAGGTACTGCGCCACGCCCGCCGACACCGCCGACCTGACCACCGACAGGTCGCGGGCCGAGGTGATGACGATGACGTCGCAGAGGATGCCGGCGCCCCGGACGGCGCGGCAGACGTCCAGCCCGTGCATGTCGGGCAGATACAGGTCCAGCAGGATCAGGTCGACCGGACGCCGGCGCAGGAAGCGCAGCGCCTCGCCGCCGGAGCGGACCACGCCGGCGACCTCGAAACCGGGCACCCGCTCCACGTAGACGCGGTTCGCCTCGGCCGTGATCTCCTCATCCTCCACCACCAGCACCGAGATCATGACGTGCTCCGTTCCGGCAGCGGGAGCCGTACCGTGAAGACGGCGCCGGGATCGCCGGTCACCTCGATCGTGCCGCCCAGGCGGCGCACGGCCTGCGCGACCAGGGACAATCCGAGGCCGCGCCCGCTGCCCTTGGTCGTCCAGCCGCGCTGGTACGCCTCCGTGACCGCGGCCGGGTGGAGTCCCCGGCCGCTGTCGGCGACCCGGATCAGGCAGCTCCCTTCCGACGCGCCCAGATGTACGGTCACCCGGGCGGGCGGTGTGCCGGACATGGCCGCCTCCACCGCGTTGTCGATCAGGTTGCCGAGGATCGCCACCAGGTCGTGCGCGTCCAGCCCGACGTCGTCCAGCTCGCTCTCCTGGCTGATCGACAGCTCGACGCCGCGCTCGCCCGCCTGGGCCGACTTGCCGAGCAGCAGCGCCGCCAGCACCGGCTCGCGGACGGCGGCCACGACCCGGTCGGTGAGTTCCTGGGCGGCCCGCAGTTCCTCGGTGGCGAACGCGACGGCCTGTTCCGGGCGGCCCAGTTCGACCAGGGTGATCACGGTGTGCAGGCGGTTGGCCGATTCGTGCGCGGCCGAGCGCAGCGCCTCGGCGAAGCCGCGTTCCGCGTCGAGCTGGCCGGTCACGGCCTGGAGTTCGGTGTGGTCGCGCAAGGTGACCACCGTACCGAGGGAGCGGGCGCCGGCACGCACCGCCGCGACGCTGACCAGCAGGACGCGGTCGCCGGTCAGGTGGATCTCGTCGGTGCGGTCGCCGCCGGAGGCCAGCTGTTCGGTGAGGGACGGCGGCAGGCCCAGGGCGGTGACCTGGCGGCCCTCCGCGTCCGGGGGGAGGGCGAGCAGTTCGCGGGCGCCGTCGTTGCACAGGGTGAGCGCGCCCCGGCTGTCGACCAGGAGCAGTCCTTCGCGGACGGCGTGCAGGATCGCCTCGTGGTAGTCGTACATCCGGCCCAGTTCGGTCGGCCCGAGGCCGTGCGTGTGCCGCCGCAGCCGCCGCCCGGCCAGGTAGGTGCCCGCCGTCCCGGCCGCGAGGCCGAGTAGCGCGGCGATCCCGGCCGCGCCGACCTGCTCGCGCAGCCTGTCGCTGATCTTCTCGACCGTGATTCCGGCGCTGACCAGCGCCCTGACCCGGCCCTCGGCGTCCCGGACGGGCGTGACCGTGCGGATGGAGGGGCCGAGCGTGCCGGTGTAGGTCTCGCTGACCGTCCGCCCCTCCCGCGCGGGCGCGATGGTGCCCAGGTAGCGCCTGCCGATCTCGGCCGGGCGTGGGTGGGTGTAGCGGATGCCGTCCGGGCTCATGATGGTGATGAAGTCGACCTTGGTCTCCGCCCGGACCCGCTCCGCGTACGGCTGGAGCGCCGCGGACGGATCGGGATCGGCGAGCGCGGCCAGCACGGACGGGGAGCCGGCCACGCTGACCGCCACCGCCCTGGTCACCGCGGTGGCGTCCGCGGCCACCAGATCGCGCGCCTGGAAGAAGCCCATCGCGGAGCCGGCGGCCACGGTCACCGTCACGACGATGATCTGGAGGGCGAGCATCTGCCTCGCCACACTCCACTGCCGCAACCGCATCCGCCGGCTCACTTCCTCGGGCTCACTTCGGTGATGAACGAAATGTACGCAATGGTGACCGCTGTCAGCGCCCGGGCGCATAGTCGCTCAACTGACCACCCCTTCTCCACCGGGAGAGTGAGCGCCATGTCCGCCCCCACGGAAGCCCCCCAGGCCCCGGTCCCCGAACGCCGGGACCGGACCCGCTACCTCTACCTCGCCGTCATCGTCGCCGCCCTCGCCGGGATCGCGGTCGGATTCATCGCCCCCGACCTCGGCAAGGAGCTGAAGCCGCTGGGCACCGCGTTCGTGGCGCTGATCAAGATGATGATCAGCCCGATCATCTTCTGCACCATCGTGCTCGGCGTCGGCTCGGTCGCCAAGGCCGCCAAGGTCGGCCGGGTCGGCGGCCTGGCGCTCGGCTACTTCCTGGTGATGTCCACGGTCGCGCTCGCCATCGGCTTGGTCGTCGGGAATCTCGTCGACCCGGGGCAGGGGCTGCAGCTGACCGACGAGCTCCGCCAGGCCGCCGCCGCCGAGGCGGCCAAGGGCGGCGAGAGCGACACGACGGCGTTCCTGCTCGGCATCATCCCGGCCACCATCGTGTCGGCGTTCACCGAGGGGCAGGTCCTGCAGACCCTGCTGGTCGCCCTGTTCGCCGGTTTCGCCCTCCAGGGCATGGGGGAGCGGGCGGCGCCCATCCTCACCGGCATCGGGCACATCCAGCGGCTCGTCTTCCGCATCCTCGCCATGATCATGTGGGCGGCCCCGGTCGGCGCGTTCGGCGCCATGGCGGCGGTGGTCGGCGCGACCGGCGTGGACGCGCTCACCAGCCTCGGCGTCATCATGCTCAGCTTCTACGCGACCTGCCTGCTCTTCGTCTTCCTCATCCTGGGCCCGATGCTCCAACTGGTCGCCCGGATCAACGTGCTGTCCCTGTTCGGGTATCTGCGGCGCGAGTTCCTGCTCATCCTGTCCACCTCCTCCTCCGAGTCGGCGCTGCCACGACTGATCGCCAAGATGGAGCACCTGGGCGTCAGCCGCCCGGTCGTCGGCATCACCGTGCCGACCGGCTACTCCTTCAACCTGGACGGGACCGCCATTTACCTGACCATGGCCACCCTGTTCGTGGCCAGCGCCACCGGCGCCCCCCTCGCCATCGGCGAGCAGCTGTCCCTGCTGGCCTTCATGATGATCGCCTCCAAGGGCGCGGCCGGGGTGACCGGCGCGGGCATGGCGACCCTGGCCAGCGGCCTCCAGTCGCACCGCCCCGAACTGGTCGACGGAGTCGGCCTCATCGTCGGCATCGACCGCTTCATGTCCGAGGCCCGCGCCCTGACCAACTTCGCCGGCAACGCGGTGGCCACCGTCCTGGTCGGCAGCTGGACGGGCGAGTTCGACCGCGCCAGGGCCGTGGAGGTCCTCGCCGGCCGGGACCCGTTCGACGAGACGACCCTCCTGGACGAGCACGACTCCCCGGCGCAGGAGCCGGTGCCCGCGTCCCACCCGGGCTGAGCCCGGTCAGCCGAGGACGCCGCGGTCGTAGGCCGCGGCCACCGCGGCGGCGCGGTCCTTGACGCCGAGCTTGGCGTAGATGTGGGTGAGGTGGCTCTTGACGGTGGCCTCGCTGATGAACAGGATCGCGGCGATCTCGCGGTTGCCGGTGCCCTTGGCGACCAGGTGCAGGACTTCGCGTTCGCGGCCGCTGAGCGCGGCGCTGACGGGGGCCCTGACCCGGGAGACCAGGCGGGAGGCGATGGCGGGGGACAGGACCGTCCGGCCTTCTGCCGCGGCGCGGACGGCGGTGAACAGTTCGTCGCGCGGGGCGTCCTTGAGCAGGTATCCGGTGGCGCCGGCCTCGATCGCGGGGATGGTGTCGGAGTCGGTGTCGTAGGTGGTGAGCACCAGGACCTTGGCGCGCAGGCGGCGGCGGGACAGTTCCTTGATGGCGTCCACGCCGCCGCCGCCGGGCATCCGCAGATCCATCAGGACCACGTCGGGGTCTAATCGGGTGGCCAGGTCGACCGCTTCGACGCCGTCCTGGGCCTCGCCGAGGACGCGGAAACCGGCCGAGGAGGCGAAGATGCCGAGCAGGCCGTGCCGGACGACGGGATGGTCGTCGACGATCAGGAGGGTGATGACGGGTTCAGTCATTGCGCAACAACGGTACCCGGGCCGAGACGGCGGTGCCCGTCCCCGGCTCCGACTCGATCTCGACGGTGCCGGCCACGCGTTCGGCCCGGGCGCGCATGCCGTCCAGACCGAAACCGCCGAGGCTGCCGCGCGGGGGGACCGAGCGCGGGTCGAAGCCGCGGCCGTCGTCGCGGACGTCCAGGCTCACCTCGTCGTCCATGTAGGACAGGGTGACGCCGACCCTGGCCGGGCGGGCGTGCCGGCCGGCGTTGGCGAGCGCCTCCTGGGCGATGCGGAGCAGGGCGGCCTCGATCTCGTGGTGCAGCTGTTCCGCCGCTCCGGTGACGGTGAAGCCGGCCCGGACGCCCGTCGACTCCGACCAGGCCACCACGATCTTCTCCAGCGCCTCGGGCAGCTCGTCGTGCTGCAGCGGGGCCGGGCCGAGGTTGTGGACCGAGCGGCGGGCCTCGCCGAGGCTCTGCCTGGCCAGGACGGCCGCCCGCTCGATGTAGTCGCGGGTGGTGGCGGGCTCGGCGCTGTCGGCCGCCGCCTGGAGCTGGGTGACGATGCCGGCCAGCCCCTGGGCGATGGTGTCGTGGATCTCGGCGGCCAGGCGGCGCCGCTCGTCGTGCACGCCCGCCTCCCTGGCCTGGACGAGGAGCTGCGCGTGCAGGCCGGCGTTCTCCAGCAGCGCCTGCTCCAGCTTGGCGTTGGCGCTCCGCAGTTCCGCGATGGTGTCGGTCTTGGCCTGGGTGTTCTCGCCCGCCTTGACGGAGAAGTGGTGGAGCAGCAGGACGAACGCGCAGCTGATCGCGAAGAGCGCGGCGAAGCCCGCCCACTCGTTCGCGCCGGTCAGCGGGAATCCGCCGACGGTGGCCCCGGCCATCGGCACCGCCGTGGCGAGCAGCCCGGCCCGCACCCGGCGGGGCGGCAGCCAGCGGTCGGCGTCGTAGTAGCCGATCAGCGCGTAGATGGCGAAGATCGGGTTCAGCCAGGAGAGGGTGAAGGAGAGCATGTACCGGATGGCGTAGTACGCCTGGCTGGCCGCCCCGATCCCGGCCCGGCCCGGGGCGGTCCTGCTCCACCACAGTTGCAGCGCGAGCGCGGCGCCCGCCAGCGCCACCGTCCAGTTCCGCTCGGCGCCGGCGCGGAGCAGATCGGTGGTGGCCGCCGTGGCCACGGCGGCGATGCCCAGCAGCAGGTACGGCGCCCACCGGTAGAACTGCTCCCAGCGCGCCTCCACCGGCACCGCGTCACTCGTCACCGGACCAGTCTGCGGGCTGATCATTCCCAGCGGAACCATCGGACGGCGGCGGCGATCAGGACGACGGTCCAGCCCGCCATCACGCCCAGCAGCGACCAGCTGGGCCAGCCGCCCCGCATCGCCTGGTCGAGCGCCTGCGCGGCCGCCCCGAACGGGGTGAGCTCGATGATCCGCTGGGCGATCTCCGGCAGGACCTGGACGGGTCCCCACAACCCCGCGGTGATGACCAGCGGGAAGAAGGCGATCGTGCCGGCCGTGGTGGCGAGCCGCGTGGTCGGGACGATCGCGGCGATGATCGTGCCCAGCGCGAGCGCCACCAGGACGGCGAGCACGAGGGCCACCAGGTAGCCGGGGAGGTGCCGGGGGAGCGGCACGCCGTGCAGGATCCCGCCCAGGGCGAGCACGAGGACGGCCGAGCCGAGGGCGATCCCGGTGTGGACCAGGATCTGCGCCGTCAGGAGGGTGAGCGGCCGTACCGGTGTGGTGGACATGCGCCGCAGGATTCCCTGCTCCCGGTAGCCGACCAGGAACCCCGGCATGACCTGCGTCCCAGACATGATCACGGCGAGCAGCAGCAGCGCGGGGACGTAGGCGTCGACCATGCGCAGGCCGCCCAGCGCCGGGTCGGCCGCCCGGAAGGACGGCAGCAGGCCGAGGACGGCCAGCAGCAGCGGCGGGAAGGCCACGACCCAGAACACCCCCGCCCGGTTGCGGCCGATCAGGCGGGCTTCTGTGGTCAGTACGGCGGTGGCGGCGGACATGTCAGTTCTCCCGCTCGGTGAGGTGGAGGAAGGTGTCGTCGAGGGTCGGCGTGGTGACCTGGAGCTGATGTGCCGTGATCTGGTGCCGGGCGAGCAGGGCGATCAGCGTCCCGACGGTCTCGTCCGTGCCGCGTACGGTCACCTGGCCGTTCTCGGCCTGCCGGACGGACACGACCGCGGGCAGCGCGGCCAGGTCGAGGTCGCCGACGGGCTGGGAGGGGGTGAAGGTGATGACCGTGACTCCGTCGGTGTGGCGGATCAGCCCGGCGGGTGTGTCGAGGGCGACGACCTTGCCGGCGTTGATCACGGCGATCCGGTCGCAGAGGTGCTGGGCTTCCTCCATGAAGTGCGTGACCAGCAGGACGGTCACGCCCGAGGCCCGGACGTCCTCGACCAGCTGCCAGGTGTCGCGGCGGGCGCGCGGATCCAGCCCCGTGGTGAGCTCGTCCAGCACGACGATCCTGGGGGAGCCGATGAGGGCGAGCGCGATGAACAGGCGCTGCTTCTGCCCGCCGGAGAGTTTGCCGAAGCGGATGTCGAGCCGGTCGGTCAGGCCGAGCGTCTCGGCCAGCGTCCGCCAGTCGGCCGGGGCCGGATAGAAGGCGCTGTAGAGCACCAGCGCCTCGCGCACGGTCAGGTTCTCCTGGAGCGCGCTCTGCTGGAGCTGCACGCCGAGGAGCTGGGTGACCCGCTTGCGGTCGGCGAGCGGGTCCAGCCCGGCCACCCGCACCCGCCCGGCGTCGGGCACCCGCAGCCCCGCGACGCACTCGACGGTGCTCGTCTTGCCGGCGCCGTTCGGGCCGAGCACGCCGAAGATCTCGCCTTCCTCGACCGCGAAGGAGACCCCGTCGACCGCGGCCCGGCCCCCGTAGGACTTGCGCAGTTCGGTGACTTCGATGATGGGCATGCGTCAATGATCACGTCCGGCGTCCCGGCCGCGCATCGGCCATCGCGCTCGCCCCGGCATCATCCGATCGGATGATCGCGGGGTACGACCCGGGCGGTCAGCCGTTCGGCTGGTCGCCGTAGGCGGTGACGGAGAGGAAGCGGATGGGGAGTTCCACGAGTTCGTGCGGGCCGTGGGCGCCCTCGCCGTCGAGCTGGAGGGCGTCGCCGGGGCGCATGGTGTACTGGGCTTCGCCGTGGCCGTACACCATGACGCCTTCCAGCAGGTAGATGAGTTCGGTGCCGGGGTGCTGGAAGAGGGGGAAGACCTCGCTGGACTCGGTGAGGGTGACCAGGACGGCTTCCATGCGTTTGTGGGGGCCGCGGAGCGCGCCGAGCAGTTCGTAGAGGTGGCCGACCCTGCTGCCCTGGCGGACGATGCGCGCGCCGTGACCGGCCGGGACGAAGACCGCTTCGCGGGTGGTGTCGACGCCGCGGAACAGGGCGGTGACGGGGATGTCGAGGCCGGCGGCCAGCCGGGCGAGCGTGGTCAGGCTGCACGAGGTCTGGGCGTTCTCGATTTTGGAGAGCATCGCCTTGGAGATGCCGATGCGGGCGGCCATCTCCGCCACCGACAGCCCGGCGGCGGTCCGGTAGCGGCGGACCTGCTGGGCGATGGCGGCCTCCAGGCTGGCCGGTCCTGTCTCCTGATCGGGGTCGATCTCGCGGGAGTCGTGGGGCTGACGGTCGGTGGCCATGGCCCTCATCCTGCCGTTCCCGCCCGGAAGCGGCGCAACGCGAAGCGGGGGTGCGGGTCGGTGTCGCCGAGGGCGAGGTCGGCGGCGAGTGCGCCGATCAGCGGGGCGAACTTGGCGCCGTGCCCGGAGCAGGGGGAGACGATCACGATCGGGCCGGTGCGGTCCAGGATGAAGTCCTCGTCCGGGGTGGTCGTGTACAGGCAGGTCGCTTCGGCCACCGGCCTGGGGTCGAGGCCGGGGAGCCGGTCGGCCACCCAGGCGCTCACCAGCGCCCGCGAGGCCGGGCTGACCACGCCGTCGCGGGTGGCGGCGGTGGTGGGGGTGCCGCCGTCGTGCTGGGCGACCTTGTAGGCGGGGGCGGTGCCGCCGTCGGCGCCGGACGGGAGGCCGAAGATCTGGTCGCGGTCCTTGGAGACCAGGATGGGCCAGGCGGTCGTGGGGTCGCGCAGGGGGAAGTGGAAGACCTGCTGCTGGGTGACGGTGAGCGGGATCTCCGGCTGGAGGTCGGGGAGCCAGGATCCGGCGGCGACGATCACGCGGTCGGCCAGCAGGTCCTCTTCGCCCAGGTGAAGCCGTACTCCCTGGCCGGCTCTTTCGATCGCGGTGACCCGCGTTCCGGGACGGAATCGCGCGACGCGCCGCACGCAGGCCGCCACCATGGCGTCGGGGTTCACCACCCCCGCCTCCGGGTGGTGGAGCACTGGACCGTCGAAGCGGATCTGCGGCCAGCGTTCGGCCGCCGCCGCGGCCGTCAGTAGTTCGTGCGGAACCCCGCCCGCCGCCAGCACCCGGGCCAGGCCCTCCGGGTCCCGGCCCGCGCCCAGATCCAGGCCGCCGGTGACCTGGAGCAGTTCCGCGCCGGTCTCGTCCTCCAGTTCCCGCCACGCGTCGCCGGCCCGCCCGGTCAGCTCCACGTAGAACGGGTCGGCGTACGCGCGCCGGTAGATCCGCGACGTGCCGTGCGAGCTGCCGTGGCGGTGGCCGGCGTCGAAGGCCTCGATCAGGGTGACCTCGTGGCCGCGCCGGGCGAGCTGCCAGGCCGCAGCCGCGCCCATCAGGCCCGCGCCGACGACGACGATCACCGGGTTCTCCCCGGAATCCAGTCGGTGCCCGCCAGCGGGACGCGCGCCATCGCGGCCGACTCGATGGTGAGCGCGACCAGGTCCTCCGGCTCCAGGTGGTGCAGGTGCGCCTTGCCGCAGGCGCGCGCGATGGTCTGCGCCTCCATGGTGAGCACCCGCAGGTAGTTGGCCAGCCGCCGCCCGCCCTCCTCGGGGTCGAGCCGGTCGGCCAGTTCGTCGTCCTGGGTGGTGATCCCGGCCGGGTCGCGGCCGTCCTGGAAGTCGTCGAAGAACCCGGCGGCCGAGCCCAGCGCCCGGTACTCGGCGTCGTAACGCGGGTGGTTGTCGCCGAGCGCGATCAGGGCGGCGGTGCCGATGGCGACCGCGTCCGCGCCGAGGGCGATCGCCTTGGCGACGTCGGCCCCGGTCCTGATGCCGCCGGAGACGATGAGCTGGACCTTCCTGTGCACGCCCAGTTCCTGCAGCGCCTGGACGGCCTGGGGGAGGGCCGCGAGCGTGGGGATGCCGACATGCTCGATGAAGACCTCCTGCGTCGCGGCCGTGCCGCCCTGCATGCCGTCGACCACGACGACGTCGGCTCCGGCGTGCACGGCCAGCTTGACGTCGTAGTACGTACGGGTGGCGCCGACCTTGACGTAGATCGGCTTCTCCCAGTCGGTGATCTCGCGCAGTTCGACGATCTTGATGGTGAGGTCGTCGGGGCCGGTCCAGTCGGGATGCCGGCAGGCGCTGCGCTGGTCCACGCCCACGGGCAGGGTGCGCATCCCGGCGACCCGATCGGTGACCTTCTGGCCGAGCAGCATGCCGCCGCCGCCCGGTTTGGCGCCCTGGCCGAGCACGATCTCGATGGCGTCGGCTTTGCGCAGGTCGTCGGGGTTCATGCCGTACCGGGATGGCAGGTACTGGTAGACCAGGTGTCTGGACTGGCCGCGCTCCTCGGGGGTCATGCCGCCGTCGCCGGTCGTGGTGGAGGTGCCGGCCGCGGTCGCGCCCCGGCCGAGGGCCTCCTTGGCGTTGGCGGACAGGGCGCCGAAGCTCATGCCGGCGATGGTGACGGGGATGTCCAGGTGGAGGGGGTGTCTGGCGTGGCGGGTGCCGAGGACGACGTCGGTGTCGCAGCGTTCGCGGTAGCCCTCCAGCGGGTAGCGGGACATGCTGGCGCCCAGGAAGAGCAGGTCGTCGAAGTGGGGCAGGCGGCGTTTGGCGCCCCAGCCGCGGATGTCGTACACGCCGGTGGCGGCGGCGCGCTGGATGGCGTGGATGGTGGCCCGGTCGAACGTGGCGGACTCCCGCAGACCTTCGTTCACGCGTGTGCTCCCCGGATCAGTAGGCGTTGTCGATCTTGAAGTGGTAGAGCCGGCGGGCGGAGCCGTACCGGCGGAAGGCGGCGGGGTCCTCGTCGAACTCGGCGGCTTTGAGGAGTCCGGCCAGTTCTGTGAGGTGTTCATCGCGCATCGGCTTTTCCACGCAGTCCGCGCCCAGGGATTTCACGGCGCCTTTGACGTAGAGGCGTGCCTCGTACAGCGAGTCGCCGAGGGCGTCGCCGGCGTCTCCGCAGACGACCAGGCGGCCGGCCTGGCCCATGAAGGCGCTCATGTGGCCGACGTCGCCGCCGACCACGATGTCGACGCCCTTCATGGAGATGCCGCAGCGGGCGGCGGCGTCGCCCTCGATGACCAGCAGGCCGCCGTGCGCGGTGGCGCCGGCCGACTGGGAGGTGTTGCCGCGGATCCGGACGGTTCCGGACATCATGTTCTCGGCGACGCCGACTCCGGCGTTGCCGTTGACGGTGACCGCGGCGTGCTGGTTCATGCCGGCGCAGTAGTAGCCGACGTGGCCGTCGATCTCCACTGAGAGCGGCCGGGTGAGGCCGCAGGCGATGGCGTGCGCGCCGCGGGGGTTGCGCACCCGCCAGCGCTGTTCGGGTTCCGGGGCGTGGAGGGCCTGGTTGAGGTCCCGTACGGGGGTGGCGGCCAGGTCCACGGTCATCGGGTCCACACGTACACCTCTTCCGGTTCCGGTTCGAAGATGCGGGCCGCGTCCACGCCGGGGAGGACCGCGAGCGCGCGGTATTCGGAGGCCATCGCCACCCACTGGGGGGTTTCGGCGATCAGCGCGGGTTTGCAGGCGATGGCGTCCCGTACCACGGCGAAGGAGTCGGCGGTGGACACCAGCAGGGTGTAGAAACCGTCGAAGCGCTCGCACAGCAGCCGCAGCGCTTTCTCCAGGTCGGCGCCCCGCGCCAGCTGGTGGGTGACGAAACGGGCGCCCACCTCGGAGTCGTTCTCGCTGTCGAAGACGACGCCGTCGGCGCGGAGCTCCCGCCGGATGGTGGCGTGGTTGGCGAACGAGCCGTTGTGCACCAGGCACTGGTCGGGGCCGACGGAGAAGGGGTGCGCGCCTTCGGGGGTGACGGCCGATTCGGTGGCCATCCGGGTGTGGCCGACGCCCTGCCAGCCGGTCATCCCGGCCAGGCCGAGGCTTCTGGTGAGGTCGGCGGGGTGGCCGGTGCCCTTCATCACGGCGACGCCGGTGCCGGAGCCGATGACCGTGGCGCCGGGGAGGGTCGCTGTGACGGCTGTCAGCAGTGTGTCGGTGGTGACCGGGGCGTGCACGAGGGTGGTCTGTCCCAGCGGGATCGTTTTGACGTCCGGCAGGTGTTCGCTGAGCGGCGTGGTGTCGGATACGTGCAGCAGGGAGACCGTGCTGCGGCCCGGTGGGGTGAGCACGGGGTCGCCGTAGACGGCCACGCCCGCCGAGTCCGGGCCCCTCTCGGCGAGCTGCCCCAGCATGGCGGCGAGCAGCTCGCCCAGCCGCGGATGGAGCGTTGGTTCCCGCAGATGGAGTCCGACGATGCCACACATTCCTGTCTCCTTCAGAAGGCGGTCAGGTAGCGGTCCAGTTCCCACTGGCCGACGGTGCCGTGCCAGTCGAAGAACTCCTCCCGCTTGGCCTGGCCGAAGTAGTTGCTGACGCCCGGACCCGCGGCGTCCAGGGCGCCGCTGACCACGGAGTCGGCGGCCAGCGCCTCCACCGCGTGGAGCAGCGTCTGCGGCAGTTCCGTTTTCCCCGCTCCAGGGTCGCCGGGGTCGAGGGCGTTCAGGACGCCGTCCAGGCCGGCGGTCAGGGTCGCCGCCATCGCCAGGTACGGGTTGGCGGACCCGTCGCCGCCGCGTAGTTCGACCCGGTTGCCGTCGGGGACGCGGATGAAATGGGTTCGGTCGTTGCCGCCGTACCCGGCCCGGCGGGGGGACCAGGTGGCGCCGGAACGGGTGGAGGCCGCGCCGGTGCGCTTGTACGAGTTGACGGTCGGGGCGATCACCGCCTGCAGGGCGGAGGCGTGCTCCAGGATGCCGCCGATGAACGCGTACGCGAGGGGTGATAAGCCCAGCTTGCGGGGGTCGGCCTGGTCGGGGAACGTGGGCTGGCCGTCCCGCCAGAGGGACAGGTGGAGGTGCATGCCGGTGCCGGTGCGGTCGCCGAACGGCTTGGGCATGAACGTGGCGATCATGCCGCGCTGCTCGGCCAGTACGGAGATCAGGTAGCGGAGGGTGATGACGCGGTCGGCGGTGGTCATGGCGTCGGCGTACTTGAAGTTCTGCTCGAACTGGCCGTTGCCGTCCTCGTGGTCGTTGGCGTAGTTGCCCCAGCCGAGGGCGTTCATGGCTTTCGAGACGGTGGCCAGGTGGTCGTACATGCGGGTCACGCCGCGCGCGTCGTAGCAGGGCTGGTGTGCGGTGTCGCGCGGGTCGGCGACGGTTAGTGTGCCGCGTTCGTCGCGGTTCACCAGGAAGTACTCGATCTCGGCGCCGACGGCCAGGGACAGGTTGCTGCTGGCGGCCAGGTCGATGGCCTTGCGGAGGATGACGCGCGGGGCGTACGGCCAGGGGGCGCCGTTGACGTGCGGGTCGCAGTGGACGAGGGCCAGGCCCGGCCGGACGAAGGGGATCGGGGTGTAGGAGGAGACGTCCGGGATCGCCATGATGTCCGGGTCGCTCGGCTGCTGCCCGATGAGCCCGGCGGCGTAGCCGGCGAAGCCGACGCCCTCGTCACGGAGTTCTTCTACGGCCTCGGCGGGGACGAGCTTGGCGCAGGGTTTGCCGGCCAGGTCGACGAAGACGGCCAGGATGAATTCGACGTTGTCGGCGCGGACCAGCTCCGCCAGATCAGAGGTTGCCTGCACTGGGTTTCCCATCGTGAGACATTGTCTCTTGGGAGTAGACAGCCCGAGTGTTACCGCCATATTGCGCCGACGCAAGGAGCCTGTGTCGTCAGTTCGGGCGGTGGGTCAGGAGCCGGGTGAGGAGGTCGACGAGCTGGGTGCGTTCCGCCGGGGTCAGGGGAGCGAGCGCTTCGTCCTGGAGGGTGGCGAGCACGTCGTCGAGCCCGCGCAGCCGGCGGATGCCGGGCTCGGTCATGGTGATGACGTTGCGGCGGCGGTCGGCGGGGTCCGGCGCGCGCTCCACGAAGCCGCGCCCGGCCAGTTCGTTGATGACCGCGACGATGTCGCTGTGGAAGATGCCGGTACGGCGGCTCAGTTCCGCCTGGCTGGACGGGCCGAACTCGCGCAACGTCGCCAGTACGGCGTAGTGCCACTTCCGGGCGTCCTCGCGGGCCAGCCCGTCGTTCACCAGGCGATCGCACTGCATCGCGGCCAGGGACAGCAGCCGGGTCGGCATGTTCCGCAGCCGGGCCGGGACGGCGTCCATGTGGTCGCCCGGGTGGGTCTCGCCGTTCATGCCCGCGATCCTATCCCTTTGCGTTAGTCGCACTAACGATGTATTTTTGTTAGTGGAACGAACGTTAGTGTGACTAAGGATTCATGATGCCCTCGATCGATGCGCTCGACTCGACGATGTACTACGAGGAGACCGGCGGCGGCACGCCGTTCGTCTTCCTGCACGGCAACCCCGGGTCGTCCCGGGTCTGGCGGAACGTCCTGCCCGCGCTGCCAGGCCGCGCGCTCGCTCCCGATCTCATCGGCATGGGCCGGTCGGGCAAGCCCAGCGTGCCGTACCGGTTCGGCGACCACGCCCGCTACCTGGACACCTGGTTCGACCGGCTCGGCCTGGACGACGTCGTGCTCGTCGGCCACGACTGGGGCGGGGCGCTCGCCTTCGACTGGGCGGCCCGCCACCCCGGCCGCACCCGCGGAGTGGTCTTCTTCGAGACCATCGTCCGCCCGATGTCCTGGAGCGAACTGGGGGACGGGCCCCGCGCCCGCGCCGAGACCATCCGCAGCCCCGCCGGCGAAGCACTGGTCCTCGACCAGAACTTCCTCGTGGACACCGCCTTCACCGGCGGCGTCCTGACACCGCTGAGCGAGGAGGAACTGGCGCACTACCGGGCCCCATACCCCACCCGCGAAAGCCGTCGCCCCCTCCTGGAATGGGCCCGCTCGCTACCCCTCGACGGCGAGCCCGCCGACGTGGCCGAACGCGTCGCCCACTACGGCAACTGGCTCGCCACCAGCCACGACGTCCCCAAACTCCTCCTCACCTTCGACTCCTCCCCAACCCTGCTCATCACACCGGAAGTCACCGCCTGGTGCGCCGCGAACATCGCCGCCCTCGAAATCAAACACTGCGGCCCGGCCGGCCACCACGCACCGGAGGACCAGCCCGGGGCCATCGCCGCGGCGATCCTCGCCTGGACGTCCCGGAACCTCACCCGAACGCCGGACTCACGACCCATCTGAGCCCGGCCGCGATTTTGTTGATGCAGGCGTGCAACCTCGAAGGCGTTAGGCGCACACTCCGCACCGCCTCGCCCGCGATCACCGCCGCCCGCCAGGTCGCCACACCCGCCCGCCGTGCTGCCCAGGCCCCGACACCGAGGTCGCCACCCAGCACCTAACCCACGCCCATCAGGGACTGGACAAGTTCGACGAACTGGCCGAACCGCCAGCCGCCGACTAGCCCGCGCCATCGGTGCCCGAAGACGGACCGGCCCCGCGTGGCTCCGCGAGGTGTGCCGGCACGGCGAGTTCATCGTCCCGATCTACCCTCGACCGCCGGGTGGCAGACTCGCGCCGGAAGGCGGAGTAAAGAATTGTTGACATCGCGTCTGTGCTGCTTTACCTTGGCTATGTCAAGTTTGTTTGACATGGGAGCGGTCATGTCCTCCGAAGAGAAGCGCACGTGGATCTACGTCGTGGTCGGGGTTGGCGTAGCCGTGGTCTACTTCGCGACCGTCCTGTCAAAGGTGCCGGGAACGGACGTGGCGACGATCGCCTACGTGTGGCCGATGCTCACCGCGATCGGTGTCGGGATCGCCGCGAATATCGTCCTGAACATCATGGCCGCGATCCTCGCACCGAGGGAGGCCGACAAGACCGACGAGCGCGACAAGCAGATCAACCGGCTGGGCGAGTACGTCGGGTTCTACGTCATGAGCGTCGCCGCGATCGTCCCGCTCGGCCTGGCGATGGCGAAGATCGAGCAGTTCTGGATCGCCAACACGCTCTACCTGGCGTTTGTCCTGGCCGCCCTCGCCTCCTCAATCGTGAAGATCGTCGCGTACCGGCGTGGCTTCTAGCCCATGGTCAAGCCCACCAGGGTCACCAACGCGATCCGAGCCCTGCGGTTCGCCCACGGGGAGATGACGCAGGCCGAACTGGCCGACCGCATCGGCGTAACCCGCCAGACCATCATCGCCATCGAGCAGGGCCGCTACTCGCCGTCATTGGAGATGGCCTTCCAGATCGCCCAAGTGTTCAGGGCACCGCTCGACGACGTCTTCCAGTACCCCGACACCGAGGACTAACCGCCACACCACTACCACCGGCGCGCGGGGACACCGCCCCGCGGCCTTCCTCCGTCACACCCAAACCAAGGGAGAATCATGGACACCCCTCAACGCCTCGCCCGGATCACAGGCCTGTTCCGTTTAACCGTTGCCCTCCGCGCCATGGTCGACAGGCCGGTGGCCGCCGACACCGTCGCTGAGTCGGGGGTCGTCGGATGATCATGGGACCCGCACGAGCCGACGCGACAGCTGAAGGGGCCGGCACGGCCGAGATAGTCCGCACCGCCCGTATGACCGGGCTGTTCTATCTCGGTATGGCCATCACGGGCGTGCTTGGATTTCTGGTCATCCGGCCGCGGCTTTTCGCGGCCGACGATCCCAGTGCGACGCTGGCGCACCTGGTCGGGAACGGGTCGCTCGTGCGCGCCGGGGTCGTGCTGGAGATGCTTATGGTCCTCACCCAGGCGCTCACCGCCATGTGGTTCTACCGCCTATTCCGCACCGTGGACGCCTTCGCCGCCGGCGGCATCGCCGCCTTCGGCCTGGTCAACGCGGTCATAGGCCTCGGCAGCGCGGCGTTCCTGGCAACGGCGGCCGAGATCGCGTTCGGCCCGGTCGGCGACGCGCCGACAACCGTCTACCTCCTATACCTGGTGAGCGGCAACCTGTGGGGCGTGGGAGCGATGTTCTTCGGCCTGTGGCTCATCCCCATGGGCTTGTGCGTGCTCCGCTCGGGGTGGATGCCCCGGCCGCTGGGCTGGGCGCTCATCGGAGGCGGCGCCGGCTATCTGCTCGGCGCGTTCATCGTGTACCTCGCTCCCGAGGCACAAGTCGTCGCTGAACTTGTCGCGATACCCGCGCACGTAGGCGAGTTCTGGATGGTCGGCTACCTGCTGGTCCGCGGCGTCCACCGTCGCGCGCTCCAGGAAGCACCGCGAGACGACGCCCACATGGCGCTGCCTGCGGCGACGTGACCTTCATACATCGATCCTCGATACCCTTCGCCCTTCCCGCACTGGCACGGAAGCGACTTGGGACGCCCTGCTCGTCCAGGTTCCGGCGCCGGTTCACCGACAGGCGCTGCGCGACAGGGGGCTGACATATAGCGCGTTAGCGAGGAACGCGGGTTGAGTGAGATGCGTGCGAAACCGCTATCGGTTGATCTTGGTAGGTGGGCTGCTGTCGAGGTCAGTGGGGGTGTTAGCTCTTGTGGAGCATCGGAGCGTCGCTTTGGGAACGCGCCGATACTCAGAAGTGCGGGCAGAGGTGCTGCTTTCGGTCCACGGGCTGTCGCTGCCTTGCCGGTATCGCTCGTAGAAGCCCTTGGCATGTCGTGCCCTTGATGGACATGCTCACCGAGACCTGCCTGCAGACGGGCTGCCTGAACATTCTCACCCCGGTCGGGACCGCCCTTTAGTCCGTGACCACGAACTCGGCGCCGGCGGCCAGCGCCACCTCGGGGCCGAAGAGCCTGGCCGGGGTGAACGCGCCGGGGTGGCCCTCGCCCTTGGCCAGGCGCTGGGCCACCTCGGTGACGGCGCCGACCGTGAACGCCATGCCCTCGCCGGTGCGTAGCCAGCCCTCACGCACGCGACCGGACGGCCATTCGACTCGGGCGCGGGCCCAGGACGATCGGCGCGGGCGTTCCTTGGCCGTGGTCGTCGTGATGCGGGCCAGCCGCCGAGTGGCGAAGCCGGCCAGGCCGGGCAAACGCAGCACGCGAATGATCGCCGGCAGAGCCGCTCGGACGGCCGGGCTGGCCGGGACGAGGGCCGAGGCGCCGATCACCGACGGGGCGCCGCTGGCCTGCCAGGCCGCGAAGAGCTCGCCGCTGCCCAGGGAAGCGGTGGTGACCACGTCGCCGTCGGGGGTGGTCAGTCGCTCGGCGGAGCCGCCGGCCCGGGCGCGTACCATCCGGCCCTGCCGCACCTCGCGGCCGCCGTCGAGCAACGTGTGCACGATGGTGGCGGCCAGGGCTTCGCCGAGGGCGCCGGGTTCGATCGCGACTGAGGCGACGGCGTCGACGCGTACGCGCGAAGGCTTTTCCTCGCCCGCCAGCAGATGCAGCAGGATGCTCTCGGTCGCGAGCACGCCGAAGCCCGCTCCGGAGACCAGCGTGCGGCCGGTCGCCGCCGCCTCCCGGTCCATGCCGTGGAGCAGTTCGAACGCGCTCAGTTCGTTGGCGACGTCGAGGTAGTGGGTGCCTGGTGGGCAGGCGCGCGCGACCTGCGGCGCCGTGACCGCAAACGGGCCCACCGTGTTGATTACGACGGTCGGCGCCTCGGTGGCCAACCGTGCGCAGACCTCCTCGAGCGAGCCGGTCACGGCCCGGGCGTCCGGACTCATCTGGGTCAGCCGCTCCCGATTGCGGCCGGCCACCACCACCTCGGCGCCCGTCTGCTGCAGACGCTCCACCGCCTCCCGGCCGACCCGTCCGGTCGCGCCGAGCACCCAGATATCACCCGTCATGTTCGCCTCCATCAGTCATGGCACGTCGTGTCATCACTATCGCATGGCACGACATGACGTGTCATCACTAGAATGTGCCGCATGGGTCGATGGCAGCCGGGTGCGCGAGAACGGCTCGAGCAGGCCGCGCTCGATCTCTTCCTCGAGCAGGGCTTCACCGAGACCACCGTGCCGCAGATCACAGCGCGGGCCGGACTCACGACCCGTACGTTCTTCCGGCACTTCGCCGACAAGCGTGAGGTGCTGTTCGCCGGCGAGGAGTCGGTGCCCGAGCGGGTGGCCCGCCTCATGGCCCAGGCCCCGCCCTCGCTCGGCCCGATGGAACTGATCACCGAAGGCCTGGCCCCCGCCGCGGCCGAGATCTTCCAGGGCCGCAGCCTCGACTACCTGCTACGCCGACGGGCCGCGATCGACGCCGAACCCGCCCTGCATGAGCGCGAGCTGCGCAAGTTCTCGCTGATGTCGGCGGCTCTGGAGCAGGGCTTCCGCGACCGCGGCGTCGACGACTTGACCGCCCAGCTGGCGGCCGAGATCGCCGTGACCGCGTTCCGGATAGCGGTGACCCGCTGGCTCAACCAGCACGGCGACCCCGACCTCCCGGCCACCATCAACCAGACCCTGGCGGCGATGAGGCATCTGACGAATACGCCGTCGCTTGGTTGAGGGGCAAGAAGCCATGGGCCAGGGCTGTCGAGGACAGGCATTCAGACACTTTCGACATCCGACGTCGCCAGAGCTCCCCACCCAGGCCGACCTCGAAGACGCCGGCAACCGACCAGTAGGGCACCGCTGGTTCGTCCAGGGCCCCTACATCGCCGACGGGATCGCCGCCGACACCCTCATCCAGCTGGCCCAGATCGACGACACCACGCTGTCGCCCCTCGACCTGGGCGAGCCCTGCCCGCAACCGACAGCGACAGCGATGTCGGCGGCGTCGTGCCCTTCATCGGGGAACTGGAGCGTCAGGTCTCCCGCGCGGTGCGCGGGGAACAGGATCGGCTCAAACGGCAGCCGCTGCCCGGACGCACCGGGGTGTGCGCTGTGCGGCCGGCACTTCGAACGTGGCCTGCTGGTGGCCGCGCACATCAAAAGCGCATGCACTGCTTGGAGGAGGAGCGCCGCGACCTGGCCAACATCGCCATGCTGAACTGCGTCCTGGGCTGCAACGCCCTCCACGAACACGGCTACATCGCCGTCGGCCACGGAGGCCAGATCTTGATCAGTGACGCCGCGCTCACCAGCGCCGGCCTGGCCCGGCACATCGGCCAGTTCCTCAAAGGCCGCACCGCGCCCTGGTGGAACCAGACCCGCGAGCCGTACTTCGCCTGGCATCGCATCCGCACTTTCAAAGCCGACATTCCCTGACAGGCATTCGGCGGCGCCCCACAACCCCGAGGAGGCGCGTCCCGCCGGGCGGCCATACGCCCGCCCCCGCCACCTCCCGGCGGGCCGGAACGCGCGCTTACAGGTGACCTCCAGCGGGCGGGCAAGGCTCCCAGCTCAGGTAGCGGCCGGGAGTTCTTGTAACCCTCCAGGTGGGATTCGCAACTGGACCAGCGACGGCCGATACGGTCGATGACGGTGTACCTGATCTCCTCGACACAAGGGTCGTCGGGGCCGTTTCCGCCCCAGGTGCAGCGGCTACGACTGACCCGGCCGGGCGCGAAGTCGCCCGGATCCCACGGCTTGATGTGCGCGGCTTCCATCCCAGGCTCCTCAGCAGGGTCGTAGCGAGTCATCGGGCGCGGCGTCGGCGGCCGAGTCAGGTCCGTACTGTAACCAAGGGTTGAGTGCCATCCGGTGTCGGCGCGAGGTGGCGCGAAGGTGTGGAGAGGTGAGTGCCAGCGCTCGGTTGTCCTTGCCGGCGTGGAGGTGGTCCAGCCAGCGTTCGTACCAGCTCAGGAAGTCGGCTGCGGAGGAGAAGCCGGGCCCCAGAAGCCGTCGGCGTTTCCGGTGAGGACGCGACCGGTGAGCGGGCCTGTGATCGCGAGCAGACACATGTCGGTGCAGCCCATCTCGACGATGTGCAGGAACGTCGCCTTGGTCTCCGCTTCGGGCCCGCCGGAAGCCGCGTGGGCCTTCTGCGGACTTTGGAGGGTTCATAGTGTGCAGCGAGCACTCCTCCAGCGCGATGAGGCCGTAGAAGGGTGCGGCGCCGGTGCCGCCGAGGTGGACAAGGAACTGCTTGTAAGCGCGGGGAGTTTGATCCGGTGCCCGGACTCAAAGGAGGCGACGCGTGCGGGAGGAAGCTTGGGGCCCAGGCGGTACTTGTGGTGTTCTTCACCGAAGGAGTGACTGCGCTGCGGCTGGAAGGGCGGCGCGGCCAGCTTGCGGCGCAGCCGGGGAACGCGAGGGTCCATGGCGCTTCTTTTCTCGTCCGCCGCAGGCTACCGTTCTCAGTCGGGCCTGGCGTTTGAAAGCCGCAAAGCCAGTGGAGGACCTCCACCTGGCTATGAAGGTGTGGATCTCACTTACAAAGCCCACTGACTATGTGGCCGGTCAGGCGCAGGTCGAGCCGGCGTTGTCGGCGTACGTCGACCGAAGACGTGCTGGCTGCCAGGCAGTTGTTGACGTCGCTGATGATCAGCTTCGGTAACCCGCTGCGGGCTGCGTCGTGATCTTGACAACACACCTGGCGCAGCCGAAATAATTCAGCCACTCGACAAATAAACCCAAAGCGTTCTAGAGCTTCGCCCCCAGACACGGTCGGCGCCGAGGGCTTCGGATTCAACCAGCTCGCCGTCAACCACCTGGTCCGCGGCCCCCGCTGACCAACCGCGCCGCCTGACCCGCAGCAGAACAACCCCCGGAGGACCGGTGCCCCTCGTCGCCGGGGTCGACTCGTCGACCCAGTCGTGCAAAGTCGTCATCCGCGACGCCGAGACCGGGAAGCTGGTGCGCGAAGGTCGCGCACCACACCGCGCCGGCACCGCCGTGCCGCCGGCCGCGTGGGAGGCCGCGCTGTCCGACGCGGTCGCGCAGGCCGGCGGACTGGAGGACGTAGCGGCTGCCTCGATCGCCGGGCAGATGCAGGGCATGGTGTGCCTGGACGCCGGCGGCGCGGTGATCCGGGACGCCGTGCTGTGGAACGACACCCGCTCGGCCGGCGCCGCCGCCGACCTGATCTCGGATCTCGGCGGCGGTGCGGCGGGACAGCGAGCATGGGCGGAGGCGGTCGGCCTGGTACCGGTGGCCAGCTTCACCGTCACCAAGCTGCGCTGGCTGGCCTCGGCGGAGCCGGACAACGCCGCCCGTACAGCCGCGGTGTGTCTGCCGCACGACTGGCTGACCTGGCGACTGTCCGGCGCGCCGGGGCTCGATGCGCTGCGCACCGATCGCAGCGAGGCCAGCGGGACCGGATACTGGTCGGCCGCGACCGGTGAGTACCGCCTGGACCTGCTCCGGTTGGCGTTCGGTCGCGACGATGTGCTGCTGCCCCAGGTGCTCGGGCCGACCGGTCAGGCCGGGCACCTGCGCACCGGCGCGCCGCTGGGCCCCGGCGCCGGTGACTGCGCCGCAGCGGCGCTGGGTGTCGGTGCCGAGTCGGGCGACGTGATCGTGTCGATCGGCACCTCCGGCATAGTGTCCACCGTTTCCGACGTGCCGGCCGCGGACCCGAGCGGGATCGTGGCCGGGTACGCCGATATGACCGGCCGGTTCCTGCCTCTGGTGTGCACGCTCAACGCCGCCCGGGTGCTGGACGCGGCCGCGACCATGCTGCGAGTGGACCACGCAGAGCTGTCGGCGCTGGCGCTGTCCGCACCGCCGGGCGCCGACGGGCTGGCCCTGGTGCCCTACCTGGAGGGCGAGCGCACACCGAACCGCCCGCACGCCACCGGAGCCGTGCACGGCCTGACCCTGCGGACCTCGACCCCCGCGCACCTGGCCCGCGCGGCGGTGGAGGGCATGCTGTGCGCACTCGCCGACGGGTTGGACGCGATGATCGCGCAGGGCATGACGGTCAACCGGGTCATCCTGGTCGGCGGCGGCGCCCGCTCGGAGGCGGTGCGCCGGATCGCTCCTACAGTCTTCGGCCGCCCCGTGCTCGTCCCACCGCTGGGGGAGTACGTCGCCGACGGCGCCGCCCGTCAGGCGGCCTGGGTGTTGTCGGGCGGGCAGCGGCCGCCATCGTGGACGGTCGGGCAGGTTGAGACGCACGAGGCGGGCGCCGTGCCGGCGATCCGCGAACGGTACGCCGTGGCCCGCGCGAACGTCCTGGACCGCGCTGGCTGACGGCGGCAGAGGCCCCGGCCGTTGCCGGTCGGGGGCTCTGCCGTGTCGGGCGCGGTGAGATCCCCGGGCGCTCAGGAGGCGTTCTCCGTTGGCCAGGGCAGCGGGTTGGGGGCAGGCCGCGCGTCGTCGCCGGCGCCGAGTAGTTGTCGTCCGGGCTGCCGCCATTCCGGGTCGTGCGCGATGGTGATCGCGTCGTCGAGTTCGGCGGTCGGCAGGCCCTCGTCGACGAGTGAGGCGATCAGTTCCGGGCCGCATTCGGTGCACAGCGGGCAGGCTTCCAGATGGGTGACCATCAGCCGCACGTCGGCGGCGCTGTACCGGCTCCGTCATGCCTCCGAACCTTCCTGCGCGTCGGCGGCCGGGCGCGGGTGGCCGGGCGCGGGTGGCCGGGCGCGGGTGGCCGGGCGCGGCCACCTCCTCCAGGCGGGCCAGGCCCTCATGGGCGTGGGTGAGGTGCTCACCGGCGGTCTCTGCGGCGGTGCCGCCGGTCAGCCGCTTGGGCGGCCCCGCGGGCGGATGCGGCGAGCTGACGGGCGGCGGCGACCGCGGGAGGGGTGGTCCGCGCAACCCTCCCGGAGGTGTCCCCGGAGAGGGCCGGGGACACCTAGGGGCGGTCAGAACTCGCCGTCGGTGGCGATGTGCATGTTGACCAGCGTGTTGGCGTTGCCGGTGTTCTTGGCGCACACCGTGTAGTCGCCCGCGCCCGGGAACGGCGGCACGCTCGTCGAGGTGAGCCCCTGCACCCAGCCGGTGACCCGGCCCGGGGTCGCGTACGCCAGGACGCCGGACCGGTAGATGAAGAACTTCGCGCCGTCTCCGGTGGCGGTGCCGTCGCCCTGGACCTTGGTGCCGGCGTACTGGCCGACGCAGGCGACGCTGCCGGGGGTGAGCGTGCCGCCCCAGCCGGCCAGGGCGTGGGCGGGCGAGGCGGTGGTGAGCACGCCGGCTCCCGCGGCGAGCGCGGCGAAACCGAGGGCGATACGACGGATCATGGTGTGACTCCTTCGAGACGAAGTGCTTGAGTCCCGAAAGCTAGGTGCGCGGCGTGGTCGCTTCCGAGACCACTCCGCGCCCGAAAACGGCCCGATCCTGGTTCAGATGCCCCGCGGAACCGGAACAGCCGTCGCTCACCGATGGCCTGGAGGCCGCCGAGGCGGCCGGAGAGTTCTCCTGCGGCGCCTGCAAGACCTACCAAGTCCCCATCCGCCACATCGACGAGCTGACCCGGCTGTCCTTCCACACCTTCCCCGACGCCGACCCCCTCACCCGAAACGAAACCGCGGCCACCATCGCGCGGGAGATCAGCCACCCCCGGGCTCTACCGGTGCCGTAGGTGATCGCGGAGGGTGCGGGCGACCTGCGCCATCAGTGCCTCGGCCCCGGGCTGGCTGATGGCGGGGACGCGGGACTCGGTGAGTACGGCGACGCCGAAGCACTGGCCGTCGGCGTGCTCGACGACGCCGACCTCGTGGCGCAGGTTCAGCAGTGTTCCAGTCTTGGAGGACCACCTCGACGCGTCGGAGCTGAAGTCGGGCGCCAGCCGGTGCCGCAGGACGTTGTCGGCCATCAGGCTGCGCACGCGCGCGGCGACATCCGCGTCGATCGGAGACGGCGTCCACAGCGCCTGCACGAGTTCGAGGAAGGCTCGCGCGGTTCCCGAATTGGCGTGGGTGATGTCGAGTTGCGGGACACGATGGCCGCGTCCGGCCGTGCCGGCTTCGATGGCGAGGAAGTGGGCGAGGTGGCTGTCCTCGGGGTCGAGGCGTTCCACCGGAGTCTCCATCAGTTCCTGCATGGTGTGGCGTACGGTGATGCCGCGCAGCCCCAGGCCGTGCAGGATCGCCGCGACCTCGGCCGGTGGGGTGAGGGCGAACAGCGCGTCGGCCGCCGTGCCGTCGCTGACGGCGGTGCTGAGGTAGAGCAGGTCGTCGACGGCGACGCAGGCCGGATGCCGGAACTTGCTCAGCCCGGTCGGGCCGGGCGTGGTGATGCCGCCCGGTTGCACGAGGACGCGCGCCGAGCCGTCGAGTTCGCCCCTGCGGATACGTTCGAGCGTGGCGAGGGCGAGGGGGACCTTGACCAGTGAGGCGATCGGGAATTCGAGGTCGGGCTCGATGCCGAGTTCGTCGCCGGAGCGCAGGTCGCGGACCAGGAACGAGCCGCGCAGCCCGGCGTCGTCGAGGGTGCGCCGGAGCTCGCGGATCAGTTTCACGTCGTCTCCTCGTTCGGGTCGCCCGCGCCGAGGCAGCGGGCGATGGCGGGCCACAGCCGGGTCTTGATGCGTTCGGCGTCGTCCCCGACGGCGGCGGCGATGCCGAAGCCGCGGACGGGGTCGATCTCGCCGACGGGACGCCAGTGCAACCCCAGTTCGACCGCCTGCCCCGGCGAACACAATAGGAGGTCCTCGGAACCGAGGACCTCTGCGGTGGCGGCGGTGAGGGTGGCCGCGACGCCGACCTGGGCGGGCTGGAGGCCGACGGCATCCCGGGTACGGAACATCCGGTCGCGGATGTGGGGGACGTCGTCCTCGGGCTGGATCCAGATCCGGCGCCGCCGCGACGACCGGGTGGCGCGGCCGGCGCGGAGGGTTTCGACGTAGACGGTGCGCACCGGGAGGTCGTCGGTGGCGGCGAGGCCGAGCCGTACCGACCAGGTCGCGTCGCCGGCCGGCACGGCCACCAGGGCGGCGCGGACCTCGCGGGAGCGGACGAGTTCGGCGCGTTCGGCCGGGGCGGCGGGGTGGAGGTCGAGGTGCACGCCGTTCCGGCGGGCCTCCGCGGCGAGCCGGGCCAGGTCGCGGACCGGGCAGGCGTCGGGGACCGCGAGGCGGAGGGGACTGAGCCGGGCCTGTTCCGCCTCGTGTTCCATGTCGTCGGCCAGCCGGACCAGACGCTGCGCCGACGGGAGCATGTCGCGGCCGAACTGGGTGAGTATCGCGCCGCGCGAGGACCGGTCGAAGAGTCGTTCGCCGAGCAGCTTCTCCAGGGCGGCGATCCGGCGGCTCGCGACCGACTGCGGCACCCGGGTGGCCGCGGCGCCCTCGGTGAAGCTGCCCCGCTCGCTCACGTTGACGAACGCCCGCCAGGCGCCGAGGAGGTCCACGACCACAGATTATGTTATTTCAGCATTGAACCCTCCATTTCAGTCTTTGACGGCATTTATTCAGGACGCGAGACTTCCCTCTCATCCGATCCGCGACGGAGGTCCGCCATCGATGCCGGTCATGTCGAACACCAACCGCAGGGTCGCCCGCGGCCTGGGCAGGCTTTGATGGCGCGCCGGAACGTGCTGCGCCTGGCCGGGGCGGCGATGGTGGCCGGGCTGCTGGCGGCCGGGCTCGCGCTTCCGGCGGTGGGCGGCGCCGGGGCGGTGATCGTGGCCGCTTCCGACGAGCTGAACCTGAACCCCGCCGAGCTGGTCGAACCGCCGCTGGCGGAGACGACGACGGTCCTGGACGCGCGGGGCAAGAAGATCGCTCAGTTCTACGACCAGTATCGCGAGGTCGTGCCGCTCGATCGGGTGGCCGAGGTGATGAAGACCGCGATCATCTCGATCGAGGACTACCGCTTCTACCAGCACGGCGCGCTGGACCTGGAGGGCACGCTGCGCGCCCTGGCCGGAAACCTGAGCTCCGGCCAGGTCGGCCAGGGCGGATCGACCATCACCCAGCAGTACGTGAAGCAGGTCCTGCTGAACGCCGCCACCACCAGGCAGGAGCAGGAGAAGGCGCTGGAGACCAGCTACACCCGCAAGCTCAACGAGCTGCGCTACGCGCTGGCGGTGGAGGAGAAGTACACCAAGGACCAGATCCTGGAGAAGTACCTCAACATCGCCTACTTCGGGGCGGGGGCCAACGGCGTACAGGCCGCGGCCAAGAGGTTCTTCGGGGTTTCGGCGGCCCGGCTGAGCCTGCCGCAGGCGGCCACGCTGGCGGGGGCCGTGCAGTTGCCGACCAGCACCGACCCCGAGGGCGGCCGGGAGAATCGGGCGCGGCTGCTGGAGCGGCGCAACGTCGTGCTGGATCGCATGGCCGAGCTGGGCGAGATCACCCCGGCGGAGGCGGCCAAGGCCAAGGCCGCCAAGCTCGGTTACAAGGGCGTCCCGCTGCCCGGGGGGTGCGAGGCCAGTCCGTACCCATATTTCTGCCTGTACGTGTACCACGAGGTGCTTAACGACCCGCGTTTCGGCGAAACCAGGGAGATCAGGGAGCGGGCCCTCAAACGCGACGGCCTGACGATCAGAACGACGCTGGACCCCGGGAAGCAGGCCGCGGCCGAGCAGGGCATCGCCAAGTGGGTCGGCCCCACCGACAACGCGGTCGCGGCGCAGGCGCTGGTCGAGCCGGGCACCGGGATGATCAGGGCGATGGCGGCCAGCCGGAAGTACGGCACCTCCGCCCGCAAGCACGAAATGTCGTACAACCTGGTCGCCGACTCCGCGCACGGCGGCAGCGGCGGCTTCCAGGCGGGCTCGACGTTCAAGACCTTCACCCTGCTCACCGCGCTGGCGCAGGGCATGCGGGCCGACGACGGCTTCACCGTGGGCAGCGGCTACCGCGCCCCCGACTACGCCGCATTCAAGACCTGCGCCGGCGGGAACATCGGCGACCCGACGCACACCGTCACCAACGACGAGGGCTCACCCGGCTTCAAGACGCTGCGGACCGGCACCTGGGGCTCGGTCAACACCTTCTTCATGGAGCTGGAACGCCAGGTCGGGCTGTGCGCGACCGTGCAGACCGCCCGGTCCCTGGGCATCAAGCGCGCCGACGGCAAGAAGCTGGAGGAGTACGAGACCTTCACCCTCGGCGTCAACGAGATGGACCCGGTCACTGTGGCCACCGCCTACGCCGCCATCGGGGCGCGCGGCAAGTACTGCGCGCCGCTGGCCATCAGCCGGGTCACCGACCGGAACGGCGCGGCGACGGACTACCTGCCGAAGTGCCGTCAGGCGCTGGATCCGCAGGTCGCCGACGCCGCGGCGGACATCCTGTCCGGGGTGTTCACCAACGGGACGATGAGCGCCGTCGGCGGGATCGGCCGGGACGCGGCCGGGAAGACCGGCACCAACGACGACCAGTCGAGCGCGTGGTTCGCCGGGTTCACTCCGGATCTGGCCGGGGCGGTGAGCATCGGCGACCCGCGCGGGGCGATCGCGCACAAACTCAACAACGTCACCATCGGCGGCAGGTACTACGGCGCGGTCTTCGGCGCCACCGTCCCCGGCCCGATCTGGCGGGACACCATGATCGCCGCGTTGAAGGGGGTCCCGGCCACCCCCTTCACCCCGATGGACACCGCTCGCTTCGGCGGCTGCGGTCAGTACTGCGGGCAGCCGGTCACGAAGGACGAGAGGGCTGATGAGCGCAACCCGCGTACTCGTCGAGACGGTGGAACATGGCCGCCAGCATGAGCGGGAACATCGCCACGTGCGCGGCCACCATCAGCGTGCCGCCGTCGATGAGGCCCAGCCACAGCATGGGGAAGAGCGGCACGATCGGGACGAACATCGCCGCGCACATCTCCAGCGTCGACGCCCAGCCGTGGCCGCGGATCCGCATCCACACGGCCATGCCGACCGACATGTTGAACGCCATGATCAGGTATCCCAGCTCGGGGTACTCGCGGTGCGAGACGCCGAGGCCGAGAACGTCGAGAAGGGCGCCGAGCACGAACATCCCGGCGAACATCGCGATGATCATCTCGGCGTAGTGGAGGGCGAACCTGCCCCACCGGCGGCCGGTCTTCGGAGCTGTCGTCGTCATGCCCCGACTGTGTCCGTGGCCCAGGATTCGCGCCAGGGAGGCCGGCCGGAGTGGTCCGAAACCTTGGGATCCTCGTCCATCGGACCTACAGTCGGGGTATGGAGACGCGGCGGGTGGTCGTGGTCGCGTACGAGGCGGTGGGGCTGCTCGACCTCGCCTGCGTCACCTCGACCCTGGAGGAGGCCAACTGGCAGGGCGCCGCGCCGTACTACGAGGTGCGGGTGGCCACCCCCGGCGGGCACGCCGTCACCTGCGGCACCGGCCTGACCGTCCAGGCCCAGCAGGCGCTGGAGCGGATCACCGGGCCGCTCGACACGCTCCTGGTCTCCGGCGGGATCGGCCACGAGGACGCCGCCGCCAACCCGCTGATCGTCGCCCACGTCCGCAGGCTGGCCCGCGAGAGCCGCCGCGTCGCCTCCGTCTGCACCGGAGCGTACGTGCTGGCCGCCGCCGGCCTGCTCGACGGGCGGCGCGTCACCACGCACTGGCAGCAGGCGCGCACCCTGGCCGCCCACTTCCCCCGGGTCACCGTCGACCCGGCCCCGATCTTCATCAGGGACGGGAACGTCGCCACCTCCGCGGGCGTCACCGCCGCCCTCGACCTCGCTCTGGCCTTCGTCGAGGAGGACAACGGCGCCGAACTGGCCAGGACGGTGGCCCGCAACCTGGTCACCTACCTGCAACGGCCGGGCAACCAGGCGCAGATGAGCATGTTCGTCAGCGCCCCCTCCCCGGCCAACGACCTGGTCAAGCGCACCACCGAGTACATCACCGGCAATCTCGCCGCCGACCTGACCACGCCCGCCCTGGCGACCGCCGCCGGCGTCAGTGACCGGCACCTGACCCGGCTGTTCCTCAAGCATCTGGGCCTGCCGCCCGGCCGGTTCGTCCGGCAGGCCCGCACGGAGGCCGCCGCCCACCTGCTGGCCGCCACCTCGCTGCCGCTGGCGTCCATCGCGGCCCGGTGCGGCTTCGGCACGGCGGAGACGCTACGGCAGGCGTTCCTCGGGCGGTACGGGATCCCGCCCTCCCGCTACCGGCTGACCCAGAGCGCCGGCTAGCGCGCAGAGCTTCTCCGCGGACGGCGAGCTGGGCGCGGCGGTGTAGACGATCAGGTACAGATCCGGGTCGGCGGTCGGCGCGAACGACTCCCAGTTGAGTGTCATCACGCCCACGTCGGGATGATGGAAGCGCCTGGTGCCGTACGTGCAGTACGTCACGCGATGCGCGGCCCAGTACCGGACGAACTCGGGCGAGCACGCGGTCAGCTCGTCGACCAGCTCCCGCGGCCGGGGGTTGTCGCACAGGCTCAGCGCGCCCCTGAGCCGGGCAGCCGACTCCACCGCGAACGCCTCCCAGTCCGGGAAGACGCTCCGCGCCTTGGGGTCGAGGAACACCCAGCGGGTGAGGTTGCGCTCGGCGCGCGGCATGGCGTCGAAGTCATGGATGATCACCTTGGCCATCCGGTTGACGGCCACCACGTCCAGGACCGCGTTGTACAGGGCGGCAGGCACCGGGTCGAGCATGTCCAGCATCATGCGCAGCGACGCCCTCGGCCGGACCGGCGTGGGCACCGGCGCGACCGCCTCGGCATGCCTGGTCTTGATCAGTTCGCGCAGGTGGCGGCGCTCCTCGGAATCCAGCCGCAGGACCCCGCCCACCGCGTCCAGGACCTGGTCGGAGACGTTGCCGATCCGTCCCTGCTCCATCCGGGTGTAGTAGTCCACGCTGACCCCGGCGGCCAGCGCCAGCTCCTCGCGGCGCAGCCCCGCCACCCGGCGGCCGTTGGCGCGCCAGGGCAGGCCCACGTCCGGCGGGGTCAGGCGCGCCCTGCGAGAACGCAGGAACTCACGCAGCTCGTCCTGGCAGCCCATCCGGCCATTGTCGCATATGCGCAGGTAGAGACATGATCATTCTCGCTGGGCGGCGGGTGTCGAGCTTCGGCCGCCACGCCGCCCTGGCCCTCACCGAACGTCTCCACGGCCCGTGACGGATGAGGCCCGCCCGCGGGTGGTCAGGCGGATCAGGACAGGTGCCAGTAAGGCCATCTCGAAGAGGCGGAGGCTCTGGACGCTGGAGATCAGCGGCAGGTTCGCGTGGGCGGAGGAGGCCGTCGCGAGAACCGCGTTGATGCCGCCGGGGGTGGTGGCGAGATAGCTGTCCCCGAAAGGGATGTGGGTGAACACGGACAGCGTCCAGGCGAGGGCCGCGCACGCGGCGCTGATGGTCACCGTACAGACCAGGGCGGCCGGCAGGATCCGGCGCAGGCGCCCGATGGCCTGCCGGGAGAACCGCAGGCCCACATCGAGTCCGATCATGGTGAACAGCAGGGTGCGGAGGATCCCGCTCGGCGCGAATCCATGCGCGAGGCCGGTCGCGGTGACGACGCCGGACACCAGCATGGGGCCCAGCATGGCCGGGCTGGGCAGTCTCAGGCGGGAGCCCAGGAACAGGCCGAGGAGCGCGAGGGACGCGAGCACGACCAGGCCCTCCACCTGGTTCGGGCCGCTGACCAGCTGCCAGGCGCCGCCACCGGCAGCGCCGCCACCGGCTGCCGCCCGCGGCGGGAGAGTGATCCAGTTCAGCAGGACCGGCGTGCTCGCCATGACGAAGCCCAGCCGCAGGTACTGCATGAACGCCACCATGCGGCCGTCGGCCTTCAGATCTTCCGCCGACGCCACCGCCGCGGCCGACCCACCGGCGATCATGCCGAGCGTGGCCGTGGCCCGGTCCATCCCGCCGAACCGGACCATCGCGTACGCGGCCACCTGGCACAGCAGGAGCGTCGCCAGGGTCACCGCGGCCAGCGGCGCGATCGATCCGGCCACACCGCTCAGCGCGGGCACATCCAGGTAGGTCCCCATCAGCACCCCGAGCAGCACCTGCGAGCCCCGGTTGAGCGGGCCGGGCGGGTGGTGGCGGACCAGCCCGGTCAGCGCGATCACCAGCCCGAGCAGCAGGGGAATCAGCATGTGCGGCGACGGCACGGCCGGTTCGCCCAGCTCCCCGGCCAGCACCATGATCGGCAGAACCGCCGTCCACGCGACGAACACGCCGACTCGCCTGACATCGCCCCCGAGGGCCCAACCCACACGCAAGCCCTGTCGCCTCCCGCGATGCCGAGCTGAGGTCAGGCAAATGACGAAGATCGCAATGGAGCCGGGGGCGTCCGTCCGCCGCGGCCCTGCTCCATCGAACGTAGCACCGGCCCGGCAGTGCCCGACGCCCGCCGGCGCGCGACCAAGATCCTAAGATGTCCGCATGCGCCTCTCCCCCCTCATCGCCGCCTGCGCACTCTCGCTGCCACTGTTATCCGGTACGGCTGCCGCGAGCTCCTACCCCGTCAAGGACCGCACGCTGACCCACAACAAGCTCTACCGGAGCGGCCCCCTCAAACCAGCCGCCTGCATGGTGGACGTGATGCGCCGGCATTTCGACCCCCCGGTGTCGAAAACATACGGCCAGGCGGTCCTGGACTGCGTCAACAGCGTCTGGGCCGCCTACGCGAAGAAAGCGCACCTCCCGTTCGCCAAGGCCAGAGTCACGTTCACTTTCGAGCGCCGGCGCTTCTGCGGCTCCCCGTGGCCGGAGCACGCGGCGGCGTTTTACTGTTCCGCCGAACGGCGCATGGTAATCCTGCTCAACAGGGTTACCGTCGACGAGCCCTGGGGCCTGCACTTCCTGAGCACCATCACCCATGAGTACGGCCACCACATTCAAACCATCACCGGAATAATGCGGGCCCACGACAACCATCCGATCCGGGGAACGCGCGAACAGAAGGAACAGTCCCACCGCCTCGAACTCCAGGCCGAGTGCCTGAGCGGCATGATCATGCGCAGCATGTGGCCCGCCCTGGACAGCACGCAGACCGAGTGGGACGACCTGGTCGACAAAACCAAGGCGGGCGCCGAGTACTACGAACGAACGTACAAGATCAACGACCACGGCAAAGGCCGCAACCTCGCCTACTGGCTCGAACGAGGCTTCCAGACCCCGTCGCCGTCCTCCTGCAACACCTGGACGGCCCCACCCGCCAAAGTGGCCTGACGCGCGGCCTGCTGGACTACGACACCTGAAGGCCCAGATCCCCCTCGTCCCGAACCGCGAGGCGTGGGACGGCAAGTCGGCCTGATCACCGACTCCGCCTCGGCCTGCTCGACCTCGGCTGGGGAGCGGAGAAGGTCGGCCAGCAGCTCGGCGGCGGGCTCGGCGTCACCGGCGTTGCCCGCGCTCACCACGGTCGCCTCTGTAGCCACAAGACCTGCACGGCACGATTCGTCCGACGTGATGCAGGTGCGGGCCTGGCGGGGAAGTGACGCTTAGCTCACCCTTGTGGGATGGCGGGCCCAGTGAGCTCGATCTTGATGGCCAGCAGGCCGAGGGCTTCCTTCTCCGGGCCGTAGATGCGACGAATGTTGGCCAGCTGCTGCTCGCGGGGGCTGTCGGGAATGACGTTGGCGGGCCCTTCGGCATCGAGCATCTGCTCGAAGCTGCCGTAGTGGGCCACCCGCTTGACGATGGTGAGGACGTCGTCGTGGCCACACACGAACCGGATGTAGTCACCGGCCTTCAGGGTGCGCAGGTTGGGGTACTGCACGCGCACCTCAATGGTCTTGCGACCGGCGGCGACCAGGTCGAAGTAGCGGCGGTAGAGGTTCATCTCGCGGGCGCGCACATTTGTGGGGCTCGCGGATCGTGCGGTCATGACACGGTCCAGTTCCTGGGTGGTGTAGGAGCGGTAGAAGTGCTTGGGGTCAGCGAGTATCTTGCCGACCAGCCAGACCATGGCGTCGACGTAGTCGTCGACGCTGCCTGGCCATTCGGTGACGTCCAGCATCCAGGGCTTGGCCCCCGGCGGCGGTGGGACCTTCCCGTCCCTGATCAGCGACTTCGACAGTTTTGCGCCGGTGTCGGTGAGAACCATCGGGGTGAACACCCGTGGTGGCGGTGCCAGGCCGGGCAGCTGGGCGAAGGCCTCATCGACGAGCTGGCAGCCATAGGCCCAATCGCCGCCCTTCACCATCACCGACAGCGTGACGTGATCACGGACGGCCAGCCGCTCCTTGACCAAGTTCCGATAGAGAGTAGCCAGGTCCAGATAGGCGGCGGTGACGGCGACCTCGTAGTCGCCGTGATCGGTGCACACCGCCGCGAAGTCGGGCGCCCCCAGACCCGGTCCGTAGCAGCCGGGTGCGCTCAGCACGTTTCTCGGCACACCCGCACTCCGGGCACGGCAGCCGCAGGTGGACCTGGCCATGGGAAGGCGCCAGCGGCCAGCGAATCTGGTCCGGACGGCCGAGCGTGGCCAGGAACTCGTGGCGGAAGGCAGGGTCGGACTGCTGGGCGGAGTACGTCTCGATCTCGTAGTCGACGCCGGTCGCATCGGCCAGGGAGTCGAACATTCCCCGGTAGTACTTACCGATCAGGTCGCCGACCGCGTCGGCGCCGAGAGCGTGGAAGTAGGTCTGCTGGTAGGCGTGGTGCGTCTCGGGGTCCAGGCGGACATCGTGGGGTGCATTGTCCAGCGCACCGAAACGCACTACGGCGTCCACGTTGAAGGTGCGCTTGGTCGCCTTGGCGAGCAGGAACGCCGCCGTCTGCACCAGTGAGGTGCCCAGGTGCGGGGCGCCGTTGATCTGGGTGCCGACGCAGAAAGCGACCCGGTCGGGATTGGCGGCCTGCAGGCGGGGCCGGACCATGTCGACGCTGCGCAGCATCGCGTTGGCCAGCACATTGTTCGGGCTGATGATATCCACAGGGTCGGTACGGCCGGCCATCATCAACACCTTCTCCTCACGGCGCGGGGACGGGCAGTTGAGCCAGCACGAAGTCGACGCGACGGCTGCTCTCGTCTGCGGGGACGAAGATCGGTCGGTACCTGGCGTCGTAATAGCCCTGGATGATCAGCTCGTGAACGCGGCGGATCTCCCGTTCCTTGGCCCACACCAGGTCGTCTTCGGAGCCGAAGTCATCGAGCCGGTCGAGCACGAACACCGCGTCGTAGCGGTAGATCCGCGCGGCCTCCTCCAGTTCGGGGTAGAGGCCCAAGCCGAAGAAAGCGTCCCAGCCGTATCCGTCGGGGATGCCGCGGTTGTAGAAGCGCAGCCCGCGCTTGTGCTCGCAGTATTCGGCGACGAACGCCGCCAGGACGTCGCGGGAATAGTCGCGCCGATCGGCCACCTGCAGATGGCGGCCGAGTCGGTCGCGGTGCTTCCGGTAGATCTCTCGCGCGGGTTCGCCTTCGGTGGCCGGGATGGCGCGCGCCTGGAGCTCTGCGAGCACGGCCTCCTTGCCCGCGGACGGGCCGCCGGTGATCACGTAACGACGGGGCGGGGTGGCCGGGTTCAGCAGTTGATCGAGACTCATGCCTGTTCCTGTTCATCGTCGCTGAGCTGATGATTGCGGTCGGCGCCATGGCCGGTCAGCGCCTGCCGCCAGGAAGCGGCCAGGTCAGGGCCGCCGCGGGCGGTGGCCAGGCGGGCAGTGAAATCGGCCCGGCCCTCAGCTGGGTCGGCGAGTTCGGCCAGCAGGAGTTCCTGGGTCGGAGTGAGGCTGGGGGTCCAGCCGGCGAACGAGGCGAGCTCGGCCGGGCCGAGGGCGGTCGCCGGGTTCAGCAGGACCGCCCCGTAGGCAGCCTGGTAGGAGCGGGCGGCGTGCAGAACCTGGGCATGCCGCCACAGTGCGGAATTGGTGGCATCGGTGACCTCATGCTCGGCGGCGGTCATGCTGACCAGTCGGGCGACGGTCAGCAACTCTGCGCGCAGTTGGTAAACCGCCCCCCACAGCACGGCCAGGACGTGCTGGTGCTCGGCGGCCTCCCACGCGAACACATCCGCTGGCAGTACCAGCCTCCTGCTGGCGCTGTGCAGTTCGGGCGGCTGCGCATGCCTGGTGGCGAACTGTTCGCTGTCGCGGCGCAGCTGCCAGGCGATCAGCTCGACCAGCTTCGGCTCGATCCGTTTGCGGAAGTGATGCACTTCGTAGTCCGCCGCCGCGGCCGCCGCCGCTCTGCGCGCCGTCAACGTCGTACCCGACGTTGTGGCATCGGCTCCGAACAACAGCCGGGTCGCCGCCGCGAGCTCGCCGTTCTCCAGCCGGTCGAGCTGCTCACGCAGCAGACCGTCCAGCGCCCGCGCCCGGCTGTCCGACTGCTCTGGCCGCTGAGCGCGTGCCTTCACCCCGAGCAACCCGAGCAGGGACGGCCCGCACTGATCCGCCCGGACGGGCAGCCCGGCGCGGAGCAGCACGCGAATCTCCTCCGGTAGCTCGTCGCTCGTCGCGACATCTGGTCGGGTCATGACCCCAGCATCTCAGAGATGCCCAGGAAAAGCCCACATCTATGCCCAGGAAAAGCCCACATTCTCCAGGAACTCGTCACAATGAGAGCAAGTCGCCGGTGCGGCACGCGTGCAGTCAGCGTTCGTACGCTGTTGGTTGATCAAAGTCACCGCTATCGCATTGCTGGCCGGCTCGCCCCGCCCAGGCGCGCCGATATCAGCTCGGAGATCGGCGAGTACGGCGAAGTAATGGTGCCGCCGCTGGCTGGCATGCCGTACCACGAGAAGGGTGAGCCTGGCCGGAGACGCAACACGGTAGCCGGGTAGGCAATCGACGTGGGCGCGGCCAGGGCATGGACGGGGAGGTAATGCGCGCCCGTCGCGGGCTAGAAGCGCTTGTGGACCTCGTTTGACTTGACTGTGTATCTGGAGCCATTCGGTCTGACGAACCTGTTTTCCGTGTAGACCTCGTCGCTGCCGGTGAAGTCCTCGTCGAAGTAGGCTCCGACCGTGGTGAAGGTGTGGTTCATGGTGGGGTATCTGAAGTCGATGTTGAGGTAGTCGTCGACGTCGGGCCAGTCGGCTCCCCAGTAGACGGACTGTACGAGTTTGTCGCTGGGCGAGGCGGGTGCGCAGTTGTTGTTGGCTCGCCAGAAGCCGGGGCTGTAGGCGTCTGCGGTGATGGTCAGGACGCAGCGTCCTGACGCGGCCCGCGCGGGCGCGGTCATGGCGGCGATGGCCGTCAGGGTGGTGAGCGCCGCCAGGGTGGCCATTCCCACGGCCCGCTTGCGGGTCGCGAAAGTATTCATGATTGTTCCTCTGGGTCTCAGTGTGTGCGCCAGCGGATCCGATGGCAGCTCACGTAGCTTGGGGCCGGTGCCTTTAAGCCTGATTGCGGCCCGCTTGCCGACGGTGTGGCGAACGAGCTCACCGAGAAGGGCCGGCGGCTGTTTTGGATGCACGCCTCGACCTCGCCGCGGCATGCGCGGTTGCCTTTGGAGTGGCCTCTTCGCGCCGTTTCTAGTGCGGGGCCGGTGTCACGACGTGGACGCGGTGTCTGCTGTCCAGGACCATCGCGCACGGCAGGCCGTGGAGGAGGTTTTCGAGTCTTCCGCTGGTGATCGTGGTTGTGGGGGATGGGGGGTCCCAGCGGGACCATCCTCCGCCTGTCGTGGAGGTCAGCCAGAGCTGCTGGTCGATTCCGATGACCGCGATGAGGGAGGCCGCGGGGTTCCCCGGGTCCTGCATGGTGCCGATGGCGCCGCGTGGGCGGGCGTCGGCGGGGCGGCCGTGGGCGGTCCATTGGGAGGTGCCGTCCGGGGACCAGCGGTGGCTCCACACCTGGCCGCTTGGCGAGCCGAGTACGACGATGCCCAGCGTGGCGGAGCCGTTGGGGACCGACACGTCCGAGACGCCGATGCCGGCGACGATCTTCTCGGTGGGGGCGGGGGTGCGCAGGTCGATCCAGCGGGAGGTGGCGCCTTCGGGGAGGTTGAGCCACAGGTGCCCGTCGCCGGTGATGGCGGCGGCGACGGTGAATCGGCCCGTGGCGGAACCGGCGGGTTGCGCGCCGACGATGTCGAAGATCAGTTGGCCGGGGGGTACGCCGCGATCCGTCCAGAGCCATCCGTTGTCGGTGCGGGAGCGCATCCAGAGTCGTCCGTCGTCGGCCAGTACGTGAACGATGGGGGAGGCGAAGGGCGGCTTTCTGAGCGAGATCGGGGGCACGCCCGCATTGATCGATCTGCCGGGTGGGGCGCCGTGGTCTACCCAGGTCCAGTTCTCGGCGCGGTCGGCTGTCCGCGCCCACAGATGGCCGTCGCTGCCGATCGTGAATATCCAGGTGCCGCCGGGCGGCGTGCCTTTGGGAAAGGCGAAGAGTCCTACGCCGGCCGTACAGGTGACGCCTGGAGCGGGGCGGCCGTGGTGGGTCCAGAATTCGAATCGGCCGATGAAGCCCGCGCCGGGGTCCATCAAGCCGGTGCCGGGGCGGCCCAGCACCCGGCCGTTCCACAGTGCGCCGTTCTCGTCGAGTACGGAGATCGCGACCGGGAGGGCCGAGGAGTCAGGCTCGGGGGAGTCGTGGTAGGCCCCGACGATCGAAGTCACGGAGCCGGGCAGGCCGTGGACTTCCCAGCGCGCGCCGCCGGCGTCCGTCTCCAGGGTCCACAGATCGGCATCCCTGGAGATGCCGGCGGTCAGCACGCGTTCCCGGCCGTCGGCCGTGGTGATTTCGACGGCGGAGGTCAGGTCGACGTCGGACGGTGTGGCACCCAGGTCCTGCCAGCCGCCGGTCAGCGTACGGGTCCAGACGTTGTTGAGGGCGCGGGCCATGATGACGGGTTCGCCGGGCCTGGGGTCGGGGCCTTTGGCCACGACTACGGCCGAGACGATGAAGCCCGAGTCGCCCGGGGCGTCCGGCTGCCCGAGATCGAACATTCGCCAGTCCCGGCCCGAACCGATGAGCATGTCAGCGGTGCCATTGAAGGGCATGGGAACGGCGCAAGCTTGGAGTCGCCCGCTGCCGTCCAGGAAGGCGGTCACCGTCAGTGCGGACATGAAGCCGGGGACCGAGCCGACGGGATCGATCCAGGTCCAGAGCGAGTTCTCGGGTATGGCGACCTTGAATCTGAACTCGAGGCTCTCGCGGTCGCTCGCCAGGGCGAAGACGTGCGGTTGCGGGTCCGACCCGGGTGCGATGGAGGCGAAGACCGTCGAGAGATCCCAGGCGACCCAGTCGGTGTTCACGGCGATGGGGAACCAGACGGCGTCAGGGTGGAGGCCCTGGCGTATCCACGGCCGTCCGGCCGGACTGCTGATCACGAGTGTATGCCTGAGCCCGGCGCCCTGGCGGATGGCGCTCGCGTCGCCGGAGACCGTGGAGAAGCGCGGCTCCACATCCGGCGCCGGGCCGAAGAGCGCGGTCCACGGCGTAGCCGCCCCTGGCGGGCGCAGCCAGGCTTTGACGTCGCCGCCCACCACGACGGGCACGACCCCATCCGACCCGTCGACGGGGACCAGCGCCGCGTCGGGCACGTTCTCGGCCCCGGGCGGGACGCCGAGAAACTCCCACCGCCATCCGGCTCCCGTACGCCTGCGCAGGTAGAACTGGCCACCCGCGGTGCCGGCCGCGATGGTGGCGGCGTCGCCCACCTGCGCCCACCTGACCTCGCCGGGACCGCCGAGCCTGGTCCACGCCACGGCCGCCATCAGTGCGCCCCTGTGCCCACGGGGTAACTTTAGGTCAACAGGCCGTGTATCGGACCATCCGGCAAGGATCGGTTTTTCACTGCGGCGACTGTCAGCTGCGGAGCGCGGTGAGCAGCACCAGCACAAGTGTGATCACCGCGAACAGGCCGTGCCCGATCACGACCGCGACCGGGAAGGCTCGCTCCGCGGGCGCGTCGGCGGCGGTGGCGTCGCCCGCGCGGGCACGGAGCCAGCGGGCCAGCATGACGAAGCCCAGCAGGGCGACGGGCAGCAGGATGACGAAGGCGACCCAGGCGAGCGCGTCGATGTCCGCGATCACATAGACGATCCACACGATCAGCCCGGCGGCGGCCAGCAGGAAGTGGCCGAAGAGCACCGGGGCGGGCAGGTGGGTCGGCCGCTGGCGGAGCCCGCCGCGGGATATCCAGATGCCCAGCATGACGAAACCGCCCACCGCGGTGATCAGCCAGGTGATGAGTGCGGCGATGCCCATGATTGCCCCTATTCGTTATGTGTGACGGTGAAACCCCGCGCCTGGGTCGCCTCGTCGGCCACCCGTACGCCGTACAGAAAGGCGAGCTTGCCGCCCAGGAAGCCGGCCGCCGACAGGGCGGCCAGGCTGATCACCGACAGGGCGATCTGACCCACGCCGACCGCGTGCAGGTGATCTCCCGCCAGCCGCCAGGCCCACGCCGCCGCGTACGCCGCGGTGACGGCCAGGTTCAGGCTCATGTGCACCAGGCCGGTACGGAAGGCGGGCGTGCCCTGCTTGATGGCCAGCAGGTCGAGGAACCCGAACATGGCGGCCACCAGCGCGCCGAGCACGCCGATCGCGATGAGCCAGAGCGAGCCCTCGGCCAGGAAACGCGGCTCCTTGACCGCCTGTGACGCCAGATCGAAGACCAGGCTGGTCACCCAGGCGCCGATCGGGACGGTCACCAGGATCGGATGCAGCGGATGCCCGTAGGGCCCGGCGAGCACGCTCACCGGATCCTTGCCTCGGCCCGGCTCGGCCATCGGATCCCCTCCCTATTTCACTAACAAGTCTTAGCGATATTGCGTGACAACGTCAATGCACATGGCGATATATCATGTTTTGCCCGGGGCAATCGGTGTTAATCTAGGCAGGTGACCCCCGATCCTGAAGCGCTGGAAGCGGTCGCCGTGCTCAGCGACGACCTGCGCCGCCGCATGTACGCGTTCATCCGCAGGGCCGGCCGCCCGGTGACGCGGGACGAGGCCGCCGAGAGCGTCGGGATCTCCCGCAAGCTCGCCGCCTTCCATCTGGACAAGCTCGTCTCCGTCGGCCTGCTCACCGCCGGTTACGCCCAGCCGGGCGGACTGCGCCGGGTCGGCCGCGCGCCGAAGGTGTACGAACCGGGCGGCGCGCAGGTCCAGGTGAGCATCCCGCAGCGCGAGCACGAGCTACTGGCCGGAATCCTGCTGGACGCACTCCGGCTCCAGGAACCGGGCGAGAACGGGCGGGAGACCTCGATCCGGGTGGCCGCCGGGCGGGGCCACGACCTGGGGACGGCGGAACGCGCCGACCTGAAGCCCGGCCGGCTGGGCGCGGAACGCGCGCTGACATACGCGGGCCGGATGCTGGAACGCCACGGCTTCGAACCGGTACGCGCGACGCACACCCTGGTCCGGCTGGAGAACTGCCCCTTCCATCCACTGGCCGCCAAGGACCCCGACCTGGTCTGCGCGATCAACCACGCCTTCCTGGCCGGCTTCCTCTCCGGCCTGGGCGCCCCGACCGTCCACGCGATCCTGGCCCCCCGTCCCGGCTCCTGCTGCGTAGAACTGAGCACCACCGGGACCGCCAGCTGAGTCAGGGATTGGCGGCGAGGAAGAGGAAAGCCGCGCAGATGGACAGGTGAAGGCCGGCCTGCAGCACGGTGGCGCGGCCGGGCATGATCGTCAGGATCCCGACACCGGCGGTGAGGGCGAGCAGGACGATCTGGGTCGGGCCGAGGCCGAGCAGCAAGGGGCCCGTGGAGCCAGATGGAGGAGATCGCGATGGCGGGGATGGTCAGGCCGATGCTGGCCATGGCGGAGCCGAGGGCGAGGTTGAGGCTGATCTGGACGCGGTCGTGGCGGGCGTTGCGGACCGCGGCGAGGGTTTCGGGGAGCAGGATCAGCAGCGCGATGGCGACGCCGACGACGCCTTGGGGAGTCCCGCGTCGGCGACGGCGGCCTCGATGGTGCGGGATTCGACTTTGGCGAGGCCGACGACGGCGGTCAGGGCGGCGACGAGAAGCAGGAGGCCGCCAGGGCCAGCAGCGGCACGACGACGGTCACCCGGCGCAGGGACGAACCGGGCGAGGCGACTGGTGGCGGCGGCAAGATGTCCCCTTCGGTGCGGTGGCGACGCCCGAATTCGAGACCCATCAGGCCCGCGCCTCTCCTTGGACGGATTATCTCCTCGCAGCTCAGCGCGCTCTGCTTGCCCACGGGCCTTTGGAACAATCATCGACTGGTCATAGCCCGGCGGCCGTTCCGTCACGCCATCCTGGATAAGTCAGAACAATTCCGGACCCCTCAGCCTGCCCGGACCGCCCGAAGAACTGCGAGGACGGCATGTCGCATCACCTCGACTCACCTCTCGCCAAGCAGGACCCCCGCCTCGACATCACCGACCTGTACGTCTTCCGCGGCGAGCGGGGCACGGTCTTCGTCACCAACCACAGCCACTCGTCCGCCGGCCTGGACATCCCCCGGGGACTGCATCCGGAGGGGAGATACGAGGTCAAGATCGACGGCAACGGGGACGCCGTCGAGGACCTGACCTACCGTTTCACCTTCGACGCGCGTGACGAGCACGGGAACCAGGCTTACCGGCTGTGCCGCCTGGCCGGCCTGGACGCCCGCGACGTCTCGGCCGAGGGCACCGTGATCGCCGAAGGCCGTACCGGCGCGATGGCCGAGGTCGACGGCGGCGGCCGGGTGTGGGTCGGCAAGGCCGGCGACCCGTTCTGGATCGAGCCGGACGTCCTGCACGCGGTCGGCCGGGCCTTCCACGACGGGACCACGATCGATCTGTCGGGCTGGGACCCGGCCCAGGCGAAGAACGCGTTCGCGGGGGAGAACGTCTACTCCATCGTCCTGGAGGTCGGCGACCGGGAACTGCTGCCGTTCGCCGGTACGGACGGCAGGATCGGGGTGTGGGGCCTGACCACGCTGGCCACCGACGCCGGCGGCTGGCGCCCGATCAACCGGGCCGGCCATCCGATGATCTGCCCGCTGTTCGTCCAGCTCGACGGCGACCTGGGCGACTGGCTCAACAGCACCGCGCCCGCCGAGGACCTGGAGATCCATGGCAAGATCGTCGGCGACATGGTGGCGGGCGTCGTGCGCGCCTACGGCACCGCCGAGGACCCCGGCGCGTACGCGAGAACCGTCATCAACCGGATCTTCCCCAACATCCTGCCCTACACGGTGGGCACACCGGCGGTGTACGGCTTCGCCGAGTGGAACGGCCGATCCCTGACCGACAACACGCCGGACGTCATGTTCTCCTTCGCCGCCAACACGCCCGTCACAATCGGCCTCACCAGGGATTCGATCACGTCGAAGCCGACCCGGTCCTTCCCCTACGTCCCGGCGCCCTGAGCCGTCAGCCGAAACGCTCGGCCATCCAGGCGTCCCACGCCCCCTGGTCGTCCCGGCCGGCGAAGTTCTGGTGCCCGAGCACGAGGGCGTCGCCACGGTCACTGCCCGAATGGATGAACCGGTACAGACCGTCCGCTGTCCGTACGCCCAGATTGACCGGCAGGTTCGCGTAGTAGACGACTCCGGCGGAACCGTCCGGAAGCCGGACGGCGTCGCCCTCGCCGACCTCCGGGGTGACGCCCAGCGACTCCGTGACGGTCTTCCAGACCGCGTCAGGGCCGCCCGCCCCGGGCCGGAACACCGTGGCGACGGAGGGGACGCGGCCGGTGAAATGCGCGAGGTACTGCTTGAGGGTCTCCAGGTAGATGGGCCAACCGGCCTTCATCGCCTCGAACTCGGTCTCCCAGTCGTCGCCGAGCATGCCGCTGTGCACGAGCCGCAGCACGGTCGTGCCGCCGCCGCGGCCCTCGATCAGGTACTCCATCGCCATGAACTGGCCGTTGGGGGCCTCCGCGCTCCGGGTCGCCAGGCGGCTGCCGGGCTCGAAGGCGGTGATCGTGGCCCGCTCGGTGCGGCCCAGCATCGTCAGGTCGGCCGGACTCCCGGCGGCCGTGCCGAGCTCGGTGCGCCCCATGAACCAGGAGTCGACGCCAGGCCCGGTCGCGATCGCGTCCCAGACCTGCTCGGGCGTGGCGCCGAGCTCGATCTCCTGACTCAGCTCGAACGGGTGCGTCATCGGGTTCCCCTCTTGATCATGGCGAAGTCCTGCATCGGGGAAATTATGCAGCGAATCTCACCCCCCACGGGCTTCCGGGCTTCCGTGATCGACTTCATGGTCCCGGCGCGTTGTAGGAAATCTTCACTCTCTTGTAGGTTTTTGGAGGGTATCTACACGGGGGGCGATAGTGACTGCTTTGATCATTGGAGTGGACGGCGGGGGCACCAGCACGCGGTGTGTCGTCGTCAGTGAGCGCGGAGAGGTGGCGGGGCGCGGGCGTGCGGGCGGCACGAACGTGGTCTCCGTCGCCGACCCGGCCGCCAACGTGGTGGCGGCCCTGCGGGCGGCGATGGACGGACTGGACCCGGCCCGGGTCGTCGGGGGCGTGCTGGGCCTGGCGGGTTCGGGCGCCGAGCGGGCCGGGCTGATGGCGGGGGAGGCGTGGCGTTCGGCCGGGCTCCCCGGACGGCCCTCGGTCGTGGCCGACGTGCTGGTGGCCTTCGCCGGCGCGACCACGGAACCCGACGGGGCGGTCCTGCTGTCGGGAACGGGCGCCGTGGCGGCGCGGATCGCGGAGTGGGAAGTCGTCCAGGTCGCCGACGGACACGGGTGGTTGCTGGGCGACGAAGGGTCGGGCGTCTGGATCGGGCGGGCGGCCGTGTCGGCGGCGCTGATGGCGCTCGACGGCCGCGGCGGGCCCACCGTGCTGGTGGACGGGCTCGCCCCGCTCGGGACGTCGGCCGACGCGATCGTCTCCGCCGTGTACGCCAGGATCGCCGAATCCGGACCGGCCTGGCTGGGCACGCTGGCCCCTCTCGCGGACCAGGTCGCCCGCGCGGGCGACCAGGTCGCGGGCGCCATCCTCGACGACGCCGCCCGCCGCCTCACCGCCACCGCCCGCACACTCGGCCGCCACGGGGGCCCGCTGGTGCTGGCGGGCTCCCTGCTCACCGAGCCCACCGAACTGGCCCGCCGGGTGTGGGCCGAACTGGGCGACGACACCCGCCCGATCACGGCCCGCGACGGCGCCGCCGGGGCCGCCGCGCTGGCCCTGCGGGCCGCGTTTCCCTCAGCTGAACTGCACCGACGGGTGATCGGGGAGAGCGCGTGACAACTCTTGAGCGCATGGCGATGAGCGTGCTGCAGCCGGGCTTCGACGGGACGGAACCACCCGAATGGCTGCGGCGGGCACTCGGGGACGGCCTCGGCGGGGTCGTCCTGTTCGCGCGCAACGTCGTCGACCAGGCGCAGACCGCGGAACTGGTGACCGCGCTCAGAAGAGAGAGCCCGGACGTCATCGTCGCGGCCGACGAGGAAGGCGGCGCGGTCACCCGCCTGGAGGCGGACACCGGCAGCTCGTGGCCGGGCAACAGAGGGCTCGGCGTCGCCGACGACCTCGCCGCGACCGCGCGGGTGGCCCGCCAGATCGCGCGCCTGCTCGCCGCCGCCGGAGTCACCCTGGACTACGCGCCGGTGGCCGACGTCAACGCCAACCCCGCCAATCCCGTCATCGGCGTCCGTTCGTTCGGGCCGGACCCCGATCTGGTGGCCCGGCACACCGTGGCCTGGATCGACGGGCTGCAGGGGGCGGGGGTGGCGGCGTGCGCCAAGCACTTCCCGGGGCACGGCGACACGGTCGCCGACTCCCACCTGGAGCTGCCCACTGTGAACGCCTCGCGCGAGACGGTCGAGCGCCGCGACCTCCCGCCGTTCCGGGCCGCCATCGGAGCGGGCGTAAGGGCGATCATGTGCGGGCATCTGCTGGTGCCCGCGCTCGACGCGCTGCCCGCCACGCTGAGCCGTGCCGTGATGACGGAGCTGCTCAGGGAAGAGATGGGCTTCGAGGGCCTGGTGGTGACCGACGCCATCGAGATGCGGGCCGTCGCGGCCTTCCACGAGCCCGGCGAGATCGCGGTGCGCGCCCTCGCCGCGGGGGCGGACGCCGTCTGCGCGGGGATCACCGCGCCCGACGGATCCACCGTGTACGGGCTCCGCGACGCCATCGTGGCCGCCGTACGCGAAGGACGCCTGCCGGAAGAGCGGCTCTCGGAGGCGGCGGACCGGGTGCGGCAGCTCGCCGCCTGGCACGCCGACCGGGCCCCCGAGCGGGCCGGCGCCGCGGCGGAACCCGACGACGACCTGGGCCTGCGAGCCGCGGGCGCGGCCCTGCGGGTGGCGGCCGGCGCGTGTGAGTGGCCCGTGCTCGCGCGGGCTCCGCTGGTCGTCGAGATGGCGGAGCGGCCGAGCGAGGCCATCGGCGGCATCGCGCCGCCGGGGCTCGCGGGAGCGCTCGCCGAGGTGCTGCCGGGCACGCTCGGGGTCTCCGTGGACGCCGGGGGAGCGCTCCCCGACCTGAGCGATCACGATCGGCCGCTGGTGGTCGCGGTGCGGGACGCCGCCCGGCACGGCTGGATCAACGAGCTCCTGGCGGAGGCCCTGCGGGTCAGGCCGGACGCGGTCGTCGTGGAACTGGGCCTGCCGGGGTCACCGGTCGGCGCGGTGCACGTGTCCACGCACGGCAACTCCCGCGCGTCGGCGCGTGCCGTCGCGCGCTGGCTCACGAGTCTGAACCCCCCAACAGAAGAGAGCTGACCCCCATGAACGGACCCACGGCCGCGAACCTGGTGGCGAGCGTGCGCGCCGTGCTGCCCTCGCTGACCCTGTCGGCGCGGTCGATCGCCCGGCTGATCCTGGAAGATCCCGCGATGGTGGCCCGGAGCACGATCACCGAGCTGAGCGCGGCGTCGGGGACCAGCCAGGCCACGATCGTGCGCACGGCGCGCGCCCTCGGCTTCTCCGGCTACTCCGAGCTGCGGCTGGCGCTGGCGGCGGCGTCGGGGCGCGGCGAGCAGGACCGGCTGGTCCCCGGCGACCTGGCCCCCGACGACCCGCTCGCCGACGTGATCGCGAAAGTGACCCGGGCGGAGTCGGACGCGCTCGCGGACACGGCGGCGCAGCTCGCGCCGGAACGGCTCGGCGCGGTCGTGGACGCCCTGACCGGCGCGCGCCGGGTGAGCGTGCTCGGCGTCGGCGCGTCCGGCCTGGTGGCGGCGGACATGGCGCAGAAACTGATGCGGATCGGCGTGTTCAGCCACCCGTTCGCGGAGGTGCACCTGGCCCTGACCGCGGCGGCGCTGGCCGAGCCGAGGGACGTCTGGGTGGCGGTGAGCTGCACGGGCGAGACGGCGGACGTGGTCGAGCCGGTCAGGATCGCGCGCGAGGGCGGCGCCACCACGGTGGCGATCACCAACAATCCGCGCTCCTCACTCGCCGACCTGAGCGACCACGTGCTGGTCTCGGCGGGCCGGGAGACGGCCTTCCGGCCGGGCGCGCTGGCCAGCCGGATCAGCCAGCTACTCATCGTCGACTGCATCTTCGTGGGCGTCGCGCAGCGCACCTTCGAGGTGTCGGACGCGGCGCTGCGTGTCACGAAAGGTGCTCTCGACAGGTACGGTGGACGACGTATCCGCAGCTAGATGGCCAAAGGTAAAGATTAACTCCACACCTGCCATCGCGGACGAAAATAATTGACGCTGCCTGCCTGCCCCACGTATCGTCCTGGCAATCGGCTACCAGGAGCAGTTCATGAAGCGACTCGCGGCGATCACGGCCGTGGCGGTGATCTCCACCGCCTCCGCTTGCGGTGGTGCCGGGGGGTCCGCCGGTTCGGACGTCTACACCACGATCGACGGCGCCAAGCAGATCGACGCCACCGCGCCGATCAACCCGTTCAACCCCCAGGGCAACACGTTCCTCGGCTACGACGCGATGTCGCTGGCGTGGCCGAAGAACGACCCGGTCGACCCCAACAGGTTCTACCCGGGGATCGCCGCGACCTGGACCGTCACCCCGGACCAGGGAGAGGTCGTCGTGCGCCTCCAGCCGGCCGCCCGCTGGTCCGACGGCAAGCCGGTGACCAGCGAGGACGTCCGCACCTCGATCGGCCTGGCGTATACGCAGGGGGGCACGGCCTACGCCGTGGACCCGAAGGCGGCGGGCTCGGCGGCCGACGTCCAGGTGCTGGACGCCAAGACCGTCAAGGTCACCCAGGGGGCGAACAAGAGCAACCTGTTCCTCCGCAACGTGCTCTCCACGGTCGTCGTCCCCGCGCACGTCTTCGGCGGGCTGCTGCCCGCCGACTTCTGGGCCACGCTCAAGGCCGCCCGGGGGTCCGGGCCGGCCGCCGAGAAGGCCAAGACCGCGATCACCGGGCTGGCGCAGAAGGTCATCTCCTTCGCCCCGGCCAAGGACGTCTCGGCCGGCCCGTTCGTGCTGGAGCGGGTGAACCCGGGCGAGGCGCTGCTGGTGCGGAACAAGTACTTCTACGCGAACCAGAACGTCGCCCCCGAGCGGGTCAAGGTGCTCAACTACACGGGCAACCAGCAGATCTGGAACTACCTGATCTCCGGCAAGCTCGACAGCGCGCCCTTCACGGCGGTGCCGACCGACGTGCTGAACCGGATCCGGCAGACCCAGGGCAACGAGGTGCGCAAGGGCTTCTCGCCGGTCGCGGTCTCGATGGCGTTCAACCAGACGCACAAGCCGTACGACAACGTGCACGTGCGCCGGGCGCTGGCCTACCTGATCGACCGGAGCCAGGTCACCAAGGTGGCCTCGCCGGAGGCGGGCACGCCCGCGGAGACGACCACCGGCATCCACGCGAAGTCGGCCAAGTCGTGGCTCGGGGACGGGCTCGGCGACCTGGACGCCTACCAGGTGAACCCGGCCAAGGCCGCGCAGGAGCTCAAGGCCGCCGGAATGACCCAGCAGGGCGGGAAGTGGGCGATGCCGGATGGCTCGCCGTGGCAGGTCGAGATCCACGTCCCGGCCTCGTTCTCCGACTGGGTCTCCGCCGCCAAGGCCATCACCAGCCAGCTCAACGACCACGGGATCGACGCGAGCGTGATCACGGCGGCGGACTACACGCTCTATCTGGACGAGCTGTCGTCCGGGCGGTATGACATCGGGTTCTGGCTGATGGCGCTCGGGCCCTCGCCGTACAACATCTTCCAGCGGATCTACGGGTCGGCCAACGGCTGGCAGCTGCTCGCCGGGCAGCTCACCCGGGTGCCGCCGGGCACGCAGGGCAACTGGATGGGCGGTCCCGAGACTCTCGACGGGGTGAATCCTGGCACGCTGACCGGCCGGTTGAACGCGGTCTCGCCGGAGGAGCAGCGGCGGATCGTGGGCATGCTGGCGAAGGTGACCAACCAGGAGCTTCCCGTCATCCAGCTCTACGACTACGTCAACACCCAGTTCGTCAGCACCACCCGCTACACGGGCTGGCCCAGCGCCGACAGTGATGTGCTGCGGCTGCCGGCGGGGGTGTGGATGCAGCTCGGAATGATCAAGAAAGGTGGCCGATGAACACCGTCCGGCGGCTCACGGGCCACCTGGCCCGCGGAATCGCGATGATCTGGGTGGTCACCACGATCAGCTTCGTGATCATCCGAAACATCCCCGGTGACCCCGTCATGGGTCAGTACGAGAAGCTGATCGAGCAGGGCATGGCCCCCGACCAGGCCGAACGGGCCACGGCCGCGCTGTACGGCTTCCTGCCGACCGGCAGCCTCTGGGACCAGTACGTCGGCTACCTGAACGGCCTGATCCACCTCGACCTCGGCCAGTCGCTCAGCACGCCGGGCGCCGGCGTGGCGACGATCATCGGGTCGGCGGCCAAATGGACCATCCTGCCCGTGCTCGGCGGCACGCTGCTGAGCTTCCTGCTCGGCGTCACGATGGGCGTCTACGCGGCGATCAAGCGGTCCGGCAAGCTCGGCGACGTGCTCTCGATCTCCGGATCGCTGCTGCACGGCGTGCCGCAGTACGTGATCGGGCTGCTGGTCACGGCCATCTTCACCACGCTGTGGCCGATCCTGCCCGCGGGCGGCCCGGTGGACATCGAGTACGTGCCCGGCTTCAACGCCGGGTATCTCGTCTCGCTGGTCCAGCACGCCACCCTGCCGGTGCTGACATACGCGCTGGCCAGCTACGGCGGCTGGATCCTGGCGATGAAATCGAGCGTGGCCACCGTGCTCGGCGACGACTTCATCCTCGCCGCCGAACTGCGCGGGCTGAAACGCGGCGTGCTGTTCCGGTACATCGCGCGCAACGCGATCCTGCCGCTGTTCACCATCCTGGCGCTGTCGCTCGGCATGCTCTTCGGCGGCGCGATCTTCATTGAGACGATCTTCAACTATCCGGGTCTCGGGCTGCTGCTCGTCAACAGCATCGGCGCGCGCGACTACGCGCTGATGGGCGGCACCTTCCTGGTGATCACCGTGGCGGTGGTCGCCGCCAACATCGCGGCCGACCTGATGTACGCCGTGATCGACCCCCGGGTGCGCAGCGGAGGTGCGGCATGACGGTCACCCAGCTCAGCCCCGCGCCCATCACCCTGCGCCGCAACTTCTGGCGCGGCGTGCTGCGGGTGCTGCGGCGCAAACCCAGCCGGCTGGTGGGCGTCGGCATCGTCACGCTGTTCGCGTTCATGGGCGTGGCCGGGCCGCTGCTCTACCCGAGCCCGCTCCCGCGCGACGACCACGCGCTCTACGCCGCGCCCAGCCTGGCGCACCCCTTCGGCACCGACTTCGAGGGCACCGACGTGCTCGCCCTGGTCGTCACCGGCACCCGGTACGTGCTGCTGGCGGGCCTGGCCACGGCCGTCATCACGGTCGCGCTCGGCACCGCGATCGGGCTGCTCGCCGGGTTCCACCGGGGCCGCTGGGACACCGTGCTGATGCGCCTCACCGACCTTCAGCTCACCATTCCCGGGCTGCCGCTGCTGCTGGTGCTGTCCACGGTGTGGAAGTTCACCAGCCCGCTCGAAATGGGCGTGGTCCTCGGCGCGCTCGGCTGGGGCGGCATCGCCCGCGCCGTGCGCTCACAGACGCTGTCGCTGCGGGAACGCGGCTTCATCGAGGCAGCCAGGGGCCTCGGCCTCTCGACCCGGCACATCGTCGGGCGCGAGCTGCTGCCCAGCATGGCGCCATATATCGCGATGAACATGCTGATCGCCGTGACCGGGGCCATCTACGCGCAGGTGGGGTTGTTCTTCCTGGGTGTGCTGCCGTTCGACGCCAACAACTGGGGCGTGATGCTGAACCTCGCCGTGTTCGGCGGCGGGGCGCTGACCAGCGCGGCGGCGCTGCCGTACCTGCTGGCTCCGCTGCTGGCGATCCTGCTGCTGACGCTGGGCATCGTGCTGGTCGTCGACGCGATGGACGAGATCTTCAACCCACGGCTGCGTGAGGAGTAGGGGCATCATGACCGAATCTTTCGCGCCCGGCGTGCGGGTCCGCGACCTCACCGTCGTCTACCGCACGCCCGCGGGCGAACTGCCCGCCCTCGCCGGCGTCGGCCTCACGCTCGCGCCGGGGACCATCACCGGGATCGTCGGCGAGTCCGGGTCGGGCAAGTCCACGCTCGCGCTGTCCCTGCTCAACGCCGTCCAGCCGCCGGGCCGGATCAAGGCCGGCAGCGTCGACATCGACGGCCTCGGCGACGTCGTCCAGCTCGGCGGCGACGAGCTGCGGCGGGCCCGCGGCCGGCAGGTGGGGTATGTCTTCCAGGCCGCGCAGAACTCGCTGAACCCCCTCAAGACGGTCGGCAAGCAGCTGCTGGATCTGGGCCGCTCGCATGACGTGGCCGACCTGCCCGCCCTCGTCGGCGAGGCCAGGGCGCTGCTCGGCCGGATGGGCCTGGACGGCGGACGGGTGCTCGACTCCTATCAGCACGAGCTGTCCGGCGGCATGCGCCAGCGGGTCGGCATCATGCTCGCGCTCGTGCTCAACGCCCACCTGGTCGTGCTGGACGAGCCCACCACCGCCCTCGACATGATCACGCAGGCGACCATTCTGCGGATCGTCAAGGAGGTGCACCGCGAGCGCGGGCTCACCACGCTGATCGTGACGCACGACATCGGCGTGGCCGCCGAGGTCACCGACTGCCTCGCCGTCATGTACGGCGGCCGGGTCGTCGAGCACGGGCCGACCACGGCGGTGCTCGGCTCGCCCCGGCATCCGTACACGCGGGGCCTGATCCGGGCCATCCCGCGCCTGTCCGGCGACATCGACGAGGCCAGGGCGCTGCCCGGACGGCCGCCCACGCTGGGCACCATCCCGGCCGAGGGCTGCGTGTTCCGGGAGCGCTGCCCGCTGCGGATGGCCGTCTGCGACACCGTGGACCCGGCCCCCGCCGCGTACGGCGAGCGCACGGTCGCCTGCCACGCGGTCGGGCAGCCGGTCGCGCCCGCCGTACGGAAGGAGTACGTGTGATCATCGGAACCGGCATCACCAAGACCTACCGGCAGCGGGGGAGCGTCCTGGACGGGCGCGACGTCCTGGCCCTGCGCGGGGTGGACTTCGCCATCGCGAAGGGCGGGGCGGTCACATTCATCGGCGAGTCCGGCTGCGGCAAGACCACGCTCGGGCGGATTGTGGCGGGGCTGGAGACCTACGACTCGGGCGAGATCATCATTGATGGCACGCCGTTGTCGCCGTTGCGTCATCGGCAGCGGCAGGCGCAGTTCCGCCGGGTGCAGCTGATCCATCAAGATCCCTACTCCGCGCTCAACCCGACCCGCACCATCCACCAGACCCTGGACGCGCCGCTGGCCCTGCGCGCCCGGCGGATGGGCAGGTCCAAGGCGTGGGCTCAGGAACGAGCGCGCGAACTGCTCACGCTGGTGGGCATCGACCCCGGCTACGTGCTCCCGCGCTACCCGCACCAGCTGTCCGGCGGCATGCGGCAGCGCGTCGTCATCGCACGGGCTCTCACCGTCGACCCGGAGGTGCTCGTCGCCGACGAATCCGTCTCCATGATCGACGTGTCACTGCGGCTCGGCATCCTCGCCCTACTCAAGGACCTGCGCGAACGACTCGGCGTAAGCGTGCTGTTCATCACCCACGACATCGCCACGGCCCGCTACATCGGCGCCGACGGCGAACTGTATGTGATCTACCGCGGCCAGGTCGTGGAACGCGGCCCGACCGAGACCGTCATCGCGGCCCCCGTGCACCCCTACACCCAGTCCCTGCTCTCAGCCATCCCCGTCCTGCGCGGAGTCGAACAGCCGGGACCCGACCTGGTCCTGCCCACCGAGGCCCTCGACGAGAGCCACACCGACACCGGCTGCCTGTTCGCCCGCAGATGCCCGTTCCGGACCGACCACTGCGAGTCAGAACGACCTTCGCTCGGGTACGGCGAGGACACCCCGCAGGAGCACGCCTGCTTCCACCCCCGGCCCCGCAGCGTCATCCCCGTGGAGGTGAGCGCATGATCGGCGTACTCCCGTCCCCGCTCGACGCGGCCGAACTGGCCCGGAACACCCTCACCCTCGACGACGACGCCCAGGCGATCGTGGCCCGGCTGGCGACCCCGCCCGAGGGGCGCAGGTGGACCGCGCTCGCCACACCCGGCCTCGACGGCGTCGTGTTCGCCTCGATGTCCCAGCTCCGCGCGGACGTCGGCCACCTGGACCTGCTCGCGGTCGACCCCGGCGCGCGCCGCAGCGGCCTGGGCCGCGCCCTGGTCGCCGCCGCCGAGGAGTGGCTGCGCGCCGAAGGCGCCGGCGAGATCCGCTTCGCGGGCAACCCGCCCTGCTACGCCTGGCCCGGCATCGACGTGCGCTACACCCCCGCCGTCTGCCTGGCCGAAAACCTCGGCTACGAGCGGTTCCAGACGGGCTGGAACATGACCGCGGACCTCACCGGCGACCTCACCGCCGACGCCGACGTGGCACGCCTGGCGGACCACGGGGTCACCGTGCGCGCCGCGCCCGCGGGGGAGCGCACGGAGGTCGCCGAGTTCGTCAGGAAAACATGGAACGACTCCTGGGCCTGGGAGGCGGAACAGGCCACCGGCTGCCACTACGCCGAACGCGGCGGCGAGATCCTCGGGTTCGCCGCCTGGGGCTCACGGCCGCACTGGTTCGGGCCCATGGGCACGGCCGAGGCGGCGCGCGGGCTCGGCGTCGGCCGGGTCCTGCTGCGGCGCTGCCTCGCCGAGCAGGCCGCCACCGGGCTGCGCAGCGCCCAGATCAGCTGGGTCGGCCCCACCCATTTCTACGCCAAAGCCATCGGCGCGCGAGTCGAGCGGGTCTTCTGGCTCTACCGCCGCGCCCTCGGCGCCCGACAGCAGGAGGGGTCATGACGCAGTCACTTGGCGCGCTGGTCACCGAGCAGAGCGACCCCCGGCACCGCCGGATCGACACGCTCCCCACCGACGAGATCGCCCGCCGCATGAACGCGGCCGACGCCACCGTGCCCGGCGCGGTGGCCACCGCGATCCCCGCCATCTCCGCCGCGATCGACGCGATCGCCGCGCGCCTGCTGGGCGGGGGCCGGCTGCTGTACGTCGGCGCGGGCACCTCGGGCCGGCTCGCCGTGCTCGACGCCTCGGAATGCCCCCCCACCTTCGGCACCGACCCCGAACTGATCCGCGGCATCATCGCCGGCGGCGAGGACGCGCTCACCCGATCCGTCGAGGGAGCCGAGGACGACGCCGGCGCGGGCGCCGCCGCCATCCGGGCCGAAGGCGTCGGCTCTCGTGACTCTGTCGTCGGCGTCTCCGCCAGCGGCCGCGCCCCCTACGTCGTCGCCGCCGTGGCCGAGGCCCGCCGCCTCGGCGCGCTGACGGTCGGTCTGAGCTGCAACACCGGCACCCCGCTGGCCGCCGCCGACCACGCCATCGAGGTCGTCGTCGGCCCCGAGGTCGTCACCGGCTCCACCCGCCTCAAGGCGGGCACCGCGCAGAAACTCGTCCTCAACATGATCTCCACCATCGCGATGATCAGATGCGGGCGCACGTACGGCAACCACATGATCGAGATGGCCGCGACCAACAGCAAACTCGCCGACCGCGCCGCCCGCATCGTCAGCGACATCACCGGCGCGGACCTCCGTACCGCCCGGGACACCCTGGAAGCCGCCGGCCTGGAACTCAAGACCGCCGTCGTCATGATCGAGCGCCGGGTGCCGGCGGACCGGGCCAGAGCCCTCCTCGCCGCCTGCGGCCAGCGCCTGGGCGGCGCCCTGCACGGCTGACACCTACCTGGGTGTGATCAACGGGGTTGATTCGACGGTGGGCGGCGGGGCTGAGACTATTCATGGGTGATCGTCCATAAAACCACAGTGTTCGTCTTGCCGAGTGAAGCGGTGCCATGGATGTCTTGAGCCTTGTGCTGCGGGAGTTGCGCTTCGAGAGTGCCGCCTATCGCCGGATCGAGCTGGGTGATCCGTACCAGATCGGGTTTGAGGAGCGCGGGGTGCACATCGTGGTCCGCGGGCGGTGTGACCTGGTTCTGCATGACGGCGGCGTTCAGCCGCTCGCGGCCGGTGACCTGGTCATTCTGCCCCGGGGGGACGCGCATGTGCTGCGGTCCAGCGGTGGCGGCGCGCGGCGGACCACGGTTTCCGGGCTGGAACTCGCGATGCGCGCGCCGGGCGGGTCCGGGGCCGACACCGTGCTCGTGTGCGGCGCGTTCGTCGTGGGTGAGCCCGACCATCCGGCTCTTCGCGGGCTGCCCAGGAGCATCCACATCCCTGGCGAACTCGGTCGCTGGCTGGGCCCGTTCGTCGACCTCCTGTCCGCCGAGGCGGCCGAAGGGGCGCCCGGCTCGGAACTGGTCACGGCCCGGCTCTCCGACGCGCTGATCGTGCGCGCGCTGCGGCATCACGGCGACACCGTCGACCAGCCCGGCTGGCTCACGGGCCTGCGTGACCCGTACGTGGCGGCGGCCCTGAACGCCATCCACTCCGACCTCGCCCAGCCGTGGACGGTCGACAGCCTGGCCAGGACCGTCGGCCTCTCCCGGGCCGCGTTCGCCGCCCGTTTCACCAGCCGGGTCGGCGAACCGGTCATCGGCTACCTGTCGTCGCTGCGGATGCAGCGCGCCCGCACCCTGCTCCGCGACCAGGCCTCCACGGTGGCCGCGGTGGCGGCGCAGGTCGGATACCACTCCGACGTGGCCTTCGCGGCCGCCTTCAAACGCGACTCGGGAACCTCACCCGGAGCGTTCCGGCGAAACCACCTGATCCAGATGTACCCGATCGTGACGGCATGACCGTGGACGCGCCGGTCGGACCGCCCGGCATGTGGTGATATTTCGCCGGATAGGCTGACCCGCATCTTGAGCGGAGGTGTCGATGCGCGGGTTGGTTCAGCCGGTCATCACGGGAGTGGTCACGGCGGTGGTCGGGTTCGCCAGCTCGTTCGCCGTGGTTCTGGCCGGGTTGCGGGCGGTCGGCGCGGATCCCCGGCAGGCGTCCTCCGGGTTGCTCGCACTGTGCGTGGCCGTGGGGGTCGTGGCCGTCTGGCTGGGCCTGCGCGGGAAGATCCCGGTCACCATCGCGTGGTCCACCCCCGGGGCGGCTCTGCTCGCGTCGACCGGGACCGTCTCCGGCGGGTTCCCGGCCGCGGTGGGCGCGTTCGTGGTGTGCGGCCTGCTCATCATGGCCACGGGCTTGTTCTCGGTGCTGGGCCGGTGGATCGCCGCGATTCCGGGCCCGATCGCGGGCGCGATGCTGGCCGGGGTGCTGCTGAACCTGTGCGTCGCCCCGGTGCGCGCGGTCGCCGAGGTGCCGTCGCTGGCGGTGCCGGTGGTGCTGGTCTGGGCGTTGCTGAGCAGGTTCGCCCGGCTGTGGGCGATCCCGGCGGCTCTGGTGGTGGCCGCCGTCATGATCGGCGTGACCGGTCCCGGTCTGGGCGGCGTGGATCTGTGGCCGGTGGTCGAGCCGACGGCTCCGGCCTGGAGCCTGCAGGCCATGGTCGGCATCGCGCTGCCGCTCTACCTGGTGACGATGGCCTCGCAGAACGTGCCCGGCATGGCGGTCCTGGCCGGCTTCGGCTACCGGCCCGGGCTGCGCGGGGTGCTGCTCGCCACCGGCCTGGGCAGCGCCGCCGCGGCCCCGTTCGGCGGGCACGCCGTGAACCTGGCCGCCATCACGGCCGCCCTGGCCGCAGGCCCTGACGCGCATCCCGACCCGGACCGGCGCTGGATCGCCTCGGTGACCGCCGGAGCGGCGATGATCCTGCTGGGCCTGAGCGCCGGCCTGGCCACCGCCCTGGTACTGCTGTCGCCCCCCGTCCTCATCGAGGGAGTCGCGGGCCTGGCCCTGCTCGGCGCCCTGACCTCGGCTTTGGCGGCGGCGCTTGACGATCCGCCGATGCGGGAGGCCGCGCTGGTGACCTTCGTGGTGGCCGCCTCCGGATTCACCCTGCTCGGCATCGGCGCGGCCTTCTGGGCCCTGGTGGCCGGCGGCCTGATGCTCCTGCTCCGCTACCGCCGCCCGGCACCGGAGCCCGCCACCGACCCGGCCGGAGTCAAGGAAGCCGTGCCTGGTTGAGTTCGGCCCGCAGCGCTGACTTGGCCTTGTGCTCGGCGCGCAGCCCGGCCATGTGCTGGTCGAACTTCTGACCGTGCCCGCACTGTCCGGCCAGGAGCTGGGCCTCGGCCAGCAGCTGCGCCGCCCAGGCGTACTGACGCTTCTTCTTCTCCTCGATCGCGGCCTCCGCCGCCTCCAGCAGCACGGGGTACGCCTCCGCGGGATGGGTCGCCCCGCGCGCCCTGGCCGCCCGGAGCCGCAGGTCCTGGCTCACTCCGCCCGCCCGCGCCACCTGCCAGGCGCCCTCGCTGTCCTGCTCCGACAGCATGATCTCGACCAGCACGTTGAAACGATGGTCCGTCTGGTACCGGGCGAGCTTCTCGCTCAGCCGGGTGAGCGCCCGCTCCCGCCAGCGCGGCCAGTGCGCACCCGCCGCCTCGGCGACCATGCCGTAGGTGCGCACGGATGGACTGTCGATGAAGACCGGCCACAGAAACTCGACGGCTCCCCGCTGGTCACCCGCCCTCAGCAGGCATTCGGCGCCCAGAGTGCGCAGGTCGACATCGAGCCCGAAGTCATTCAGGGCGACCTCGCCGTCGAAACGCGCCAGGCCGCCCCTGATCCACTCCAGCGCGCTCCCGTCCTTGCCCTCCCCGGCCAGCACCCGCGCGATCCGCAGCACCTGCCGGCTCGACGGCTCCCCGGCGGCCAGCGTGATCAGCCCGTCGGCGCCGCCCTCATGCTCGGCCAGCCGCTCTCTCAGCAGGACGGCCGTCGGCGGCGGGTCGCCGGCCGGATCCGGTTCCAGGTCACGCCAGGCTTGCTCGACCCGCTCCCGGTAGCGGGCCAGTCCATCCGGGCCGAGCGCTCCGGCGTAGCCGGGCAGCGCGTCCACGAACAGGGTTCCGGTCGCCAGCGCCTGGTCCACGAGACGGTCGGCGAGCGCCCGCGGGTCGGGATGGCCGTCGGAGCAGGCCGCCAGATGGATTCGCCCGGCCTCGGCCAGTGCCTGGTGAACCAGGAATCGGTCCTCCTCGGCGACGCCGGCGAGCAGGTCGATCGCGTACTCGGCCAGTTCGGTCGCCTCGCCGGTGAATCCGGCCTTCGACAGGTCCGTCACCTTCGCGAAGGCCGCCTTGACCCCGTCCAGCCATTCTTCCGTCTCGTCGTCGTCGATTCTGACGCTCAAGGCCAGGTCACGGCGGAGCCGCTCGGTGGCGAGCACGTTCTTCGCCTCGGCGCCGGCGGCGACTTCCAGTCTGGCGCGGACCATCGGCGCGGCCGTCGCGGCGCGCATCAGCTCCTCGGCCAGCCACCCGTGCTCCTGGCTCGCCAGGAAGGTCCGTAACGCCTCGTCGCTGATTTTGTCCGGGGGTTCGGGCACCGACAGCGGGCCTGCCTCGGCCATCCAGGCCAGCGCGGTCGCCACGCAGTGTTTGCAGAACTTGCCGTCGTCTCCCTGCGGGCACGAGCACTCGCCCCACATCCGGCCGTCGGCCAGGTCCAGCCGTACGTCGTAGACGGACGAACCGTCCACCACCGCGGTCGCGGCGCTCTCGGTGACCGACAGATCCTCCACCCGGTCCTGCGCGAAGTAGACCTTTCCCCGGTCGAAGGCCCGGCCCCCGGACCACTCACGGATCAGTTCCTCGGTCACCGCCTGTCGCGTCATGACAGCATGGTGCCGCGATCATCCGATCATGAAAAGTGACGATATGTGTCCAATATCGGACGGCCGTACCTCACGTGAGTTCGGTGCGGAGGATTTCGCCCACGGGATGGCGGGCGCTGAGCCGGGCCGGTATGGCGGTGAGCCCCGCGATCACGATCACGCAGCCCAGGACGACGGCGGTCAGTTGCCAGAGCGGCGGGACGGTCACCGGGTCGTCGTCGAGGAGCTCGGCGAGCCCGATTCCCGTGGCGAGCCCCAGCAGGGCGCCCGCGAGGGCGGGAAGGATCTGTGCCGTCGACAGTCCGGCGCTGACCTGGGCGGGGGTCGCGCCGAGCGCGCGGGCCAGCGCCGAGGAGCGCCTGGCGTCCAGTGCGGTCGACCAGGTGATGCAGATCGCGTTGACGGCGGCCTGGGCGACCAGCATGACCGTCATCAGCAGCAGCACCTGGCTCAGCGCGGTCCGCGGATCGGCGCCGGGGGCCTTCTCCTCGAAGCGGTGCGCGTTGGCCGCCATGGCGGCCACGATCCCGGCGACCGCGACCGCGATCCCCGCCATGCCCAGCACGGTACGGCGCGGACGCCGGGCGGCCACCCGCAACCCGAGCAGCAGCGGGACGGGCAGCCGGGTCGAGATCCCGATCAGCCACGCCGTCCGCCGCGGCGGACGGGCCGCGTCGGCCAGCGCGAGAACGGTGCTGGTACGGGCGGCGCGAACGGCCGGCAGGAAGGTCGCGACGCCCGCGATGCCGAGCGCGACGGCCGTCACCAGCGCGACGGTGGACCAGGTGAACGGCACCGCGCCCGCGCTGCCGAGCAGCCCGGTCGCGGGTTCGCTGAGCAGCGGGGCCGCCAACCGGCCGATCGCCAGCCCGGCCGCCGAGGCGAGCAGAGCCACGGCGACGTACTCGGCGAGGAGCACGGCCGCCACCAGGCCCGGGGTGCCGCCGACCGCCTTGAGCAGGCCGACCCGCCGCAGCTGGTCGGCCATCCGGCCCGCGACGAGGACCACGATGCCGGCCAGCGCGATCATGCCGAGCAGCCAGCTGGAGACCAGCATGGCGACCTGCTTCCATTCGATCATCTTGTTGTGCCCGTACAGGACGTCTTGCCACGACGCCAGGAACGGGGTGTCGAGGCTCGTCGGCAGATGCGCGTCGATGAACGCCGGGGCCGAGGCCGGGTCGGCCAGCTTCAGGTTCATGACGTACCCGAGGAACCGCGTCCGCGCGGCGAGATCACGGGCGTCCGCGTCGGTGACCCAGAGCAGGCCGTTCGGGCCGGGCGGGCCGAAGTTCACGTCCTCGCGCGGAGCGCTGACCGGCGGGGCCGTCGGGGGCGCCATCTGGTGCTCGCCGAACATGCAGGGCGAGAAGCAGATCTTCGGGTACGGCGGCATGGCGGCGGTGACCGCGACCCCGGCGACCTGGAACGACCGGTCACCCAAGGTGATCCGGTCACCGGCGCGGACCCCGAGCGCCTGAGCGAAACTGGCCTCCAGCACGGCGCCGCCGTCGCGCACCCAGCCGCCCTCGGTCACTTTGGGCTGGTCGACCGGGGCGGACGCGGCGCCACGCCCCTGCGTCCACGCCACCGTGGTGACGCCGCGCGCTTTCACGACGAGGCGCGTGTGCGGAAATGGACCGCTGTGACCGGCGACACCGGGGGCCCCGGCCAGCGCTTCCAAGGCGGCGAGCTGATCGCCGCCGGGCGAGGCGACGACACTGGCGACCACGTCGGGCCCGCCCGTCGCCACCCGCGTGGTCTGGTACGGCTGAGCCGACGCCCCCTGCAAGACGAGCCCGAGCGTCAGTGTCGCCGTGGCGGCCGTGATCGCCAGCAACAGCAGCACAGCCTCGGCCGGGCGCCGGCGCAGGTCCCGTACGGCGAGCCGGCACACGAGCAGAACGCGGCCCATCGGATCAGCCCTCCAGCCCGGCCAGCTCGCCGAGCCGCCCGGTGCTGCCGTGGGTCAGCCTGGTCTCCTCGACGAAGCCGCCGTCGCGCATCGAGATCAGCCGGTCCGCGGTGGCGGCGACCCGGGCGTCATGGGTGACGATCACCAGCGTCTGCCCGGCGGTGCGCAGACTGTCGAGCAGCCGCAGCACGTCCAGGGTCGCGGCGCTGTCGAGATTGCCGGTCGGCTCGTCGGCGAGCACGACGAGCGGCTCGTTGCTGAGCGCGCGGGCGATCGCGACCCGCTGGCGTTCGCCGCCGGAGAGCGCCGACGGCAGGTGCTCGGCGCGATGGCTGAGCCCGACGCGTTCCAGCAGCTCAGCGGCCCGGCGGCGGGCCGCGCGCGGCGACTGCCCCGCCAGCAGCGCGGGCAGTTCGACGTTCTCGGCGGCGGTGAGCTCGTCCATCAGGTGGAAGGCCTGGAAGACGAACCCGATCGCCGTCCGGCGCAGCCGGGCCAGCGCGGTCTCGCCCAGCCCGTCGATGCGGCGCCCCGCCAGCCACACCTCACCGGCGGACGGGCGTTCCAGGCCGCCCAGCAGGTGCAGCAGCGTCGACTTGCCGCTGCCGCTGGCGCCCATCACGGCCACCGTCTCGCCGGTGGCGACGTCCAGGTCGACTCCGTCGAGGGCGTGGACGATCCCGGAGCCCTGGCCGTACCGCATCCGAAGGCCGCTCGCCCGCAGGATCGGGCTTACGATCGGCAACGACTCGACGGTGTCCATCATCGGTCCTTCCTCGGAGTCCAGTAGCGGGCGCAGGCTTCCAGCCAGTGCAGGTCGGCCTGCAGTCTGAGGACCACGCCTTCGAGCAGGAGCCCGGCGGTGGAATCGGCAGGTTCGGCCAGCGCGGCGCGCTGCGCGGCGGCCAGGCCGGCCAGCACCGCGTGCCGCTGGGTGTCCACGAGCCGTCCCGGGTCGCCCAGACCGGCCGCGGCGGCGGCGACCAGTTTCAGGTGGAATTCGGCGGGCGCGGGCTTGGGCCAGCTGGTGTCGTCCAGCCATTCCATGACGCGCTCGCGGCCCGCCGCGGTCAGCTCGTAGACCTTGCGGTCCGGGCGGTCGGTCTGGCCGACTCGTTCCGCGGTCACCAGGCCGGCCTTTTCGAGGCGGGTGAGCGTGACATACACCTGGCCCGCGTTCAGGGCCTCCGCGAGCGGGCCGAGGGCGAGTTGGAGCCGGGCACGCAACTGATAGCCGTGTGAAGCCTCCTTGGCCAGCAGTGCGAGCAGCACCTCCCGCACGACTCGCAACTGATAGCCGTCTGACGGCTCCTTGCTCGATACCCCGACAGCCTGCGACACCAAAAGTCGACCCCCTAACCGTTAGCTAGGAAAGCTAACCGTTAGGTAGGGGGCTGTCAAGCCGTCGCATTGCGGCAAGCCGACGATGGCCCGCGCGGAACGCGGGCCATCGTGGTGGTGAAGTTCCTCCCGGCCGCTTATGGACTGGTGCAGGTGACCGAGGTCGGAACCACGTTGGTGGCGTTGTTCCAGCTGGCGAGGAAGCCGAACACGGTGGTGCCGGTCCTGGGCACGGAACCGTTGTGGGCGACGTTTCTCACCGTGACGTTGGAACCGCTGGTGGTCGCGGTGCCGCTCCAGATCTGGGTGATCGCCTGGCCGTTGGCGAAGGCCCACCGGACGGTCCACGCGCTGATCGGCGCGTTGCCCGCGCGGACGGTCACCTCACCTTGGAAGCCGCTCGGCCACTGCGAGATGACGCGATAGCTGGCGGTGCATGCGGAGGAGGGCGATGGGGACGGAGAAGGGGATGGGGACGGAGAAGGGGATGGGGACGGAGAAGGGGATGGGGACGGGGAAGGGGATGGGGACGGGGAAGGGGACGGCGACGGGGAAGGGGACGGCGACGGGGAAGGGGACGGCGACGGGGACGGCGACGGGGAAGGGGATGGAGAGGGCGAAGGAGATGGGGACGGAGAGGGCGAAGGAGACGGCGAAGGGGACGGGGACGGGCTCTGGGTGGGAACTCTGAATGAGTAGAAGCGCGTGCTCGCGGTGCCGCCGCGCGAGTACCCGTTGCCCCAGTACAGCTTGCCGCCGACGATCGCCGGGCCGGCGTTCGACGAACCCAGACCCTGGAACTGCCACAGCACCTGGCCGTTGGTGGCGTTCAGCGCGTACATCCAGTTGTTCATCGAGCCGACGTACACCACGCCGTTGGCGTAGGTGACCGGGCCGATCGACCGGCCGCCGCGCGGCTCGGGCACCTGCCAGAGGATCTGCCCGGTCGCCGCGTCCAGCGCCCCGAACGAGCTGTAGTCGATCGTCTGCCCGTTGGGCAGCTGGTAGGAGATGTTGCCGGCGTTGCTGGAAGTGAAGAACACGCGCTGGCCGTCGGTCGCGGTGCCCCACTGAATGCCGCCCTGCGTCGAGCCTGGCCCGACCGAGGCGCTCCAGATGATCGCCCCGGTGACCGCGTCGAGCATCCAGAACTCGCCGCTCTTCTGACCCGCGCCCACCGCGCGGCGGGTCGTCCCGTTCGGGCCGGGCAGGTTGAAGAGGTGGGTGCCGTCACCCGTGTCATGGTCCGGCCCCGGGTTCGGGCAGTTGTTCGGCGGGAAGCCCGGCAGGCAGGCGAAGTTCCACTCGTCGAAGCGGGGCGGCCCGGTGTTCCACTTGATCGCGCCCGTGGTGAGGTCCATCGCGACGATCGAGTCCTTGGCGTTCCACGTCGGCAGGCACTGCACCGCGCTCTGCGGGATCGAATAGTTCTGCCCCGTGCCGACGTAGACGGTGTTGGTGGCGGGGTCGATGCTCGGCGTGGTGCCCCACACGGACGCGCCGCTGAAGACGTCACCACCCGGCCCCTGGTCCGGCAGGGTGTACGACTTCCACCGCTGCGCCCCGGTGGCCGCGTCGATCGCCACCAGGCTGCCGCGGAACGTGCAGCAGTCGTAGGAGGTGTTCGAGGCCAGGGAGAACTCGTCGGAGGACACACCCTGATACAGCACGCCGTTGTAGTAGACCGCCCCACCTGTGAGTACGGCCGCGGGTGCGGATCGGTCGCCACGTTCCACCGCAGGTTGCCGTTGGCGATGTCGATCGCCAGCAGCCTGGCGCCGGTCTGGGTGCCGATGTAGACGGTGTTGCCGACCACGACCGGGCTGGTACGGGCGACCACGGTGCCGGTTGCGCCGACGTACGACGCGACCGACCGGGACCAGATCACCGCGCCCGTGTCCGCGTCCACCTTGTGGAAGAACCCGCCCCAATCCGGGAATAGACGGCTCCGTCCACCACGGCCGGCGTCGCCGAGACGTCGCCCCGTGTGGTGTAAGTCCAGTTGAGCAGCAGATCGTCCGCCGTCGAAGGACTGAGGATGGTCTCGGTCGGGTTGGACCGGGTGTTGCTGATGTTCTGGCCACCCATTGACCATTGCGGATCGTCTGCGGCGCTCGCGGATGTCGTAATGGAGACCACGAACGTAGCCGCCC
>NZ_BLAD01000059.1 GCF_009687845.1 Acrocarpospora corrugata
GGGGGGTCGGGGCTGGGGGATGACGAGCCGTCTGTGGATGTGATGGCTGATGATGTGGCGGAACTGCTGGATGCGGAGGGTGTCGAGCGGGCGGTGGTCGGGGGGCAGTCCATGGGTGGGTATGTGACCATGGCGTTCTGTCGGCGGTATCCGGATCGGGTGCAGGCGGTCGTGCTGGCGGATACGAAGGCGGCGCCGGATTCCGTGGAGGCTGCGGCCAATCGGGAGTTGGCGGCGCAGCGGGTGCTCGATGGGGGCGATCTCACCGATACGGTTCCCAATCTGGTGGGGGCGACGACGCTGGCCAGAAGGCCCATGGTGGTGGGGCGGGTTCGCGGGCTGGTCAAGTCGGCGCCGCCCGGGGCGGTCGCCTGGGCGTTGCGGGCCATGGCGGGGCGGCCGGATTCGTTCGACACCCTTCGGGGGCTGAAGGTTCCCGCTCTGGTTCTGGTGGGCGAGGAGGATGAGTTGACCTCGGTCGCGGATGCTGAGGCGATGGCGGAGGCGGCTCCTGATGTTCAGCTCGAAATTCTGCCGAATTCCGGTCATCTGTCGGCGATAGAAACACCCGTGGCCTTCAACAAGGCGGTGGCGGCTTTTCTCGCGAAACTATGACCCGGGCAGGGCAGTCGTGAAGGCGTTGAGGAGGTTGTCGGCGTCTACGCCGTGGCGTTCGGGTTCCATCATGTTGGTGAGGAGCACGAGGCAGGCGTCCAGGTCCGGATAAATCCACCATTGGTTGCCTGACCAGCCGGTGTGGCCGTACACGCGGCGTTCGAGGAGTTCGGGGGCCGTGGGGCGCAGGCACCAGGTCAGGCCGTACTCGCGGCGGCTGCGGGTGGGGTCGGGGACGGCGAAGGGCAAGCCCAGGGTCTGGGGGGTGGTCATGGCGGCCAGGGTGGTGGGGTGGATCAGGGCGGGGTCCTTGCGGAGGAGCAGGGAGCCCAAGTTCAGGAGGTCTTCGGCCTGGCCGACGAGGCCGGCCGCGGGGTGGCGGGCTTTGGCGAGGGCGGGGTAGTCGAGGCCGACCTCGGTGGTGCCGTGGAGTTCGACCGGGGGTGTGTGCGGGTCGAAGGTGAACGGGACGGGCAGGGCGGCCAGGGCGGTGTCGAGGTCGGTGCCGGTCACCGATCTGAGGATTTCGGCGATGCCGACGAAGGCCAGGTTCGAGTAGGCGATGGCGGTGCCGGGGGCGAAGCCGGTGCCGGCCCGGGTCAGTTCGGCGAGCAGGCCGTCGTCGGGGGTGAGCGAGCCTTCGGCGATGCCGCTGGTGTGGGTGAGCAGGTGCCACAGGGTGATGTCGGCGCTCAGGCCGGGGACGACGTCGCGCAGGGGTGTACGCAGCGACAGCAGGCCCTGTTCGACGAGGCGGAGCGTGGCCAGGCCGACGATCGGTTTGGTGAGCGAGAAGAGGGCGAAGTTGTCGTCGATGGTGGTGGAGCGGCCGTCGTGGCGGCCGAACGCCTCGATGAGCACCGGGCCGGTAGAGGTGGCGACACCGAGCACCGCGCTCGGCAGTTGACCGGCGTCGACGGCGCGCCGCACCCAGTTCAACGCGGCGTCGAAGGCCGGCCTGTCATTCGGGTCCTGATGCATGGCCGTCAGCACTCCCTCTTGCTCGGCGCAGGCCGGAACGAGCTCGAATCGGCCCACCAAGCCAGCGCAACACCCACAAACTACCCAAAATGCCAAATAGTGCGCTGAAACGCCACAACCACTCGCAGAGCGCCACCGCTGGCTCGGTCTCGGGCGTCCTGCTGAGCGCCGCCGCTCTACCCGCCCACTTCATCGAGCTACTGCACGACAGGACCCGGTCTGCGCTGTTCGGTTTCGACGCTCACCGCACGGACGTTGACGCTCGCGCGCGAGGACCTCAGCCAGCGGTGCCGGTCACGGCATGCGGAGCCGCCGGGACGCCGACGGCTCCGCATGCACATGTCATCACGGCATCAGCATGTCAGTGCGGGTAGCAGTGCCAGTAGGTCGGCCCCTTCCGCTCGCTTGCTGCGCATAGGTGTTCATTTTAAGGTCCGGGCAGCGGTTCGACTACGCGAGCAGCCCCGCCACGGCCAGCCCGGACTCCGGGTGCCCGGCCAGGAGCGCGCGCACCGCCTGGTGATCGTCCGCGCGGCTGTGTCCGCGTCCAAGATCCTCAGCCTCCCCGGCTCATGGCTACGGCCTCAGCGGCCGATCATGAACCGGGAACCTACTCGACGCCACCGACAATCAGAACAGCGTGGGATTCTCCGGCTCGATGCCGCGCAGGGCCGCGTAGTCGAGGGTCACACAGTCGATCCCGCGGTCGGCGGCGAGCACCCGGGCCTGCGGCTTGATCTCCTGAGCCGCGAAGATGCCGCGGACCGGAGCCAGCAGCGGGTCCCGATTGAGCAGCTCCAGATAGCGCGTGAGCTGCTCGACACCGTCGATCTCCCCACGCCGCTTGATCTCGACGGCCACCGTCGAACCGCTCTGGTCGCGGCACAGGATGTCGACCGGCCCGATCGCCGTCATGTACTCCCGGCGCACCAGCGTCCAGCCCGCCCCCAGGGTGGTGATGTGCTCGGCCAGCAACTCCTGAAGGTGGGCTTCGACGCCGTCCTTCTGCAGGCCGGGGTCGACACCCAGCTCATGGCTGGAGTCGTGCAGGATCTCCTCGATGGTGAGGATCAGCTTCTCGCCGGTCTTACCCTGGGTAACCGTCCACTGGCCCTCTTCCTCGCGGACCTTGCAGGGCGGGTTCATCCAGTTCAGGGGCTTGAAGGCGCGGTCATCGCAATGGATCGACACCGAGCCGTCCGCCTTCATGAGGATCAGCCGGGGCGCCATCGGGAGATGGGCCGTCAGTCTTCCCACGTAATCCACGCTGCATCGCGCGATGACCAGCCGCATGACCCGCCACCCTACCCGCGCGGCTGGCCGTACCAGGACACTCTGGGAGACTACTGAGTAGTAACCGAGGAGGCGCGCGGTGGAGACGGTAGGGGTTGTCGGGCTGGGGATCATGGGCGCGGGGATCGTGGAAGTGTTCGCCCGGGCGGGGCTGCGCGTGGTCGGGGTGGACGTCGACGAGAACGCGGTGGCGCGTGGGCTGGCGCATCTTGAGCGGTCCACCGGGCGGGCGGTCGAGCGGGGGCGGCTCGGGGCGGACGAGCGGGCGGAGCTGCTCGGGCGGATCACGCTCAGTGCCGATCGGGGCTCGCTCGCCGAGGTCGATCTCGTGGTCGAGGCGGTGCCGGAGGTGATGGAGCTGAAGCGGGCGCTCTTCGCCGACCTGGACCGGATCTGCAAGCCGTCGGCGGTGCTGGCCACCAACACCTCCTCACTCTCCGTGACCACGATCGCGGCGATGACCTCCCGGCCGTCGCGGGTCGTCGGCCTGCACTTCTTCAATCCCGCGCCCGTCATGAAGCTGGTCGAGGTGGTCACCACCGTGCTGACCGAGGACGGGCTGGCCGGGGAGATCGCGGAGCTGGCCGGTCGGCTCGGCAAGACGCCGATCGTGGTCGGGGATCGGGCCGGGTTCGTGGCCAACCGGCTGCTGCTCGGCTACCTCAACCAGGCGTGCCGGATGCTGGAGGCCGGGATCGCCACCCGGGACGACATCGACGTCGCGATGCGGGAGGGCGCGGGGCTGCCGATGGGGCCGTTCCAGCTGCTCGACCTGATCGGCCTGGACACCGCGTACGAGATCTGCGAAGTGCTCTTCTACGAGACCAAGAACCACCGGCACGCGCCCGCCCCCGTCCTGCGCGAACTGGTCACGGCCAGGAGGCACGGCCGCAAATGCGGCCACGGCTTCCATCCCCGTACGGCCAGGCCCACCGCTCCCCCGGCGACCGGGCCGAAGGTCGCCGTGACCACCATCGGGATCGTCGGAACCGGTGCCGAGCACCTGCGCGAGCGGCTCGACGCGGCCGGTTTCAAGACCATCGACGGACACGACGACGCCGACGTGGTGCTCGCGATCGCGCCCGCGCCGGTGGTGGAGATCGCCGTCGGGCTGCCGCGTCCGGAGCGGGTGGTCGGCGTGCACCCGGTCGGGGACAAGGTGGCCGAACTGGCCGTGACCGTGCTGACCTCGCCGGAGATCGCGACGGCCGTCCGGGATCTGACCCGGGTGATGGCCCTGACGCCGGTGGTCTGCGCGGATCGGGCCGGGTTCGTGGTCGAGGCGCTGCTGTTCCCGTACCTGAACGACGCGCTCCGGATGGTCGAATCGGGCTACGCCTCGTTCGCGGACGTGGACACCGCGATGAAACTCGGCTGCGGGTATCCGCAGGGTCCTTTCGAGATGCTCGACGCGTTCGGGCTGGAGACCGTACGGGATGGGCTGCGGGCCCTCTACGCGGAATACCGGGAGCCCGCGTTCGCGCCCGCGCCCCTGCTGGAGCGGCTGGTCGTGGCCGGGGTCACCGATATCCCAAACCGGGCGAATGCGAATACCCTCAAGGGCGTGGAGGAGCGATGAGCCCGCGCCGGGCCAAACGGCGGGACCAGGATGCCGGCTTCGACCAGTCGGTCGCGCGGTTCGGCATCGGCGAGGTCGAGGAGTGGCCGGACGGCGAGTGGCAGGTGCGGCGAATTGTCGGCGGAGCGGCCGATAAAGTCTACCGGTGTCCGGGCTGCGATCAGGAGATCCGGGTAGGAATGGCGCATCTGGTCAGCTGGCCGAACTGGTCCGGCGGCGAGGGTGAGCGCCGGCACTGGCACACGGCCTGCTGGCGGAACCGGATCAGACGAGGTCCCGGCCGCAGCAGGTATTGAAAGAGGGATTCATGGAGATCAGGGCGTCCACGGTGCTTCCGGCGAAACGGGAGGACATCGAACTCGACACCGGCGACGGCCTGACCCTGGTGGGGGAACTGGCGCTGCCGGAGAACGACCCGGTGGCCACGCTGATCTGCCTGCACCCGCTGCCCACCCACGGCGGCATGATGGACAGCCATGTCCTGCGCAAGGCCTCCTACCGGCTGCCCGCGCTGGCCGATCTGGCCGTGCTGCGGTTCAACACCCGGGGCACGACTTCGGAGCGCGGCACCTCGCAGGGCGCGTTCGACCACGGGAACGGCGAACGCCTGGACATCGCCGCCGCCCTGGAATATGCCGAATTTCATGACTTGCCGCATCCGTGGTTGCTGGGGTGGTCGTTCGGGACCGAACTGGCGCTCAAATGGGGCCGCGACCCGCTCGTCGAAGGCGCGATCCTGCTCTCGCCGCCGCTGAAGCGCGCCACCGACGAGGACCTGGACGCCTGGGCCACCTTCGGCCGCCCGCTCACCGCGCTGGTCCCCGAGTTCGACGACTACCTGCGACCGGCCGAGGCCGCCGAACGTTTCGCCCGGGTCCCGCAGGCCGAGGTGATCGGCGTCGACGGGGCGAAACACCTGTGGGTGGGCGAGCCGTACGTGCGGATCGTGCTCACCGAGATCGTCCGGCGGGTGAACCCGATGGCTCTCCCGCTGCCGGCAGAGGTATAACTGGGCGATGTCCACAGCATTTGCCCTTTCTGGTCGTAAGGCGTTCGTCACCGGGGCGTCGCGGGGAATCGGGCGGGCCATCGCGCTCGCGTACGCGCAGGCGGGGGCCGACGTGGCGCTCGTCGCCCGGTCCGCCGAGACGCTCGCCGAGGTCGCCAAGGAGGTCGAGGCGTTCGGCCGGCAGGCGGCGGTCATTCCGTGCGACGTGATGGATCGGGACGCCATTCCGGCCGCCGTGCAGGCCGGCATCGACGCGCTCGGGCATCTCGACATCGTGGTCAACAACGCCGGCGGATCCAACTTCCTGGTCGAGTTCAAGGACCTGCGGCTGTCCGGCTGGGACAAGCTGATCCGGCTCAACCTGGACTCCGCCATGGCGGTCAGCCACGCCGTCGCCGGGCACCTGCTCGGGCGCGGCGACGGGACGCTGATCAACGTCGCCTCGGTCGCCGCCAAGGGCGCGCCGTTCATGACGCCGTACGCGGCCGCGAAGGCGGGCGTGGTGGCGCTGACCAAGTCCCTGGCGCTGGAGTGGGCGTCCAGGGGCGTACGGGTGAACTGCCTGTGCCCCGGATGGACGGCCACCGATCTGAACCGCACGCTGTGGGAGAACCCGGCCGACACCACGACGGCGTCGGTGCCGATGGGACGCTGGGGGACGCCGGCCGAGATCGCCGCTCCCGCGGTGTTCCTGGCCAGTCCGGCCGCCGCGTACATGACCGGTCAGGTGCTGTACGTGGACGGTGGGATCACCACCACCCAGTGACGTGGTGTCCTCCGGATGGAGGACAGCCGGGTCGGTCGGGCGGTGGTGCCGCGCGAGCCGTACAGACCGGACGCTGGAGGTATGACAACAGCGATTCATGTCCGGGGGCTGACCAAGCGCTACGGCGACGTGCGCGCCATCGACGGGCTCGACCTGGAGATCAGGCAGGGTGAGGTCTTCGCCATCCTCGGGCCGAACGGCGCCGGGAAGTCGACCACGGTCGAGATCCTCGAGGGCTACCGGAAGCGCGACTCCGGCGAGGTCCGGGTGCTCGGCGTCGACCCGCAGAAGGCGACCCGCGAGTGGCGGGCCAAGCTCGGCATCGTCCTGCAGACCGCCAACGACGCGGCCGAGCTGACGGTCCGCGAGACGATCCGGCATTTCGCCGGCTACTACCCCGCCTCGGGTGACCCGGACGAGGTCATCGCCAAGGTCGGGCTGACCGAGAAGGCCGACGTCCGGATCAGGAAGCTCTCCGGCGGCCAGCGCCGCCGGGTCGACGTCGCGTTAGGTGTGATCGGCAACCCGGAGCTGGTCTTCCTGGACGAGCCCACGACCGGCTTCGACCCGGAGGCGCGCCGCCAGTTCTGGGACCTGATCAAGGGCCTGGCCGCCGAGGGCACCACGATCGTCCTCACCACCCACTACCTGGACGAGGCCGAAGCGCTGGCCGGCCGGGTCGCCGTGATCGCGCAGGGCCGCATCGTGGCCGAGGGCGACCCCGCCACGCTGGGCGGCCGGGCCGCCGCGAAGGCGCGGGTGAGCTGGCTCGACGGCGTCATCGAGACCGACACCCCGACCGAGACGGTGCTCGAACTGGCCGCCCGCTTCGACGGCGAGATCCCCGGCCTCGCGGTCACCCGGCCCACCCTGGAAGACATCTACCTGACCCTGATCGAGGCCCCCCGTGTCTGACACCATCGCCCTCGGACTCTCCCGCGCCGGTCTGGAGACCCGGATGTTCTTCCGCGAGAAGGACGCCGTGATCTTCACCTTCTCGTTCCCGATCATCCTGCTGGTGCTGTTCGGATCGATCTTCGCCGACCAGTTCAAGGGCACCGGCATCACCGTCTCCCAGGTCTACACGGCCGGTCTGATCGGCGCGGGCGTGATGGGCGCCGCCTTCCAGAACCTCGGCATCGGCATCGCCATCGACCGCGAGGACGGCACCCTCAAGCGGCTGGCCGGCACGCCGATGCCGCGCAGCGCCTACTTCGTCGGCAAGATGCTCAGCTCGCTGGTGATCGCGCTGCTGGAAGTGCTCATCCTGCTGGCCATCGGCGTCTTCCTGTACGGTCTGGACCTGCCCACCGAGTTCTCCGCGTGGGTCACCCTGACCTGGGTGCTCGTCCTCGGCCTGGCCGGGGCCGCGCTGCTCGGCATCGCCGCCAGCAGCCTGCCCCGCTCGGCCAAGAGCGCCGCCGCCGTGATCTCGATGCCGTTCGTGGTGCTCCAGTTCATCTCCGGCGTCTACATCCCGTTCACCGAGCTGCCGCCGTGGCTGATCAACATCTCCTCGGTGTTCCCGCTGAAGTGGATGTGCCAGGGCCTGCGCTCGGTGTTCCTGGGTGAGGAGGGCGCCCAGCTGGAGTTGACCGGTTCGTACGAACTAGGCAGGGTTGCCCTGGTTCTGGCAGCCTGGCTCATCGGAGGCTTGGTGCTGTGCCTGATGACATTCAGATGGAAAGGCCGCCGGGACGGATGAGCCCGCGCGCCTTCAGCGGACGCAGGGAGATCCCGGCCGAGGCGAACGCCTGGGAGTCCTTCCGCGGCTGGGAGACCCTGTTCGCGCTGACCTGGACCGTCTCCACCGTCTTCGTGATCCTGGACGACTCCCACCCCGCCGGGACCAGGGCGGCCACCGTCGGGCTGATGACGCTGTGCGCGGCCGGATACCTGCTGTTCGGCCGCCCCGCCATCATCGAGGACGAGAACAACAGCTACCGCGGCGTCAAGTACATGGCCCTGATGGTGGCCGCCTTCGTCCCCGCCTCCCTGCTGGTGCCCTCCGCCACCTTCGGCCTGTTCGCCCTCTGCCCGCAGGTGTTCATGCTGCTCAGCGGCGGGCGCGCGGTGGCGGCCGTGCTGGTGCTCAACCTGGCCCCCGCGATCCGCCTGCTCACCCGGACGGACCTGGAGGCCGGCGAGGTGGTGCTGTTCGCCGGAACCACGGCGATCGCGATCACCTTCGCCCTGGTGTTCGGGCCGTGGATCTCCCGGATCATCCACCAGAGCAAGGAGCGCGCCAACCTGATCGCCGAGCTGGAGGCCAGCCGGGCCGAAGTGGCCCGGCTGTCGGCCGAGAGCGGCGCGCTGGCCGAACGCGAACGCCTGGCCGGAGAGATCCACGACACCCTCGCCCAGGGCTTCACCAGCATCATCATGCTCATCCAGGCCGCCCAGGCGCAGCCGGACTCGGCCCGCCACCTGCACCTGGCCGTCCAGACCGCCCGGGAGAACCTGGCCGAGGCCCGCGCGCTCGTCGCCGCCCTCGGCCCCGCCCCCCTGGACGGCTCCACCCTCGACGACGCCCTCCGCCGCCTCTCCGCCCGCCTCGGCGAGGAGAGCGGCATCACCGTCAACTGCGCCATCGACGGCGAATCCCGCCCCCTCCCGCCCAGCACCGAGGTCGTGCTCCTCCGCGCCGCCCAGGAGGCCCTCGCCAACATCCGCAAACACGCCGCCGCCCACTGCGTCCGCCTCGCCATCCGGTACGGCGCCGCCGACGTGACCCTCACCGTCGAAGACGACGGCACCGGCTTCGACCCCACCACCCCCACCGGGTACGGCCTGCGCGGCATGCGCACCCGGATCGAACAGCAAGGCGGCACGCTCACCGTGACCAGCGCACCCGGCCTCGGCACCTCCGTGCGGGCGACCCTATGATCCGCGTGATGATCGTCGACGACCACCCGGTGGTCCGGGAGGGCCTGCGCGGCATGCTCGACGCGGACCCCGGCATCGAGGTGGCCGGCGAGGCCGGTTCCGGGGACGAGGCGGTGGCGCGCTCCCGCGAACTCAAGCCCGACGTGACCCTGATGGACCTGCGCATGCCCGGCGGCGACGGCGTCAGCGCCATCACCCGCATCCTGGCCGACCGCCCGCGGGCCCGGATCATCGTGCTCACCACGTACGAGAGCGACCAGGACATCGTCCGCGCCGTCGAGGCCGGCGCCGCCGGCTACCTGCTCAAGGACACCTCCCGCGCCGACCTGCTGGGCGCCATCGCCGCGGCCGCCCGCGGCGAGACCGTCCTGTCCCCCTCGGTCGCCACCAAGCTGGTCACCCGCCTCCGCGCGCCCGTCGCAGAATCCCTCTCCCCCCGCGAGACCCAGGTGCTCTCCCTGGTCGCCCGCGGCCTGACCAACGCGGAAATCGGCCGCGAACTGTTCATCAGCGAAACCACGGTCAAGACCCACCTGCTCCGCGTCTTCGGCAAACTCGGCGTCTCCGACCGCACGGCCGCCGTCACCACGGCCCTGCAGCGCGGCCTCTTGTAAGCGGCCAGTGGTTAGCGAATCCCTTAAACGCATCACGAATTCATGAGCGTTCTCTCCCCCGCAATTTCCGGTTAATATGCCTTTGTCAGCAAAAGTCTGGCCGGTCGGGAGCGTCCCAACGTGAGCGACGAAATTGCTGGTCAACCGCAGCGCGAATGGCCTGCCACGCTCACAGTCGAAGATCTTCTGGCCGACGGCTGGCAGCCGGTTCCGTTCCGGCAGTTCATCCTTAAGATCCATAGCCGCTGCAACCTCGCCTGCGACTACTGCTATATGTACACCCACGCCGACCAGAGCTGGCGCGACCGCCCCCTGGTCATGGCCCCCCGGCACGTCACCGCGACCGCGCGCCGCATCGCCGAACACGCCCGCGCCCATACGATTTCCCCGGTCCGCGTGATCCTGCATGGCGGCGAACCATTATTGGCCGGACCCGAATACCTGGTCGATCTCGTCCATGAGATTCGCGCCGCCGCCGAACCCGATGTGAATATCGATTTCATTCTGCAAACCAATGGGATCCAGCTCACCAGATCATTCCTCGGCACGTTCCTGAACCTCGGCGTACGGATAGGGGTAAGCCTCGACGGCGGCGCCCGGGACAACGACCGGCACCGGAGAACACTCGCCGGACGCGGCTCATACGCCGCCGTGGCCCGAGCGCTGCGCCTTCTGGGCGAGCCCGAATTCCGGCCGATCTACGGCGGCATCCTGTGCACCGTCGACCTCGTCGGCGACCCGGTCGAGACGTACGAGAGCCTGCTCGCCTTCACCCCGCCGATGATCGACCTGCTCCTCCCGCACGGAACCTGGGCCGACCCGCCCCCCGGCCGCACCGCCGACCCGGCCGTCACGCCCTACGCCGACTGGCTGATCGCCGTCTTCGACCGCTGGTACGACGAAGGCGACCCGCCCACCCGCGTCCGGCTCTTCGAGGAGATCATCCACCTGCTGTTCGGCGGCCGGTCGGGCGTCGAAGCCGTCGGCCTGACCCCCTCCACCCTGGTGGTCGTCGAAACCGACGGAACGATCGAGCAGTCCGATTTCCTCAAGGTCGTCGGCCAGGGCGCCGCCGAAACCGGCCTCAACGTCGTCGACCACGAATTCGACCGCGCCCTGTTCCACCCCGGCGTGGCCGCCAGGCAGCTGGGCCTGTCCGGGCTGTCCGGCCAATGCCAGTCGTGCACCTTCGGGCAGGTCTGCGGCGGCGGCCTCTACCCGCACCGATACCGCCCCGGCACCGGCCACCGCAACCCGTCGGTCTACTGCCCCGACCTATACCGGCTGATCAGCCACATCCGCGCTCGCCTTGTTCATGATCTCCCCATGAAGTCAGGACACTGATGCGCCGATACACCGTCCCCGGTGACGTCTTCGCCACGCTCGCCACCGGCGCAGGCGGCGAACGGGCCGGCCGCTTCCTCGCCAGCGCCGAACGCAGCAAACACCTGCTCCTGGTACGGAACGTCGTGGTCATGGCGGAACAACACGGCCACGAACGCGCCTGGGAACTCGCCCACGCCTACGACCTGCTGGCCGGACTGCACGAAGACCACCCGCACGCGGTGGAGCGGATCCTCCGCCACCCTCCGGTCGGCACGTGGGCGCTCCGGATGATGAAGGTCATCCCCCGCAAGACCGGCGGCGGGCCGCTCGCGTACGCGTACCTGCCCAGCATGGCCCTGGCCGCCGCCGTGATCGCCGGGGCGACCGCCTCGCTGGACCTGGTCGCCTCCGGCGGCCGGGTGCTGCTGCCGTCCCTCGGCGCCGCCCGGCTGGCCACCGCGCACCACCGGTCCACCCAGCGGGTGACCGTACGGACCGGCCCGGACGGCGGCCAGGTCCTGGGCGCCGGAAGCGTGGCGACCATCCCGAGGGATCCGGAGCACTACGCCGAAGGGTGGGCCGGGACCCGCCGCCTGTCCGCCGAGCACGCCTCCCGCACGTTCGCCGTGCTGCTGGACGATCTCGATCCGTACCGGATCCCCGAGGGCTGGCCGACCGGCCGGCAGCAGCCCGCGGCCGTCCGGCAGTGGCAGCAGCACCTGAACGCCGCCTGGGCTCTGCTGGTCGACCACCATCCCGGCTACGCGGAAGAGGTCGCGGCCTGCGTCACCACGTTCGTCCCCCTGCACCGCCCCGGCGGACGCACGGTCAGCTCTACCTCACGCCACGCCTTCGGCTCGTTCGCCGGCTCGCTCCCCACCGACAGCCGCATCCTCGCCGCCCTCCTCGCCCACGAGGTCCAGCACGCCAAACTCTGGGCGCTGCTCGACCTCATCCCGCTGACCCTGCGCGAGGACAGACACCGGCCGGTCCTCTTGTACGCCCCCTGGCGAGACGACCCCCGCCCCCCGATCTCCCATCTCCAAGGGGCCTACGCGCACCTGGCGGTCGCGGCCTTCTGGCGGGTGCAACGCTTCGTCGACCACGGCGAGGCGGCCCTGCGCGCCCACACCGAGTTCGCCCGCTGGCGGCAGCACACCAGAGACGCGATCGAGACGCTCCGCGGCAGCGGCAGACTCACCGGCGCGGGCCTGGACTTCGTCAACGGCATGGCCTCGACCATCGACCGCTGGCGCGGGGACGCGATCCCGGCCGACGCCGCGCAGCGCGCCCGCGCGTCCTCCGACGACCACTACCGCGCCTGGCGCCGGCGGAACCAGCGCTGACGGGGTCAGACGGCCGGAGGTTCGAAGTCGAAGTCGAGCCGCTCGTGCCGGGCGACCGCGACCACGTCCGGATAGCTCTCCCCGAGCGTGCGGCCGAAGCGCTTGATCACGTCTTCCCGGAGTTCGCGGGCCCGTTCGACCTCCCCAAGCGCGTCCAGGTCGAGCGCCAGATTGGCCGAGCACGCCAGCGTGTGCGGGTGGTCCTCACCGAGCACCTCGCGCAGCGCCGCCGAACTCCGCTCGCCGATGGCGCACGCCTCCTCGTGCTCCCCGAATCCCGCCAGCACGCTGGCCAGGTTGGTGGCGCAGGTCAGCGTGTAGTGGTGCCGTTCGCCCAGCGCTCCGACGAAGTCCGCGTAGGTCTTCCTGAGCAGTTCCTCGGCGTCTTCGCCCTTGCCCAGCAATCGCAGGGCCAGCGCGTTGTTCAGCCTCGCGCCGAGGGTGAACGGGTGGAGCGGGCCGAGCACCCTGGCGTACCGGTCGGTCGTCTCGGTCGCCAGAACGGCGGAACGGTCGAGGTCCCCCACCAGGCGCTGGCAGTTGGCCAGAGTAAGCGCGGCGGCCAGCGTGGCCGGGAAGTCCGCGCGGTAGCTCTCGCCGTATCGATGGGAGACATCCGTGGCCAGGTCGATCGCTTCCGCGAAGGCCCCGGCTTTCCGGCGCGCGATGGCCAGCTCACGAGCCTGGTTGAGCACGTCCAGATGGTTCGGCGGGAGAATCCGCTGGCGCACGATGTCCTGGTAGATGACCGACAGCCGCTCGCTGCGTTCGCGCGCTTCCATGTACCGGCCCAGCAGCCGCAGATCGCGGGCCAGCGCATTGGTCGTGAAGGCGACCCGCCAATGGGCGTCACTGCCGAAGTGGTCGCGGCGGATCTCGTAACTCCGCTGGTCGAGACGGAGCGCGTCCTCGTACTTCGTGGCGAGTGTGTTGTCGATCGCCAGGTTGCTCAGCACCCGCTGAGTGTTGGGGTGGGTGGGACCGAACACGCGCTCGTGCCGTTCCAGCGCGTCGCGGTCGACCTCGAGCGCGGCCGAGAACTGGCCCAGCCAGCGCAGGATGCCGCCATGGTTGTTGGTCAGGATCAGTGTCTCGTCGTGATCGAAGCCAAAGGTGCGCTGCATATGCTCCAGCGTGGGCTGGCTGAGTTCCAGCGCTCGCTGGTGCAGGCCCTGATTCAGGAGGAGATTCGCCTTCAAGCGCCGCATGATCAGCAGATGGAGATCGTCCTCGGCGCTCTCCCGCTCCCATTCCGCCAGAGCCCGGTCGATCCATTCCTCACTCGCCCGCAGGTCACCTTTGACCAGCAGGTACCGCGCCATGTTCGTGACCAGGCGACGGGCGTCGGGCTCGGCACACTCGATGATCTGGGAGGGGTTGATGTGCGGAAGCAGGTCGTCGTACTCCGGCCAGCTGTCGACGTCGTCGGGCCGGTCCGGATCCGCCGCGGCCAGCAACAGGTGGACATCGTGCCGGACGACTCTGCGCTCGTTCTCCGAGAGCCCTTCCTTGATCAGCGCCTGAATGATCCGGTGCATCTGGAGCGTCCGCCGCAGGTTGTCGATCCGCGCCAGCGCGTAACGGCCCAGCTCACGAACGGCGTTGCTCATCCGGTACGGGTCTTTGATCGTGTTACGAAGTTCGGATTCCGCCAGCACGTGGCGGCCCAGGTTGATCAGATCCAGCGGAATGGGCTCCGGGCCGAAATAGGCGATCCGATAGAGCAACTCCATCGCGGACGGTTCCTGGCGGTTGATCCGCTCAAGCGAAATGCTCCAGGCCGCCGGGACGGGCACCGGGTAATCGAGTGGGGTGCCCTGCGCCAGAATCTTGCCGGCCGCGTTCTTCAGCTGTTCCAGGTATGTATCGACGGTCATCGCCGTCTCGGCCATGAGCGCGCCGGCCTGCTCCAACGCCAACGGCAGGTCGCCCAGTTCCTCGGCCAGCCGATTTCCGTCATAGTCCGTGATGCCGGACACCCGGCGCCGGAGGAACTCCATGCTCTCGTCGCGCATGAAGATATCCACGTCCAGCACCAGGGCTCTGGTCTTCCACCGGTGATTCCGCGAGGTGACCAGCACGTGCCCGTTGGCCGTCGGGAGCATGTCCTGAAGCTCCTCCGGCTGGTCGGCATTGTCGAACACGACCAGCCAGCGCTTGTACGGGATACCCCGGCGCAGCGCTTCCCGCACCGCGTCGATCACGTCTTCCTGACGTCCCGCCGGAATATCGGTAATGCCGAGACGAGGGGCCAGCGCGGCCAGCGAACCGCGCAGCAACGGCGTCTGGTCCGCGGGAACCCACCAGATCAGTTCGTAATCATGGGAGAACCGGTAAATGTACTCGATCGCCAGGTGCGTCTTGCCGACTCCGCCGTATCCCTGCAACGCGTGCAGGACCACCGCGTCCTTCTGCTCCACGAGTTGTGAACGCAACCGGTAGAGCAAGTCCGATCGCCCCGTGAAGGTGGCGTTGCGCTGAGGAACGTTCCCCCAGACAGCCGGTGCGGTGGTTTCGAAGCGGTCAGAATCGGCCATTTTAGACCTCCACCGGTGAGGTTCACTGGTGAAGATACTAACTCATGGAATCACATAATTAGGTGGGGCTGGACTACAGCGGCTATGTACCTTATCAAGGAGGTGACGGATGGCTCGCAACTACGGAGGGCGGCGGTGTGGGCGATCTACAGGGCGGTCTCATCAATCTCGAAGATGTGAAGCTCGACGCTCTTTCCCGCATGAAGGACAGTCTCATCACCCGGGCGGCTCGCCGCGTACAGGACGAGGAAGCCGGCACAGTCGATCAACTCGCGCGTTTCGATTCCGCGATCTGATGATCGAATTTCCATGAGCCGACCCAAATGAAGGAGCTTGACTGGCAGCGACTCGTTTACGGTCTGGAGAGCGGTGACTGCACGCCCTTTCTGGGCGCCGGAATGTGCTCGGGGATCCTGCCCACCGGGCGCGAACTGAGCCTGGAATGGGCGGCGCGGGTCCGCTATCCGTTCGACGACAGAACCTCGCTCCCGGAGGTGATGGATTTCGCCGCCATCGACGCGGGTGATCCCGTTTTCGTCAAGCAGCAGGTGCTGGAGCGGCTGGACGGCTGTGGCGTACCGGACTTCGACGATCCGGGTGAGCCGCACGCGTTGCTGGCGAGATTCCCGCTGGCGGTGTACATCACCACGAATTACGACAGGTTCATGAGCCAGGCGCTGACGAAGCGCGGCAAGCATCCGAAAAGCGTGATCTGTCCGTGGTACCTGAACTCGGCGGACATCGCCGCCAGGGTCGATGACGACCTGCGTCCGTACAAAGAGGAACCGGTCGTCTTCCACCTGCACGGCAGTGCGGACGAGGCACGCTCACTGGTGATCAGCAGAAGCGACTACGTCAGTTTTCTGATCAATCTGTCCAAGGACTACGCGGCCGACGGCCGCAAACTCGTTCCGGTGGCGATCCGGCCCTGGCTGACCGACCGCCCGCTCTTGTTCATCGGATACAGCCTGCAGGACTGGACGTTCAATGTCCTGTTCCAGGGACTACGCCAGACGTTGTCGGAAGTACACCTGCGACGGCATGTGAGCGTGCAGCTCCCCCCACCCGACCTTCCGCCGCGGCGACGAAGACAAGCGCAGAAGTATCTAACCGAATACTTCGACAGATGGAAGATAACTATATATTGGGGTACAGTTAATGATTTCTGTGCCGAGTTACGCCTCCGCATGGGGTGGGGCTGATGGACAACCCGTACGTGGGCCTACAGCCCTTCGACGCGGACCATGCCGAGCGGTTCTTCGGGCGCTCCCGAGAATCACGCGAACTCGCCGACCTCTGGTGCAGCAACCAACTGGTGATCCTCTACGGCCCCTCCGGCATCGGAAAGACCTCGCTTCTGCGCGCCGGCGCGCTCCCCAGACTCCGCCGTGACCACGTCGACCTGCTGCCCGTCGGACGCGCCGTCCCCGCCTCGGTCCTACCGGCCCCCACCGTGTCGGCGCACAACCCCTTCACCTTCTCGCTCCTGTCGTCCTGGTCGCCTTCGGACTCCCCGGTGGGGCTGGCCGGCAAGACCATCTCCGATTTCCTGCTGGCCCGCCCGGCCAAGAAACATCGGTACGGGGACGACCTTCCGCTGTTCGCCGCGATCGACCAGTTCGAAGAAGTCCTGATCGCCACCTCGGTGTGGCGGAAACAGGCCGACGATTTCATGATCGAGCTCAGCCGGGCGACCAAGGACGTGCCGCACCTCCGTCTCCTGATCTCCATCCGCGAGGACGCCGTCGCCGCCGTGCTCCCCTACGAGGCGTCCCTCGCGGGTCACGCGAGAGCGCGGATGCGGCTGCTCGCGCTCGGCCCCGACGAAGCGGTGGCGGCCGTCGTCGGGCCGGTCGGGGACACCCCGCGCTCCTTCGAGGGCGACGCGGCGGACAGCCTGGTCCGCGATCTCCGTACCGTGCGGACCCGGAACACGTTGGGTGAGCTGGCCGCCGTACAGACCGACGAGGTGGAGCCGTGGCAACTCCAGGTGGTCTGCGCGGCCCTGTGGGAGGGGCTGCCGGAGGACCGCACGGTCATCACCGAAGAGGACATCCGCGCTTTCGGTGATGTCAGCCTGGCCCTGATGGGCCTGTACGAGCGCACCGTCGCGATCCTGGCCTCGGAATTCGACACGCCGGAAGACCTGCTGCGCAAATGGCTGGAAGAATCGTTCATCACCGAGCACGGGACCCGGGCCCAGGCCTACGAAGGCCGCGACCAGACCCGGGGCATGCCCAACCAGGTGGCCCGCGCATTCGAACGGCACCACATCCTGCGGTCCGAACGCCGATCCGGGGCACGCTGGTACGAGCTACAGCACGATCGGCTCATCGAGCCCGTTCAGCAGGCGAACCATCCCTGGGCGGGCGCCACTCTGTCCCGCGGCACGATCGAACCGCGCGCGGCCGACTATCAACGGTCAGCGGAGGCGGCCCTGGCCGAGGGTGATTTCACGAGCGCCGCACGATATGCCACACAATGCGTCAGAACAGCGGAACGGGGCACGGACAGCCTCGCCCTGCGAATCGCCGCGGAGGCCAACTCCCTGCTCGGCGACATCGCGTTCCTGCAAAGTCACCTGGACGAGGCGGAACGGCGGTACAGCGACGCTATCCGGCAATTCGCGGCGGTTTCCGCCTGGTCAGCCGTGGCGAGGCTGCAGCAGGCAGTCGGCCGGATCGAATTGGAACGACGATTGCCGGACCGGGCGCTGGAGCAGTTCCAGGCCGCATTGAAGCATTTGCCCAATGACAACTCCATCCGGATCGACCTTGGCCGGGCCAGCTGGCATCTGGGGCGGCTCGCCGCGGCGCGCAGCCTGTTCAACAGCGTCCTGGTGACCACGCCCGACCACGCGGAAGCGCTGGCCAACCGGACCGAAGTCCTGGCCGACCTGGGCGACTATCAGGCGGCCCGGGCGGATTTCGAACGGCTGCGCCGCCTGCATCCGAGCCGGGCGTCCGCACCCGCGATACGGGCGGCACACGCACTTGCTCTGGCGGGATCGGGCCGGCTGGACGAGGCGCAAACCATCATGAACGAAGCAGTGGCCGACGCCCCCGACAGTGGTCCCGTGCTCCTTCACGCAGCCGAGGTGGCCCATCTGGCGGGCGACACCGCACGCGTAAAGATTCTCGTCCTGAGAGCACTGGATTCCTCCAGCCCTCCCCTTTTTGCCCACGAATTCGGTCGCGCGAGAGCTATGCTCGGGCCTTTGAATAGGTGATTCAAGCGAAGACCCGACGTGAGGCGTCTGACGTCTCCTAGGCACGTCCCACGTGGTCACTCGGCCCACGATGTATCGGGGCCGGTCTCGCGGACGTGAAGTGCGTGACGTTATCGCGGGACAGGTGACGACAGAGTATGGGGTTCCGGACTCCAGACGGCGATCGCGGGATTCCTCGCGCATGAACGCCTTCACCAAGGCGTGGGTAGGCTCCTTCGCTTCCATGCTCGCCTCGCGAATCTTCGGAGTCACCTACCCCCTGCTCGCCCTCACCATCTCCAACTCGGCCAGCGACGCCGGCTGGGTGGGGTTCGCCTGGGCGCTGCCCAACGTGCTGTTCTATGTGCTCGCGGGAGCACTGGTCGATCGATCGGACTACCGGCGGGTGATGCTGGTCGCCGACTCGATCCGGGCCGTCTCCGGGCTCAGCCTCGGGGTGGCGCTGGCGCTGGGCGTACCGACGTTCGGCCATCTGGTGATCGTCGCGTTCGTCGAAGGGTCGCTGGCGGTGTTCCACAGCCTCGCCACCGCGGCGATGCTGCCCACCCTGCCGGATGGCCCGGATCTGGCGGCCAGGCTCAGCCGGCACGAGGTCGCCAACCATGTCGCCGTCCTGCTGGGGCGGCCCTTCGGGGGCGCTTTGTTCGGTCTGCTGGCCTGGGTGCCGCTGGTCGCCAACGCGGTGCTCTGCGCCGTGTCGCTGTCCACCGTCGCGGCCCTGCCGCCGGGCACCCGGCAGCGGCCGCAGGTACGGACCCGGTTACTGCCGGACATCGTGCAGGGGTTCCGGCTGCTCTGGGAGTTCACCGTGCTCCGCACGGCGACACTCACCACCGCGCTGACCAACATGGTGGTGCACGCGTTGATAATCATCTTCTTCGCGTCGGCCGCCGAAACGGTCTCGCCGATCTGGATCGGCGCCGTGGTGGCCATGGCCGGACTGGGCGGGGTCTTCGGGTCGAGCATCGCCCGGATCAGCCAGGACCTGGCCCGGAGGATCTTCGGAGTCCGCGACGACAACGCCCAGGCAGGGCGCCGTCGCTGGCCACGGGTGTCCATGTGGTTGCTGCACATGTGGCTCTGGGTGCTGGCCCTGTTCATCCCGGTGATCTGGGGGCCGACCGTGTGGGCTTTCGCGGGTGCGCTCGGCCTGATGGGGGTGTCCGGCGGGAAGAGCAACGTGAACATCCGGATGCTGGTGGCCGAGGGCGTCGATCAGGGCGCGGTCGGGCGGGTGCTGAGCGTGTCCCGCCTGATCGGGTTCGGCGCCATCACACTCGGCCCGCTCCTCGGCGGTCTCCTGGTCGGGTCGGTCGGCATCGAGGACGCGATCTGGCTGCTCCTGGCCGTGATGCTCTCGGCCTCGGTCGCCGCGACCACGTTTCCGGGGCTCCGGGCCAGCTTCTTCCTTCCCGACGACCCCGAGCCACTGGTGATCGCCGGGCGATGACCGGTGTTGTAAGTGAATAATTACGGGCGTTATCGTGGGTGTATAGGAGGATGCCGACATGTCGCTCGCTGAGCTGGGGACGTTTGAGTCGTTCGATCCGGCGACCGGTGGGGTGCTGGCCTCGTATCCGCGTCATGACGCGGTGGCCGTGCATGCCGCGATCGAGCGGGCCGCCGTGGCGGCGGTGTGGTGGGCGGGGCTCGGGTTCCGGGAGCGACGGCGGCGGCTGCTTGATTTCAAGGCGGTTCTGACCCAGAACCTCGACAAGATCGTCGAGATGGTGGCGCGGGAGACCGGGAAGCCGGCCGGGGACGCGACGCTGGAGAGCGTGCTGGCGATCACGCATTTGGACTGGGCCGCCCGTAATGCGGAGAAGGTGCTCGGGCGGCGGCGGGTGGCCAGTGGGCTGATCGCGATGAACATGGCGGCGACGCTGGAGTATCTGCCGCTGGGTGTGGTCGGGGTGATCGGGCCGTGGAACTATCCGGTCTTCACGCCGATGGGGTCGATCGCGTACGCGCTGGCGGCCGGTAACGCGGTGGTGTTCAAGCCGAGCGAGTACACCCCGGGCGTCGGCGTGCTGCTGGCGGAGCTGTTCGCCGAGTCGGTGCCCGAGCAGCCGGTGCTCCAGGTGGTGACGGGGCACGGCGAGACCGGGGCGGCGCTGGCCGGGGATCCGGGGATCAAGAAGATCGCGTTCACCGGGTCGGCGCCGACCGCGCGCCGGGTGATGGCGGCCTGCGCGGCCAACCTGACCCCGATGGTGGCCGAGTGCGGCGGCAAGGACGCCTTCATCGTGGACGAGGGCGCGGACCTGAAGGCCGCCGCCGATGCCGCGCTCTGGGGTGCGATGTCCAATTCGGGGCAGACCTGCGTGGGCGTCGAGCGGGTGTACGCGGTGAACTCGGTGTACGACGAGTTCCTGCGCGAGCTCACCGAGCGCGCCCGCGGCATCCGCGCCGGGGAGCACTACGGCCCGATCACCATGCCCAAGCAGCTGGACGTCATCCGGCGGCACATCGACGACGCCACCGCCAGCGGGAAGGCGGTCGTCGGCGGGCCCGAGTCGGTACGGGCGCCGTTCGTGGATCCGGTGATCGTGACCGACGTCCCCGAGGAGTCCGGCGCGGTCCGCGAGGAGACTTTCGGCCCGACGGTAACCGTCAAACGCGTCGCCGACGCCGCCGAGGCGCTGGAGAAGGCCAACGCCTCCGCGTACGGCCTGGCCGGGACCGTCTTCTCCGGGAACGCGAAGCGCGCCACGGAGCTCGCCCGGCGGATGCTCACCGGCATGACCGCCATCAACTCGGTCGTCTCGTTCGTCGGCGTGCCGGCGCTCCCGTTCGGCGGCACCGGCGAGTCAGGCTTCGGCCGTATTCACGGCGCGGACGGGCTGCGCGAGTTCGCCCGACCGAAAGCCGTTTCGCGGCAGCGTTTCGCCATGCCCGGAATGAACCTCACCTCGTTTGGGCGAACACCCGCCGAACTTGACCGCCTTGTCAAGATCATCTCTCTACTTCACGGTCGTAGAAAGCGCTAATTTCCCGATACTTCCAGAAAAAAGATCTTGCGTCCATAATGGTGGCTTCTGGGGGGCCATGACGGCGTGAGGTGAAGATTTTGGCGGGACGGGACTATCGGGGGATGTCGGCCGAGGAACGGCTGGCAGACCGGCGAGAACGGCTGATCCTGGCCGCGTACACGCTGTTCGCGAGTCCGGGATTTCACGCTACGACGATCGAACGGCTCTGCGCGACCGCGCGGATCTCCAACCGGGCCTTCTATGAGTGCTTCTCGGGGAGGGAAGCACTCATGCGCGCGGTCTACGACCGGTGCGTGGAGGAGACCCTGCAGGCCATCGCCAAGGCGATCGACCAGGCGCCCAGCAATCTGGACGCGCGGATCGCGGCCGGGATCACGGAGTACGTGCGCTTCGTCACCGCGGACGAGCGGCGGGCCCGGATCATGCACCTGGAGGTGCGCCGGGCGGGGGACGTGCTGAACACCTCCCGGCAGCGGGCGGTGCTGGAGTTCACCAAGATAATCGAGGGCTCGGTCGCCGACCTGCCGGTACGGCCTCCGACGGAGTTGCACCTGCTGGCGCTGGCCCTGATCGGCGCGATCACCGAACTGCTGATCGAGTGGGTGATCTCCGAACACCCGCCACCCACGGAAGTGATCATAAAAACGGCGGTCCACGTGTTCCGCCAGTCATTTCGGCACTGACAGATTTCCCGATATTTCATGAGATTTCATGGCCCGCCTCCCTTACCGGAGGCGGGCCGGCATATCTATGAAGACGCCCGACCCCAGCGCCGAGCCCGATAACCACAAGGACGACAACGCACGCGAAAAGCGCGCAGCTACCTGACGGCATTCGTCCCTTCAGCGAAAGCGTCGATCACGCTCCGTATTCGCACAATGGCACACCACTACCCGCGAACAGCGCACCCCAGCCGATGTGGCGTGCCAAGAACCGTCAGATCCAGCCCATGTCCTGGGCGGCCCGGATGGCGGTGATGCGGTTGCCCACGCCCAGTTTGGCGATGGCGTTGGAGAGATAGTTGCGTACCGTGCCCTCGGTCAGGTGCAGCGCGGCGGCTATCTCGCTGACCGAGGCGCCCCGGGCGGCCAGGGCGAGGGCGTCGCGCTCGCGTTCGGTCAGCGGGCTCTCGCCGGCCATCATCGCCGAGGCGGCCATCTCGGGGTCCAGGTAGCGCCCGCCGGCGTGGACCTTGCGGATGGCGGTGGCCAGTTCGTCGGCGGAGGCGTCCTTGGGGATGAAGCCGCGGACGCCGGCGGCCAGGGCGCGGCGCAGGTAGCCGGGGCGGCCGAAGCTGGTGAGGATCACCATGGCCTGGCCGGGGAGGGATTCGGCCACGGTGAGGCCGTCCAGGCCGGGCATCTCCACGTCCAGGACGACGACGTCGGGGCGGTGCGCGGTGACGGCGGCCTTGACCTCGTCGCCGCGGGCCACCTGGGCGACCACCTCGAGGTCGGATTCGAGGGTGAGCAGGGTGGCGATGGCCTGCCGTACCAGATGTTCGTCGTCGGCGAGCAGGACGCGGATCATGCGGGGACCCCGGCCAGCACGGGGGCGACGGCGCGCAGGGTGAACTCGCCCGAGCCGTTCGGGCGGGCGGTGAGGGTGCCGCCGACGGCGGCCAGGCGCTCGGTCAGGCCGGCCAGGCCGCTGCCCAGATCCTCGACCGGTCGAGGGGTGACGCCGTCATTGGTGACTTCGAGGACCGCCTCCTCGCCGTTGAAGCGGACCGTGATGTCGCAGACGGTGGCCGTGCTGTGCCGCAGCACGTTGGTGACGGCCTCCCTGATCACCCAGGCGAATACGGGGGCTACCCCGGCCGGCACGTCCCGGTACGGCAGATGCAGCCGGCAGTCCACCCCGGCCGCCTCCAGCACCCCGCGCACGCTGCCCAGCTCGGCCACCAGGTCGAGCTCCCGATAGCCGCGCACGGCCTCCCTGAGCTCACGCAACGCCTTCCTGGCCAGCGACCTGACCTCGGCCATCTCGGCCCCCGCGGCCTCGGGGTCGGGGGCCAGCCGGACCGCCAGCTCGCTCTTGACGGCGATCGCGGAGAGCTGGTGGCCGACCAGGTCGTGCAGGTCGCGGGCGAAGCGCAGGCGTTCCTCGGCGACGGCCAGCCGGGACTGCGCCTCCTTGCCGTCGTGGGCCTGCTCGGCCAGCTGCCAGATCCAGACCCAGAGGCGGTTGGCCCAGGGGAAGATGCTGCACATCAGGGTGTTGTAGAGCAGCACGCCGATGATGAACCCGGCGACGGAACCATCCGCCGTGCCGGCCCAGGAGTGGTCGGTGACGGTGAGCATGCCCCAGATCGACAGCGGGGAGGTCACCAGGGTGGTGGCCAGGCCGAGCAGGACCGCGCGGCGGCGGCTGAGGCCGATGGCCGCCACCGAGAGCCAGCCGAGCGGGACGAAGCCCCAGCCGGTGGGGCTGCCGCCGCCGAGCGCGCTCAGCACCAGCGCCAGGACGCCGGCGATCACGACCTCGCGGGTGGCGTAGCGGTGGTCCAGGACGGCCCGGGTGATCCGCAGGAACAGCCAGCTGAAGACCACCAGCCCGATCAGGGCGGGGATGACCCGCGCCGGGGGAAGCGTCCGCAGCACGAGGCCCGCCGCGGAGCTGAGCAGGACGATCACCCACACGACCACGAGCGTCATGTTCAGGGTTACCAGAACGATGCGCCGTGCCCGTGTGATCCCCTTGTCCTCCATTTCCGGCATTTTACGGCTTGTTGCCGGTGATGACCTCAAGCAGGCGAACCCGGGCTCCGGTCCGCAGCACGGCCCGCTCGTAGATCCGGGCGCCCAGGGCCAGCATCCCGACCACGGCCGCCAGCATGAGCGCCCCGGACAGCGCGACCTCCCAGACCGGCACCTCGGCGGCGGCCGTACGCACCGGCATGACCATCGAGGAGAACGGCGGGATGAAGGAGAGCACGGTCGCGATGGGCGCGGTCGGGTCGGCGGAGGCGTAGAACGAGACGCCGTAGCTGACCATGAGCAGCAGGGTCATCGGCTGGAGCACGTTGCCGACCTCCTCCTGCCGGGAGACCAGCGCGGCCAGCGCTCCGGAGAAGGCGGCGAAGAAGGCGTATCCGAGGATGAACCAGACCAGCGCCCCGATCACGATGCCGGTCATGCCGGGCGGGAAGTCCGCGGCCAGGCCGGACACCAGCGCCCCGGCCAGACCGGCGGCCAGGATCGCGGCCATGTTGATCAGGCCGACCACGCCGAGCCCGAGGATCTTGCCGCCGAGCAGTTGCCAGGGCCGGATCGAGGTGAGCAGGATCTCCACGATCCGGCTGCCCTTCTCCTCCACCACACCCATCGCGACCATCATCACCGAACCGATGATCATGAAGAACAGCACCAGCACCAGCACGGTCGCGATGCCGCGCCTGGCCCCCTCGTAGCGGGCGTCCGCGCCGACCGACTCCATCGCCAGCGGCGTGATGGTCACGCCGGACGCGCCGATCTGCGCCTCCCGGTTGGCGCTCTGCAGCAGCAGCCCGAGCTCGCTGTCGATCTCCCCGTCGGTGAGCACCCGGCTGCCCGACACCACCGCCGCGTCCACGTCCCCGTCCAGCAGGGCCGTCTTGGCCGCCGCCTCGTCGGGGAACTCCCGCCACTTGATCTCCGCGTCCGGCGCGAAGGTGGCCACCGGCAGCTCCGCCACCTGAACCCGGCCCAGCGTGTACGAATCCGGCCCGCCCAGCAGCTTCGGCGCGAACGCGAGCCCGCCCACCACCAGCACCGACACGATCAACCCGATCACGAACGCCTTGGTCCGCACTTGGGCCCGAATCTCCCGCCCAGCCACCATAAAGAGGTGATTTTTCATGACACGGCCTCCTTGAAGATCTCGGTGATGGTCGGCCGCTCGGACCCGAAATGCTCAACCCGCCCCGCCTGTACGGCCGCGCGCAGGATCGCCTGATCATCGCCCCCGGTCACGACCAGCGTCTCCCGGTCCCCCGCCACGGTCAGCGTGCCGGGCAGATTCTCCGCCCACCCGGGCTTGGGATCCCGCACCACGACCCGCAGCCGCTGCCCCTCCGCCGACCGCAGCGCGTCCACGCTCCCGCTGGCCACCATCCGCCCGGCCGAGATGATCCCGATCGAGTCGCACAGCCGGTCCACCAGCTCCAGCTGGTGACTGGAGAAGATCACTGGCACCCCGCCCCTGGCCCGCTCCTGCAGCACCTCGGCGAGCGCCTCCACCGCGAGCGGGTCCAGCCCCGAGAACGGCTCGTCCAGCACCAGCACCTCAGGGTCGTGCACCAGCGCCACCGCCAGCTGCACCCGCTGCTGGTTGCCGAGCGAGAGCGCCTCCACCGCGTCGCCGCGCCGCTCGGTCAGCCCGAGCCGCTCCACCAGCCCGGTGGTCGCCTTCGCCGCGTCCGCCGGGGACAGCCCGTGCAGCCGCCCGAAGTAGTCGATCTGCTCGCCGACCTTCATCTTCTGGTAGAGACCGCGCTCCTCCGGCATGTAGCCGAACCGCCGCCGCTCGGCGAACCCGAGCGGGCGCCCCTGCCAGGCCACCTGGCCGGCGTCCGCGCTGAGCACCCCCATCACGATCCGCATCGTGGTGGTCTTCCCGGCGCCGTTCGCGCCGACGAACCCGAACATCTCCCCGGGCCGTACGGCGAAGCTCACGCCGTCGAGGGCGACCTTGTCGGCCCCGAACGTCTTGCGCAATCCAGTGATGTCCAACATGTGACGATCATTTCTTGGTTGGGTTGTGGCGCGATAGACGCCGATATCAGGGGGTTGATATGGCTTTCACCCACATCGGAGATGACAGATGTCATCTCGTACGCTGAGCGACATGACACGTGGGGACAACGACCAGCCGGTAGTGCTTTCCAAGATCTACACGCGGACCGGCGACGACGGCAGCACCGCGCTCGGCGACATGAGCCGCACCGGCAAGACCGACCCGCGCCTGGCCGCGTACGCGGACGTGGAGGAGGCCAACGCGGCCCTCGGGGTGGCGCTGGCCACCGGCGGGCTCCAGCCGGAGATCGCGGAGGCGCTCACGCTGGTCCAGAACGAGCTGTTCGACGTGGGGGCCGACCTGTGCGCCCCGGTCCGCGACAATCCGGAGTTTCCGCCGTTGCGGATCACGCAGCCGTACATCGATCGGCTGGAGGCGCAGTGTGACCGCTTCAACGCGGAGCTCAAGCCGCTGCGCAGCTTCATCCTGCCCGGCGGCGACCAGGCCACCGCGTTCCTGCACGTCGCCCGTACCGTCATCCGCCGCGCCGAGCGCAGCACCTGGGGCGCGCTGGAGGCCCACGACGACGTGAACCCGCTGACGGCGACCTACCTCAACCGCCTCAGCGACCTGCTCTTCATTCTGTGCCGGGTCTCCTCGGCCGGCGCCGAGGTGCTCTGGAAGCCGGGCGCGACCCGCTAAGCCGGATCCAGGTGGGCGCTGGGCGGCGCCGACTCGATCCAGGCCAGGAAGCCGGTCAGCGCGTCCTCGCTCATCGCCAGCGCGATCGGCCCCGCCTCCACCATCCAGTAACCCGGCGGGCCCTCGCCCTCGTCCAGCGGACGGCGGCGGGAAACGGTGAGGCCGCGTCTCGCAATCGCGTGACGCGGCCTCAGTCGCAGTCCTAAGAAGGGCACCCAGTGGAGCTCGCCACCGGCATACCGGGCTACCCCGGATTGCCAGCCTCGTTCCCCTGTCCGCACGCTGCAGGCGACCGTGCCCCGGCGCGCGTTCAGGGCCACTGCCCTGATACAGAACAGGACGGCGAGCACCGCGATCCCCGCGATAACCTCCATCGCCGCCCCTCCTGAAGAAACTAGACGTCTTCCCCGGCCGCACGCAGCCGGGCCTGGTTCCGCTTGGCCTCTATCCGGGCGTCCGCGTCGTCCTGATCCGCCTCGATCGAGGCCTGCGCCCGTTCGAGCGCGTCCTTCGCCTTCGCGACGTCGACCTCGGAGCCGAGCTCCGCCACCTCCGCCAGGATCGACACGTCGTTGTCGGCGACCGAGATGAACCCGCCGTGCACCGCCGCCACCAGGTCGCCCTCGGCGCCGCGCTTGACGCGCAGCACGCCGCCCTCGACCAGTACGCCGAGAACAGGGGCGTGATTCGGCATAATACCGATCTCGCCGTCCACGGTCTTGGCAATCACCATGTCGGCGTCGCCCGACCAGATCTCACGCTCCGGCGAGACCACGCCAACTCGAAGCTTTGCCACCACATACCTCCGTCTTCATGGCCGATCCTCCGGATCGGCGGGCTTGGCCGCTGGGGAGCCTGTGTCTTCCCTCGTCACTCCGGGCCGCTCCGCGACCCTGCGTTCCTCAGTCCAGACACAGGCGCGGCCGAGCCGCCGGCCCGGCGCGAACCGGGCCGGCGATTCACGATTTAGCGAGCCAGTTCCTTGGCCTTGGCGATGGCCTGCTCGATGCCGCCGACCATGAAGAACGCCTGCTCGGGCAGGTGGTCGTAGTCGCCCGCGCAGAGGCCCTTGAACGAGGCGATCGTCTCGTCCAGCGAGACGAACTCGCCCGGCTGCCCGGTGAACGCCTCGGCGGCGTACATCGGGTGGGAGAGGAACCGCTCGATCCGGCGGGCCCGCTGGACGGTGACCTTGTCGTCCTCGGAGAGCTCGTCGATGCCCAGGATGGCGATGATGTCCTGCAGTTCCTTGTACTTCTGCAGGATCCGCTTGGTCTCCTGAGCGACCGCGTAGTGCTCCTCCCCGATGATCTGGGGGTCCAGGATCCGGGAGGAGGAGTCCAGCGGGTCCACCGCCGGGTAGATGCCCTTCTCCGAGATCGGCCGGGAGAGCACCGTCTGCGCGTCCAGGTGCGCGAACGCGTTGTGCGGCGCCGGGTCGGTGATGTCGTCGGCCGGCACGTAGATCGCCTGCATCGAGGTGATCGAGTGACCGCGGGTGGAGGTGATGCGCTCCTGCAGCACGCCCATCTCGTCGGCCAGCGTCGGCTGGTAACCCACCGCGGACGGCATCCGGCCGAGCAGCGTCGACACCTCGGAACCGGCCTGGGTGAACCGGAAGATGTTGTCGATGAACAGCAGCACGTCCTGCTTCTGCACGTCGCGGAAGTACTCCGCCATGGTCAGCGCGGAGAGCGCGACGCGCAGCCGGGTGCCCGGCGGCTCGTCCATCTGGCCGAAGACGAGCGCGGTGTCCTTGAGGACGCCCGCCTCCTCCATCTCCAGCCAGAGGTCGTTGCCCTCACGGGTGCGCTCGCCGACGCCCGCGAAGCACGAGGTGCCGGAGAACTTCAGCGCGACCCGGCGGATCATCTCCTGGATCAGCACGGTCTTGCCCACACCCGCGCCACCGAACAGGCCGATCTTCCCACCCTTCACGTACGGGGTGAGCAGGTCGATGACCTTGATGCCGGTGGGCAGCATCTCGGTACGCGACTCCAGCTGGTCGAACGGCGGAGACGGGCGGTGGATGCCCCAGGTCTCGGTGATCTTCAGGGAGGCGGTCGGCACGTCCAGGGACTCGCCCAGGGCGTTCCACACGTGCCCCTTGACCACGTCGCCGACCGGCACCGAGATCGGCTTGCCCGAGTCGGACACCGCCGCGCCGCGGACCAGGCCGTCGGTGGGCTGCATCGAGATGGCCCGGACCAGGTTGTCGCCCAGGTGCTGGGCCACTTCCAGGGTCAGGGTCTTGGTGACGTCGGCGCCCTCGGTGTTGAGGGTGACGTCGACGTTCAGGGCGTTGTAGATCTCCGGCATCGCCTCGACGGGGAACTCCACGTCGACGACGGGACCGGTGACTCGGGCGACGCGGCCCACGCCGGTCTCAACAGTCTGTGCAGTCATTTCACTCTTTCCCCGCGGCGGCGTCGGCCAGCGCGTTCGCGCCACCGACGATCTCGCTGATTTCCTGGGTGATCTCGGCCTGGCGAGCCTGGTTCATCTGCATGGTGAACACGCGGATGAGCTCGTTGGCGTTGTCGGTCGCCGACTTCATCGCCCGCCGCCTGGCGGCCTCCTCCGAGGCCGCCGACTGGAGCAGTGCGGTGAAGATGCGCGACTCGATGTAGCGCGGCAGCAACGAGTCCAGCACGTCGCCCGCGGTCGGCTCGAACTCGAAGTACGGCAGCGGCGTCGGCGGGGCCTCGGTGGTCTCCTCGACCACCAGCGGCAGGATCCGCTTGACCACGGCCGCCTGGGTCAGCATCGACACGAACTCGGTGGAGACGATGTGGATCTCATCGATCCCGTCCTCGGCCGAGAACGCCTCGATCAGCGTGTCCGCGATGGCCTTGGCGTCGGCGTAGGCGGGCCGCCGGGAGAACCCGGTCCACTGCCCGCCCATCTCCCGATGCCGGAAGGAGTGCCAGGTGACGCCCTTCCGCCCGGTCACGAACGGCGTCGGCTCGATGCCCCTGCCGCGCAGCAACCCGGCCAGTGCCTCGGCCTCCCGCAGGATGTTGGCGTTGAAGCCGCCGCAGAAGCCGCTGTCACTGGTGACGATGAGCACCCCCGCCCGGCGGGGCTGCTCCTTCGCCACCGTGAGCGGGTGGCTGACCGTGCTGGTGTTGCTGACGACCCCGGTGACGGCGCGGGTGATCTCCCGCTCGTACGGCACCGCGGCCTGCATCCGCAGCTGCGCCTTCACGATGCGCGAAGACGCGATGAGCTCCTGCGCGCGGGTGATCTTGGCGGTTGACTTCACCGACTTGATCCGCCGCCGCAGCAACCTGAGCTGGGCGCCCATCGGTCAGCTCTCCCCGGTCTTGCGGACGTGCTTGACGATCTTCTCCTGGCCCACCTCGGCCGCGTCCAGCGGCGCCACCGGCTCGTCCTTGATCAGCATCTCGCCGGAGAAGGTGGTGAAGCCCTTCTTGAACTCGGTGATCGCGCTCTTCAGCGAGGTCACCGCGTCGTCGCCGAGGTCCTTGGACTCGCGGATGCCGTCCAGCACGCCCTTGTGGGCACTGGCGACGTAGTCCAGGAACTCCGCCTCGAACCGGCGGATGTCCTCGATCGGGACGTCGTCCAGCTCGCCGGTGGTGCCGGCCCAGACCGAGACGACCTGCCGCTCGACCGGGAACGGCGAGTACTGCCCCTGCTTGAGCAGCTCGACCAGGCGGGAGCCGCGCTCCAGCTGGGCCCGCGAGGTCGCGTCCAGGTCGGACGCGAACGACGCGAACGCCTCCAGGTCACGGAACTGGGAGAGCGAGAGGCGGAGCGTGCCCGCCACCTTCTTCATGGCCTTGATCTGGGCCGAGCCACCCACGCGGGAGACCGAGACGCCGACGTTGATGGCCGGGCGCACACCCGAGTTGAACAGGTCGCTCTCCAGGAAGCACTGACCGTCGGTGATGGAGATGACGTTGGTCGGGATGAACGCCGAGACGTCGTTGCCCTTGGTCTCGATGATCGGCAGACCGGTCATCGAGCCGGAGCCCATGTCCGCCGACAGCTTCGCGCAACGCTCCAGGAGCCGCGAGTGCAAGTAGAAGACGTCACCGGGGAACGCCTCGCGGCCCGGCGGGCGGCGAAGCAGCAGCGAGACGGCGCGGTACGCGTCGGCCTGCTTGGTCAGGTCGTCGAAAATGATGAGGACGTGCTTGCCCTGATACATCCAGTGCTGCCCGATGGCGGAACCGGTGTAGGGGGCGAGGTACTTGAAGCCCGCGGGGTCGGACGCCGGAGCGGCCACGATGGTCGTGTACTCCAGCGCGCCCGCCTCCTCCAGGCGGCCCTTGACCTGCGCGATCGTCGAACCCTTCTGGCCGATCGCGACGTAGACGCAGCGAACCTGCTTCGTCGGGTCGCCGGAGAGCCAGTTGTCCTTCTGGTTCAGGATCGTGTCGACCGCGATGGCCGTCTTGCCGGTGCCGCGGTCGCCGATGATCAGCTGCCGCTGGCCGCGGCCGATCGGCGTCATGGCGTCGATCGCCTTGAGGCCGGTCTGCAGCGGCTCCTTCACCGGCTGCCGCTGGACCACGGAAGGCGCCTGGGTCTCCAGGGCACGGCGGCCCTCGGACTCGATCGCGCCCTTGCCGTCGAGCGGGTTGCCCAGCGGGTCCACCACTCGGCCGAGGAAGTTGTCGCCGATCGGCACGGACAGGATCTCGCCCGTCCGCCGTACCTGCTGGCCCTCCTCGATCTTGCTGAAGTCGCCCAGGATAACCACACCGATTTCCCGGACGTCCAGGTTCAGCGCCAGGCCACGCGTGCCGTCCTCGAACTCCAGCAATTCGTTCGCCATCGTCGAGGGCAGGCCGGAGACATGGGCGATGCCGTCGCCGCAGTCGACGACGGTCCCGATCTCCTCGCGCGCCGCGCCTTCCGGCTCGTACGCCTGGACGAAGCGCTCAAGCGCGTCCCGAATCTCGTCCGGCCGGATCGTCAGCTCCGCCATCTCTTCCTGTCTCCCTATTCGCCTAGCCGGCCAACCGGCGGCGGACTTCTTCGATACGTCCAGCGATGGTGGTATCGATGATCTCGTCCCCGATTTTGATCGAGAACCCACCGAGCACCTTGGGGTCCACTTCTACGTTCAGGTGGACGTCACGGCCGTAGGTCGCCCGCAGCCAGGCCGCGAGACGCTCCTTCTGCTGATCCGAGAGCGGTACGGCGCTGCTGACCACGGCCACCAGGCGCTGCCGCTGCAGCGAGACCAGCCGGCCGTACTCGTCCAGACCCGCCTCCAGGCTACGCCTCCGCGGGTGTACCGCGAGATGCGTGACCAGGCGGAGCGTGGCCGGCGCGACCTTGCCGCCGAGCAGCTCCTGGAGCAGTTGCTCCTTGCCGGGCTTGCTCGGGTCGGCCAGGGCGCGGCGCAGCTCCGGGTTGGCGGCCAGAATGCGGCCGAACCGGAACAGCTCGTCCTCGACGTCGTCCAGCTGTCGGTGGCTTTCCGCGTCGGTGGCGGCGGCGATCACGCCGAGCCGCTCGACCGCGTCGGCCAGATCACCGGCGTGCGACCACTTGGACTCGACCACGGCCACCGTGGTCTCCAGCGCCGCCGGGCTCACCTTGCCGTCCAGCAGGGCGCGGATCGCGCCCTGTTTCGCGGCTGCGGGCCGGGACGGGTCCGAGAGCGTGCGCCGCAGGCCGTGCTCGCGGTCGAACAGGTCGGCCACCGCGAAGAGTTCGTCGGCCAGTTCGCCCAGGTCGGCGGTGCCGGCGACGCTGTTGAACCGCTCCTCGACCTCGGCCAGGGACGTCCTGCTCTGACCACGCATCACCGAACCGCCGCGTCGTTCTCAAGCTCCGCGAGGAACCGGTCGACGATGCGACGCTGCCGGGCCTCGTCCTCCAGCGACTCGCCGACGATGCGTCCGGCCAGGTCGGTGGAGAGGCGGCCGATCTCGGCGCGCAGCTGGGTCAGGGCCTGCTGCTTGTCGGCCTCGATCTGGGCGTGCGCCGCGGCGATGATCCGCTGCGCCTCGGCCTTGGCCTCCTCCTGGAACTCGGCCTTGATCTGCGCGCCCTGCTCGCGGGCCTCGTCCCGAAGCCGGGCGGCTTCCTGGCGGGCCTCCTGCAGCTTGTCGCGGTACTGGTTGAGCACCGACTGGGCCTCGGCCTGCGCGTCCTCGGCCTTCTTGATCCCGCCCTCGATCGCATCGGTCCGGTCAGCCAGAGTCTTCTGGATGCGCGGGGTGAGAATGCGACCGACGACGATCAAGACGACAGCGAACGAGAAAATGCCGACGACGAGTTCGTACGCGTGCGGGATAAGGGGGTTGTTACCCTCCGCGGCCAGGAGCGTAGCTGCTGTATTCATGGGTGCAGCCTTCCGTCAAGAAAGTCGTTCGTTACCGACCGAACATGAACGGCGCGACCAGGCCGATCAGGGCGAGAGCCTCGGTGAGCACGAAGCCGAGCAGCATGTTCTGGCGGATCAGGCCGTACGCCTCAGGCTGGCGCGCGATGGCCTGGACACCCTGACCGAAGATGATGCCGACGCCGATGCCGGGGCCGATGGCGGCGAGGCCGTAACCGATGGAACCGAGGGAGCCGGTGACCTCAGCGAGGACGCTCATTTTCTCTTCCTTTACTGGGTGGGCCGATGGGAGATCCCCACCGGTCTGGGCAAACTTGGTGGTGCTGAAGACTCAGTGATCGGCGTGCAGCGAGTTGCCGATGTACATGGCGGCCAGCATCGCGAACAGGAAGGCCTGCAGGAACTGGATGAACATCTCGAACGCGGTCATCGCGATCGTCATGACGACGCCGACGACGCCGAGGCCCACACCGAGCGGGGTGAGATGCTCGAACACGAACCAGAACCCGACCAGGCTGAAGAAGGCCAGGATGATGTGACCGGCGAACATGTTCGCGAACAGTCGGACCGCGTGCGTGAAGGGCGCGATGATCAGGTTCGACAGGAACTCGATGGGGGCCAGCAGCACGTAGATCGGCTTGGGCAGGCCCGGCGGGAACATCATGTTCTTGAAGTAGCCGATCGGCCCCTGGTGCTTGATGCCCAGGTAGATCTTGAGCACGTAGATGCTGATGGCCAGCACGATCGGGAAGGCGATGTGCGAGGCGACCGGGAACTGAATGATGGGGATGACGCCCATCAGGTTCCAGATCCACACCATGAAGAAGATGCTCAGCAGCAGGCCCATCCACCGGTCCGCGTCCTTGCCGAGGAACGGCCGGGCGACCTGGTCACGGACGAACATGTAGCCCATCTCGCCGACGTTCTGGACGCCGCGCGGCACCAGCTTCGGCTTGGCGAAGGCGGACCAGCAGAAGATCACGACGATCAGCGTGCTCAGCAGCGCGAGCAGGACCGGCTTCGTGAACCAGGACACCCCGGCGATGAGCGGAGGATAATCGAAGAGCTCAAGGCCAGGAGGGGTGAACACATCCTCGGAAGCCCCGGAAGCCCCGGAAGCGAGGACCGTCAGCGTATTCACGCGGCGTTCCCTTCAGCGTGATAGTGGATCGTCAAAGAGGCTTCGTCGCTTGGACAGCGAGGGGCTAGCTGCCGTACTTGCGGTAGACCAGGTAGACAGCGAGCGCTACGCCGAGGATCAGTCCGATGGGCGTGAACGCGACCACGCCGGTCCAACGGCTCAGCAACATGCCGGCGCCGCCATACAAGATCATCCCGGCGAGCAGGTAGCTGGGGATCGACCAAGCGGCGCTGGCGAAGTCGCGGCCGTCGTCCTCGGGCCGAAGTTTCCCATCGCTCATCGCGGGGCCGACGATAGCAGGCGCGGGGGTGACTAGTCATATCGGGCCCCGTCATGCGCCATCGGAACCCGGGACTTTCGTATCTGGGTCTGCATAGAGCAGCTTCAACTTCATGAACCCACGCATTTCACCCACCGTCCAGGTGACGGTGCCCACGATGGCCGCCCAGCCGAAGGCGCGAGGCTCGAAGGCGGTGGCCGATTCGAAGGATTTCAGCAGCACCATCAGGACGATGACCTTGACCAGATAGCTCAGCACGGCCGCGGTCATCATCATCATCGGGGAGATCCGGCTCGCGTAGGCGACAACCACCAAGCCGATGGTAAAAAATGCGACGACGACCAGCAGGCCGATCACGGCGCCGAGCGCGCCGGGGAATCCCGCCAGCACGGCCGCCACCGCGGCGACGACCAGTCCCACTAGCACTGTAGGCACGGCGGCGCCCTTAAGAACGCGCACGTCGTTGGCCTGCATCACGACTCCCAAAGCCTGTTGTCAACCGAGCGTTTGCTTCCCCTCACAGAGGGGACCCTGTTAGTGAAAGCTATCACAAGCTCTATGGGGAGTGTCTTTACCTGCTTTTTCGGGGCATTTCACCCGGTAGTTGCCGTGGCCCTCGGGGTGGCGGTGGCCGCGGCCGGGCCCGACGGGGTGTCGGCGGAGTCGGCAGGCGGGGGCATTCTATGGGCGGCGTGCTGGCCGCCGCGACCGTTCCTGCCGGTGGTGCGCCAGCGCTGCCGGGACAGCAGCACCAGGATGGCGATGGCCACCGCGATGATCGGCGGGAACACCTCAACGGGGACGCCCTCCACCGAGAGCGCGACCAGGGCGAACGCGAACAGGAAGGTCCAGGCGTACATGATCAGGACGCTGCGGCGGTGCGAATGGCCGATGTCCAGCAGCCGGTGGTGCAGGTGGCCCCGGTCCGGGGCGAACGGGGACTGACCCGCCGATGTTCGCCGGACCACCGCCATGATCAGGTCCGCCAGCGGGAGCACCATGACGGCGACGGGGAGGAGCACGGGCAGCAGCAGTGGGAACCGGTTGACCTGCAGCGCCGCGCTCGGCACCGAGGAGATGATGGTGACCAGCGAGGTGGCCAGGATCAGGCCGATCAGCATGGCGCCGGTGTCGCCCATGAAGATCTTCGCCGGGTTGAAGTTGTGCGGCAGGAAGCCCAGGCACATGCCGATCAGCAGCGACGCGACCACGGCGGTGAGGTTGATGCGGGTGGCCTGCAGGCTCTGCGACAGGACCATCGAGTAGACCAGGGTGGCCAGCGCGGCGATGCCGACGATGCCGGCCGCCAGGCCGTCCAGGCCGTCCACGAAGTTCACCGCGTTGATGGTGACGACCACGATCATGATGGTGATGACGACCTGGAGGTTGGTGTCCAGGCTCAGCTCGCCGCCCATGTTCGACGGCAGCGGCAGGTAGCGCAGGGTGACGCCGAAGTAGACGAGCAGTCCGCCGGCGGCGATCTGGCCGCCCAGCTTGACCAGCGCGTCCATGCCCAGCCAGTCGTCCAGGAAGCCGGTCACCACGATCAGGCCGCCAGCCGCGAGCAGCGCCATCGCGGTCTGACCGGACTGCTGGTCGAGCGCCCCGCCCACCCACGGCAGTTGGGTGGCGACGAGCAGCCCCGCGGCCATGCCGCCGAACATCGCCAGGCCGCCGAGGCGTGGAGTCGGCACCTTGTGCACGTCCCGTTCCCTGACCTCGGGCGCCGCGCCGATGCGCAGCGCGAAGGCCCGGACCGGAGGCACCAGCAGATAGGTGACAACGGCCGTGACGAGCGCCACAAGGAAGTATTCGCGCACGGACCTAGTTTCCCGGATCGAAGGACCAGTTGTGACGGTAAAACGACACAGATTCCGACGAAACATTCGCTCGGATGCGCGATCTGGGCGCTTACCGGTTTCCCGACGCTAGCGCACCCCGGTTGCACGCCACTTGAAGCACGAACGACCCTTGGCCATACCTTCACGCGCCACGCGCGGGCGCGCGCGGGGGTAGGCGCGCTTGGGCATAGGCGCGCACCTGCGCGTGGCGCGCGTCGGAAGTAGGCGTGTGTCACGCGCAGGTGGGCGTCGGAGGTGGGCGTGCGTCAGGAGTAGGCGTGCGGCGCCCCCGCCTTGCTGGGCACCCAGCGCGGCGTGTCCGCCGCCTCGTCGCTGATCGCGGTCAGCACCGCCTGGCGGTACAGCCCCAGGCGATTACGCCACTCGCCGATGTCCTGCACATAGCGCTTCGCCACGGGCGCGTCCCACACATCGGTGCTCCTGGCCATCTGGTACGGCTTGTCCAGGGACGTGGTGAGCTGCTCCATCAGCGGGAGGACCTGGAACCAGAGGTCCACCAGGCGCTGGTACTCCGGGTTGAACACCCAGGTGGTGGTCTGACCGCCCGGAACCAGCAGGTCGGAGCTGGACGGCGCGGGCGGCGTCTCACCCGGCTGAAGCGGTCGCGGCGCGGGGGGGTCGACGTAACTCACATGTTCTCCTACGTCTGCGTCTACGCGCCTGGGGCGGGAATCGGCTGATCTGGATCGTTCGGTTCGACGACACCGACCGGGCCATCGGGAGTGATCGTCATCGGCGCCCATTCACCGGTGCCCCACTCCCCCGCCGGCACCGAAACGCTGGGCATGTCCATCGGCTCGATCTCCCCGTGCAGCTGGATGAGAGCCCGAAGCGCATCATCAGTCGGCGGCTTCGCCGGAACCGACAACACATCACCAGGCTGCTGCGCCGCCAACGCCCTCGGATCGATCTCCTCCCCAGAACCGACCAGCAGGACAGGCTCCGGATCGAGCGACCCCGCCCAGGCATCATCACCCGACATGCTCGGCATGTCCATCGGCCCGATCTCGCCATGCAGCTGGATGAGAGCCCGAAGCGCATCATCAGTCGGCGGCTTCGCCGGAACCGACAACACATCACCAGGCTGCTGCGCCGCCAACGCCCTCGGGTCAATCTCCTCCCCAGAACCAATCAGCAGAACAGGCTCCGGATCGAGCGACCCCGCCCAGGCATCACCACCCGACATACCCGGTATATCCATCGGCCCGACGTTCTCATGCAGCGCGATCAGCGCCCGCAGCGCGTCGTCATCCAACTGATTCGCCGGTACGGAGAGCACATCCCCGGGCTGCTGCGCCGCGAGCGCCCGAGGATCGAGCGTGTAACCCGATCCATTGGACGAGGCCGGACTGTTTCCAGACGCCGCACTCCCCGAGGACCCCGGCTGCGGACAGTCGTCCCCGCCATTTCCCGGCGGATTCTGCGACGGCGGCTGGTTCTGATCCCGCGGCGGATCCTGCTCCTGCCCCCTGGGCGAATCCTGACTCGGCGGCTGCTCCTGGCCTCGCGGATTGTCCTGGCTCGGCGGCTGCTCCTGGCCCCGCGGATAGTCCTGACTTGGTGGCTGCTCCTGGCCCCGCGGGTCGCCCTGGCTCGGCGGCTGCTCCTGACCTCGCGGGTAATCCTGGTTGGGCGGCTGCTCCTGACCTCGCGGGTAATCCTGGTTGGGCGGCTGCTCCTGACCTCGCGAATTGTCCTGGTTCGGCGGCTGTTCCTGGTCGCGTGGTTGGTCCTGGTTGGGGAGGTCCTGGTTGGGGCCGGGGTTTTGGGCGGGTAGGTCGCCGCCGGAGCCGAGGGCTGAGGGCTCGCCTTCGCCCAGTGGGGCGGTGGGGCCGATGATCGACGGGTCGTCGGACGGTGCGGCGGCGAAGTTGTCGGACGGGGTGCCGGTGGAGTCGCCGAGCGGGTTGCCTGGGGTGGGGTCCGGGCTGGTGAGCACAGCCGGGTTGGCTGTTCCGGGCACGGATGGGTTGGCCGTTCCGGGAGACGCGGCCGAGGGGTCCTCGGTGAGGTTGTCCTCCGGGGTGCCGATGTACTCGCCCAGCGGGTCGCCGGGGGCCAGGCCCGGTTGGGGCGGGTCGAACGGCACGGTCGGTGTCATTGGCTGGACCAGGCCGGCGGGGCCGGTCGGGTGCGGGCCGTCACCGTTGGTGGTGATGTAGACGCCGTCCAACGTGTTGGGCGTGTCGATGGGCTGAATGTCCTGCATGTGCTCGCTCAGCCAGGCCAGATACGCGTCCGACGGCTGGTTGAGCGGAGTACTGACCACCTTCACGCCATCAACGATGATCACCTGACGCCCACCGGTCTGATCGATGTCGTCCCGGTGATCCTTCCGCTGGGTGTCCGGCGTCGCATCGTCATCACAAGGCTGCTTCGGCTCGACCGGCCGCTCATCCTCGCCCCTGGAGGGCGGCTGCTCACTCTCACCCTTCGACGGAGGCTGCTCCGACTCACCTTTGGAGGGCGGCGGCTGCTCCGACTCGCCCTTGGACGGCGGTGATTTCTCACAGTCGTCCTCCGACGGCGGCTGCTCCGGCTCATCCTTCGACGGCGGCTTCTCCGGTTCATCCTTGGAGGGCGGCGGCTGCTCACTTTCACCCTTGGACGGCGGCTTCTCCGACTCGTCCTTTGCAGGTGGTGGCTGCTCGCTCTCACCCTTGGACGGCGGCTTCTCCGACTCGTCCTTTGCAGGTGGTGGCTGCTCGCTCTCACCCTTCGAGGGCGGCTTCTCCGGCTCGTCCTTGGAGGGCGGCGGCTGCTCGCTCTCACCCTTCGCAGGCGGCTTCTCCGGCTCGTCCTTCGATGGCGGAGGCTGCTCGCTTTCGCCCTTGGACGGCGGCTTCTCCGACTCGTCCTTCGCAGGTGGCGGCTGCTTTGAGTCGTCGCCGGGGGTTGGCTGGGTGGAGTCGGAGGCGGGGCCGCCGGAAGGGGGTTTGTCGTCGGTGGAGGGGCGTGGTGGGGGGTCCTGCTTTTCGCGTTTTTCCAGGAGGGCCAGGCGGGTGGAGACGTCCCTGACCATGGTGGCGCCAGCGTCGGCGATCTGGGAGGGGCGGTGGGTGGGGCGGATGGGGACGCCGGCGGTTCGGGTGAATTGGGCCACCTTCGCCTCGACGAGGTCCATCTGTTCGCCCGCGCGGGTGATCTGTGCCAGGAGTTCCCGGACCAGCTTGGGGTCCATCCCGTCCAGCTTCGCCATGAGCACGCTCCGCGAGAAGTCAGCGTCAATGGTCGCGCTGGCTGCGGGCGCAGCGGCCGGGCGCGCTTCCTTGATTCACGGTAGCTTCGGCGGACGCCGGACGAGGAGGCGATAGCCAGATGGCATGAATCGCCCCCGGACATCAGGGATCAGGACCAAGGCCCAGTCGGTCGCCGGACAGCCCACGCCAGAAGGGGCTCAGTCGGTCGCCAGGCGGCCCACGTCGCAGTAGGGCTCAGTGATTCGCTAGATCACCCGCGTCGGAGCAGGGCTCAGTCGGTCGCCAGATAGCCCACGATGGCCTTGAGCTTGTCGGCGGGGATGGCACCATTCCTGAGTACCCGGGGGACCGGTGTGGTGAGATCCAGGATCGTGGAGGGTGCGCTGTCCTCACACGGTCCGCCGTCGAGATAGACGGCGACGGACTCGCCGAGTTGCTCCTCGGCTTCGGCGGCGGTCACGGCGGGGACCGCGCCGGAGCGGTTGGCGCTGGAGACGGCCATCGGACCGGTCTCCTTGAGCAGGTCCAGGGCCACACCGTGCAGCGGCATGCGCAGCGCCACGGTGCCCTTGGTCTCGCCGAGATCCCAGGTCAGCGACCGGTTCACCCGGCAGATCAGGGTCAGCGGGCCGGGCCAGAAGGCGTCCACCAGATCCTGCCCGTACGAGCCGAGCCCCTCCACCAGCGCGTTGGCCGCGCGCACGGTCCCGACCAGGACGGGCACCGGCATGTCCCGCCCCCGGCCCTTCGCCTCCAGCAGCGCGGAGACCGCGGTCGGGGTGAACGCGTCGGCGCCGATGCCGTACACGGTGTCGGTCGGCAGCACGATGAGCTCACCGCTGCGGACCGCCGAGACCGCGTCTATCAGGCCCGACGCCCGCTCACCCGGGTTCGCACACAAATACCGACGACTCATGACATCCCTCACTCTTGACCGAACTTCGCGGTGACAAAACGATCCCGTCCGGTCAGATCTTGCCGGAGTCTCGCGTCCCGCCACCCGTTGTCCTCGGAGAACAGCCAGTAGACCGCGTTGCCCTGCTCGTCCGCGTGCTCCACGGCGACCAGACCACCGGGCCGCAACAGCCGCCTGGCCGTGCGCTCCACCGCTCTGACCTCGTCCAGACCGTCCTGGCCCGAGCCGTACAGCGCGCGGCTGGGATCGTAGTCGCGGACCTCGGGGTCGCGCGGCACCGCCCCCGGCGGAATGTACGGCGGGTTGGAGATGACCAGGTCAACCTGCCCGTCCAGCTCCGGCAGGCAGTCGGCCAGATCCTCAGGATGGAGCGTGGTGCGCCCCTGCCCGTGTTCGAGGATGTTCCGCTTCGCCCACCCGTACGCCACCGGGTCGATCTCCACCGCGTGCACCTGGGCGAGCGCCACCTCCTGAGCGATCGACAGCGCGATCGCGCCGGAGCCGGTGCCCAGGTCGACCACCACCGGGGAGGCCACGTCCATCTCGCTCAGCCGGGCGATGGCCCAGCCGGCGACCACCTCGGTCTCCGGGCGCGGCACGAACACCCCCAGCCCGACCTCCAGCGACAGGTAACGGAAGTATGCCCTTCCAGTGATGTGCTGGAGCGGCTCCCGGGACTCGCGGCGGGCCACTCCCTCCCAGAACAGGGCGTCGAAGTCAGAGTCCTTGACGGAGTGCAGCCGCCCCCGGCTGACTCCGTGGACGAACGCGGCGATCTCCTCGGCGTCGGTGCGCGGCGAGGGCACACCGGCCTCGGCGAGCCGGGCGGTGGCGAGGGCGATCTCGTCCAGGAGGAAGGTCATGGCTTCACATGGGTCCAAAGGTTACGAGTGGGCGGCCAGCTTCTCCGCCAGCTCGGCGTCGATCAGGGCCTGGATCACGGCGTCGAGGTCGCCGTCGAGGACCTGGTCCAGGTTGTAGGCCTTGAAGCCCACCCGGTGGTCGGAGATGCGATTCTCCGGGAAGTTGTAGGTCCGCACCCGCTCCGACCGGTCCACGGTGCGCACCTGCGACTTGCGCTCGGCCATCGCGGCGGCGTTGGCCTCCTCCTCGGCCAGCGCCTGCAGCCGGGCGCGCAGCACGCGCATCGCCGACTCCTTGTTCTGCAGCTGGCTCTTCTCGTTCTGGCAGGAGACCACGACGCCGGTCGGCAGGTGGGTGATCCGGACCGCCGAGTCGGTGGTGTTCACGCTCTGCCCGCCGGGACCGCCGGACCGGTAGACGTCGATGCGCAGGTCGTTGGGGTCGACGTGGACGTCGACCTCCTCGGCCTCGGGGTAGACGAGCACGCCGGCGGCGGAGGTGTGGATGCGCCCCTGCGACTCGGTGGCCGGGACACGCTGCACCCGGTGCACGCCGCCCTCGAACTTGAGCTTCCCCCAGGCGCCGTTCTTCGCCTTGATCGCGACCGTGACGTCCTTGTAGCCGCCCAGGTCGGAGTACTGCGCGTCGATGATCTCGGCGCGGAACCCGACCCGCTCGGCGTAGCGCGTGTACATCCGCAGGAGGTCGCCCGCGAACAGGGCCGACTCCTGGCCGCCCTCGCCCGCCTTGATCTCCATGATGATGTCTTTGTCGTCGTTGGGGTCACGCGGCACCAGCAGGTGCGTGAGCCGTTCCTCCAGCGCGGGCACCCGCAGCTCCAGCTCGTCGGCCTCGGCCGCGAAGGACGCGTCCTCGCTGGCCAGCTCCCTGGCTGCCTTGATGTCCTCGCGGACGCTGTCCAGCTCGCGGTAGGTGGCCACGATGGGGGTGAGCGCCGCATACCTCTTGCCGTACGCCTTCGCCTTCGCCTGGTCGGCGTGCACGGCCGGATCGGCGAGCTTGAGCTCGAGATCTGTGTACTCGCCGATGAGTTCGTCGAGATTCACCGTGCGTCCTTTCGTGGAAGAAGATGCGCTGCCGGAGCCCAGTCACCAAGAACGCCGACCCGGGTTCGCCCCCTGACAAATAGGGACGAATCCGAGCCGGCGTCTGGTAGGAAGCTACTTGCCCGCGGTCTTCTTGCCGAAGCGAGCCTCGAAGCGGGCAACTCGGCCACCAGTGTCGAGGATCTTCTGCTTGCCCGTGTAGAACGGGTGGCAGGCCGAACAGACGTCGGCGTGGATCGAACCGCTGGTGGCGGTGCTCCGCGTGGTGAACGTGTTCCCACACGTGCAAGTCACATTGGTGACGACATACGTGGGGTGGATGTCGGGCTTCATACCTATTTCCTCTCCGAGGGGCGGTCGCCGGGTCGCCTCTGCCAGCCTGGGGGCGGGAACCGGAACCGCTGCGGTTCGGCTACCAGTGTGCCAGATGCTGGAACCTTCCCAGGCCACTCCGCATTCCCGGGCGGTCATCGGGAGCCTGGGAACTCCATGAGAACCCTCATGATCAGGTGGACCGCGCCCCACCAGCCCCAGTAGGCTCACGTGCTCAAACCCGACCTTTCCCTCAAAATGACCTAAGTAAGGGGAATCCATGAGGAAAAGCCTGCGGCACCTCTTTGCAGGCGTGAGCGGGGTGGCGATCATTGCCAGCGGTGTGGCCATCACCGCAACCCCCGCCAGTGCGGATGCTGCGTTCTCATCGGACGCAGTAGCGTTCGTAGACGCCTTCCTTCCGCCGAGTGGTTCTAGCAACATCGACTTCTCCGTCAAAGTGACCGGCGCCTACACTGCGGCCGGTCAGCCGGACAAGAAGATCTGGGTCCACTTCACCAAGGACGACACCGCCAGCTCGATCGTGTGGGCGAACGGAACCGTCACCCAGCCGGCCGCGCTGTCGACCGCTCCCAGCCCGAACGAGGCTGTGGTCAAGGGCGTCATCCCGGTCTCGGTCAGCGACACGGCCAGCGACAAGTGGCGTCTTGAACTCGCGCTGACCGACACGGCCGCCACGGTCGCGCCGACCACCGGCTGGACCAAGGCGACCGACTTCACCGTCGCCGCCGCCACCCGGGTGAGCAACTTCGACGTCGACCCCGACACGGTCACGCTGAAGTCGGGCACCTCCGTTGACGTCGCGGTCCGCGCCGTCATCGAGAAGGCGGGCGGCGAGGTTCTCAAGGAGGCGCGCGTCGAGAGCGACGACACCTCTGACTACTACTCGCTGCAGACGGGGATGGAGGCTGACGACAAGACCTACTACGACTACGTCTCGATGGACTCCTCCACCTCGACCGGTCGCTGGCAGGCCAAGCTCACCATCACCCGCGGCGCCAAGACGTACTCCTTCGTCAAGGGCTTCGACGTCAAGAAGGGCACCACCTCCAAGGCCAAGTCGAAGGTCACCTTCGCGGTGAGCCCGACCAAGGTCAAGAAGGGCAAGTCCGTCAAGATGTACGGCACGGTTTACCGTGGGTACACCTCGTGGGGCCCCTGGAAGAAGAAGATCGTCAAGCTGTACTTCAAGAAAAAGGGCACCAAGACCTGGAAGTTCGCGGCCTACATCGGCGCGAACAACTCCGGCAAGTTCACCAAGACGGTGAAGCCGAAGTACGACGGGTACTGGCGTGTTGGCGCGTTCGCGACGTCGCTCACGCTCGGTAAGTGGTCGGCCTACAAATATGTAGACGTTCGCTAGCTCAAATCGGGAAGCCCGCACAGACACGTTGTCTGTGCGGGCTTTCCCACTTTCCGGTAGATTAATCCCTTTGGCTGGACGAGTCTCACCAGCCCCACTAGGCTCAAAAGCCCGACTTTTCCCTCCAATTGACTGATGTAAGGGGCCATCCAACATGAGGAAGACCCTGCGGCTGGTACTTGCGGCCGTAACGGGGGCAGCGGTATTCAGCAGCGGTGCGGCCATCACCGTCGCCTCCCCCGCCAATGCCTTCGCCGGCGTCATCGGCACCATCACGGTCGCCGACACGTTCGTCCCTCCCACCGGGAGTGACAAGATGCCGTTCAAGTTCACGCTGACCAGCCCGACGTACACCGGCGTAAAGGCGCCGAAGGTCGTGGCGGTCTTCTACAAGGAAGGCGAGGCGACGAGCGGCGCGGGAACGGCCGCCACCGTCACCGCCATCCCCGACCTCGGCGCCGGGGCCTCCCCGCTCGCCAGTGTCGAAGTGAACGGCTCGATCCCGATCACCTCCTCCGACAAGCCGACCACCTCCGGCAAGTGGACGCTCAAGGTGACCGTCACCCCGGACGCCACCGGCGCGGTCAAGGACGACGAGAAGAGCCACGAGTTCACGGTCGCCAAGGCCACGCGCATCACGAACATGAACGTGGACCCGAGCACGGTCGCGCTCAAGTCGGGCAAGGAGATCGACGTCTACGTCGCCTTCAAGCTGGAGCGCGGTGCCGCGGCCGGCGAGGAGAAGGTGACCGACGTCCGGCTGGAGAGCAAGGACGACGACGACTACTACTCGCTGAACACCGGCCTGGAGTCGGACGACTCCTACCACGGCTCGACCTCGATGGACTACGACACCAACGCGGGTTCGTGGCAGCTCAAGGCGACCGTCACCCGGGGCAGCAAGACCTACGCCTTCGTGGACGGCTTCACGGTCACCAAGGGTTCCAGCAAGGCCAAGTCGAAGATCACGCTGGTGGCCTCGCCGACCAAGGTGAAGAAGGGCAAGTCGACCAAGCTTTACGGCAAGGTCTACCGGGGGTACACCTCCTGGGGCGCGTGGAAGAAGAAGATCCTCAAGCTCTACTTCAAGAAGAAGGGCACCTCGACCTGGAAGTTCGTCGGCTACGTGGGCGCGAACAACTCCGGCAAGTACAGCAAGACCGTCAAGCCCAAGTACGACGGCTACTGGCGGCTCGGCGCCACCGGTTCGAGCATGACCAACAAGGCGTGGTCTCCGTCGAAGTTCGTCGACGTGAAGTAGCTCTCGCCGGCTGAATACGCGCCCCCGTGTCCGGGCCTGGGCACGGGGGCGTTTTCATGCCGCCAATCCACGCCCGGCAAGCCTGCCGAAAAACCTGCCCGGCGAGTATGCCCAGAATGCATCAATGCCCCAGGAAGGCCAGCACCGCCAGCACCCGCCGGTGGTCGTCCGGCGCGGGATCCAGCTCCAGCTTCTGGAAAATGCTGGAGATGTGCTTCTCGACCGCCCCCTCCGAGATGACCATTCGCGCGGAGATGGCCCCGTTCGACCGCCCTTCCGCCATCAGCGCCAGCACCTCGTTCTCCCGCGCGGTCAGCCGTTCCCGCGGCAGCCGCCGCCGGCTGAGCAGCTGCACCACCACGTCGGGATCGATGACCGTCCCGCCGCCGGCCACCCGCCGTACCGCGTCGAAGAACTCGGCCACGTCCGCGATGCGCTCTTTGAGCAGGTAGCCGACCGCGGACGCGCCGCCGCCGATCAGCTCGGTCGCGTACCGCTCCTCGACATACTGGGACAGCACCAGGATCGGGAACCCCGGCCGCCTGGCCCGCACCTCCAACGCCGCCCGCAACCCCTCGTCGGTGTGCGAGGGCGGCATCCGCACGTCCACCACCGCCAGGTCAGGCCGGTGCTCCTCGACCGCCGCCACCAGCGCGGGACCGTCCCCCACCGCCGCGACCGTGGTCACCCCGCCGTCTTCGAGCAGCCGGGTGAGCCCTTCCCTGAGCAGTACGGAATCCTCCGCGATCACCACCCGCATGCCGTCCAGCCTAGAGCTCACCACGTGCAGGGCAGCTCTGCCCGGACCAGCGTCGGCCCGCCCGGCGGGCTGTCCACGGTGAGGATCCCGTCGATGGTCGCGGCCCGGTCGGCCAGCCCCGCCAGCCCGCCCCCCGCGACGGCGACCGCCCCGCCCAGCCCGTTGTCGGCCACCTCGACCACCACCCGCAGGTCCTGCCGGCTGACGTGCACCCGCGCCTCGGTGGCGGCCGCGTGTTTGGCCATGTTGGTGAGCGATTCGGCCACGATGAAGTAGGCGATGCTCTCCACGGCCGGCGGCGGCCGGTCGGTGATCTCCACGGAGACGTCCACCCGCACCGGCGCCCGCGCGGCCAGCGACGACAGGGCCGCGTCGAGCCCGCGATCGGTGAGGATGGCCGGATAGATCCCCCTGGCCAGGTCACGCAGCTCGGCGATGGCGGCTTTCGTCCCCGCGTGCGCGCTGGCCAGCAGCTGCCGCGCCACCTCCGGCTCCGCGTCCATTTTGGCCTGCGCCCGCCCCAGGTCCAGGGCCACCGCCAGCAGCCGCTGCTGCGCGCCGTCGTGCAGGTCGCGCTCGATCCGGCGGCGCTCGTTCTCGGCCGCGTCCACGCCACGCGCGCGGCTGGCCCGTAGCCGGTCGGCGCGCGCCGCCAGCAGGGTGGTCTCGTCGGTCCCGAGCAGCAGCCGGGCCAGCGCGCCGTGCAGCCAGGCCAGGCCGCGGATCGCGTACAGGCCGGTGAACAGCAGCGCGATCCCGAGGATCGTCACCGGCACGGCCTCGATCATGGTGTCGACCCGGAAGTCCCCCACCGACAGCCACTCGCCGTCGAGCACGACCGCGATCGGCCCGACGATCAGGCCGATCGACACCGACCAGAACAGCACCGAGGCGACGAACTCCACCAGACCCACCGGGAACAGCAGCAGCAGATACCCCAGGTCCTTCCAGGTCGCCGGATCCCGGAACAGCCACCCGACATGGTTCCAGAACCCCCGGCCCGGCCGAGGCCGGTATGGATCCGGCAATTCCACCCCGAACGACCACCGCACCAGCCGCCGCTCCACCATGGCGGCCCCCCGCCACAGGAACATGGTGACCACCAGCAGCGGCAACCCCACCCAGACCACGATGAACGCCACCGACACCGGAATCGCGAACGCCAGCCCGACGAAGTAGCACCCCCCGAGCACCATGCTCCCCAGCAGGTACGGCACCGCCCGCCAGGTCGCCGGATCCGCCGCGACCCTCAGCGGCCCCCACCGCCCGAACGGCACCCGCTCCCGCAGGGGAAGCCGCACCTCAGCCGTCATGCCCATCCCCTCCGCAAACCGGACATAAGAAGCATGTGCAGCATGACAAGCCCGCCGGACGCGGCGACATGGGGCGAGCGGGCGTCTTCACCCTGGTGCTGTCCCCAGGGCGCGGCCGTGGCAATCGTTCTGGCAACCGTTTGCCAGGGCCGTACCAAAACGAAAAACGCCCCGGGCGGAAGCACCCGGGGCGTCGTTCTGACGAGCTAGTCGCGGTCGTTGCTGACGGTGGTCTTCTGGACCTGCATCAGGAACTCGGCGTTGGACTTGGTCTCCTTCATCTTCTCCAGGAGGAGTTCCAGCGCCTGCTGCATGTCGAGCGCGTGCAGCACCCGGCGGAGCTTCCAGACGACCTGGAGTTCCTCCTTGCCGAGCAGGATCTCTTCCTTACGCGTGCTGGAGGAGTCCACGTCCACGGCCGGGAAGATGCGCTTGTCGGCGAGCGAGCGGCTGAGCTTGAGCTCCATGTTGCCGGTGCCCTTGAACTCCTCGAAGATGACCTCGTCCATCTTGGAGCCGGTCTCCACCAGCGCGGTGGCGAGGATCGTCAGCGAGCCGCCGTTCTCGATGTTGCGCGCCGCGCCGAAGAACCGCTTCGGCGGGTAGAGCGCGGTCGAGTCGACACCGCCGGACAGGATGCGCCCGGACGCCGGGGCGGCCAGGTTGTAGGCGCGGCCCAGCCGGGTGATCGAGTCGAGCAGCACGACCACGTCGTGGCCCAGCTCGACCAGGCGCTTGGCGCGCTCGATGGCGAGCTCGGCGACCGTGGTGTGGTCCTCGGCCGGACGGTCGAAGGTGGAGTGGATGACCTCGCCCTTCACCGACCGCTGCATGTCGGTGACCTCTTCTGGACGCTCGTCCACCAGCACGACCATCAGGTGGCACTCGGGGCTGTTGCGGGTGATCGCGTTGGCGATCGCCTGCAGCACCATCGTCTTGCCCGCCTTGGGCGGCGAGACGATCAGACCACGCTGGCCCTTGCCGATCGGCGAGACCATGTCGATGATCCGGGTGGTCATGATGTTGTGCTCGGTCTCCAGGCGGAGCCGCTCCTGCGGGTACAGCGGGGTGAGCTTGTTGAAGTCGGGGCGCTGCCTGGCCTGGTCCGGCTCCATGCCGTTGACCGTGTCCAGGCGGACCAGCGCGTTGAACTTCTCCCGGCGCTCGCCGTCGCGGGGCTGCCGGACGGCGCCGGTGATGACGTCGCCCTTGCGCAGGCCGTTGCGGCGGATCTGGGCGAGCGAGACGTAGACGTCGTTCGAGCCGGGCAGGTAGCCGCTGGTCCGGACGAAGGCGTAGTTGTCCAGGATGTCGAGGATGCCAGCGATCGGGATGAGGACGTCGTCCTCGCTGACCACGGGCTCGTTGCTCTCCCCGAAGCGGTCCCGGCCACGCCGGTTGCGCTCCCTGAACCGGCCCCGGCGACCGCGCGGGTCGTCGTCCTGGCCGGGCGGGCCCTGGCGGTCGTTCTGGCGGTCACCCTGCCGGTTGTCCGACCGGGCATCCGACCGAGCGTCCGACCGTGTGTCCGGCCGGTTGTCCTGGCGGTCGCGGCCCCGGCTGTCGCCGAGGTCGGCCGCGCGCTGGTCACTCCGGTCCACCCGCTCGACGCGCTCGGTCCGGTCCGTGCGCTCGGTCCGGTCCGTGCGCTCGGTCCGGTCCGTGCGATCCGTGCGGTCAGTCCGGTCGGTGCGATCGGTACGGTCGCCCCGGTCGGTGCGGTCACCACGGTCACGGCGGTCGCCGCGCTCCCCGCGGTCGTTGCGCCCCCGGCGCTCGCGGCGGTCGTTCATCCGGTCGCCACGGCTGTCCCGGGTGTCGCTGTGCGTGACGTCGCCCTGGGCGGCGGCCTGCGGTTCCGGCGCGGACTGCGCGGCGGAGTTGGCGACGGACTGCGCGGCGGGCTGGGACTGGATCGCCGGAGCGCTGTCCACGCGCTCCACGGCGGCGGGCTCCGGTTCCGGGCGCGACTCGGCGGCCTGGACGGGCAGCGCGGGCTGCTCCGGAGCCGCGGCGGCCCGGGAACGTTCCCGACGGGCACGGGTGGGGCGCTCAACGGGCGCGGCTTCCGCGGGCTTGGCCTCCACGGCGGCCGCGGATCCCCCCTGCTTCTCCTGGATGGCCGCGATGAGCTGGCTCTTGCGCATCCGGCCGGTCCCGCTGATACCGAGGCCGGAGGCCATGGCCTGCAGCTCGGGCAGCACCATGGCGGACAGGCCGGTGCCGGAGCGACGACGCGGCGAGCGCGCCGCGGCGGCGGTGGGGGCGTCGCCGGCGGCTGCGTCGGCGAGGAGTTCGGTGGTGTCGCTCAACTAATGGTCCTTCCCAGGGGTCGGGCGCCGGGCTTGTTCGTCCAGGCGTCCCGGTGGTGCGACCCGGCGGGACAGACCGGGTCGGGCTTCGCGAACCTCATGTATGGATCCCTCTGGGTACCGAGATTCACGAGCGGTAGAGGCCCGGGGGGAATCCCCCCGGATTGCCACCACCGACCAGATGTCGAGGTGGTTCGAACGCGCATGTCTCCGAATGCACCGCCTCTGACCGCGTGAGCGACTGGAGGAGGCAGATTCTGGGAAATCACCGCTACTTCGGCTAGGCGAAGTGCGGAGATGTGCGAATGACAAGCACGCACCCAACACGGGGGCACCTGGTGCGGCTATCAGCCTAACATCACCAGCGCACACAGCTATTCCCTGAAGGTCGAAGAGGCATCAGCGTGTCTCAGGAAACTGAACGTACGCACCGGCTGGATCGACGTTCAGCGGCTGGATGTGCCAGTCAGTACCCACTTCTGACGCGATCGAATCCTGCGCGGATCCACCGGAAAACGCAAGAATCGTCGGGCCCGCCCCCGAGACGACCGCGGGCACCCCGGCCGACCGGAGCCGTTGTACCAGTTCGGCGGTGCGCGGCATGGCAGGCGCGCGATAGCTCTGGTGCAGATGATCTTCTGTGGCGATCATCAGCAGGTCCGGGCGCTGGGTCAGCGCATGCACCAGCAGCGCGGCGTTTCCGCTGTTCGCGGCGGCCTCGGCGTGCGGGATCGTGGCCGGGAGCAGGCCCCGGGCGGCCTCGGTGGAGAGCCGGAAATCCGGGATCAGGGCGACCGGCCTGACCTTCTCGTGCACCGGCAGGGTGACCGCGCGGGATGTGCCGGCTTCGGTGTAGGCGATGGTGAAGCCGCCGTACAGGCAGGGTGCGACGTTGTCGGGGTGGCCCTCGATCCGGGCGGCGAGTTCCAGGACCTGGACGTCGCCGAATCCGGGCGCGTCGCTGAACGCGCGCGCCGCGAGCACGCCCGCCACGATCGCGGCCGAGGACGAGCCCAGGCCGCGGGCGTGCGGGATGCGGTTGCGGCAGCGCAGCCTGATGCCCTTGGGCTGGTCGGCGCCGAGCAGGTCGAAGGTCCGCCGCATGGTGGCGATGATCAGGTGGCCTTCGCCGGGGTCCACCTCCCCCGCCCCGTGACCGTCGATGTCGATCTGGACATCGTCCCCCGTGAGCTCGACCTCGACGTCGTCGTGCAGATCTAGCGCGAGACCCAGCGAGTCGAACCCGGGCCCCAGATTGGCGCTGGTGGCGGGTACCCGCACCAGAACGCTCTCCGTCATGCCTCTCCCGTCAGGCGAGTTCCAGTGCGGCCGCCGCCGCGTACGCGTCGATCGGAATGGTGACCGGGGTCGGCGCGCCCGAGATCGCCCAGTCCGGGTCCTTCAGGCCGTTGCCGGTGACCGTGCAGACGATCCGCTCACCCGGGTTGATCAGGCCCTGCTCGTGTGCCTGGAGCAGCCCGGCGACGCTGGCCGCCGAGGCCAGCTCGACGAACACGCCCTCCCCCTGCGCGAGCAGCTTGTACGCCGCCGCGATCTGCCGGTCGGTGACGGCCTGGATGTCGCCGCCCGACTCGTCCCTGGCCGCGGTGGCCAGCCGCCAGGAGGCGGGGTTGCCGATCCGGATCGCGGTGGCGATGGTGTGCGGGTGGGTCACCGGCGCGCCGTTGACGATGGGCGCGGCCCCGCTCGCCTGGAACCCCAGCATCCGGGGGCGCCGGCTCGCGATGCCGTCCGCCGCGTACTCCTGATACCCCATCCAGTACGCCGAGATGTTGCCCGCGTTCCCCACCGGGATGCAGTGCACGTCGGGCGCGTCGCCGAGCGCGTCCACGATCTCGAACGCGGCCGTCTTCTGCCCCTGCAACCGGTACGGATTGACCGAGTTCACCAGCGCGATCGGGTAGTTCTCGGCCAGCTTCTTGGTCATCTCCAGGCAGTCGTCGAAGGAGCCCTCGACCTGCAGCAGTTTCGCCCCGTGCACCAGCGCCTGGGCCAGCTTGCCCATCGCGATCTTGCCGCGCGGCACCAGCACGGCGCAGGTCAGCCCGGCCCTGGTCGCGTACGCGGCCGCGGACGCGGAGGTGTTCCCCGTGGACGCGCAGATGACCGCCTGCGCGCCCTCCTCCACGGCCTTGCTGATGGCCATGGTCATGCCCCGGTCCTTGAAGCTGCCGGTCGGGTTGAGCCCCTCGACCTTCAGGTGGACCTCGCAGCCGACCAGCTCGGACACCCGGTGCGCAGGAACCAGCGGCGTGCCGCCCTCCAGCAGCGTCACCACGGGCGTGTCCGTGCTCACGGGAAGCCGGTCACGGTACTCCTCGATGAGACCACGCCATGCCCTGGATGCCCTGGCCATGATTACTCCTTCTACCTGCGCTATTGGGAGTCGAGTGTAGGGCCAACTGCCCAAGGCGCGGGATGCGCTGTCCAATTGATGGGATATGTCGGCAAAAATTGGCCGGTCATTGGGGGCTAGCTCTCCCATCGAACACTCAGAGTGTTTCACTAGAGTTCACGACGCGAAATTTCACCACTCGTGCGAGACGTGAGGAGCGCGACTGTGACGGGCAACGCCGCCCGGCCGAGGATCCGCCACAACGACTACGCTCCGCTCACTCCGGCGGAGCCCGGAGAGTGGACGCCGTCGCTGGCAGTAAGTGTGATCGTGCCGGCCTATGGCGGGCAGCACCGCCTGGATCTGGCGCTGGCCGCGCTGGCGGCGCAGAGCTACCCGCCGGGACTGACCGAGGTCATCGTCGTGGACGACGGCAGCGAGCCGCCGCTGCGCCTGCCGGAGCTCCGGCCCGAGCGCTGCCGGGTGATCCGGACGAGCCCGGACGGCTGGGGTCCCGCGCACGCGCTGAACGCGGGGGTCGCGGTCGCCGAGGGCGCGGTCATCCAGCGGCTGGACGCCGACATGGTGCCGTATCGGGAGCATCTGGAGGTGCTGCTGCGGTGGCACCATCTCACCGATTACCTGGTCACCATCGGCGGGAAGGTGTTCGTGCCGGAGCCGCCGCTCACGCCGGAACAGGTGCACGCGGCGGTCGGCGCCGGCACGCTGGCGGAGCTGATCGATCTGACCGGGGCGATGCCGAGCAGCACCGAGAAGACGATCAAGCGACTTGACGGGATGCGTAAAAGCCGCAATCCCTATCACGTGTGCACGGGGCCCACGATGTCGCTGCATCGGGCGTTTTATCAGAGCGCGGGGGGATTTGACGCCGAGGTGCATCGGGGGGAGGACACCGAGTTCGCCTATCGATTGGCCCAGGCTGGGGCGGTGTTCGTGCCGGATTTGGCGGCGAAGGCCGTACATCTGGGGATTCCGGCGCAGCGGCGGGATCGGGAGGCGACGATCCGGGCGGTGGAGCCCTATCTGGCGCATCGGGTGCCGCTGCGGCGGGAGTTGCGCAAGGAGCGCGGGCGGGGCTGGCGGGTGCCGTACATCGAGGTGGTGCTGGATGTGGGGCGGGCCGGTGAGCTGGTGGCCAGGGAGGCGATCGAGGCGGCGCTGAACGGCTCGGTGCCGGATGTCGTGGTCACGCTGGTGGCGCCGTGGTCGAGCCTGCCGCACGGGCGGTCGGAGGAGCCCGCCACGGAGCTGGAGCTGCTCGCGGCGGGGTTCCAGGATGATCCGCGGGTCCGGCTGGCCGACCAGGTGCCGCCGACGGCCTTCCCGGTGCCGTTCCGCTACACCGGGCCGGTGGACACGCCGCTGGCCCCGGACACGCTCGAACGCCTGACCAAGATCATGACAGCCGACCGGACGGGGCTGCTCTACATGCGCCTGCCGAACGGCCGGATGGCGGCGCTGGAACGCACCGAGGCGGTGAGCCGGGCCCGGCTCGTCGCATTGGCGGAGGAACCACTCACTCAGGTCATCGAAGCGACTCATGGAGTACGGCACGCAACATCCCCCACGGGGGACATATCGGATAAGCAGCCACTTCGTGATCGACTTGCCCACATACGGCAGTCACCCTGACGCCCGATCGAAGCACCTCTTTGGGATCTCTCAGGAACATCTCCCACAATTCAGGCAGTCACTTCTACTAGGCTTTATGCATCCCCGGCCCGCACCTGGTCCGCCCTATTCCTCCGGGCGGCTGACACGGAGGTTTACTCATGCCGACACCCCGCCGACTGGCCATCATGGGTGCCGGGGTCGGCACGGTCGCGATCGCCGTCCTGGCTCTGCTCGTGATCGTCGGCGTGGTCGAGCCGGTTGAGGCGCTGACGCTGGCCGGGCTGGCCGCGGTGCTCGCCGGGCTCGCCTTCCTGGTGCTCAACCTGCGGCGGCTGGACGGCAAGGTGCTGCGCATCGACGCGCGGGTCAAACGCGAGGAGCGGCAGCTGACCGAGATCGCCGCCGGGCTGGCCGCGCTCACCGCCAAGCTGGACAGCATCTCCCCCGCGCTGGCCGAGGCCGCCGTGCAGCATGACGAGGATCTGCGCGCGGTGCTGGCGTCGCTGGGCGAGGACCGGGTGAACGCGATGTTCGTCCGGCGCGAGATCGAGGCCGAACTGCAGGAGATCCGGCGGCGCACCGAGGCGATGGCGTCCCTGATGGACCGAGTGACTCATTGACCGCCCGGATCAGGCACAACGACTACGGCGTCCTGGTTCCGCCCGCGATCGGGGAGTGGCAGCCGCGGCTGTCGGTGACCGTGGTCATCCCGGCCTACCAGTGCCAGGACGCGCTGGACCGGACGCTGGCCGCGCTGACCGCGCAGACCTACCCGGCGGCGCTGCTGGACGTGGTGATCGCGGACGACGGGAGCACGCCCGCGGTGACCGTGCCGGCGCTGGCTCCGGCGCGTACCCGGGTGGTGCGGGTGCCGGAGGGCCGGTGGGGGCGCGGCTGGGCCCGCCAGACGGGGGCGTCGGCGGCGCGCGGCGACGTGCTGCACTGGCTCGACTCGGACATGATCCTCTATCGCGACCACCTCGAGTCGCACATGCGGTGGCATCACCTGGCTGACCACCTGGTGGTGCACGGCGTGATCCAGTTCACCGACGCCGAGAAGGCGCCGCCGTCTCCGGCGGAGGTGGCCACGGCGGTCCGGGACGGGAACGCGGGTCTGCTCTTCCCGGCGGAGAGTGTGCGCCCGCACGAATATTCGGCGAAGATCCTGGCCGAGACGCGGCAGCTGCGAGACGCGGGGCAGCGGGCGTATCTGCTGCATTCCGGGGCGACCACGTCGGTGCCGGCGCGGCTGCTGGAACGGGCCGGGGGTGTGGACACCTCGCTCAACATGGGTGAGGACACCGAGCTGGGGTATCGGCTGGCGCAGGCCGGGGCGGTTTTCGTGCCGGATCAGGCGTTGAGCTGGCATATCGGGCTTTCCACGGTGTTGCGCCGGGAGAAGGACGTGCACCGGCACAACTGGAGCCTGCTCGGCAGCGTCATCCCGTTGTTGCGGTGGCTGCGGGCCCATCCGCGGCGGCAGTGGGCGGTGCCGTTCGCGCAGATCGTGGTGGATTCGGCGGGGGCCTCGTACGAGCAGACCCGGGCCAGCGTGGACGCCGCCCTGGCCGGCACCGTGGCCGACACCGCCGTCGTCGTCCTCGGTCCGTGGTCGAAGCTGACCGGCGAACGCCGCAGGTCACTGGACGAGCCGCTGCTGGAGCACCGCCTGGTGTCCAACCTGTACGCGGCCGAGCCCCGCGTCACCCTGGCCGAGTCGGTGCCGCCGACGGCCACCCCCGCGCCCTGGCGGCTGCGCTGCCCGGCCGGGTGGGTGCTCGGCGCCGACACCCTGGCGCGCCTGATCAAATTCGCCGACCAGGACCAGCTGGGCCTGGTCAGCGCCGCCCTCACCGAGACCGCCGCGGGCGTCACGGCGGTCCGGCTGGAACGTACCGCCGCCTACGGCCGGGCGTCGCTCTACCCGGACGAGGAAGCCGACGACGTGGTGGACGAGCTGTTCGGCAGCGCCTGGCTGGACGGCGGCGAGGTCGGGATCACCACCCCCGACCTGGCCGACCCGCTCACCGGCGTCCCCGCCAAACTCCGCGCCGAAGTGGCCCGCTGGCGCGCGGAAGCCGGCCGCCACGAGGCCGAGGCGGCGCGCTGGAAGGCCGAAGCGGAACGCCTGGCCGCAGAACAGGCCGCCGTACCGCCCCGCCGGAACTGGTTGAGGACGAGCCGATGAGTACGCAGCAGATCGTCACGGCGGCGCGGGAGCGGCAGGCCCGCGTCTACACGATCGGCGTCGAATCACCGGCCCTGCTCGGCCCCGGGATCGTCGACCTGGACACGGCCGAACTGGTCGCCGACGAAGGCACCGCGCCCGAAGTCCTGGTGATCGCCAGGACCGCCACCGACCTGCGCAGAGCCGCCACCGTGCACTCCGCGCTGCCGGAGACCGAGCGGGTCACCGTCGTGGTCGAGCAGGTCCCCCCCGGCTGCCCCGCCCCCGCGCCGTCGCTGACCCCCGCGCACCGCTGGCGGCGACTGACCGAGCTGCGGGTCAGCCGCCCGAAGGCGAACTCCTGGCGGGTGGACGCCACCTTCTCGACCCCGATCCCGGCCGGGCGCACGGTCGCCGCCGTGGCGCGCGCGTTCGCCGGCAACCGCCTGGAGGCCACCGCCGCGCCGGTCCCGGTGCTGGCGGGGGCCGGCTCGGCGCACTGGCGTCCCGGCGACCCGAACGCCGCCATCGCCGGCGTGGCAGGCCCGCTGCCGATCAGGATCGGCGCGCCCGCCGGGGACCTGGTGGTCCGCACCGGCGCGCCCGCGGCGGGCTGGGACGGCGCGGAGATCCCCCTGGACCGGCCGCTCCCCGAGTCGCTGACCTGGGAACGGATCGGACGGCCCGGCGGGGCCGCGCTGCTCGGCGCGACCATCACCGACATCGCCATGCTCCCCCCAGTGGACGACCGCTCGGTCAACCCGGCCGGATTCGTCAGCGTGCCCACCCAGGGCCTGGCCGACCTGGTGACCAGGGACGGCCGCTGGACGGTCGTCCTGGACGGCGGCGTGCTCGCCCGCCTCCCCGCCTCCGGCGCGGTCACCGACGCCGACGTGGCGCTGCTGCGGCGGCTGCGCGGCCTGCGCGTCGACTGGCGGCGCGGGCACACAGGACCGCTCACCGCGGTCCGGGTGATCGCCTCGCTGGCCGCCGCAGGAGTGCCCCTGGTGACCGGCCCGATCCCCGTCTGGGCGGCGGCCCTCGGCCCCGAACTGAGCCGGCTGCTGGCCGGGATCACCGACGCCGACCTCGCCGACGACCTGCGCCGCGAGGAGCTCAGCATCCTGGTCCGGCGGCGGGCCCTGCGCGCCCACGGCGTGCACGGCCGTTACGGCCAGCTCGGCGCGTCCGCCGCGCAGACCCCCAGCACGTCCATCCTGCTGGCCACCCGGCGGCCGGAGATGGTGGGTTTCGCCCTGGAGCAGGCGGCCCGCCAGCGCCGGGTGAACACCGAGGTCGTGCTCGCCCTGCACGGGTTCTCCCGCGACCAGCCCTGCGTGGCCGCCGCCATCGCCGCCTTCGACCGGCCGCTCCAGGTCTTCCAGGCCGAACCCGGCCTGATCTTCGGCGACGTGCTCAACCAGGCCGCCGCCCGCGCCTCCGGCACCCACCTGCTCAAAATGGACGACGACGACTGGTACGGCCCCGAGTTCCTGGCCGACCTGCTGCTCGCGCACGCCTACTCCGGCGCCGAGGTCACCGGCACCTCGCCGGAGTTCGTCTACCTGTCCTCGATCGACGTCACCGTCCACCACGAGCAGGTGACCGAGCAGGTCAGCAACTTCATCGCCGGCGGCACCATCCTGACCACCCGGGCCGCCTTCGACGCGGTCGGCGGGTTCCGGCCGCTGCGCCGCTCGGTGGACACCCAGTTCCAGCACGCCGTCCAGGCGGCCGGCGGCCAGCTCTACCGGGGCCACGGCCTCGGCTACATCCTGCGCCGCGGCCCGGCCGCCGAGCACACCTGGCGCGAGCCGATCGGCACCTTCCTGCGCAGGAACAAACGCCAGTGGCGCGGTTTCCGCCCGAACGCGCTGATGGAGCTGGCGTGAGGCCGCGGCTCCGGCGCAACGACTTCGGCGCCCTCACCCCGCCCGAGCTGGGCGGGTGGCGTCCTTCGCTGCGGGTCAGCGTGGTCATCCCGGCGTACGGCGGGCAGGACCAGCTGGACCTGACCCTGGCCGCACTGGCCGCCCAGACCTACCCGGCCCAGCTGCTCGACGTGGTGGTCGTGGACGACGGCGGCCCGAACCCGATCCTGCCCCCGTCGCTGGCCCCGGCCAGAACCCGGATCGTGTCCAGCGCCCCCGGCGGCTGGGGGCGGGCGTGGGCCTGCCAGACCGGGTACGACACCGCCGACGGCGACGTCATCCTCACCATGGACGCCGACCTGGTCCCGCACCGCCACCACGTCGAGGCGCACGCCCGCTGGCACCACCTGGCCGACTACCTGGTCGTCACCGGCTGGCCCGAGTTCACCGACATCTCGGCCGGGCTGCCGTCCCCCGTGGACGTGTACACCCGGGTCAGGGCCGACGAGACCGAAACCCTGTTCACGGCCGACCCGGACCAGTCGCACCAGTGGCTCCAGGACATCGTCGACCGGCACGACGGGCTGCGCGCCGCGCCCAGTTCGGTGCTGTACCGCGCCCACGTGGGCGGCACGGCCTCGGTGCCGGCGGCGCTGCTGCGGGCGGCCGGCGGCATGGACACCGAGCTGGTGCTGGGCGAGGACACCGAACTCGGCTACCGGCTCACCCAGGCGGGCGCGGTGTTCGTGCCGGAGCGGGCAGCCCGCTGCTGGCATCTCGGGCAGACCACCGCGATGCGGCGGCTGGACGAGGTGCGCGCCTTCAACGCGCCGTTCATCGCCAACCGGATCCCGTACCGGCGCTGGCTGCGCACCGATCCCGGCAGGCAGTGGCGGGTGCCGTACGTGGAGGTGAGCGTGGACGCGCGCGGCGCGCGCCACCAGGACGTGCGGGCGACCGTGGACAGCGCGCTGGCCAGCACCCTGCCCGACGTGCGGGTGGCGGTGCGCGCGCCGTGGCGGGCGCTGACCGGGGAGCGCCGCAGGCCGCTCGACGAACCGCTGCTGGACCTGCGGCTGCTGGAGGCCGGCTACCGCGAGGACGGCCGGGTGCGGCTGGTCGAGGACGAGCCCGCCACCGCGGCCCCCGCGCCGTTCCGGTTCAGCTGCCCGCCCGGCTGGTCGGTCGGCCCGGAGACGCTGGACCGGCTGATCAAGCACGCCGAGCTGCACGAGAGCGGGGTGCTCAACCTGGCCCTTGAGGAGCGGGACGGCGAGGTGCTGGCCGCCCGGCTGGAGCGCACCTCGGCCGTGGCCAGAGCCCGGCACCTGGCCGACCGGGGCGAGGACCCGGACGACGTGATCGCCAAGCTGTTCGACGTCACCTGGCACGACGGGCCCGAGTTCGGGCTGCTCGCGCCCGGCGTGGCCTACCCGCGCCTGCTCGGCAACCGGAACAGGGCCGCCGCGCAGTGGCGCGAGCGCGCCGAGAACGCCGAACGGAACGTGACCAAGCTGAAGGCCCGGGTGGACGAGGTCAGGACCGAGAACCTGCGGCTGCGGCGGGCCGCCGGCAAGGGCGAGAGGGACGCCGTCCGGTGGCAGACCAAGGCCGAGGAATGGCGGGTGACCGCCACCCGGCTGGGGCGGCGGCCCACCCTGCGAGGCCGGGCCGCCCGGGTGCTGCGCAGGCTCACCTTCCGGGGACGGGCCTGACCTTCCCGCCGATCACGTCGGCCAGCGGGCGGACCACCGTGCCGTGCGACTCGCGGGTCTTCAGCCAGGCCAGGAACTCCTCCAGCAGTTCCGGGGTGACCGAGTACTCGCCGCAGCCCTCGTCTGCCGCGCAGATCCGGTGGAAGACCAGCGGGAGCAGGCCGTAGCCCTTCCCCTCGGCGGCGAGGACCTCCTCCTGGATCTCCTCCAGGGTGTTGTCGGCGCGCACCGAGCCCGGCGTGCGGATCCGGAACTTGTCCCGGGGCGGGAGGGGCTCGGCGTAGCCGCCGCACTCCAGGCAGCCGGGCTGGGTCAGGCCGCCGACCGTGCGGGCCGCGTTGTAGCCGCAGTAGGCCGCCATCCGGTGCACCGGCGTGCTCTCCGACCCGTACGGATAGGCGAAGGTCCGCACCTTGAAGCCCATCTTGAGCAGCGCCTTGCGGTCCTGGCAGATCTCCTTGCGGGCGGTCAGCGGGGCCACCTCGGTGAGGCGGACGTGGTGCAGGGTGTGACCGCCGATCTCGTGGCCCTGCTTGGCGAGGACCTTGACCTGGTGGACGGTGAGGCTGCCGCGTTTACCGAGTTCGCCGCTGTTGATGTAGAACGTTCCGCGCATGCCGTACCGCCTGAGCAGCGAGCCGACCATGGCGTGGCTGGCGTCCCCGTCGTCGAAGCCGAGGGAGACGGTGATCTTGGGTTTGGCGGCCTCTGCGCTGGCGGGCACGGATAACGCCATCGCGGCTAAGACCGCGCAGATAACGCCGAGGACTCTCACTGAACCATCCCAATGTGGTGTTCGCGTGCGCATAAGTGTGCCACTGACCGAAAAGGCACGTGCCAACCATTCCGGATCTCTATGGCAACTCCCAGACAGGTCAGGGAGCTTCGTCGCCCTCCACCCGCATGACACTGGCGACCGCGCGGACGATGTCCATCTCGCGCAGGTCCTCCACGGTGGCGGAGAGCGCCGCGTCGGTGGCCCGATGGGTCACCAGGACCAGCTGTGCGTCATCGCCCCGGCCCTCCTGGCGGACGGTCTGGATGGACACGTCGTGGCGGGCGAACACGTCGGCCACCGTGGCCAGCACGCCCGGCTTGTCGGCCACGTCCAGCGACACGTGGTAGCGGGTGACGGTCTCGCCGACCGGATGCACGGCCAGGTCGGCGTAGACCGACTCGGTCGGGCCGCGCGTCCCGGCCAGCCGGTTGCGGCCCACCGCGACCAGGTCGCCCAGCACGGCCGACGCGGTCGGCGCGCCGCCCGCGCCCGCGCCGTAGAACATCAGCCGCCCGGCCGACTCGGCCTCCACGAACACCGCGTTGTACGCCTCCCGCACCCCGGCCAGCGGATGCGACCTCGGGATCATCGCCGGATGCACTCGGACCCCGACAGAACGCCCGTCCTCCGAGCGCGCGCAGATGGCCAGCAGCTTGATCACGTAGCCCATCGCCTTGGCCGAGGCCACGTCGGAGGCGGAGATCTCGGTGATGCCCTCGCGGTGCACGTCCGCGGCGGTCACCCGGGTGTGGAAGGCGATCCCGGCCAGGATGGCGGCCTTGGCGGCGGCGTCGAAGCCCTCCACGTCGGCGGTCGGGTCGGCCTCGGCGTAGCCGAGCGACTGCGCCTCCTCCAGTGCGTCGGTGAAGGACGCGCCGGAGGAGTCCATCTTGTCGAGGATGTAGTTGGTGGTGCCGTTGACGATGCCGAGCACCCGGTGCACCCGGTCCCCCGCCAGCGACTCGCGCAGCGGCCGGATCAGCGGGATCGCCCCCGCCACCGCGGCCTCGAAGTAGAGGTCGGCCCGGTTGGCGGCGTGCACGGTCGCGCCGTCCTCGGCCAGCAGCGCCTTGTTGGCGGTGACGACCGACTTGCCGCCGGCCATCGCGGCCAGGATGAGCGACCTGGCCGGCTCGATGCCGCCGATCACCTCCACCACGATGTCCACGTCGTCCCGGGTGACCAGGGCGTGCGCGTCGGTGGTGAGCAGCTCAGGCGGGACCTGCGCGTCCCGTTTGCGGGCGAGCTTGCGCACGGCGACCCCGGCCAGCTCCAGCGGCGCTCCCACCCGGGCGGCCAGGTCGTCGGCCTGCTCGGTGAGCAGCCGGACCACCTGGGAACCGACCACGCCACACCCGAGCAAGGCGACTTTCAATGGTTTGCTCACAACTGCCCCCTAAGCAAGTCGTCCTCGGTCTCGCGCAGGACGATCACGCGGGCCGTGCCACCGGACACCGCGACCACCGCGGGCTTGGGCAGGTAGTTGTAGTTGCTGGCCAGCGAGCGGCAGTACGCCCCGGTGCCCGCGACGGCGACCAGGTCGCCGGGGGCCAGGTCGGCCGGGAAGTAGAGGTCGCGGATCACCATGTCGCCGCTCTCGCAGTGCTTGCCGACCAGGCGGGACAGCATCGGGCCCGCCTCGCTGGACCGGGAGGCCAGGCGGGCGGTGTAGTCGGCGCCGTACAGCGCGGTGCGGATGTTGTCGCTCATGCCGCCGTCCACGCTGACGTAGCAGCGCAGGCCGTCCACGTCCTTGACCGTGCCCACCTCGTAGAGGGTGATCCCGGCCAGGCCGGCGATCGAGCGGCCCGGTTCGACGGTGAGCCGGGGCACCGGCAGCCCGCGGGAGGCGCAGACGTGCGCGACGATCTCGCGCAGGCTCTCCGCGATCAGCTTGATGTCGGGGGCGTCGTCACCCTCCAGGTACGGAATCCCGTAGCCGCCGCCCAGGTCGAGTTCGGGCAGCACCACGCCGTGCTCGTCGCGGATCTGGACGAGCAGCCCGGCCAGCCGCCGGGCGGCCACCTCGAAACCGGCGGTGTCGCTGATCTGGGAACCGATGTGCGAGTGCAGGCCGACCAGTTCCAGCGAGGGCAGCGCGAGCACCCGGCGGACCGCCTCGGCCGCCGCGCCGCTGCTCAGTGAGAGGCCGAACTTCTGGTCGTCGTGGGCGGTGGCGATGAACTCGTGGGTGTGCGCCTCCACGCCGACCGTGACGCGGATCATCACCTTGGGGCGGGTCCCGTGCTTGTCGGCGTAGTAGCCGAGCCTGGCGATCTCCTCGTAGGAGTCGACCACGATGTGCCCGATGCCGGCGACGACGGCGCGCTCCAGCTCGGCCGGGGACTTGTTGTTGCCGTGCATGGTGACGCGCTCGGGCGGGAAGCCGACGCTGAGCGCCACGGCGAGCTCGCCGGCGCTGCACACGTCCAGGCCGAGGCCCTCCTGCATGATCCAGCGGGCCGCCTCGCGGCACAGGAACGCCTTGGCCGCGTAGTGCACCTCGCCGTCGTGGAAGGCGGCGCGGAAGTCGCGGCAGCGGGACCGGAAGTCCTCCTCGTCCAGCACGTACAGCGGGGTGCCGAACTCGGTGGCCAGGTCGCGGACGTCCATGCCGCCGATCGTGATCGTGCCGTCGATTCGCTCCGACGTTCGCGGCCAGATCGCCGGGTTGAGGGCGTTCAGGTCGGCGGGCGCGTGCGGCGGGCGTTCTTCAGGCAGCACCTCGGCGTGCCTGTCACCGGCGGGATGGGCGAATCGACTCACCCGAACGAGGTTATCGGACTCCCCGGGCCGGATGAGACGGTTGCCCATCTGCCGAGACCGTCACATCCGGTCGGGCGGGACCTCGGCGGAGACGGCGGCCAGCACGATCCTGACCGCCCGCGCCAGCCACAGCCGAGCGGTGTGCAGTTCTCCCGGGGGCTCGTCCCCGACCGGCGTCGCCGGGGCCCGTTCGTGGGCGTCGTGGTAGGCCCCGGCCAGATGTTCCGCGAACGCCGCCCAGCGGGGATCCCGGCTGACCCGGCGGCTCGGCAGTTCGGCCAGGGTCCGCAGCACCGCCCGGTCCTCGGGGCCGTCGAGCAGTTCCGGCCGGAAGCCCGTCATCGGGATGTCCAGCCGGGCGGCCCAGCGGGCGACACCGACCGCGCGCGCGTACGCATATTTTACGACAAATCCGGGATTGTCCCAGGTCTGCGGGCCTTCCGGCCAGGTGCAGGAGGCCAGGTGGGGCAGTTCCTCCAGCTCCACCACGTGCTCGCCGGGCAGCGTGACGGTCAGCAGGAGCAGGCCGTTCGGCTGGATCTCCACGCAAGTGATTCCGTCCACCGCGCGCAGGCCCTCCACCTCGGCTTCGGCGCGGAGCAGGGCGGGTGAGGTGTAGCGTGCGGCGTCCGCCCACGAGCCCACCGGGGTGGGGGGTGAGCCGAGGAGCGCGCCGAGCCGGTCAGGGGTCACCGGAGGACTGTATTAACCCGGGACACGTCCGACCACCCTGGCGTACATGCGGCCGGGCGCCGGGACCGGGTCCAGGAAGCCCGGCAGGGCGGGCAGGTCCACGGCGAAGGTCTGGAGCAGCTGGTAGAGGGTGTCGGCGTCGGCGGGGCGGCGGTCGGGGTCCTTCTCCAGCAGGGCGACGATGAGTTCGGCCAGCTCGTCGGGGATGCCGGGGACGCGCGGCGGGAGTTCCTTGACCTGACGTTCGAAGACGACGTAGTCGGTGGGGCCGGTGAACAGCTGGCGTCCGGTGAGCATCTCGTGCAGGACGCAGCCCAGCGCGTACAGGTCGCTGCGGGGTCCGGCGACGCCGCGCTTGATCTGCTCGGGGGCCATGTACGCGGGGGTGCCGAGGATCTGGCCGATCCGGGTGAACTGGGCGCCGTCGGCCTCGCGCAGGATGGCCAGGCCGAAGTCGAGGACCTTGACCGTGCCGTCCGGGCAGAGCATCAGGTTGGTCGGCTTGAGGTCGCGGTGGCAGATGGAGAGCGCGTGCGCGGCCGACAGCACGGCGCACGCCTGCGCGCCGATGGCGGCCGCCCAGGCCACCGGGAGCGGGCCGTGCTCGCTGACCACGTCGGCCACGGTGACGCCGTCGATGAACTGCATCACCTGGAAGAGGCGCTGCTCGTGGGTGCCGAAGTCGTACAGGACGGGGGCGCCCGGATGTTCCAGCCGGGCCAGGATGCGCGCCTCCCGGATGAAACGGCGCTCCAGCTCCTCGTCGGGGCCGCCGGGCAGGCGGAGGAACTTGACCGCGACCTTGCGGTCGAGATGTTTGTCGTGACCGCCGTAGACGGCCCCCATGCCACCCTGACCGAGGGGGAGGTCGTCAAGCTCGTATCGGTCAGCGATGACCATGCGGCTACTTTAGAGGAGATGTCCGCTGGCGAGGCCGTCCAAGGCCAGCCGGATCAGCCGTTCTCCCCGCCGCGTGGTGGCCCGCAGCGCGTCGTCCAGCTCCGCCAGCCGCCGGAAGGCCGCGCCATAGGGCCTCTGCTCCGGCAGCGAGAGGCGGGGCACCCGGGTGCGGCGCGCGTCCAGGCGGCTGGTCCCCCGGCTGAGCCCGCCGCCCGCCCGCAGGAAACCGGCCAGGAAGTCGGCGTCCAGCCGGTCCTGGTCCAGCCGGTAGAGGGTGAGCTGCGGCCCCAGCACCGCGCCGCCCTCCGCGATCACCCGGACCACCCCGGCGGGCGTGGTGACCACGTCCCCCGGCTCGACCACGATCTGCCCGGCCGCCGATCCCGTCCACCCGGACGCGACCCCGCCCAGCAGCACGTCGTCGCCGGACAGCACCGGCACGTCGCCCTGCTCGGCCACCTCGCCCGGCTTCAGCGCCGAGTGGTGCACGGCCAGCAGCCCGGCCTTGGCCAGCTCGCCGACCGTGGTCATGTTCAGGTCCCTGGGCTGGTCCAGCACGTCGAGCCCCGGGCCGGTCAGCGTGCTCGCGGTGGCCCGGAACTCCGCCTGGACGGCGACGAACTCGGCGGGCGTGCCCTTCTGGTCGAAGCGGAGCGGGCTGACGTCCACCTCGTCGTCGAGCAGGTCGATGATGCGGACCCCCTGCGGGTCACGCTGGAACTCCAGCCAGGCGGGCCAGGCGCCGGCCACGTCGCCGTTGAACATCAGCACCTGCGCGGGCGGGCGCTCCCCGCTCTCCGGGCGGCGCAGCAGCCACAGGTCCGCGCCGCCGAGCGCGATCACGGCCCGCAGCGCGCCGCCGCGGAGCAGGTTGGCCCTGATCCTGCGGCCGGGACGGCGGGTGGCCGCGGCGGGCGGCATCAGGATCACCACGGTGCCGCCGGGCCGGACCCGGGCCAGGCAGTGCTGGACCCAGGCCAGCTCGGGTTCGCCGCGCGGCGGCAGGCCGTATTCCCAGCGCGGGTCCCCGGCCAGCTCGTCGTGGCCCCAGGCGCGCTCGTTGAACGGCGGGTCGCAGACGACGGCGTCGGCGCGCTCGGCGGGGAAGCCGTCCTGGCGGAGCGAATCCCCCGCCACCACGCGGCCGTCCACGCCGCGCATCCGCAGCCGGATCTGGGCGATCCTGGCCGAGGAACCGGACAGTTCCTGCCCGATCGCGGTCTTCGCGCCCAGCAGCAGCGTCCCGATCCCGCAGGCCGGGTCGAGCAGGGTGCCGCCGCCGGACAGCCGGGTCATCAGCTCGGCCAGGTCGGCCGGGGTGACCGCCAGCTGGCGGGAGTGCGCGTCGACGTAGCGCTCGCAGAGGAACTCGAACGCGTCCCGCGCCCCCCGCTCCTCGGCCAGTTCGGTGAGAAGCGCGGTGACCCCGGCTTTCAGCCCGGACGGGCGCCCTTCCAGGAAGTCGCCGGCCGCGGCCACCAGCTCCCCGAGGCGCAGGTCCTCTCCGGCGGCGCGCAGCCGCTGCCAGGCCAGATCCCCCGGCGACACCTCGTAGGGCTTGCCGTTGCGGCGCAGCCACGCCGCCACCTCGGACAGCGAGAACAGCGGGCTCGCGGTGGTTCCGCCGACCGGCTGCGGGAAGTCGTCATGACGGCGACGCCAGTTGCTCACCGCGGCCCGGCCGACATCGGCCAGCCGGGCGATGTCGCCAGCGTTCACGTAAGTCACGTCATCACTCTACACGACACGTCTACTTGTGAAGTGCTTCAACCAATGTTTTACTGTGCACATGGAACACAGCACGCTGGGACTCCGGTACGCCGCCCGATCCGATGTCGGCCAGCGCCGCGTGAAGAACGAGGACTCGGCCTACGCGAGCGGACGGCTGCTCGCCATCGCCGACGGAATGGGCGGCCACCCGCACGGCGCGGTCGCCGGCGCCACCGCGATCCGGGTGCTGTCCGGCCTCCCCATGGACGGGGATCCGGTGGCCGCGCTGGAGGCCGCGGTGCACACCGCCGCCCAGACGCTGAAGAGCATGGCCGAGGCCGATCCGGCCATGAACGGCATGGGCACCACGCTGACCGCCATGCTGTGGAACGGCAGCGGCTTCGCGCTCGCCCACGTCGGCGACTCGCGCGGCTACATGCTCCGCGACGGCGTGCTGTACCAGATCACCCATGACCACACCCTGGTGCAGTCGCTGGTGGACGACGGCCGGATGACGCCGGAGCAGGCGGCCGAGCATCCCCGGCGCTCGATGCTGATGCGGGCGCTGGAGAGCACCGGCAATGTGAATCCCGACATGTCCACCCGCGGCGCCTACTCGGGCGACCGTTACCTGCTCTGCTCGGACGGCCTGCCCGCCGTGGTGTCGCCGGACACGATGCACGAGATCCTCACCTCCGTAGCCGACCTCGACACCGTCGCGCGCACGCTCGTGGACCTCGCCAACCGGGGCGGCGGGCCCGACAACATCACCTGCGTCGTCGCCGACGTGGTCGAGCTGGCACCGGGGCCCGGCGGAGAAGGGCACCCCATCATGGTGGGCGCGGCGGCCATCGAGCAAGACCCCACCCCGGACCCGGCCGACCACGTCGCATGACCGTCGCATGACCGTCGCATGACAACGGGGCGGCCCTGGAACGGGCCGCCCCGGTGCCTGGCGAATCAGTGGTCGTGGTCGTGGTCGTGATCGTGGGGGTCGTCCTCGTCGTCGTCCTCAAGGGTCCCGTCGGAAGGCTCGACGCCGAGCATCGCCTCCCGGGGCTCGACCTCGTCGATGTGGTCGACGAGGCTGAGCACGTGGTCCGGCTCGATCAGCCACTGCAGGGCCGCCGCACCGGTCTCATCGCCGTTGACCAGCTCAATCTGCTCCTGGCGCTCAGCGGCGTCCAGATCGGCTTCGGGGTGACGGATCTCCTTCAGCGCCGCGGCCTGGAGGGCGGCCACGTCCGTGACCTCTACGACAAGATCTACCGTCAACCGCAGATAGCGTCCGGTGTCCGTTGCATCGCTCATGGTGGTGATCCTAGGGGAGCTTCCACTCGACCGCGGACCCGCCCTGCTCGGTCAGCAGGGCGTTGGCGCGGCTGAACGGGCGGGAGCCGAAGAAGCCGCTGCGGGCCGACAGCGGGCTCGGGTGCGCCGACTCGATGCACGGCACCTGGCCCAGCATCGGCCGCAGGTTGCGGGCGTCCCGGCCCCACAGCACGGCGACCAGCGGGCCGCCGCGCTCGACCAGCGCGTGGATGGCCTGCTCGGTGACCTCCTCCCAGCCCTTGCCGCGGTGCGAGGCGGGCTTGCCCGGCATCACCGTGAGCACCCGGTTGAGCAGCAGCACGCCCTGCTCGGTCCACGGGGTGAGATCCCCGTTGGAGGGGGTGGGCAGGCCGAGGTCGGCCGTGTACTCGGTGAAGATGTTGCGCAGGCTGCCCGGCACCGGGCGGACGTCGGCGGCGACCGAGAAACTCAGGCCGACCGGGTGACCCGGCGTCGGGTAGGGATCCTGCCCGACGATCAGCACCCGCACGTCGGCCAGCGGCTGCTGGAACGCGCGGAGCACGTTCGGTCCTGACGGCAGGTACTGCCGGCCTTCGGCGATCTCCTGCCGCAGGAAATCGCCCATCGCGGCTATCCGCCCGGCGACGGGCTCCAGGGCCGTGGCCCAGCCGGGTTCCATGATCTCGGGTAAGGGACGTGCTGTCATGGTCGCGGAGCCTATCGACCGGGTACGACATCGCGCGGACGAATCCGCCGCACGATGTCGTACATTTCCGGCCTACTTCCCCGAACCGGCCAGCAGACCCTGCACGAAGTACCGCTGGAAGGCGAAGAACAGCACCAGCGGGATGATCAGCGACAGGAACGCGCCAGGCGCGAGGATGTCGATGTTCGTCCCGAACTGCCGCATCTGCGATTGCAGTGCCTTCGTCATCGGCTGGTTCTCCGTGTCGGCGTACACCAGGGCCACCAGCAGGTCGTTCCAGACCCACAGGAACTGGAAGATGCCCAGCGACGCGATCGCCGGCTTGGCCAGCGGGAAGACCACGGTCGCGAAGATCCGCCATTCCGGCGCCCCGTCCATCCGGGACGCCTCCAGCAGCTCCCGCGGGATGCCCGCGAAGAAGTTGCGGAGCAGGAAGATGGCGAACGGCAGCCCGAACGCCACGTGGAACAGCACCACGCCGGCGATCGAGCCGAAGATCCCCACCGCGCCGTACAGCTTCGCGATCGGGATGAGCGCGATCTGCACCGGCACCACCAGCAGCGCGATGACCACCAGGAACAGCGCGTCCCGCCCGGGGAACTCGATCCAGGCGAACGCGTACGCCGCCATCGCCGCGATCCCGATCACCAGCAGCGTGGCCGGCACGGTGATCAGCACCGTGTTCCAGAACGACGAGCTGAACCCGGAGGCGAGCAGGTTGCCGTAGTTCTCCAGGGTCAGCTGCGCCGGTTTGGCGAACAGCGTCCACCAGCCGGAGGAGTTGTTGTCCGCCTCGGCCCGCAGCGAGACCACCAGCAGCCCGAGGGTCGGCACCAGCCAGAAGATCGCCACCAGGATCAGCAGGACCTGGAGCACGCCGCCGCCGAACCGGTCGATCAGCCGGGCCGGGCCGCGCTGGAAGGTCGCGTCGCTCATCGTTCGTCCCTCCGGAACCTGCGGATGTTGAAGGCCATGAACGGCAGCACCAGCAGCAGCAGGAAGATGGCCAGCGCGCTGCCCATGCCCTGGTTGCCGCCGCCGCCGAAGGAGACCCGCCACATCTCCAGCGCGACCACGTTGGCGTCGGGCTGCACCGAGCCGGGCGCGATGATGAAGACCAGGTCGAAGACCTTCAGCACGTTGATGATCATCGTGACGAAGACGACCAGCAGGACCGGTGACAGCAGCGGCACGGTGATCTTGCGGAACACCTGCCATTCGGTGGCTCCGTCGATCCTGGCGGCCTCCAGCGCGTCCCTGGGGATGGCCGAGAGCCCGGCGGCGATCAGCACCATCGCGAAACCCGCCCAGACCCAGACGTACGCGCCGATGATCGCCGGGGTGATCAACGCCGGGCCCAGCCAGGTCACCCCGGTCGAGGAGGCGGTGAAATTCGACTGAGGCAGGCGCAGCAGGTACGAGCCCGAGGTCAGCTCGTCGAACCGGAAGCTGCCGTCCGCCTCGGTCCGCGTGGCAGCGCGGACCGTGTCGCCTTCCACCGCCTCGACGGTCACCCCCGCCAGGCCCCGCTCCTGCGGGTCGATCGCGCCGACCGTGCCGCCGCCCCCGCGGACGGTATCGATCCAGATCGTCCCGGAGAGCCCGGGGCCGGCGGCGGCGGGCCGCGCGGCGGTGAAGCCGGCGACCGCGTCGGGGCTCAGCCCGACCAGCGGGATCAGCGCCGGCGTCCCGGGCTGGACCTGCTGCTTGGTCACGACCGCACCCTCGCGCAGCGCCGCGGGCGCCGCGTCGTTCTCCCGGGGGCGGGCCCCCGGGTAACCCTGGTCGCCGGAGAAGACGCCCTGCACGGTCGTGATGATCGCGTTGGCGACGCCCTTGTCCGGGTCCTGCTCGTAGACCAGGCGGAAGATGACGCCGGCGGCCAGCAGCGAGACGGCCATCGGCATGAACAGGACGAGTTTGAACGCGGTCGCCCAGCGGATCCGCTCGGTCAGCACCGCGAAGATCAGCCCGAGCACGGTCACCACCAGCGGCGCGACCACCACCCAGATGATGTTGTTGCGGATCGTGACGAGGGTGGCAGGATCGCTGAAGATCGCGCCGTAGTTGGCCAGGCCGACGAAGGCGTTCCCGCTCGCGTCGTGCACGCTCCTGGAGATCGAGTAGACGATCGGGTAGACCATCCACGCGGCCAGCAGGAGCACGGCGGGTGCCAGGAAGACCCACGCCATCGCCGGAGAGGGCCCCAGGCGGGCTCGGGGGGCGGCCACGGCCTTACTCCTTGTACGTCTTGGCGGCGTCGGCTTCGAGCCTGTCCTGGACGCCCTTGATGTCGGCCGGGTCGCGGAGGAAGTCCTGGAGGTGCTTCCACTCGCCCTTGCCGTCGGTGCCGCCGAAGGCACTGGGGGCCAGGTCGGACATGTCGTAGCGGACCGCCTCACCGGCCGAGATGATCGTCTGGGCCAGCTGGCGGGTCAGCTCGCTCGGGTAGTTGTCCGGGGAGACGTTCCGGTTCGGCGACAGGTAGCCGGGCAGCTTGGCCCAGATCTCGCCGCCCTCTTTGGAGGCCAGGAACTCCAGCAGCGCCATCGCGCCCTCGGAGTCCTTCAGCGCCACCGCGATGTCGCCGCCGAGCACCACCGGCGTGGTGTCCCCCACCGTCGGGAACGGCATGATCTTGGCGTCCTCGCCGATGGTCGCGCCGGACTGGGCGGCGGCGGAGGCGACGAAGTCGGCCTCGATCACCATGGCGGCCTTCTTCTCGCCATACACCTGGGTGACGCAGGTCGGGAAGTCGGTCTGCAGCGCGCCGGACGCGCCGCCGAGCACGAAGTCCTGCTTGCCGAAGATCTGCGCCATCTTCTGCAGCGCGGTGGTGACCGAGGGGTCGGTCCACGGCAGCTGGTGTTTGGCCAGCTTGTCGTAGTTCGCCGGGCCCGCGCTGGACAGGTAGACGTTCTCGAACAGGTCGGTGAGCGTCCAGCCGGAGGCGCCGCAGAGCGAGAACGGCGGGGTGCCCGCGTCGGCCAGCGTCTGCGCGGTCTTGCCGATCAGGTCATCCCAGGTGCTCGCCTCGGCAGCGCCGGCGTCCTCGAAGGCGGCGGTGCGGTACCAGATGAGCGACTTGTGGGCGGCCTTCACCAGCACGCCGTAGACTTGGCCGCCGGCCGAGCCCAGCTCCTTCCAGTACGGCGTGTAGTTCTCGTCGATCTGCTTGCGCACGTTCTCGCCCAGCGGCTTGAGCGCGTTCATGTCGGCGTACTGCTGGACCAGGCCGGGCTGCGGCAGGATGGCCACGTCCGGCGGGGTCTTGGCCTCGATCCGCGGGCCCAGGTAGGCGCCGGTGTCCTCGCCGGTGCCGGCGTACACGACCTCGGCGCCGGTCTTGGCCGTGAAGGCGGCCAGCACCTGCTCGAAGTTGGCCTGCTCCTCGCCGGTCCACTTGGCGGCGACCTCGATCTTGACGCCGGCCAGGGGTTTGGCGGCGGTGGCGGTGGGGGCGGCCGCGGAACCGGACGGGTTCGAGGGCGTGGCTTCGCCCCCGCAAGCAGTGACAGCCAGTGCGGCTATCAACAGGATTGCGGGTTTACGCATGGTTATCCTCCTGAGCGGATGACCTCGCCAAGTTGTCGCTTCAGGTCGGCGACGGTCTCCTGGACGGGGGTCGTGCCGGAAAGTGCGCCCGATACGGCGCTGGAGATGGCCAGGCTGACCTGGTTGTAGTTGGCCGTGACCGGCCGTGGCCTGGCGGTGAGAAGGGCTTCCTTGAGCACCGGCAGGTACGGGAAGCGTTCGATCAGCGCCGGGTCGTCGTAGAGCTGGGTCCACACCGGCGGGAAGGAGCCCTCGGTGAGGACGAGGCGCTGGTTTTCCAGGCCGGTGAAGTAGCGGATGAAGTCGATCGCCGACTGCTGCCGGCGGGAGAACGCGCTGACGGCCAGGTTGGTGCCGCCGAGCGAGCTGGAGCCCGGCCCGTTGAGGCCGGGCAGGCGGGTGACCGCGAACTTGCCCGCCACCGCGGAATGGGTGGCCGGGCCGTACGCGGGGGGCCAGTTGCGGGCGAACAGCAGCCGCCCCTCCTGGAAGGCGAGGCGGGACTCCTCCTCCTTGAAGGTGAGCGCCTCCGGCGGGATCCAGCCGTCCTTGATCCCGTCGACCAGGAAGTCGAGCGCGGTCGTGGCGACCGCAGGATCCATGGTGACCTGCCGTGCGTCCGGGCTGAGGATCGCTCCGCCCGCGGACTGCACGGCCTCCGCGAAGTTCACGGTCAGCCCCTCGTAGGGGAGGAACTGCCCGGCGTAGCCGCCGATCCCGTGCTTGCGCCCCAGCCGGACGGCCTGGTCCCGCAGTTCGGCCCAGGTCCGCGGCGGCTTCTCCGCGCCCAGCAGGTCGGTGCGGTAGTAGAGCAGCCCGGCGTTGCCGGTGTACGGCACCGCCCACAGCTTGTCCTGGTACACGGCGGTGTCGACCACCGGCGGCAGGAACTCGGCCAGCGGGAACGCGCCACGGTCGAGCGGCACGATCCAGCCCGCGTCGGCGAACTCGGCGGTCCAGACGACGTCGAGCCCGAGCACGTCATACCGGTCGCTGTGCGCCTGCAGGTTGGCCACCATCTGGGCCCGTTGCTCGTCGGCCGCTTCCGGCAGTTCGAGCAGCGTCACCGGCTCGGCGGGGTGTGCCGAGTTCCAGCGGGCCAGCAGGGGGCGGAGATAGGCGGTGGTGTCCCGGCCGATGGCGAGCGTGATGGGCCCGGCCGCCGACGGTTCGCCATCGGGCACGCCGAGCGCCGAGCAACCGGCCACCAAGGCGACCAGCAGCGGCAGCGATCGACGCGGCACTTTTCCTCCACATGAACTTCGGTTTACATTCGTGTTAGGTAGATGCATGCATGTTATGCATAGCGCTAATGTGGACGTCAACTGGCAATTTGGTAACGACGGGGCGCGGAGGTGGGTGGGTGCGGCTGCCACTGCTGGCACTCTTGGCGAAGGAACCTGCCCATGGATACGAGCTGAAACAGGCCCTGGAGCAGACATTCGGAAATGCCTACCCGTCCCCGAACATCGGGCAGATCTACGTCACCCTCGGCCGCCTGGAGAAGGACGGCCTGGTCAGGGCCGTGGACGTGGAGCAGTCCAACCGGCCGAACAAGAAGGTCTACTTCCTCACCGCCGACGGCAGGGAGGCGCTGGAGACCTGGGTCGACGAGCCTACCGAGGGCCCGCGCGTCCGGGACGAGTTCTTCATGAAGCTGGTGCTCGCTCCGCTCACCGGCATCGCCGACCGGATGGCGCTGATCAACCGTCAGCGCCGGCACTACCTCTCGCTCATGCGTGATCTCACCGAACTCGCCGAGCGCACCGACCCGGGGGATCGGGTCGCTCTCCTGCTGATCGAAGGGGCGACCCTGCACCTGCAGGCCGACCTCGACTGGCTGGAACGCTGCCAGGAGGACCTCGTGTCATGACTGTTCTGCGCACGCTCAACCTGGTGCGGATCTACCAGAACGGGGGTGTGCCGGTGCCTGCCGTCCGGGGCGTGGACTTCACCGTGGAGGCGGGCGAGTTCGTCGCGATCATGGGCCCGTCCGGGTCGGGCAAGTCCACGCTCGTGCACATGCTGGGCGGTCTCGACCAGCGGACCAGCGGCGAGATCTGGCTGGACGGCAAGCGGGTGGACACGCTGTCGGAGAGCGCGTGGGCCGTGCTCCGGCGGCGGAAGATCGGCTTCGTGTTCCAGTTCTACAACCTGGTCACCAACATGACCGTGGCCGACAATGTGGAGTTGCCGGCGCTGCTGGCCGGGATGTCGTCCCGGGAGGCGCGGGAGCGGCGGGAGTATCTGCTCGGCGAACTCGGGCTGACTGAGCGCGCGTACGCCGCGCCGGCCGAACTGTCCGGCGGCGAGCAGCAGCGGGTCGCGCTGGCCCGCGCGCTCGCCAACGGCCCCCGGCTGCTGCTGGCCGACGAGCCGACCGGCAACCTGGACAGCAGGAATACCCGTGACGTGCTGAAACTCCTCGGCGAAGTGCACGGCAACGGGCAGACCGTGGTGGTGGTCACGCATGACGCGAAGGTGGCCAGCAAGGCCGACCGGGTGGTGACGCTGTCCGACGGCATGATCGTGGACGACGCGTCGATGCGCCGCCGCAGGTTCCCGCCCGGGTCGGCGGGCGACGTCGTGGAACTGCACGGATGATCGCCGAGTGGCGGTGGATCCGGGCGGATCTGCGGGCCCGGCGGGTGCAGGCCACGCTGACCGTGCTGGCGGTGGCGGGCATCGTGGCCGCGCTGGTGACGGCGGCGACGCTATTGGAGGAGGGGACCAATCCGTGGCGCGGGCTGTTCACCCGCGGGCATGGCGGGCACATCTGGATCCACAGCAAAGACGCGCCCGATATTTCGGCATTGCGGCAGCTGAACGGGGTTACCGAGATCGCCGGGCCATACGTCAGCGCGCCCGCGACGCTGGCCAGGGGCGGCCGGAAGGTGCCGGTCGCCCTGCAGGAGGCCCCGGCGAGCCTGCCGAAGGTGGCCACGCCGCTGCTGGTCGAGGGCCGCTGGCTGGACCCGGCCGACCCCGGCGGGGTCGTGGTGGAGCGCTCGTTCGCGGCCGCCACCGGGCTGCGGCCCGGCAGCGCGTTCCCGGTCACCGGCCTCAACGGCGCCACCCACACGCTGTTCGTGAAGGGCCTCGCCGAGAGCGGTGACCAGGGCTTCTACCCCGAGTGGACACCCGGCCTGGCGTGGACGCTGCGGCCGACGCTGACCATGGTCGAGCCCGCGCCCGGCCGCACCGAGACCGTCACCGGCCTGCGGCTGGCCGACCCCGAGGACACCAACCTGGTCGTCCAGCAGTCGATGACCACGCTGGCCGGGCAGGTCCAGCGGGTCTCCACCTGGCGGGAGGTGCGGGCCTCGATGGAGCTGGACAACCGGCTGCTCGGGCTGCTGCTGGCCCTGTTCGGCGCGGCCGGGCTGGTGGGGGCGGCGCTGGCGCTGGCCAACGCGACCGGCGGCCGGGTGCTCGGCCAGCTGCGCGACCTGGCCACCCTGAAATCGCTCGGGTTCACGCCCCGGCAGATCGCCGCCATGCTGCTGGCCGAGCACGGCCTGCTGGGCCTGCTCGGCCTCGCGATCGGCCTGACCGCCGGACGGGTGATCACCACCGCCGCGCTCCAGGTCCCGCCGTCCCTGACCCAGCTGGCCGCGATCGGCCTGGGCACCATCCTGGTCGTCCTGGTCGCGGTCTGGCTGCCCGCCTGGCGCGGCGGCAGGACCGCCCCCATCCCGGCCGCCCCGGCGATCCCGCCGCACGGCCGGCTGTCCCGGCTGGCCCGTCTCGCCCTGCTGGTACGGCTCCCGCCCGCGCTCGTCCTCGGCACCAGGGACGCCTTCACCCGCCGCGTCCCCGCCATCCTGACCAGCGCAGGGCTGGCCCTGCCGATGATGATGATCACCATCGGCCTGGGCTGCTGGGCCACCCTCGACGACTTCACGAAAAATCCGGCCAAAGTCGGTCAGGCGGCGGCGTTATCCGTACGCCCCGGAAACCTCACCGCCGACGAGACCCGCCTGCGCGCCCTGGCCGACCCCGCCGTGACGGCCGCCTACCCCGGCGTCGACCTGGACGCCCTCGTCCCCTGGCAGACCAGAACCGTACGGACCAGGGCGCTGGGCACCTCCACCGCCCCCTACCCGTTCCACGTCGCCGAAGGCCGCATGTTCCGCGAACGCGGCGAGGCCGTCGCCGGCCAGGGGCTGCTCGACCTGCTCAGCGTCCGCGTCGGCGACCGGGTCAGGCTGACCATCGGCGGCACCCCGCTGATCGTGCACATCGTCGGCCGCGTCATCGAACCGGAGCAGGACGGCGAGGTGCTCTCCTTCGGCATCGACACCCTGGCCGCCAAGGACGCCGTCCCGCCGCACTACTTCGCCCTCGTGCTGACCGACGGCGCCGACCCCCAGGAGGTCAGGGCCCGCCTCCAGGGCCTGGAGGTCACCCAGGCGGTCAACCCCGCCGACCGCCTCGCCGTGATCCGCGTGATCATCGTCGCGCTGGTCGTGGTGCTGGCCCTGATCGGCCTCACCAACCTGCTCACCGCCGGCGCGCTCGGCCGCCGCGACCACCTCCGCGACCTGGCCGTCCTGCAGGCCATGGGCCTGACCCCCCGCCAGGTGATGGCCACCCTGGTCACCGGCACCGGCATCCTGGCCACGCTCGGCGTGCTGGCCGGCACGGCGGCCGGCACCCTGCTGTCCAGCACCCTGATCGACTGGGAGGGGCACGGCAGCGGCGTGGGCGCGGGGATCGGCCGCGCCCCGACCCCCGCCGCCCTCGCCGCCGCCGTGCTGCTCGCGGTGGGCGCGGCCCTGCTGGTCGCCCTCATCCCGGCCCGCCGCGCCGCCAGGGCCCGGGTGCCGGTGACGGCGGGTTAGCCCCGCAGGGCGAACCAGTAGAAGCCGTGCCCCGGCAGGGTGAGCAGGTAGGGCAGCTCCCCCACCGTCGGGAACGGCACGCCGCCCCGGCATTCCACCGGGGTGAGGCCGTGGAACCTGCGCAGGTCGAGTTCGACCGGCTGCGGGTGCTTGGACAGGTTGTTGACGCAGAGCACCCGGTCCTCGCCGTCCTCGCGCAGGAAGGCGAGCACGGCCGGGTTGGGCGACCACAGTTCGATGAAGTCGCCGGTGCCGAAGATCGGGTGCTGGCGGCGGATCTCCAGCATCTGCCGGGTGAACTGGAGCAGCGAGGACGGGTTCTGCTGCTGGGCCTCCACGTTGACGGACGGGAAGCCGTAGATCGGGTCCATCACCGCGGGCAGGTAGAGCCGGCCGGGGTCGGCCTGGGAGAAGCCGGCGTTGCGGTCGGGGCTCCACTGCATCGGGGTGCGGACCGCGTCCCGGTCCTCCAGCCAGATGTTGTCGCCCATGCCGATCTCGTCGCCGTAGTACAGGACCGGCGAGCCGGGCATGGACAGCAGCAAAGCGGTGAACAGCTCGATCTGGTCCCGGTCGTTCTCCAGCAGGGGGGCCAGCCGCCGCCGGATGCCGAGGTAGGCCCGCATCCGGGGGTCCTTGGCGTACTCGGCGTGCATGTAGTCGCGTTCTTCCTCGGTGACCTGCTCCAGGGTGAGCTCGTCGTGGTTGCGGAGGAAGATGCCCCACTGCGCGGTCTCCGGCAGCTTCGGGGTGCGCGACATGATCTCGGAGATGGGTTCCCTGTTCTCCCGCCGTACCGCCATGAAGATGCGGGGCATGAGCGGGAAATGGAAGGCCATGTGGCATTCGTCGCCGCCGGTCAGCGGGTCGCCGAAGTACTCGACCACGTCCTCGGGCCAGCCGTTGGCCTCAGCCAGCAGGACCCGGTCCGGGTAGTCGGCGTCCACCACGGCGCGGACGCGCTTGAGGTAGGCGTGCGTCTCGGGCAGGCCGGAGCAGTCGGTGCCCTCCCGCTCGAACAGGTACGGCACCGCGTCCAGCCGGAACCCGTCCACGCCCAGGTCCAGCCAGAACCTGAGCACGTCCAGCATGGTCTCCTGGACGACCGGGTTGTCGTAGTTGAGGTCGGGCTGGTGGTGGAAGAACCGGTGCCAGTAGTACTGGCGGCGGACCGGGTCATAGGTCCAGTTGGACTCTTCCGCGCCGACGAAGACGATGGGCACGCCCTCGTAGGTGGTCGGGTCGTCGGTCCAGACGTAGAAGTCGCCGTACGGGCCTTCGGGGTCCTCGCGGGAGGCCTGGAACCACGGGTGCCGGTCGCTGGTGTGGTTCATCACCAGGTCGGTGATGACCCGCAGGCCGCGCTGGTGGGCGGCCTCGATCATGGCGGTGAAGTCGGTCAGCTCCCCGAACTCCGGCAGGATCTTCATATAGTCGGAAATGTCGTAACCGCCGTCGCGCAGCGGGGACTGGTAGAGCGGCAGCAGCCAGAGGCAGTCGACCCCGAGCCACTTCACGTAGTCCATCTTCTCGATCAGCCCGCGCAGATCGCCGGTGCCGTCGCCGTTGGAATCCTTGAAGCCGCGGACGAGAACCTCATAGAAAACGGCCCTCTTGTACCAGCCGGGGTCAGGTGACATCTGGGTGTCAGGAACCGGCTCTGGGCGTGGCGAAGCAACTGTCATCGAACATCGCTTTACGGGGGAGGAGGATTGTTCAAGCCCGCAGCTCAGAGCGGCGCTGGGCAGAAGGTACCACCTGACCAGGCTTGACAGAGAACGGTTACGTAGCCCTTACTGCGGGTTTTCCGGCGTTTACGTGCGGCTACCCGGAGTTATCTCACCAGCGCTCCAGGGAGGCGTGAGGTCCCCCAGAACGTCCTCGTAGTCGGCCAGCCAGGAACCGAAAAGCACTAAACCGCGCAGCCAAAACCGGGAATTCCATGATCCGAACGCGGCCAGCGCGTCCGGTCCCGCCTGGACCACGTCCAGCATCTGCGGGGCCATCAGGCCCGGGATGCGCGCGGCCTTGAGCAGCATGGCGTGGTTCCACTCGCGGGCGGCCGGGCCAGCCGAGCGCAGCGGCACCCGCCGGTGCGGCAGCGCGCCGTTGGTGGAGGGCAGCGCGGCCACCCTCGGGTTGGCGGCGCGCAGGATCTCCCGGTAGAACCGCCCGCCCTCCTTCCTGGCCACCGGCACCGACAGCGCGGCGTCGAAGAAGTCCGGGTAAAGAAAAGGGAAAATCGGGGTCGCCTCGGGGCCGACCAGGTTGACCGGGGAGCGGGCGATGCCGCGCGCGGTCCTGGTGTGCAGCACGCTCAGCGGCAGTTCGCTGCGGTGCCCGCGCAGCATCGAGGTGGCCTGGTCGAAGGCCAGGCCGACGGTGTCGTCCATCCAGGCGCTGGCCCGGTCGCCGAGCACCGGCTGGTGCGGGTCGCCGGTGGCGAGCGCGGCCAGCAGGGCCCTGCGCCGGTCCTGGCCGGTGCCCGCGACCACCGCGTCGGCGGTGATCAGGAAGTTCTTCATCAGCGGGCCGCCCGCCAGCCCGTCCACGACCGGCCGCCCGGCTTTGTGGACCTCCCGGGCGAACGGCGAATACCAGGCGTGGTGGCTGGTCAGGTACTCCAGCCGGCGGGCCGCCCAGCGCGCCTCGTCCGGGTAGTCCTCGGCCCGCTGCGGCACGATCCGGTGCTCGATGCCCAGCTCGCGGGTGATGTATCCGGCGAAGTCGAGGTCGTTGTCCAGGCCGTCGTCCGGGCTGGTCGTCCAGGACACGATGTCCTTGTGCTGGGCCACCGCCACGCCGGCCAGCAGCCGCGAGTCGTACCCGCCGCTCACCGGCACCAGCACCTGCTCGTACGGCTTGAGCGCCTCGTGCAGCAGCGCCACGATGTCGCCGCCGGTGACGCCGCGGTCGAACGGCTCCTCGCGCACCCAGCGCGGCGCCCGCCGGTCCACGCCCAGCCGCCCCCGGTCCCGCGACCAGCTCAGCGCCGTCGCCCCGGGCAGGCGCTTGACCTGCGCGTACGGAGTGTCCTCCAGCAACGGATAGGTGAGCTTGAAGATCGCCGCCCAGGCGTTCCAGTTCACCTCGTACGGCCGCCGCGCCAGCGCCAGCAACGGCTCGATCAACCCGGAGAAGTACACGGCGTCGCCGTCGGTCAGGTAGTAGACGTCGATCAGCCCGAACGCGCCGGTGTGCAAAGTGACCGCGGCCGGCGCGTCGATCAGCCCCGGCGCCTCGAACGTCTCGGCCACCCGCAGCCAGTCCCCGCCGCCGATCGGCTGCCGGTCACCCCAGGCGAAGGCCGCCAGGGTCGGCCCGCTGTCGTACGGCGTCAGCGGCCCGGAACTCAGCACGGCCGCGTCCCTGGTGACGTACGCGGTCTCGACCGGGGGCCCCGAGCGGGCCAGCAGATCCAACCGGGACTGGTCGAAGGGCCCGAATGCGCCACACACATATGGCCTGGCCAGGAATGTCGGCCACTCACCTCTGCGCATCGTGTGTCCCTCCCGATCGGTATTCCGACGAGTTTAAGGAGGTGAGGGGTGCGCTTGGTGCCGTATTGACGTCTTCCGACGCCCGGTATGCGGATATTGTGACCGCTATGAGTGAGCTGGAGAGCGTCCGGCGGGCCTTGGCGCAGGCGGTCGAGCAGGCCGCGGGCGCCGCCGAACTGGCCCGGCTGCTCGTCGAATACCAGGCGCGACTGGACGAGGCCGCCAAGTCGGAGGCCGACGCCCTCACCAGGGCGAAAGTGGCCGAAACCCGGCTGAAGACCTCGGAACGGCAGGCCGCGCAGCTCGCCAAGGCCCTCGCCGAGCAGCGTTACCTGACCGAGGTGGCGCAGTGGAAGCTGGAGTCGGTGCAGAGCAGCCGCTGGTCCCAGCTGGGCGACGCGATCCAGACCAAGAACCCGGGCACGGTGGCCAAGACGCTCAAGGCTCCCGTCAAGAAGCGTCCCGCGCCGAAGCGGTCCGACTTCAAGCCGGACCCGGTGAGCACGGCCGACCTCAGCGTGGCGCCGGTCGCGCCCGCCCCCGCGGGACCGGCGGTGTCCGCGCCGCTGGCCGAGGCGTTCGTGGTGCCGAAGGGGCCGCTGGTCCGGCCGTACCTGACGGTGGCCGCGATCGTGGACCGGCAGACCGAGGCGCTGATGCGGTACGAGTGGCGGCAGGTCACCAACTTCGGCCCCGAGAACTGGCAGGCCATGCTGGATGAGCACCAGCCGCACGTACTCTTCGTCGAGTCGGTGCGGCCGGGGCCACGCCAGGGCAACGGCGGGCGCTGGCTGGAGGCCATGGGCGGCCAGTCGCGCGCGCTCCGCGACCTGGTGGAGGCGTGCAAGAAGCGCGGCGTGAAGACCGTGTTCTGGCACTCCTCCGGTTCGGTGGGCCGGTCCTACCCGGCGGCCGAACTCTTCGAGCACGTGCTGGCGACCAGCGAGGCCCGCGCCCGCGAGTGGCGCTCGGCCCTGCGCCACGACCGGGTCGGCGTGCTCCCGCACGCGGTGCAGCCCCGCGTGCACAACCAGATCCCGGCCGAGGGCGGGCGGACCGGCGAGATCCGCACGCTCGGCATGGTGGACGGCGAATACGAGCCGCTGCCCGGCCAGGGATCCGACAAATCCACTTATGACGACGTGCTGGTCGCGTACCGGCGGCCCGCGCTGGTGCTCGCCGGCGTCGACGCCGACCCCCGGGTGGTCGCCGAGATCGAGGCGTGCGGCACGCCCGTCCTGAACCTGATCGGCACCAAGCCGCCCGAGCTCCTCGACGACACCGCCCCCAACGCCCATCTGGCCTGGCGCGCGACGACGGCGGTCACCCCGCTGCTGGACCCGATCATGGACGTGCTCGGCGTCCCGAGCGTGCGCAACAGCGGCGTGGTGTCCGCCATCGCCGCCGTGGCGAGCCCCGCCGAACTCGACCACCTGGTCGGGCAGCTGGCCCGCCAGCGCCGCCGGCCCGAGCAGCTCGTCGTGGTCGCCGACGGCCTGGACGCCGGGCTGGTCGAGAAGTCCTTGCAGCCCCTCGGCCTGGACGCGGTGATCCGCTCGGCCGGCCCGCTCACCCGCGGCGCCGCCCTCGACCGCGCCCTCCGCCTCGCCGACGGCGACTACGTGGCCGTCTTCGACCCCCGCGACCTGTACGGCGAGCACTACCTGGCCGACGCCCTGCGCCACTTCGGCTCCACCGACGCCGAGATCGTCGGCAAGACCGCCTGCTACATCAAGGTCGCCGGCGCCGCCCTGCTCCGCCAGCCCGGCACCGAGCACCGCTACCTGGCCGAGGTGGCCGGCGGCACCGTGATCTCCCGCCGCCAGGCGTTGCAGGATCTCGGTTTCGCCGACCTCACCGACGACTGGGACGAGGTGCTGATGCGCCAGGCCCGCACCGACGCCGTCCGCGTCTACTCGGCCGACCGCTACTCCTACGTCTGTGTCCGCGCCACCGCGGAAGGCAGAATGTTCGGCTCGGCCCAGCTGGAGGGCAACGTCTCCGCCGAATCCCTGGCGCTGCTCTAAACCGACAAGTCCTGAAATTTCAGGACTTGCGGGCGAGGCCGCCCCAGCCCAGCGCGGCGAACCGCCGCAGCACCGCTGGCTCGATGAAGCTGGTGTTGTCCAACTGCTCGAAGTCGCCGAAGAACCGGCTGATCTCCTCGGGCGTCCGGGGGAACAGGCCCCGGCCGCGCGCGGTGGTGTAGGTGCTGTTCACCACCTCGGTGTCCTGCCGGCGCGACTCGGCGATCGACAGGTGGCTGACCACCAGGTAACTCCCCGGGGCCATCGCCTCCCGGATCTTGGCGACCTGGTCGTACGGGTCGGCCACGTGGTGCAGCATTGCGACCATCAGCACGCCGACCGGCTCGGACCAGTCGATCAGGCCGGTCTCGGCCGCCGCCACCGTGATCTTCTCACCGTCGGCCACGTCCGCCTGAACCATGGCGACCCCCGACGCGGTGGCCAGGATGGCCCGCCCGTGCACGCACACCACCGGATCGTTGTCCACATAGACGACCCGCGCGTCCGGAACCAGCCGCTGCGCCACCTGATGCACGTTGTCCTGGGTCGGCAGCCCCGCCCCGATGTCGACGAACTGCCGGATCCCCGCGTCCCGCGCCATGAACCGCACGGCGTCGCCCAGGAACTTCCTGTTCGCCTGGGCGCCCTCCCTGGACTCGGGAAACACCTTCAGAATCTCTGCCACAGCGGCCCGGTCAACGGCGAAGTTGTCCTTACCCCCGAGCATGTAGTCATAGATTCGCGCGGAATTGGGCGTCGTGACGTCCACTCCGCCGGGTGGTTCGCGGTCGACCATGCGCGCAATCGTATCGCGCCCTATGCCCGATTCACCGGCAATGTCTGCCCGATTCGCCGTTCGTCGTGATCACAGGTGCCCAAAATGCCATGTGATCTACAGCATGTATGTCATTGCGGGACAGCCGAGATCGGTGCCGGGTAGCCGGGCACAGGGGATGCGAGTTTCCATGGCTCATGAATGGATTTGTCCGGAATTGAGTTGATTTCCGGGACATAACGGCGGACGTACTCGCCTTCGGGGTCGAACTTTCTGGCCTGGCGGATGGGGTTGAGGGTGCGGTTCGGGCGGGTGTCGTTGCCGGTGCCGGCGACCCACTGCCAGTTGCCGGAATTGTTTGCGATGTCGGCGTCCAGGAGCAGGTCGGCGAAGTGGTCGGCGCCGGTGCGCCAGTGGATCTGGAGGGTTTTGGTCAGGTAGGAGGCGACGATCAACCGGGCCCGGTTGTGCATCCAGCCCTCGGCGGCGAGCTGCCGCATGCCGGCGTCGACGATGGGCAGGCCGGTCAGGCCCTCCCGCCAGGCGTCGGCGGCCTCCTTGTCCTCGTTCCAGTCACGCCGCCTCGGCCGGTAGTCACGCCGGGATATATCGGGAAACGCGTAGGTGACCTGGTGGTAGAAGTCGCGCCAGCACAGCTGGCGGACGAAGTCCTCGTTGCGGGCCGCCAAGCGGGCCAGCTCCAGCGGCGAGACGCACCCGAAGTGCAGGTACGGGCTCAGCCGTGAGGTCCGGTCCCCGGCCAGGTCGTCGTGGCCGGCGGCGTAGCCGGTCAGGCAGTGCCGCAGCCACAGCTCCAGCCGCGGCCACACCCGGCTCTCCCCACCCGGCAGGTACGGCCGCCCCCGCACCCGGGGCAGCACCCCGGGCTCGACCCCGGGCGGCAGGCTGACCTGCTCGGGCGCGGCCACAACCTCCCGCCACCGCGTCACCGTCCAGGCCCGCCAGTACGGCGTGAACACCTGGTAGTGATCTCCACGGCCCGGCTTCAGGAGCCCCGGCGGAACCACCGTCACCCCGGGGAACAGGCGGAACTCCAGCCGTTCGGTCCGGCAGTCGCGGGCCAGCCGCCGTTCCCGGTCCCGGGCGAACGCGCTCACGTCACCGGACGCCCACACCGCGGACGCCCCCACGTCCCGCGCCACCCGGACCGTCTCGGCCACCGGATCCCCCCGCCGTACCACCAGATCGCCGCCGAGGTCGCGGAGCGAGGCGCGGAGGTCGGCGAGCGACTCGGCCAGGAAGCCGGCCCTGCCGCGGTTCTGCACGGCCGGATCGAGCACGAAGAGCGGCACGACGTGCCGGGCCTCGGCGCAGGCGGCGGCCAGCGCCGGATGGTCGCGGACCCGCAGGTCACGGTTGAACAGCACGATGACGGTTTCCACCATGCTTACTCCTTCGGAGACAGTGCGGTCGCGGGTTGCATCCGATACGGGGTTGCGCCCGAAGAGATCAACGAGAGGTGTCCCGGGCACGGCATGATTTGTCATGCACGGAAACCCCGATCGGATGCCTAAATGGACGAACCGCAGGATGGTCTGAGCTACGGGATCGGCGCGGTGGCGCGGCGACTCGGCGTGCCCGCGCCCACCCTGCGCACCTGGAACCTGCGGTACGGGATCGGGCCGAGTTCGCGGAGTCCGGGCGGGCACCGGCGGTACGGCGCGCTGGATCTGACCCGGCTGGAGGAGATGCACCGGCTGATCAAGGCGGGCGCGCCGCCGTCCGAGGCGGCGCAGGCGGCGCTGCGGATCCGGTCGATTCCGGCTGATCATCAGGAACGTGACAGTCCGGCCCGTCCGGCCGGCGACCAGCGGGAACGTTCGGCCGAGCAGGAGGCGGGCCGGCTGGCGCGGGCCGCGATGGCGCTGGACAGCTGGTCGGTGGCCGAGGCGGTGGAGTCGGGGCTGGCCAGGTTCGGGGTCACCGAGACCTGGGATCGGCTGATCCTGCCGACGTTCGCGGTGATCAGCAGGCGGCAGGCGGCCACCGGAGTGGGCGTGGACGTCGAGCACGCGTTCTCGGAGCGGCTGCTGGCCGCCTTCACCGCGCTGATCGGGCGCCCGGCCCGGCCGATCAATCCCCGGCCGGTCCTGCTGGCCTGCGCCGAGGACGAGCAGCACAGCCTGCCGGTGTTCGCGCTGGCCGCCGCGCTGGCGTCGGAGCATTCGGTGGAGGTCAGGGTGCTGGGGGCGCGCACGCCCTTCTCGGCGCTCGGGGACGCGATGCGGCGGCTCAGCCCCGCCCTCGTCTTCGTCTGGTCGCAACTGGCAGAAACCGGGAATCCGGAGCCGCTGACCCGGCTTCCGGTGCTCCGCCCGCCCAGCCCGGTGCTCACCGGCGGGCCGGGCTGGCGCGAACTGCCGCCCGGCATAACGCATCTGACCTCGATGAACGAGGCGATCATGCGGATCGTGGCCCGGCTGCGCTGAACCCTCCCGAATCGTTTGCGTGATTCCCCGCGAGCGGATATGAATAGGTTTTGAGTAAGTTTCCACGTCAGGAGGTCACCAATGTCGCTCATTGAGCAGGACGGGGTGACGGCGTGTTACCTGACCCACGCGCCGCTGGTCCGGAGTTACCTCCGGCGGTTCGTGCCGCCGCAGGACATCGAAGACGTGCTGCAGGTCGTGTTCGCCGAGGTGTGGCGCTGCCGCCACCGCTACGACCCGGGCCGCAGCCTGGAGGCCTGGCTGCAGGGCATCGCCAGGAACCGGGCCATCGACTATCTGCGGGCCCGCCCCCCGGCGACGGTTTCGCTGGACCTGGTGCCCGAGCCGCGCGACCACCACGACCCGGTCGGCCATCTGGGCGTGCGCGACCAGGTCAGGCGCGCGCTGGCCGTGCTGCCCGCGCCGCAGCGGGAGGCCATCGAGCTGGCCTACTACTACGAGCTGAGCCAGCGGGAGATCGCCGTCTGTCTGGACGTGCCGCTCGGCACGGTCAAGGCCAGGACGGCGCGGGCCCTGCACCGGCTGTCCGCCCTGGTGGCGGCATGATCCGGCCCAGGATCGCGGTGTCGGGCTGCCTGCTCGGCGACGAGGTCCGGTACAACGGCGGGCACAGCCGCAACCGGTTCCTGGCCGCTGAGCTGGACCCGTTCGTCGACTGGGTGCACGTCTGCCCGGAGATGGAAGCCGGGCTCGGCACGCCCAGGGAGACGCTCCGGCTGGAGCGCGGCTGCCGGCTGGTCCAGCGCGGCGGCGCCGACGTCACCGACGCCGTGTCGGCCGCCGCCGCGGAGCGGATCAGGACGCTGGACGTCGACGGTTACGTGTTCAAGGCCAAGAGCCCGTCCTGCGGCCTGCACGGCATCCCGGTCTACGCCGGGGACCAGGTGGTGGACCGGAAGAGCAGGGGGCTGTTCGCCGGGAAGATCATCGACGCGTTCCCCTCGCTGCCGGTCGAGGACGAGGGGCGGCTGAACGACGCCGTGCTCCGGGAGTCGTTCGTGGAGCGGATCTTCGCCTGTGCCCGGCTGCGTGCGCTGCTCGCGGCCGAGTGGCGGGCCAGGGACCTGGTCGAGTTCCACACCCGGCACAAGATGCAGCTGCTCGCGCACGACACGTCGGCCTACCGGGAGGCGGGGCGGATCGTGGGGGCGGCCGGGCTGGGGGACGCCCGGGCCGAGTACGCGGCGGTGTTCCTGCGCGCCTTGTGCCGCCGGGCCAGCATCGGCCGGCACGTCAACGTGCTTCAGCACTGCCTGGGCATGGTCGCGAACGCGCTGAACGCCGCCCGCAGGGCCGACCTGGCCGAAGTGATCGCCGACTACGCGACCAGGAAGGTGCCGCTGAGCGTGCCGACCACGCTGCTGCTGCACCACGCCAAGGGCGAGTCGGCCGGGTATGTGCGCGACCAGAGTTACTTCGCGCCGTACCCGTCAGAGCTTCGGCTGCGCAACTACGTGAACGACGGTCAGTGACAGCGGCGGCAGGTAGAGGTCGGGGCCGGTCAGGGTGACGCCCTCGTCCGAGGCCAGCAGGACCCGCCCGCGGGCCAGCCGGACCGGGACCGGGAAGTCGCCCAGGTTGGCCGCGATCCGCATCGAGCCACGGTGGATCACCAGCCAGTGGCGGTCGTCGTCGTAGCTGACCTTGACCCGGTCCAGGCGCGGGTCGGCCAGGTCTGGGTGGGATTTGCGGAGCGCGATCAGGTCGCGGTACCAGCCGAGCAGCGAGGCCGCGCCGTCCTCGGCGGGCTCGGTCCAGTCGAGTTTGGAGCGCAGGAAGGTCTGCTCGTCCTGCGGGTCGGGGGCCTTCCAGTCGTAGCCGAAGCTGTCGAACTCGCGGCGGCGTCGCTCACCCTCCCCCGCGGCCAGGGCGGGGTCGTGGTGGTCGGTGAAGAAGTAGAACGGGGTGCCGGCGCCCCACTCCTCGCCCATGAACAGCATCGGCGTGAACGGCGAGGTCAGCAGCAGCCCGGCGGCCAGCCAGAGCTGTTCTGGGCGCATCCGGTCGCCGAGCGGCCGGTTCCCGATCTGGTCGTGATTCTGGACGCAGCAGACGAAACGGTGGCCGGAGACCCCGGTGGCCGAGCGGCCGTGCGAGCGGCCCCGGAACGTGGAGAAGCCGCCGTCGTGGAAGTACGCCGAGGTCATCACCTTGGCGACCGCCGCGAGCGAGCCGAAGTCGCCGTAGTAGGCGTGGGTCTCGCCGGTGACGGCCGAGTGCAGGGCGTGGTGCACGTCGTCGTTCCAGGTGGCGTCCAGGCCGTAACGGGTGATCAGGCCGGGGTCGTTGAGGTCGGATTCGGCGATGAGGGTGAGCGGGCGGCCGAGCACGGTGGCCAGCGCCTCCACCTCGCCGGCGAGCTCCTCCAGGAAGTGCGTCGCGCGCTTGTCGTGCAGGGCGTGCACGGCGTCCAGGCGCAGGCCGTCGATGTGGAAGTCGCGGAGCCACTGCAACGCGTTCTCGATGAAGTAGCGGCGCACCTCGTCGGAGTGCGGGCCGTCCAGATTGACGGCGTCGCCCCAGTACGAGCCCTGGTATCCGTGCAGGTACGGCCCGAATTTCCCCAGGTAGTTCCCGGACGGGCCGAGGTGGTTGTAGACCACGTCCAGGATCACGCCCAGGCCCGCCTGGTGGCAGGCGTCGACGAGGATCTTGAGCCCGTCCGGGCCGCCGTAGTCCTCGCGGACCGCGTAGAGGTCGACGCCGTCGTAGCCCCAGTTGCGGTGGCCGGGCACAGGCGGGACCGGCATCAACTCAATGAAATCGACGCCCAGGTCGACCAGGTGCCGGAGCTTGCCGGCGACCGCCTCGAAGGTGCCCTCCGGCGTGTACGTCCCCACGTGCAGTTCGTAGATGACCGAACCGCGTAGATCGCGCCCCCGCCAGTCCTGGTCCCCCCAGGTGAACCTGGCGTGGTCGTAGACCCGGCTCGGGCCCTCCACCCCGGATGGCTGGCGCCGCGTCCGAGGATCGGGATAGGGCCCCTCGCCGTCCACGTAGAACGCGTAGTCGAAGCCGTGTTCATCCCCCGGAGCCCGCCACCAGCCCGCTTCCGGAGACATGTCCCGTCTGGTTCCCCCGGATACCACTTCGACGCGCGTTGCCAGGGGCGCCCAGACTTCGTACATGCCTCACCTATTCCCCATAGGACTCATCGGGTATTCCGTTCCAGGATTGCAACGGGGTAACGGCACAGCAGGTGAGCCATCGGGATCAGGCCGGTGTGCTCCGCGCCGGTCAGCAGGTCCAGCCAGCTGCCGGCCGGGAGGCGGAGGGTCTCGCTGTGCCAGCCGCCGCGCCGCTCCAGCCGGTACGGGAGCCGGGTGGCCACGGCGACCGCCTGGTCGCCGCGCGCGAAGGCGACCGCGTGCTCGCCGGCCTCGATCGGCAGGTACGGAAGGTCGGGCGCGAGTCGTTTGCGCAGGTTGAGCGCGGTTTTGGTGACGAGGAGCTTCCGGGCGTCCCAGGTGTCGCCGCCGTCGCGCAGGAGCTCACGCCGCCGGACGTAGTCGACAGGACGGCGGTTGTCGGGATCGACCAGCGAGAAGTCGGTGATCTCGTTGCCCTGGTAGACGTCGGGGACGCCGGGCATCATCAGCTGGACCGTCTTCTGGCCGAGCGAGTTCACCTGGGCGTAGCGGTCCACGACGGCGGTGAACGAGGCGACCGAGTAGCCGCACAGTTCGATGGCCTTCTCGGCGAACTCCCGCAGACCTCTTTCGTACCCTTGTTCCCGGTTCTGCCAGGAAATCGAGGTTTTAGCCTCGCGAGCCGCTTTAAGCAGATATTTCGTGAAACGCTCCGGGCTGATCGGCCAGGCGGCCATCAGGTTCTGCCAGCCCAGGTAGTCCAGCGTCGGATCGAACCGCACGGCTCCCGCCCACGACTCCACCGCCCCCGCCCACACATCCGGAATTTCCGACAAAACCGCCAATCGGGCTCGGACGTCCTCCGACCTTTTCGTGTCATGCGTCGACAATGTCGTCATCGTCGTCGGCCGCATTTCCATACAGAACGCATGAAACTCCTCAGGCGACACCCCGAACCGATCGGGCTCCCCGCCCACTTCGTTCAGGCACGCCAGCGGGAACCACCGGTACAGCGCGGTGTCCTCCACGCCCTTCGCCATCACCGGCCCGCAGGTCTGCTGGAACCGCGCCACCGCCTCCGCAGGACCCCGCAGCACCAGCTGCGCGACCGTGGCCACCGACGCGGGATCCGCGTGCGCCGCGGCCTCCCAGGCGGCCGACTGGATCACCCGGGTCGCCTCCTCGTCCGGCGGCTCCCCCGGACTCACGTACGCCCGGTAGACCGGCATCGCCGCCAGCAACTCCACCAGCGCGTCCCGAAGCCCCGGTTCGCCCAGGGACAGGGCCAGCCGATCCACCTCGCCCCGGAAGAACAGGTCGAGCACCAGCTTCTTGCCCTCGTACTTGACCCGCTCGTAGTCGTCAGGCACGCCGGTGTGCCGGGTGAAGGTGCGTACCAGTTTGTCCCGTGCGGCCGGATCCACGAACAGCCGGGTGACCATGTTCAGCGCGTCGTAGCCGGTGGTCCCGTCGCACTCCCAGTCCGGCGGCAGCCGCTCGCCGTCCATCAGGATCTTCTCCACCCAGAGCGGCCCCGGCGCCCGCTCCCGCAGCCGCCGCAGATACCCGCCCGGATCGGTCAGCCCATCCGGGTGGTCCACCCGCAGCCCGTCGATCACCCCTTCGGCCATCAGCGCCAGCGTGACCTCGTGCGTGGCGTCGAAGACCGCCGGACTCTCCACCCGCAGCGCGATCAGCGAGGACACGTCGAAGAACCGCCGATACCCGGGCGAATCCCGCCACGACACCAGCCGGTAGTGCTGCGCCGCCAGCAGCTCGGCCAGCGGCAGCTCCTCGGTGCCGGCCCTGATCGGGAACTCGTGATCGTGATACCGCAGCACGCTCCCGTCCACGACCAGCTCGGGATCGTCCCCCAGCACCGGCAACGCCACCGGCCAGCTCAGATCGAACCAGTCCGCGTACGGCGAGTCCGGCCCCTCCCGCAGCACCGACCAGAGCGGCGCGTTCTCCGACTCAGGCACCGGCACGGTCATGTGGTTGGGCACGATGTCGGCGATCAGCCCGAGCCCCTGCCCGGCCAGCGCGAGCAGCCCCTTCTTGCCGCCGAACTCGTCGCGGATCCGCGAATGGTCGGTGACGTCGTATCCGTGCTGGGAATCCCGTACCGACTGGAGGGTCGGCGACAGGTAAAGCGACCCGACCCCCAGTTCGCGCAGGTAGCCGACCAGATCGTTGAGCTCGCGGAACCCGAACTCCGGCGTGAGTTGCACCCGGTATGTGGACGTCACAGCACCCATAGTGTCCTTTCCGGACCGTCGAAAGCCAGGATCACCCCGGCTCGCGCCGCAGCACCCGGACCGACCTCCCGGTCACCGGGATGCCCTCGCCCGCCCGGCACAGCCGGCTGTCGGTGCTGATCGGCATGGCGGTGTCCAGCTCGGTCGTCCACATTTCGCCGTAGTCCTTGGGGATGGTGAACGTGATCACGTCGTAGTGGGCGTTGAACAGGAGCAGGAACGAGTCATCCCGGATGCGCCGCCCGCGGCGGTCCGGCTCGGTGATCGCGTCCCCGTTGAGGAAGACGGCGAGCGCGCGGGCGTAACCGTTGCTCCAGTCGCCGTCGGTCATCACCGTCCCTGACGGGGTGAACCACACGATGTCGCTCAGCTGGTCGTCGGATCCCCGTACCGGCCGGCCGTAGAAGAACCGGCGCCGCCGGAACACCGGGTGTTCCCGCCGCAGCTTCGACAGGCGCCGGGTGAAGTCCAGCAGTAACCAGTTCTCGTGCCAGTCCACCCAGCTGAGCTCGTTGTCCTGGCAGTAGGCGTTGTTGTTTCCCTGTTGCGTACGCCCGAGTTCGTCCCCATGCGACAGCATGGGCACCCCCTGCGACAGGAACAGCGTCGCCAGGAAGTTCCGCTTCTGCTGCTCCCGCAACTGCGCCACCGGCCCCGTCGCCGGCCCCTCCACCCCGCAGTTCCAGGACCGGTTGTCGTTCGCCCCGTCCCGGTTGTCCTCCCCGTTCGCATGGTTGTGCTTCTCGTTGTACGAAACGAGATCCTCAAGCGTGAACCCGTCATGACATGTCACGAAATTGATGGAAGCGGCTGGTCTGCGGCTGTCGTCCTGATACAGGTCGCTGGACCCCGTCAGCCGGGACGCGAACTCCGGCAGCCGCGCCGGCTCCCCCCGCCACAGGTCCCGGATCGTGTCCCGGTACTGCCCGTTCCACTCCGTCCACCGCGCAGGGAAATTCCCGACCTGGTAGCCCCCTGGCCCCACATCCCACGGCTCCGCGATCAGCTTGACCTGCGACAGCACCGGATCCTGCTGAACCAGGTCGAAGAACGCGCTCAACCGGTCCACCTCGTGCAACTCCCGCGCCAGCGACGACGCCAGATCGAAGCGGAACCCGTCCACGTGCATCTCCATGACCCAGTACCGCAACGAGTCCATGATCAGCTGCAACGCGTGCGGCGACCGCATGAGCAGGCTGTTCCCGGTCCCCGTGGTGTCCATGTAGTGCCGGCGATCGTCCTCCACCAGTCGGTAGTAGTTGGCGTTGTCGATCCCCCGCATGCTCAGCGTCGGCCCCAGATGGTTGCCCTCGGCCGTGTGGTTGTAGACCACATCGAGAATGACCTCGATATTGGCCTCATGCAGGGCCTTCACCATCGCCTTGAACTCAAGAACCTGCCCGCCCAACTCCCCCGAACTGGAGTAGGCGTGGTGCGGCGCGAAGAACCCGATCGTGTTGTAGCCCCAGTAGTTGGCCAGCCCCCGCTTCTCCAGCACGTCGTCACTGACGAACTGGTGAATCGGCATCAACTCGACCGCCGTCACCCCCAGGCTGGTCAGATGATCGATGATCTCCGGATGCCCGAGAGCCGCGTAGGTCCCCCGAATCCGCTCCGGCACCCGCGGATGATTGATCGTCAGCCCCTTCACATGGGCTTCGTAGATCACCGTGTCGTGGTACGGCGTCGCCGGCGGCCGATCATGCCCCCACCCGAAGAACGGATTGATCACCACCGACCGCGGCATGAACGGCGCAGAATCCTCATCATTCCGGCTCCCCGGCGCCCCGAAGTCGTACCCGTACACCGCCTGATCCCACTTGACGGCCCCCTCGATCGCCTTCGCGTACGGATCGAGCAGCAACTTCCGCGGATTACACCGCAACCCCTGCTCCGGCACGTACGGCCCATGCACCCGATACCCGTACCGCTGCCCCGGCTGCACCCCCGGCAGGTAGCAGTGCCACACGAACGCCTCAACCTCGCTCAGCGCAACACGCTCCTCCACCCCATCCTCATCGAACAGACAGAGCTCAACCCCATCCGCCACCTCACTGAACAAAGCGAAGTTCGTCCCCGCCCCGTCGTACGTCGCCCCCAGCGGATAGGGGTCCCCCGGCCAGATCTCTCGCATGCCACCCATGGTCCACGCCATCCTGGTTCTCTGCCCAGACATCGGGTGTTAAGCCCAGATGTCAGCAGAAGATCATCCGCAACCTTACCGAAAATTTCGGTCCACATATTTTACTCGATTCGGGCCAACCTAATCCAACTTACCCTATTTTGAATATTTATGGACCAAAAATGACTTACGACGCATTTTAGGAATTTCCATCAACACCGAGAAAGAGCGCCAGAAACTACTTTTGCACGTCCTCCGAAAGTCACAGCTTGCTATCCGCAACAGGCATCTAACGGTACGTGACCGCATATCTGCCAATGCTGCGGCAAGTAGACCGTGAGCGTTCGGGAGCGATCTTGGTTGACCTGACCGACTGGCGCGGTCTCGTTAGCGGACGTACCGACGACTTCGACGACCTCCGGGTCGCCGTCCCGACGCCTGTGATCTCGTCATCCTTCGCCAGTCCTCAAGGTGCTTCGCGGCGTGCCAGCATCGTGGCCAGCGACAGACGAGGACTTGGACGCACTCGGCTGGTTCCTTGAGCATCGGGCCCCGGCAGCGGCCAAGCGTGTCCGCGCTTTGATCTGAAGGAGGGTGGAATGAGCCGTTACATCTACTCGATCGTCCGCTGTCTCCCTGATCCGCGGACCGGCGAGTTCATGAACGTGGGTGCCGTGGTCGGCGACCCGGTAACGGGTGACTGGGCTATCCGTCAGCTAAGCAATACCGATCGAGTCCGGAAATTTGCGGGTTCGTCCGCCTTCGGGGCGGCCAGTGAGTTCATCTTCAATGTTGGTTCTCAGATCGATCTCAGTCGGCAGGCGTTGGAGGACGGGCGCGAGCCGCTGGGAGAGACCTGGTTGGCTCGGCTGCATCATGACCACCGCAATGTGGTGCAGCTCAGCCCTCCGACGCCGATGGTCGCGCAGAGCGCGATACAAGCACTCGATCTAATCTTCGATCAGATGATCATTGATCGGGCGTCCGAATCACGGCAACCGCAGGTGACCAAATATCATCTGGGGCGCGACCTTCGAGAGGCATACCGTCAGGCCAACATCGCCGATGAGCTGGTGCGAACCAGAGCGAAGATATACGTAGGCTCGCGCGTCCATTATGACCTCGACTTCGCCATCGCCAACGGGCACGCCGTACAGCTCACGCAGACCTGGTCGTTCCGGCGGAAGGACCTAGACGAGGTATCCCTTCAGGTCAAAGCATGGGGATATGCGATGGAGCGCCTCCGCGACGGCGACGGAGCCCGAGTGGAGGACTCCCAGGGGCATCGAAGCACCGTCGACCAGAGCGTGGATCTCCAGGTGGTCGTCGCGCCACCGGAGACGCCGGAACAACGCGAGGTCTACCAGGAGGCCGAGGAGGTCTTCGGCAACCTGCACGTCGGCGTTCATCCAGTCGAGGAAGTCAACGCCATCGGAGTACGTGCAGCCGAACTTCTCAGTCAGCGCTCCGGTCGGTAAGCGACTCCCCCGGCTGGAGTTGTTCGCGTAGTCGGTCCACGGCAGGGCGGTAATTCGGGCCTACGTCTCGCGGATGGTGTCGAAGACGCGGGGGATGCGGTGGCCGGTGATGGTGGGGCCGTGGGCTGTGGTGAGGGCGGTGATGTCCATGGCGGCGAGGTGGTCGAGGTAGTGCCCGTAGATGGTGGGGTCTAGCCAGGTGTGCCAGGGGCTGAGGGTGGCGGCGTGGCGGTGGATGGCGTCCAGGTAGTCGTCCAGGGGGAGGTTGTGGGCGTCTGAGGTGGGGTGGGGGGTGATGGCGCCGAAGCAGTCGGCGGCCCAGTAGACGCCGCTGCGGTCGTCGTACAGGCCGAGGGTGGTGGGGGCGTCGTAGCGCGGGGGGCGGATGGCGGTGAGGACGCGGTCGCCGGCGTGGAAGGACTCGTGGTCGGTGATCAGGTGGGTTTGGGGTGGGAATGTGGTGTGGCGGGGGGGGGGCGTGACGAGGGTGGCGTTGGGGCAGAGGTCCAGGGCGGTGGTGAGGTTGCCGATGTGGTCGGGGTCCTCGTGGCTGAGGAAGATCCAGCGGACGTCCTCCGGGGAGACGACCGAGAAGACGTCCTCGCGCCAGGCGTCGCGGTGGATCGCGGCGCCGGTGTCGACCAGCACCGGTTCCCGGCCCGTGATCACCATCGTGTTGATGGCGGCGTAGCCGTTCTCGACCGGGATGAGCCTCGGAATGAGCACGGTATCGGGGGCGATGCGATGAGGTCCGACCATGGGAGACAGGGTCGCGGAGGCGGCTTGGCTCCGTCTTGGCGGCTACTTGCCCGATCTGTCCATCCGAAGGCGGGCGGTCACTGCCCAGGTCGGGGAGCCCGGCGCAGGCGGTTGCTTGCCGGTCGGCTACTTGTCCGGGTTGGGGAGGCCGGAGGTGGTGAGGAAATGCCTTGCGTCGGCGCGGTGCTGGGCGGCTGTGGTGGGGCGGTTCAGGGTTTGGGCGAGGTGGGCGAGGCAGAGGTCGGCGCTGGACCAGCCGAGGAGGCGGCCTGCGCTGGGGGTGAAGCGGGTGTAGAGGGCTTCGGCGGCTTGGGTGGCGCCGAGGGTGGCGCAGATGCGGCTGAGTGAGTCGGGGACGAAGCGGTAGGTCAGGTCGTTGGCGATGGCGGCGAAGCCGTCTTCGGCGAGGGTGGCGAAGATGGTGGCGGCTTCGTCGTGGCGGTCGAGGTCGAGGAGGGCGTGGCAGCGGAGGACGGTCCAGACGGGCTGGCCGGGGCGGGTTTTCAGGACGTCGTCGGCGATGGCGAGGGCGGCTGAGGGGGTGCCGCGCAGGCGGGCCGCTTGGGCGCGCATGAGCAGGGCGCGGAGTTGGGCGCCGTCGCCGCCGAGGGCGCCTTCGGGGTGAGCTCTGGCGGCTTCTTCGGCTTCGGCGATGGCGGTGTCCAGGTCGCCTGCCAGGTATGCCCGGATCGCGGCCTGCCATCCGGCCAGTCCGATCAGCGCGGGCTGGCGTAGCCGCTGGGCGGTCTGCCGGAGCCAGTCGAGCAGCGGGCCGGCTTCCACGTACTGGCCGCCGGAGAACATCTCCACGTAGCGTGCTTCGCTGGCCAGCCACTCGTCCACCAGTTCGCCGGTGGCCGCCGCGGTCTCCGCCATCCGCGTCACGATCTCGTTCCGCTCGCCGCTGCCCGCCAGACCCCGCGAAAGGATCTCGGCCGCGCTCAGTGCCCGCAGCAGCGACCGGTCATCCTTCGCCTCCTGTACGGCTTGCGCCGCCAGCTCCCGGCTCTCCGCCTGCGGCCGGCTGAACGACCCCATGATCGCCGAAGCGGCCAGCAACGGGGAGCGCCACCGCTCGCCCGCCCCGGCCAGAGCGCGGTCGATCCGCCCGATCAGCGCCTCCGACGCCGCCCACTCCTCGTACATGGCCCAGCCCAGCGGATCCGAGAAGCCCAGCGCGGCCTGAGCCAGCCGCTCATCGTCGCCGAGCCGGTCGGCGAGGGCGGCGGCCTCGTCCAGGGTGGCGTGCACCCGCGAGTTCATCCCGGCCAGCGACTGCGCCTCCGCCAGCTCGATCAGCAGGTCGCATCTGAGCTCCAGATCGGTCACCGGCAACTGCCCGGTCAACGCCACGGCCTGCTCCATGTGGGCGGCCGAATCCTCATAGGCGAACTGCTCGGTCGCGTGCCGGGCCGCCTGGCGGGCGTACTCGATGGCCTTGGCCGCCATCCCCGCGATGACCAAACCCTCCCGATAGTGGTACGCGAGCTCCGCCAGATGCGTGCCACGCGCCTCCAGCACGGCCGCCACCCTGGCATGCAACCGGCGGCGTCGCAGCGGCGCGAGCCCGTCCCGCAGCACGTCCCTGACGATGTCGTGCGAAAACGCGTACACGAGCGCGCGTTCGGTGAGCAGCCGGGACTGCACAGCCGCGTCGAGAACATCGAGCACGTCGTCCTGCGGCAGGTCGAGCACATCGAGCAGCACGCCCAGCTCCGCCTCCCGGCCCAGCAGCGCCGCCGCGCTGAGCACGTCGTGCGCCCCCGGCGGCATCGCGGCCAGCCTCCCCCTGAGCACATCGGCCACCGCCCCCGGAGCCTCCTCGCCCAGACCGAGAAAGAACGGATTCCCCCCGGTCCTGCGCAACTCCTCACCGGCCCGCGCCGGATCCGCCCCGGAACGCTCCAGATATTCGGCGACCGCCTCCTCGGACAATCCCCCCAAGGTGATCCGCTCGACATGCGGCAACCGCGACAACGCGGCCAGCGTGCGCGCCAGCGGCTCACTCACCTCGGTATCCCGATAGGTGGCCAGCACCGTCAACTCCGGACACGACCGCGTGGTGGCCAGAAAGTCCAGCAGCCGCAGCGAAGACGCATCCGCCCACTGCAAGTCATCCAGGATGACCACAACAGGACCGACATTGAACAACCGCCCCACAGCTTCATAAAGCGGAAACTTTCCGGTCGCCCCCGTGATCTCCGCCAACTCCCCCGCCTGCCCGGTGAGCTCCCGAAACGCCTGCACCCACGGCCAGAACGGAGGCGCCCCACCCCCATCCCAGCACCGCCCGACCACAACCCGGCCGGCCGAATGGGCTGCCGCGTGTTCGGCGAGGCTGGTTTTGCCGATGCCTGGTTCGCCGGCGACCAGGACTACGCGGGGGCCTGGGGTGGTGATGGCGCGGTGGAGGATGGCTGACTCGGTGGTGCGGCCGAGGACAAGGCTGGTGGTGACCGAGGTGGCGGGTGAAGTGGTGGGTGGGGTTGGGGTGAGGGTGGGGTCCTGGGTGAGGATGCGGGATTCGAGGTCGCGGGAGCGGGGGTCGGGGTCCAGGCCGAGCTCGGCTACCAGGAGGCGGCGGCCTTCGGCGAGGGCGGCGAGGGCGTCGGCCTGGCGGCCTGCCTGGTAGAGGGCCTGGGCGGCGAGGCGTCTGATGCGTTCCCTGAGGGGGTAGGCGGCGACGAGGCGGGTGAGTTCGGGGATGAGTTCGGAGCCTCGGGCGAGGGCCAGGTCGGCTTCCGCGGCGTCTTCGGTGAGGGAGAGGCGTAGTTCGGCGAGGGCGTCTCGCTCGGTCTCGGCCCAGGTCTGGCCTTCGAAGCCGGCGAGTGGTTCGCCGCGCCATTCGCTCAGCGCCAGGCGTAGTTCGCGGGCCGCTTTGGCGGGGTCGCCGGCGGCGAGGAGTCGCCGTCCTTCGGCCGCGCGGACGGCTACCCTGCGGCGGTCGACGGCCTCGTCGGGGATGTCCAGCGCGTACCCGCCTGGCCTGCTCACCAGGATCGAGGCCGCGCCTCTGCGGACGCGGCCGGGTTCCAGCACCCGCCGGAGCTTGGAGATGTACGCCTGGACGGTGTTGAGCGCGCCGCCGGGCGCGTCGTCCTCCCAGAGCGCGTCGATGAGGCGGGACGCGCTGACCGGGCGGGGCGCGGCGAGCAGGCAGAGCGCGAGCACGGCGCGCTGCTGAGCGGGGCCGATGTCCAGCGGGACACCGTCCGCGCCGACTACCGAGATCGGCCCAAGAACCCGGAATTCCACATTGCCGACCTTATCGGCATCTTTCCTGCCGATAAGGGACGCGCCACCCGCGGTTCAGCTCAAGGCGCGGCCCAGCAGGCGGCGGGTGCGGGGCTTCGGGGTCTGGGGGGCCGTGCGGAGCCAGAGTTGGACGCCCGCGCCGCCCAGCGCCGACCGTTCGACCCGGACCGAGCCGCCGGTGGACTCGGCCAGGCGGCGGGCGATGTCCAGGCCGAGGCCGGTCGAGCCGGCTCCACTGTGGCCGCGTTTCAGTGCGCCCTCCGGATCGGCGATGCCGGGGCCCGCGTCGGCGACGAGGATGCCGACCATGCCGCTGCCCTGGTGCAGCGTGACCGCGAACGGGGTGCGCTGCGGAGTGTGCCGGAAGACGTTGCCGAGGGTGGCGTCGATGACCGCGCTCAGTTCGGCGGCGGCCACCGGCACCTGGGCGGGAACGTCGGCGCCGATCAGTTCCCAGGGCCGGCCCTGGTCCTCGGCCAGCGCGGACCAGAAGACCAGCCGCTCGCGCAGCACCTCGGCGGCGTCGCAGCGGCCGGGGAGCGGGCGGGCCGGGCGGCGGGCCGCTTCGATGATCGCGTCCACCTCGCGTTCCAGCCGGTCGACCTGCTCGGCGGCCGGGCCGTGGTCGCCCAGCTGGAGGCGGAGCGCGGTCAGCGGGGTGCGGAGGCGGTGGGACAGGTCGGCGGCCAGCTCCCGCTCGGCCGCGAGCAGCCCGGCCACCTGGTCGGCCATCGTGTTGAACGCCTGCCCGGCGGCCACCAGCTCCGGCGGTCCGGCCGGCTCGATCCGTACGGACAGGTCGCCGGAGCCGAGCGCGGTGGCCGCGTAGCCGAGCCGCCGGGTGGCCCGCACCACCCGCGCGCCGAGCCGGTCGGCGACCACCACGGAACCGGCCACCAGCGCCACCGCGACCCCGGTCAGGACGGCCCAGGACGTGGCGACGCCCCTGGTCAGATCCGACTCAGGGGCGTACACCTCGATCACCACGCTCCGGCCGCGATCCAGCGCGACCGGCCGCAGCAGCACATATCCCCCGGTCACCCGTAACGTCATGGCCCGAGCCGAAGCCACCGCCGAAGCGGGGGCACGGGTCCGCCCGACCGTCCCGGCCGGCAGGTGCACGGCCAACCGTCCTTCGCCGCCGGCCGCCGTGCTGGCCAGCGCGCGTTCCAGGCGTTTCGCGTCCACTGTCAGCACCAGGGCGGGCACGATCGCGGTCGCCTGCCGCTCCGCCTCGGCCAGTGCCTTGGTCTCGGCGACCTCCTTGACCACGGCGGCCAGCGGGATCAGGAACGCCAGCGCCACCATCGCGGTGACGGCCACCGCGACCAGCGCCAGGCCGCGCCTCACGGCGCGCTGATGCGCACGCCGACTCCCCGAACCGTGTGCAGGTAGCGCGGCTGCGAAGCGCTCTCACCGAGTTTGCGCCGCAGCCAGGACAGGTGCACGTCGATGGTCTGGTCGTCGCCGTAGGACTGCTGCCACACCTCGGCCAGCAGCTCCTTGCGCGAGACCACCAGGCCGGGCCGGGCGCACAGATAGGCGAGCAGGTCGAACTCGCGCCGGGTCAGCTCCAGCTGGGTCCCATCCAGGTACGCCTCCCGCCGGTCCGGATCGATGCTCAGCCCGCCCACCCTGATCGTCTTGGCGGCCGGCGCCGACCTGGCCCGCCGCAACAGCGCCTCCAGCCGGGCGTTCAGATGGTCGCCGGAGAACGGCTTGATCAGGTAGTCGTCGGCGCCCGCCCGGAGCAGCCGGACGACCTCGCGCTCGTCGTCCCGCGCGGTGGCCACGATGACCGGCACGTCGGAGATGGCGCGGAGCATCTTCAGCGCCTCCGCGCCGTCCAGATCGGGCAGCCCGAGGTCGAGAATGACCACGTCGGGCGGGTAGTGCGCGATGTCGCGGAGCGCGTCCAGCGCGCGTCCCGCGCTGCGCACCGCGTGGCTGCGCCCGACCAGGTCCCGGATGATCGCCGAACGGACGAACTCGTCGTCCTCCACCACCAGCACGGTCGCCATGGCCCGATACGCTACGGCACATCTAGGTCATAATCCGTCTTATGCACCTGCCAAGGGCAATTGGGTACACCCTCGCCTGGTGCGGCGCGACGGCGCTCGCGGTCACGGTGGCCTGGCTGGGCGTCGGCCAGGTCCTGCACAACACCGTACTCGGCGACGAGCCGCTCGCCCCCGTCCTGCTGGCCGCCCCGCCCACCGGCGTCTCCGGCGTGTCCCGGGCCCTGTCGCCGCCGCCTTCCATCCCGGCCTCCCCCAAACCGAAGCCGACGAAGGCTCCCCGCCCTTCCAAGCAGGTACGGCCCACAGAACCGGCCCCGGAAACCACCGCCCCCCGCCCGCAGACACCCCGCGAATCGCCTGCCCCCAGCCGAGCGGCCACCCCCAGCTCGCAGGCCACCCCCGGCGAGGTCCTGCACACCTTCACCCTCAGGGGCGGCCGCGCCACGATCGCCGTACGCGAGAAGGACTGCCGGATGGTCTCCGCCACCCCCGCCGACGGCTACGAACTGAAGGTGTGGGACGAGTCCCACTGGCTCCGCATCACGTTCCTGCAAGGCACCAAGGAATCCTCCGCCTTCTGCGTCTGGAACGCCCTGCCCCCGCGCCTGGACACCTACGAGAACTGAAGGGTCACTTCTTCAGGCGGGTCAGGTACTTCTTCATCTCCTTGAGTTCGGCCTCGTGGGTGACGACGACCCCGCCGGCCAGGGCCTTGGCGTCGGCCTGGACACCCTTGGCCTCTTCGGCCTGGGCGAGCGCGAGAGCTCCCTCGTGGTGGTCGATCAGCAGGGTGATGAAGAGGCGGTCGAACGTGGCGCCGGAGGCGGCGGCCAGGTCGGTGAGGTCGGCCTGGGTGACGCCGCCGGGGAGCTTCTGGTCGCGGGGCAGCGGGGTCTCGCCCCAGGTGTCCAGCAAGCCCTTGAGCACGCGGATCTCGGGTTCGCGCTGGCTGCGGACGCGGGCGGCCAGGTCGCGCACCCACAGGTCGTGGGCGCGGGTGGCGGCGAGCTGGGTCAGGTCGAGGGTCTGCAGGTGGTGCGGGATCAGCGACGCGGCGAAGGTGACGTCGGCTTCGTTGTGCCCGGCGGCGGGAGTGGTCACCGGCGTGGAGCTGGCCTCCGGCGTGGAGCTGGGGACCTGCGCGGAAGGGCTCGACGCGGACGGGCTCGCCGCCGCCGAGCTCTCGATCGAAGCCGACGGGGTGGCGGGGGCCGCCTCGGGGGTCTCCTGGCTGCACGCGGTCAGCAGGGCCATCGTCGCCAGGATGGGCACGGCGATCCGCCTGTAGGTGGTCATGAGGCTGGACCTTACCGAAAGCCGGATAAGCCGGAGCTCAGACCGATAAGGCGGGCGATGAAATGTCCGCTGCTAAGCCGGGTACACCGAGCGGGGGCTCCCACAGTCCGCCCATGGGAGCCCCCGTCAGCTCAAGAACTCCCGGTCCGGCCGATCACCACCACCGGACCGCCGCCCTTGGGATCGAACACGACCCCCAGGAACGTCCCGTCGGCCCCGATGAAGTCGACCGCGAACGTCTCCCCGATCGGGCGTTCGGCGACCTGCCAGTCAGGGCCGAACCGCTGCCGGACCGCGCCGAACACGATGTCGGATATGTCGGGCAGGGCGGAGTGCACGTGGACGACATAACTGTGCCGGACCGAGGTCGGGTGGGTGGTGTCGTCGCCGGGTTCCCAGTAGGGGTCGCACTCCTCGACCTCGTCCAGTTGCACCTCGGCTCGGCCGCCGAGCTGCTCGACCACCTCGTCCACCAGTCGGCGGAGCAGTTCACCGTCCATTGGCTACCTCGATCCTGGGCGTGTGCGACAGATTCGGCAGATTCGGGTTGAGCTTCCTGGCCCGGTCCAGGCTGCGTTCCGCGTCCTTGTTCCGGTTCAGGGCGCGTTCGATGCCGGCCCGGTGGAACGCGGCCAGCGCGGTGTCGTCGCGCGCGTACTGAATGGCCTCCCGGTCCCGCCCGGCGCGATGTAGCGCCCAAGCGTAGGCGTCGGCCACCTCGTTCGTGGGCCGCCTGATCCACTCCCTGGCCAGGTGGGTGACGGCCACCGCGGGGTCGCCGTGGTCGGCCTCGAACCGGCCGGCGGTGAGGTCGTCGACGACGCCGCCTTCCGCGAACAGTTTGAGGGCGCCGCGGAAGACCCGGAACTGCGTTCTGGCCTCGGCTTTGCGGCCGAGGGCGTGCAGCAGCTCGCCGTACTCGATCAGGGTCTGCGGTTCCGGGTTGCGGGCGACGGCGGTGGCGTAGGCGTGCGCGGCCTCCTTGCCGCGGCCGAGCGCGGCCAGGGCGCGGGCCCGGCCGGCCAGCGCGGCCGGGTAACCGGGCTGTGCGTCCAGCGCCTGCTCGTACGCGCGCAGCGAGGGCCGCCCGGTCAGCCAGGCCAGCTCGCCCCTGCGGCAGTGGATGTCGGCCAGGTCGGCGGTCCCGGCGGCGGCCCCGAGCGCCAGGTTGAGCGCGTTCGCGGCCCGGCCGAACTGGTTCTTGATCCGGAAGAAGTGCGCGGCCCGGGTGAAGGAGGCCACCCCCGGCTTGGCGTCCAGCATGATCTGCAGCGACTTCTCCGCCTTGGTCAGGTCGCCGAGCTGGACGTAGGCGTCGGAGAGCAGGCCGTGCGCGAGCGGGTTGGCCGGGTTGGCGGCGGTGGCCTTGATCGCCCAGTCTCTGGACTGGGCGAACTCGTGCCGGGCGCCGGTGAGCGCGGCCATGCCGACCAGGGCGGTGTCGTTGCCGGCGGCCCGCAGCCGGAGCGATTCGCGCAGCGCGCCCTCGGCCTTCGGGTAGTAGGCCGGGTCGGCGGTGACCCTGGCCTGCTCCACGTAGCCGAGGCCGAGTTCGGCCCAGACCGTGGCGTCCCCTGGGGCGATCTTGAGGTAGCGCTGGTCGGCGGCGATCCGGCCGGCCAGGTCGAAGGCGAAGGCGCGCACCGGGGGCGGGCCCGGGGTGAACTCCTGGCCGCCGTACTTGACCATGGCGACGGTCGCGACGGCGGACGCCGCGGCCAGCAGGATCGCGGTGCGCCTCATTGCTGCTCCCGGTTGACCGGGCCGCGGATGTCGGGCGTCGCCTCGTACGGGAAGCTGTCGGTGATCCGTTTGGCCGGGCCGGTGATCGGGCTCAGCCAGGTCGGCAGCAGGGTGCCCTTGCCGGCCGGCTCGCCCATGGCCATCCGCATGAACGCGACCGTCACGTTGTCGGTCAGCCGCCGCCCGTTCGGCCAGCCCTGCGGGTCGCCGCCGATCAGGCCGTACTGGTTGGGTCTCGGGGTGACCGGGGTCATCATGTTCAGCCGGGTCATCTCGGCGGGGACCATCCTGGCCCGGTCGGCGTCCCGGTTGAGCAGGTGCGAGGTCAGGTCGAGCTTGATCGGCCCGGTCTCCTTGGCGATGCCGGTGAGGAAGACCTGCTCCAGGTCGATCCTCGGCTCCTTCGGCGGCAGCGCCAGCAGGCCGGGCGCGAGCAGCTTGGACGCGTACGGATGTCGCACCGCCGCCAGCATGGCCGGCCACTTGTGATCACTCTGCGGCGACGACGCGTTGTGGTAGGCGTCCCGCAGCAGATGCGGCATCAGACTGTCCCCGAACATCGACAGCCCCTGCCGGGACACCTGCCGGTACGGCTTCGCCGACTTGTCCAGCAGATTGAGCGAGCGCCGCGACGAGGTCGCCCAGATCCCCACCACCGGATTGCGCTGCACGTCCCCCTTGAGCGCCAGCTCCGCCTTCGGCACCTGGATCGCGATCGAGTGCACGTTGAACGGCGTGAAGAAGTCGAAGGGCGGCGCGACCGGCAGCCCGATCCTGGTCAGCGCGATGGCCCGGAAATCGAAGAAGAACGGGTCCTTGACCTGCCCGGAGAAGGTCTGCCCGCCGCCGGGCAGCGGCACGACGGCCCGTCGCCACTTGGCCGCGAACCCCGGCTCGATGCCGTACGGCCCGACCGGCGCCTGTTCCAGCAGCACCTTCGGCTGCTGCCCCGGCCGGATGAGCTCAAGCCGGTAGGTCTGCGGGTAGATCGTCCGCGCCTTGCAGCGGGCGCTGCCCGCGCACGGCAGCGTCACCAGGTCGGCGTAGGGATCGACGGCGTCCGGCGTGTACGGCTGCACCCCCGGCGGCTGCTCCCAGGCGCCCGCGCCCCCCTCGTACTGGCTCAGATTGTCCCCGCCGGTCGGCAGCGGCTTGCGGAAGTCCGGGTAGACGCTGCTCGGCCTCGCCTTCGGATCGCCGGAGCCGTCGCCGTTCCGGTACCACCAGCGGTAGGTCAGCTCGGGCTTGCCGTCCCCCGTGCTGTCGAAGTGCAGGTCGTAGAAGCCCTGGGTGGCGAAGCGGTACCAGGGCAGCGGGGCGATCGGCAGTTCGAACGGCACGTAGTTCCAGATCACCGTCACCGTGTCGGGGCGGTCGGGGCTGGTGAACGCGTACAGGTCGGTCACGTCCATCTGCGGGTCGAGGATCTGGGTCGGGGCGTCGACATGGTTGGACGCCAGTCCGGGGGAGCTGCCGGGACCCGCCAGGAACCCCGCGGCGAGCATCGAGCCCGCGACTCCCACGACCGCGATCCGCTTCGAGGCCTGATTCATGATTTTCCTCATCGAGATGTGCCAGGTTTCCAGTATCACGATGTGTAATGATTTCGCTTACACAGAGTGATCAGTGGTGATCGTCCCCCCTTCCGCTGACGGCAATCGGGGACGGATATGAAAGATCAGGTACATACACTCCACCGGCGCGACGCACTCCGCCTGGGCGCGGCGGCGGCTCTGCTCACCGGCCTGGGCGCCGGCCCGGCGCACGCCGACGCCGACGAGGCCGACTACGTGATCATCGGCTCCGGGCCGGGCGGCACCCCGCTCGCCGCCAACCTGGTGGCGGCCGGGTTCACCGTCGTGGTCCTGGAGGCCGGGCCGCTCCGCGGCAACCAGCGCTGGCACGACGTGCCGACCTTCCACAACTACGCGGTCAGCGAGGACAACCAGATCCGCTGGGATTTCTTCGTCCAGCACTACAGCGACCCCAAGATGGGCGCCACCAGCAGCCAGTGGATCCCCGGCCGCGGCGTCCTCTACCCCCGCGCCTCCGCCCTCGGCGGCTGCACCACCCACAACGCGATGATCACCATGGCCGCCGACCCGAAGGACTGGGCCTACATCCAGAACCTCACCGGCGACGACAGCTGGGCCCCCGAGCGCATGTGGACCCACTGGCAGCGCTTCCTGTCCTGGCAGCCGACCGAGTTCGGCCTGGTCGACGTGATCAAGCTGGACCCCCAGCTGGGCCGGATCGTGGCCGCCGCGACCGCCGAGGCCGCGGCGCGTGGCGGCGACACCACCCACCCCCGCTCGATCAACGACAAGGCGTTCGTGGACGCCGGCACCGAGGGCTTCTTCTACACCCCGCAGTCCACCTCGCACGGCAGGCGCCACAGCATGCGCGAGCGCCTGCTGGCCGCCCAGGCCGCGTTCCCCAGCCGGCTCGTCATCCAGGCCAACGCGCTGGCCGAGCGGATCGTGCTGGAGCCGGGCCCGCACGGGCACAAGCGCGCGGTCGCCGTGGACTACCTGCTCGGCGACCACCTGTACGGCGCCTCGCCCCGCTACCGGGCCACCACCGCCGCCGACCGGAAGAGCCGCCGCCGGACGGTCCGCGCCCGGCGCGAGGTGATCGTCTCGGCCGGGGTGTTCAACAGCCCGCAGCTGCTCATGCTTTCCGGCATCGGCCCCCGCGCGCACCTCGCCCAGCTCGGGGTGCCGGTCCAGATCGACCTGCCCGGCGTGGGCGGCAACCTCCAGGACCGGTACGAGGTGCCGGTGGTCTCCGCGTACCCGCCGTTCCTGCTGTTCCAGGCGTGCGGGTTCGGCAAGACCCCGCTCGACCCCTGTCTGACGGCCTGGCAGGGCGCTTCGGTGTTCGGGGCGGCCCGCTTCACGCCGTACTCCACCAACGGCGTGCTCGGCGGGATCAAGCGCCGGTACGGCACCGGCGAACGCGCCGAGATGTTCGTCTTCGGCGCCCCCGCCGACTTCCGCGGCTACAAGCCCGGCTTCGGCCCGCCCGGCTACGTCAAGGACCGCTTCACCTGGCTGGTCCTGAAGGGCTACGCCGACGCCCGCACCGGCACGGTACGGCTCCGCTCCACCGACCCCACCCACCCCCCGGAGATCAACTTCCGCAAGTTCGACGACGGCCGCGGCGGCGACCGGGACGTGGCCGCCATGGTGGACGCGATCGGGATGATCCGCCGGATCAACGCCAAGGCCGGCACCGGCACCGAGATCTGGCCGGGCCCCGAGGTCAGGACCAGGGAACAGGTGGGCGCCTGGATCCGCCAGGAGTCCTGGGGCCACCACGCCTCGTGCACCAACCCGATTGGCCCCGACTCGGATCCGATGGCGGTGCTGGACTCCCGGTTCCGGGTTCGCGGGACGAGCAACCTGCGCGTGGTGGACGCCTCGGCCTTCCCGCGCATCCCCGGCCTGTTCATCTGGGCCCCGGTGGCCACGCTCGCCGAGAAGGCGAGCGCCGACATCATCGCCGAGGCCCGGTACCCGGTGTAACGCCGACACCGGTAACACCGGCCTGATCAGTACGTGGCAGCCGGGACCTGAGTGCCCACAGGCGTCCCGCTGGGCGGCTGGTAGCCGCCGATCCCGGTGCCGAGCCCGCCCGGACCGCCCGCTCCCACGCCTCCGCCGCTCCCCCCGAGCGGCCCGCCGAGCCCGCCGCCGAAGAGGCCGCCGGCACTCGCTCCACCGAGTCCCAATCCCGCGCAGAGCGTGTCGATGATCGGCAGTGGGATCAGGCAGCGTGCCTGGTCCTGCGCTGTGTAGGAGTCAGCCTGGACGGCCGGGGCGGCGAAGAGCGCGGCGCCGACACAAGCCGACACAAAGAGCGGGCGAATCATCTGAATTCTCCATGTCACGAGTTCTGACTACAATGTGCACATTCCTGACTGCACACGGTCATATTCCCGGACATTGACGTCTCGATTGCCCCGATATCCCCACAGATTGGCAAGCGTTTCATCTACCCTGCCGACATGTCCAAGGCCGGTGAAAAACGATGAAAGGTTTCATCGCTATGAAACCTCTGTTGACACGCCCGAAACAGTGATACGTTCTTGGGAGCGCTCCCAAGCCGCCGCGTGACACACTTCGGGCCTGAGGAGACCGGATGGCCGATCTTCCCACCCTCGCAGAGGTAGCCGCCGCTGCTGGCGTCTCCCCGGCAACCGCATCCCGAGTCCTGACGGGCTCGGTACGCGTCACTACATCGACCAGGCGACAGGTGCACGACGCCATGTCCCGCCTTGGTTATGTAAGGCGCCGCGCCCCTCGGGGCTCGACCGCCAGACGCACCGACCAGATCGTGGCCGCCGTGATCTGCGAGCAGACTCCACGGCTGTTCAGCGAACCCTTCTATGCCCGACTGCTGTCGGCGGCCGAGGAGGTGTTCGCCGCCCACGGGGTCCCGCTCGTGGTGATGACGGCCACCCCCGCCACCGCGGCGATCGCGGCCCCACCGCTGGTCGCGGGGGCCGTGGACGGGGTGCTCCTGGTGGGCGCCCGGGCCAGGCACCCACTGGCCGTCACCCTGGCCGCGTCCGGCATCCCGGTGCGCAGCGCGGGCCGGCCGCCAGACGGCGTCGACCTCCCGTTCGTCGACATGGACAACCGGGACGGAGGTCGCCAGGCCGCGGAACACCTGCTGCTCGGCAACCGCCGGGTGATCGCCACGATCGCCGGTCCGCCGACGCTACCCGCCGCCAGGGACCGTCTCGACGGTTTCCGGGAGACCCTGCGGGACGCGGGCATCACCGACATGCCCGTGGCGTACGGCGACTTCACCCACGCCTCAGGGGCACACGCCATGCAGTGGCTGCTGCAGCGCGCGCCCCGCCTGGACGCCGTGTTCGCGGCGTCCGATGTGATGGCCGCGGGCGCGATGCAGGCGCTGCGACGGGCCGGGCGCAAGGTGCCCGACGACGTCGCGGTGATCGGCTTCGACGACGCGCCCATCGCCCGGCACACCACCCCCGCCCTCACCACCGTCCGCCAACCCGTCGAGGAGCTCGCGGCCCTGGCCGCGCGCATGCTGCTCATGGCCCTCGCCGAGGACGAGATACCCAAGGGCAACCCCGTGTTGCCCACGGAACTGGTCGTCCGTGAATCAACCTGAGCTGGCCGAAGGCGACGTCCTGACCCGTCGCTATCTGCTTCAGGAGCGGATCGCCACGGGAGGCATGTCAGTGATCTGGCGTGCCTTCGACCAGTCCCTCCAGCGGACTGTGGCGATCAAGGTGCTGGACGGTGCGCTGGACGGTGACAACCCGGGCCGCGAGCTGATCAGGCGCGAGGCCCGGGCCACCGCCCGGCTGATCCATCCGGACGCCATCGAGGTGTACGACTACGGCGAGACGGTCACCCCGCGTGGCCGGCTCGCCGCGTACGTCGTGATGCGGCTCCTGGAAGGCAGATCACTGGCCGACCGGGTCAGCGAGGGCCCGCTGCCCTGGGCGGAGGCCACCGCCATCGCCGCCCGGCTGGCCCTGGTGCTGGCCGCGGCCCACGAGCGGGGCATCGTGCACCGCGACGTCACCCCGGAGAACGTGCTGCTCGCCTCGGACGGGGCGAAACTGCTCGACTTCGGCATCGCCGTGTTCGCCGGCGAGGCCGACGACGAGCTGGTGGCCGACTTCGGCACCCCGCCCTACGTGGCGCCCGAGCGGCTCAAGGAGCTGCCCGCCGCCCCGGCCGTGGACGTCTACTCGCTGGGCGTCCTGCTGTACGAGATGCTCACCGGCTCCCCGCCGTACCCGGAGACGACCTGGGAGGGGATCGAGGCCGCCCGCCGGGAGGGCCCGCCGCCCAGCCCGGACAGCGTGCCGGGGCTGCCGCCGGAGATCGCGGCGCTGTGCCGGCAGTGCCTGTCCCCCGACCCGACCATGCGACCCTCCGCGCGCGAGGTGGCCGAGGCCCTGATGCCCGGCGAGACCGGGCGCGAGCCCGGCTGGCTGAAGTGGGCGGCCGGGGTCGCGGGCGTGCTGGCCCTGGGGGTGCTGCTCTGGCAGCAGCCCACCCTGGCCCCGGCGGGGGTGGCGGCGGCGACCCTGCCGACCCCGGTCACGCACGCCACCCAGCGCACAGAAGAGGCCACCCTGGAGGACGCGGACTCGACCCCGCGGGCCACCGACCGGGCCAAGCCGATCCTCGATCCCGACCCCACGGACGTGGCGGATCCGCCGCCCGAGCAGGAGGGCGACACCGGCTCGGATCCCGACCCTGATCCGACCGCCAAGCCCCGCGCCTCCGCCTCGCCCACCACCAAACCGAGAAGCACCAGAACGCTCGCGCCGCTCCCGCTCGCCAGCCCCACCAAGGCCGGCTCGGTGGAAGAGGCGGCCGCCGCGTTCATGCGGCTGCTGGAGGCCGGCGCCGCCCGCGGCGAGGTCTCCTCGACGGCCGTGGACGATCTACGGAACCTGGTCGCGAACATGATCGCCAACAACGATCCGAACGCGGTCGGGAACATCCGGCTCAAGCTGAACGACCGGCTTCGGGAGGGCGCGTTGAAGCCCGCCCTGAAGGCGACGCTCGACGCGGCGCTCGACCAGATCACGGCCGCGTTCGCGGCCCGGGGAACCTGACGGCCGGTGCGGCTCGCGGTCCCGCGAGCCGCACCGGAACGGGGGTTGACAGACCCGGGTAAATAGGCTCTTGTATGGGAGCGCTCCCAGTGATCATGGTTTGATGCCCTTGAAAACCACGGCTGACCCCCAGGAAATACCTGAATCTTTCAGAACGCGTCGCGCCAGATAAGGTCCGGGTAAAGAGTTGTAAGCCGCGTGAAAGCCATCCGCAAGCACGCCTCCCTAGCGTTACTGACGTCCCGAGAACACTAGGAAGGCTTCCGCTCCGATGAGAATCGTTCGCTTCGCTATCGTCGCCGTCGCCGCGACCACCTTCTTGACCGCCTGCGGGCTGGGAGCCAACACCGCGCTGTGCGCAGAAGCCACCAAGGCGCTGCTCGACTACACCTCCCAGGTCACCGGCGCCGGCACCGACCTCGACGCCATCAACAAGGCCAACGCCGACCTGTCCGGCAAGCTCACCGACATCTCCGCCAAGGCCGACGGCGACCTCAAGAAGACGCTCGACTCCATGGCCGAGACCTGGGGCAGCCTCAAGATCGACCCGGCCGACCCGAACTCGATCACCGAGTTCACCACCAAGAGCAGCACGTTCGACCAGGAACTCCGCGCCGCCTGCGTGTGACGTCCGAGCTCGGTCAGACGTACGGCCCGCGCGCCGGGAGGCGGCACGCGGGCCGTACGGGTTTATTCAGGGATCAGGACAGGTCGAATTCCCCGCCCTTCACCCCATGCACGAAGGCGTCCCACTCGCCCGGGGTGAACATCAGGTTGGGCCCTTCGGGGTCCTTCGAGTCGCGCACGGCGATCCCGTGCTTGAGCTGGGCGACCTCGACACACTGGTTGCCCTGGGTGTTCGATCGGGTGGCCTTACGCCACGTCGCGTCGGCCAGATCCGTAGGCTGAACGCCCGTCATGCCATCTCCTTCTCGACCGATTCGATTTTCTCTACGGACTTCTCCGGGCTGAGCGCGGCCGCGCGGAGATGGTCAAAGACCAGGGCATAGCGGCGGACGTCATCGGAGCTCTCCAGGTAAAGCTCCCCGCCCGCGCTCTCCAGGAAGACGACGTCGGAATCCTCGGGGTGAGGGAAGGTGAGGATCGCCAGCGGGTTGCCCATCCCCAGGTAGGCCCCCGCGTCGAACGGCAACACCTGAATGGTGACGTTCGGCTGGATGGCGATCTCCTGGAGCCTGCGCAACTGCTCGGCCATGACGTACGGTCCCCCCACGGGACGCCGCAGGGCGGCCTCGTCTAGGACCACCCAGAGTTCGAAGGCCGGGTCGGAAAGGCGCCGTTGCCGCTCCAGCCGTACGGTGATCCGCCGCTCGATCTCGCCGGGGTCCTCCACCAGAGCCGCACTGATCACCGAGCGGGCGTACGCCTCGGTCTCCAGTAGTCCCGGGAGCATCACCGGCTCGTAGTTCCGGACACTGGCCGCTTCCGCTTCCAGTCCGACGTACGGCCCGGGGAGCACATCCCCGAAATGGTGCCACCACCCGCGACGCCCGGCGTCCCGGATCAGCTCGAGCAGGGCGTCCCGCTCGTGTCCGTTGGCGCCGTAGAGAGAGAGGAGATCCCGCATGGTCCGGCCCTGGGGCCGGGTGTGCCCGGTCTCGATCCGATACACCGTGGAGCTGGCCAGTCCGAGGAGCTGGGCCACCTCCTCGCGGGAATAGCCGGCCTCACAGCGCAACCGGATGAGCTCGCCGGCCAGGCGTCTCAGCCGGACCGTAGGGCTGCGTCCAACGCTCATAAAGCAGACAACTCCCCACAAACGGCACTTTGCAATATTGCATTCGCAGGATTGCAAAGATGCTTTCGACGGTGCAGGATGAATTGAAGTTTGCCACGGACTCGGGTGAGCCCTGTCTGTACAGGTGCACAGGGAGTTATCAGAGAATGACAATTCTCAACCGCGCGGAGAGAACCGTGATCTCGCGGCCGTATTTCGGCGATGCCGCGGAGGCGGGCGCGGCCCGTCGGTTCATCTCCCGCTGCCTCGGCGCGGCCCATCCGTGCCGGGACGACGCCGTCCAGCTGGCCGGCGAGCTGATCTCCGAGTCGCTCCGGCACACGATCACCTGTGGTGATCTGGCCGGCTACACGATCGCGGTCACCACCACCGCGGACACCGCCAGGGTGGTGCTCTCCGCCCAGTCCCGCTGCCCGTGCTGGACCCGCCCCGCGCTTGGCCGGGGCGTGCACCTGGTGTCGCAGTTCACCCCGCTCTGGGGGGCGCTGAGCACGGATCACGGCACCACCGTCTGGTTCGAGGTGGCTAGATCAGCCCACGCGCCCAGGCGTAGTCGGCCTTCCCGTTCGGATGACGGCGCACATGCGGGACCCTGACGAAGTCCTTGGGTAGCTTGTAGCGGGCCAGGTGCCTGGCGCACGCATCGCGGAGTTCCCGATCCGGCACGTCGCTCTGCACGACCGCCACCACCTCCTGGCCCCACCGCTCGCTCGGCCGCCCGACCACCAGCGCGTCCACGACGCCGGGCACGGCGCGCAGCACGACCTCGACCTCCTCGGCGAAGACCTTCTCGCCGGCTGTGTTGATCACTGTCGCTTCCCTGCCGTGCAGCTCGATGGTGCCGTCCGCCCGCAGCCGGGCCCGATCCCCCGGGATCGCGAACCGCTCACCGTCCAGCTCGACGAAGGTTCTGGCCGTCTTGTCCGGATCGCCCAGGTAGCCCAGCGGGATCGGGCCACCCCTGGCCAGCCAGCCGACCTCGTCGCTCCCGGGCGCCAGCCGTCCGGTCCGGTCCGCCGTCAGCACCACGGTCTCCGGGCCCGGCACGAACGGCCCGCCGTCCAGCCGGACCGCGCTGTTGCCGGTCTCCGACGAGCCGAGCGTGTCCACGATCCGGACGCCGGGGATCAGCTCGCCCAGCCGTCCGGCCAGGCCGTCCCTGAGCATCGCGCCGGAGGTCCCGATCATGCCGAGCGCCAGCCGGTACGGCCGCCGTTCCAGCTCCTCGACCAGCGGGCGCGCGAACGCGTCCCCCACGATGATCGTGCCGGTCACCTGTTCGCGTTCCAGGGTGGCCAGCAGGCTCGGCGGGTCGAACCGGTCCACCCGGTCCGCGATCACCACGGTCGAGCCGAGGCACCAGCCGCTGAGCGCGAACCAGAGCCCGGTGCCGTGCATCAGCGGCGCGGCCGGCAGCACCTTGCGCCGGGAGGCGGCGGCGTGCGCGGCCAGCGCCTCCAGGGAGCGGAACCGGATGGCCAGTGGTCCTTCGAGCAGGTCGCCGATCCGCCAGACCACGCCTTTGGGCATGCCGGTGGTGCCGCCGGTGTAGATGATGTGGTGGTCGTCCGGCGTGGGCCGTACCGGCACCGGGTCGGGCGCGGCGGCGGCCAGCGCCCCCTCGTAGTCGAGCGCGCCCGGGAGCAGCGGGTGGCCGGAGTCGTCGGCGACCTGGAGCAGCAGCGCGCCTTTCGCGACCTTCTCCACCAGCGGCGCGAAGCGGGCGTGGTAGACGATCGCCCCGGGTTTCGCGTCCGCGAACAGGTAGCCGAGCTCGTCGGCGGTGTAGCGGTAGTTCACGTTGAACGGCACCGCGCGGGCTTTGTGGGCGCCGAGCAGGGCTTCCAGGTATTCGGGACCGTTGAGCAGATAGATGGCGACCTGGTCGGTCCGGCCCAGCCCGTGCTCGTGCAGCAGGTTGCCCAGCCTGCGGGTCCGTTCCGCCACCTGCCGCCAGCTCAGCCGCCGCTCCCGCCAGACCAGACAGTCCCGGTCCGGTACGGCTGCCGCGATCGCCTCCTGCAACGTGGCCAGGTCGAACTGGGTCACCGGACGCCTCCAGAACAATCATCCAGAACAATCGTCGGCCCCATTCTGACACGACCGCCGACCACGGGTGTTAATCCCCATAAATGGGTATCAACCGCTCAGATGCGAAAATAAGCCGCATAACACCAAAAACGGGGGAAAGATGCCTGACAGTCCGAAGAAGAAGACGACCAAAGCCACGGGCAAGGCGAAGAAGGCCGCGATCAAAGAGGCCCGCGTCGCCCGCCGCGAGGGTGGCCAGGACTCGCCTTCTTCGAAATCCTCATCCACCCAGTCCGCGCAGTCGGCGCAGACGTCAAGACCCGCGCAGCAGCCGAGGCCCGCGCAGTCGAGCCGGGAGGCCCAGCGCCCCGAGCACAACTGACGCGGTCACCTGAAACGACAGCCCGGGACGGTCCGACGTCCCGGGCTGATCCTTCTCTGGGGGCACCATGCCGGCATACCTGCGCTTTCCCACGATCTTCGGGGATGTGGTGGTCTTCGCCGCCGAGGACGACCTGTGGATGGCGCACGTGGACGGCGGACGCGCCTTCCGGCTCACCGCCGGGGTGGCTGAGGCGTCCTACCCCCGCTTCTCCCCCGACGGCTCCCAGCTCGCCTTCGTCGGCAAGGACGAAGGCCCGGAAGAGGTCTACGTGATGCCCGCCGACGGCGGCGCCGCCCGGCGGCTCACCTTTCACGGCGCCGACTGCACGGTTACCGGGTGGGACCCGACCGGCGCCATCGTCTACGCCAGCGACGAGTCTCAGCCGTTCACCGGTTACCGCTGGCTGCACCGGGTCACCCCCGGCGGCGTGCCGGAGCGCCTCCCCTACGGGCCGGCCGGCACCATCTCCTACGGCCCGACCGGCGTGGTGCTCGGCCGCAACACCGCCGACCCCGCCCGCTGGAAGCGCTACCGCGGCGGCACCGTCGGCGACCTCTGGATCCGCGACGGCCGCGCCGACTTCCGGCGGCTGATCTCGCTCCCCGGCAACCTCGCCTCCCCCTGCTGGGTCGGCGACCGGATCTACTTCCTGTCCGACCACGAAGGCGTCGGCAACGTCTACTCGTGCGCCCCCAGCGGCGCGGACCTGCGCCGCCACACCGACCACGCCGACTACTACGCCCGCAACCTGTCCACCGACGGCCGCCGCCTCGTCTACCACTCCGGCGCCGACCTCTACCTGCTCGACCCCGCCGCCGGCCACCCCCGCCCGATCGAGGTACGGCTCGGCAGCTCCCGCACCCAGCGCAACCGGCGGTTCGTCCCCGCCGATCACTACCTGGACAGCGCCACCCTCAACCCCGACGGCAGCGGCCTGGCCGTCACCACCCGCGGCAAGGCGTTCTCCTTCGCCTGCTGGGAGGGCCCGGTCCGCCAGCACGGCGAGCCGTACGGAGTCAGGTACCGCTTCCTGACCTGGCTCGGCGACAGCCGTCTGGTCGCGGCCGCCAGCGACGACGGCGACCGGGAGATCCTGGTCGTGCTCTCCGGCGGTGAACGCGAGCTGCGCCTGGACAGCCACGACACCGGCCGGGTGACCGCGCTGGAGGTCGCCCCCGCCGGGAACCGGTTCGCGGTCTGCAACCACCGCAACGAGATCCTCATCGTCGAGCTGGGCGAGCAGGTCACGGTCACCGAGGTGGAGGCCAGCCCGTTCGGCGCGATCGAGGACCCGGCCTGGTCACCGGACGGTTCGTGGCTGGCGTACGCGTGCCCGGTCGCCCCGCAGAGCACCGCGATCAAGCTGTTCCACGTGGCCGGCGACGCGGCGGTCACCGCGACCGTGCCGGTGCTCCGCGACTACCGCCCCGCCTTCGACCCGCAGGGCCGCTACCTGTACTTCCTCGGGCAGCGCGTGTTCAACCCGGTCTACGACGAGCTCCAGTTCGACCTCGGCTTCCCGATGGGCACCCGGCCGTACGCGCTGGCCCTGCGCGCCGACGTGCCCTCCCCCTTCGTCGCCGAACCCCGCCCCCTGAAGGACGACCCCGACGCCGAGGAGGACCCCGACCTCACCATCGAGGTCGACGGCCTCACCGACCGCATCGTCGCCTTCCCCCTCCCAGAAGGCCGGTACGAGCGGGTGGCCGGGCTCCGCGGCAAGGTCCTCTACACCACCGCCCCCATGAACGGCGACGGCGTCACCCTGCACTGCTTCGACTTCGCCAAACAGAAGTCCGACGAACTCGCCACCGACCTCACCGACTTCCAGCTCGGCCGCGACGGCGGCACCCTGCTCTACCGCGTCGGCAACCGCCTCCGCGTGGTCCAGGCCGGCGAACCCCTCCCCGACGAGGACGGCGCCGACCGGGCCGGCGGCTGGATCGACCTCGACCGGGTGAAGGTGTCCGTCGCCCCCGAGGCCGAATGGCGGCAGATGTTCCGGGAGGCCTGGCGGCTCCAGCGCGAGAACTTCTGGGACGAGGACATGGCCGGCGTCGACTGGAACGCCGTCTACGACCGGTACCTCCCGCTGGTCGACCGCGTCACCACCCGCGGCGAGTTCTCCGACCTGCTCTGGGAGCTCCTCGGGGAACTCGGCACGTCCCACGCGTACGAATCGGGCGGCGAGTACCGCGAACGCCCGCAGTACTGGCAGGGCAAACTCGGCGTCGACTGGACCCACACCGGCGGCCGCTTCGTGATCGCCCACATCGTCGGCGGCGACCGCTGGGACCCCGACGCCACCTCCCCGCTCAACCGCCTCGGCGTCGACGTCCGCCCCGGCGACGCCATCGTCGCCGTCAACGGCCACCCCACCGGCCCTGACGCCCGCCCCAACCAGCTCCTGGTCAACCTCGCCGACCAGGAGGTCGAACTCACCATCCGCCGCGGCGACCGCACCCACACCGTCACCATCCGCGCCATCGCCGACGAGACCCCCGCCCGCTACCGCGACTGGGTCACCGCCAACCGCGCCCTCGTCCACCAGCTCACCACCGGCCGCGTCGGCTACGTCCACGTCCCCGACATGGGCCCCGACGGCTTCGCCGAATTCCACCGCGGCTACCTCACCGAATACGACCGCGAAGCCCTCATCGTCGACGTCCGCTTCAACGGCGGCGGCGACGTCTCCGCCCTCCTCCTGCAGAAACTCGCCCGCCGCCGCCTCGGCTACGACTTCCCCCGCTGGGGCGTCCCCACCCCCTACCCCCAGGAGTCCCCCCGCGGCCCCATCATCGGCCTCACCAACGAATGGGCCGGCTCCGACGGCGACATCTTCTGCCACACCTTCAAACTCCTCGGCCTCGGCCCGCTCGTCGGCAAACGCACCTGGGGCGGCGTCGTCGGCATCTGGCCCCGCCACCACCTCGCCGACGGCACCATCACCACCCAGCCCGAATTCTCCTTCGCCTTCGACGACGTCGGCTGGCGCGTCGAAAACTACGGCACCGACCCCGACGTCGAAGTCGACATCACCCCCCAGGAGTACGCCCAGGGCGTCGACACCCAACTCGAACGCGCCATCGAGGTCGCCCTCGACCATCTCGCCATCACGCCCCCACATACCGCCAACCCCGCCGACCGCCCCCGCCGGGTGGTCCCCACGCTGCCGCCCCGCCTTCCCCCACCAGGGGACCCAGCCTGACAAGCCTTGGCTTTCTCCTAAATAGCAGCGATACCGCCAGGACTACAGCGGTCCACTCAATATCTCGGCTATCAGGGAGCGCATCGATCGCGCCTTCGGATCCTCGAAGTCCGCGAGTATGTCCAGAGCACGCCGCCAGTTCCGTTCGGCGGACGTCGCCTCCCCGGCAAGACGCTGTGCAATGCCCAGGTTGTCCAGTGCCAAGGCCAGCTGCCATCGATCGTCGAGATCCCGGAATACGGTTGCGGCACGGCGATGGAAATCGATCGCCTCGGCGGGCCGTCCCATTTCTCGATATACCTCGCCTGTCCCGGTCCAGGCCCAATGCCAC
>NZ_BLAD01000060.1 GCF_009687845.1 Acrocarpospora corrugata
CCCCTGTGAATGGACACCTACCGGCCGGTCGACGGTCGCCTCACGGCTGTAGGCCCGGGTCTCGGGATTACCTGGAATGAGGAAGCGATCACCCGGTATGCGGCATGAACGCTCACGTCGCGGTGTCCGGCTTATGGCATCAATGGCACGGCCGGATGCCCCCATCTTTCTGCTGATGTGAAGGCTTTAATTTCTTTCGACCATTCCAGGATTGTCATGGAAAAGCCTGCTACATAGCGTTTTATGGTCAGAAGCTCGTCCGTCGTTTCCGGAGTCGAGCGCGAGGCGAGATCACGGTGGTGTTGTCCGCCGCCCCTTGGCGCGGGCCCACCTATCGCCGGAGCGATCGACCCCGACGGGACGACCCGGTCCGCCGTGGGTCAGCCCAGTAGCGCCTTTCCAGCTTCGGGGGCCCGGCATCACCAATGCTTCGCTTCGGGACCGCAAGCTCGCCGCCCGGCCGGAGAGAGAACCCGTACCCGCCGGGCTCTTTTCAGGTGCGTGAGGGCTTGGGCCGTACCAGATGTCGTGGCGGAGGTGGAGATGTGATGAGGACTCTGGTCGTGGGTGCGGGGGCGACCGGTGGCTACTTCGGGGGCAGGCTTGTTCAGGCGGGTCGTGATGTGACGTTCCTGGTCCGGTCTGGACGGGCCCGCGTGCTGCGCGAGCGCGGACTGCGGATCGTGGGTTTGGGGGAGACGACGACGCTCAACCCGCGAACGATCCTGACCGGTGAGATCACCTCGCCCTTCGATCTGATCCTGCTCTCGGTGAAGGCGACCGGGCTTCGAGGGGCGATGGAGGCTCTGGCGCCTGCCGTCGGCCCGCGCACGCTGATCTTGCCCGTCCTGAACGGCCTGCGGCACATCGACGACCTGGCAGAACGGTTCGGTGAGCGCGCGGTGCTGGGCGGGGTGGCGAAACTTTCCACCACCGTCGACGCCGACGGCTACTTCGTGCGCCTCGCCGACCTGCAGGGGCTGACCTATGGCGCACGCACCGCGCCCACCCCGGAACTGGCCGAGGCGCACCGCGCGCTCAGCGGCGCGGGGTTCGACTCCAGGCTGTCGGACGACATTCTCGGAGAGATGTGGGTCAAGTGGGTGTTCATCGCAGCGACCGGCGCGGTGACCTGTCTGATGCGCGGAACGGTGGGTGAGGTCGCGTCCGTCCCCGGCGGCGTCGAGTTCGCTGAAGCGGTGGTTGCCGAGTGCGCGGCCATCGCTGACGCGGCTGGCCACGCCGTACCGAAGGAGGAGTTCGAGAACACGCGCGACACGGTCACCGCGCCAGGCTCCGCCTTCTCCTCCTCCCTGTATCGCGACCTGGTCAGCGGCCAGGCCGTCGAGGCGGAGCACATCTTCGGTGATCTCGTTCTGCGGGCGCGGCGGCTCGGGGTCGAGGTCCCGCTGATGGACCTGGTCACGCTGCATCTGCGTGTGTACCAGGGCCGCCCGGAAACAAGCAGGCGGCCGACGGCTCCCTCTCATGACCGACGGCCCACCGATCACCAGAGCCATCGTGTGCGGGAGGGTTCCGGGACACGGGTGCGTCGCGGTCCCGCAGGAGGGAACTTGGCATGAGCTCGCAGTTCGGCGACTACCAGAACGAGATCTACGGCAACGGTCTGCGCGGCGTGGTGCCGGGGCTGCCGATGACCTTCGCCGAGCTTGAGGCCAGGGCTGAGGCCACGCTGCCGCCCTCGGTGTGGTCATATGTCGCGGGGGGCGCCGGCGACGAGCACACCCAGCTGCCAATGTCGCCGCCTTCCAGCGCTGGGGTCTCATCCCCCGGATGCCCGTGGGAGCCGTACGGCGTGAGCTGTCGATGGAGCTGTTCGGCATGAAACTGCCGGCCCCTCTGTTCATGTCCCCGGTCGGGGTGATCGGCCTGTGCGCCCAGGACGGGCACGGGGACCTGGCCACGGCACGGGCGGCGGCCCGCACCGGGATTCCGATGATCGCTTCGACGTTCTCCGTCGATCCGATGGAAGCCGTGGCCGGGGAGTTCGGTGACACGCCTGGCTTGTTCCAGCTCTACACCCCCGCCGATCGGAAACTGGCCGAAAGCCTGATTCACCGCGCCGAGATCGCCGGATTCAAGGGCATCGTCGTCACCCTCGACACCTGGGTCACCGGCTGGCGGCCCCGCGACCTGAGCACCGGCAACTTCCCCCAGCTACGTGGGTACTGCCTGGCCAACTACACCTCCGATCCGGTTTTCCGCGGCCAGCTCACCCGTACTCCCGAAGAGGATCTGCCGGCGGCCGCCGCGTACTGGGCCCGGATCTTCGGTAACGCCCTCACCTGGGACGACCTGCGCTGGCTACGCTCGATCACCGAGCTGCCCCTCCTGCTGAAGGGCATCTGCCACCCCGACGACGTCCGTCAGGCCAAGGATGCCGGCGTCGACGGCATCTACTGCTCCAACCATGGCGGCCGGCAGGCCAACGGCGGTCTGGCCGCCCTCGACGCACTGCCCGCCGTGGTCGACGCCGCGGACGGCCTGCCCGTCCTGTTCGACTCCGGCATCCGCTCCGGAGCCGACGTGATCAAAGCTCTCGCGCTCGGCGCCACCGCCGTCGGCATCGGCCGCCCCTACGCCTACGGGCTCGCCGTGGGCGGTATCGACGGCATCGTCCACGTCCTGCGCGCCATTCTCGCCGAAGCCGACCTGATCATGGCCGTGGACGGCTACCCCACACTCGCCGACCTGACGCCTCAAGCCCTCCGCTATTGCACTTGACGGACATTCGCGATCAGGGGTTCGTCCCCGGAGCATGGGGAAGAAGAGACGCACTCGCCGCTCGTTCAGGGTTGGATTCGGTGTTGGTCGAGGTGGGCCAGGATCGTGTGGTTCGCCGCCCAGCCGTCCGGGAATTTGATCGGGACGTTGAGTTGCATGCGCGGGCTGGACGGATGGTGGTCCAAAAGGTCGGCGATGCCCGCGCGGGCGACCACGATGCAGGCGTGGCGGTGGCGGGAGGTGAGGACGCAGAGGCGGCCGGATTCGAGGTGGAAGGCGGTGGCGTCGCGGCGGCCGGAGAGGGGGTGCCAGACGAGGGTGATGTCGTATTCGCGGCCTTGGAGGCGGTTGGCGGTGTCGATGGTGACGCCGGGTGGGGGGTTGGCGGCGCGGACGGCGGCGACCTGGTCGTTGTGGGCGCAGCCGATGGCGATGCGGTCGGGGGTGATGGGGTGGGAGCCGTGTTCGTCGTGGGCGATGGCGCCGCGGTCGAGGATTCGGCGGGCCAGGGCGGCGCAGGCGTGGGCCACGTCGGGGTCGGTCCGTACGGTGTGGCGGTCGGGGAGTTCGTGGAGTGCCCAGCCGGACGCGGTGGCTTCCTCGATGGTGGGGTCCCACGGGCCGGGGAGGCCGCGGACGGGGAGTTCGAGGCGGCGTTCGCCGGGGGCGGTGCCGGGGGAGAAGCCGGCGGCGGGGTAGAAGGCGCGGGAGACGACGGGTGCCGCGGAGGCGGGGAGGCGCCACGAGACGGGGAGCTGGTGGACTTTGAGGTTGTTGGTCCGCTGGGTGACCGCGACGGCGCTCTGCAGGGGGTCCCAGGCCATGCCGGTCCAGCGGTCGCTCTCGATCACTGAGAACGGGTCGAGTTGCCCGGGGTCGCCGACGAACAGGGCGTGCCCGTCGGCGAAGAGGGAGGCGACGGCGAGGAGCTTGTCCGACCGCATCTGGTACGCCTCATCCACGATCGCCCAAGGCCAGCTACGCCCGGAAATGTACGCCCATTTGTCGGCGGTGGCGACGACGACCTGACAATTCTCGACATTCTCGATCTTGTTGTGGAGCGTGACTCCGGGGTGGCGGGTGACGCGGTCCGGTGGTTCGAAGCCTTCGGCGTGGAGCCGCCCGATGTCGATGCCGGGGGCGTTGCTCGCGAGCTTGTCCACCAGGTCGTCGACCTGCTCGTTGGTCTGCGCCACGATCATCAGCCGTTCGTCGGCTTTGACGAGTTCGATGCTGGTCGACACGACCAGGGTGGTCTTGCCCGCCCCGGGCGGGGAGTCGACGACCAGTCCGCGATGCGCGCCGCTCGTGTAGTCCGAGAGGATTTCCGCCGTGGTGGCTCTGGATTGGTCCTGCGGCGTCATGACCAGGCCTCCTGCGCGTCCTCGTCCGTCGGTACGTACTCGGGGGGCGGGCCGCCGTGGGTCCACGGGGTTTCCGTCACGTCGGGGAGGGCCGGGCGGCGGCCCCCGGCGGGATCGAGTTCGGTGTAACAGACGACCTCTCCCGGCGAGGGCAGCGTCGCGTCCTTGGTCATGCCGCTGTTGATCTGAAGCGTCACGATATCGGCGTCTACGGACACCAGGACGGTGCCCTGCTTCGGCCGGGCGGGGGATAGCAGCTTCTTGCCGGGCGCGAACCTGACCGGATCGCTGGTCCCGATGGTCACCAGCGGGCGGGCCACCAGCCGTTTCTTGCCAGGCGGGATGATCTTACGGTCGGCGTCGACGGTGATCACCCGGCCGGTGAAGGCGGCGCCCTCGGCGCGGTGCTCGGCCATCACCAGCGGATCGTCGAACGCCTTGCTCGCCTCGTAGCTCTGCTGGGCGCCCTCCAGCCCGGCCAGCCGCCGCGCCGCCGCGACCGCGCTGTCCCACCGCCCCGGCGGCAGCCCGCCTTCGGCGATCCACGTGTTCTGCCTGGCCAGCGCCGTACGATCCCGCTCCCACCGTCCTTCGGCACTGTCCGCGTCCGGTACGGCACGCAGCAGATCGACCGCACGCCACATCAGCTCCCAGGTGGGTTCGAGCTGCCCGCGCAGGGCCTCGTGGAGCCGGGCCGGGGAAGGCGCGTCGATCAGCGGTTTCAGGACATGCCGGTCGAAGCCGGGATCGGTGTCGGGGCCCGCCGGGGGCGAGCGCAGCGGGTCTTCCGCGATGAGCGCCGCGTCCTGCCCGGTCATGCCGTCCGGCGGATCTATCCACGCCAGCTGCCCGGCGAGGTTCACGTTCTCGGGGCCGCTCAGGCCGGTCACCCAGTGTTCGGCGAGCAGGTCGGTCATGGCGAGCAGCATGGCCGAACCGGCGAACTCGCTGCGCTCGTGCAGGAAGGTCAGCCACCGGCCGAGCAGCGGCACCTGCGGCGCGACCGCGTGCGGGCCCTCGGTCGCCCGGAAGCGCGTCGACCGCCCGATCAGCCGGATGAAGGCGAGCCCGCCCGGATTGGGAACCAGGATCTGCGGCGCGTCCAGGCACCGCTCATACGCACTCTTGGTGTCCGAAATTTCAACCTGCGCCGCATATTTCTGGATGTACGGCACGATGATTTCGGCGAGTTCGGCCATGAAAGTGAAGCGCTGGTCGCGGCTGCGCGGGTTCGCGACCCCCAGCAGGCGGGCGTCGGCGCGGCCGGTGCCGACCATCGCCGCCAGCGGAGCGGCCGCCTCGCCGGCCAGGCGCAGCGGGATGAACACCAGCGGCTCCGCGGACAGATGGGCGTGGCGCACCGTCGCGGCCGGTTGGGCGCGGCCTTCCCGTACGGCGCGCACGGTCAGGAAGGATCGCAGCAGGCTCACGCGACCACCTCGTCGAAGATCCTGCGCACGAACCCCAGCCGCTCCGCGATGGCCGCGTGCTCGGCGGACGGCACGCCGCTGCCCGCGATCAGATCCATCGCCACGGGCAGCGAGGCGACCCCGCCGAGATCGTCGCGGACGGTCCGCCCCAGCGCCTCCAGCGACCCGCACGCGCGCGCCTCGTCCCGGCAGAAATACGCCATTTCACACGCCGACAGGCACTCAGGGGCGTACCTGGCCGGAATGGAGGACAGTGCCGCCGAGAGCTCCGGCACCGGCCGGGTCGGCGTCTCGCCGTCCAGTTGCAGGTCGAGGCTGAGCCCCGGCGGCAATCGGTCGAGGAGCGTGTCGATCTTGGCCAGCCGCTGCAACTGCCGCTTCAACGCCTCCAGCTGGAGCCGCACATCGACCAGGCAGGCGGTCGGAAAGTTCATGAAATCCTTGGGGCAGATCAGGACGACATCGTGCGAAACCCGCTCAGGGTCCAGCCCGAGCTGCGCGAACAGATCCCGCATCGCGTGCACGTAGACGGCCGCTTCGCGCGCGGCGGCGGACACCTTCCCCGAGTCGGCCTGCCCATCGATGATCGCGAACGATTTGATCGCCACGACGTGGAACCGCCGGTCGACCTGGAAGGCGATGACGTCCGGTTCCAGGTACACGTCGTAGCCGGCGACCCCGAGCTTGAGCAGCGGATGGTCGACGAGTGTGGCCGCGTCGGCCGGATTCTCGGCCGCCGATTTCAGCACGGCCATGGTGTGCCGATACCGGACCCCGTGACCGGCGTCTGCGCCGACATCGCCGACGTCGTGATATCCCGCCTCTTCGACGGACAACCCCAGCACTTCGCGCAGCAGCCGCAGGATGTGCGCCCCGCCGTGCGCTTTGACGGTGGCCCTGAACTCCTGCGTCCGCGAGACCGCGAACGGCGACTGCCCGAATCGCGTCGGAAATCCGAGATGCTCCACGGTCTTGGCCTTGTCGATCCCGGCGGCGTCCAGCACCGCCCGGCGGTCGCACGCGGGATTGGCGGCCAGCGCGGCGATGCGGCGCGCATCGTGATCGACCGGCAGGCTGCGCCCGCGAATCGCGTCCAGGCGGCTCACGCGATCCTCGCCGTCTTCAGCCCGGCTCCGAACAGCCGATTGACCTCCGGCAACTGCCGCGCCGCCCGCTCAGCCGCGGCCGCACGCTGCCGCAGATCCTTCTCCTGATGTACGGCAAGCTCAGCCTGAGCCGCCACGACGACCGCGGCCGGATCGGCAGGCCCGAAATCGTCCATCGCGCCCGGGATGTTCTGCGCCAGCTGGGTCAGGAGCCGGAATGCCACGACGGGATTCTCCCCCACAGAAGCGAGCCCCCGCACCCGTTCCGCGATCCTGACGGCCGTGGTCAGAAAGTCGGTACGCAGGCTGAGCGGCCCGACGACGCGCACCGGCGCCGCCCAGGTGCTGATCGCCAGCAGCCCCCGCGCCGGAGACAGCCGCTCGGCGGTCAGCGCCGCGCACAGATAGTACGGCCGGGCATTGGGGGCGGACCGGAACGACTTCTCCTCATCCCTGCGCAGACTGGAAAGCTGCGTGTTCACCAGCATCCCGCCGAAGAACGCCTCATCCACGGAGACAATGATCTTCGTCGCCGACGGCACTCCGAGGAACGTCAGCACTTGGTGCACGTTCTCCCGGACCGGCGGCCGAGGCAGCGGCGGCGGATCAAGCGTCTCCTCCCAGGCCCGCTCGGCCTGCCGGAGCTCCGCCCGCAACGACCTCACCCGCACCGGATCGTTCACCGCCGAGGCCGCACGAATCTCCCGCCGCAGAGCCAACATGCGCTCCTCCAGCCCATCCATGTCCACGTTGCCGTACCTTACCAATCAACCCACGATATTCCACACATTCCCACTAATTCCCACGGACGCGACCTTTGACCAACCCGGCCACGAAGACTCTCCGCACTACCCAGAGCCCGGCCCGCGCCGAACGGCCCCAGCCACAAGCCCTGCACAGCTTGACCTGGCCGCAGCCATCCAGAGCGCAAGCCAGTCTGCCAATCACCTCCGACATTTCCGGGGGACCGGAAACTGCGTCCCGGCTGAATCGCGGAGCGCTTGGGCGGCGGATGCCGGAGCTTTTCAGCGCTGCGATCGCCCATCCGGGCGTTCCCGCTGGCCTACCGGCTCCTCGTCCCCCTGATCCGGCTGCTCGGGCCGGTGCTCCTGGCCGATCTGGCGAAGCCCGCGCGATCCAGCCTGCACCTTGCCTCAAGCACCGAGGTGGAGGGCGTCAGCGGGACGTACTTCAACACCGAAGGCAAGCCGGCACCCTGGCCGGCCTCCGTCCGCGACCAGCGCAACCGCAAGGAGATCTGGGCCCTGTGCGAGAAACTGAGCGGAGTGGACGCGTCATGGTGAGTTTTGATGCCCGGCGTTGCAGGAGAGGCGCGGGCCTTTCTGTTGGTGGTGTCAAGTGGCTGGTTCGTCGCCCTCGATCAGGAAGCCCAGGTGGGGCTGGGGGAGGAGTGGGGCGGTGCCTAACAGCCAGTCGGCGAGGCGGTCTCGTTCGATGAGGAGTAAGGGCTGTCTGGCGGTGAGGGCTTCCTCGCGGGCTTGGCGGGTGAGGCGGCCGGAGGTGACCAGGACGCCGGTGTGGCCGGCGAAGGTGTTGGCGAGGGCGCCGAGGAAGTTGCGGACCTCGGGTGCGCCGACCGTTTTGCTGTATCGCTTGCACTGGACGGCGTAGCGCTGGCCTTTCGGGGTGGTCGCGGTGATGTCGACGCCTCGGTCGCCGCTGCGGCCGGTTTCCCTTACCTGGCGGAAGCCGTCGGCGGTCATTCGTTCGGCGATGAGATGCTCGAACTCGGGGCCGGACATCCGGTCGACCTTCGCCAGTTCGACGTTGGCCGCGAGGAACTGGGCCCGTCGTCTTTCGATCACGCGGAAACGCAGGAAGAGGCCGCCGACCAGGGCCAGCGCCGCCGCACAGACGATCGCCGCCGCCCAGCCCGGGTGCTCGTTGACGAAGCGTGCCACCACCACGATCGCCGCGACGGCGATCAGGACTCCCAGGACCCACAGTCCGCCGTCGCCGCTCGACCGTCTCCGTTTCTTGCCTCGCCCGGAGCCCCTCGCCATTGGTTCCTCCTGATTCGACGCTGTCGATTCGAGTGTGCGTCGCGGGACCGACAGAATCGGTGCTTCGATCAGCCCACCAGCAGAGATTGTTGGCGCTCCCTTTGCCGGACCTGAGAAGATTGATCGTGTGGGTGACGACGGGCGGCTGCGGCTGATCGATGATGAAGCGCTGGAGCGGTCGTCGACGGTGGCCAACTGCCTGATGAATCGTGAACGCCGCCTCCCCGGCTACAACCGGGAACTGGGGCTCGACATCCTGGCCGAACTGCGATCCCGGCGACGTCCGGGAACCGCCGTCCGCTGGCTGGATCTTTGCTGCGGCACAGCCAACGCCCTGCTCGAAGCCTCCGCCGACTTCGGCGCGGGGATCGAGATCGTTGGCGTTGATTTGGTCGATTTCTTCAGTGGGGCGTCTCGTCCGCCGGGGCTGGCGTTGATCACATCGTCGATCGCCGCTTGGGAGCCCCAGGGCGTGTTCGACCTGATCACCTGCGTCCATGGGCTGCACTACGTCGGCGACAAGCTGGCCACGATCCGCAGAGCCGCCTCCTGGCTCGCCGAAGACGGCCTGTTCGTCGCGAACTTCGACGCACGCAGCGTCCGCCTCGCCGATGGCACACCGGCGGGCCCCCGCCTGCCCGCCGCACTCCGCGCCGCCGGGCTGAACTATGACCCGCGCAACCGCCGGATCCGCTGCGAAGGCGCCCGGACCATCGAGCTTCCCTACGCCTACGCGGGCTCAGACGACCAGGCCGGACCGAACTACACCGGGCAGCCGGCGGTCAACTCCCACTACGACTATCAAGCTTCTGCGCGAACACGTCATACGCCTCATCAGTGAAGTCGACGGCCTGGACGAGCGTGATCCTCATGGTTCAGGAGTTCGCCACCATGCGGCTCGCGGCATGTTCACCGATCATCATCGAAGCGGCGTTGGTGTTGCCGCCGACGATAGACGGCATGATCGACGCGTCCACGACACGGAGCCCGTCGACGCCGCGGACCCGGAGTTCGGGGTCGACGACCGCGCGCTCGTCCGAGCCCATCCGGCAGGTGCCGACCGGATGGTAGACGGTGGTCGCGCGGTTGGGCACCTCGTCCTTCATCGAGTCGCGGTCCGGGTAGCCGGGCCCGGGGGAGACCTCCCCGTCGACCCCGGACGCGATGAGCTTGCTGGCCATCACGTCGCGGATCAGGTCGATCCCGTCCAGCAGCAGGCGCCGGTCGTCGTCGTCGCTGAGGTAGGCCGGGTCGATGACCGGCGCGGCGGCGGGGTCGGCGGAGGCGAGGCGGAGCGTGCCCCGGCTCTTGGGGTAGATCAGGGTGGCCAGCAGGGTGAGCGAGGGACGCGGGTCCACTTTGTGGCGGATGGGGGCGTCCTGGTTCGGGCCGGGGTAGCCCCACGGCAGCGCGTGGATCTGCAGGTCGGGCACGTCACCGGCCAGGGAGCTGCGGACGAATCCGACACCCTCGAAGACGCTGCGGCTCACCCACGTGCCGCCCCGCAGCGTCTCCTTGATCATTCCGGCCGCGAAGTACGGCGCCGTGCCCCGGTTGCGCGCCGATTTCATCAGGAAGCTCAGCGGCACGAACATGTGGTCGTGCAGGTTGTCCCCGACGGGCAGGTCGGAGATCACCTCGATCCGGTGTTCCCGCAGGTGCGCGGCCGGTCCGACCCCGGAGAGCATCAGCAGCTGCGCCGAGCCGAAGGCGCCCGCCGCGAGGATCACCTCCCGGGTGGCGCTGATCGTCTCGCGTACCGAACCGCGGACGACCTCCACGCCCGTCGCCCGGCCATTGGCGATCACGACCCGGGTGACCAGGCAGTTCAGCGCGACGGAGAGGTTGGGCAGGCCGTGCCCGTCCAGGTAGCCGACCGACGAGCTGTACCGGAGGCCGTCGTGGGCGCTCTGCTGGAACAGCGCCGCGCCTTCCTGGGATTCGCCGTTGTAGTCGTCGTTGCGTTTCACGCCCGCGGTGTCGGCGAGCGCTTCGATGAACGCCTGCGTGGCGGGGGTGATGTCCTTGGCCCGGGTCACCCGGATCGGGCCGCCGCCGCCGCGCAGTTCGGTCGCGCCGTCCTCCCAGGTCTCCATCCGCTTGAAACTGGGCAGCACGTCGTCGTAGGACCAGCCGGGGCAGCCGTCCGCCGCCCAGTCGTCGAAGTTCCTGGGGTTGCCGCGGACGAACACCATGCCGTTGATCGATCCGGAGCCGCCGAGGATCCGCCCGCGGGTCTGCGGGATCTTGCGCCCGAGCGCGTCGGCCTGCGGGGCGCTGTAGTAGCCCCAGTCGAAGCGCTGCTTGAGTTGCGGGATGCTGTGGAAGACGGCGATCAGGCCGGGTTTGCGTACCCACTGCGTCCGGTCCGATCCGCCGGCCTCCAGCAGGATGACGCTCGCCCCGGCTTCGGCCAGGCGCTTGGCCAGCACGCATCCGGCGCTCCCGGCTCCGACGACGACGTAGTCAGCGGTCTGATCCATAGTTCCTCGCAGCGGGGAGCTCTCTGGCCGCGAAACCACGGCCAGCGTGAATGTACTCCACCATGCAAGCGCTTGGTCAATAGCTGAGATGTCTTGATTGTGGGCATCACCAGGGTGGCCGAGATTCGACGCGGGAGAAGCGTAATGGTGGATTTGGTCGAGTTCTACCGGGAAAACGGATACGTGCTCGTCAGGGGGCTGCTGGGGAGGGAGGAGGCGCTGGGGTACCGGGAGGAGTGTCACGCGGTGCTGGGGCGGCTGCGGAAGACGGATCCGACCTGGGGGAGCGCGCGGGAGCTGGCGGGCGGGCCCACCGAGTTGCGGCACTGCCACGACGCCCAGTTCTATTCGGCGGCGTTCGCGAAGCTGATGGTCGATCCGCGGTTCACCGACGTGGCGGCGGCGGTGCTGGGGACGGAGAACGTGCAGCTCCACCACACGAAGATCTTCGTGAAGCCGGAGGAGAAGGGGTCGCCGTTCCCGATGCATCAGGACGCGCCGCACTTCCCGCACAGCCGGGACGCGGTGGGCGCGGCCATCTTCCACTTCGACGACGCGCCCGAGGAGAAAGGGTGCGTACGGGTGATGCCGGGCAGCCACAAGAACGGCGTCCTGCCGCACATCGAGGAGGGCGGCTGGCACCTGCCACTCGCGGAATGGCCGCTCGAAGCCGCCACCCCCATCGAGGCGCGGGCCGGCGACGTGCTGTTCTTCAGCTACCTCACCGTGCACGGATCCGGCGTCAACTCCTCGGCGGAGTCGCGTACCACCTGGCTGGTGCAGTTCCGCGACCCGGAGGCGGCCCCGATCGACGACGTCCATCAGTCCCGGGGCCAGGGGATGATGCTGCGTGGCATCGACCCGACGATGCGCGTCAACTGACGCGGCGGCCAATTACTCTGGATCGATGTCCGGTCCGCGCGGGCTGCTCCGACGTCACGGGTGAGCGGCACCGGAGGGGTGCCCCGGCGAAGGAGAAACCATGAAATACATGATCATGTTGTACGGCTCGCAGCGCGACTACGACGCCATGTCCGGCCAGTCCGGCACCGCCTGGTCCCCCGAGCAGGTCGGGGCCATGCACGCCTTCATGGAGAAGTGGAACAACGCCCTGGTCGAATCCGGCGAGTTCGTCGACGCCCAGGGCCTCAGCGCCCCCGTGCACGCCCGCCGGATCCAGCTCCAGAACGGGCTCCCGGTGGTGACCGACGGGCCGTACCCGGAGACGCAGGAAGTCCTGGCCGGTTACACGATCGTCGACTGCGAGAGCTTCGACCGGGCCACCGAGATCGTCGCCCAGCTGGCGCACACCCCGCACCCGGAGGCGGCCGGCCAGGTCTGGTACGCGGACGTCAGGCCCATCATCGAAGGCTTCGGCGACCTGTAACCGCACGGTGCTCGAACGCGACGTCGAGGACCTGCTGCGCCGCAGCGCGCCGCGGGTCCTCGGCGCGCTCGTCCGCCGTTACGGACATTTCGACACAGCCGAGGACGCGGTGCAGGAAGCCCTCCTGGCCGCCGCCGTGCAGTGGCCGAAAGACGGCGTCCCCGACAATCCACCGGCCTGGCTGATCACCGTCGCCGCCCGCCGGCTGACCGATCTGCTCCGCGCCCAGCAGGCCCGCCGGCTCCGCGAGGACACCGTCGCCCGCTGGACCCTCCCCGACGGCTGGCTCGCCCCGGCCGCCGACCGGCAGCCCGGCGACTCCGACGACACGCTCATCCTGCTGTTCCTGTGCTGCCACCCGTCGCTGTCGGCGGCCTCCCAGATCGCGCTCACCCTGCGCGCCGTCGGCGGCCTGACCACCGCTGAGATCGCCCGCGCGTTCCTGGTGCCAGAAGCCACCATGACCCGCCGGATCACCCGGGCGAAGCAGACCATCAAGGACAGCGGGCTCGCGTTCAGCATGCCGTCGGGCCCGGAGCGCGCCGAACGGCTCGGCGTGGTCCTGCACGTCCTCTACCTGATCTTCAACGAGGGGTACGCGAGCACGTCCGGGCCCTCCCTGCACCGCCCCGAACTGTCCGCCGAGGCCATCCGGCTGGCCCGCCTCGTCCACGGGCTGCTGCCCGGCGACGGAGAGGTGGCCGGACTGCTCGCGCTCATGCTGCTCACCGACGCCCGGCGGCCCGCGCGCAGCGGGCCCGACGGCGCGCTGATCCCGATGGCCGAGCAGGATCGCAGCCGCTGGAACGCCGGCCTGATCGCCGAAGGCGTGCGCCTGATCAGTGCCGCGCTGCCGCGTGGCGGCACGGGGCCGTACCAGCTGCAGGCGGCCATCGCCGCCGTCCACGACGAGGCGGCGAGCGCCGAGGACACCGACTGGCCACAGATCATGGCTCTGTACGGACTGCTCCTGCGCATCTCCGGCACTCCCATGGTCGCCCTCAATCACGCCGTCGCCGTGGCCATGGTCAACGGCCCGCAAGCCGGTCTGACCCTGCTGACCGAGCTCGACGGGCCGTTGTCCGAGGACCACCGGCTGCACGCGGTGCGGGCGCATCTGCTGGAACTGGCGGGAGACCGTGCCGGCGCGCGCGGCTGCTACCTCGCCGCGGCCCGGCGCACGATGAGCCTCCCGCAGCAGCGCTACCTGCACGCGCGCGCCGCACGGCTGGGATGACGGTCAGGTAGTCGTGCGTTCCACGGGGATCCAGAGTTCCGTGTCCGCCTCGGTTCCGTCCGCCGACAAGCGCGTGCTCAGAAGCTCGGGCCCCGGCCTGCTCTGGTACGGATTGGACGGGAACCACTGGGTATACACGTCCCGCCACAGATACTGGAGGGACTGCGGGAACGGACCCGAATTGTCGAATACCGCCCAGGTTCCGGCGGGCACGGTGAGCGTGTCCAGGTCCTCCGGCGCCGGCGCGGTGGTCACCACGCCGTGGTAGTAGTCGAGTTCGGTGCCCTCCGCGCGGCTCTCGGCGATGTCGTCGGTGACACTGAGGACGCCGCGGGGCTCGGAGTCGGACAGCCGCGCGATGCGGTCGATGGTCTCCTTGCCGAGGCCCTTGATGAACGAGACCAGTGCCGGGTTCATCCCCTCGTGCACGAGCGGGACGCGGGCCTTCATCCCGACCACGGTGAACGTTTCCTTCTCCACGATGCGGTATCGCATGGTGCTGCTCCCTTCGACGATGAGGCGGAAGGACATACGTGGCTGGGAGTTGAGCGCGGTGCCGGTGCGCCGGGCCTCGCCCGGGCCGACACCGTGCATGGCGCGGAACGCGCGGGCGAACGCCTCGCCCGAGCCGTACCCGTAGCGGACCGCGACATCGAGGAGCGTGCGGTCACCGGCCAGCACCTCGGCCCCCGCGAGGGTGAGCCGCCTGCGGCGGATGTACTCCGACAGCGGCATGCCCGCCAGTGCGGAGAACATCCGCCGGAAGTGGTACTCCGAGGTGATGGCGATTCGCGCGAGCTCGGCCGGCTCGATCGGCTGATCGAGATGCCGCTCGATGTGGTCCATCGCCTGGTTCAGCCGTTCCAGCACTCCCGGCCTCCTTCCTTGTGAGCACCACGCTAGAAAGCGAGGACCCTGCCGCACCCGACATCCTGTGCCCGTGCCGGTCGGGTCCTGTCCGGCTTCGCGGGATTTGCCCTTGATATCAGAGCGGGTTGGTAAAAGAGCAGGTCAAGAGTCGGGCAAAGATGGGAATCCGGTGTTCTGCTGGGTGCATGGAGGCTGGGTATCGGGTGCGGGTGGCCCGGCAGGGCGGACCGGATTGGCGGGAGTCTGAGGCGTGTCATCTGCTGATCTCGGTCGGGCAGCCGTACCACGAGGGGGAGAAGTTGGCCGCGATCGTCGACTGGGTGAACGGACGATTCCGGAAATGTCATGTCACGGTGGCTGACACGCTTTATCGGCATAATCTCGGTGCGCTCGACGGTATCGGGCCGGAGCTCGCGCACGAGACGGCCGCCCAGCACGGGCGGGCGTGGGCGCGCAGGAACCGGCCGATCCTGGTCCGGCTGGCGATGCCGGTCACGCTGCGCCGCTGGGACGACTGGCTGACCCATCCCGGTTATCCGGCGGCGCGGGCCGCCGTCGATCGGTTCCTCACCGTCGAACCCCGTTTCGCCGCGCTGGTCGACGAACACGTCGGCCAGATTCTCGCCCGGGTACGGGCCAGAGGCACGCAGGTCACCTCCTCGGCGGGGTTCCGTGAGTTCCTCGTCGAAGAACTGGCGTGCATGGAGCTGTTCACCGGCGTACTCCAAGCCGCCGAGGTCTATCCGGGGTCGCTCGGACTCGCCATGGAGGGCTGCCGCACCCTTCCCGGCGCACCCGCCGGACTGGTCTCCCGCCGGGTCGCGCAACTGGACTTCCGCCGCCGCCCCCAAGCCCAGCAGAACAGCTGACCGCGAAACTTTCAGAACCCCGCCCAGCCCGGCCCGCCCGAGTGATCTTGGAACGTTGACGGGAGCGCTGGGATCGTGCCAATAGTGTGGCGTTGATCCGGGCGCGCGAGAGGTTCCTGATGGCGAGCACATGGGCGAAGTCGAAGATCGCGATCGTCCTGGTGGGAGCGGCCGTGGCCCTGCCGCTCCCCGCGCACGCGACCCCCGCATTCAGCTGCGCCTACCGATTCGTCGCCTGGACCGGATCCTTCAACGCCGAACTCGCCATCACCAACAACGGCCCGGCCATCAACTCCTGGCGCGCCCACTGGACCTTCTCCACCGCCACCACGAACCTCGTCGGCTGGCAGGCGAAACTACACCAGCAAACCCCGTACGACCTGACCGCCAGCAACATGCCCTGGAACGGCACAATCCCATCCGGAGGCGTGACAACCTTCGGCTGGACGGCTTTCGCCGTGACCACCGCGGCGCCGACCGACATCACCGTCAACGGCATCCCCTGCTGATCTCTCGCCAGGGATGGTCGGAAGTATGTTCGCGCACGGTGTGGGCGATTTCGGCGGGTGCCTGTCCTGGATGGAGTATTCCGAGTCGTTGGGTGGCCCGGGTCATTGCCACGTACAGGTCGTAGTGGCCTCGGGGGGAGGCGGTCAGGATCGCGGCTGGGTCGGCGATCAGTACTGAGTCGAATTCGAGTCCTTTGGCTTGCTTGACCCCCAGGACCACGATGGGGGTTGTCAGATCGGGGTGGCTGCCGGAGGCGGCGTGGGGGAGTGCAGTCCGGACCGCTGTGGCCAGTTCGGGGAGCCGGTCGTCGGGGACGATCACCGCGAGTCGGCCGTCGTCCAGCATGGCGGCTTCCTCGGCGGCGTGGCGGGCCAGCAGCGCGGGGAGTGCGGCGGCGGACGTGGTCATTCGCCATGGGGGAACGCCCGTTTCGCGTACCGACTTCGGGGGTTCGAGGTCGGGCAGGAGGTCGGTGATGGCTGCCATGATTTCGGCGGGTGTGCGGTAGTTGACCGACAGCTGGGACAGCCGCCATCGGTCGCCGACGTGGGGGTGGAGAGCTTGGGCCCAGGAGGTGGCGCCGGCCGCGTCGGAAGTTTGGGCGACGTCTCCGACGAGGGTCATCGATCGGCTGGGGCAGCGGCGCATCAGCAGTCGCCAGGCCATCTGGGACAGTTCCTGGGCCTCGTCGACGATCACGTGCCCGAAGGTCCATTCACGGTCGGCGGCTGCCCGTTCGGCCACCGTGGCCTGGTCGGTGTCCTGGTGGCGGTCGGCGAGGCGGTGGGCGTCCAGTAGGTCAGCGGCCGTCAGCTCGTCGGGGGCGCCGTTGGAGGCGACGTCCAGAACGCCCTGGGCGTACGCGACGCGCTGGGCACGCTCATGTGCCGCCTGTGCCCGGAAGGCTCGATCGTCGAAGCCGAGTAGTTCGGCGGCTTCGTCCAGTAGGGGCACATCTGCTGTACTCCAGCCGCCGGGGGTCCGTACCAGCAAGGACTGTTCGGACTCGGTCAGCTGGGGGCCAAGCCTTCGCCGGTCGGCGAACAGGTCTTCCAGTAGTTGTTGCGGCGTCAGTTCGGGCCACAACGCGTCGATTGCGGTCCGCACGGCGGTGTCCGAGGCCAGCGCCCGGCGCAGATCGGGGCGGTCCGCATCGTCGATGATCTCCTGCGGCCACGGCAGACCCGCCAGATCGTTCTGTACGGCGTTGTCCACGTCGGCCTCGGCCAGGACGTCGGCCACTTCGGCTTCGAGGTGATCGACCAGCCGCCGGGTCTGTTCGGCGAGGTCGTCCGCGAGCTGATCGATGATCGCGTTCACGAAGACCGCCCGGGCCCGGTTGTGCGGCAGACCGGAGGCGCGCGCTCGGGTGACGGCGTCGGCGCAGGTGCCGGGGTCCAGGCGAAGGACTTCCGTACCGAATGTGAAGGAGACATCGACGCCGGGCGGTGCCTGCCGATCCTTCACGGCCGAGGCCAGCACCTCGGCCATCACCGCCCGGCCCTTGGCCTCCGCCGTCGCCGCCGACTCCACGCGGTCCGCGACGACGCCGGGGAACAGCTCGGCGACGGTGGCCAGCAGGACGCCGGTCTCGCCCAGTCCGGGGAGCACCTGGCCGATGTAGCGGAGAAACGTGGCGTTCGGCCCGACCACCAGCACACCCTGGGCGGCCAGCCCGGGACGGTCGTAGAGCAGATACGCGGCGCGATGCAGGGCGACCGCGGTCTTGCCGGTGCCGGGCCCGCCCCGCACCACCAGCACCCCACGATGGTCGGACCGGATGATCGAGTCCTGCTCGGCCTGCAACGTCGCCACGATGTCGCGCATCAACCCGGTCCGCCCGGCGTCCAGCGCCGCCAGCAACGCGGCCTCTCCAGCCAGACCCTCCCCGGCGGAGATCTCACCGCCGTCGAGGATCTCGTCATCCACGCTCACCACGCGACGCCCGCGGGTCACGATGTGCCGCCGCCGGTGTACGCCTTCCGGGACGGCGGCGGTCGCCACGTAGAACGGCCGGGCCGCACGCGCCCGCCAGTCCACCAGCAACGGATCACCCTCGCCGGACGCCGCCGACACCCCGATCCGCCCGATATAGAGCTGCCCGCCATCGCCGAAATCCAGCCGCCCGAAACACAACCCGTTCTCCGCCGCCTCAAGCCGGGCAAGCTTCCCGGAATACTCGCTGAAGGCCACATCCCGCTCGACGCGGGCCTGCGCGGTCCCACCCCCGCCCCGCGACACTTCGGCCAGCCGGGCCGCGGTGTCGGCACGAAGCGAGTCCACTCTCCGATAGAGCCGCGACACATACGCCTGCTCACGCTTGATCGGATCCTGAGATATCAACTTTCCGCCCTCTTGTCGCTGGTCTGAGGCCAGTCAAGAGTGCGGCGAAGAACACGGCGAAAACAGTCTTGTTCTTGCGGCCCGCGTCAGCCGCCCGGTGTCAGCGCAGGTCAAACGGTGCAATTCGAGGTGGTGCGGTGCTGCCCCGGACGGTGAGTTCGGTGCCCACCTCGACCCGGTTCTGCGGCAGCGGCTCGTCCTGGGCGAGGGCGATCAGCATGGTGGCCGCGGTGGCCCCCATCTCCGTCAGCGGCTGCCGGATCGTGGTCAGCGGCGGGATGGCCCACCGCCACGCCGGCATGTCGTCGAAGCCGATCACGCTCAACTCGTCGGGGATGCGCAGCCGCAGCTCATGGGCCGCGTGGTACACGCCGATCGCCTGGCCGTCGTTGCAGGCGAAGATCGCGGTTGGCGGGTCGGGCAGGCGCATCAGGCGAGGGGTGTGGAGCAGGCCGTCCTCGATCGCGAAGGCGCCGGGGCAGATCAGCTCAGGATCGATCGGCACGCCGGCGGCGTCGAGCGCGGCGCGGTAGCCGTCCAGGCGGGCCCGGCTGGCGAGCGCGTACTCGGGGCCGGTGATGATGGCGATGCGGCGGTGGCCGAGTTCCAGCAGATGGCGGGTGGCCACCAGGCCGCCGCTCCAGTTGGCCGCGCCCACCGAGGGAACCCGGTAACCCGGCTCGCCGGCCGGATCCAGCACGACCAGGGGGACCTCGCGGCTGGCGAGCTGGCCGCGCTGGTCGTCGGTCGGGCTGGAGAACACCGTGATCACCCCGTACGGGCGGTGGCTGAGCAGGTCCTCGATCCAGTCGCGCCCGGGGGTGTGACGGCCACCAGTTCCGAGATCATCACGCCCAGATGGTGCTGCCGGGCCACCTGCCGGACCCCCTTGATCACCTCTATCGGGTAGTCGCCGGCCAGCTCGTGGAAGACGAGTTCGATCAGGCGCGTCGTCCTGACCCGCCGCCGCTGCCTGCGGTAGCCGTGCTCGCGGATGAGGCCCTCGATCAGGGCTCGGGTCTCCGGGCCGACCTCAAAGCGTCCGTTGACCACTTTGGAGACCGTCGCCATCGACACTCCGGCCAGTTCCGCCAGCGTCAGCGCCTGGGATGACGCGGAGCCGGTGGCGAGCGGTTCCTCGATCGCGGTCATGGAGAAAGTCTAACCGGGAGTTTTCGGATTTCGATCACCGGCATTTGCGCTGCTCTTGCCAACGAGATGGGGAAGGTTCGAGAGCTCTCGCACTGCTCGATCCTAGAATTATCGGAGAAATGCAGAAACTTTCTGAAGGGAAGATGGCCGGGACGGCGACCATTCCTTTCGACCCGGAGCGCACCCGAGATCTCACTATCTGGTCCCGAAAATAGCATCTGATTTTCGGGGCCAATGACGATCAGATTTCTGAAAATTCTGGGACTCTGATTTTCTCCGGCGGGCGGGTTGAACCGCCTGGCGCTGCCGGGGAAGGTGCCGACCCCCGTGGGCGGCACCTGCCCCTAGCTCCGCGAATCCGCGAAATCCTTCGCCGCCCCCGGCGACAGCAGGCACGCGGTGAGGGCGATGGTGAGCACGGCCGCGGCGGCGGCGTACGCCACCGGCTCCAGCCAGCCCGGGTTCTGGTTCGGCGGGAACACTTCCGCGACAAGCCAGAAGGTCGACGCCACCGCGCCGGAGACGCCCAGTGTGGCGGCCGTCCAGCGGGCGGCGGCCCGGCGCCGGACCAGGCCGACGGCCAGTATGCCCAGGGCCGCGCACAGGAGCAGGACCGCCGGAGCGGCGAGCAGCACGAGGATTTCGTCGAGTTCTTTGGCCGCGCGACGCGCACCGTCCCACATCACGACCGCCTGGACGGCGCCCGCCACCAGCAGCCCGGCCGCCGTCTTCGTGGCTGCCGAAGCCGGATGCCCGGCACTTTCGCCCCGGCGTGTGCCGATCTCCAGCCGCTTCGCCGAAGCGCCCAGCGCGACCCCCGCGACGGCGCCGACGAACACCCCCACCGGAGTCGCCCCATCCATGCCGAAGCTGACGAACCCGGAGACCTCATCCGCGATCACGGCCCCGGCCGCACTCCCGATGGCACCCGCTCCGACCAACTGCCACGGCGCCAACGCGTCCGTCGTTTCGGGAAATCCGATGATTTTCATGTCTTGATCGTGCCGGGCGGGCTTTCCCGGAGACACCGCTCATGTACTCAGTTCGGCGGTAGATCGTACTCATGGGTAGCTTTTCTGTCGGGGCCGGTGGCCTCGGCGCACAGGCAGCGTCGTTAACGGCAATCCCACCTGTACCACTGAATTTTCATACCTCCGTTGAATCCTTCATGCGCAGGAGCAGGTCAGCCGCTTGGCCTGGGGAAACGTCCTGTACGCATACCTGAATCCCGCCAAACATGGGGGCGCTCCCAATTCGGGTGCTCCTTCCATGGAGGCTTGAAATGAAGAAACTACGTTTTGTGGGCTCTGTCCACGGCGGCCGCGCTCCTGGCGGCGATCGGGGTGGCCGTCACCTCGCCCGCGGCCCACGCGGCGGTCGCCTGCTCGGTGACCTACACCAAAGCGTGGGACAACGGCGGCGGGTTCGGCGCCAACATCACGATCAGGAACCTCGGCGACGCGGTCAGCCCGTGGACGCTGCGCTACACCTGGCCCGGCAACCAGCAGGTCACCCAGGGCTGGGGCGGAAACTGGACCCAGTCCGACCAGAGCGTGACCGTGACCGCCCCTTCCTATGCCCCGAGCCTGCCGACCGGAGCGAGCCTGACCGTCGGCTTCAACGGCAGCTACAGCGGCGCCAACACCAACCCCACCGCTTTCACCGTCAACAACGTGGCCTGCGGCGGCACCCCGACAGCTACCCCGACGCCCACGCCCACCCCGACACCCAGCCGGACGCCCACGCCGACGCCCACGCCCACACCGACGCACACACCGCCCCCCGGCAACGCGCGGGCCGCGGTGGCCGCGATGCAGCCCGGCTGGAACCTGGGCAACTCCCTCGACGCCACCGGCTCGGGCGAGACCTCATGGGGCAACCCGCAGATCACGGCGGCGCTGCTCGACAACATCAGGGCGCAGGGCTTCGACAGCATCCGGATCCCGGTGACCTGGGGCCAGTACCAGGGCGGGGCGCCCAACTACACCATCAGCGCCGCCCACATGAACCGGGTGAAAGAGGTCGTCGACTGGGCTCTCGCCGATGGTTTCTACGTGATGATCAATATCCATCACGATTCGTGGCAGTGGATCCAGAACATGCCGGGCGACCGTACCAACGTACTCGCCCGGTACAACGCGATCTGGACTCAGATCTCCAGCACCTTCCGGAACTCCTCCGCCAAGCTGGTGTTCGAGAGCGTCAACGAGCCGACCTTCACCGGCAGCTCCGGAGACGCCCAGAACGCGACGCTGCTGAACGAGCTCAACACCTCCTTCCGCACCATCGTCCGCCAGTCGGGCGGCAACAACGCGACTCGGCTGCTCGTCCTGCCGACCCTGCACACCTCCGCCGACCAGGCCAGAGTCGACGAGCTGGTCAGCACGTTCACCGCGATGAACGACCCCAACCTCATCGCGACGGTCCACTTCTACGGATACTGGCCCTTCAGCGTCAACGTCGCCGGCGGCACCCGCTTCGACGCCACCGTCCAGCAGGACCTGACCGGCGTCTTCGACCGGGCGTACAACACCTTCACCGCCCGCGGCATCCCCGTGATCATCGGCGAGTACGGCCTGCTGGGCTTCGACCGGCACACCGGCACGATCCAGCAGGGCGAGAAACTGAAGTTCTTCGAGTTCCTCGGCCACTACGCGCGTACCAGGCAGATCACCACCATGCTGTGGGACAACGGCCAGCACTTCGGCCGTACCTCGTTCCAGTGGTCCGACCCCGAGCTGTTCGCGCAGATCAAGTCCAGCTGGACGACGCGCTCGGGCACGGCCTCCTCGGATCAGGTGTTCAACGCGAAGGCGTCCGCCATCACCGGCAAGACGCTCACGCTGAACCTGAACGGCACCTCGTTCGTCGGCATCCGCCAGGGCAGCACAGATCTGGTACGCGGCACTGACTACACCGTCTCGGGCGACCAGCTCACGTTCACCGCGTCCGCGCTCACCCGCCTGACGAGCTCCCGGGCCTACGGCGTCAACGCGACCCTGTCGGCGCGGTTCTCCCAGGGCGTCCCGTGGCGGATCAACATACTCACCTACGACACCCCGACCGTGCAGAACGCGAACGGAACGACGAGCTCCTTGGCCATCCCCACCACCTTCCATGGTGACCAGCTGGCCACCATGGAAGCCAAGTACGCCAACGGCACCAACGCCGGCCCCCACAACTGGACGTCGTTCAAGGAGTTCGACGTCGCCTTCGCGCCCAACTACAGCACCAACACGACCACACTGACACCGGCCTTCTTCGCCGAGGTCACCGACGCCTCACGGGTCACCCTCACCCTCCACTTCTGGAGCGGCGCGACCGTGACCTACTACGTCACCAAGTCGGGAACCACGGTCACCGGCACCACGAGCTGATCGATCACCCGGCGGGCCACGGTTCAGAAGACCGGATCGTGGCCCGCCACCCCAGGCGACTTCAGCCGGCGAGCATGCTGAGCGAGACCTCCCAGAGACGCGCGGCGTTCCCGGGATCGAGGGCATACGGGTTGACGCACTCACGGACATCGGGGTCGGTCGTGCCCGTGGCTTCGTAGAGGCGGGGGTCGGAATCGGCACGCTTTACCGGCATTTCCCCACCCGCGAGGCGCTGATCGAGGCCGCCTACCGCAACGAACTGGCGGCGGTGTGCGACGCGGTCCCGGAACTGCTGGCGAAGGCGCCGCCGATCGAGGCCCTCCACACCTGGATGCATCGGTTCATCGACTACATGACCACCAAGATCGGTATGGCCGACGCGCTGCGGGCGGTCATCGCCTCCGGCGGCGATCCGTACGCGCAGAGCCGCAGCCTGCTCGGCGACGCCGTCGCGCGATTGCTGGACGCCGCCGCGGCGGGTGACATCCGCGGCGACATCGAGGCCGCCGACGTGCTGATCGGCCTGAGCGGCATCTCCCTCGCGGCGGGCGAGACCTCACAACGCGATCAGGCGGGACGGCTCATCGATCTGATGATGGACGCGCTGCGCTACCGGCAAGGGAAGCTCGATAGATTTTCTCCGGATCTGCCCGGGTTGTGATCAAATCGGCGTGGGGAATTCTGAGGGTGAAAAGGACCCATCCATGCGCCGTTTCGCAATGATTCTCGCCGTAGTGGTCAGCGCGCTCCTCCCATGGTCCGCGGCTTCCGCCGCCGGTGACCCCGGCCACGCGTGGCCGGCGAAGGCGTGGCCGGCGGTCCACACCAAGGGGAAGACCGTTGAGGCACGAGGCACCAGCTGGGAGTACCAGGAAGGCACGCGTGTCGAGACCCGCGTGAAGGGCCGGCTTCGCGTGAACAAGAAGAACCTGTGCGGCTGGGTACGGCTTGAGTATTCGGTTCTCGGTTCCGGCGTCATGCGCGAAACAGCCAGGAACTGCGGCAGCAAGTGGAAGGGGTTCCACTTCGCGGTGGACAAGAAGTGGGTTCTCTACGTCACCGTCCAGGCGTGTGAGGGCACCAAGAGCAAGCCGGGCAAGCGCTGCTCGCCGGTGAGATATCTCCCGGGCTTCAAAATCGATTCGGCGGACGACTGGAACAAGCCTTCCTAGCTCCACGGGGGAGTCGTCCGCTTTGTCGCCCCGGCCCTACGCTCCAAGTGGATTTGGAGGAGGGCCGTGGTCGAGCAGCGTCAGGCCAAGGTGGGACAGGGCGTCCGCCCCACCGGCGAGAACCATCGGGCGACTCCCTTCGAGCTGTTCTTCGACCTGGTCTATGTCTTCGCGGTGACGCAGGTCACCGGCTACATGGCGAATGAGCACAGCGCGCACGGCGTACTGCGGGGCCTGCTGATGCTGGCGCTGCTGTGGGGGACCTGGTCGGGCTACACCTGGCTGGGAAACCATTCGCGTGCCGACGAGGGTTTCGTGCGGGCGGGGATGGTCGTCGCGATGGCGGCCATGTTCGTGGTCGCCCTGACCATTCCCGAGGCGTGGCGCGACAGCCCCGGCGGCCTGAACGGCCCTCTGGTGCTGGTGTGCGCCTACCTGCTGGTCCGCTGCGTGCACCTCACGGTCTACGCCGTGGCCGCCACCGGCGACGCCGGGCTGCGGCACCAGGTTGTGATCACCTGGCTGCCGATGGCTGGGGGTGCGGCGCTGCTGGTGGCCGGGGTGCTGCTGGGCGGCTGGACCCAGACGCTGCTGTTCACCGTCGCCCTCCTGGTGGACTGGCTCGGCATCTATCTCACCGCCAGGCGTGGCGGCTGGCGGCTGCACAGCCCGATGCACCTGACCGAACGCCACGGCCTGTTCATCATCCTGGCCATCGGCGAGTCGGTCGTCGCCATCGGCGGCGGCGCCGCCGACCGGCCCATCAGCACGCCGCTGCTGTTTCGCGGCCATTCTCGGCGTCGCCGTCGCCGTCTGCCTGTGGTGGCTGTACTTCGACGTGGTGTCACTGGCGGCCGAGCACCGGCTCGTCGAGGCGCGCGGCAGGGCCCGGGTCAACCTGGCGGTCGAGGCGTACACGTACGGGCATTTTCCCGTCGTGGCCGGCATCGTGCTGGCCGCCCTCGGCGTTGAGGGCGTGCTGGCGCACGCCGGGGAGGGCGAGCCGCTGGGCGCCTTCTACGCGCTTCCGCTCTTCGGCGGCCTCGCGCTGTACCTGGCCGGGCATCTGCTGTTCGAGCGCCGCATGCACGGCGCGCTGAGCCGGCCGCGGCTGGTGGCGACCGGCGTGCTCCTCGCCGCCCTGCCTGCCTCCATCGCCCTTCCGCCGCTCGCCGGGCTGGGCGGTTCGGTGGCCATCCTGACCGCCCTCATCGTCGTCGAGACCACGCGCGACGCGCAGGCCCGCCGTAGCCTCCGGGGCACGCTGGTGCAGTGACCACTCGAATCGCGCGGGAACGGGTCAGATCATGTCGTGGGCGAGCAGGCTGCGGGCGCAGTCGAGGATGGTCTGGGCGGCGGGCCGGGGTCGCCAGCCGAGGACGTTTTCGGCCTTTTCGGTGCTGTGGCGGTTGCGGCGTCCCAGAGAGACGGTGATCGAGCGCAGGGGTTTGTCGAAGATCGCGGTGAGGCGGACGAGGAAGTCGGGAAGCTGGCGGGTGGGGACCTTTGATCCCGCGTCTCCGAGGCCGTCGCGCAGGATGGTCGCCATCTGGCGCATCCAGGTGAACTCGCCGGTGGCGAGGAATCGTTGCCCGGCCGCTTCCGGTGCGGTCATGGCGCGGATGTGGATGTCGGCGAGGTCGCGCACGTCGACGATCTCCAGCCCGATGCGCGGGCTGCCCGGGAGTCCGCCGCCGATCATGCGCGCGACGATCTGAACCGAGCCGAGATTGGCGGCGGTCAGGATCGGGCCGAAGACCGCGCCGGGGAGGATCGTGGTCAGAGTGGTCGGTCCGTGACTCTACCGGCACTTCCCCACCCGGGAGGCGCTCATCACCGGCGCCTACCTTCGCGAGATCGAACTGCTCTGCGACGGCGTCGACGACCTGCTGGCCGCCAGGCCGGCCGACGAGGCCCTGGTGGTCTGGATGCAGCGGTTCGTCGGCTAGGTGGCAGGCAAGCCCGGGATGGCGCTGGCCCTCAAATCCATCGTCACCAGCACCGACGCGACGGCCGTGCAGGACAGCCACGACCGCGTCTACGCCGCCCTCGGCCAGCTCATCGAGGCCGGTCAGCGTGCCGGCGTCATCCGCGCCGACGCCTCGTCCGAGGATCTGGCCAACGGCCTCAGCGGCGTCAGCCTCGCCAACAGCCAACCCGGCACCGGGGAGCGAGCGAACCGGCTCATCGTCCTGCTCGTCGACGGCCTGCGGTACAACGCCACACCTCACCGGGCGACCGCCCGGTGAAGGGCGTCCATCGGCGGTTGCGGTGACTCGGCGGGTTAGGCGAGACTCAGCGGCGATCACGAAGGGCCGGAGGGGATCATGAGCGCCGCCGACAGAGGCAACGCCTATTTGGAGCAAGTCGTCGCGCAGCAGGCGGTGCTTGAGGATGATCTCAGGGCGCGCCGCAACGCTGCCGCGCCCGGGGCGGCGATGCCCCCGGCGAGTCCGGCCGTGAGGCGGCCGAGTCCGCTGGCCAAGCGCGATCGGGCGCTTGGCGGGGCCGCGCCCGAGAAGCTGACGCCGGGGCCGGTGGATGTGCGGATCACCGGCTTCTGGCGCTGGAAGAACGTGCTCGTGCCGCCCAACGCGTTCGTGGTGCACACCCGGCGCGGCCGGGCGAAGCCGCTGCACATCGGGCTCGGGGAGTCGTTCCGCTTCAACCCCGCCACCGATTCCTTCCTGGTGGTGCCGGGGGCGACCCAGACCATCCTGATCAACGCGTACTGCATCTGCCGGGAGTTGCAGGGCGTGCTGGTGCAGGGCTACGTGCAGTGGATCACGCAGGACTTCGGCATCGCCTACCGCAAGCTGGACTTCAGCGACCCGGACGACCCGATGCGACTGGTCAACCTCCAGTTGCGGGAGCAGGCGGAGGCGGCGATCAAGGACAAGGTCGCCACCATGGGCGTCCGTGACGTGCTCAGCGACAAGCAGCCCATCATCGAGGAGCTGACCGCGCGGCTGCGCGCGGTGGCCGAGGGCGAGGGCGACAGCGACCAGGGGCTCGGCCTGCGCATCGTCACGGTCCAGATCAAGGAGGCCGTCGTCAGCTCGTCGCGGCTGTGGGAGAACCTGCAGAAGCCGTACCGGGCCGAACAGGGTCAGATCGCCCGGCTGGCCGAGTTGCAGGCCGAGGAGGCCATCGCCCAGCGGGAGATGGCGACCGAGCGGCTCAAGGAGACCCAGCGCCTGGGGTACGAGCGGGAGCTCGCCGAGCTGCGCGCCCGCAACGAGGCGTGGCAGTTCGACACCGAGGCGGCCGAGCGGCTGCGGCGCACCGAGCGGGAGCACGACGACGCCAGGGCGATGTCGGAGCTGGAGACCGAGACCACCCGGCACACGCTGCGGATGGAGCGCGAACGGCACGCCGAGGAGGCCGAGACCGGCAGGCTCAGGATCGAGCGGGAGCAGGAGCTCAAACGCCTGGAGCTGGACGGCACGCTGGGGCTGGCCCACTCCCAGGCGCAGTTCGACCACCATCGGGCGCTGCTGGAAGTGGAACGCGCGCGGCTGCGGGCCGAAATCGAGAACCAGCAGACCCCGACCAGCCTGCAGGCCATGCTGATCGGTTCGCTGCCCGAGATCATGGCGAAGCTCCCCAAGCCGGACGAACTGCGCACGGTGTCGATCAACGGAGGCGACCGGACTACCGTGGCCGGCCTCCTGGCTGAGATCGCCACCGTGGTCGGCGCGCTACGCTCGGCCGTCGACACCGACCGGCCGGGTTCCTGATCGGCTCAGCGGCGTTCCTGGATGCGGATCATGTTGCCCGCCGGATCGCGGAAGGCGCAGTCGCGAACGCCGTACGGCTGCTCGGTCGGCTCCTGGACGACCTCGGCGCCGCCGGCCTGCACCTGGTCGAAGGTGCCGTCGAGGTCGGCGGTGGCCAGGATGATGGAGGCGTAGCTGCCCTTGGCCATCATCTCGGCGATGGTGCGGCGCTCGTCATCGGTGATGCCGGGGTCGGCGGCCGGCGGGTGCAGGACGATGGAGGTGCCGGGCCAATTGGCGGGGCCGACCGTGATCCAGCGCATCCCGCCGTACCCGACGTCGCCGCGCACCTCGAAGCCGAGGGTGTCGCGGTAGAAGGCCAGGGAGGCATCCGGGTCTTCGTGCGGGAGGAAGGTCTGGTGAATGGTGATGTCCATGACCGTCACGCTAGTTGCGGCTCGGTAACCGGCGCTTCTCGATTCCTGATCGGCCTGGTCACCTGTTTCGCGACGCAGGACGGCATCCCGGCCGTCGCACGCGCCGCGTGGCGCCGGTAGACGCTGGGCGGAACCCCGACCAGCTCGGTGAAGCGGGTGCTGAAAGTGCCCAGCGAAGAACAGCCGACCGCGAAACATACCTCGGTGACGCTCAGGTCCCCCCGGCGCAGCAGCGCCATCGCACGCTCGATCCGCCGCGTCATCAGATAGGCGTACGGCGACTCGCCATACGCCTGTTTGAACTCGCGGCTGAGATGCCCGGACGACATGTTGACCCCCCGGGCCAGCGCCTCGACGTCCAGCGGCTGCGCGTACTCCCGATCGATCCGGTCGCGGACACGGCGCATCCGCGCGAGGTCACGCAGGTGCTGCGCCGCGGCGGAATTGCTGGTCACAGGCGAAATCCTGCCACGTCACACCCCTTGTTGCCCAGTGTGCTCCGCGCACAGGCAGGCGACGCCCTTCTCGATCCAGTCCTGGCCCTCCCACTGCGGATGCCCGGCGAGCATCAAGGCTTCCACCTCTTCGATGATCGTCTGCTCGCTCATGGCCGAATCGCGGCGTAGCCAGGTTTCGTCGCGCAGGAGTTGAAGGTAGTCACGGACGTCGGCCAGTAGGTGGGGGCCGCCGATGTCGCCGTGGCCCGGGACCACCAGCCGGGGGTTCTGTTCGGCCAAGCGGTGCATCACCGCCAGCCAGCGGGTGCCGGACACGTCGGTGTCGTATGGCGGGAACCACGGGAAGATGGCGAACTGGCCGGACTCCACGAGGTCGCCGGTGAACATCACCCCGGCGTCGGGGACGGTGATCACCTGGTCGCCCTTGCTGTGGGCCTGGCCGGTCGCGCGTAGTTCCACTGTTCTGCCGCCGAGGTCCAGGGTGTGCTCGTGGTCGTACACGAGGTCGGGGGTCGCCAGCCGGACGCCGTCGAGCTGGCGGGCGACGGGTTCGCCGAGACCTTTGAACATCTCGATGTAGCCGGGGCCTTTTCCTTTCAGGTCCTCGGCCTGCGCCCGGTTGATCAGGAAGGTCGCTTCGCCGGTGAATGTCTGCGCCCCGAAGGCGTGCTCGGGGTGAAAGTGGGTCGTGGTCAGGTACAGCCTGCGTCCTCTGGCGAACTCCGACGCGAAGGCCAGCACGGTTTCGGCGTTTCGCGGGCCCAGGCCGGTCTCGACCACGAGGACCGAGTGGGTGCCGCCGATGACGCCGATGTTCGGCACCAGCTGCACCCGCCGGTTCGGGATCACCACCAGGTCGTGGGCAAGCTCCTGGACATCCGTGACCTGCACGACGGGGTCTGGCATCACGTAATCGGTCATAGACGGAGTCCATCGCCGCGGGGGCGGCGGCGTCCAACACCGATTCCCCGCCCCCGATACCGTGCGGGTATCGTCGCCGCTGATGGACCTCCGCCTGTTGCGCTACTTCGTGGCCGTCGCCGAAGAGCTCCACTTCGGCCGTGCCGCCGCGCGCCTGCACATGACCCAGCCGCCGCTGAGCCGGGCGATCAAGCAACTGGAGACCGACCTGGGCGCGGTGCTGCTGCACCGATCGCCTGCCGGGGTGACCCTCACGGCGGCGGGGGCGGCGCTCTACGACGAAGCGCGCACGCTGCTGGAACAGGCCGATCGGGTCCGCCACCGGGTCGCGGCGGCGGCCGGGGCCGCCACTCTCACCATCGGCACGCTCGGCGACAGCGCGGAACAGGTCGGCACCCGGCTGGCCGCCGCCTACCGTGAACGCCACCCCGCGGTGCACATCCGCGTCCGCGAGGCCGACTTCACCGACCCGACCACCGGGCTCCGCGCCGGCCTCGTCGACGTCGCCCTCACCCGTACGCCGTTCGACGACACCGGCATCACCACTCACCTGCTGCGATCCGACCCTGTCGGGGTGGTCCTGCGCACCGACGACCCGCTCGCCGGCCGCGACACCCTGAGTTTGGGCGATCTCGCCGGCCGCCGCTGGTTCCGGCTGCCCGACGGCGCCGACCCCATCTGGTGCGCGTACTGGAACGCCACCACCCCCGGCGGCCCGCAGCGTGAGGGGCCCGTTGTGAGAACCGTGCACGAATGCCTGCAGGGCGTCCTGTGGAACGGCGCGATCGGGCTCACGCCGCTGACCCACGCCCTGCCCGAAGGGCTCACCTCGGTTCCGCTGCTCGACATGCCGCCCAGCTGCCTGGTCGTGGCGCACAACAGCGACGACGGCGGCCCGCTCATCCGCTCGTTCGTCCACATCGCCGCGTCCGTCTACTCGCCCGGCCCGTCGAGCAGGGCCAGGACGCGTCCGGCTTCCGGGACGCCCAACCGGCGGTAGATGCCGGCCGCGGCCCGCCAGTTCTCCCGGGCCTGGCCGGTACGGCCGGCGGCGTGCTGGACATGCGCGATGCCTTCGAGCGCCCGCGCGTGCTCGTACTGGTCGCCGGTCTGTTCGGTCAGCGCGTGCGCGGCCCGGTGGCGGGCGAGGGCCGAGTCCGGCTGGGCCATCGCGCGCAGGGTCTCGCCTAGCGTGTTGAGTGTTTCGGTCTCCAGGCTGCGGTCGCCCGTTTCGCGGCTGATGGCCAGGGCCCGATGCAGGTGGTCGAGAGCTTCGGGGTGGCGTTCCAGCCGGAGGTAGACCGCGCCCATCGTGCCCAGCGCGCTGCCCTCGCCTCCCGGGTCGCCGGATTCGCGGCAGTTCGCGAGGGCTTGTTCCAGGTGGGTGAGCGCGTCGGCGTGCCGCCCGAGCAGGCCGTACAGTGCGCCGAGATTGCCGAGCGCGTAGCCGCGCAGACGCAGATCGCCGACTTCGGCGAAGACCGAGGCGGCCTCAAGCTGGCAGTCGGCGGCTTCCTCTGGCCGGCCCAGCCGCCGGTACAGCGCGCCCATGTTGATCAGCTGGGTGCCCGCGCCGTGCCGGTTGCCGGTACGGCGGCAGAGTGCCAGCGCCTCCCGCAGCTGTTCCAGCGCCTCGGCCAGTTCGCCGAGGCGCTCGGACACCACGCCGAGCCGCCCCAGCGAGCGCGCCTCCGCCTCAAGATCCCCGGCCTCCCGCGCGGCGGCGAGCGCCTGCCCGAACCACGTCCTGGCCTCCCGGAAGTTGCCCAGCCACCAGTGGATCCCGCCCAGATTGGCCATCACCGCCGCCCGCCCTTCGCCGGCCGCGAGGGCTGCCCGCGCGGCGCACGTGTGCACGGTGAGCGCCTCCTGGTAGTGGCAGCCGACCTCGAAATGCCGCCAGAGCGCACGCGACAGATCGACGCAGTGCCCCGGCCAGCCGTGCCGGGCCGTGTAGACGGCGACCCCGACGAGGTTCGCCCGTTCCCGCTCCAGCCACCCGGCGAGATCGCCGGGTATCGGCGTTTCCGGCTCCGCGGGGGAGGGCCGCCCGCGCTCGTACGGAAACAGCGCGGCTGTCGCCGAGACCGCCGCGTACCGGTAGTAGTCGAACAGCCGGGTGAGCGCCGGGTGCGTCTCCGTCGCGTGTTCGACGGCGAAGGCGCGCAGCAGGTCGTGCATCGTGTACCGGCCGGAACCCGCGTGTTCCAGCAGGTGACCCCGGGCGAGTTCGTCGACCAGGCGGCCGGCGCGCGCCAGCCCGGTGCCGAGCAGGGCGGCGGCCGCGTACGCGTCGGCGTCCCGTCCCGGATGCAGTCCCAGCAGGTCGAACAGCCGCGCCGCGTCCGCGCTGAGCTGCCGATACGACCACGAGAACACCGCGCGCACCGCCGTACGGGGATCGCCGGCCGCGTCTAGCAGGTCCAGCCGCCGTTGTTCGTCCCGCAACCCGGCGACCAGCTTCGCCAGCGCCACCTCCGGCCGCGTCACCGCGAGTTCGGCGGCGATCCGCAGCGCCAGCGGCAGCCGCGCGCAGCTCTCCGCGAGCGCCGCCGCGTCCACCGGCGACTCCTCCACCCGCGCCCCGATCAGCGTCCGCAGCAGCTCCACCGCCTCCGCCGCGCCCAGCATGTCCAGCTCGATCCGGCTGGCGCCTTCGCGCGCGACCAGCCCGGCCAGATCCTCCCGGCTGGTCACCACCACGAAACAGGACGGGCTGCCCGGCAGCAGCGGGCGCACATGGTCGGCCCCGGACGCGTTGTCCAGCACGACGAGCATCCGCCGCCCGGCCACGACCGTCCGATACAGGGCCGCGCGTTCGGGAAGCCCATCCGGGATGTCCGGCCCGGCCACGCCCAGGCCGCGCAGGAATCCCGCCAGCGCGTCGGCCGCGGGCACCGGCCGCTCGGGGTCGTAGCCGCGAAGGTCGACGTAGAGCTGCCCGTCGGGGAAACGTTTCGCCGCCCGGTGCGCCCAGTGCACGGCCAGCGCGGTCTTGCCCACCCCGGCCGTGCCCGCGACCGCGGAGATCACCACGGTTCTTCCCCGGGCCAGCAGGGCGTCCAGCAGGGTGAGCTGGCCGGTCCTGCCGGTGAAACCGTACACGTCGAGGGGGAGCTGGCGGGGGACCGGGCGTTCGGCGGGCAGGGCCCGGCGGCGGCCCTCCTCGACCTGGTCGCGGGCGGTGGCGAGGGCGCCCTGCTCGGCGGGGGTCGCGCCGAGCAGGGCGATGAGCGCGTCGAATCGGTCGGTCGGCGGGAGGACCCGGCCGGCCAGGTACTCGCCGATGATTCCGTGCGACCAGCCGGTGGCCGCCGCCAGTTCGCGGTAGGTCAGCTCCTGCCTGCCCCGCTGCCGCGCGTGCCGCCGTCGCAGCCCGCGCAGCACCCGCGCGAGGTCCGCCAGGGTCCTGACCTCCGCCACCCGCCAAGCCGATGCGCCGTCGATGGGTGAAGGAAATCACGCGCGCGGATCGCGCGCGATCTCACACCGTGCAGGGGATGCCGTTGAGCGTGAACGAGCTTGGCGGCGTGAACGGGGTGGCCATGCCGCTGAAGCCGACGAACGCCTGGACGCCCGGCGCGATCACCGCGTTGTACGCGGCCGGGGTGATCGTCCCGGTGCCGCCGGCGCGGGTCAGCACGCCGCCGAATGTGCTGCCCGCGGACGCCGTCGCGGGCAGACTGAACCGGATCGTCCAGCCGCTGGTGGCGGTGGCCGTGGTGTTGACGATGGTGATGTTGGCCAGGAAACCGGGGCTGAACGTGATGACCTGGATCCGGCAGGTCGGCGTGGCGGTGAGGGCCAGCGTCGTGAAAGTTCCCGGATCCGAGCGGGCCGAGGTGTTGCCCTGCGCGTCGAAGGCGATCACCCCGAACGTGTACGGCGTGCCCGCCGTCAGCCCGGTGACCGGCTGGAAACGATCGGCCGGCCCGACCGTCCTGATCGTGCTCCAGCTGCCGCCGACGAGCTGCTGCAGGTAGTAGCCCGTGACCCCGACATTGTCGGTGGCCTCCGGCCAGAACACGTTCGCCGCCGTCGTGGTGACACTGCTGAACGTCGGCGCCGCCGGCTTGGACGGCGGCGTCGTGTCCGTGGACGCCCGCGCGGGCGCGGCGAGGAACGCCGCCGACAGCACCACGCCGAGAGTCGCGAGGAGGATTCTTCTCATCATCTGCACCTGTCCATGGGGGTAGCGGGCAATGCCGCAATGATCGGCAACCCACGCCCGGACGCCCCCGGATCCTGGACACGGTTGGACGGGCTACGGCTGGAGTTCCGCCACCCGGCGGGTGAGACCGGTGTTGCGCCGCCCGCCGAGCTGGCGGACGGCCAGCCGGAGCGCGTCGCGCTGGCCGACCAGGACGACCCAGGAGCGGGCCCGGGTGACCAGCGTGTACAGCAGGCGGCGTCGCAGCATGACGCCGCCCGCCTCGTTGACCAGCGGGGCCACCACGAACGGATACTCGCTGCCCTGGGCGCGGTGCACGCTGATCGCGTAGCAGTGGGTCAGGTCGTCGAGCTCGTCGAAGCCGTACTCGACCGGCTGGCCGTCGTCGGTGGTGAGGCGGATCAGGCGGTCCTGCGGCAGGACGGCGGTGACCGTGGCCGTCTCCCCGTTGAAGACGTTCTTCTCGTAGTTGTTGCGGATCGGCATGACCCGGTCGCCGGGCCGGAACACCGACGAACCCGACCAGTGTTCCGGCAGCTCGTCGCGGGCCGGGTTGAGCCGGTCCTGGATGGTGCGCCCGATCTCCAGCGTTCCGGTGGTCCCCTTGCGCATCGGGCAGAGCACCTGGACCTGGCCGGGGGAGATGTTCTGCTTGCGCGGGATCGCCACCGTGGCCAGGTGGATCACCCGTTCCGCCACCTCCTCGGGGCTGTCGACCTCCTCGAACCAGAAGCCGCCGCGCCCCGGCAGCGCGGGCAGCTCACCGGCCCGGATGCGGTGCGCGGCCTGGATGATCCCGCTGTCCCCGGCCTGGCGGAACACGTGCGTCAGCCGGACCCGCGCGATCTCCGCCACGTCCAGCAGGTCGGCCAGGATCCGGCCGGGGCCGATGCTCGGCAGCTGGTCGCTGTCGCCGACCAGCAGCAGATGGCTGCCGGTCGGGATGGCGGCCAGCAGCCTGGTCGCCAGGTGCAGGTCCAGCATCGACGCCTCGTCGACCACGATCAGATCGGCCTCGGCGGGGGAGTCGGGGAACAGCGAGTCGTCGGGCGCGGTGTGCGCGAGCATGCGGTGCACGGTCATCGCGGGCAGGCCGGTCAGCTCCGACAGCCGTTTGGCGGCCTTCCCGGTCGGCGCGGCGAGCGTGACCGTGCCGCCCATGGCCCGGACGGTGGCCGCGATGGCCCGCACGGTGTGGCTCTTGCCGCAGCCGGGGCCGCCGGTGAGGATGCTGACCGTGCAGGTCAGCGCGAGCGTCATCGCGGCGCGCTGGTCGTCGTGCAGCCGTGGATCCTCCTCGTAGGCCCGCAGCGGCAGCCGCGACTTGGCCTGGAGCAGCCGGGTCAGCTGCGCGGCCAGCGACACCTCCCGGCTGTGCTGCTCCTTCGGATAGACGACCGTCTGGCCCGAGTGCGCCTCGACGACCACCCGGCGTTCGGCGGTGAGCGCGTCCAGCGACCGGCGGATCAGCGCCCGATCCTGGTCGATCAGCTCGGCCGTCTCGGCCAGCAGCGCCGTCAGCGGCAGGAAGCAGTGGCCCGCCCGCGCCCCCGCTGACTCCAGCCGGTCCACGATCGCCGCCTTGACCCGTTGCGGGCTCTGCTCGGGCACCCCGGAACGCAGCGCGATCCGGTCCGCGATGCCGAACCCGATCCCTCTGACCTGGCCGATCAGCCGGTACGGATCGGTGGCCAGCACCTCGGCCGACTGCTCGCCATACACCTGGTAGATCTTGGCGGCGAGCAGCGGGCTGACGGCGAAACCCTGCAGGACCAGCATCAGCGCGGCGATGGCCCGCTGCTCCTGCCAGGCCTCGACGATCTGGGCCTGCCGGCCGGGGCCGATGTTGATGACCTCGCGCAGCCGGTCAGGCTCGGTGTCGATCACGGTCAGCGTGGCCTCGCCGAAGTGGCCGACGATCGCCTGCGCCAGCCGGGGGCCGATCCCGCGGATCAGGCCGGAGCCCAGATACGCCCGGATGGCCGGGACCGTGGACGGGGTGATCCGCTCGCACGCGGTGACGGCGAGGCGGCGGCCGTGGCGCGCATGGTCGGCCCATTCGCCGGTCAGCCGCAGGGTCTCGCCGGGCTGAATCCCGGCGAGGGCGCGCCCGGCCGCGATGAAACCGGGCCCGCCCTCGGCGGCCATCCGGGCGATGGTGAACTCGTCCTCCCGGACGAACACCAGCCGCTCGACCGAAGCCTCCACAGCAGCGATCCAATCACCAGGTCACGCGGGCTCCGCCGCCCGCCGCTCGGTGACCCACGTTACGGAACGCGGCCGACAATCGTGAATCAGGTGGCGACCAGGTCGAACTCCTCCCACCCGCCGATCGCGGCCCGGTTGGCGATCAGCGCCTGGGCGCCCGCGCCTTCGGCGCAGACGTACTGGTTGTTGGCCTGGGCGCGCAGGCTGACCGAGCCGTTCGGGTTGGTGACCAGCGCGAAGGTCTCCCAGGGGCCGACCGAGGCGCGGTTGGCGATCAGCGCCTGGACGCCGGCGGCCTCGGCGCAGACGTACTGGTTGTTGGCGCGGGCGCGCAGCGCGATGTTGCCGTTGCCGAGGTTGACGCGCTCGAACTGCTGGGCCGTGCCGGCCGAGGTGGCGTTGGCGATCAGCGCCGCGCCGGTCGCGGCCGTGACGAAACGGCTGTTGACGCGGGCCCGCAGCGCCACGAACGCGCTCGCCGCCGGGGTGGTCACGTTGACCGTGTTCGAGGGGGCGGAGACGTTCCCGGCCGCGTCGCGGGCGGTGACGTTGAAGCTGTACGCGGTGGACGCGGCCAGCCCCGTGACCGTGAACGGCGAGCTGGCAGGCGAGGCGACCACTGTGGTCCCGCGCCGCACCTGGTAGCCGGTGACCCCGACGTTGTCGGACGCGGCCGACCACGACAGCGTCAAGCTGGTCGACGTCGTGGCCGTGACCTGCAGGTTGCCGGGGGCGGTGGGGGCCTGGGTGTCGCCGCCGCCACCCGCGACCGGAGGCGTCGGCCGGACCGCGGTGAGGGCGATCTGGCCCTTCAGCATGCGGCCGCCGTCGCCGGTGAGCCGCAGGTAGTAGTCCGAGGAGCAGAACGTGCGGTCCTCGTCCAGGGCCAGCAGGCCGGAGTTGGCCGGCACGGTCGCCAGCGTCTCGGCGGTCTTGGCGATCTGGTTGCCCTCGTTGAACTCGTCGAACATCGAGATGTAGATGCCCTGGCAGCCCGCGCGGATCACGTTGTAGAACTGCCGCCACATGAAGTCGCCGTGCGCGCGGTGCCGGCGGGTCACCTCGCCGGGCATCACGCAGGGCTGGTAGTCGATCCCGCGGGCGTTGCATTCGGCCTGGTCGGGGACGGTGAGGTTGGTGTAGAAGTTGTCGGCGTCCTGGATGGTGCTGATCCGGCCGACCATCCACGGCGAGATCATGTTGAAGGCGCGGTAGACGTCGATGAAGCCCGGACGGGAGTCGTTGATGCCCTGCCGCCAGTAGGTGGGCACTCCGCCGATCACGTAGCAGCCCTGGGCCTTGAACCAGTTGACCACTTCGAGGCAGGGGGCCGGCGTGAAGGGGCGGGACGGCTCGCTGAAGCCGAAGCCCCAGATGCAGACGACCGGCTTGCCGTTCTGCCTGGCGTACATCGGGGAGGCCAGGTGGGCCGACATCTTGTTCAGCCAGTCGGCCTTGATCTCCGACTGCATGTTGGTCCAGCTGGTGACGTCGTACATGACGTACCACTTGCGGCCGTTGGCCTCGGCCGCCTGGCGGACCTTCACCGTCATCGCGTCCCGGGTCGGGCCTTCGCCCCCGTTCGGGTTGAACCGCTGCAAAGCGGCCGTGTCGATGTTGTTCTCCCGCATCCAGCGGAAATGCGCGTCCACGACCTGCTGGTCCCAGCTGGAGAATAGGGTGGCGGGCTGCCCGTTGTTCAGGTTCGAGTACGCGGTCACGTACGTCTTGGTGAACTCCCGCATGTCCGGCCAGGCCACGATCGTGTTGTTGCCCGGCGACGGCGCCACCTGGTTGTTGGCGCCGCTCCAGTGCCACCAGGCGTTGATCGGGGCGCCGTCGCCCTTGCAGGCGAACCAGCCCTGGTAGCCCACCGTGATCTTCCCGACCACGTCCCCTGGCGGGCTCGCCGCGTTCGCCGCGTTCGACAGCGCCGACAGCATCGTGGTCGACGATGCGGCGGCGAGAGCGGATCCGGTCACTGCGGAGGCCAGGAAGCCCCGGCGCGAGACGGTCACGTGCAACTCCTTCGTTTTGAGGGATCGTTCACGCACGTCGCGCCCGCTGGCGGAGATCGAGTCGGCGAAACGGAATCGAGGGCTTCATGCCAACAGAAACGCCACCAAGAGACACGAAGCGGATCCTGTTATCGCCGCGTAACATCGGACCGCTGGCGTCATCTTGACAGGATTCGATACGCAAACGCAACACTCAAAAATACGGAGGAAACTTCTGTACAACCTGCACGCAAGAGGATGCGTGGTGTGGACGCTCCAGCTGTGGCGTGCGATCGGTCCAGGATTCATCGGACCTCTAGCGCGTGGCGCGGCGTTTGGTCCAGACGTCGAAGGCGACCGCGGCGAGCAGCACGACGCCCTTCACGAGCATGACGCGCTCGCTCGGCGAGCCGATCAGGGACATGCCGTTGTTGATGACGCCCATGATGAGGCCGCCGGTGATGGCGCCGACGACCTTGCCGACACCGCCCTGGACGGCCGCGCCGCCGATGAAGGCGGCGGCGATGGCGTCGAGCTCGAAGGCGTTGCCGGCGGTGGGGCCGGCCTGGTTGAGGCGGCCGGCGAAGATGACGCCGGCGAGGGCGGCCAGCACGCCCATGTTGACGAAGATCCAGAAGACGACCTGGCGGACGTTGATCCCGGAGAGCTGGGCGGCCTGCAGGTTGCCGCCGATGGCGTAGATCTGGCGGCCGAAGACGGCGCGGGTGGTGAGCAGGGAGTAGGCCAGGACCAGCAGGGCGAGCAGCACCAGCACCCAGGGCAGGTTCTTGAAGCGGGCCAGCTGGACCACCACGACGATGATCACGGCGGCGGCGGTGAGGAGTTTGAGCAGGAAGACCGGGAGCGGGTCGACGCTCTGGCGGTAGCCGAGGCGGGCGGCGCGGGCGCGCCACTGGGTGGCCGCCATGCCGGCGATGGCCAGGGCGCCGACGATCAGGCTGAACAGGTCGGCGCCGCCGAGCGGGCCCAGGCCGATGTTGCCCAGGTAGCCGTCGGTGAAGCCGTTGGACAGCGTCCGTACCGGATCGGGGAAGGGGCCGATGCCCTGGTTGCCGAGGACGGTGAGGGTGAGGGCGCGGAACAGCAGCATGCCGGCCAGGGTGACGATGAAGGCGGGGATGCCGTAGTAGGCGATCCAGTAGCCCTGCCAGGCGCCGATGACGCCGCCCGCGATCAGGGTGATCACCAGGGCGAGCGGCCAGGGCAGGCCGTACTCGACCATCAGGACGGCGGCGATCGCGCCGGTCACGGCCACCACCGAGCCGACCGACAGGTCGATGTGACCGGCGATGATGATCAGGATCATGCCGATGGACAGGATCAGGATGTAGGAGTTCTGGACGATGATGTTGGAGATGTTCTGCGGCTGCAGCAGAGCGCCGTCGGTCAGGATCGAGAAGAGCACGACGATCAGCGCGAACGCGATGTAGATGCCGCTCTGGCGGATGTTCAGCGACCGGCCGAGCAGGGAAGTCGTCATCGGGGCTGTTCCTTGGTCATCAGCTGCATGAGGCGTTCCTGGGTGGCGTCGGCGCGGGCCAGTTCGCCGGTGACGCGCCCGGCCGACAGGGTGTAGATCCGGTCGCAGAGGCCGAGGAGTTCCGGCAGTTCTGAGGAGATGACCAGCAGCGCCTTCCCGGCGTCGGCCAGCCGGTTGATGATCGAGTAGATCTCGTACTTGGCGCCGACGTCGATGCCGCGGGTGGGTTCGTCCAGGATCAGCACGTCCGCGTCCGTGAAGATCCACTTGGACAGCACGACCTTCTGCTGGTTGCCGCCGCTGAGCTTGCCGGTGACGCTGAGCACGCTGGGCGCCTTGATGCCGAGGTCGTGGCGGTACTGGTCGGCGACGCGGTACTCCTCGTTGTCGTCGACCCAGCCGCGCCGGGCCAGCCGGCCCAGGTCGGCGGCGGAGATGTTGCGTTTGATGTCCTCGATCAGGTTGAGTCCGTAGCGTTTGCGGTCCTCGGTGGCGTACGCGATGCCGTGCCGGATCGCGTCGCGCACCGTCCGGATCTCGACCTGCCTGCCGTCGCGGTAGATCCGGCCGGAGATGTCCGTGCCGTAGGCGCGGCCGAAGACGCTCATCGCCAGCTCGGTACGGCCCGCGCCCATCAGCCCGGCCAGCCCGACGATCTCGCCGCGGCACACCGACAGGGTGGCCCCCGAGACGACGGCACGCCCCCGCTGCACCGGGCTGTGCACCGTCCAGTCCTCGATCCGCAGCGCTTCCCGGCCGATGTCCGGCTCGTGCGGCGGGAACCGGTGTTCCAGGTCGCGGCCGACCATGCCGGAGATGATGCGGTCCTCGGTCACCCGGTCGGTCGCCAGGTCCAGGGTCTCGATCAGCTTCCCGTCCCGCAGGATGGTGATCGAGTCGGCGATCGAGGCGACCTCGTTCAGCTTGTGGGAGATGATCACGCAGGTGACGCCCTCGGCGCGCAGGCCGCGCAGCAGGTCCAGCAGGTGCGCCGAGTCCTCGTCGTTGAGCGCCGCGGTCGGCTCGTCCAGGATGAGCAGCCGGACCTCCTTGGCCAGCGCCTTGGCGATCTCGACCAGCTGCTGCTTGCCGACCCCGATGTCGGCCACCGTGGTGACCGGGAGCTCCCGCAGGCCGACCCGCTCCAGCAGCAGGCCGGCCTCGTGGTTGGTGCGGTTCCAGTCCACCAGGCCGCGCCTGGACCGCTCGTTGCCGAGGAAGATGTTCTCCGCGATCGACAGCTGCGGGCAGAGCGCGAGCTCCTGGTGGATGATGACGATCCCGCGCCGCTCGCTGTCCCGGATGTCGGCGAACCGGCCGGGGGCGCCGTCGAAGGTGATCTCACCCTCGTACGACCCGTGCGGGTACACCCCCGACAGCACCTTCATCAACGTCGACTTGCCGGCGCCGTTCTCCCCGCAAATCGCGTGGATCTCGCCCCGGCGCACCGACAGGTTCACGTCGTGCAGCGCCCGTACGCCGGGGAAGGTCTTGGTGATCGCGCGCATGCGCAGGATGTCATCGCTCATCCGAGCTGCGACGCCTGGTAGTAGCCGGTGTCGATCAGCGCCTGCTGGTAGTTGGCCTTGTCCACGATGATCGGTTCGAGCAGGAACGACGGCACGACCTTGTTGCCGTTCTCGTAGTCGGTGGTGTTGTTCACCTCGGGCGTGCCGCCCTTGAGCAGGGCGTCGGTCATCTTCACGGTGACGTCGGCCAGCTGCCGGGTGTCCTTGTAGATCGTCGAGTACTGCTCGTCCGCGATGATCGACTTGACCGAGGCCAGCTCGGCGTCCTGCCCGGTCACGATCGGGTACGGCTGCCCGGACGTGCCGTAGCCGTTGCTCTTCAGCGCCGACAGGATCCCGATCGACAGCCCGTCGTACGGCGAGAGCACGCCCGCCACCTGGTCGCCGCCGCTGTAGGTCTTGGTGAGGATGTCCTCCATCCGCTTCTGCGCCGTGGCCGGATCCCAGCGCAGGATGGCGACGGTCTTGAAGTCGGTCTGGCCGCTCCGCACCACCAGGGTGCCCTTGTCGATGTGCGGCTTGAGGATGGACATCGCGCCGTTGAAGAAGAAGGTGGCGTTGTTGTCGTCGGGGGAACCGGCGAACAGTTCGACGTTGAACGGGCCCTTCGCGTCGCCCGCGGAGCCGTCGGCGTTCAGCACCTTCAGGCCGGTCAGTAGCGAGGTGGCCTGCTGCACGCCCACCTTGAAGTTGTCGAAGGTGGCGTAGTAGTCCACGTTCGGGCTGTTGCGGATCAACCGGTCGTAGGCGATGACCGGGATCTTCTTGTCCGCCGCCTCCTGCAGCTGGGTGGTGATCGCGGTGCCGTCGATCGAGGCGATGATCAGCAGCTTGGCGCCCTTGGTGATCTGGTTCTCGATCTGGTTGACCTGGGTGGGGATGTCGTTCTCCGCGTACTGCAGGTCGACCTGGTAGCCCAGCTTTTCTAGCCCGGCCTTGACGTTGTCGCCGTCGTGGATCCAGCGTTCGGAGGACTTGGTCGGCATGGTGACGCCGACCAGGGCGCCCGCGTTTCCGGCCGAGGCGGGGGCGGAGGCTTCCTGGTCGACTGTCTTCTCGCTGGAACCGCAGGCGGCGAGCCCGACAGCGAGAGCGACGATGGCGGCCATTCTGGTCAGGGAAGAGGGGTCCATCATGGGGATGACTGTTATCGTTAACATTAGGCTTGTCAATAACAAGCCGGTAACAGCGGGATGGGCTGCTCATTCAGTCCGATCGGCGGTCGGTTGCGCTCTCATCGCACGACGCGGCGGGTCGCCAGGTCGGCGATGGCGGGGGCGTCCAGGCCGAGCCAGCCGGTCAGGACGGCGGCGGTGTCCTGGCCGAGCAGCGGAGCGGGCCGGGGTTCCTGGCCGCCGGCGACCGGGCCGGGAACGGGGTAGCGGCCGGCGCCGGGCTGGTCGATCTCGGTGAAGAGCGGGCCCAGGGTGGCGGTGAATTCGGCGATGGTGCGGTATTCGCTCCAGAGGACCTGGCTCGCGTCCAGGCGGGGCGTCAGGTCGGCGAGGGTGTGCCGGGCGAACCACGGGGCGAGCAGCGCGGTGATCAGGTGGCGGTGGCGGTAGCGGGCCTGCTCCCCGGCGAAACGTTCGCCCAGGTTCTCCTCCAGGGCGGCGATCACCTTGCCGGTGCCGGTCAGGTCGACGAGGGAGTGCCAGTGGCGTTCGGTCAGCGCGACGATCATGACGCGGCGGCCGTCGGCGGTGCCGAAATCGGTGCCGTAGCCGCCGTACAGGTAGTTGCCGTCGCGTTCCCTGGCCGCGCCGTTGAGCACCACGTCGGCGACGAAGCCGAGGTGGCCCATGGTGGCCGCGGCGACGTCGGACAGGCTGATGTCGATCAGGCTTCCCGCCCCCGTACGGCGTCGCGCGCGTTCGGCCGCGACGACGGCGAGCGCCGCGTGCAGGCCGGTCAGCAGGTCCCAGGCCGGGAGCACGTGGTTGACCGGGCCGCCGGGCGGGCCGGTGATCCAGGGCAGGCCGACCTCGGCGTTGACGGTGTAGTCGACCGCGGGGCGGCCGTCGGGGTGGCCGGAGATCCGTACCGCGATGAGATCGGCACGGCGGGCGCGCAGCGCGTCGGGGCCGAGCCAGCCGGTGGCGGGCGCGTTGGTGACCAGGATGCCGTGCACGTTCAGCAGGGCGTAGACCAGCTCGCGGCCCGCCGGGGCGCGCAGGTCGATCTCGATCGAACGTTTGCCCTTGTTCAGGCCGGTCCAGTAGAGGCTCGCGCCGGACGGGGCCAGCGGGGAGCGGCGGTGGTCGGGCGCGCCGCCGATCGGGTCCACCCGGACCACGTCCGCCCCCAGCTGGGCCAGGGTCATCGTCGCCGACGGGCCCGCGACGTAGGTCGAGAGGTCCAGGATGTGCAGCCCGGCGAGCGGCCCGGTCACGGTGTTTCTGGGTCGCAGAGCCGTTCCAGCACGGGGACCGCGTGCAGCAGCGCGGTCACCTCGTCGGGGGAGAGCCGGTCCAGGTGGCCGGAGAGCCAGACCTCGCGGCTGCGCAGGATCCGGGCGCGTTCCAGCATGCCGGCGTTGGTCAGCCGGATCAGGGTGGCCCGGCGGTCGACCGTGTCCTGCTCGCGGGAGATCAGGCCGAGTTCGAACAGCCGGTTCAGCGAGCGGGTCACCGACGGCGGGCTGACGCCCTCGGTGGCGGCCAGGTCGCCGGCTGTGGTGGGCTGGTTGCGGGCCACGTTGAAGAGCAGGGAGATCAACGCGTACGACAGGCCTTCGTCGTTCTGCTGGCGGAGCACCCGGCCCAGGCGTCCGAGCGCCATCCGTAGCCGGGTGAGTTCCTCGTGGCTGACACGGGATGCCGCAGTCGTCATTCCGCTCCCGGTGGTGGAGGGATTGCGTTGCAATAATGATAACCCATTTCCCGGCATACGCATGATTCCGAAATAGCATCACAAATTACTTTGCGGCGGTTGCATAAATGAGAGGAGCTGGTTCATGGACATCCGGCGGGAAGGGCTAATCGACCCGCACGCCGTGCGGGCCCTGGCGGGGCTGCTCGGGACCGAGGCGGGCGAGCGGCTGCCGCCGATGTGGCACTGGGCGCACCTGCTGGACGAGTGGCGGCAGGACGAGCTCGGGCCGGACGGGCATCCGCTGGCGGGGCAGCCCGGCCCCGGCCGGACCCGGATGTTCGCGGGCGGGCGGACCACGCACCTGCGGGCGCTGCGGGTGGGCGAGGCGGCCGTGCGGACCACCCGGGTGGTCGCGTCGGCGGACAAGACCGGCCGCTCCGGCCCGCTGACCTTCGTGACGGTACGGAACGAGATCCACCAGGGCGGCGAACCGGCCGTCGTCGAGGAACAGGATCTCGTGTACCGGCCGCCGGGGATTTTGCCGAAAACCGGCGCGGGCTTGCCGATGGGGGAACCGCGTCTCACTTTCGACGTCGATCCGGTGGTGTTGTTCCGGTTCTCCGCGCTCACTTATAACGCGCATCGCATTCACTATGACCACCGGTTCGCCGCCGGTGAGGGATACCCGGACCTCGTGGTGCACGGGCCGCTGCTGATCGTGCTCATGGCGGAGCTGTTCCGGCGGACCGGCCTGGACCTGATCGGGACGGAGTTCGCCTACCGGCTGCTCGCGCCCGCGATCGGGCCGCAGCGGCTCACGGTGGCCATGGCCGGGCCCGGCTCGGCCGAGGTCTACGACGGGGAGGGGCGCCGGGTCGCGGCGGGTTCTGTCAGTCGCAGTTGATACAAGGTGTTGCCATGCGACGCCTGCTTGAACAGATACTCCGCCCGTTCGTAGGACAGGCGGCGGCGGCCTGTCTCCGGGCACAGGTCGCGGGACGGCGGCGTCCGGGCCGGGGCCGGGCGCCGGTCGGCCAGGAACAGCGGGCCCCGGCGGCGGCCGGCGATGAGCTGGGGGAGGAGCCCGGCCGTGCGCGGTCCCCACAGGGTGCCGCGCGTGTGGTCGCCGATGTCCTCGATGTCCTCGATGCCCCCTGTGCCCCCTGTGCCCCCGATGCTCTTCACGTCCTCGATGTCGAGGGAGAGGGCCAGGGCGGCGGTGGCCGTGCTCTCGTAGAGCATCGTCCAGAGGGTGCGTTCGCGCAGGGCGAGGCCGGGGCGCGCCAGCAGGGCTTCGACGAAGACGGGGTCCAGGGCGGGGGTTCTGCCCCGTGGTTCGTGGCGGCGGCCGAGCCGGGCGGCGGGGTCGGCGGTGTGCCAGCCCCGGTCGCGGGCCGCCCACGCGGCGAAGGAGCGGACGGCCGCGCGGTGCCGGTTCCAGGTCGCGTCCGCCGCGCCGCCCCACGCGGCGGCGAACAGCTCGGCGACCCGCTCGGCGGTCACCTCGGGCAGCGGGATCCCGGCGCCGAGGTGGGCGAGCATCCGGTTCATGGTGTGCCGGTAGGCGCGGAGCGTCCCCGCGTCCAGGTCGGCGCGGTCCAGGAACGCGGCGACGGCGTGGCCGAGCGTGACCGCGTCGTCCCGGCCGCCGCAGGCGGCGGCGCGTTTCAGCAGGATCGCGCGCTCGGGCGTGTTCTGGGCGAGTTCGGCGGCGCGCTCGAACTCGGCGCGCGCCTCGGTGCTGCGGCCGAGCCTGGCCAGCAGGTCGCCCCGCACGCCCGGCAGCAGATGGTAGTTGCGCATCGCTGGCTCGGCCAGCAGCGGATCCGCCAGGGCCAGGCCCGCCTCGGGGCCGTCCGCCATCGCGACCGCGACCGCGCGGTTGAGCTGCACGACCGGGGTGGGCAGCACCCGGAACAGCGCGTCGTAGAGCGCCGCGATCTGGGCCCAGTCGGTGCCGGCCGCCGTGGCGGCCTGGGCGTGGCAGACCGCGATGGCGGCCTGCAGGACGTACGGGCCCAGCGGGCCGCCGGCGGTCCTGGCCTGGAGCAGCGCCGTCATGCCCCGGCGGATCAGCAGCCGATCCCAGCGCCCGCGATTCTGCTCGTGCAGCGGGATCGGCTCGCCCTCTGGGCCGGTTCTGGCCTCGGCCCGCGACGCCTGCAACTCCATCAGCGCGACCAGGCCGAGCACCTCGGCCTCACCGGGCATCAGCTGGGCCAGCACCCGGCCGAGCCGCAACGCCTCCAGGCACAATCCCGGCCGGATCAGGTCCTCGCCCGCCGTGGCCGCGTAGCCCTCGTTGAACACCAGGTAGATGACTTCGAGCACCGAAGACAGCCGGGCGGCGCGCTCCCGCCCCTCGGGCACCTCGAACGGGATCCGCCGGGCGGCCAGCGTGCGCTTGGCCCGGACGATCCGCTGCGCGACCGCGGTCTCCGACACCAGGAACGCGCGTGCGATCTCCTCGGTCCGCAGGCCGCCGACGAGCCGTAGGGTCAGCGCCAGCCGCGCCTCGGTGGTCAGTGCGGGGTGGCAGGAGATGAACATCAGCCGCAGGACGTCGTCGCCGACCTCGTCGCCGTCCGGTGCCAGGTCGAGGGACTCGTCGGGCTGGGTGGTGAGCTCGTGCGCGAGCTGTTCGTGCTTGCGGTCCAGCCGTTCGGCGCGGCGCAGGTGGTCGATGGCCCGGCGTTTGGCGATGGCCATCAGCCAGGCGCCCGGATTGTCCGGGACGCCTGACTCAGGCCATCGCTCAAGCGCGGCCAGGAGCGCGTCCTGCGCGAACTCCTCGGCCAGGCCGACATCGCCTGTCATCCGGACCAGGCCGGCGACGATCCGCGCGGACTCCAGCTTCCAGACGCCGTCGACCGCTGCGTGCGCGTCCCACGACGTCATGATCGGATCATCGCCTCGGCCTGCCGTCGATGCGCGGGGTTATTCGGGGCCGAACACCTGCTGCATGTCGCCCACGCCGTCGCCGACGATCTGCCAGAACCGGCGGGACAGCTCGATGGCCTCCTCCTTGGAGCGCACCTCGATCAGCGCGAAGCTCACGATCGCCTCGCGCGCCTCGGTGAAAGGCCCGTCGGTGATGGTGAGGTCGCCGCCGGAGGAGGTGAAGCGGGTGCCCGCGGGGTCGAGCCCGCCGGTCGCCAGCAGCACGCCCGCCTTGGTCATCTCCTCCACGAACTTGCCCATCTCGATGTGCATCGCCTCGTCCGGGGCCGGGCCGCCGCCCTTGGTGGTCATCAGGAATCGCATGGTCTGCTCCTTGTTCGTTTCGTGCCTTTCAGCCACGCGTCGAACATCTGGCACGGAAATCGACCGTACCGGGGTTGACCTGGGATTCGACGGGATGTGACAGGTAATGCGCCCACTCAACATATGACAGGTAACGCCGAAATTTCTAGATATGGCCTGGTCGGCGGGGTGGCCGGGGCGGGAGGTCGATTCCGGGCTTCGCCGATCGACGCGTCAGCGAGGCCGGTTCGACCGGCACCGCCGCAGAAAGGGAAACGGCATGACCACCACCAAGGCCAGCGCCCAGGCCGGCACGCAAGCCAGCGCCCAGGCCGGCACGCAAGCCAGCGCCCAGACCAGCGCCCAGACCAGCACCCAGGTTGGCACCCGGACCGGCACGGGCGCGCTCCTCGTCGGCGGCGCGCTGGCCGCGCCCGTCTTCGGGATCCTGTCCTTCGGCCAGGCTTTCACCCGGGAGGGCTTCGACCTGACCCGCCACCCGCTCAGCATGCTGAGCAACGGCGACCTCGCCTGGCTCCAGATCACCACGTTCGTGCTGATGGGCGTCCTGGCCGTCGCCGGCTCGATCGGTCTCCGCCGCGCCCTGGACGGCCAGTCCGGCGGTGTCTGGGCGCCCAGGTTGATCGGGGTGTTCGGCGTCACCACCGTCCTGGCCGGGATCTTCACGCTGGAGCCGATGGACGGCTTCCCCGTCGGCACCCCGCCGGGCGTGCCGGCCTCGATGAGCTGGCACAGCCTCGTGCACAACGCCTCCGGCGCGATCGGGTTCCTCGCGCTCATCGTGGCCTGGTTCGTCCTCGCCCGGCACTACGGCCGGGCGGGCCGTACCGGATACGCGGTGGGCTCGGCGGCCAGCGGAGTGATCTTCCTGGCCGGCAACGTCTGGGCGATGTCGGGCGGGGCCGCGGGCGCGCTCGCCGTCGGGCTCGGCTCCCTGGCGGGCATCGCCTGGCTCACCGTCGTCGCCCTGGACGAGCGCGCCGGGCTTCGCTGACCGCCTCGCGCATTGTGCGGCATTGCGCGAGGTGGCCCCCGCCCTGCCGAGTACGATCGAGCAATGGCCGAAATGACCGAAACCGCGCACGGCTGGCTCGCTCCGGAAGAGCTGGAGGCCATCCGGGGGCGGATGCCGATCCTGTACGTCGACGCCGTCCCCGTCCGGGTCGACGAGTCGGGCGCGGTGACCCACGTGGGCCTGCTGCTCCGCATCGGCCCGGACGGGGCGGTCAGCCGGGCCCTGGTCTCCGGCAGGGTGCTCTACCACGAGCGGATCCGCGACGCCCTCATGCGCCACCTGGAGAAGGACCTCGGGCCGGTGGCGCTGCCCAAGATCCCGGTTTCGCCGCAGCCGTTCACGGTGGCCGAGTACTTCCCGACCCAGGACGTCACGCCCTACCACGACCCGCGCCAGCACGCGGTCTCGCTCGCCTACATCGTGCCGGTCGCGGGTGACTGCCGTCCCCGGCAGGACGCGCTCGACCTGGAGTGGTTCACCCCCGCCGAGGCCGCCTCCATGATGGTGCAGCAGGAGATGACGGGCGGCCAGGGCGTGCTGCTCAAGCAGGCCCTGGCCCATGTCGGCCGCCTGACCTGATGGCGACCATGCGGGCGTACGCCACGGGCGCGGATCTTCGCGCGATGCAGGAGCTGACCCAGCGGCTGTGGTCTGTCCGGAGTTCGTATCATGTGGGGGATCTGGCGTGGGGGCGGCTGATGTACCCGCCGGAGCTGACCGAGTGGCCGATCGCGCTCTGGGAGGACGGCGGGCGCGTGGTCGCCTGGGGGTGGGCGAACTTGCCGGGAGATTTCCGGTTACAGGTGGATCCGGAGCATCCGGAGCTGATGGGTGAGGTGCTCCAGTGGTTCAAGAGCCTCGCAGACGGTCAGCCGGTGGCGATCACGACGCTGGACGTCGAGGAGGGCCTCCGGTCGGCGCTGGCCGGTTACGGATACCTCCAGGATCCGCATGAGACGGCGTTCTTCGCCCACCACCGGCGCTCGTTGAGGCGACTGCCGGATCCGGTGGTTCCGCCCGGGTTCGTGGTGCGGCCGGTGTCGGGCGCGGCCGATCTGGTACGGCGGGTGGCCGTCCATCGGCGCTCCTGGAATTCGACCAAGGTGACCGAGGAGTCCTATCGGGCCCTGATGGGGGCCTGGCCGTACCGGGCGGATCTGGACTGGGTCGCGGAAGGGCCCGACGGCGAGTTCGCCGCCAGTTGCCTGATCTGGCTGGATGACCAGCACAGGGTCGGCCTGATCGAGCCAGTGGGGACGGTTCCGGAGTTCCGCCGCCAAGGACTGTCCCGCGCGGTCTGCCTGGCCGCCCTGCACTCCCTCCGCGACGCCGGCGGGAGCACCGCGATCGTCTGCCCCCGGGGCGACACCGGCTATCCAATCCCGCAGCGCCTGTACCGCGGCATGGGCTTCCGGCGTCAGGCCCGGACGATTCCCTACCTCGGCTGATCTGTCGTACCCGGCTGGCATGATGTGCCGATGCCACCGGACAGCTCATCGATCGCGTCCTACTGGGACGCCGCCGCTTCCTTCGACGACGAGGCCGATCACGGCCTGCTCGATCCCCGGGTCAGGGCCGCGTGGTCGGAACGCCTGCGCTCCTGGATGCCCGCCGCCCCCGCCGACGTCCTCGACCTGGGCTGCGGCACCGGCTCACTGTCCCTGCTCCTGGCCCAGCAGAGACACCGGCCGGTCGGCGTAGACCTGGCGCCCCTGATGGTCGATCAGGCCCGGCGCAAACTCAGCACGGCAGGCTTCGACGCCCCGATGCTGGTGGGCGACGCGGCCGGCCCGCCAGAAGCGGCGGGAACAGCCTTCGACGTGATCCTCTCCCGCCACCTGCTGTGGACCCTGCCCGACCCCGAGCGGGCACTGAGCCGCTGGACCGGCCTGCTCCGTCCAGGCGGCCGCCTGGTCCTCGTCGAGGGCCGCTGGGCCACCTCGGCCGAACCCGAGGAAGACCAGTCCTACGCGGACCCCGGCTCGCTCCCGTGGCGGGGCGGCGTCACCGCCGAAGATCTCCAGCGGGCGCTGCGCCCGCTGGTGAGAACCTCGCGCGTCGAGCCGCTCCCGGATCCCGATCTGTGGGGCCGGCCCATCCACGACGAGAGATACGCCGTGGTCGCCTTCGTCTAGTTCGTCTTCCGTACCGCGATCAGGAAGTCCTCCACGGCGGCCCGGTCGGGATCGGCGGGCAGGCCGTCCGGGGCCTCGTCGAGGTCGGCGATCAGTCTGGCGCGCCAGGCTTGGACCTCGGGCCAGGGGATTTCGCCGCGCCGGATCGCGAGCAGCCGGTCGCGATGGCCGCCCACGTGGACGAGGGGTTCGCCGTGCAGGGCCAGGTGGCGGCCGGAGAGCAGCAGGCGGATCATGTGCATCGCCGACTTCCACTTCGGCGATTCGGGGTCGATCCGTTTGCGGAGGGTGTCGGCGTACTCCAGGAAGCTTTTCCGGGCCCGCCGGGACAGGAACGCGGGGCGTAATTCCCGTAGCTCCGCGCCGATCGGGGTGACGCGTTCCACGATGGGGGACCACAGGCATTCGATGACGGTGGGGTCGCAGGTCAGGGCCAGGCTGACGAAGCGTTCGATCTCCCAGGAGAACTGTTCGGGCAGCGGGCCGTCCAGATGGGTCGGCGGCTTGTCGAGACGCCAGAACGAGGACGTCGGGGCCGCGTAGACGCCCCGGCGGTCGGTGTCGGAGGCGGCGGTGTCCAGGCCCTGGGCCCGGGAGCCGACCACGACCGAGAGGACCGTGTGGTCGGTATCAGGTTCATGGGTGTAACGCTGCCACCAGGAGAACGATATAGGAAAATAGGGAAGGGCGAATCGGGCATCTGGCTCGGACAGGCGTTGTTCGCTAGCCTCCACCCGTGACGATGCAAGCAGACGCGACTCTGCACGAGGATGACGGCGCACCCCCCGCTCACTGGATCCCGGTGCGACCCAGGCTGGTGGTGGCCAGCGCGTTCATGTTGTTCCTTGAACTCGCGCTGATCCGGTGGACCGGATCCAACATCGTCCACCTCAGCTACTTCACGAACTTCGTCCTGCTCGGCTCGTTCCTCGGCATCGGGCTGGGGTTCCTGCGGGTCGGGCGGACCAAACGGCTGCCCTACTACTCACCGGTCGTGCTGGCCGTGCTGGTGCTGGTCGTCAGCTTCTTCCCGGTGGTGGTCAACCGGGAGACCGACGGCATCCTGTACTTCACCAGCCTCTCCACCAGCGGCCCGCCGGCCTGGGCGATCCTGCCGGTGATCTTCGTGGCGGCGGCGCTGGTCCTGATGGGCCCGGCCGAGCTGGTCGGCCGCTGCTTCCCCGAGCTGCCCCGGCTGGAGGCGTACCGGTGGGACCTGGTCGGCAGCCTGATCGGCATCGGCCTGTTCACGCTGCTGTCGTTCCTGTCCGCGCCGCCGCTGGTGTGGGGGATCTTCGCGGCCGTCGCGTACGGCGTGCTGCTCCGCCCCAAGTCGTTCGCCCTCCACTTCGGCCTCGTGATCGCGCCCTGCATCCTGGTGCTGACGGCGCTCGGCCTTGAAACCTTCACGGCGGGGGCGCTCTGGTCGCCCTACTACAAGGTGACGGCCAACCATTTCGAGCGCGACGGCGTGCCGATCATGCGGATCGACGTGAACGGCATCCCGCACCAGGAGGCCATCCCGGCCGCCAAGCGGCTGGAGTGGGAGCCGCAGTACGGCATGCCGTACGAGCGGGCCGCCACCAAGACCCTCGACGACGTGCTGATCGTCGGCGCGGGCAGCGGCACCGACGTGGCCATCGCGCTGGCCAAGGGCGCCAAGCACATCGACGCCGTGGAGATCGACCCCAAGCTCCGCGAGCTCGGCGGCGAGTTCCACCCCGACCGGCCCTACCAGGACGCCCGCGTCACCACCCACATCAACGACGGCCGCGCCTTCCTGGAGCGCACCGACAAGAAGTACGACCTGATCCTGTTCGCGCTGCCCGACTCGCTCACCCTGGTCTCGGGGGCGAGCTCGCTGCGGCTGGAGAGCTACCTGTTCACCGAGCAGGCGATGCGCTCAGCCCAGGCCCACCTCAAGCCCGGCGGCGCGTTCGCGATGTACAACTACTACCGCGAGATCTGGCTGATGGACCGGCTCGCGTCCACCGCGCAGGCGGCGTTCGGCCACAAGCCGTGCGTGGACGTGGTCGGCTGGGGCCAGCAGGCCGTCATCACCGCCGGGCTGACCGCCGCCGACCAGACCTGCGCCGCCGAGTGGGGCGGCGCGTCCGCCGACACCCCGCCGCCGACCAGTGACGACCGGCCGTTCCTGTACCTGCACGACACCTCGATCCCGATGCTCTACGTGGTCGCGCTCGGCCTGATCCTGCTGGTCAGCCTGCTCGCGGTGCGCGCGGTGGCGGGCCCGTTCCGCACCATGCGGCCGTACGCGGACCTGTTCCTGCTGGGCGTCGGCTTCATGCTGCTGGAGACCAAGAACGTCACCGGGTTCGCGCTGCTGTTCGGCACCACCTGGCTGGTGAACGCGATCGTCTTCGGCGGCGTCCTGGTCGCGGTGCTCGCCGCCGTGGAGGTGACCCGCCGCTTCCGCACCCCGTCCCTGCCCGTCATGTACGGCGTGATCCTGGCGGGACTGGCCATCGGCTGGCTGGTGCCCAACGCCTGGCTGCTGTCCATGCCGGTGCCGCTGCGCCTGCTCACGGCGGTGGTGATCGCGTTCCTGCCGATCTTCGCGGCCAACGTGGTGTTCGCGAAGCGGTTCGCCGACACCGACAACGCCACCATGTCGTTCGGCGCGAACCTGCTCGGCGCGATGGTCGGCGGCTGCCTGGAGTACCTGGCCCTGGTGGTCGGCTACAACGCCCTGCTGATCGTGGCCGGATGTCTCTACCTGGGCGCGTTCGCGCTGCTGCCCCGGGCCTCGCGAGGCGCCGTCTCGGTCTGACGCGCTGCGCTGTCATTCGGCGCTGTCATTCTCCGCTGTCACTCCGCGCGCAGCACGGCCGCGACGCGGATGCGCGCGGCGGTTCTGGCGGGCCACACCGCCAGCGCCGCCGCGGCCAGCAGCGCGGCCGGGGCGATCAGCAGCAGCGTGCCCACCGGCGTCGGCGGCACGTAGAGCAGCGGCGCGCCCTCGGCCACGACCCGCCACAGCACCCGGCCCAGCGCCAGCCCCAGCGGCACCCCGGCGACCAGGCCGAACAGGGCCAGCGTGCCCGCCTGGGTCAGCACGATCCACCGGGACTGCGCCGGAGTCAGGCCCAGCGCCCGCAGCACCGCCACCTCGTGCCGCCGCCGCCGGACGGCGACCGTCAGCGCGTGGCCGGTCGCGGCCAGCGCCAGCAGCGCGAGGAAGCCGCCCAGGGTGGCGGGCAGCCCGGAGATGCCCTTGATTTCGACCAGCTGCCGGGGCTCGTAGAACGGGACGAAGCCGAGCCGCGCGCCGTCCAGGGCCTCGCTCGACGTACGGCCGAGCCGGGCGGCGGCCGTCGTGACGTCCGCGCCGGGGCGGAGGGCGATGAGGAGGAAGTCGATCTCGTACGCGTCGAACAGGGCGCGGTAGCCGCCGGGGGTGGCCAGCGCGCCCTCCGCGTAGTTGTTGGCGGGCCCTTCGGGGACGAAGCCGACGCCGGAGACGGTGTACTCGTGGCTGCCCCGGGTGCCGGTGAGCGGGATCCGGTCGCCGACGCCCATCCCGAGCGTCTCCGCCGTCCGGGTCGCCAGCAGGACCTCCGTGTCGGTGGCGGGGAGCCGTCCGGCCAGGAGGCCGCCGACCGGGACGGGGTGGCGGCCGGGGGCGTAGCCGTACAGGGAGAGGGTGAGGTGGCCGGAGACGGCCGGGGACATCGGCCGGTCCTCGATGCCCGCCACGTCTGGGTCGGCGGCCAGCGCGGCGACGGCCCGGTCCGGGGGAATGCCCTGGCCGTTGAAGCCGAGGAAGACGATCAGCTGGTGGGTCTGGCCGTATCTGGCCGGGTTGGTGGCGGCGTCGGCGACGCCGGCGGCGAAGGTTAGCGCGGCCAGCACGCCGAGCACGCCCGCCACGGTCCCGGTCAGCGCGGAGCCGACCGGCAGGGTGTCCAGGCCCCTGCCGCGCTCCAGCGCGAACCGCAGCCCTGTCTGGATCGGCACCGGCCAGCCCTGGCGGCCGGCGGCGGCGGCGATCACGGACGGGGTGCGGCGGCGCGGCGACCGCGCGGCGGCGAACAGGATCCAGGCGTAGCCGGCCGCGCCCAGCGCGAGCACGATGGGCGCGCCCAGCAGGCCGGGCAGTAGCACGGCCCAGTCCAGGTCGAAGCCGGGCCTCGGCTCGTAGGAGGCGGCGGCCCCGATCGGCAGCCACGGGGAGGCGGCCGCGGCCCCGAGCACGCCGGTCATCGCGCCGGCGGCTCCGGCCAGGGCGGGGCCGAGGGCGGCGGCGGCCACCGCCTGCCGGGGGGTGAGGCCGGGGGCGCGCAGGGTCCGCAGCGCGGGGATCGACGAGCCGACCAGCCGGGCCGTGGACTGGCCGATCAGCAGCGTCCCTGCGGCCAGCACGGACAGGCCGAGCGCGAGCAGCACCGCCGCCTCGTAGCCGAGCAGCCGGTCGACCTGGCGGCGCGTGGTCGCCAGGTTCTCGATCTTGACGGCCGGGCGGGCGGTCAGCGCGGCGAAACGTGCACGGAACGCCGGTATCCCCGCCTCGCCGCCGGCCAGCCGGACGAGCGCGATGGTGAAGCCGCCGCGGCCGTCCGTGCCAATGAAATTTTCGCGATATCTCAAGAACAATCCGGGCGACGGGAGGATCGTTCCGGTGGCTCCGCTCGGGTCGACGTAGTACGGCGACCTGATCACTCCCACGATCCGCGCCACGACCCTCGGCCCGTGCCTGGCGACCGTCCCCGACGTGTCGCCGATCAGGTTGACCTCCTCCGGCGTGCTCAACTGGATCACCACCGAGTCGCCGACGCCCTTGCCGTACTCGTCCAGGAAGTGCGGGAGCACCACCACCTCGTCGGCGCGGGCCGGGTCGGGCAGCCGCCCGGCCAGCACCACCGGGCGCTCGACCGAGCGCCAGATCTCGGCGTCGGCGGGCGGCGCGGAGTCCCAGCCCAGCCGCACACCCTGCACGGACAGCGCGGACACCACGGTCGGCGCGACCGCGGCCACCCCGGGCAGGGCCCGCACCCGGTCCCAGTCGAAGTCGGGGATCTGGCTCTGCACCAGGATGTCGGCGGGCAGGGCGCCGGCCCGCAGCCGCTCCTGCGCGGACCCGCCGCGCCGCGCGCCCGCGATCGCGGCCAGGACGGTGGCCAGCGCGAACGCGACGATCACGGCGAGCGCGACGTGGGCTCGCCACCGCGGCGCGACGGCGATCGCCAGCCAGGCACGGGAGAACCTCATCGCGACCTCTCGATCGGCGGCAGCCGGACCTTCCGACTATCCGCCGGGCCGGGGCGAGCCGCCACCGGGCTAGCCCTCGGTTGACCGTCCTGACGGGCCTGGCTAACATCCGGTTGCGCTCCCTCGAAATTTTCGTTCATCGGAAAAAACTTTCGGTCCACGAGTTCCCGAGAAGTGAGGAGGGGGCGACGGGTGTACGCCGACTTCGGTGGTGGCCGGTCCGGGCAGGCGCCGCTGACCTGGGGGCAACGCGGGATCTGGGACGCGATGGCGCGCAATCCGCCGGGTCATTTCAACATCGGCCGGGTGCTGATGGTGCCCAGGCGCGGCGGGGCGGCGGTCGCGGAGGCGGCCCGCGCGGTCGGGCTGCTGGCCGAGCGGCACGAGTCGCTGCGGACCCGGGTGGAGGTCACCGGCGGCGAGCCACGGCAGGTGCTCTCCGGGTCCGGGCGCATCCCGCTCACCGTCGTGGCCGCAGAATCGGGCGCCGACGCGGCGTCGCTGCTGGAAAAGCTCACGGCCGGGGAGTTCGACCTCGCGGGGGAGTGGCCGCTGCGGGTGGGACTGGTCACCTCGCGCGGCCGGGTGCGGTGGGTGGTGCTGGTCCTGTCCCACCTGGCCGCCGACGGTCAGGCCACCGGGATCCTCCTGCGCGACCTGCGCAGGCTGCTCCGCCAGGACGAGCTCGCCGGGCCGCCGCCCGCGCAGCCGCTGGACCTGGCGCTCGGCCAGCGTGACGGCGGCGAGCGCCGCACCCGGGCCGCGATCGCCTTCTGGACCGGCCAGTACGAGCGCGTCCCGCCCGTCATGTTCACGCCCGTGCACCCCGGCCGGCGGCGGCACCGCCGGGTCCGGCTGGCCTCGGAGCCGCTCGCGGCGGCGGCCAGGACGGTCGCCGACCGGCACCAGGTCAGCTCCACCACCGTCCTGCTGGCCGCCACCGCCGTCCTGGTCGGCGCGCGGACCGGCCACGGCTCGGTCGCCCTGTCCACGATCGTCGGCAACCGCTTCGCCGGCGAGCTGCGCGGCATGGTCACCACCCTCGACCAGCTCGGCCTGTTCGCCCTCGAACTCGGCGGCGGCCTGGACGAGCTGGTGCCCCGCGCCTGGCGGGCCGCGCTGGCCGCCTACCGGCACGCCTACTACGACCAGCCCGCCCTCGACCGGGCTCTCACCCGGATGGGCGCGGAACGCGGCGCGGAGCTGAACCCGTACGCCTGCTTCAACGACGTACGGCAGGCCGCCGACCGCGCCCCGGCCAGTCCGGACGCCAAATCCCGGCTGGACTGGCTGCCCGACCCTGACGGCATCCGCTGCCGGTTCTGCCTCCTGGTCCTGGACGCCCCCGACGCCGGGCTGGTCCTCCAGCTGACGGCGGACACGCGCTGCCTGACCTCTGAGCAGATCGCGCGTTTCCTGCCGGAGCTGGAGAACCTGGTCCTGGCGGCGGCCTGATCAGTCCTCCCCGGCGAGCAGCCGCTCCGCCTCCTCGTCGGACATGTCGGACAGTTCGGCGGTCAGGCCCTCCTCCAGCGCGACAGCCAGATCGGCCACCGTCCGGCGGGTGAACATGGTCAGGATCGGCAGCTCGACGCCGGTGATGGCCAGGATCCTGGCCGCCACCCTGACCGCCAGCAGGGACTGGCCGCCGAGCCGGAAGAAGTCGTCGTGCGCGCCGACCCGGGGCACGCCGAGCACCTCGGTCCACACGTCGGCGACCAGCGACTCCGCGTCGGTCCGCGGCGGGGTGAACTCGGCGCGCTGCGCGGTCGGGGAGGGCAGGGCGGCCCGGTCGACCTTGCCGTTGGGGGTCATCGGCAGGGTGGTGATGCGGATGAATCGGGCGGGCACCAGGTGGGCGGGCAGGGTGCTCGCCAGCGCGCGGGAGACCGCGCCCAGGCTGACTTCGCCGATGATGTAGGCGATCAGGTTCTCCTCGTGCACGGCGGCGACCGCTTGGATGACGCCGGGGAATGCCTCGCAGGCCGCTTCCACTTCGCCCAGTTCGATTCGGTGGCCGCGCACTTTGACCTGGTTGTCGGTCCGGCCCAGGAACTCCAGCTCGCCTTCCGGCCGCCAGCGGACCATGTCGCCGGTGCGGTAGAGGCGGCCGCCGGGGGCGCCGTACGGGTCGGGGACGAAACGTTCGGCGGTGAGGGACGCTCTGCCGAGGTAGCCGTGCGCGACGCCGGCACCGCCGATGAGCAGCTCGCCGGGGACGCCGGCGCGGACGGGGTTGAAGCGCTCATCGAGTACGTAGACCTGGGTCCCGCCGATGGGAGCGCCGATCCGCACCGCCGCCGGTTTCGCGGGAACCTCCCACGCGGTCGACCAGATGGTCGTCTCGGTAGGCCCGTACACGTTCACCAGGCGGCCCACCGACCCGCGCAGGCGGCGGGCCAGCTCGGGACCGAGCGCCTCGCCGCCGACCAGCGCGGTCAGCGCCGGATCCCGGTAGCCGGAGTCCAGCAGCATCCGCCAGCCGGACGGAGTGGCCTGCACGTGTGTGACCCCCGCCTCCTTGATCAGCCGGGCCTGGGCGAAGCCGTCCCCCGCGGTGGCCGTGTCCGCGATCGCGACCCGGCCGCCGGTGACCAGCGGCAGGTAGAGCTCCAGCGCGGAGATGTCGAAGGACAGCGAGGTGAGGCCGAGCCAGACGTGCTCGGGGGCGGCGTCGAACATGGCGGCCATCGAGGTCAGCAGGTTGGCGAGCGCGGCCTGCGGGACGGGCACGCCCTTGGGCTTGCCGGTCGAGCCGGAGGTGTAGAGGACGTAGGCGGTGTCCGCGCCCCGGACCGGGGCGCGGGTGAAGTCGGCGCGGGCGGGGGGCGGGCTGTCGATCAGGACGGTCGGGACCGGGTGGTCCGGCAGCGCCGTCACCGTCTCCGAACTGGCCAGGACCAGGGCGGCGGCGCAGTCGTCCAGGACGAAGGCCAGCCGGGCGGGCGGGTAGGCCGGGTCGATCGGCACGTACGCCGCCCCCGCGCGCTGCACGGCGAGCAGGGCGACCAGGGATTCCGCCGTTCTGGGCAGGCAGACGGCCACCAGCTCGCCGGGGCGGACCGGGAGGCGGGCGGCCAGGTCGTCGGCGCGGCGGTCGAGTTCGGCGTAGCTGAGCCGGACGTCGCCGCCGGTGACGGCGATCGCGTCCGGGCGCAGGGCCACCTGGCGGCGGATCAGGTCGGGGACCAGGTCGGCGGCGGGGGGCGCGGTGCGGTTCCAGTCGTGGATGAGGCGCTCGTACTCCGCGCCGGTGGGGGCGGTCAGCTCGGACAGGCGCAGGTCCGGGTCGGCGGCGGCGCGGGCCATCAGGGTCTCGAACTCGTGGGCGTACCCGGCGATGGTCGGCTCGTCGAACAGGCCGGTGTTGTAGACCAGCAGCAGCTGCCAGATCCCGCTCAGGCCGAAGATGTCGGCCTTCAGCTCGTACGGCGTGTGCCCGAACCCGGCGTCGGCCCGCTCGGACCGCACCCCCTCCAGGGCCAGCCCCGGGCCGCCGGTCTGGTGGTGCATGCCGAACATGGTCTGGAACAGCGGCGCCCGGCTCAGGTCGCGTTCGATGTCGAGCGCGGGCAGCAGCCGCTCGAACGGCACCTTCTGGTGGCGGTACCCGGCCAGCAGGCGGGTCCTGGTCCGGCGCAGCACCTCACGGAAGCTCGGATCGCCGGATAAGTCGCCGCGGGCGACCACGGTGTTGGAGAAGTAGCCGACCAGGCGTTCCAGGTCCTCGCGGTCCCGGCCCGCCGTCGGGAAGCCCACGCAGAAGTCGCTCTGGCCGCTCCGCCCGGACAGCAGCACCTGGTACACCGCCATCAGCGCCATGAAGAGCGTGCAACGTTCCTTGGCGGCGAGTGCCGCGAACGGGGTCGTCACCTCAGGCGGCAGCGGGTGCAGCAGGTGCGCGCTCGCCGTGTCCGCCACCGCCGGGCGCGGCCGGTCGACGGCCAGTTCCAGGGCCGCCGCCCCGGCCAGCTCCCCGGTCCAGTACGCGAGAGACTCCGCGCTCTCCTCCGTCTCCTCGATGACGTCGGAGTAGCGGACCGGGAGGGGGTCGAGGGCGGTTCCGCCGTACCGGGCGGTCAGCTCGTCGGCGATGATGCCGATCGACCGGCCATCGCAGACGATGTGGTGCGCCACCACGCACAGCAGGTGCTCGTCCGGGCCGCACGCGATCAGCCAGGCCCGCAGCAGCCGCCCGGCCGCCAGGTCGAACGGCCGCTCGATCAGCGCGCTCACCATCGCCTCCGCCTCGGCCGGCGTCGCCGCCATCCGGGTCAGCTCGAACGGCCACGGCGGGTCGATGACCTGCACGGGACCGCCGTCCCTGGCCGGGAACCTGGCCCGCAGCGCCTCGTGCCGCGCGACGATGTCGCCGAACGCCCGGGTCAGGCGCGCCGGGTCGATCGGGCCGGTGAGCCGGGTGGTCTGGGAGAGATGGTAGGAGGCGTCCTGCGGGTCCACCTGCTGGAGGAACCAGACACGCTCCTGGGCGGCCGTGAGAGGCAGCTCGATCATGGGGGGTGCTCCCTGAAAGTACGGCGAAGTACGGTCGTACGGTACTCAATGGGAGCGTTCCCGCCGACACTATGATCGCCAACACCCCGCGTCAAGAAACATTGTGTAGGAGGCTACTCACGCCTCCGCGCCCCTCCCGCACCCACCGTGAGAGCACGGGAAAGCACTCTTACGGAGGGGAAACGACATGGCCTTACGAAGGTCGTGGATCGCGGTTCTGACGGCGATCCTGCTCGTGGCGGCGCTGCTGCCGCCCACGGCGGCGCGGGCGCTCGCCACCAAACCGCTCACCATCACGATCACCAAGGTGCGCTGCGTCGACGACTGCCGCAACGACGGCCTGGAGGACTCGGGCGAGTCCGCCGCCGACTTCTACGCCAAGGTCTTCATCAACGGCGCCGAACACCGAACGCCGCGCGGCGCGGAGGACCAGGAACTGATCGAGCCGTACTGGGCGGTCACCCAGCAGGTCGACGAGAACGCGGCCGGCGTGCCGGTCGCCATCCAGATCTGGGACCACGACAGCACGTCCGGCGACGACCTCGGCGACACCAGCCCGCGCAACGACGACAACACCCTGGACTTCACCGTCAACTACGCCGACGGCCGGTGGTCGGGGGACGTGAACTGGCCGCAGTCGTGCGCCACCGGCGACGGGGACGACGACGATGAGCCGCGCGTCGAGGTCTGCTTCGACGTCAGCACCACGCCAGGCGCGGACGCCGACGGGGACGGCCTGCTGGACGGCTGGGAGCGCAACGGCTACAACGCCGACGGCGACGGCACCATCGACGTCGACCTGCCCGCGATGGGCGCCGACGTCAACCACAAGGACCTGTTCCTCGAACTCGACTACGAGCAGGGCCGCAACCTGAGCAAGGAGGACGTGACCGCGATGAAGGCCGCGTTCGCGGCGGCCCCCATGAACGCGGGCACCCTGTCCGGCACCAGAGGCGGCGTCAGCGCCCAGCCCAACCCGGACGGGACGCGCGGCATCAATCTCCACGTCGACATGGGCAACCTGGCCGACGCCACCCTCCGCGAGGGCACCCCGGCCGGCACCTGCCACGACGGCCTCGACAACGGCGCGGACGGCTTGACCGACGGCCGCGACACCGACTGCCTGACCCTGGACGGCGACGTCGAGGACCCCGGTCCCGGCAACTGCCAGAACAACGCCGACGACGACGGCGACGGCCGTACCGACGACGACGACCCCGACTGCCTGATCGGCGACCCGCTGGGCGCCAACGGGCGCGGCAACATGATCTCCGGCCTGACCGCCTGCGACCTGGACGCCGCCTTCTACGCCGCCAAGGACCAGATGTTCGACAAGGCCCGCCGCCTGATCTTCCGCTACGGCATCAGCGCCAACCCCGACGGCTGCACCGACGCCCCCGGCGGCAGCGGCGAGTACGGCGGCAACGACTTCATCGACTTCAACAACAACGGCGTCAGCGTCATGCACGAGCTGGGCCACACCCTCTTCCTCGACCACGGCGGCTTCGAGGAGGCCAACTGCAAGCCCAACTACGTCAGCATCATGAACTACTTCACCGCCGGCGCCGGGATCGGCCGCCAGGGCGGCGGGCGCGTGCTCGACTACTCCCCGCCGAGGATCGCCTTCGACGGCGCCACCCGCGGCAACGCGCCGCTCGCCAACCTGGTCGAGAACCAGCTCAACGAGAACGTGATCCCGGACGGCGCCGACCCGGTCAACCGGTTCGTCTTCGTGAACGGCGCCGGCCGGCGGGGCACCCACGACCTGGACGCGCGGCCCGACTGGAACGGCGACCGCGCCGACCCGCCGTTCGACAACCCGGTGATCGCCAACATCGACACGGCCGGCCTCAACGGCGAGCCCGTGGAGTGCATGAACGGCACCACCGACGGCACGCTGCGCGGCTCCGACGACTGGAGCTTCATCTCGCTGCCGTTCCGCCAGTTCGGCGACTCCGCCAACGCCCCGGTCAACCGGGTCGACACGCACGAACCCACCACCGCCCGCCTCGATCAGATCTGGCGGGACCTGAACACCACCGACCTGTCGGTGGCCGTCACCGACAGCCCCGACCCGGTCGCGGCCGGCACCGAGCTCACCTACACGGTCACCGCCGCGAACGCGGGCGACAACCCCGCCACCTCGGTCCGGATCGTCGACACCCTCCCCGCCGACGTCACCTACACCGGCGGCTCCTCCTCCTGTACGGCCTCCGGCGCCACCGTCACCTGCAACCTGGGCGAACTGGCGGTCGGCGCGAGCGCCCGGGTCACCCTCCGGGCGAGCGTGCCCGCCGGCCTGGTCCACGCCAACGGCGGCCCGAAGACGCTCACCAACCGGGCGGTCGTCAGCAACCTGGCCGGCCCCGACCCCACCCCGGCCAACAACGAGGCCACGGCCACCACCCGGGTGGTCGCCGTCGCCGACCTGTCGGTCACCGCGCTCCAGGCCGACGCCCCCAGCCAGATCCTGATCGGGCAAACCCTGCCCGTGACGGTCACCGGCACGGTCGCCAACGGCGGCCCGTCCACCCCGATGAACGCCACCCTGACCACCGCCGCGACGGCCTCCACCGGCGCGACCATCACCCCCGCGTCGGTCGCCACCGCCGTGGCCGCCCTGGCCGCCGGCTCCCCCCGGACGATCCAGAAGACGGTCACCATCGGCTGCGCGCAGCCAGGCCCGCACACCTACACGGTGACCGGCGCCGTCGCTCCCGCCGGCGCGGACGACTCCGACCCCACGCCCGCCAACAACCAGCGCCAGACCACCTTCACGGTCGACTGCATTGTGCCGATCGCGATCAACATCGTGCCCGGCCTCAACCCCAACCTGGTCAACCTCGCCCACGGCGTCGTCCCGGTCGCCGCCCTGACCACCCGCGCCGGCGAGTACAACCTCCCACTCGCCTTCGACGCCACCAAGATCAAGCCGGAAACCGTCCGCTTCGGCACCAGAAACGGCGCCGCCGCCCACGGCGCGCCCCCCATCCACAACATCGGCGTGCGAACCCTCAGCATCGAACGCGGCCCCCTGGAGATCTTCATCGACCTCGACTGGGACATGCTGATGACCTTCACCGCCCACGACACCGACCTGACCCGCACCTCCACCGAAGCCTGCCTGGCCGGCTCTTTCTCCCCACGAACCGGCGAGACCTACCGCTTCTTCGGCTGCGACGCCGTCCGCATGTTCCCCTGACCTGCCCACCGATGCGCGGCCTGCCCAGCAGGCCGCGCGTCCTCATTCCCAATTATAAGTGGACCTATAATAGGTCCACTTATAATTGGGTCAGCCGGTGATGGATGAGGTGTCGAGGAGCCAGTACTTCTCGGGGACGGCGAAGAGGGCGTCTACGCCCTGGTGGGTCAGGGCGAAGTCGGCGGCGGAGCGGACCAGGTTGCGTTTGGATTCGCTTTTGGGGGCGGTGGTGGCCTTGTCGGAGGTGGCCCAGTAGACGAGGGGGTCGGCCACGCCGGGGTTGACGCCGCCGGCGCCGAGGACGGGTTCGGTGCCGTACAGGGTCATCAGGGTGGCGGTTAGGCCGGTGTCGAGGTCGTAGACGATGGAGCTGGGGGCTTTGTCGCCGGCGGGGGAGCCGTGCGGGGGGACGGTCTGGAGGAGGAGGTAGCGCTGGCCGAGGAGGCCGAACGGGAAGACCACCCAGGGCGGGAGCATGGTGCGGCGGGAGCCGTCGGGGCGCTGGATGAAGACGCGGACCGTGGTGGTGGAGACGATCTGGGTGCCGACGCACCAGCGGAAGCCGCAGTTGACGTCGGCGTCGGCGGGGGCGCGGACGGTGATGCGCTCGCCGGTGACGAGGTTGAGCAGGCGGCGGTCGTCGCCGATCCAGGGCCAGTCCTTCATCCGCATGCCCTCGGTGTAGCGGACACGCTCGACCGTGCCGCCCTTGAGCGGGACGCGGTCGACGCCGCCGTGCGGGAAGGACCAGAACAGGTTCTCGCCGTCGATGACCAGTTTGGGGTCGCGGCCGACGGTCACGTCGAGGACGGTGGTCAGCAGGACGGCCTTGCCGTCCTTCTCGAGCATGGACCAGATCTCGCCGACCGTGCGGGACTTCTCCTCGACGGTGCGGTACCAGGCGACCGCGCCGTCCGCGGCGGTGGCCGCGGTGATCTCGTGCTCCTCGCGCCCGCGCCGGTTCGGGATGGCGCCGAGCGGCACGCCCAGGCCCATCTGGAGGTTGAAGGCGACCAGTCCGGAGTCCTCGCCCGGGTCGCCGACCTCCTCCATGAGCACCCGGGTGGGGTCCATCCGGGCCAGCGGGCGGAGCGCCCAGTCCCGGAACGACCAGGCCGGGACCTTGACGACGGCGTCCGGCCAGACCTCCCGTACGGACGGGAAGGCGGCCAGCTGCGCCGGAAAGGCGGGCGTGATCAGCGGCCGCGCCGGACCGGACGCCGAGGGCGGCCGGATCAGCAGCGCGGTCACGCCCGCCACGGTCAGGACCAGAAACCCACCGAACGCGATGTCACCCCAGGACCTCCGCGCCACGGCACCTCCCCAGTTGTTCGCGATCTCATCGTGAAACGCGGGACGCGGTCTGTCGAGAGGCGGGATTTCGGCGGTCTCGACAGTTGAGGCGCACGTGGCTAACGTCCGTAGATAAGGTGGTTGGACCCCCTATTCAGGGAGGGCCGTCATGGCGGGCCCGGACGGAGCCTGGCACGAGAACGTCGAGACAGTCGAGGAAGAGGGCGGCGCCGCGAGCGTGGGCGACGGGGTCAAGCTACGCCTGCTGATCAGGGAAGAGGGCGCGACCGGTTTCGCGGCGGCCCTGCTGGTCCTGAAAGGATCATTGGTCGCGCTGGCCGCGGCCCACCGGGACGGGCGCCCCCAGGGGGAGCTGGCGCCGGAGGGCGTGGTCGTCACCCCGGCCGGGGGGATCCGGCTGGACGAGGTGCCGGTGGAGGCCCCCGCCTACCAGGCGCCCGAATTGTGGCGGGGCGCGCCCGCGAGCCCGGCGAGTGACATGTACGCGGCGACCGCGGTCTTCTTCGAGTGCGTCACCGGTGACGCGCCGTTCCACGCCTCCGGGGTGGCGCGGCTGGGCTGGCTGCACCGGACCGCGCCGCCGCCGGTCGAGCAGGTGCCTGAGGAGCTGCGGCGGCTGGTCGAACGCGGCCTGGCCAAGGCTCCGCAGCACCGGCCCGCTTCGGCGGCGCAGTTCGCGGCCGAGGTCGAGACGGTCGCGGTGGCCGCGCTAGGACCCGACTGGGAGCGTCTCGGCCGGGTGGCGCTGGCCGCGCTGGCCGCCGCCTACCCGGACGCCGTCCCCGAGCCGGTACCGCCCCCGGTCGCCCGGCCGAGCCGGGTCAGGATCGCCACACTGGTCGCCCTCACCGCCGCCGCGGTCGTGGTGGTGGCCCTCTCCGCCGGGGACCGCCCGTCCCGGCAGTCGAACCAGGCCGCGTCCCCGCCCCCGCCGACCCGGGTGACCCTGCTGCCGACCCCCAGTTTCGCGGTCGTCGAGCCGGTCAGGAACAGCAGGCCGCTGCCGGACCGCGAACCGGCCGTGGCCGCCGAGGAGTCCGGCTCTCCGCGTACGGCCACGCCCACGGGCAGCTCCTCACCCAGCCCGACGGCGACGGCGTCGAAGGGGACGGCAGGCAGAGCCACCATTCCCACCACGGCGGCTCCGGCCGAGACCGTCGAACCGGTGACCGTGCCGGAGAAGGACGCCGCGACGCCGCCTCCGCCGCTCGTGCCGACCAGGGACCCGGTCCTGGACGTCGAGGCGTCGGTCGGGGCGCCGCTGCTCGGCGGCAACGGCCTGCAAGTGGGCGTGTCCCTGGGCGTGCAGACCGGCCTGCTGGGACTCTCGCTCTAAATCCTTGGATGGAGTTCGTTTGATCGAGAAGATCCTGCCGTCCTGGGTGACGAGCGTCGAGGCGTTCGACGACCCGGCGGGGGTCACGCTCTTCCCCGAGGAGGAGCAGTACATCGCGCGCGCGGTCGACAAGCGGCGGCGCGAGTTCACCACGGCCAGGTACTGCGCCCGGCAGGCCATGGCCCGCTTGGGCGTCCCGCCCGCGGCGATCGTGCCGGGCGAGCGCGGCGCGCCCGGCTGGCCGCCCGGCGTGGTCGGCGCGATCACCCACTGCGACGGCTACCGCGCGGCGGCGCTCTCGCTGACGGCGGTCACGGTCGGCATCGACGCCGAGCCGAACGCGCCGCTGCCGGACGGCGTGCTGGACACCATCGCGCTCCCGGCCGAACGGCGGGCGCTGACGGAGCTGGACGGGCCCGCGCACTGGGACCGGCTGCTGTTCAGCGCCAAGGAGTCGGTCTACAAGGCGTGGTTCCCGCTGGCCCGCCGCTGGCTCGGCTTCGAGGAGGCGGAGATCTCCCTCGACCCTGGCGGCACCTTCGCGGCGCGTTTCCTGGTGCCGGGGCCGCGCGGCCTGACCGGCTTCGACGGGCGCTGGCTGTGCGAGTCCGGCCTGGTGGTGACCGCGATCACGCTGCCGGACTAGGCAGGATCTGCCGCAGCACCCCGGGCGGGGCGGCGCGCGGCGACCATTCGCGCGGGTAGCCCAGCGACACCTCCTCGAAGCGCACCCCGTCGTACCAGGTGGTGCGGGGGATGTGCAGGTGGCCGTAGACGACGGCGCGGGCGTTGAAGCGGACGTGCCAGTCGGCGGTGCCCGCGGTGCCGCACCAGATCGCGAACTCCGGATAGCGCAGCACGAACGTCGGGTCCCGGACCAGCGGGTAGTGGTTGACCAGCACGGTCGCCGTACCTGGCGGAAGCTCGGCGAGGCGGCGTTCGGTCTCCTCCAGCCGGGCCGCGCACCACGCGTCGATGGTCGGGTACGGATCCGGGTGCAGCACCACCTCGTCGGTGCACACCACCCCGGCCGCGTGCGCCCGCCGGAGCGCCTCCTCCTTGGTGTCCACGCCGGGCATCCGGAAGGTGTAGTCGTACAGCAGCAGCATCGGCGCGACGACGACAGGCCCCTCGGGCCCGGTCCAGGTCGGGTACTGATCCTCCGGCGTCACCACCCCGAGCTCCCGGCAGGACTTCACCAGCCGCTCGTACCGCTCCACGCCGCGCAGCGGGTCGGGATCGGCGGGATGGGTCCACAGGTCGTGGTTGCCCGGGGCCCACACCACCTTCTCGAACCGGGACGCCAGCAGCCCCAGCGCCCACTCGATGTCGGCGACCTTCTCCGAGATGTCCCCCGGCACCAGCAGCCAGTCCGACGGCGTCCGGGGCCGGATCCGGTCGACGATCTCGCGGTTCTCCGGGTACCCGATGTGCAGGTCGCTGAGGGCCAGCAGAAAACTCATGGTCGCAAGTGTCTCAAGCCGGTCGGGCGCGGCGGCAGGGGGGCCGCCGCGCCCTGTTCTGTCACGGTTCCGTGCCCGCCACCCTGACACCGTCCACATAGACGGTGACCTTGGGATTGTTCGCGTAGCCGGCGGCCGGGGCGGCCCAGCTGTGGTCGCCGGTCTCGGTGAACGTGCCATTGTTCTTGGTCAGGCACAGCTCGATCCGGCCGCTGGACTGGCCGGGGCCGAGCGTCCCGGCGTTGGCGGTGAAGCCGACCTCCAGGTAGGCGTCCGCGCCCGGGCGAGGCGTGGTCAGCGGCACCACCTTTCTGGTGATCTTGGAGCAGCCGAGCTGGGCCTGCCCGCAGGCGAGGGTGATGGGGGAGCCGCCGTCGCGGGTGAACCAGTAGCGCATCGTCACCCGGTTGAGCGCGATCGGCTGCGGGCCCGGGTTGGACGCCTGGAAGGCGGGCTTGATCGTTTTGTCCCTGGTGGAGTTGTCCAGGTTGCGGTAGCGGGCTTCCGCCTTCTGCCGGGGGACCACGAAGAGGGTGATCGAGTCGGCGGGGAAGGTGTGGGTGAGGGTCGAGCCGGTGGCGGTCTTGGTGAGCGCCTGGTCGGGGGCGTGGGTGATGGCCGTCAGGGCGCCCGCGCCGTACCGGTAGACCTGGGCGGTCGGGGCGAAGCGGCCGGTGACGTCGACGGCGCTGGTCAGGTCGGTGCCGCTCTTGTTGACGACCATCATGGTGAGCGCGCCGTCGGCGGCCCGCTCGGCGCCGTACACGGAGAGCCGGTCCTGGTCGGCGCTGGCGGAGCGGACCGAGACGTCGCCGAACCGGCCGCCCGCGCCGTCGTAGTTCAGGTACATCCGGAACGCGTACGCGCCGGGCTGGGCCGACGACGGCGGGGACCACAGCGTGGCCAGGTCGAGGCCCTCGCGGCCGAAGATGCCGAAGATGTCGGCCTGGGTGAGCGCGCCGTTGACGTGGTCGAGCGCGCCCCAGTTGTACTCGGTGATCGCGGTGCCGGTGCCGGGGTAGTTGGCGGCGACCAGCTCCTTCATCCGGGGGATGAGCCGCACCTGGGCGCCGATCCAGCTCTCGTCGGTGTACGCCGGATCCCACAGCGCGCGGGTGGAGCGCAGCCGCAGCGCGTTCACGGCCGGGTCACCGCCGCCGCCGAAGGCGACCCCGCCCGCCTGCGGGTAGAAGTGCATGTCGAAGTAGTCGAGCACCCGGACGCCGTGCTGGTCCTGGTAGTTCTTCATCTGCTGCAGGTACCAGGTGGTGAAGGGCAGGCCGCCGCGCGCGGGCCGGTCCGGCGGGTCGCCCCAGCAGCCGGTCCTGGCGCAGGTCTCCTGGTCCAGGCCGGAGTAGTCCCACGAGGTCCAGCCCCAGCCGACCGGGCCGAGCGTCTTCGCGCCGGGGTCGGCCGCCTTGACGGCCGCGCCGATCAGGTAGGCCCGGTCGCGCAGTTCGGCCGAACTCGCGCCGACGGGGTGCACGTCCCGGTGGGTGCTGTGCCAGATGTCCGGCTCGTTGTCCAGGTTGTAGAACTTCACCCCGCCCTGGGCGGCGGTGCCGTACTTGCCGGTGAGATGGCCGAGCCAGTCCGTGATGTACGCGGCGCCCACCTCGACGCTGGTGTCGTGCGGGTCGTTGCCGGTGATCGGCGTGCCGTCGGGGCGTACGCCGTTGCCGCAGTCGGGACGCCACTCGTCGGTGCGCTGCTGCGGGCCGTACTTGGCGACCGAGAAGCCGCAGGAGCCGTCGCGGGCCTTCGGCGCCCAGCCGATCAGCGGCAGGGTGAGGATGGAGGCGGTGCCGGTTCGCCGGTCCTGCTCGACGAACTCGTCGGTGGAGGAGCCGTCCGGCAGCGCGGCCGGGTTCGCGTTCTCCTCCTCGATGTTCTCGAAGAACCAGTCCGAGGCCCGGTTGGTGGTGTCGTGGCGGAAGTGGTAGCGGGTGGTGGCGTTTCCGCCCCACCGGCGGACCGGCAGGCCCAGCTCGTCGGCCAGCGCCTCGTCGGTGAAGTTGGTCCCGTAGACGTAGGGACTGATCGGGTGCCGCCCCGCGGTCAGGTCGACCGACAGCCGCGGACCCTCGGCGGCTACGGCCGCGGCCGGCGTCGCGCTGCCCGCGACTACCAGGGCGGCGACCAGGATGATGGAGGGTAGGTTGCTGCGCACACGCGAACACGCTACGCAGCCCCGGCCGCCCGACAAGCGCTGTCCCGCCCGGCCGCCAGGACCCGCAGGCCGCGGGTGTAACTTTCACCGCCGCAGTCGGGTCCAGTGAGGACCCGCTGTCATCCCCCCGTACCGGTTATCGTGTCCAGCATGCCTTCTCAAGTGCGGGCCTGATGCCCAGGAGCACCGCGCTGGAGATCGCCTTCCCGCCGCGGGCGCTGGTCCTGCTCACCGGCCTGCCCGGCGCGGGCAAGAGCACCCTGCTGAACCAGCTGTACGGCTTGCGCGGCGACGAGACCCACCCGGTCCTCAGGCACGGCACCCTGGTGATCGACTCCCGCCAGGTCCGGGTCCGCTGGGCCCGGCTGCTCGCCCGCCTGCCCCGCCGGGGCCGCAGCCTGGTCGTGCACGTCACCCACCTCTGGCGGATCGCCCGCGCCCTCCCGAACGGGCGCCCCGTGGTCGCCCACTCCCGGGCCGCCTGGCCGCACCTGCTGTACGGCTTCGCCCTGCTGGCCCGCCTCACCGGCCGCCGGCTGCACGTGGTTCTGCTGGACGTCCCGCCGGAGACCGCCAGGGCCGGCCAGGTCACCCGCGGCCGCGTCGTGCCCGAGGTGACCTTCGCCCGGCACCGGCGGCGCTGGCAGCGGCTGCTGACCCGGGCCAGGTCAGGCACGCTGCCACCGGCGCACGGGGTGCGCATCCTGGACCGGCCTTCGGCCGACCGGCTGCGGCGGATCGTCTTCGAACGTTCCAGCTGAAACTTACATTCGGTGACTCTGCGCACTTACCGTCCGTGGTTGACCGGGTAGGACGCCGGGTCTAACATCCCGGGTTGCGCCGTTGGTGAAAGTTTCGATTGGCTACAGAAACTTTCGATTGACCGTATCCGGAGGTCGCTCATGGCAAGGCTCTCCGCAGGTTCCGTCATGTCCAGAATCCTGTTGGCCGCCGCGCTGGTGATCACCGCGGGGGTGACGGCGGTGCCCGCCGAGGCGGGCGCCCAGAATGACTCGTACATCGTGAGCAGCCCGGGGAACGGGCGATTCCCGCTGGTGGCCGGGGGCAGGGCGGCCCCGCTGGTGGTCAGCGCGAGCGACCATCCCGGCGTGCTGCGGGTGGTCGGCGACCTGCAGTCCGACATCCAGAAGGTGACCGGCGTGCGCCCGGCGGTGTCCAACCAGACGCCGACCCAGGGCGACGTGGTCATCGTCGGCACGCTCGGCCGCAGCCCGCTCGTGGACGGCCTGGTCGCCGCCGGGAAACTGGACGTGTCCAGTATCGCGGGCAAGTGGGAGACCACCATCGAACAGGTCGTCCGAAACCCGCTGCCGGGCGTGCGGAGCGCCTTCGTGATCGCCGGCAGCGACCAGCGCGGCACCATCTTCGGCGCCTACGACGTGTCCAAGGAGATCGGCGTCTCGCCCTGGTACTGGTGGGACGACGTGCCGGTCCGGCACCGGGGCTCGCTGTACGTCGAGCCTGGCCGCCACACCCAGGGCACCCCCGCCGTGAAGTACCGGGGCTTCTTCATCAACGACGAGAACCCCGCGCTCGGCACCTGGGGCCCCGAGTTCTTCGGCCCCGGCCTCGCGCCCGGCTTCGAGGGCGGCTTCAACCGGAACCTGTTCGCGAAGGTCTTCGAGACCATGCTCCGGCTGAAGGCCAACTACCTGTGGCCGGCCGTCTGGGGGCGCGCGTTCGCCGAGGACGACCCGCAGAACCACGCCACCGCGACCGCGTACGGCGTGGTGATGGGCACCTCGCACGAGGCGCCCATGATGCGCGGCATCGAGGAGTGGAACCGGCACGCCGTGGCCGCGGTGCGCGACTCGGCCGGGAACATCGTCACGCCGGGCCACGACCCGTACGGCGGGACCGGCGAGTGGAGCTTCCGCCGCAACCCGGACGCGATCAAGGCGTACTGGCGGGACGGCATCCGCCGGATGAAGAACGAGAACTTCGAGGGCGTCGTCACGCTCGGCATGCGCGGCAACGGCGACGTGAGCCTCCCCGACGGCGACGGCATCGACCTGATGAGCAGCATCATCGCCAGCGAACGCCAGATCCTGGCCGAGGAGTCAGGCAAGGACGTCACCACGATCCCGCAGGTGTGGACCCTCTACAAGGAGGTCCAGCGTTACTGGGACCGCGGCCTGCGGGTGCCCGATGACGTGACCGTCGTCTTCACCGACGACAACTGGGGCAACATGCGCAAGCTGCCCGACCAGAGCGCGCCGCCCCGGGCCGGCGGCTACGGCCTCTACTACCACTACGACTACGTCGGCGGCGGCCGCAACTACAAGTGGGTGGACACCAACCAGCTGCCCAACATCTGGGAGCAGCTCAACCTCTCCTACAAGTACGGTGTGGACCGCCTCTGGGTGGTCAACGTCGGCGACATGAAGAACGAGGAGCTCCCGCTCCAGTTCTTCCTCGACTACGCCTGGAACCCGGACAAGTGGCCGCTGGAGAAGCTGCCCGAGTGGGAGAAGCAGTACGCGGCCCAGAACTTCGGCGACGACCGGGCCGAGGCCATCGCCGACGTCCTGCACAGCTACGCCGCCCTGCAGTCCCGCCGCAAGCCGGAGCTGCTCAACCGCCTGATCAGCCTGGACCCGGCCAAGGACCTGTCCACCGACTCCAGCGCCGTGCTCTACGACGACCAGGCCAGCCCCTACAGCCTGACCAACTACCGCGAGATGGAACGGGTGACCGCCGAGTGGGCCACCCTCTCGGCGAAGGCCGAGAAGATCGGCCGCCAGCTCGGCTCAGGGGCCCAGGACGCCTACTTCCAGCTGGTGCTCTACCAGGTCAAGGCCACCGCCAACCTGTACGCGCTGCGCCTGGCCGAGTTCGACAACATCCGCTACGCCGCCCAGGGCCGGGCCGCCACCAACGACCTGGCCGCGCTGGCCGAAGCCAGGTTCGACGACGACCAGGCCATGAACGCGCACTACAACACCGCTTTGGCCGGCGGGAAGTGGAAGAACTGGCAGCTCCAGCCCAAGATCGGGTACGGCGACATCGCCCGCTACGGCCCGAACGCGCCCTGGCAGCAGCCCGAACTGAACAACGTCGCGCTGCCCGACGAGATCTTCCCGGCGGTCAAGCGCATCCAGCTCCCCGCCGCCGCCGACATGGGCGTCGCCGTGGACGGCTCGGCCGCCTGGTGGCCGAACGCGGCCACGCCCGCGGTGCTGCCCGCGTTCAGCCCGTACCAGAGCCAGCCGGAGCAGTACATCGAGGTGTTCAACCGGGGAACCACGGCGTTCGACTACCAGATCAAGCCGTCGGTCTCCTGGCTGAAGGCCGAGCCGAGCCGGGGCCGGCTGGCCAAGCAGGTCCGCAGCACGCTGCGGGTCGACTGGTCCCGCGCGCCCAAGGGCACCACCAATGTGCCGATCACGGTCACCGGGCCGGGCGGGGCCAGCGTGGTCGTCCAGGCGGTCGTGCAGAAGCCGAACACCGGCCAGGTGAAGGGCTTCGTGGAGGCCAACGGGTACGTGTCGATCGACGCGGACCGGTACTCCAAGGCCGTCGGTTCCGGCGGGGTGTCGTGGAAGCGGATTCCGGGCATCGGCCGTACCGGCGCGGGCCTGACGCCGGTGCCGGTCACGGCGGCGCGGCAGACGCCGGGCGGGAACAGCCCGCGCCTGGAGTACAAGATGCACCTGTTCACCACCGGCAGCGTCAAGGTGACGGCCTTCCTGTCACCGCGCAACAACGTGCTGCCGACCGAGGGGCTCAAGTACGCCGTATCCATCGACGACGGGCCGCCGCAGGTGGTGGACGTCATCGCCGCCACCGGCTCGGACGACACCCGGATGAACCGGCAGTGGGAGCGCAACACCTCCGACAACGTCAACCGGACGACCACCACGCACACCATCACCCAGCCGGGCGCGCACACGCTCAAGTTCTGGATGGTGGACCCGACGGTGATCGTGCAGAGGCTCGTGGTGGACACCGGCGGGCTGCTGACCAGCTACCTCGGACCGCCGCAGAGCACGCAGAACTAACCCCCTCAGGGGCGCGCGGGCCCGTTAGGTCGGGACGGGTCCGCGCGCCCAGTTCGGCAGCGGCTCCACCCGGGCCGACCAGTCCGCCGGCAGGGAGCCCGCCCTGACCCCGACGATGCCGCCCACGATCGCGCAGGTGGTGTCGACGTCGCCGCCCGCGCGGGCCGTGGTCCACACGGCCCGCTCGTAGTCGTCCAGATGCCGGGCGGCGGCCCACAACGTCAGCGGGACCGTGTCCTGGACGCGGTCCCCGCTGCCGTTGCCGAGCACGGCGGCCACCCGGACCGGGTCGGCGTCGCCGAGCAGCCGCCCGGCCTGCACGATCTTGTCGGCGACCTCGCTCGGCGGCAGGTGCGGCAGGATCCGGCCGAGGAAGCCGGCGGGGGAGGGGCGGTCGCCGGCGACCGCGATCGAGGTGGCCACGGCGACGGCCATCGCGCCCGCCGCCGCCTCCGGATGGGTGTGCGTGACCTCGGCCGACAGCCGCGCCTGCGCGGCCGCGATGGCCGGATCGCCGCCGAACCAGGCGCCCAGCGGGGCCACCCGCATGGCCGCGCCGTTGCCCCACGAGCCCTGGCCGCCGAACTGCCCGGCCGCCAGCGACCGCCAGTCGCCGCCGGCCCGGATCCGCCCCAGCATGCGCCCGGTGGCGGCGCCGTAGCCGCGGGCCGGGTCGTGGTGGGCGGCGAAGGCGGCGGCCAGCGCGTCCTGGTCGATCCGGCCGTGGTCGGCGAGCACGCGGAAGAGCGAGCAGGCCATCTCGGTGTCGTCGGTCCAGCGCCACGGCGGGGGCGGCAGCGTGCGCTGGTCGAGGTAGTGGATCTTGTCGGGATCGGCGAACTGGGAGCCGAGGGCGTCGCCCAACGCCAGGCCCGACAGGGAGGCGGCGGCACGGGCCAGAGGATCAGCTGACATCGCGGCCATTGTGACATTCGCCCCTGAGATCGTCCTTGACTGGCCATCTGACTTGACGTCAAGTGCCTCGCAAGATCCAGAAATCCCGAAATTCTCTGGGTTTATTGGCAGATAAAGCTACTTGTGCCGCACCGAAAGGACCGGTAGTCACGTTATGTCAGCGCATTCAGTCATGCGTGGCGAATACCCGCGAGGTTCCGAGCACCGAAGGGGGTTCCATGGCACGCAACCGATTCGTCGGGTTAGCAGCCACGGCGCTTGTCCTGCCCTTACTCTCCGTGATCCCGGCGTCGGCCAGCGCCGCACCGCCACCACCCGGAGACGTACGCGAATTCACCGGCAAGATCTCCAAACTGGACGGCAAGGAGATCGACTCTCCCGCCCAGTACACCCCGAAGGTCAGCAAGGCCCGCACCGCCGCCGCGGCCGCCACCCCGCCGGTCGGCACGGTCAGGAACTGGCCCGCCCTCGACGACACCGTCGGGCAGGCCTACGCCAAGGCGTTCACGCTGCGCGGCGTGGGCTCCAAGATCGAGGTCTGGGTCGCCAACGACACCGCCTTCCCGGCCGGCGACTGCCGCGCCCAGATCCCCGGGTCGACCACGATCACCGACCAGCAGGTCACCGACCTGATCACCCAGTTCGACACCAACATGTACCCCAAGGAGACGGCGGCCTTCAGCACCCCGCCGGACCGGGACGGCTCCGGGGCGATCATCGCGGGCGACTACTCCGGCCAGGGCGACCGCACGGTGGCGCTGATCGACAACGTCAGGGACGACAACTTCTTCGACTTCCCGGCGTTCCCCACCTACATCGCCGGCTTCTTCTCCTCCGCGATCAACAACTGGACCGACCGCAACGTCATGACGGTGGACGCCTTCGACTGGGCGCACCGCACCGGCGCCAGCCCGGCCGACGCCCCCACCGCGGACCTGTGCACCAGCCGCCCGGCCCGCCCCCGCCTGTACGAGGGCACCTTCGCGCACGAGTGGCAGCACCTGCTGCACTACTACACCGACCCGTTCGAGGGGAACTGGATCAACGAGGGTCTGTCGGACTTCGCGCAGACCCTGGTCGGCTACGTGGACGCCACCCGCACCGTCTTCGACCCCGCCCCCGACAGCCACATCTACTGCTACCAGGGCTTCGGCTCGGTGCAGACGCAGTACAACCCCAACCCGCGCGACTGCGGCGGCCCGGAGAACTCGCTGACCCTGTGGGGTGAGGGCCAGCCCAACGAGGTCCTCGCCGACTACGGCCACGCCTACTCCGCGATGCTCTTCCTGTACGACCGGTACGGCACCGACTTCATGTCCAGGCTGCACCGGGACGGGGAGCACCAGGGCATCGCCAGCCTGGACGCGGCGCTGGAGGCCGAGGGGGTCTCCGATCCGTACAAGGCGCTGCACGACCACCAGACGATGACACTGGTCGACAAGATCATCGGTGACTCGCCCCGCGGCGTCATGCTCGGCGTGCCGAAGAGCCGGGTGACCAGCAAGAGCCTGCGCTCCACCGTCAACTTCGCCAACCCCAACGTCAACGACAACCCCGGCGCGGCCCCCAACGGCGCCGACTACGTCGCGCTGCAGAAGGCCAACGGCACCGTGCTGAAGGGCAGCGAGCTGCGCTCGCTCACCTTCAAGGGCGCCAAGTCGCTGCCGGCGCAGCCGCTGACCTGGACGATCGTGAACAACGACCCGGACAGGGCCGGGAACCCGGTGATCTGGTCCGGCAACGCCAACAACATCAACGCCACCGCCGTGGCCTCGGTGACGGTCCCGGCCGCCGACCCGACGCTGCGCTTCCTGGCCAAGTACGGCGCCGAGGAGGGCTACGACTACGGCTACGTGCTCGTCTCCACCGACGGCGGCACCACCTACACGGTGATCCCCGGCGACCAGACCGTGGTCGGCCCGCTCGGCCCGTCGCTCAACGGTTCCACCACGGGCTTCGAGCCGCACAGCTTCAACCTGTCGGCGTACGCGGGCCAGCAGATCCTGGTCGGCTTCCAGTACATCAGCGACGGCGGCGTCAACGAGGGCGGCCTGCTCATCGACGACATCACCGTCGGCGGCACGGTGGTCAGCGACGGCTCCAGCCTGACGCCGTTCAAGACGCCGACCCAGATCAAGCCGGTCCAGGTGAAGAACTGGAACGTGCGGCTGATCGGGCTGGACGAGTCCAACAAGATCGCGCTGCAGGCCGAGTTCAACGGCAAGACCAGCATCTCGCTGAACCGGCTGGAACTGCTGCTGGCGGTTCCGTTCAAGAAGGTCGTCGCCATCGTGGCCTACGACGAGCCGACCGAGCAGGTCACCCAGTACGCGCCGTACCAGCTGACGGTGAACGGGGTGGTCCAGCCGGGCGGCGCCCCGGTTTCCTGATATTTCAGGAAATATCAGTGGAGCGCCCGCTGCCGATCTCGTCGGCGGCGGGCGCTGCCGTGCGGGGCGATTCTGTCGGTGGCGGGGTGCACGATGGAGTCATGACCGAAGCCCAGCCCGGCGGTGTCGCCGAACCTTTGCCGCATGTCACGCCCCTCGCCGACCAGGCCGCCTATGCCGAGGCCGTGTGGACGGCGGTGGCCGCCGCGGCGGCCTACTACGCCGACGGCGAGACGGCTCTGGACGACGACACGTATGACCGGTTGGTCCGGGGGATCGAGGCGTATGAGGCGGCTCATCCCGAGCAGGTGCTGGCCGAGTCGCCCACCGGCAAGGTCGCCGGGGGAGCCGTCGTCGGGGATGTGCCGCACACGGTGCCGATGCTGAGCCTGGACAACGTGTTCTCGGCCGAGGACCTGGCCGCCTGGGTGGCGGGCCTGGAGCGGCGGCTGGGGCGGCCGGTCGAGCGGTGGAGCGTGGAGCCCAAGCTGGACGGTCTGGCGGTGTCGGCGCGCTATCGGTCGGGGCGGCTGGTCCAGCTGGTCACCCGGGGCGACGGCGTGGCGGGGGAGGACGTGTCCCATGCCATCGGCACCGTGCTGGGCCTGCCCGCGACGCTGACCGAGCCGGTGACCGTGGAACTCCGGGGCGAGGTGCTGATGACCACCGCCCAGTTCGAGGCCGCCAACGAGGCCCGCGTCGCGCACGACGGCGTGCCGTTCGCGAACGCGCGCAGCGCCGCCGCCGGCACCCTGCGCGCCAGGGAACGCACCTACAAGTGTGAGATGACCTTCTTCGGCTATGGGGCGCTGCCGCTGGAGGGCGAGTCGGCCGGGCTGCGGGAGCTGGCGCACAGCGAGCTGATGAAGACGGTCGCGGGCTTCGGCGCGCGGACCACCGAGGAGACCCCGGTGGCCGGGATCGTGGCGGGCACGCTGGAGGAGATCCAGGCCAGGATCGAGCGGATCGCCGCGTCGCGGGCGGAGCTCGAGTTCGGCATCGACGGGATCGTGATCAAGTGCGATCTGGCCGCCGACCAGGAGCAGGCCGGGTTCAGCTCGCGGGCGCCCCGGTGGGCGATCGCGTACAAGCTGCCCGCCACCGAGAAGGTCACCAAGCTGGTCGGGGTGGAGTGGAACGTGGGCAGGACCGGGATCATCGCGCCGCGCGCGGTGCTTGAACCCGTCCGCCTGGACGGCAGCCTGGTCACCTACGCGACCCTGCACAATCCCGCCGACATCGCCCGCCGGGGCCTGATGCTCGGGGATTCGGTGACCGTCTACAAGGCCGGTGACGTGATTCCCCGGATCGAGGCGCCGGTCGTGCGTCTCCGCACCGGGGACGAGCAGCCGATCGTGTTCCCCGCCGACTGCCCGAGGTGCGGCGGTGAGATCGACGCCTCGCAGGAGCGCTGGCGGTGCGCGCGCGGGCGGGCCTGCCACGCGGTGGCGTCCATCAGTTACGCGGCCGGCCGGGACCAGCTCGACATCGAGGGGCTGGGCGAGACCAGGATCGTCCAGATGGTCGACGCCGGACTGATCTCCGACTTCGCCGACCTGTTCACGCTGACCAGGGAGCAGGTCCTCGGGCTGGACCGGATGGCCGAGCTCAGCACCGACAACCTGATCGCCGCCATCGAACGGGCCAAGGGCAAGCCGCTCAACAAGGTGTTCTGCGCGCTCGGCGTGCGCGGCACCGGGCGCTCGATGTCCCGGCGGATCGCGCGGCACTTCGCCACCATGGACGCGATCAGGGCCGCCGACCTGGACGGGCTGCAGGCGGTGGAGGGCGTCGGCCCCGAGAAGGCCATCCTGCTGGTCGAGGAACTGGCCGAACTCGCGCCGCTGATCGACAAACTGGTCGCGGCCGGGGTGTCGATGACCGAACCGGGCGCGACCGCCCCCAGCGCGGCGCCCGCCGGAGAAACCGGCGAATCCGGGGAGTCCGGGGAATCCGATGGCGTCGATACGGCTGCGCTGCCGCTGACCGGGATGTCCGTGGTGGTCACCGGCGCGATGGCCGGGCCGCTCGCGGCGCTCTCCCGCAACGAGATGAACGAACTGGTCGAGCGCGCCGGCGGCAAATCATCGGGAAGCGTCTCCGCGAAGACGTCCCTGGTCGTGGCGGGGGAGAAGGCGGGCTCCAAGCGGGACAAAGCCGAAAAACTCGGCGTCCAGATCATGTCGCCGGAGGAGTTCGCGGAACTCGTCGCCGCCTTCGTCTGAGCCATGTCCGAGCCTTCGCCTGAGCTTTCGTTTGGGCTTTCGTTTGGGCCTTTCGGCTGGCCGTCCTAGATTCGGTCGGCGGTCTCTCCCTCGGTGCGCTTGGCGGTTTCGACGGTCACCGTGAGGGCGACCAGCAGGAGCGCGATCAGCGGGAGCGGGAACGCCGTCAGCGGGGTGAGCAGGACCAGGACGGCCGCCGCGGGGAACGCGAGGTTGGTCCGGCGGCCGACCTGGTGCGGGCGGATGTGCACGAACCAGACGCTGAGCAGGAAGGTCGCGACCGGCACGGCCACCGACGCGCCCGCCGCGAACCCGGTGATGTGCGCGGTGTGCGTGCCGTAGTCGATGGACACCGCCAGTCCCGCTCCCACCGCGGCGGCCGACAGGAAGATCAGGTAGTGGCCGTAGCCCCACGGGAACGAGGCCCGGTTGGAGGTGAGCAGCAGATGGGCGGGCCGCCCGAAGTACAGCCACCACATCCCGAACACGATCACCACCCCGCTCAGCGCCACCGAGAGCAGCGTCCCCGTGGCGAGCCCCCGGTCGAGCCCGGTCTGAATGGCCAGCGTCGCCGCCAGCACCGACTCACCGAGCACGATCAGCGTGAACAGCCCGTACCGTTCGGCGATGTGCCGGGGGTGCCAGCTCGTCTCCTGGGACCGCTCCGCCCATACCGGGACGGCCATCTCCGCCCCCGCCAGCGCCACCCAGACGAACAGCTGCGGGTACCCGTCCAGACCGGCCCACTCGGCCGCCGCCAGCCGTGCCAGCCACCCCACCTGCACGGCCGCGATCCCGATCGCGTACCTGCGGGCGCACGTCCGCGACGCCGGATCCTCCCTGGCGGCCCGCAACCAGAGCGCCACCATGCCCAGCCGCATGATCGCGTACCCGAGGGTCATCAGGCTGAAGTCCTTGTCGGCGAACGCGCGGGGCACCCCCGCCGCCAGGATCAGCACGCCCACGATCTGCACCAGCACCAGCAGCCGGTAGGGCGCGTCGTCGGTGTCGTACGCGGAGGCGAACCAGGTGAAGTTCATCCAGGCCCACCAGATGGCGAAGAACACCAGCAGGTAGCCGATGAGCCCCTCGCCCGCGTGCCCCTCCGCCAGCGCGTGATGCAGACTGGCCGCCGCCTGCGCCACCCCCACCACGAAACACAGATCGAACAGCAACTCCAGCGGCGTGGCCGCCCGGTGCCCTTCGGCCCGGCTCCGGCTCACCATCGGCCGCCGCGTCCCCAAACCCGCCATAACCACTCCACAGGTGCCCAAAGATAGAAACCGCGCCCCGATGGTATTGGCTGCGCGGCACCCGCTCTGTCACTGGTGGCGGTCTCGGCTCAACAACCTCTGAGCCGTCCTCAGGCCGGGCGCACGGCCGCGAGCTGTTCCGCGAACGGCACCACCCGGTCCTGCTGGTCGTGCACGGCGGCCGGTGCGGGGCGGCGCAGCAGTAGGTCGGCGAGTTCGCCGGCGGCGCGGGTGACCCGGCGGGAGAGGCCGGTGTCGCCGTTGGAGGCCCAGTCCTCGGAGGAGGCGTAGACGGCGGTCGGGGCCACCGTCGCGCGCAGGTAGGTGAAGAGCGGGCGGAGCGCGTGCTCCAGGGCCAGCGAGTGGCGGGCGGTCCCGCCGGTCGCGGCGATGAGGACGGGCTTGCCGGTCAGCGCGGTGTTGTCCAGCACGTCGAAGAAGGACTTGAACAGGCCGCTGTAGGAGGCGGTGAAGATCGGCGACACGGCGATCAGCGCGTCCGACCTGGTGACCGCGTCCAGCGCGTCCGCGAGTGTGGGCGAGGGGAAGCCGGTGACCATGTTCTTGGCGACGTCGGTGGCCAGGTCGCGGAGCTCGATCACGCGAAGCTCGACCGGGTGCTCGACCGCGAGCCGGGTGGCCTCCGCGAGACGGTCGGCCAGCAGCCGCGTCGAGGAGGGCTGGCTCAGACCGGCGGTCACGACGACGAGTCGGTAGGGGTGCATCGATGTCCTTCCTGATCGGTGAAGCCGGTCAGCCGGTGACAGAAGCGGTGACAGAAGCGGTGTCGGCGGCAGCGTCCGCGGCGGCAGCGTTTGCGGCGGCTGCGTTTGCGGAGGCTGCGTTTGCGGACGCGGCGTCTGCGGCGGCGCGGGCGACGAGGAACTCGTGCGTCGGGCCGTCGGGGACGTCCGCCGGGCGGTTCGCGGCGAACTCGCGGCGCAGCACCGGGATGACCTCCTCGCCGAGGAGGTCCAGCTGCTCCAGGACCGTCTTCAGGGGCAGGCCCGCGTGGTCCATCAGGAACAGCTGCCGCTGGTAGTCGCCGAAGTGCTCGCGGAAAATCAGCGTCTTGTCGATGACCTCCTGCGGGCTGCCCACGGTGAGCGGCGTCTGCTCGGTGAACTCCTCCAGCGAGGGGCCGTTGCCGTACACGGGGGCCTGGTCGAAGTACGGGCGGAACTCGCGGACCGCGTCCTGGGAGTTCTTCCGCATGAACACCTGCCCGCCCAGCCCCACGTACGCCTGCTCGGCCGTGCCGTGCCCGTAGTGGGCGTACCGCTCCCGGTACAGGCTGATCAGGCGGATGAAGTGCTCCTTCGGCCAGAAGATGTTGTTGGCGAAGAAGCCGTCGCCGTAGTAGGCGGCCTGCTCGGCGATCTCGGGGGTGCGGATCGAGCCGTGCCACACGAACGGGGGCACGCCGTCCAGCGGGCGCGGGGTCGCGGTGAAACCTTGCAGGGGCGTACGGAACCGGCCTTCCCAGTCGACCACGTCGGTGCGCCACAGCTCGTGCAGGAGGGCGTAGTTCTCGACGGCCAGCGAGAGGCCGTTGCGGATGTCCTGGCCGAACCACGGGTACACGGGGCCGGTGTTGCCCCGGCCGAGCATCAGGTCGACCCGGCCGTCGGCCAGGTGCTGCAGCATCGCGTAGTCTTCGGCGATCTTGACCGGGTCGTTCGTGGTGATCAGGGTGGTCGCGGTGGACAGGATCAGCCGCTCGGTCCTGGCGGCGATGTAGCCGAGCATGGTCGTCGGCGAGGACGGCACGAACGGCGGGTTGTGGTGCTCGCCGGTGGCGAACACGTCCAGCCCGACCTCCTCGGCCTTCAGCGCGAGCGTCACCATCGCCTTGATGCGTTCGTGCTCGCTCGGCGCCCGGCCGTTCGTCGGGTCCGGCGTCACGTCGCCGACGGTGAAAATCCCGAACTGCATTCTGCCCTCCAACCTCATGACCTTGTCTGTTCAGTCCGGCACAGCGCCGGGACACACCAACTTATTCCGCGCCGCAACAATCACCACTGGGTAGTATCGGGCCTCATGACCGATGCGATGATCAGGACGATCTCCTCCAGGGTGGTGTACAAGAACGCCTGGATGACCGTGCGGGAGGACGAGATCGAACGACCGGACGGATCGCCCGGTCTGTACGGTTATGTCGACAAGCCGGATTTCGTGCTGGTCATCCCGATGGAACGGGACGGATTCCACCTCGTCCAAGAATATCGGTACCCGATCGGCCGCCGATCGTGGAGTTTCCCGCAGGGCGCCGCGCCCGCGCGGGACCACGCCGACGAGGCCAGGATCGAATTGGCCGAGGAGACCGGCCTGACCGCGGCGAGCCTGGACCGGCTCGGCCGGCTGGACAACGCGCACGGGACCATCACCCAGGGCTTCCACGTCTATCTGGCCACCGGACTGACCCCGGGTCCCACCCGGCGGGAGGCGTCCGAGCAGGACATGACCCAGTCCTGGGTGCCGAGGGCGGAGCTGGAACGCATGATCAGCGACGGTAGTTTCGGGGATTCCTGCTCGATCGCCGCATACGCGTTGCTGCTTCTCCGTGAGCGAACCGGCAAGTAGTGCTTAATTAGAGGTATCCACAGATATTTGGGGGCGGATGTGCGGCGGGACGGACAGGTGCTCATCTTCGATGCGGATGACACCCTGTGGGAGAACAACATCCTGTTCGAGCGGGTCATCGATGACTTCTTCGACTGGATGGCCCATCCCACCCTGGCCAAGTCCGAGATCAGGGCGATCCTCGACGACATCGAGCGGGCCAACGCGGTCGCGCACGGCTACGGCAGCAAGGTCTTCCTGCGCAGCCTCGCCGAGTGCCTGGAGCGATTGAACGAACGCCCGGCCACCCTGGACGAGCAGCGCCGGATCGAGCAGCTGGCGATCCGCCTGATCAGGGGTGAGATCGAGCTGATCCCCGGCGTCGCGGACACGCTCGCCGAGCTGGGCGCCCGGCACCGGATGCTCCTGCTCACCAAGGGCGACCCGGCGGAACAGCAACGCAAACTAGACGCCTCACAACTTGCCCGACATTTCGGAAATATCCATATTGTTCCGGAAAAGGGAGTGGAGGTGTACGAGTGGCTCGCCCGGGAACACTCCCTGGCACTTTCGTCCACCTGGATGATCGGCAACTCCCCGAAATCCGACATCGGCCCGGCCAGGCAGGCCGGGATGAACGCGGTCTTCATCCCGCACGAGCACACCTGGGTCCTGGAACACGCCGAACTGGACCCGCACGACCAGGGCGTGCTCCGGCTGACCCGATTCCCCGAACTTCTCGACCACTTCTAAAAATCCCATAGTTCGGCCTCGGCGAGGGGGTCCCGAATGTCAGGAAATCCCAGGTACGTGGATGTGGCACTGGCCGGGGAACGTGCCAGGGCGTTCGACGGCGAGCGCCGCCGCAGGATCGAGGAGCGCCGCCGCCGGGAGGAGGACCGCCGCCGGGCCCGGGCCGCCGAGCACGCGTCCCGCCTGGCGGCGGAGCGGGAACGGCTGTCCGATCGGCTGATCGTCCTGGCCCGCAGGACCGACGCGCTGGCCGGCCTCCGGGTGACCGGCACGGCCGAGGACGAGCGGCAGGGGGTGCTGCGCACGCTGGCCGTGCTCGGCACCCGCCTGGCCCGGGTCGCCAACCAGGCCGACGCGGATGGCGTGCACCTGGACCTGGTCGCCGCCGCCCGCCGCCTGGAGGCGGTCCGGGCCGGCCTGGCCGCCGTGCTGGCCGAGGACGAGCGGGTGGCCGCGCTCGACCTGGTGCACACCCGCCTGGACGAATGGGACGACCGGGTCGCCCTGGATCCCGACGGCGCGCAGGCGGTGGCCGACCAGCTGGCCGCCGTCCGCGCCGGCGTGGCCGACACCCGCACCTTCAGGTTCGGCTACGCCCGCCTCAACGACCTGGTCGGCGAGCACCTCACCCAGGTGGCCCGGCGGACCGCCCTGCTCGCCGAGGCCAGGGACAGCGCCCAGGAGGCCGCCGACTCCCTGGCGGCCATCCTCACCGAGGCCGACGCACTGGCCGTCGAACTCCCCGGCCGCGCCGACGCACAGGAGATCCGCGACCTGCTCGCCGCCCACCTGGCCGCCGGCCGCTTCCGGGAGGCCGCCCACGGCGCGGTACGGCTGGCCGGCTCGGCCCCCTCCCTGGAGAAGGCCCTGGAGGAGCACCTGGACCACCGCGAACTCACCCGCCACATCACCGAGGCCGCCGCCGGGGCCGGGCTGCCGGTCGTCGAGGTGGTGCCCGAGGCCCGCGCGGCCCGCCTCGCCTACCTCGGCGACCTCACCGCCGAGATGCTCTCCGCTCTCCGCGCCCAGGACGTGGAACCCGGCTCACCGCAGTAGCACCCTGGCCCGGTACGGCCGCAGCATCACGTCCAGCCAGGCGAATCCCTCTTCGGTGTCCAGCTCGACGTGGAGTGGCGTGGCCGCGAGCGGCGGCGCCGGGCAGCGGTCCTTGAACAGGATGACGCTGCGCTTGGGCAGATCCCGGCGGGAGATCCAGTCCAGCCCGGCCGCGCCGGGTTCGAGGCCTCGCATCCAGTGCGCCCACCGCCGGGTCAGCGGGTACTCCGGCGGCTCCGCCTGGATCAGCCACTCGTCCTGGGCCACCGCCGCCAGCGCGGGCGTGCTGGACAGCGAGATCAGCGGCAGCTCGCGGGTGGTCTCGACCAGGGACAGCCGCCGCCCCTCCAGCTGGGCGAGGGTGAGCTCGCGGGGGCCCTCGTCGTCGAACCGTACCGACCGGAGCAGGCATTCGGCCAGCGCGGTGCTCTGCTCGTAGGCGAGGTAGCAGTGGTCGTACAGGTCGGGGTCGGCGCCGTCGAAGCGGCCGCCGTACCTGCCGGGGTGGCGGCGCGCCGGGGTGAACGTGTCGCTCGGGTGTTTGCGCAGGTGAACCCGCCAGAGCTGGGTTCCCCTGGGCAGCAGTAGCCGGTGCGCGGCGATGGCGCGGAGGTTCGGGGGGTCCTGCGCGGGCACCTCAGTACTCCTCTCGAAGGGCCTGCGCGGCCTCGATGACGTCGTCGGGATGGTCGGCGACGAGCCGCGCCGGCGCGTCGCCGAGCAGCGCGTTGCCGCGGAGCCACCAGTGGGCGGCCCCCCAGGGGTCGCGCCCGGCGGCCAGCAGCAGGTTGACGGTCCGCACGGCGGGCAGTTCCGCGCCGTCGGGGCCGAACTGGAACGCGGGGACGGTGACGCCGCCGGGGCCCGGCAGCCGGAGCAGGTGGGCGGCGTCCGGGTCGGCGCCCCGGGCGCGCAGCTCCTCCAGGGAGACCGAGGGGGCGGCCCGCAGCCGCTCCCTGACCTCCTTGATGTCGTCGTCCACGTCGGTGTCCCCGGCGATCTCGGCCAGGTCGGGCAGCATCGCCCGGAGCACGGTGAGGGTGGCGGAGATCTCGGTGTCGGCGGGCGCGCCCCTGGTGCCGCCGGCGGTCTCGGCGGAGATGGCGCGGCGGATCTCGTGGCCGCGCGGCAGCGAGAACTGGATCAGGTCCAGCAGGTCGTACCAGTCGGCCTCGGCGTCCTGGTCGGCTTCGACGGCGATCCGGTCGAGCAGCGCGGCCACCCGCGCCCACGTCTCGGCGTCCAGCGCGTCGTGGATCTCGCGGAGGTGCTGCATCAGGTAGCGGGCCAGTTTGCGGGAGGGCATCAGCGCTCCCCGCCGCGCCGGGCCAGCACGATGGTGATGTTGTCGCGGCCGGAGGCGTTCATGGCGAGCGCCCAGAGGCGTTTGACCGCCTGGCTGTCGTCGTCGGCCGTGTTCAGCGCCTCCTCCATGTCGGCCACCGGGACCAGGTCGGTGAGGCCGTCGGTGCAGAGCAGCCAGCAGCCGGTCCGCTCGTCCGCGCCGGTGTGCACGTCGATGTCGCGGCCTGAGCCGCCGATCACCTGGGTGACGATGTGGGTGGGGGGCGGGGGAGCGCCGGGTTCGCCGCCGCGCGGGGAGTCGTCCACCGAGAGCTGGCCGAGGAAGCGGTCCTCCAGGCGGTAGACGCGGGAGTCGCCGACGTTGAACCAGGTCGTGGCGTCGGGGGTGAACAGCAGCCCGGCCAGGGTGGTGGCCATGCCGGTGAGGAACGGGTGCTGCGCGGCCAGGGCGGTGAGCTGGGCGTCGATGTCCTTGATCAGGCCGGCCAGCTCGCCGGGGCCGTCGGCGGCGGCGCCCTGGCGGGCCAGCACGCCGACAGTGTGCGCGGCGGCCACCTCGCCGCCCGCGTGCCCGCCCAGGCCGTCCGCGACCGCCACCAGGACGGTGCGGGACAGTGGCAGCGAGCAGGTGATCGGTTCGGCCATCGAGATCTCCGAGATGACCAGCCCGGCGGCGGTCACCGCGTCCTCGTTGTGGTCGCGCACCGCGCCGACGTGGGTCAGGGCGGTTATCACGAGCCGGTCATCCATCGGCGTTCTCCCGTAGCCGTACCCGCGCCTCCACGTCGGCGGCCAGGCGGAGCAGATCCCCGTCGTGGAGGGAGGTCCTGGCGCCCGGCCTGATGGGGACGCCGTTGACGAACGTGCCGTTGGTGGAGTTCTCGTCCCGGATCCAGGCGGAGCCGCCGGGGTCGACGCCGAGGGTGGCGTGCCGCCGGGAGATGTTCTCGAAGCGCTGGAACACCTGGGCGCTGCCGCCGGCGGCCGGGTCGCGGCCGAGCGTCTCGGTCCCGCCGGGCGGGACGGTCACCCGGCCGCCGGGGAAGTCCAGCAGCAGCGTGCGCGGCCGGTCCCGCCGGGTGCCCGCGACCGGTTCCCGCCGGTCCGGGGTACGGCCGAGCGGTTCCAGGCATTCGACGCAGACCAGGTTGCCGGGGTCGGGGATGTCGGCGCCGCAGGCCGGGCAGCCGTCCCGGCGTGCGGGGAGCGGGCCGATCCTGGTCTTGCCGGGCTCACCAGCCTGGCCGCCTTGACCGAGTTGGCCGGCGTGACCGAGTTGGCCGGCCTGGCTATCCTGGCCGGGCTGGCCGCTCTGGCCGGTTTCGCCCGTCAGGAGCGGGCCGCCGCAGGTCGGGCAGAGTGGGGCGGTCTCCGGTGCGGGGTTGCCGCAGTAGGGGCAGGTCAGGTCCGCCACGACGCCTCCTCGATGGGTACGCCGGCGCGGCGCAGGGCCTCGGCCGTGCGGTCGAGGTCGTCCCGGCGGGGCACGCCGATCAGGTAGACGCGTTCCCCTTCCACGCCCATCTGAAGCCGGGGGCCGTCGGGCGGGTCGCCGCCGTACCGGTCCCGGCCGAGCGGGGTGATCACGGTGAGGACCTGGTTGTCGGAGCCGCGCAGCCAGCCGCCGTCGGGCCGATTCCGCGCGTACGGCCCGGTCACCACCGCGTCGCAGGCGTCCACCAGCGCGGACAGCGCGGGCCTGGCGCGCAGCCGGGACAGCGTGTACCCCGAGTAGGCGAGCACGTCCACCGGCCGCTCGCCCGCCCAGGCCCGGATTCCGGCGATCAGCTCGCCGACCGCGTCCGGCTGCTGGAACGGCTCGCCGCCGGAGATGGTGACGCCGTCCACCGGCCCGTCCAGCGAGGCCAGCCAGCCCAGCACCGTCTCCACCCGCACCTCCGCTCCCGGTTCTGACGACCAGGTGTCGGTGGCGGCACAGCCGGGGCAGGCGATCGTGCAGCCCTGCACCCAGACCCCCGCCCGCACCCCCGGCCCGAGCGTGGTCACCGGGTAATGGCACCGGTTCAGCCGCAACTTCGGCCGCGAGTCCGGCCCCAGCTCCGGCCCTAAGTCCGGCCCCGGCCCGGTCACGCCGGCTCCAGTGTCACGGTTGGGCCGTCCCGGCGCATCGAGGTCACGGTCACCGGCCCGTGATGCCCCGGCGGCAGTTCGAACAGCGCTCGCGCGAGCGGGTTCACCAGGAGTGACTCCAGTGCGGCCCCGATGCCGCGCCCGCCCTTCTCCAGCCCGGCCGTGCACCACGCCTTCAGCTCGCTCCTGGCCGGCTCACCCAGCAGCACGTCGATCCCGTGCTGCTCGCTGACCACCCGCAGGATGTTGGCCAGCTGCAGATCGAAGATCCGCCCGGCCGCCTCCGCGCCGATGAAGTCGAACACCACGATGTTGTCGCCCAGCCGGTTCAGCAGCTCCGGCCGCTTCAGCACCTGGACGAAATGATCCTCGATCGCCGCCTTGATCGTCCGCTCGATCTCCTCGTACGGCAACCCATGCCGCACCGCACTCCCCGCCATCCCCAGATTCGACGTGAAGATCAGGATGCACTCGGAGAAGTGCGTCGTGGTGCCCCGCCCGTCGGTCAGCCGCCCGTCCTCCAGCACCTGAAGGAACTTGTCCAGGATCCGCGGATGCGCCTTCTCGATCTCGTCGAACAGGATCACCCGGAACGGCTGCTGCCGTACCGCGTTGGTCAGCTCCCCGCCCGCCTCATGCCCGACATATCCGGGCGGCGAGCCGATCAGCCGGTCGCCCGCGTGCTCGGCGGAGAACTCGCTCATGTCGAACCGCAGATAGGCGGCCTCGTCGCCGAACACCAGCGCGGCCACCGTCTTGGCCAGCTCGGTCTTGCCCACCCCGGTCGGCCCCGCGAAGAACAGCACGCCGCGCGGCCGGGACGACGACTGCGCCGCCTGCGCGCCCGACAGCCCGAGCGCGGCCCGCTTGAGAATGTCCAGCGTCTTCACCACGGCCGCGTCCTGTCCGAGAATGCGGCGCGGCACACTGGTTTCGCCGTCCCTGATCCGCTGCCGCAGGAATCCGCGCCGCCACGGGTTGTCCAGCACCCCCAGCCGGTAGGTGCGCACCGCGTCCGGCAGCTGCTCGAACCCCAGGCCGCGATCGCGGGCCAGCCGGGTCACGTCCACCATCTGCCGCAGCGCCAGCCCTTCCGCCTGCTCGGCGAAGGCGTCGCACACCTCCGGATCCTGGCCGGCCCCAGGGAACGAGGCGGCCAGCAGCCTGGCGGTCTCCTTCCGGTCCCCGAAGTCCGGGCTGGGCACCCCGATCGCCCTGATCCGCTCGTTCCCGGCGGTCAGCCACGACGGCAGATCCCGCTCCCGCTCCACCAGCCAGAAGACCGGGTTGTAGAGCGGGCCGGGGCGGGTGCTTCCGGGCAGGAACAGCGGCATCGCCGTACGCGAGGATTTCAGGCAGAACAGGAAGAAGTCGCGTTCCGCCGGGTCGAGCTGTTCCGGGCTGACCACCAGCCGGGAGGCGTAGTCGACCACGAACGCCCCCCGGACCGGCGGCTCCCCCGGCTCCTGCGGGCGGCCGAACGCGGTCAGCTCCGTCCGCAGCCGGGCCAGCGAAGGCGGCTGGTCGCCGGGTTTGCCGCCGAGTAGTCGGGTGGCCGCGTCCAGGGCCTCCGGCCGCTGCGGGTGCACGAGCAGCCCGTCCACCGGATCGTAGGAGAGCAGCGCCCGGTAGTCGCCGGCTTCCAGCACCCGCCACAGCAGGTCGCGCAACGACCGGAGCGCGGGCGTCCCGTCCGCGGCGCGCACCAGGAAAAGGTCACGGAGGTTGCCGTACAGCACGTACTGCGACTGGACGGCCAGGGTCACGTCGATCTCCCTGGCGAACGCGGGCCACTCCATCTCGCTCATTCCGGCCGGTCACGCTCTCTGGCCCGGGTGAGCCTGCGGGGCAGCGCGCCGCGCGGCCGGACCCGGGGCGCGGGGCGTGAGCCCGGCGGGACCAGGCGTTCCACCGAGGTGTCCACCCCCTCGGCCGACAGCCGGGCCCTGGCCTGGTCGAAGGCGTCGCACCACTCCTGCTCGCGGGCCGCGTCGGCGTCCGCGCCGTCGGCGGTGCGCACGACGGCAGAGCGGACCCCGCCTTCCTCGGTCAGCACCAGCTGGACGGCGTGCTGCTCCCAGCCCTGTTTGGCCAGGCGCACCGGCTGCAGCGTCTCGAAGCCCTCCTCGACCCGGTAGCCGAGGTCGCCGAGCGCGCCCAGCAGGCTCGCCCGGACGTGCGCGCGGTCCGCGGCGGCCACCACCGCCTCGCACGCGGCGCGCGCCTCGGCCCGCAGGCCGTATTCCAGGTCGGCGCGACCGGCCACCACTTCGGCCAGCCCGGCCTTGACCTGGTCGTACTCGGCGGGGGCGTCCAGCCGCAGCGCGTGCAGCAGCCGGGCGGCCTCCAACGCGCGGGCGCGCCGCCCGGTGGCGGCCTGGTTGGCCAGCTGCACCCGGTGCCGCACGTCCACCACCCGGGTCCGCGCCTCGGCCGGTCCGGCCGCCGCGCCGACCCGGCGCGCGGCCGCGCGGATGGCGTCCAGGTCCTGCGCGGAGACGTGGGCCGTGAGCCGCCCCAGCACCCGGTCCAGCGTCTCGGCGAGATCGCGGGCGGCCCCTTCGTTCCGCCAGGCCTGCGGCGCCTCCGGCAGGGCGGCCAGCAGTTCGGCCAGCTCGGCGGCCGACCCGGCGTGACCGTCGCCGCCGAGGGCCCGGATCAGGTCGTCGAACACCGTCGTGGTCAGCGCGGCCGCGTTCAGCCCGGTCAGCTCCCCGTCCACCCGGCGCAGGCGTTCGTCGGTCTCGCCGCACCAGCGCAGCAGCTCCGCCGCCGCCATCCCGGCCGGCGTCAGCGGCTCGGGCAGCAGCGCGGCCGGGCCGTCGCCCCCCGGCGTGCGCGCGCACGCCTCCGCGAGCACGGCCAGCCGCGCGTTCCGGTCCAGCACGCCGCTCGCCGCCGCTCCCCACGCGCACGCCTCCCGGTGTGACTCCTCGGCGCGGGCCACCACCCCGTTCATGTGCTCGCCGAGCGCGCTCACGCCCTCCAGCGCCAGCGTCGTGCCCGCGATCGCGGTCCGGCTGGCGAACCCCACCGCCACCACCGCGCCCGCCCCCGCCAGCGCCGCGATCAGGAATACCTCGCCGCTCACGCGTTACCCCCCAGTGTGTTCGCCCTGGCCTGGCCGAGTTCCCGTTCCCAGTTCTGCCAGCGGCGGTGGGTCCACAGGCCGTAGGCGACCGCGACCCCCGCGGGCAGGATCAGGTAGTGCACCAGCAGCCCCGCCACGATGTTGACGACGATCAGCAGGAAGATGAAGATGACCGCCGCCGCGATCAGCCCGCCCCGCCCGCCGGCGGCCAGCTGGGACAGCGAGCGCAGCGCGCCCGCCGGTCCGCGCGCCCCGGCCGCGATCCGGCCCAGCGGCCCCAGCAGCGAGTAGCGGGGGTAGTACGCCCCGGCGATCTGCAGTGCCAGCACGGTCTCGGCCAGGCCGAGGCAGAACCAGACCAGTGCCATCACCAGGAACGGGATCGACGGTGTCGCGGTCACCGTCACGCCCGTCCACGGGTCCACGCCCTCCCGGGGGAGCGCGTCGGCCAGCCAGAGCACGATCAGCCAGAGCACCGAGAGGATCCCGACGGCCAGCGCCGCCCAGCTCACCGCCCGCATCCGGCCCGCCTCGCGTAACGTCTCCAGCTCGCGCCAGCGCTGCTCTCTGGCCAGGGAGGCGGCGCGCTGCTCGGCCTGGCGGCGGGCCTCGTTCTCGGCCCAGGCGCGCGCGGTGCCGGCGGCCAGGTGGGCGGCCAGCAGCTGGACCGGGTCGCCTGAGTCGATCAGGTCCGCGAACCACGGCACCGGGGCCGGCAGCGAAGCCCGTACCTGGCTGGTGGAGTCGCGCAGGGTGCGCGCGGTGGCCTGCTCGTCCAGGGCGAGGGCGAGCAGGCCACCGCGGACCTGCGCCTCGTCGAAGCCGGGGTGGGCGGCGACGGTGGGGAAGGCCGCCGCCAGTCGCCGCCAGCGCGCGTCCACGCCGCGCAGCTCCTCGGCGCCGGTCAGGCCGGCCAGCACGGGCAGCAGGTGGTGGTCCCACAGGTCGGCCAGCATCGCCCGCGCCTCCTGCGGGCGGGCCGGCGCGGATGCGGCCAGTTCCCGCAGGCTGTCCAGGGTCACGGCCCGCCCCCGGTAGAGCGGCGGCAGGCCAGGGTCCAGCCAGTAGAGCAGGTAGAGGAGTTTGACGTCGGGGGAGCGGGCGGCTGAGGTCAGCCGCAGGTCGATCAGCTCCTGGCGGCCCTCCACGTCGTCGGCGGCCGGGTCGTCGAACTGGCGGAGCCAGGCGCGGAGCGTGCCCCAGCCCTCGCTGGGGTGCTCGGGCGTGCCCATGGTGACCAGGAAACGGCGGGCCGCGTCGTCCCAGCGGGCGGCCATCGCGCGCGCCAGCGGCACCCGGGCGGTGTGGTACTCGCCCAGGAACAGCAGCGGGATCCGCGTCCCGTCTCCCGGACCCCGGTCCTCGGCCACCACCGGGGCCGACCCGGCCAGCCACTCGGCGACCTGCGCGGCGCCCCAGCGCACGGCGGGATCCCGCAGCAGCAGGCCCCGGCAGAGCAGCCGCAGCCGGGGATCGGCCACCGGCTCCACGTCCATGCCCTTGGTCAGCAGGTGGTGCATGACGGCCTGCTCGGTCATGCCCTCGAACGGGGACCGGCCGATGGCCAGCTCCAGGACCAGGACGCCCAGCGACCACCAGTCCCACTGCCGGGAGACCGCGCCGCTGAAGGACTCCGGCGGCGCGTACGCGAGCGTCCTGGACGCCGTCCCGAACACGATCGAGGCGTCGATGCCCCGGCTCAGCCCGAAGTCGGCCAGCACCAGATCGAGCGGCTCCGTCCCCCGGACCAGCACGTTGGCGGGCTTCAGGTCGCGGTGCACCGCCCCGAGGCCGTGCAGCTCGCCGAGCGCGTCCGCCAGCTGGGCGACCGCCCGCCCGGTGTCGACCGGCCCCCGGCGGGCCAGGTCGGCCAGGGTGCCGCCGGGCACGTACTCCTGGATCTCGTAGTCGCGGCCGTCCGCCTGGCCGGTCGTGACGATCCGCACGATGTGGCGGGAGCGGAGTTCCCGCACCGCCGCCCACACCTTCGGGTCGGCGCGGTATCCGGCGCGGTAGACCTTGAGCACGAACTCGTGCCCGGCCCGGTCCCGCACCACGACCAGGTCCGCCTCCGCGCCCTGGCCGGGAATCGGCCGGACGACCTCGTAGGCCTCCGCGAGTGACGGCGGCAGGCCCCCGGCCCCGGCTCGCGGGCCGTCCCGGCGCGTCTCGGGGACGGCCAGATCCCTCCTGGTCGGCGGGACCTCTCCTGGGGGGAAGCCCATGAGACTTGACTCCTCGGTGACAGATCGCCCCGGGCCCCCCAACCCATCACGTACGAGCCTAATATAGGCAACACCGAAGATTCGTGGAATGAGTTATATAGTTGGCACTACATTATAAATCTTCCCAGAGGCGGTCCTCCGGGAGCGCCGACGGCGGGTCGCCCACCCGGGTCGCCAGGGCGCGCGCCTCGGCCAGCAGCGGATGCCCGTCGCCCAGCGCGGGCTTTCTGTGGGCCAGCACCTTGCGGTCCAGGATCGGCGCCAGCAGGTCGCGGACGTCGCTCGCGTGGCCGGTCCTGGCGCGTTGCAGGGCGGTGTCCAGGCGGCCGGCCAGCAGGATCGGGTGGGTCGCGTCCATGGCCTCCTTGCCCAGCGCGCCCAGCGCCGCGGCGGCCGCGTTGGCGGCGTCGTCCTCGGCCAGCACGGTGGCCGCCCGCGCGGTCAGCAGCAGCGTCTCGGCCTGACCAGGATGGTCGTCCTCCAGCTCCCGCTCCGCCTCGGCGATCGTGTCCAGCAGCCGGACCGCGGCCTCGGTCTCGCCCATGACCAGCAGCGCGGCGGCCCTGGCCCGCCTGGCCGCCCGGTCCGGCGGCAGCCGCTCCAGGTCGTCCAGCGCCTGCGCCACGTCGCCGGAGGCGACCAGGGCGCGGGCCCGGATCAGGGTGGCGTCGCGGCGCAGCCGGGGGGAGACCCGGTCGGCGAACCACGGCGTCATCACGATCGAGTCGGCCAGCAGCCGGACCGCCTGGGCCGGGAACCCGGCGGACAGTTCGATCTCGGCCAGCCTGACCAGGTCGTACTGCGGCCAGTAGCCCTCCTTGGGCAGGTGCAGGGCGCGCAGCCGCATCGCCTCGGTGAGATGGTGGCGGGCCTGGGCCGGATGCCCGGCGGCCAGCAGCGCCTCGGCCAGGGTGACCCGGGCGGAGGCGGTGTTCACGTTGTCGGCCCCGAGCCGTTCCTCCCGGTCGGCCACCACCTGCTCGGCCAGCACCACCCCGGCCACCACCTGGCCGGACCTGGTCTCGGCCGCGGCCAGCGCCTGCCGGGTCAGGGTGAGCCGCCGCCACGGCGCGCCGACCCCGATCTCCGGCACGCCCTCGGCCCGCTTCGCCGCCACCCGCTCCAGCGCGCGCCGGCCGGCCGTCGGGCGGCCCTCCTCGACCAGCACCTCGGCCAGGTTGTGCTCGGCCCTGGTCAGGTACGACTCCCGGTCGAAGTCGTCGGAGAAGTCCCGCGCGATCCGCTCGGACTCCTCGAAACCGGCCCGCGCGCCCGCCGTGTCGCCCAGCCGGAGCAGGGCCAGGCCGCGGCGGCTGGTGACGTCGCAGCGCCACTGCCGGTCGCCCGCCCGGTCGCCGATCAGGTCGGTCAGCTCGCCGCCCACCTCGGCGGCCCGGACCAGCAGCGGGCTGTCGTCCAGCAGGACCTGGAAGACCACGTCCAGGGCGCGCACCCGGGCCCGGCCGTTCGGCCCGATCCGCTCGGTCAGCTCGCAGGTCCGCTCCGCGGTGTGCAGCCGGTCGGCCCACTCCCCGGCCAGCGGCACCAGATCCCGGGACAGCCAGTACGCGGCCAGCGCGTTCGCCTGATGGTCGACCGGGCCCTCCGGGTCGTCCACCATGGCCCGGAAGGCCAGCTCGGAGAGGCGCTCCGCGCTGGCCACGGCCCAGCCCTCCGGCGGCACGGTCACGGTCAGGGCGGCCTCGCGCAGGCGCGGCGCCAGATACTCGGCGTAGGCGGTGACCCGGCCCTCCCAGCCGGCGGCGGCGGCCGCGCCGAACGTGCCGGGCAGCCAGCCTGGCGGGGTCTGCGCCGCCGAAGGGCGCTTCTCGGAGGTGGAGATGTCACCGATGCCGAGCCGGACCTGCGCCAGCATGAAACGGTCGAGCTGGTGGAAGCGGGCGATCCTGCGCAGCGCCGAGGTGACCAGGGCCTGCGCGTCCAGCACCGAGCGGGTCGGCGGGGGAGCCGGTTCCCCGGCGGTGAACTCGTCGAAGGCGTGCTTGACCGCGAGCGCCACCAGGACCCGCCGGCTGCGGACCTCGTTGTAGAGCCAGACCGCGCTGCGCCCGCTGCCGGAGTCGCCGCCGCGCGGCAGCCGGACCCGCTCGGCGACGTCCTCGGCCCGGACCTGGTGGTAGTCGCTGCGGCGGAAGGCCGCCGCCGACGCCGCGGCGATCGCGGCGAGCCTGCGCTCTTGGGCCAACACTCCTCGACTCCCCCTTGTGTCGTTTTCCTACAAGTGTCTACAACCGAATGTATCTCACTAAGGTTGGACGAACCCTAGGCTGATGACCTGACTCTCGCAAGGGCCGCCCGGATCTCGCCCCGGAGCCGCCCGGGCCGCGACCGGATGGCGCGCCCCCCTTGGCGGTTCCCTGGAAAGCATCGGTTTTCCGCGAGACGGGGTTCACCATGAATGGAATCGAGCGCGCCAGGGCGGACCTGGCCAAGCACGGCTGGACGGTGCTGCGGGGACAGCGGTTCGGGGCCGGCCACGACGAGGTGCTGAGGATCGCCGCGGCCTTCGGGCGGCCCTCCACCAGAGACGGCGGCCAGGCCGTCTGGGAGGTCCGGCCGCGTCCCGGCCGGGACCACGGCACCTTCTCCGAGCGGACCGGGCCCGCCGCCTTCCACACCGACGCGCAGTACCACGCGCAGCCGGAGGACTACGTCTGCCTGTTCGTGGTGCGGCCCGCCGACGACGGCGGCGACACCCGGGTGCTGGGCGCGGCGGCCGCCCTGTCATCCCTGCCCGCCGGCACTCTCACCGCACTCCGCGAGCCGGCCTGGACCTGGAAGGTCCCGGAGGTGTTCCGCTCCGGCGCGCCCGCCCCCACCCCCACCACGGTGACGACCACGGCGGGCACCATCCGCTGGCGCTCCGACAACCTGGCGGGCCCGCCCGGCCGGGCCCGCCGCCGCCCCGCCGCCGCGTTCACGGCCGCCCTGGACCGGGCCGAGGCCCACCAGGTACGGCACCGCCCCGGCGACGTGATCATCCTGGACAACCTGCGCACCCTGCACGCCAGGACCGCGTTCCAGGATCCCGCCAGGCTGGTGCTGAGGGTACGGCTGTGGGCGCGCTGAGCCGCGACGCCGTCCACGCCTGGACGGAGGCGCGGGCGGTCGCCGCCACCCTGGTCCCCGCGACCGGCGCGGAGGCGGCGGCCTGGACCGTGCGCGGCTGGGCCGAGGTGGCGCTGGGCTGCGCGGTGCTCGGGCGGGCCTTCGACGGCCTGGACCGGGTGGTCAGGGCGGCCGGGATCCGGCACGGCGGCCCCGGCGCGGTCCGGCTGCGGGCGCTGCGGGCGCTGGGCGGCCCGGTGCCGTCCTGGTACCCGGACGAGGGCGATCCCGGTCCGGTCGCGCCGGTCGGCGCGGAGGTGTGGCGGCTGTGCGAGCTGGTCGCCGAGTTCTGCGCCGCCGTCCCGACGGGGGCGCAGGCCCGGACCTCGCGGGGGCGCGACTCCGCCAGGGGTCAGCTCCGCTGGGGGGAGCGGTACCGGCCGGAGCCCGCCCGCCGCTACCGGATCGTGCGCGGCGACGCGTACGCGGGCATGGTGTGGCGCACCTGGATGCGGCTGCCCACGGCGAAGGGCGTGGAGAACGTGCTGGTGGCGGTGGGACGCCAGAAGCCGGAGTTACAGCGGCGGGTCTGGCTGGGCATCCACGAGGGCGCCCATCTGGATCTGCTCGCCGCCCGGGACGGGGAGCTGGAGTTCGGCGCGGGGCTGCTGGCGGCGGAGTCGTACGCGATGGCCGTCGAGATGGCCGCCCTGCTGGCGGCGGCCGGGGACGGCCAGCGGGAACTGGCGGGCTGGCTCCGGCTGGGCCTGCTGGAGCGGATCGGCCGCCTGCCGGGCTTCGACGGCCGGATCCCGGCGGCCCGGGGGTTCTCCGCCCCCGAGCTCGCGCCGCTGCCGACCCTCGCCGCCGCCTACGTCACCGGGCCGCTCACCCTGCTCTGCGCCCCGGCCGAGACGCCCCTGCACGCCCGCTGGCGGGCCGGGCTGGAGACCGCGCCGCGCGCGGCCGAGGTGATGGGCCGGATCGCGGCCGCTATCGCCCGGACGTCAGCGCCCGCACCACCTCCGCCGCGACCTCCGGCACGGGCACGGTGAGGTGCACCTCCCAGCCGGAGTGACGGGCCAGCTCCTCCACGATCGTGGTCCACAGCCAGTGCAGGCCGGTACGCAGCGGCAGTGAACCCCGGCCGGTCCCGATCAGGGGGAAGCAGATCGAGCCGAGCGGCGGCGCGAAGGCGTCCCGCTCGGTTCGCGCCAGCCGGAACACGTTCCGGACGGCGAGGGCGATCGCCGGGGGCGTCACGTCGTACTCGTTGCTGCCGGTCCGCGGGACCGCGATGGCGGCGTGGTAGATCCGGCGGGCGCCGTTCACGGCCAGGCCGCCCGGACCGGTCGCCGCGACCGTCCCGGTGGCCACCGGCAGGCCGGTCCTGCCGTACACGGCCAGCCATTCGTGCAGCTCGCGCTGGATGACGTCGTCCTCCACCTCGCCGGACGGGCCGAGGATGGCCCCGGTCCTGCGCACCGCCGCCGACACCGAGGGCATGAACGGCTTGGACATCTCCAGGTACACGTTCTCCGGCGACACCAGGATGTCCACCCCGGTGACCAGCTCGATCGGCTGCACCTGCACGGTCACCCAGCCCGAGCCCGCGGCGACCGGGATCCTGGCCCGGTCGATCGTGCGCGCCGCGGGCGCGGCCGGCCCGGCGTCGCCGCAGAGCGCCAGGATCTGCTCGGCCACCTGGGCCAGCACCAGCCGCTCCTGGTGCTTGCGGAACCGCTCCACGCTCACCGGATACACCTGCGCCGCCCGCCGCCTGCGGTCCGAGGCGGCCCAGTCCCGGGTGCCGGGGACCAGACCGAACGTGTACGCCGCCGCCTCACCCAGTTTGCCCCCGCCGAGCCGCTCCACCGCGTCGCTCAGCAGCCGTTCCGCGGCCCCGACGGCGTCCAGGCCGGGATGGCGGATCCCGGCGGCCAGCCGGATGGCGGGCAGGTCCGCGTCGCGCAGGCGCAGCAGGCCGCGCTCACGCAGGGCCCGGAGGTCGCCGACCAGCCCTTCGTGACTGGGAAGGGGGGACACGCCAGAAGGATGCCCAGTTCTGGGATCGGCATCACCCTTCCGGCACGGCCACCGCGACGAACGCGGCCCAGGTGCGCGGATGGCCCATCAGGTCGACCAGGTTCCAGTGCTCCGGATCCTTGGCGGCCACCGCCGCGCGGGCCTCGGCGAGCCGGGCGTCCTCCGTCCCGGCGGTCTCGGCGAGCAGCCGGACCACCGCCCGCCGATGCTGCGCCGGGCCGCGCCGCCGGAACACCTCCTGGGTGCGCCGGAGCGCCTCCGGCACCGAACCGGCCGTCCGCAGCCGCCGGTGGAAGTCGGTCATGAACAGCGCCGTCGGCAGGTCGTGCACCGGCCACAGCGTGACCACCGCCGCCCCCGCCCCCGCCGCCAGCACCCCGCTGAGCAGCCCCTGCACGTCGTCGCCCGGCGAAACCCCGCCCTGCCCGGTACGGCACGCGCTCAAAACCACCAGATCCGCCCGGAGCGTCACCCCCGCCAGCTCGGCGACGCTCAGCGACTCCCCGTCGGAGAACAGCACCGCCGACGACAGCGGGCTGGCCTCGTCCAGCCGGGCATGGGTGGCCAGGTGCACGACGGACGCGTCGGCCGCCGCCGCAAGCACCGCGTCCCTGGTGGCCTCGCGCCCGAGCAGCGCCTCCGCCTCGCCGGGGAAACGCCGGGCGATCAGGCTGGCCTCCAGCCCGCTGGCAGGCAGCCGCCGCGCGTGCCGTCCCGGCTCCCCGGCCGCGTCGGGGTAGCGCATGCAGGCGGGGTCGCCCACCGCGAGCAGCCGCCCGTCGGCGAAGGTCTCCGGCCGGATCGGGCGCAGGAACGCCAGCGCGCCCGCGCCCGGCAGGACGGACAGGGTGCGCTGGGCGGCCAGCGGCGCGCCGCGCCACGGCAGCACGCCGAACGGCAGCGAGTGCAACGCTCCCGACGGGACCAGCAGCACGTTCCGGTGGGCCGCCAGGGCGTCGTGCACCGGCGCGAGCAGGACGGCCGCCAGCTCCGCGGCCGGGCCGGCCGGGTCGCCGCCGTTGGCGCAGGCGTTGCGCACCGCCCGGACCAGGCCGTCGACGCCGCGCACGTCCAGCGCCCGCGACACCAGCAGCCCGGCGGGGCCGATCGCCCACACCAGCAGCCGCTCGTCCCGCAGCAGGTAGCTGACCAGCAAGGTGTCCCGCGGCAGCAGCCGCGCGGCGGCGGGCGCCCCCAGCGGTTCCGCGCGCGCGTCCAGCGCCCGCCACAGGGCGGGACGGTCCCGGGCCAGCTCCCGTTCGAGCCCGGTCAGCCGCTCCTCCGCCTGCGCGAACCGCTTCTCCACCCGGGGGTCCGGCGGTTCCCCCGCGGCCAGCCGCGCCGCCGCCAGGTGCTGCAGCAGCGCCACCTCTGCGGTGGCGGCCCGCCAGCCGGCCAGCGCCGGGATCTCCGCCCGGCCGGTGGCCCGCCGCGACTCCAGCAGGTCCAGGAACGCGCGGGCCCGGGACTGCTCGCCGACCAGGAACGCCTCCTCGGCCAGCGCGTCCGCCCTGGCCGAATCCTCGGCCCTGGCCGCCTCGCCGGCCTCCAGCAGGCAGCGCGCCGCGCCGAACCTGATCCGGGACACCACGTGCGCGTCGGCCAGCGACCGGCGCGCCGAGTCGTCCCTGACGCCGCCGCGGACCAGCTCGATCGCGCGCAGCGCCTCCCGGTAGAACCCCACCGCCCGGCCGAAGCCCACCCCAGGCCCCCGGCCGGCCGCGCGGGCGGCGGCGGCCAGGCCGCGCGCGGTCTCCGCCTCCACCTCCAGCGCCGTCCACGGTTCCAGCGAGCGCCGCCACCAGTCCTCGCCCAGCAGGCCGCGCAGCGCCCGCAGCTCGATCTCGGCGTCGTCGTGGGCGCGGAACCGGGTGAAGTGCACGGCGGCCAGCTCGTGCTCGTCGGCCCGGGTGCGCGTCGCGGCCGGGTCAGGGGCCGCCCCGATCGTGTCCAGCACCCGGGAGCCGGTGCCGCCCCGGCTCCGGTGGACCCGGTAGGCGGCCGCCGCCCGGCTCCACTCCCGCCGCCAGCCCAGCACGTACGCCCGGTGCAGGTCGCGCTGCTCGGGGCCGGCGGCGTCGGCGGCGAGCATCGCGGCGGCGAACTGCTCGCCCGCCTCCCGCGCGTCGCCCCGCGCCAGCGCCGCCACCGCGCGCAGCGTCGGCACGTGCACGGCGGCGCCCTCCAGCGCGTCCTCGGCGGTCCTGGTCAGCACCCACGCGCCGAGCAGCTCGTCCAGGTTGGGGGAGAGGCTGTCCTCGACGCCCGCCATGGCCTGCCGGGGGCCGTCGTCCACCTCGTCCATCGCGATCAGCGCCGCGTCGTCGCTCAGCGGCGGCAGCCCCGCCATGGCCGACCTGATCCGGTCGGCGGTGCGCAGCACCGCGCCGGGGTCGCCGCCCGGCGTGTCCAGCAGGCGCAGATGCAGGATGAGGATGCCGACCAGCCGGATGCTCTCCCGCAGCGCCAGCGCCGGGCGGCGGCGGATGTCGGCCTCGAACAGGGTCGCCGCCTCGGCCAGCGTCACCTGGGCCCCGGCCCGGTCGCCGATCCACAGGCGCAGCATGCCCAGGTCGGTGACCGACTGGGCCTCGTTGCCCGCGTACCCGAGCGCGCCGTGGATCTCCCTGGCCAGCCGGTGGCACCCGGCCGCCCGCTCGTAGTGCCCGGCGCGGGCGGCGTGGTGGCCCTCCTGCGAGCAGAGCGCCCCCAGCCCCTCGGCCAGGCTCAGGCTGCCGGGCCCGTGCGCCCACTTGGCCAGGTCGTGCACGTCGGCCGGGTCCAGCGGCGCGCCGACCGCGATCGCGGCCAGCGCCCGGTGGGTCCACGCGGTCCAGCGCAATCCCTGGTCACCGGCTTCCCTGGCCAGCTCCGCCGCCTCGGACGCCAGCGCCAGCACCGCCTCGCCGTCCCCGGCCAGCCGGGCCAGGTAGGCGCGGCGCAGCTTCAGCGCGGCCCGCAGCCGCTGCGCGACCACGTCCCGTTCTGACGCGAAGCCGAGCGCGCGCTCGGCGGTGGCGTACGCCTGCTCGGCCAGGTCGGGGCGGATCCGGCGGCCCGGCAGCACCGGGGCGTCCGCGTGGTCGGTGTAGGCGCTCAGGCTGAGCACCGGCCAGTGGTCCAGCAGCAGCGGGGAGGTGCGGATCGCCGCCGCCCAGTCGCCGCGCATCAGCTCGGCCAGCACGAATGCGTGCGGATCCGACCGGCACCGCTCGGCCGCCTCGGCCAGCAGCTCCGCCGCCCGCTCGTCCTTGCCTGCCTCGCGGCACAGGGTCGCCATGGCCCGGCAGACCAGCGCGGTCACCGGGTTCAGGCCGGGCTCGTCCGCCAGCGCGGCCCGCACCTCGGGCAGCTTGCCGGTGACGAAGGCCAGCAGCTCGTCCAGGTCGGCCGAGGTGCTGCCGGCCGTCACCGCCGACCGCAGCGTGTACTGCGAGCGCGGCAGATCCGCCATGACCTTGACGATCACCCCGGCGTCCAGGTCCAGGCCGAGATCCGCGGCGTTCGCCTGGGCCGCCGCCTGGTAGGCGCGGGCCAGCCGATCCTCGTCCAGCTGCGCGGTCTCCAGCCAGGGCTCGCGGGCCTCCATCTCCGGGGTCAGCGCGCCGCAGCCGTCCGGCCACTGCGCGTAGCGGCCGATCCGCGCCAGGCGGGTCCAGGCCAGGCAGCGGACCAGCAGCGGCGAGCCGTGCGGGGCCAGCCAGGAGGCGCGCTGGAGCAGGTCGACGGCGGTGCCCGCGTCACTGGCCCGGGTGGCGGCGATGGCCTGGGCGAGCAGCCGCTCAGGTGAGTCCCCGGGTGACTTCCCGGACGGCGAACCGTACCCGGGAGCGAAAAGATCCACTGAAATCCACTATCCGATCTAGGCGGTCTCCGTGCGGATCGACGGCCCGGCCGCGCTGTCCGCCCTGGATGTCTTCGCCGAGCTCATCAGCAGGAGGGCGACGACCACGGCGAGACCGACCACGAACGCGGTCAAGATGCTCAGCAGGAGGTAAAGACTCTTCGGGACGTCCCGGCGCGATGCGGGTACGGGCCCGGCGTGTCCCTGGTGGTGTTGCTCTGACATTGCCTCGCCGATCTGAAGGGGAGCCTGGTGGGGCGGCGCTCGAAGAGTTCAGTCAGATTGACGGTTCCCCATAGTAATTGGTTTACCCCACTATTCCTAAATGTGACGGAAGTGAAGGAGCCGGACCAGTAGCGAAGAGGTGATCATATGTTTGGCACACTTGGCGATGTGTCCGGTCTGACCAGTATTCGCAGGAGTGTGAGCAGCCATGGTTCATGAGCGAGCGGGGCAGCAGGCCCAGCCCTCCGACCTCGCCGACATCGCCCGGCTCGTCACGGCGTACTACGCGCTCCACCCCGATCCCGGGCAGCCGGGGCAGCGGGTCGCCTTCGGCACCTCCGGGCACCGGGGGTCCTCGCTCAACACGGCCTTCAACGAGGATCACATCCTCGCCACCAGCCAGGCGATCTGCGAGCACCGGGCCGCGCAGGGCGTGGACGGGCCGCTGTACCTGGGCGCGGACACGCACGCGCTGTCCGAGCCGGCGACCGTGTCGGCGCTGGAGGTGTTCGCCGCCAACGGCGTCCGGGTGCTGATCGACAGCCGGGGCGGCTACACGCCCACGCCCGCCGTGTCGCACGCCATCCTCGCCCACAACCGGGGGCGGACCACCGGGCTGGCCGACGGCGTCGTGGTGACCCCGTCGCACAACCCGCCGGTGGACGGCGGCTTCAAGTACAACCCGCCGAACGGCGGCCCGGCCGGGTCCGACGCCACCTCGTGGATCCAGGACCGGGCCAACGTCCTGATCGCGGGCGGGCTGAAGGAGGTCGATCGGATCCCGTACGAGCGGGCGCTGCGCGCCGACACCACCGGGCGGTACGACTTCCTGGCCGCGTACGTGGACGATCTCGGCTCGGTCCTGGACCTGGACGCGATCAGGAACGCCGGGGTCCGGATCGGCGCCGACCCGCTGGGCGGCGCGAGCGTGGCCTACTGGGGGGAGATCGCCGACCGGCACCGCCTCGACCTCACCGTGGTCAACCCGCTGGTCGACCCGGCCTGGCGGTTCATGACCCTGGACTGGGACGGCAAGATCCGGATGGACTGCTCCTCGCCGTACGCGATGGCGTCCCTGATCGCCAACCGGGACGCCTACGACCTGTCCACCGGCAACGACGCCGACTCCGACCGGCACGGCATCGTCACCCCCGACGCCGGCCTGATGAACCCCAACCACTACCTGGCCGTCGCCATCTCCTACCTCTACACCAACCGCCCCGGCTGGAGCGCCGGGACCGGCATCGGCAAGACCATGGTCAGCAGCAGCATGATCGACCGGGTCGCCGCGGGCCTCGGCCGCCGCCTGGACGAGGTGCCCGTCGGCTTCAAATGGTTCGTGCCCGGCCTGCTGGACGGCTCGATCGGGTTCGGCGGCGAGGAGAGCGCGGGCGCGTCGTTCCTGCGCCGCGACGGCTCGGTCTGGACCACCGACAAGGACGGCCTGATCCTGGCCCTGCTGGCGGCCGAGATCACCGCCGTCACCGGCGCCACCCCGAGCGTCATCTACCGCGGCCTGACCACCCGGTACGGCGACCCCGCCTACGCCCGGGTGGACGCCCCCGCCACCCGCGAGCAGAAGGCCGTGCTGGCCGCGCTCTCGGCCGGCCAGGTGACCGCCGACACGCTCGCCGGCGAGCCGATCGTCGAGGTGCTCACCGCCGCCCCCGGCAACGGCGCCGCGCTGGGCGGCCTGAAGGTGGTCACCGAGTCCGCCTGGTTCGCCGCCCGCCCGTCCGGCACCGAGGACGTCTACAAGATCTACGCTGAATCATTCCAAGGCCCGGAGCACCTGGCGCGGGTTCAGGAGGAGGCCAGGTCGGTGGTGTCGGCGGCGTTGGGCGGCTGACCATTGACCTTTCCCGGGGAGCGGCTGAAAGGATGCGATAATGCCGCTCTTTGATCTTCCGGTTACCGAACTACGCGAATACACCCCCGCCGTCGAGGAACCGGGGGATTTCTCCGCCTTCTGGGCGGACACCCTGTCCGAGACCCGGGCGCACAAGCTGGAGGCCACGTTCGAGCCCGTAGACACCGGCCTGGAGCTGGTCGAGGTCTACGACGTGACGTTCGCGGGCTGGGCCGGCGACCCGGTCCGCGGCTGGTTCCTGGTCCCGGCCGGCCGGCCGGGCCCGCTCCCGTGCGTCGTCCAGTACCAGGGGTACGGCGGCGGGCGCGGCCTGCCCCACCAGTGGCTCTACTGGGCCTCCGCCGGGTACGCCCACCTGTTCATGGACACCCGCGGCCAGGGCAGCGGCTGGTCGGTGGGGCACACCCCCGACCCGGCCGGCTCCGCCCCCGCCCACCCCGGTTTCATGACCCGCGGCATCGAGGACCCGCACACCTACTACTACCGGCGGGTGTTCGCCGACGCGGTCCGCGCCGTGGAGGCCGCCCGCTCCCACCCGCTGGTCGACCCGGCCCGGTTGGCCGTCACCGGCGGCAGCCAGGGCGGCGGCATCACGCTCGCCGTGGCCGGACTGGTCCCCGACGTGGCCGCCGCCATGCCCGACGTCCCGTTCCTGTGCCACTTCCAGCGCGCCATCGAAATCACCAGCCAAGACCCTTATCCCGAAATAGCGCGATACCTGACTGTGCACCGCGACAAGGTCGCCCCCGTACGGCGGACCCTGTCCTACTTCGACGGCGTGTCCTTCTCCCGCCGGGCCACCGCCCCCACCCTGTTCTCGGTGGGCCTGATGGACCAGATCTGCCCGCCCTCCACCGTGTACGCGGCCTACAACGCCTACGCCGGAACCGACAAGAGCATCGTCGAGTACCCGTTCAACGACCACGAGGGCGGCGGCCCCTTCCACGAACGCGAGCAGCTGGCCTGGCTCCGGGCCAGGATGTGAGCTGACCATGGCGATCGACTTCACCCTCGCCCCGGAACACGAGGAGATCCGCCGCCGGGTCCGGGCCTTCATCCAGGAGACCGTCATCCCGGCCGTCCCCGACGGCCTGCCGCGCGAGGAGTACCTGCGCGTCATCTTCGCCCTGCGCCGGGAGGCGAAGGAGCAGGGGCTGTGGCTGCCGCACATGCCGCGCGAGTGGGGCGGCATGGGGCTCGGCCACGTGGAACTGGCCATGGTCCAGTCGGAGGCGGCCAAGACCCGGCTCGGGCCGTGGGTGCTCAACTGCGCGGCCCCCGACGAGGGCAACATGCACACGCTGCTGCACTGGGGGACCGACGAGCAGAAGGAGAGGTATCTCCGGCCGCTGCTTGAGGGCAGCCAGATGTCGTGCTTCGCGATGACCGAGCCGGAGGTGGCGGGGTCGGATCCGACGCTGATCCGGACGCATGCCGTACAGGATGGGGACGAGTGGCTGATCAACGGCCACAAATGGTTCATCTCCAACGCGCGCCGGGCCAGTTTCGCCATCCTCATCGCCAAGACCGAGCCCGACGTGCCCGAGGGCTCCCGGGGCGGCAACACCGCGTTCCTGATCGACCTGCCCCAGGACGGCTGGCACGACGTGCGCGAGGTCGAGACCATGCACGGCTCGACCGGGCACAGCGAGATCGTCATCACCGACCTGCGGGTGCCGGCTGACCGGATCCTGGGCGGGCGCGGCAACGGGCACCGGCTCGGGCAGTACCGCCTCGGCCCGGCCCGGCTGGCGCACTGCATGCGCTGGATCTCGCAGGCCGAGACCGCGCTCGACATGATGGTGGACCGCGCGCTCAACCGCTACAGCCACGGCTCGCTGCTGGCCGACAAGCAGGGCGTGCAGTGGCTGATCGCCGACTCGGCGATGGAGCTCTACCAGTGCAAGCTGATGGTCCTGCACGCCGCCTCGAAGATCGACAAGGGCGAGGATTTCCGGACCGAGGTGTCGATGGCCAAACACTTCGTGGCCAACAGCCTGAACCGGATCATCGACCGGTCCATCCAGGTGCACGGCGCGCTCGGCTACTCCACGGACATCCCGCTGGCCAACATGTTCCAGCACGCGCGCTGGGCGCGGTTCGCCGACGGAGCTGACGAGATCCACCAGATGCGGATCGCCGAGCGGGTGATCGCCGCGTATCGTGACTCGGGTTCGACGAACGCCGCGACCGGGGGACTGCCATTGTGATCGCGCTCATCACCGGGGGCGCCAACGGGATCGGCGCGGCCGTGGCGTGGCGGCTCGCCGCCGACGGCGCGCAACTCGTGCTCGCCGACGTGAACGAGGCGGCAGGATCGGCGCTCGCCGCCGAACTCGGCGCGGTGTACGTGCGCTGCGACGTATCGGTCCTGGCCGACAACGAGGCCGCCGTGGCCGCCGCCGTGTCCGCCTACGGCGGTCTCGACCTGGCCTTCCTGAACGCGGGCGTGACCACGGGCTGCGGGCTGGGGGAGGACTTCGACCTGGCCGCCTACCGGCGCGCGATGGGCGTCAACCTGGACGGGGTCGTGTTCGGCGTGCACGCCGCGCTGCCCGCGCTCACCGCCTCCGGCGGCACGATCGTGGCCACCGCCAGCATGGCGGGCATGATCGGAGTGGAGTCCGACCCGGTCTACTCGGCCAGCAAACACGCCGTGATCGGCCTGGTCCGGTCACTGGCCGGGCAGCTCGCCCCGGCCGGGATCCGGGTGCAGGCGCTCTGCCCGTCCTTCGCCGACACCGCGATCCTGGGCGACAACCGGGCCCTCCTGGCCGAACTGGGCTTCCCGATCCTGCCCGTGTCCGAGGTCGCCGACACCTTCTTCCAGCTGCTGGCAAGCGAAGGGACCGGGGAGTGCTGGTTCGTGATCCCCGGCCGGGAGAGCGCGCCCTTCGCCTTCCGGCGGCTGCCGGGGCCGCGCTAGGGTGACGGCATGACCTGGCGACATTGATCCTCACCTGAGGCACGGTTCACGCGAAGGCTCTACGCCTACGCGTTCCTCGCGGACTTCGTCCTGCTCTATCCGGTGTACGCGGTGCTGTTCACCGACGCCGGACTGTCGCCCGCGCAGATCTCCTCGCTCTTCGTCATCTGGTCGGTGACCGCGTTCGCGCTGGAGATCCCGTCCGGAGTGTGGGCGGACGTGTTCTCTCCCGAAGGTCATCGGCCGCGAGGGCGCCGTCAGCATGACGGCCATGCTGGCCGCCGTCGCGCTCGCCGCTCTCGTGCTGGCCGCCGGCGGCTACCCGGTCGTCGGCGCCGCCAGCGTGGCCGTCTGCCTGGCCGCCGCCACCCTGGCCCTGACCCTGCCGGAATCCCGCGCCCGGCCCGAGGAGCGGGAGACTTACGCCGCCGTCCTGCGCTCCGGCCTGGCCGAGGTGCGCGCCTCGCCCGGCCTGCGGCGCAGCCTGCTCCTGCTGGCGGTCATCATGGGCGCAGCCTCCCTCGACGAATATCTTCCGCTGCTCGCCGCCGGCACCGGCGTCGGCGCGGCCACGGTGCCCTGGCTCATGCTGACGCTGTTCGCCGCCTCCGCCGCGGGCGGCTGGCCGGCCGGGGCGTCCGCTGGACCGCCCCCGGCCTGGCCGCCGCCGCCGTCCTGCTCGCGGCCGGCGCGGCCTGGCGCACCCCGCTCGGGTTCGTGCTGGCCGCCGCCTACGGCATCGTCGAATGGGCCATCGCCGCGATGGAGGCCGCCCTGCAGGACGGCCTCGCCGACCGCTCCCGCGCCACCGTCACCTCCATGTCCGGCCTGGGCGCGGAGGTCTTCGCCGTGCTCGCCTTCGCCGGGTACGCCCTGGGCTCGGTGTGGGCCGCACCCTGGCTGCTGTTCACGCTGGCGGCGGTGCCGTACCTGCTGCTCGCGGTGGCCGTCAGGCGGGGACCGCGCGGACCCAGCCCCGATCCGGAGTGAGGAAACCGGCGATGCTCAGCCCGGCCGCGTTCAGCGACGCCTCCAGGAAGTCGTCGTCCAGGCGCTTGCTGAGGAAGTAGTGCGTCCAGGTGCGCTCGCCCACCGTGTACCGCATGGTGGCGCCGAGCAGGCCGGGCCCCGGGCGCTGGAGGTCGGTCATCGCGACGGTGTGGCCGTCGCCGGCGTCGCGTTCGAACGGCTCGACCGTGTCGTACCACTCCGGCGGCTGCCGCTGCAGGATCACGCAGCCGTCCTGCGCGACGTGGCGGCGGCAGCCGCGCAGGAACGCCGCGCGCAGGTCGTCGTCGGCGGTCTCGATCACGTACGACATCAGCAGCACCACGTCGAAGACCTCCGGCAGGGCCAGGTCCTGGATCGAGGACGCCACCGTCCTGGCCCCCTTGACGTGGCCGAGCATCTCCGGCGACTCGTCCACCGCGACCACCTCGTGGCCGAGCGCGAGCAGGCCGTGCGTCACCCGCCCGGTGCCCGCGCCGAGCTCCAGGATCCGCGCCCCGGCGGGGACCGCGCCGTGGATCAGCTCGGGTTCGCCGCGCGGCTGGAGCGTCGCGTAGTAGTCGACGGCGCAGCCGTCAGGGGTGATGGGTCCCGGTCCAGTGCCGTGATAGATGGGTTCTGAGGTCATCTGCCCATCCTGCCCCGATCAAGGGCGGATCGCGGAGAACAGCACCTGATCGTGCCAGCGGCCGTCCCGCCACTGGGCGTGGCGCAGGGTGCCCTCCCTGGTGAAGCCCGCCTTCTCCAGGGCGCGCTGCTCGGCGAAGTTGCCCGCGTCGGTGAAGGACTGCACCCGCTCGGCCCTGGTGTGCGCGAACAGGTAGGCGACCAGCTGCCGCTGCGCCTCCGACCCCGCGCCCTTGCCGCGGAAGTCGGCGAACACGCAGATGCCGATGGTCCAGCACCAGGAGGTCGCGTCCGGGCCCCAGGAGTTCATCCACCAGGTCACCCAGCCGCCCGGCTGGCCGTCGGCGTCGATGGTGAGGCGGCCGGAGTCGTGCCCGAGCAGGCCGTTCTCGGCGAACTCGCGGCGCAGGCTGTGCGAGGTCCGGTGGCCGAACCACTGGAACTCGCCGGTGCCCTCCGGTGTGGTGCGTTCCCGGTCGAAGACGTCAAGATCCATCACTCGGACCGGCCGAAGTGTGACCCGCATCGATGGCTCCTCTGTGCGTTCGCGTCAGCCGTACAGGATAAGCCGTCAGGGTGCGGCACGCGTCAGGTAGGCGCCGAAACCGCTCTCCAGGAGGTCGAAGCCGGCGTTCGCCGTGGTGACCGCGTCGGGGTAGATCTCGTCCGCCGGTTCGCCGTCGACGAGCCTGCGGGTGTTAGTGACCTGAAGGCGGCGCCACAGCGCGGTCAGCTGGCCGGCCGCGATGCCGGCCCGCGGGTCGCCGGGGGACTCGGCCTCCATCAGGCGCGCCAGGCGTTCCTCGGCGAAGACCTGGATCATGTACAGCCGGGCCATCAGCGACGGGGTCCGCCTGATCAGGTACATCAGCTCCTGGACCGCCGGACGGTCGTCGAGCCCCGTGTCGGCGCTGCGGCGCTCCAGCCGCTCCAGGAAGGCGCGGCGGAAGGCGGCCACGACCGGCTCGCCGGGGCGGCGGCCGCCCAGGATCTCGGCGGCGTCGCTGTTCAGCTGCTCCTCCATGGGGGCGAGCACGAGGTCCTCCTTGGTCGGGAAGTAATTGAAGACCGTCATCTTGGAGACCTGGGCGGCGGCGGCGACCTCGGCGACGGAGACGGCGTCGAAACCCCGCTCCAGGAACAGCGCCAGCGCGGTCTCGTGGATGGCGCGCCTGGTCAGGAGCTTCTTCTGTTCGCGGAGGCCCATGGGACCGAGACTATCAACCGGTCTAAATATTGACTCAGTACAAATTTGGACTCAGTCTTGTTCTCGTGACGGAGACGCGGAAGAAACTCGCCATGGCCGGGTGCCTGCTGACGCTGGTGCTGGCCATCCTCGACCAGAACATCGTGACCACCGCGGCCTGGTCGATCGTGACCGACCTCGACCCCGCGCACGGCCTCGAACGCCTGCCGTGGCTGGTCACCGCGTACGCGCTGGCCGCCACGGCCGCCCTCCCGCTGTACGGGAAACTCTGCGACGTGTACGGCGCGAAGATCGTCTACATGGGCGCGGTCGGCCTTTTCGTGGCCGGCTCCCTGCTGTGCGGGGCAGCCGCCGACATGACCTGGCTGATCGCGGCCCGCGCGGTCCAGGGCCTGGGCGGCGGCGGCCTGATGAGCGTCACCCTGGTGGTATTCGCGCATCTGGTCCCCCCTCAGCAGCGGGCCGGCTCGGCGGGCGCGGGCGGCGTGCTGGCCGGGCTCGGGATGGTGGCGGGACCGCTGCTGGGCGGGCTGCTGGCGGAGCACCTCGGCTGGCGCTGGATCTTCCTCGGCAACCTGCCGCTCGGGCTGCTGGTCCTGCTCACCGCCGCCGGGCTGCGCCTGTCCGACGGCGGCCTCCGGCACCGCATCGACTACCCGGGCGCGGCCATCTTCGCGGCGGCGGCCACCGGCCTGCTGCTGGCCACCGAATGGGGCGGCGACGAGCACGCCTGGACATCCCCCACCATCCTCACCCTCGGCGCGGTCACGCTCGTGCTGGTGGCGGCCTTCGCCCGGCGCGAGCTCACCGCGCCAGAACCGATCGTGCCGCTCGACCTGTTCCGCGACCGGGTGATGCGGATGGCCGTGCCCGTGCAGTTCCTGACCGGCTTCGCGATGATCGGCTCGGTACTGTTCGCGATCATCTACCTGCGCGCCGCCCGGGGCGTGGCCGCAGCCGACTCCGGCCTCTACCTGATCCCGATGGCGGCCGGCATGGCCCTGTCCGGCCTGGTCTCCGGCCGGGCCATCGGCCGGGGCGCGCCGCCGCGCACCTTCCTGCTGGCCGGGCTCGCCATGTCCGCGCTGGCCATGCTCCTGCTCGGGCTGCTGCGCCTGGACACCCCGCTGTGGATCCTCGATCTCGACCTGGCCCTGCTCGGCGCGGGCTTCGGCCAGTCGCTCGGCATCCTCATCATGCTCGTCCAGAACTCGGTCCCGGTCGACCGGCTCGGCGTGGCCATCACCTCGATCCGGTTCGTCCAGACGCTGGGCATCTCCCTCGGCTCCGCCGTCTTCGGCCTCATCCTGGACCGGGTGAGCTCCGCCAGCCTCCCGTCCGGCGCGCCGGCCGCCGTCGTGGCGGGCGTGGACGCCGTCTTCCTGACCGCGGCCGCGATCATGCTCGCCGCCCTGGCCACGGCCGCGTACGGCTGGCGCGCCAGGGAAACTGTCAGTGGCAGCTCCTAGGGTGACGGGCGTCAGCGGTTCACGGACTGGGGGAGAGGCATGATCATCGTCGCCGGGAAGCTCTACGTCGATCCGGGCGCGCGGGAGGCGTATCTGGCCGGGTGCCAGCTCCTCGTCGAGGAGGCCAGGCGCACGCCCGGGTGCCTGGACTTCGCGATGGCCGCCGACGCGCTCGAACCCGGCCGGATCAACGTGTTCGAGCGGTGGGACTCGGACGAGGCGCTGGAGAAGTTCCGGGGCGACGGGCCCGACCCTGGGCAGCTCGCCGAGATCCGGGGCGCGGAGGTGGCCCGCTACCGCATCTCGGCGGTGGAGGACGCCTGACCCTAGATATCGAGACCCAGCCGGGCGAGCGGCTCGACCAGTTCCTCCTCCTCGTAGGCGAGATGCGAGAGCAGGACCTCCGACAGCAGGTCGACCTGGTCGCGGACCGCGTTCAGCCCGGCGGGGTCCTCGATCATCGCCACCAGCGCCGCGTCCAGGCCGGTCAGGATGTCGGCCACGACCTCGTGCTCCTGCTCCAGGCGCTCGACGACGGGGACCAGCGACGCGTCGGCCGTCGCCAGCGCCGGAAACATGTGCGCGTCCTCGATGCTGTGGTGCGCGGTCAGGATCCGGCAGTAGGACGCGCAGAAGCTGCCCAGCGTCCAGTAGTTCTGCCGCATGGTCATCTCATTGATCAGCGACCGCAGCGCGGCGGCCTCACTCCGCCCGTCCGCGACCTGCTCCAGCGCGTCCCTGATCTGGGTCAACTCGTGCCGCAGATGATCGTGAATCTGAACCAGCCGCCGCCCGTTCGCCCGCTGCCGCGCGCTGAGCGCGCCCATATCCCGCTTCGGCAACCGCGGCCGACTGGCCTCGTCCAGCCCGCGAATCGCCGGCCGAGCGGCCTTGCCCGACCTGTAGGTCGGCCGGGCGGTCTCGTCCAGCTCGTTGGTCGTCGGTCGGCTCGCCTGGTCGGACCCGTGGGTCGTCGGCCGGGCGGCTTCGTCCAGCTCGTGGGTTGTCGGTCGGCTGGCCTCGTCCGACCCGTGGATTCGCGCCGCGCCCGGAGGTGCCGGTGTCTCCGGCCCCGGACGTTCCCGGTCGACGAGCTCCCGGACAGCCGGCGCGACCTCGCCCGCGAACGTCCGCAGCGTGTGCTCGTCACCGGCCGACAGGACGAAGACGCTGAAGCCGTGGCTCAGGGTCAGCTCGGCCAGCTGCTCGGCCCACTGCGCGGGCGTACCGTCCAGGAACCCCGCCGACGACATCGACGAGAACCGTCCCGACACGTTGTAGACCCGCCGCACGTCCCCCGGATCCCGCCCGGCGTCCTCGGCGGCGATGTCCACGATCTTCGTCATCCCGGCCAGCTCCTCCGGCGCCGCGTACCCCGACGAAGGCACCCACCCGTCGGCCAGCCGCCCGCTCAGCTCCAGCATCCGCCGCTTGTACGCCCCCAGCCACACCCCGATCGCGTGCGGCGGGAACGGTCCCGGCCGCGCACCGTCCAGCCGGTAGTGCGCGCCGCCGAACACCACCGGCTCACCCGGCGTCCACAACGCCCGCAGCACGCCGATCGCCTCCGCCACCGCGTCCATCGCCTCGCCGGGCGAACGCGCGGGCCCGCCCATCGCATGGACCCCGTTCGCGAACGCCCCCGCCCCCAACCCGATCTCGACCCGCCCGCCACTGAGAATGTCCAGCGAGGCGGCCCCCCGGGCCAGCACCGCGGGCGGCCGCAACGGAAGATTGATCACATCCGGGAACAGCCGGATCCGCGTGGTCCGCGCCGCCAGCACCGGCAGCAACATCCAGGCGTCCAGAAACGCCGGCTGGTATGGATGATCCTGCACACCCAGAATGTCGAGCCCCAGCTCCTCCGCCGTCACCGCCTGCCGGACCAACCGCTCGGCGTCGGCCGCCTTGGGCACCAGCCCGGCCCCGAACCACAGCTCATGCCCGAAATCACCCATCAGCCCGCGTCCCTTCCCCGATCCACCGTTCACCCCATGCGATCAACGGCCGCAGCGCGTCCACCAGCTCCGCGCCCTTGCCCGTCAGTGTGTACGTGATCTGCACCGGCGTACTCGGCACGACCACCCGCTCCACCAGCCCCTCGGCGTCCAGCTCCCGAAGCCGCTGCGCCAGCAGCCGCTCCGAGATCCCCGGCACCGCCGCCAGGAACTCGCTGTACCGGGTGGCACCACGCTCGGCCGCCAGCAGGATCGCGCCGTTCCAGCGCCGCCCGGCCAGCTCCACGGTGATCTGGAAGGCCGGGCAGTGCCGCTCAGGATCAACCGCACTCATAGTAGGTAACTTACCAGAAGGAAGTTGCCGCCCATGTCACGATAGAACTGGATCAACACACCATCGAGGGGGCCCCATGTCCGTCCTGATCGCCTTCAGCGTCACTCCGATCGGCACCGGTGAGAACGTCGGCGAACTCGTCGCCGAAGCCGTCCGCGTGGTCCGCGCCTCCGGCCTGCCCAACCACACCGACGCCATGTTCACCACCATCGAGGCCCCCACCTGGAACGAGGCCATGACCGTCGTCCACGCCGCGGTAGCAGCCGTCGAGGCCCGCTCCCCACGCGTCAGCCTGGTCCTCAAAGCCGACATCCGCCCCAGCGAGCCCAACAGAATCACCACAAAAGTGAACTCCATCGAACACCACCTGGCTTAAACCCCTACCAACAGAACGGACCGCGCCTTTTTGGCACCAGTGCGATGTGGCCACATCAACGGCCTGGGCCAACAGCTCGCCGGTGGGCCACGCCTCTTTGGTGTCGGTGTGCTGGGGCTATATCCACGGCTGGGTCAGCTGTTCGCCGGTGGTCGCGCTTCTTTGGTGCCGTGTGGTGGGGCCGCACTATGGCCTGGGCCAACAGCTCGCCGGTGGGCTGCGACCCTTTGGTGTCGGTGCTGGGGCCACATCTTCGGCTGGGTCAGTTGTTCGCCGGTGGGTCGCGCCTCTTTGGTGCCGGTTGGATGAGGGCTATAAACCCGCGTTAACGGCACCGGATTATGGCGAGCAGCCTGGCGGAGTCTCCCGGCCCGATGGAGTGGACGCTGCCCCACATCAATGTGAGTCCTACTAGAACTCGCGCACATATCTGCTGTGCTTGTGCTCCTCTACGAAGCCGGCAGCTCGGTAGAGGCTGAGCGCGCCGGTGGGGTTGTCGGTGTCGACGACGAGCATGACCCGGCTGAAGCCCTGGGTCTTGGCCTCCGTCAGAGTCGCGCGCATCAGGGCGCCGGCCACGCCGCGCTTGCGCCAGGCCCGCAGTGTGCCGATCGTGGAGATCCATGCCTCCCGGTGGCCCGTCGCGACGGTGTCGGCCTCGAAGTAATGCGTGAGCAGGATGGCCGCGACCTGCGCGTCGGCGATGGCCAGGAAGGACAGGTCGGGACGGAACGAGCGCGTCCCGGTGTACCCCTGCCGCCACGACTCCTCGGTTTGCCGGGCGCTGCCCCAGTTGTCGGCGAAGGATTCGTTGCGCACATCGCGCGCCTCGGCGTCGTACGCGAAATCGAAGCCGGTGACGCGGATTCCCTCGGGGATCGCCACGTCCGGGACATCGTCCGCCAGGTCACGTCGCATGACGAAGAACCAGCGCTGCGGCGTGTACCCCTCGTGCTCGAACAGAGCCGCCTTGCCGGGATTGCGTTCGCTGACGTCGACGTGCAGCTCCACGGGCCGCCCCGGATAGCGCGCCTCGCTCAGCCGCGGCGCGGTCTGCAGCGCCCATCGGGTCAGCTCACGACCGACGCCGCGCCGCCGGTACGCCGGATGTGCCACGCCCTCGAAGAACATGCGGTGCGACGGATCGCCGCTGGGCCCACATCGCAGCAGGCCCACGGCGACCAGCACGTCGCCGTCCCACACCGCGCGAGTGCCGCCTTCGACGTCGACCAGCGAATCGCCGAGCTGCTCGGCGAGATCGCCGGCATCGTAGCGTTCGCCGGTCTTGTCCACGATCTCCGCCGCATCCACCAAAGCGGCCCAGGCGCCCACGTCTTCGGACCGCAGCGACTCCCAGCGCAGGCTCATGATTCCGCTCACGACCGGGAGCATATGCATCGGCGGAGAACGCCCACCACCGGGTTTTCGGTCGCCGCCGCCGGGCTGCCGCCGGCCTTCGTGCTCACCCCCGGGCAGGCCGCCGGCTGCCCGCGGTTCATCACCGTCCTGGACAAGATCCGCGTCCCCGGCCGGGTAGGCCGGGCCTCGGACCCGCCCCTGCCGCGGTGGCCGGCGACAAGGCCTACTCCTCCAAGGCCACCGTGCCTACCTGCGCCGCCGCCAGATCACGGCGGTCATCCGGAGAAGACCGATCAGCGGGCCAACCGGAAGAGGAGGGTTCAGTCGGCGGGCGGCCCCATCGGCTTCGATCCGGAGCGCTACCAGCAGCGCAATACCGTCGAACGCTGTTTCCAGAAGATCAAGACATGGCGCGGATTAGCCACCCGCTACGACAAGGCCCCGGAAAGCTACGAGGCCGGACTCCACCTCCGGGGCTCGTGGCTGAAGCTCCTCACCTCAACAACATGATTTGAACCTCGAACAGCTCCTAACCGCCTCCCCGGACACGTGGGCACTATCCGCCCTGCGTCCGGATGGATCCCCATCACCTCATCGCGGAGCTTGCTCTGATGCGTTTGGCGGCGTCGGGAGCCTGCTTGAGACCGGCTTGGTAGGCGGGTGCCCATGCGGTTCGGTTGGTGACGTCCGGGCCGAACGCCTCGATCGCTTCGGGGTTCGGGGTCAATTTGATGATCATCTGTTTGGCTGCCGGGGCAGTGTTTGAGGGGAACATGTGGGCCATCGGCTCGGCGACGATCAGCACGTGCGCGTTGCCCGCCAGGTCGATGTTGAGTCCGGCGCGGAGAGCGCCGTCGATGTAGCGGCGGCCTTTGATGGTGATCGGGGGAGCGGTGGCGGGGAAGGCGGTGCTGGCGGCCATCGCCTCCGGGAGTGATGCGGCGCCGTACCGGTCCCAGATCACCGGCTCACCGGTTTCGGCGTCCACCGAGGGGATCAGTAGCGGCCGGTCCGGCCATTCCAGCCCGCCGATCAGGAATCGCATTCGGGCGATGGCGGTCTCCTCGGTACCGGTGGAGGCGGTGACGGCGAGGCGGCCGATCCGGCGGAAGGTTTCGGCCCGGTCGAGACCGGTGTCGCCGAAGCCGCGAACACCTGCGGGAGTTTGTCCTGATCGATTCGTATGTCGTTCTCGGGGGCGGGCAGCGTGGTCAGTCGGTCGAGGTCGCCCCCGCAGGCCAGGACGGCCCCCACGATCGCGCCCGCCGACGTACCGACGATCAGATCGGCCGCGCCCAGGTCCACCCCTTCGCGGCGCAGTCCGGCCGCCAGTCCGGCCAGCCATGCCGTACCGACCGGACCGCCCGGACCCAGGACCACGGCGCTCTCAACCGTCTCCTCGGCCTCGCTGCCGGGCGACTGGGAACGCGCGATCATTGACCGGCCTCCTCACGTGCGATGTCGCGACCGTAGAGGCCTGGCCGGCCGGGGTGGACGTTGAAGGCCACGATCCGGCGCGGGTGGATGCGGATGAAGCCGGCGCGAACGTGCTCGCCCGGTGACACCGCTTCCGCCCAACCCCGAATTTCGAGGAAACGCATCCCGGATGGTCCTTCGCCCACCACGTCGTCGACCACGAAGGACACGTCGGGGCGGGGCCTGATGTTGCGGAACTTCGCCGAGGATTCCATCCCGAAGCCGTGGATGTCGATTGTGCCGAGTTCGGTGTTGTGGTGAAAGCCGACGGGTTTGTTCTGAGGGGTGCCATCGGCCGCGACCGTCGCCAGCCGTCCGCGTCGATGACCGGCCAAGTACGTCTCTTCAGCGGTGTTGAAAGCCATGCCTTGACCCTAGAAGCGCCAACCTCACACGCATCGGGCCCAGGTCCCGGACCCAATGCCAC
>NZ_BLAD01000061.1 GCF_009687845.1 Acrocarpospora corrugata
TCACGGACGACCTCACGTCTGTTCGTGCTGTGGCTCGACGAGCCACAGTTCGAGATCCTCGACGCCACCAAACCCAACTACGACCGGCGGGTACTTCCCCTCGACGACTTCCCCGTAGTCCTGACCTCGGGGGTGCCGCTCCCGGCCTGCTTCGTGTACGTCGGCAAACACGACCTCAGCGACGAGAACGGCCAGGCCCTACGGCTCACCGAGCAGGCCGTCTTGATCTCTCGGATACTCGCGGGCCTGTGCGGGAGCACCGTTCTCGAGCTCCTGACACATATCCAGGACGCGGCGGTCCGCGAGGCCGCGTACGAGATAAAAGGCGCACTGGTAACCCGAGTTCTCCAGCGCTCAATCGGGACGAATTGCAGAATTGCATATGCCAACTCTCCCTAGTGGCATTTCGCAGGCAATTCGACTAAGGCGGGGTGGCTGGCACGTCAAATCGCGCTCAGTCACCCCGCCGCCTACCGTCAGACCGGGGCCGTCCACGCTGTGGGGGCAGTACGCAGACGACTCAAAACTGAAATATCTGCACAGAACAGGCACACACCCTTCGCCGTGGTTCCACATTCGCTCTCTACCATCCAGGGCATGCGTGTCACGATGGTGCTCCCGGCGCTGACCGAGGCGACCAGCCCGCTGTTCCGGCCGGTCAAATATGCGCTGTTCCCGCCGCTGGGCCTCGCCACTCTGGCCGGCTACCTCCACGACGACGATGAGGTGCGAATCTGGGACGAGCACGTCCAGCGGCTGCGCCTCGACGACGACCGCCCCGATCTGGTGGTGATCCAGCCCTACATCACCTCCGCCCGGCGGGCCTACGAACTCGCCAACGCCTACCGGGCCCGAAATGTGCACGTGGTGATGGGTGGCCTGCACGTCACCTCGCTGCCCGACGAAGCCGCCGCTCACGCGGACACCGTCATCACCGGACCGGGCGAAGACACCTGGCCCGAGTTCCTGGCCGACTTCCGCCGCGGCCGCCCCCGGGCCCGCTACCACTCCACCCAGCGGACGCTGACCGGCCTTCCACCGGTACGGCGAGATCTGATCGATCGGCGCCGCTATCTGGTGCCCAACTCGATCGTGGTCTCCCGCGGGTGCCCGCACCACTGCGACTTCTGCTACAAGGACGCGTTCTTCGCCGGTGGCCGATCCTTCTACACCCAGACGGTGGACGCCGCGCTGGCCGAGATCGACCGGCTGCCCGGACGGCATCTGTACTTCCTCGACGACCACCTGCTCGGCAACCGGCGCTTCGCCGAGGAACTCTTCACCGGCATGGCCGGGATGGGGCGGCTGTGGCAGGCCGCCGGCACGGTCGACTCCGTCCTCGCCACAGGGCTGCTGGAGCAGGCGGTCGCGGCGGGGCTGCGCAGCCTGTTCGTCGGCTTCGAGACCATCAACGGCGACAACCTGGCCGCGCAGCGCAAGCGGCAGAACATCGGGCGTGATTACGCCGCGGTGGTCCGGCGGCTGCACGACCAGGGGGTGATGGTGAACGCCAGTTTTGTGTTCGGCATGGACGGCGACGGGCCCGACGTGTTCGACCGCACCGTCGACTGGGCGATCGAGCAGGGCATCGAGACCGCCACCTTCCACATCATGACCCCCTACCCGGGCACAGCGCTGTATCAGCGGATGGCGGCCGCGGGCCGGATCCTCCACCAGGACTGGGACCTGTTCGACACACGGCACGTGGTGTACCGGCCGGTGGGGCTGAGCGCCCGGCAGCTCGAGGACGGGTACTGGCGGGCCTACCGCGCCTTCTACCGGTGGAGCGCGATCTGGCGCGGCGCCGCCACCAAGCCACTCCTGGGCGACCGGCTACGCCACCTCACCTACGCCGGCGGATGGAAGAAGCTCGAACCGCTGTGGAACCTGGCCATCCGGGCGCGGCAGGTGACACGCGCGCTGCCCTTCCTCGAAACCCTGCTGGGAAGTTTCGGCGCGCGCCACCCGGAGAAGAGGAAATCCCGCGACGATCGGCGTACTGCCCCGGCCGAGGCAACATAAATTTCCCAGCCTGCGGCGACGAATCGGGCCGTACCGGGGCCGAATTGCTGAGCCGCCCATCCGGTGGGCTCATCCAACCCGACCATCGCACGTCAGAAAATTCTGCCGGATCCGGCGCAGTCGGCTCCCGCAGACATCGCGGGGGTCACCACGCGCCAGAGGTGGTACGGAGTCCACAAGGCAGCGGCTCCGCAACGGCTCCTAGGGTGTTCGCGTGCAGGTGACCGTGGGCGGGCTGTTGCTGCCGTTCCAGCTCACCAGGAAGCCGAACGTGGTGGACGCGTTCGGTGCCAGTGCTCCGTTGTAGCTCTCGTTCGTGATCGTGTACGGGCTGGCCGTGCTGTTGGTCCGGCCACCCCAGATCTGCGTGATCCGCTGACCACTGGCGAAGGTGAGTATCACCGTCCACCCGGTGGTCGCGGCGGCGCCGGTGTTGGTCACCGTCACCTGACCCTGGAACCCGCCGGACCAGCTGCTGCCCTGGCTGTACACCGCCGCACACGTGCCGGTGCCCGGACAGGCCGGCACGACCACGGTGACAGGTCCGGTGGCAGCGGATATGTTGCCGGCCGCGTCACGTGCCCGGATCTGGTAGCGGAAGGTCCCCGCGCCGGACTGCGTGAACGACGTGGTCGCCGAGGTGCCGACGGAGGCGAACGTGCCGCCGCTGGTGCCGGGCGCGCGCCAGATCTCGTACCCGGTGACACCCACGTTGTCCGTCGACGCGGTCCAGTTCAGCGTCACCGAACCACAGGTGATGCTCGCGGTCGGCGTGCCCGGGGTGGTGGGCGGCTGCGTGTCCTGCGGCGGCGGGCTGCTCGGGCAGGGCGGCGGCACGGGGGTGATCGGCGCGGTGAAGGCGGAGGTGTTGCCGGCGGCGTCGCGTGCTCGGATCTGGTACCGGTACGGCCCGTTGAAGGGCTCGGTGAACGTGGTGGTCGTGGTGGTTGCGGCCGAAGTGAACGGGCCGCCGCTGGTCGAGCGGTAGACGTCGTAACCGGTGACTCCGACGTTGTCGGTGGAGGCGGTCCAGTTCAGGGTCATCGTCAGCGCGCACGTGACCGTGACCGTCAGCCCGGCCGGGGTCGTCGGCGCAGTGGTGTCGGTGGGTGGAGTGGTCCCTCCGAGGAGGGGAGTCAGCGCCGGGTACCAGCGGTCGGACATCTTCTGGAAGCCCGAGTCGTCCGGGTGCACCCCGTCCCCTGTCGTGTCGGCCACCGGGTCGAAGCCGGTGAACTGATCGACCACCGTGATCGGCGACTGGGCGGTGGTCTTACCGGCGGCCCAGCCGGGGATGGCGTTGTTCAGCGCGGCCACGCCAGGAGGGCACCAGGTGCACCCGCTCGGGGCCATCGGAATGATTTTGGCGACGACGATCTTCATGCTCGGGTTGCCGGCCCGCATCTGGTCGACCAGTTTGCTGTACGCGGCGAGGATGGTCGCGGCCGGAATGTTGCCCCAGATGTCGTTGGTGCCCAGGTGCATGAGCACGATGTCCGGCCGGGTGGCGGCCAGCCACGGTGGGAGCTGATTCTGATTCGCGATGCCGGTGGCCTGGAACCCCCCGTGGCCCTCGTTGTCGCCGTCGTGGGCCACGGAGCAGCCGCCGCCCGGCAGGGTTCCGACGAAGTCGATGTTCGTGAAGCCGGTCCGTTGCAGGCGGTCCCAGAGCAGGGCTCGCCAGCACCCGGGCCCGCCGGTGATGGAGTCGCCGAGCGGCATGATCCTTACGGGCGCCGCCGCGGAGAACGCGGGCGTGGTCACCACGAGTCCGGCCGACGCCACAAGTGCCACCAGGATGGCGTGGACAAGTCGCTGTCGCATGGTGGCTCCCGGCCGTTGCGCAAACCGATCGAACGCGGTGCGCGGACCGTAGACGCGTGCGCCAGCGCGCGCAACGCTGCGGCCAGACGGAGCCGCGGAGTGCCAGGTCGGGGCTGGAAGTTACATGGGTTCACGAGACGGAGGCGTTGACCCCCCTGGTGCCGAAAGCAGCACCGTGGTCGTCACCAGCATCCTGCCGGTCCGCCCGAGTGGATCAATGACGGGCGCCGTCGAGGATTATGGTGCGCTTAAGGTTCGCTGAGACCCGCGGTAAGGCGTGCGCGATCTCCTGAGGGCACGGCGCCGGACAGTCCGGCGTCATCGGGAGGAGAAAACATGCGCACCAGAAAGCGCCTTCTCGTGGCGACCATTGCCTTGATCGTCGCGGGCGGGACGACCGGCTCCGCCCTGGCCGGCGCCGACCCGAAAGCGGGCGCCGCCGCGGGCCCGGCGGCGAAGGGCGGTCCGAGCGCCTGTTCCGCCGACGGGCTGAAGACGGGGGCACCCGAGCCGGAACCGGCCCAGCCGCTCAAGAAGCCGGGAGGGTCCATCGCCAAGCCGGGGGCACCGGACGACAAGCCCAACGACATGCCCAAGGACAAGCCCGAAGACGGCAGCCTCCTGTTCAACGGACCCGCCCCGGACCTGATGGCCCAGGCGCTCGGGATCACCCACGACCAGGCCGTGCAGGTGGCGCACCAGATCGAGGACCTGGCAGCCGCCAACAACGGCATCGACGTCGGCAGGACGAGCGCCGAACTGCGGGACGCCCTGAACCTGGTCAAGCGTTCGCTCGACTGCTCGACCCCCTCCGACGACAAGAAAGGGGATCCAGGCCAGAAGCAGGACGACGGGCACGGCACCGAGATCCTCGCCGCCGCGCTCGGCGTGACCAAGGACCAGGCGGAAGCCGTACGGGCCAAGGTCGACGCGCTGTCGGCGCGGACGAACGGCATCGACCCGAACGGGGCCGACTTCGCCCAGATCGCCGCCGGCGTGGGCAAGACACCCGCTGAACTGCGCGATGCCCTCAACCAGGTCAAGCAGGCACCTCGCTAACAGTCTGGAACGAGCGGATGAGCCCACCCCACAATGGCGGGATGCGGGTACTGGTGGTCGACGACGACCCGGCCGTACGGCGGTCGCTGACGAACGCGCTTCGGCGCGACGGGATGGATGTCGGCGAGGCTGAGGACGGTTTGTCGGCCCTCGACCGGCTGGCCAGGGTCAGGTACGACGCACTCGTTCTGGACGTCATGCTGCCCGAGCCCAACGGGCTGGAGGTGTGCCGCCGGCTGCGGGACCGGGGCGACCAGACCCCGATCCTCATGCTCACCGCCCGCGACCTGGTCGCCGACCGGGTCGCGGGCCTGGACGCGGGCGCCGACGACTACCTGGCCAAGCCGTTCGCGCTGGAGGAACTGCGGGCCAGGCTACGGGCGCTGATGCGGCGCAGCGGCGCCTCCCGCGAGGTGCTCGGCTTCGCCGACGTCGAACTCGACCTGGCAGGACGGGTGGCCAGGCGGGCCGGTGTGGAACTCACGATGACGCGTACCGAACTGGCGCTGCTGGAACTGTTCCTGCGCAACCCGGGGCGGGTGCTGACCCGGGAGATCATCTACGAGTCGGTGTGGGGCTACGACTTCGGCGGCGGTTCCAACGCGTTGTGGGCGCACATCAGCTACCTGCGTACCAAGCTGGAAGCGCACGGCCCCCGGCTGATCCAGACGGTCAGGGGCGTGGGCTACGTGCTGCGGGAGCGCACGTGAGCCTGCGCACCCGGATCGCGCTGGCCGGCGGCGCGGTCGTCATGGCCGCCCTGCTGGCCGCCTCCCTGATCCTGTACGGCGCACTCGACACCAACCTGCACGACCAGCTCGACACCTCCCTCGTCCATGGCGCCGCAAGCGCGACCGACGTACTGAGACAGCTCAAACGGCAGGACAAGGGGAGCGGAACGCACGAGCCGGTGAAGGTCGGCGGGACCGTCGTCCAGTTCATCCCGCAGCCGATCTGGCCGGGCCCGACCCGCGACTTCATCCCGCTGACCGAGCGCGACGTGCGGGTCTCCCAGTTCAACGAGCCGCCGTACTTCCAGGACCTGGACGGCATGCGCGTCTACACCACGGTGGTGCCCAACACGGACGGCATGCTGGTGCGCGTGGCCCGTCCGCTGTCCGATGCCACCGAGACGCTGCGCTGGATCGCCGTGCTGCTGGCCGCGCTCACGATCGGCGGCGGCCTGACGGCGGGCACCCTGTCCCGGCTGGCCGCCGGCCGCCTGCTGCGCCCGGTCGGCCGGCTGACCGACCTGGTCGAGCACGTCAGGGCCACGCACCGGCTCGACGCCCGCCTGGAGGTCGCCGGACGTGACGAGATCGGCCGCCTGGCCATCGCGTTCAACGGAATGCTGGCCGCGCTGGAGACGTCCGTGGAGGCGCAGCACCGCCTGGTCGGGGACGCCTCGCACGAGCTGCGCACCCCGCTGACCAGCCTCACCACCGACCTGGACCTGCTGGCCGAGACGGACGCCGACCCGGAACTGGTGTCGGGTGCGCGTCGGCAGGCCGGCCGGCTGAACGCCCTCATCCGCGACCTGCTCGATCTCGCCCGCGCGGGCACCGGCCCGGCTCGCACCGAGGATCTGCGCCTGGACCTCATCGCCCGCAGCGCCGCCGCCCACATCGCCCGCCGGGCCGAAGGCGTCCACTTCGAGCTGGACACCAAGGAGACGTACGTGCACGGCGACCCCGACGCGGTCGAGCGGGCCATCGGCAACCTGATCGACAATGCCGCCAAGTGGAGCCCGCCCGGCGGGCGCGTCCATGTGGAGGTCCGGGAAGGTCAGGTGGACGTACGGGACGAGGGGCCCGGGATCGACGCCGCCGACCTGCCTTATGTGTTCGACCGTTTCTACCGTTCGGCCGCCGGCCGGTCGCGGGAGGGGGCGGGGCTGGGGCTGGCCATCGTGCGGCAGATCGCGCAGACGCACCACGGGGTCGTTGAGGTCGTCCCTGCGAAGAGGGGCGCGCACCTGCGGCTGTCGCTACCGGCGATCATCTGACGGCGGCGTCAATGCAGGGCCTCCACCGGTGATGTGGTGGCCGCGCGCCAGGCGGGGTAGACGCCGGCCGCCGCGCCGATGACGAGGGTGGCGGCCAGGCCCGCGAGGACGGCCCAGGCGGGGACGACCACCGGCCAGCCTTGGGTGAACGCGTACCCGGCCGTGACGGCGGCGCCCAGCAGGATCCCGGCGGCTCCGCCGGCCGCCGACAGCAGTAGCGACTCGGCCAGGAACTGCAGGCGGACGTGCCTGCGGGTGGCGCCCAGAGAACGGCGCAGGCCGATCTCGGGACGACGTTCCAGGACCGACACCACCATCGTGTTGGCGACGCCGACGCCGCCGACGAGCAGGGCGACCGCGCCGAGGCCGAGCAGCAGCGCGGTGAGCGTGCTCGTGGCGGCCCGTTTGGCGGTCAGGGCCTCCGACGGGCGCGACACCCTGACCTCGTTGGGCGCCTCGGGGTTGGCGGTGGCGGCGAGCACGGCGCGTACGACCTCGACGGCGTCGTCCCTGGTTCGCGTGTACACGACCGTGGGGCGACCGTCGAAGCGCAGGTACGTGCGGGCGGCCGGCCAGCCGATGAGGGCGGCGACATCGAGCTCGGGGGCCAGTGCCACCGGGCGCAGAACCCCGGCGACGCTGAACCACTGCCCGCCCAGCCACACGCGCTCCCCTGGTTTGAGTACGCCGAGCCGCTTGGCCGCCGTCGCGCCGAGCACCACGACGGGGAACCTCTCGGTGGCCGCGTTCAGCCACGCGCCGCGCGCCAGCCCGGCCCGGACGGCGACCATCAGGTCGGTGCGCGCGGCCAGCACGGCGAGGCTGCCGGTCTCCCCGCCGGGCACCAGATCGCTGCGGTAGACGTCGGCCTCCAGCGTGGCCGTGGCGGTCACCGAGGTGACGGGCCCGATGCGTCCGATCATGGCGATGGAGTCGGCGGGCAGGTGCGCGGACTCGCCCTCCAGGGTCTGGCCGGGCGCGATGGTCAGGAGGTTGGTGCCGAGTGCGTCGAGCCGCCGGTTCAGGCTCTCCTGGCTGGAGGCCGCCACCCCGACGACGCAGGCCATGGCCGCGATGCCGATGGCGATGCCGAGCGCCGCCAGCACCGTACGGCCGGGCCGGGCGCGCAGCCCGGCGGACCCGAGCCGGACGAGGTCGCGCCCGAGGAGCCGCGCTCGCGTGCTCACGCGATCACCTTCCCGTCGCGCAGCTCGACGCGCCGGTCCAGCCCGGCCGCCACCTCGCGGTCGTGGGTGATCACCACGACGGTGGTCCCGGTATCGCGCAGGTCGCGCAGGAGCGCCAGCACGGACGCGCCGGAGACGGAGTCGAGGTTGCCGGTCGGCTCGTCGGCCAGCAGCAGCTCGGGGTCGCCGACGACGGCGCGGGCGATGGCGACGCGCTGCCGTTCGCCGCCGGAGAGCTGATGCGGGCGGTGCGTCAGGCGGTGCCCGAGCCCGACCCGCTCCAGGGCGGCGGCCGCGCGAGCACGGCGTTCGCGCAACGGCACACCCGTGTACAGCAGCCCGTCGGCGACCCCGTCCAGGGCGGGCATGCCGTCGGCGAGGTGGAAGCGCTGGAAGACGAAGCCGATGGCATGTCCCCTCAGCGCCGACAGCCGATCGTCCGACAGCCGCGACAGGTCCTGCCCGGCCACGGTCACCACTCCGCCGGAGGGCACGTCGAGTGCCCCCATCAGGTGCAGCATCGTCGACTTGCCCGACCCGGACGGCCCCACCACGGCGACCAGCTCACCGGGTTCCACCCGCAGGCTCACCTCGTCGAGCGCGCGCACGCCCCCCGCGTACGCCTTGCTCACGCGGTCGAACTCGATCATGACGGCACCCCCACCAGGGCGCCCTCGGCCACGCCGTCGACCTCGACCAGTCCGTCGGCGAACAGGCCGAGCCGGACCTGGACATACCGGCCGCCGACCTGGACGCCGTAGCCGCCGCCGGACAGGGCCAGCAGCGCGGTGACGGGCACGGCCAGCACGTTCTCTGCGGTGGCGGCGACCAGGTCGACGACCACCGGGGCCTGGTCGAGGCGGCCCAGCGCCTTCTGGTCCTTGACCGTCACCGTGACGTCGATCGTCGCCGGCTGCCCCTCCTCGGGGGCCGCCGTGGCGACCGACCCGATCGCGGCGACGCGCCCTTCGACGGTGCGCCCGTCGGGCAGCGTGACGACGGCCTTCCGGCCGCGCGTGACGAGGGCCTGGAGCGAGACGTCGAGGTGGACGGTGACGGCGCGCGTCGTCCCGGCGTACGACAGGAGCGGACCGTTCGCGGGGTCGCCCGGCCGGGCGGTGCGCGCGGCGATCCGGATGGGCCCCGGCGCGACGACGACGCTCGACGGCGACAGCACACCCGTCTGGGGCTGCCGGTTGGCCTTCTGCCATCGCCGTACGGCCCGAGCGGTCGACCACGTGTAGGCGCCGTCGGCGGTGAATCCGGTGTACCCCAGGGCGCGGAGGTTGCGCTCGACCTCCCGTACGTCGGCCCCGGAATTGCCAGGGCGCAGGTCGCGGAAGAGCGGGAGCCGCCCGTAGAACAGCGGCACGGGCCGGTTGTCGGCGCGGAACACGGCCGCGCCGCGCCGGACGACCGAGCCGAGCGGCGGCAGCCACGTGACCGTGCCCTGCCCGGCGCCGGCCACCGGGACGGCCGTCCCGTACCCGAGGACGCCATTGACCGGTTGCGACTTCACGAGCGTCGTGCGGATCACCGGGGCAGTCGCGGTGGCGGCGGCGGGCGGCGTGGCGCGAGGGGTTCCACCGAACCCGGCCGCGGCGACGGCGACCGCGGCGACCGCCCCCGCGGCGACGACGGCGACGCCGAGCAGCGCGACCCGCCTCATCCCTTCTCCTTGGGGTCGACGGGCAGCCGGTCGCGGCAGGCGGCGGTGGCGGCCTTGTAGACCGGGTCAGCCTCCAACTGGGCCCGGTTGGCGTGCTCGAACCGGCCGTGGATCTTCATGTTGCCGTCGGGCAGCGGGTCGGTCATCTCGATCTTGTGCGCGCGCATGCAGACGGCGAACGCCCGCAACTTGGCTATGTCCTCAGGCGACGGCCCGCTCACCCGCCGGTCGGGGCCGCCGGGCATGAACCGCTGACAGGCCCGGTACGCCGCCTGCCAGGCGGGGCTCCGGTCGCCCGCGTCGCCGATCTCGCGGTCGGCGGGAACGGTCTGCCCCTTGTCCCGCATGCACTTCACGAACGGGTCCGCGGTCGCCGAGGGCGATGCCGAGGGCGCGGCGGACGGCGCCATGGCGACCCCCGGACCGGGTGCGGCGCATCCCGCGGCCAGCGCCAGAACGACAAGTGTTCGTCTCATGTTCCGAGGTGTACGCGTTCCCCAGTGATACTGGCGCTACGGCCGACGTCGGACGGATGTCATCCCGTACCCGCAGAATGTGGTCATGCGTGTACTGGTGGCCGAGGACCATAAGGTGCTGGCCGGTCGGCTGGCGGAAGGGCTGCGCGACGCCGGGCTGGCCGTCGACGTGGTCCTGGACGGCGCGGCGGCGATCGAGGCCGCGGGCTGCACGGCGTACGACGTGATCGTGCTGGACCGGGACCTGCCGCTGGTGCACGGGGACCGGGTCTGCCGCACGCTCGCCGGGAAGGGCCCGCGCATCATCATGCTCACCGCCGCCGCGGGCGTGGACGACCGGGTCGACGGCCTCGAACTCGGCGCCGACGACTACCTCGGCAAGCCGTTCGCCTTCCACGAACTCGTCGCCCGCGTCCGCGCCCTCGGACGGCGCGCCCCCTCGGCGCCTCCGATCATGCGCGTCGGCGACCTCACCGTCGACCGGGCCCGCCACCGCGCCACCCGCGGCACGCGCCCGCTGTCGCTGACGCGCAAGGAGTTCGGCGTCCTGGAGACCCTGATCGCCGCGGAAGGCGGCGTCGTCAGCGCCGAGGACCTGCTGGAACAGGTGTGGGACGCGAACGCCGACCCGTTCAGCAACATCGTCTCCGTCACGATGACCCGACTGCGCCGCAAACTCGGCCCGCCACCGCTCATCGAGACCGTCGTCGGCCGGGGCTACCGCCTGTGACGGCCCTGCGGGTCCGGCTGACCCTGCTGTACACCGCCCTGTTCCTCGTGTCCGGGGCCGCCGTCGTCGCCATCGTGTACGGCCTGGTCGCCGCGCTGCCGAAGGACGGCGCCATCCGCGTCGAGCACCCGATGGACTTCCTCGCCTACTGCCGCCAGGCGATCCGGGCGGCGAACCCGGACCTGGAGCGCAAGTGCGAGGCCGCGTTCCGCCAGGGCGTCGTCTTCGGCGGCGAACGCGAGACGACCCTCGCCGCCCTGCTCCAGTACGGCGGCCTGGCCCTCGCCGTCGCCACCGTGTTCGCCGCCGCCGCCGGGTGGATCGTGGCCAGCCGCGTGCTGCGCCCCATCGAGGCCGCGCACGCCGCGCAGCGCCGCTTCATCGCCAACGCCGCGCACGAACTGCGCACCCCGCTGACGGTGATGCGCACCGCCGTCGACGTCGTGCTCGGCAAACCGGCCCCCACGAACGCCGAGCTGACGGGCATGGGCCGGGAGGTGGCGCAGGCCGTACAGCAGGCAGAGGTGATGATCGACGGGTTGCTGACTCTCGCCCGCACCGCACGGCCTCCCACCCGCGAAGACCTCGACCTCGCCACCCTCGCCGAGGACGTCATCGACGCTGCCGGCAGCCCCGTCCACGCCGATCTCGGTGAGGCGCCCACCTCCGGCGACCGGGTCACGCTGGAACGCCTGGTGGCCAACCTCGTCGACAACGCCGTCCGGTACAACGTGCCCGGCGGCGAGGTGTGGGTCAGCACCGAGCGGCACGAGGGCCGGGCGACGCTGACGGTCGCCAACACCGGGCCCGTCATCGACGCGGCGGTCGTGCCCGGCCTGTTCGAGCCGTTCCGGCGGCTGCGCGACCGCACCTCGGCCGACGGCCACGGCCTGGGCCTGGCGATCGTCGCCCAGATCACGGCCGCCCACGACGGGACCCTGAGCGCCGTACCCCGGCCGGGCGGCGGACTGACGGTCACCGTGGCGCTGCCCGGCCGGTAACAGGACATTGGCTAACACATCTTCTTCTCGACATCGCACAGCCTGAGCTCCGGGTAGCGCTTCGACGGATCGTCCAACAGGGGCTGCGGCTTCCCCCGAAGGTGCAGGTCGAAGAACGCCGCGACGTAGCTTCGGGTGACCTCCAGTGCGCGGGCCCCGGACACCTTGGCGCCATAGTCGATTCCGAGCTGATCCGCCATCAGCGAGACATCGGTGAAAGAGGCATGCTCTGCCCCCGACAACACCACCCAGCGTTTCCACCCGGTCAGGTTCTCCCAGGCGTGCTCCCACGAGGTGTCCCTTCCTCCGGGGCTGTGCGACACCTGCGCCCCAAGAAAGAGGAACGGCCGCGACAACCCGCTCTCCGGAACCGAAACGAACGCCGTGCCGTCGATGTTGATCCCGGCCCGCACCCGGGAGTCCGTCACCATGGCTCCAACGGCACTCGCGCCACCGGCGGAGTGCCCCGCCATCGCGATCCTGGACGGATCGATCAGCGCGGCACCCGCCCACTTGGCGTGCGACCCGGTCAGCTCGTCGAGCACAAACGACACGTCGGCCGCCCTCGTCGCCCCTACCTTGTCCCAGAACGCTTGATCCCTCTGTTCGGACTCACACGCGACACACTCGGTGACCCGCCCGTCGGGGAAGGTCGTGGCGACGTCCTCATACGTGTGACCGATGGCAACCACCACGTACCCCCTGCTGGCCAGATCTTCGGCCAAGCCCGTGAGCGAGTTCCGGGGCTTGGTGAATCCGGGCGAGAGCACCACCAGCGGCAGGCGGCCCTTCCGCCCAACCGGTTCCGCGTCCCTGGACGCGTTGGTCCGCGTCTTACTCAGCAGATCGAGCGGTACGCCGGAGATCTCCCCATCCTTCAGAGTGAGCTCAGATTCCTTCGGAGTCATGTACTGCGCCCGCTTTCCCGCCGACGACCTGGCCGGATACCACAGGGAGACCATGAGCTCTCTCGCCTTCTCACTGGGAACCCAGGGGTCAGGACGAGAGCTGTCCTTGAGATGAATAGACGTGGTCCCGACCAGCTGAGAGCCGGTCGGTTTCGGAAGGTACGGCACGCCGTGCCGGACAGCTGGCGACTCGGTGGAAGCGGGCGAGGTGGCGTCGGCAGCCGGTTTGCGATGGGGGCGGTCGGACGCGGTGGTCCCCGGGCCGACGGGGACAGAAGCGCAGGAGACAGCGGCCGCGAGGACGAGCAGTCCCGCGACCACCGCCATGCCGCTGATGTTTCCATGACCCATGAAATGGTCCCTCCAATTGGGGGATGGCTGGAACGAAGCTAGGTGCGCCTGGGTGTCGCCCGCGTCGGCTGTCACACCGATATCGGATCCCTCTCGGGAACGACCCGCGGCGTTGTCATCCCTGCGATGTACTCCCAAAGGGAGACTGCTAATGGTCCCTGCGGCCGACGCGGGACAGGCCGAACAACCGAGAGAATGCGCTGGTGGCCGAGAACGAACCACGGCGGTGGCGGCAGTTGGGGCTGGAGCTGCTGCGCTCTGAGAAGAGCCCCGCCCTGCGCTCACGCCGGGGCCTTATCGCCGACGTGTCGCTGGCGATCACGCTGACCATCCTGGCGCTGGTCGCGACGGCGGCCAGCGTCGACGGCGCCCACCTCGTCTACGGCGCGCACCATGTCGACGGGGGGTCACCTTCACTGATCGAGCCGTTGCGGCTCCCTCCCGGCCCCGAGTTCGGCAAGGACGCCACCGAGTCTGCGGATACCGGCCTGCTGCCGTTGCTGGTGATCCTGACCACGCTCCCGCTGGCGGTCAGGCGGCTGTATCCGCTGAGCGCATTCTGGGCGGTGCTGCTGGCGGCGCTGGCCACCCACGACGACGTGACCTGGATCATCGTGTTGTCCTGCGCCGTCGCTGTCTACAGCGCGGTGGCGTACAGCCCGCACCGGGTGCCGGCGATAGCCAGCCTCATGCTCGCGGCCGTCCTGGCGGGGGCCGCCTTCAACGACGTGGTCGCGGGGCTGCCGAGCTGGCTGGGACCCTTCGTCGTGCTGCTGAGCGCCGGAGCCATCGCCAGTTTCGTCCGTTTCTGGCAGAAACAGCTGAGTGCTCACGACGCGGCCATGCGCCGGGCCGTTGAGGTGGAGCGCGCCCGGATCGCCAGTGAACTCCACGACGTCGTCACACACAATGTGAACGTGATGGTGATCCAGGCCGGAGCGGCGCGCAAGGTGATGGACGCGGCGCCCGACCAGTCGAAGCAGGCCCTGCTCGCGGTCGAAGCCAGCGGCCGGGCCGCCATGGCCGAACTGCGCCACGTGATGGGCCTGCTCGCCGGTCCCGAGAGCACACGGGCGGACGGCATGGGCGACGGGCTCGAACCACAACCCGGGCTTGACCAGCTCGACGCCCTGGTGGAACGGGTCCGCGCGGCCGGAGTTCCGGTCAGTGTCGAGGTGCGCCGGCTGCCCGGTCCGCTGCCGCCGGGGGTGGATCTGGCCGCCTACCGCGTCGTGCAGGAGGCCCTGACCAACACGATCAAGCATGCGGCCGGTTCGGCGGTCTCGGTCACCATCGGCCACAGCGGCGGCTGGCTGGAGATCGAGGTCGCCGACACCGGGAGCGGACGACAGAGCCAGCCGAGAGCCGGTGCCGGCAGCGGGCTGATCGGACTGCGTGAGCGGCTCGCCATCTACGGGGGAACGCTGCACGCGGGACCGAAGAGCGACGGCGGATACCGGACCAGCGCGCGAGTCCCCTGGGCCGCCGTATGAGCGGGCCGCTCCGCGTCGTCATCGCCGACGACCAGGCGCTGGTACGCAGCGGTTTCGGGATGATCCTCGCGGCTGACGGCATCGAGGTGACGGGAGAGGCGGCCAACGGAGCCGAAGCGGTCGCCGCCGTCCGCCGTACCAGGCCCGACGTGGTGCTCATGGACATCCGGATGCCGCAGATGGACGGCCTCGAAGCCACCAGGCAGATCATGGCGGGCGGCTCTCACGAAACCCGCGTCCTCATCCTGACCACCTACGATCTCGACCACTATGTCTACGCCGCGCTCACTGCGGGGGCCAGCGGTTTCCTGCTCAAGGACGTCTCCCCCGAGCACCTGGTGGCCGCGGTGCGCCTGGTGCGCTCAGGTGACGCCTTACTGGCCCCGACGATCACCCGTCGCCTGGTCGAGCGTTTCGCCCCGCGCGATGCCGCCAAGGCCGCACTTCACCGGGATCTGTCTGAGCTGACGCCACGAGAAGTGGAAGTACTGCGGCTGATCGCCGCCGGCTTGAGCAACGCCGAGCTCGCCGACCGGCTGACCCTCAGCCCGACGACGGTGAAGACCCACGTCGCACGTATCCTCTCCAAGCTCGGTCTCCGCGACCGCGTCCAGGCCGTGGTCGTCGCTTATGAGACCGGACTGGTCTCCCCGGGTGGTCTTCAGTGATCCGCACTGGATACCCGTTGGAAAAGCGGAGCCACGAACGGGGAAATCCCCTACCGCCCCACCCGGGCAACCGCCGCTCTCGGCGATCATGACGGTTAGCAGGTGGACTCTCCGAGTGTATTGCTGAGCATGTAGGCATACCCCGAGGCGGTGCGGGTCGGAGTGCGGACCATACGGTATCTGCGGCCGTCTGAGGCGACGTGCTCGGGTATCTCGCGCGGGAAAGTGATCCTCGCGCCGCGCAACTTGATGGTGAGCGGGTCGAGATCCTCCGGCGAGCGGAAAACGTGTGTGTAGGGCACGATTACCTTCGCGCAAGATATCGCGGCCTTCTCGTTGCCGGCCGAGGTCGCGTACCACGATATCCCGGCGATGACGAGCACCAAGCAAGCGCTTGATATGACGACCCGGAAACGCGTCCGGTTTCTAGCCGGCGATTTCACGTCGGGAAGAATCGGCGGCTCCTGGATGGGCGACTGCTGGGCTGGCTCGGCGCCACGGTTGCGGCGCGCCTCCTCGGCACCGCTCCATTGTTTCTCCCACGCGCGCGAGTCGAGTTCCAGTGCCTGGACGAACCACTTCGCCTCGCTCCATGGGATACGACGCCCGTTCGACATGCGGTCGTGGACCGTTTTCGCGTTGACGGGGTGACCGCTGAGGCGGCCGACCTTGCGTGCCAGTTGTTCACGGGTCCACTGCCGTGCCTCCCGTTCACGGTCGAGTTCACGCCACAATGCAGCGAATCCGGCGTTCACAACCACACTGTCGGTATCTACGCCGACATTTACCTCATTGTCCATTTGTTCCCCAACATTCCGAACTGGGCATGTCGGACTCCATGTCTGAAGGTCGGAAAACTGCAGCTCAGGCGCACTTCGGACATCTCGGACTCTGATGCGCTGGGAAACTCTAGCGTCAGGACCCGGACGCGGGCAGGGTGATCAACGTTTCGCTCCCCCGAATAGGACCGAGGTCGCATGAAAATCCGGAGAACTTACCTGGGACGGGCTATCTGGTTTCTGACGGTCGTGCTCGCGGTGCACGTCTTGGCCGGCATCGGGCCGGCCAAGGCGTCCACGGCGTGCGGTTCCCCGATATACGCCGCCGCCAGGCCTCCGGCGGACCGCGTCGCCCCCATCCCGATCGTCCAGAAAGGCTGGCGGAGCTATTCTCTCGGAACCGTCTCGTATCTAAGGAGATGCGGTGGATACGTCTACGCGCAGCACCAGGTGTACATCGACACCCGCAACCTTCCGTACGGCCACAAGCTTTGGATTACCGTGTCCACCCGCCGCAGCGACGGCGTCTGGGCCCGGTCGCACAACGCCGCCCTCGTTGAAGTGACGGGACGGCAGCGAATCGAGGAGGTAATCCTCCAGCAGCGCCGAGGGGTGGGCGGCGGGCTCAGCGTCACCGACATTCACGTACAGCACACCGCCACCACTCCCGGGAGTGGGGCGCTGGTTCCCAGGAGTTCCACGCTCAAGGGTGTCTACGGGCCCTGGAACGGCCCGGAGGCATCTCCTCGGTAGGCGTTGCCCATTTCCAGCACCCACACAGTGCAGGCCCACCGGAGACGTCCGGTTGGCCTGCACCGCACCGGTCGGGAAACGACGGGGGTTTCCCATTACCTCGACCAGACAAGCCGTACAAACAGAATGAAATTCGACTTTCCCCGCCATGCTCTACAAAAGCTCTCAATCTGCCCAATCTGTCGAATTAGTACAATTGCCACCGTGGCCTGATATAACTTACGTTTCAGTGATCATTCTTGGAGGCGTGCGTGCATTCCCACATGAGGATCTCCGATACGGATCGCGATCGGGCATGTGCGATCTTGAGAGAGCACTACGCCATCGGCCGCCTGGGCGATCGGGAATTGTCGACCCGGCTGGGCGCGGCGCAGACCGCCGTAACCTGGGGTGATCTGCAGGCACTCCTGCACGACATGCCTCCGATCCCGGGCATGACTCTCGCGCCGACGATGGCACCCCCGCCCGTCCCTCCACCGGTCGTCACCCACTCCCACCGCCCGCCGACCGGCTATTTCCCGGGCGCATACAACAGGTAGGCGCACCATCCGCCATCCGGGATCTTCTACTGGCCACGCGCCGCCGGACGTCCGCGCCATCGCTGAGGTCGCCAGCCACGCCCGGGTATCCCACCCGCGTGACGCGTGGTCAGGCCAGGCCGGCGTCTTTGGCGCGGAGGATGGCCTGGGTGCGGTCGGCGACGCCGAGTTTGGGGTAGATGGCGGAAAGGTGGTTGCTGATTGTTTTGGTGTTGAGGCGTAGGCGGTCGGCGATGGCGTGGTTGCCCAGACCCTGGGCGATGAGGGTGAGGATTTCGCGCTCGCGTGGGGTGAGGTGGGCGAAGGATTCGACGTGCTGTTCCGGGGCCGTGCTCAGGAACGCCAGGATTCGGCGGGCGATGCCGGGGCCGAAGACGGCCTCGCCGGCGGCGACAGCGTGGATGGCGTGGATGATCCGCTCGGGGGCCGCGCCTTTGAGGACGGAGCCACGGGCTCCGGCCCGGATGGCGCCGAACAGGGAGTCGTCGTCTTCGAACATGGTGAGCATGACGATGGCGGTCAGCGGTGCGACCCTGCTGATTTCGCGGGCCGCTTCGATACCGGTGAGATCGGGCATCTGGATGTCCAGGACCAGGACGTGCGGGCGGTGCGTGACGGCGCCGCGGATGGCTTCCCGGCCGGTCGCCGCCGTGGCGACCGGGGTGATTCCCGGCACCGAGCGCTGCAGGGCGCACAGGCCGTCGCGGACACCGGGTGGTCGTCCGCGACCAGGACACGGATGGTGGTGTCGTCGTCGGTCATCGCGATGCTTCCGTGACGGGGGCGTGGCTGTCGTTGGTCAGAGGGAGTCGGGCCTGCACCCGGCCGCCGTGGTGGTCAGGGCCGGCGGTGCAGGTGCCGCCGAGCTCGGCGGCTCGTTCCCGAATGGATCGCAGCCCGGTTCCCTGCGTTCCAGGGAGTCGTCGAAGGGGTGTTGTTGTCGCGAATCTGGATGGTCAGCACCTGGCCGGGCTCGATTTCGATGCTGACGTCGACGACGGTGGCGGGAGTGTGCCGCGCCGCGTTGGTGATCGCCTCGACGCCGATCCGGTACGCGGCGATCTCGACCGGCGCGGGTATCGAGGTCGGCGAGGGGGGTCCGGTGACGGTGACCTGGAGCGGGGGACCGCCAGGGCGGCCGGCCAGGTGCGCGGCGCGCTGGCGCAGCGCGTCGACCAGGCCCAGACTGTCCAGTTCCGAGGGGCGGAGTTCGTCGATCAGGTGGCGGATATGGTCGATGGCGGCCATGGACTGGTCCCGGATGCTGGTGAGCAGCGCGATGCCGGCCGGGTCCGCGGACTCCTGCATGTTGCGTACCGCCTCGGCTTGGAAGTAGATGCCGGTGAGTGTGGGGCCGAGCCCGTCGTGCAGGTCGCGGCGCAGGCGTCGGCGCTCCTCCTCCCGCGCCGCCACGATGCGACCCTGGGAGCGGCGCAGGTCGGCTGAGAGGGTCGTGGTGTGGACCGCGAGGGCCAGCGGCGCGGCGAGTACGCGCAGCACCACCAGGTCCGCGGGGGCGGGACGGTGTTCACCGGCACGCAGTCCGATCACCAGTGTGCCCAGGTCGATGCCGTCGTAGCGGAGGGTCAGCCCGTATTCGCCTGGCCCGCACGCGACGCCGACCGGTTCCAGCGCCACGCGGGGCAGGCGCAACGCCTCGGCCATCACCTGGAGCACGCCGGGTAACCCCGCTTGGGTGTCCTGGACCAGGCGGTCGCCCACCCGTGAGACCGCCTGCAGCGGGTTGGACCTGTCGCCGTACAACGCCATGTCGACCAGGCGTTGCAGACGTACTCGCACGGGATTGAACGCGACGGCGATGATGCCGGTGGCGAGCAGCGAGCTGCCCAGGCCCACCTGCGGGCGGGCCAGCTGGTCCAGCAGCGTGACCATGGCCGTGTAGACGCCGACCACGCCTGCGGTCAGCAGGCCGTACACCAGTGTTCTGGACACCACCAGCCGGATGTCCAGGAGGTGGTGTCGCAGGATCGCCACGGTGATCGCGGCGGGGATCAGGTGGATCGCGAGGAGGGCGAGGATCGGCCCTTCGCGGACCAGTACGAACGGGGCGATCACCGCGGTCGACAGGACGGCCGCCAGCACCAGCCAGAGCAGTTGGCGGCGCACCACCTCGTCACCGCCGAACTGATCATCGGCTGGTCTTACGAGATCTCCGAGGTGTTGTTCACGGTCTCGGTGCCGCTCAACGGAATCGGCCTGACCTGTCTGGGGGTGGCCGTCCTGCGCGGCGGCCACAGCGCGGCAGGGTACGCGATGCTTGTGACGGGGCTGTACGTCTTCGTCGTCATGGCGCCGGCCTTCGCCGTCTTCGGCGCGCCCAACTATCCGGCTTTGGCCGGCTGGGGGCTCACCTGGCTCCTGCTGGGCATCGCGACATGGGTCCACGCCAGATCGGCACGCCGTCTCACCCTGAGCGGTGCGACACCCTGACGCGGCACCTCGCGTGTCCGGCCGCTGACCCCACCGGCGTTCCGTTGCACGTGCGCCCTGCGTAACTATCGCAAGGCGTGATCAGATAGCTCCAGGGAGCATCAATCATGAAATGACACCACCCGGCCTCCGGCAGCGAGGAGAACCCGCATGGCCAAGCTCACGGCGATGACCAACATCAACAACGCGTTGCAGAACAGCGCTCTGCACACCGCCAAAGTCTGGAACGCGTTTCACTCGATCGCCGAGGGGCCGACCGCCGCCTTCAAAGCCGATCCGGGCACCGACCCGAAAGTTCCCGAGCTCATCCCCGACAGCAAGACGTTCATGGCCCTCAGCCGGAACGAGAAGATCACCTTCGCCAGCTCCGCCAAGCACAACGGGCTGCTGGACAAGGACCTGGAATGGACCGATCTAACCGCCCCGATCTTCGGACAGCTCCGCAACCGGCTGAAGACCGACTACCTGAAGCGCGGCGACGAGTCGATCGCGAACTTCCCCAGCGGTCTCTGCACCATGTTCGCCTGCGCCGTCCTGGGCTTCCTGGCGCGCAACCACCACCTGCTGGACAACGGCTCGGTCGTCGAACTGTTCAACTACCAGGGTGAGCAGGGTGGCCACGCCTTCGTCGTCGTCAACCGCGCCGGAACCGAGAATGACGTCGACTCCTGGGGCGCCGCCTGCTACACCATCGACCCCTGGTACGCCCGGCACCGCCTCAACGCCCCCGGCTCCAACGCCGTCAAAGACATGACAGCGGGCACGAACTACTCCGACCTGGCCTTCAACCAGTTCCTGAAGGACGCCAACTCCCGCAAGGTCCACGTCACCTTCACCCACCTGGACCTGATCAACACGTTCATCTGACCGTCCACCCGCGCGAGGCGGGGTCTCCCGGTCATTTGAACGGGTTGCGCCCCGTCATCGTCAGGTACAGCGGGATGAACGCGACCCCTGCCACCAGGCACGACATCATCCACGCCTCCGGCGTACCCGCCCGGAAGTTCCCCACGGCGAATACCACCGGATACCCGCGCTTCATGCGGCCCTTGGCGTCGGCGTACACCCAGGCATCGACCGCCACGAGCAGGGACAGGACGAGAAGCGGCACCAGCGCCGAGGCGGACAGCGAGTTCATGTCGGCGTACTTCCGATCCGTGCCGTAAATCAGTTTTGTCGCCATCTTACCGTTTTGCGACATTCCGGGTAAGGCACGGCGCGGGCCGCAGGTCAGCGATCACGACGTACCGCCCGAATTGCCGGATCAGCAAAGAAGTTTGCCCCAATCGGGCTACGGGCCGCATGGTGTCGGACGACACCGAACGACGATTGGGAGCCGCAGTGTTCGACAAGGAGTACTGGGAAGACCGCTACAAGGCCCGCGAGCACTTCCACCAGTGGGGACCGAACCCCATCCTCATCGAGGAAGCCACGAAACTCGCCCCGGGCACCGCTTTGGACGCCGGATGCGGCGAGGGCTCCGACGCCATCTGGCTGTCCACGCACGGCTGGCGGGCAACGGGGCTCGACCTCTCGGCGACGGTACTCGAACTCGCACAAAAGAAGGACGGAGCGGCCGACGTGCGGTGGGTCGAGGGCGACCTGGCGGACTGGGTGCCCCTGGCCGGCCGCTTCGACCTGGTGACCTCCCACTACACGCACCCCGACGGGCCATACGACCGCTTCTTCACCACCTTGGCCTCAGCCGTGGCCCCAGGCGGAACGCTACTGATCGTCGGCCATGACCCGGAGGACTTCGAACACGCGGAGGCCTGTTTCACGGCGGACCAGGTCGTGGCGGCGCTCGACCCTGCGGAGTGGAGGATCGACGTGGCCGAGAGCCGGGCTCATGAAGTGGCCGGCCATCGGCTCGTCGACGTGGTCGTACGCGCGACACGCTTCAGCAAAGAGATCGAGGCAGCCGAAGGGCCCGCGTGGCACGCGGGCCCTTCGGATTAGGCGATCAGGTTAGAAGCGGGGTGCCAGCCGGTCACCCGGGTGGCAGAACTGGCCGGTGAAGAAGGTGCTTTCCGGCACGCAACGCCACATGCTGGGGTTGGTGTAACTGGGCGCCTGGCGAATGTTGGTCGCCTGCTCCAGGGCATAGCCTCCAGCGAGGAGCTTGGCCTCACTGAACGCGCCGCCGATGAAGGTCACCCCGATCGGGTTGCGCCCGGCCGAGCTGGCCTGCACGCCGTACCCGGCCGGAATGGTCAGCGCCGGGTAGCCGGCGCGGTCGGCGTAGTCGATGACCTGGCTGCCACTCGGAACCATGATCATGTCGTACCCGCCGGCCAGGACGGAGTCGATGGCCGCGCGGTTGGACGTCAGGCCCGCCGCCAGGTCGGCCTGGTAGGCCGACGCGGTGGCCGGGTCGGCCAGGTCGACCGCCTGCGCCGCCAGAAGCTGACCCTGCTGGTACTTGAGGCCTTCGACCGGGTTGGCGATGTTGTAGTCGATGACGCTCTGCAAGGTCGTGCCCGGCTTGGTCTTGGCCAGGTAGGCGTTCAGGTCCCGCTTGAACTCCCGGCCGACGACGCTCGCCGCGTTGGGCGCCGGGGCGCCGACGGTCACCTGGGTGGTGATCGCCCCGAGGGCCTGCAGCTTGGCCACCATCTCCTGGTACGGCACGTTGGTGCTGGACACCACGGCGATCTTCTTGCCCTGCAGGGCGGTCGGCGACAGATCCTTGGTGTAGTCGACGACCTGGACTCCGGCGGTGGCCGGATCGGCGGCGTCGGGACCGGCGATGATGTTCAGCACCGCCGCCGCGTCGTACACGCCGCGGGTGATCGGCCCGGGCGCGTCCTGCGAGGAGGCGACCGGCATCACACCGGCGCGGCTGACCAGTCCGACGGTCGGCTTGAGGCCCACCACGCCAGCCGCTTCAGCCGGGGCGATGAGCTGGGCCGTGTCGGGCGAGGTCTCCATGCCGATGGTCAGCGCCGCGAGCCCGGAGGCGGTGGCGCCGGCGGAACCGGCCGAAGAACCGGCGGGGGTCTTGTCGGTGTCGGACGGGACCAGCACCTGGCCGCCGAGCGAGGAGTAACCGTCCGGCAGGTTGGCGTCGAAGACGCCGTTGAACTCGGTGATGTTGGTCTTGCCGAGCACGATCGCCCCGGCGGCCTTCAGCTTGGCCACGATGGTGGAATCCTGGCCGGGCTTGAGGTCCTGCAGCGCGATCGAGCCGCCCGTCGTCGGCAGCGACTTCACGTCGATGCTGTCGTTCACCAGCACCGGCAGGCCCCACAGCGCGGGGCGCAGCGGACGCTTGTCGTACTGGCTGGTGGGCGGGCCGGTGCGGTACTTCGAGCGCTCCTGGTCGAGTTTGCGCGCTTCCTTGACCGCGTCGGTGTTGATCTCACGTACGGCCTGGGTGGCCGGGCCCTCGGCGTTGGTCAGGGCGATGCGGTAGAGGTAGGCGCGGGTGAGCTCCTCGGCCGACACGTCGTCGGCGTTGAGCTTCTGGATGAGGCTCTGCGCCGTCTCGGTCTCCAGCGAGAAGCCGAGCGAGCGGGGCGAGTAGCCGGTCTGCTTGAGCACGTACTCGTAGTCGGGGTTGCAGTGCCCGCGCGCGGCGAACGGCGGCGCCGGCGTGGTCCTGGCGCACCGGTACATGCTCGGGTTCACCAGGCTGGCCGGCTGGCGCAGCTTGGTGGCCTGCTCGATCACGTAGCCGACACCGAGCAGGTCGTACTCGCTGTAGGCCGCGCCGTGAACCTGCACGGCCTGGGCGCGCCGCTGGGTCGCGGTGTAGCCCATCGGGATCGTGATCGTCGGGTAACCCGCCTGCGGTCCGTTGGGCACGCTGCCCAGGATCGCGAGCACCGGGTCGGCCGGCTGCGTCGGGTCGGAGTTCGGGTAGGTGACCATGTCGATGATCGCCTTGTGCCAGGCCGCCTTACGTACCGCCAGATTCGTCCGGTACGCCTGCTCGTTGGCCCCGCCCGGCGTCACGTCGCTCGCCGAGGCGTTGAGGTGGCTGTTGTTGCCGAACTTGAGCGCCTGGTGCGCGTTGGCCTGGTTGTCGGCCACTTCGTCCAGCAGCGACTTGATCGGCGCCTGCGCGCCGAGCCTCTTGTAGTACTCGTCGATGCTCTTGTGCTGCTCATAGCCGCTCGGCAGCGCCGGAATCGACGGGATCGACACGCTCGGCCGGAGCACCATGATCGCCCCGGCGGCCACGAGGGCGTCGTACGCGATCTTCAGCGGGCTGCCCGCGGTCAGGTTGCCGTTGTAGCCGATCTTCTTGCCGCTGACGAAGCCCAGGTCCAGGGCCTTCATGTAGTCGGGCAGGGTCGCCGGCAGCGGCGGGATGATGCCCTTCTCTATGTAATCGGCGCCGAACATGGCCGCGTACCCGGCGTCGGCCACGGGGTCGGGCCCCGCGATCGAGGCCAGCGTCAGCGCCGCGTCGGACACGCTTCTGGTCATCGGTCCGGCGATGTCCTGCGAGGCCGAGATGGGCGCGATGCCGTACCCGGGCACAAGACCGACCGTCGGCCGCAGGCCGACCAGGCTCCCCGCGTTCGACGGCGAGATGATCGAACCCGAGGTCTCGGTGCCGATCCCCAGCGTCGACAGGGCCGCCGCCATGGCCGATCCGGTGCCCGAGGACGATCCGCTGGGGTTCTGGTCGGCGTCGATCCCGTTCAGGACCTGCCCCGTCAGGTTCGAGAACCCGGAGGGCTGGCTGCCGAAGCTGTTGGCGAACTCCGACAAACCGAGCTTGCCAAGGATGACGACACCGCTCGCCTTGAGCTTCTTGGTGATGCCGGCGTCAGTCTCCGGGTACGACTCGCGGAGCGAGAAGTTGCCCGCCGTGGTGGACATGCCGGTTACGTCAATGAGGTCCTTGAGCAAAATCGGCAGGCCGTGCGCCGGGCCGAGAAGCTGGCCCCGGCGCCGCATCCGGTCATACTGCTCGGCTTCCTTCAACGCGTTCGGGTTGAGCTGGGTCACCGCGTTCAGACCCGGGCCGCGCTTGTTGAGCGCCTCAATTCTGGCGATGTACGCCTTGGTCAGCTCGACCGAGGTGAGCTTGCCGTCGGCCATGAGGGAGATGGCCTCGGCACCGGTGAGCGTCTCCAGGTCCAGCTGGACCTTGGCGGAGGCGACCTGAGTCGGTAACGCGGTGATGGTGAGGGTGAGAGTGAGGAGGGAAATCAGAACTTTGCGCACTACGTGCTCCTTGTGGAACCCGGTAATGCGCGTGACGCTATAGACCGTCCGTTACAGTGATATGTCATATACGTTCCCTGGGAGGTACCGGACGTACTGACCGGTTTAGCAACGCTTGCGCCCCACGTCATTGGATGTTTGGGGCATTTTCATACTTTTTGTCAAGGGGGCAGCTAGCCCACTGGGGTGGGCGTCGGACCCTCGCAGCTGGCCGCCGGTTGCGGTTCTCGGTCGCTGAGATTTCGGTCCGATGCCTCTGTTACGGGCCACCGAACCTGATTCGGTTTCATCGGCCTGAGCTCAGCGCGCCCTCTTGCTTCCTGCCAATCGATAGGATTCCGCGTCATGACGGACATCAGGGTGGCCGGTTCGGGCGGCGGCGGGCGAATGCCGGTCCTCCGTCCTGCTCCCCCGCCCGGGAGTTTCTCCTACGATCTTCGGCTCGGGGTGCGGTAGCTCTGGACGGGTTCGGTGAGCGCATCGAGGAGCATCGGCGGGAGCTGCATGTGCACTGCTACCGACTGCTCGGTTCGTTCGATGAGGCCGAGGATCTGGTTCAGGAGACGTTCCTGCGGGCCTGGCGGCGGCAGGACACCTTGCAGAGCGAGACCGGTCTGCGTGCCTGGTTGTATCGGATCGCGACGAATGCCTGTCTCGACCATCTGAGGGCTCATCCTCGCCAGCCTCAACTACGCCCGGCGCCTGCCCTGGCGGATCCCGGGCTCGCATCGCCGACCTCGACCGCGGTCACGTGGCTTCAGCCGTACCCTGACCTGCTGCTGGACGCGGCCGACGCGGTGATCGAGCGCGAGACCATCGAGCTGGCCTTTCTGATCGCGATCCAGCATCTTCCGCCTCGGCAGCGCGCGGTGTTGATCCTGCGCGACGTGCTCGGCTGGTCGGCGCAGGAGACGGCCGAGTCGCTGGAGCTGACCGTCGCCGCGGTGAAGAGCGCGCTGCAGCGGGCACGGCCGACGGTCAAGGAGCATCTGCCCGCCCAGCGGCTGGAGTGGGCGTCCGCCGAGCCCACCGCGGAGGAGCGCACAACCCTGCAGCGTTACATCGAGGCCGTCGAGCAGGCCGATCCTGCCGCCCTCGCGGGGGTGTTGCGGGCCGACGTGTGGCAGGCGATGCCGCCGCAGCCCATCTGGCTGCTGGGACGCGAGGCGTTCATGGCGGCTTGGACGCCGGCCATGGTGGGTCCCGAGGCGTGGGGAGACTGGCGGCTGCTCGCCACCTGGGCCAACCGGCAGCCCACGGCTGCGGCTTACCTGCGCAAGGCAGGCGAAAACGACTACCGACCCACTTGGCTGGCGATCCTGCGGGTTGAAAACGGGCTGGTCGCCCAGGTCACGACATACGGCGACGATGCGTTCCGCCGGTTCGGCCTTCCTCCGTTGCTCTAAAGGACCTTTTACTTTCTCGACCGCCTCCGGCGGGAGCTCCGGGAGCGTCATCACGCTTCTTGCTCCGGAGCGATTCCTTTTCCGCGCGGCCTTCGTCTTAGGGGGAGCATTCGAGAGAGGAACCATCATGGCTGATCTTCAGAAGGACGTGCAGGCCGCCATCGACGAGCTGGTCGAGTCGGGAGCCGAGCGCGGCGTGCAGGTCGCTGTCTACCGGCGCGGCGAGCTGCTGGTGGACGCGGTGGCAGGCGTCGCCGATCCTGCCACGGGCCGTCCCTTCACGTCCGACACCCCGGTCTACAGCACCTCCACCGGCAAGGGCGTCACCGCGACGGTCGTCCACACGCTGGCCGAGCGCGGGGCCTTCGACTACGAGACCGTGATCGCCGACGTGTGGCCGGAGTTCGCCGCCCATGGCAAGGACAAGGCGACCGTACGTCATGCGCTCACGCACGCGACCGGCGTACCGGGGGTGCCCGTCGGAACCACGCCCGAGGATCTGTGCGACTGGGACAAGATGTGCGCGGCGATCGCCGATGCCACGCCGTGGTGGGAGCCCGGCACGCGGTTCGGCTACCACCCGCAGACCTACGGCTACATCCTGGGCGAGGTCGTCCGCAGGGCGACCGGCAGGCGGATCTCGCAGGTGCTCCGTGATGAGGTGGCCGGGCCGCTCGGCCTGGCCGACGAGCTGTTCTTCGGCGTTCCCGAGTCCGAGCTTGGCCGGCTGGCCAGGATCGAGGACGCCGGGCCGCCGATGGAACTGCCTGCGGAGATGCTGGCCCAGATCCCGTTCTTCAAGGTGGTGGACGGTTACACGGCCGCGCCCATGGCGGCGCTGCCGGACGCCGCTTTCAGCAACCGGACGGATGTGCTGACCTCCGATATCCCGGCGGGGGCCACGATGACCGCCCGCGCGGTGGCCCGCATGTACGACGCACTGCTCGGAGGGGAGCTTGTCTCCCCCGAACGGCTGCGGGAGCTGTCGTCTTCGGCGGTAACCGGACTGGATGAGGTCACCGGAGGTCCGTCCACTTGGGGGCTGGGCTACTCGATCGGGCTGACGCAGACGCTGAGCAGTCCGAGTGTGTTCGGGATGGCAGGCAGCGGAGGAACCGCGGCTTTCGCGGACACGGCCACCGGGATCTGCGTCGGAGTGACCAAGAACCGCGCCTCGGCAGGCGATTTCACTACCGTCGAGAGAATCGGCCAGATCTTGCTCTAGCCGGACGCCATGAGGCTGATGATCGTTGACCTCGCGTCCCAGATGGAGGCGTTGAATCGCACGCCCAGCCTCTATGTTTCGTGATATTGGTCGGGCCGCGTAGCGGCTCGACCAATCGATGCGCTTCAGCGGCGGGCCAGCCCGGCCATCCGACTTTCGCGTCGACGAAGCGTGCCTTTTCGCCCGCGCACGCTCCACGCCGCCCTGTCAGGCGAGGATCTCTATCTCGCCCTGCCTGTCAACGACTATCGGACACCTTGCCGCTGGCGGTCATCACCGGGTGTGCCTCCCTAACAAGGAGGACCAGATTGAGGCCGTGACCGATACGCCCGTCGAACCAGTTTGGCCACGCACACATCCCTTGGTTCCCGGCTTGCACCTGGGTCAACGAAGGCCCCGGCCATGCCAGCGCGGCGCTGGGTCGTGGAAATGTCACTGGCCAGTGGCTATGGGCACTACTTCCACCCGAGCGAGAAGCCTACTTACTCTGTTTCGCTGACACAGCTGTGCCGGCATTTGGATCAAACTAGCCGACGCGGTTCGCGGCGGTTCGCCCCTTGTTCCAGCTTTCGATGACCATCTGGTAGCACTGACTCTCTCTCGATCCGGTACCACTGTTGTTGTAGCCGCCATTCGATGCTCGGGTCAGAGCTTCTGAGCGCCAGCGCGCTGCCAGCCCTCTCTTGAGCATCTTCTTCCCGAGCTCATCATCATCAACGCTGGAACCATGACGGCCAAGGAACATCGCCACGCCACCCAGGATCACGCCGTCCCAGGACTCCTTGTCTCTGCCCCAAGCCGCCTCGACCACATTCAGGGTTCGGTCCAGAATCTCCGGTCCATATTGCCTCGTTATACGCAGTACGGCCGATACTGCACCCACACTGTTCGTAGAGCTCGAACCCAGACCAAGACCATGGTTCTTGAGTACTCGGTCAACACTCACACAGAGAGCATCCCCGGCGGTCAAGCCAACCCTGTATTCGTCCAACGTGCTAACCTTCGCCGCCTCCCGGTTCTTGATAAGAAAGAGAGTCGCCTCCTGCTGCTGATTGAGGCCGTAGTGAATCTCCGCTTTGATCGTCCGAAGACCCCTGATCCTGCAAGCCTCCGTGCGGTGCATGCCATCGACGACATAGCGATCGCCGTCAGCACGCTCAGAGACCACAATCGAGCCGAGAGCATCCGTGATCAGGCCATCAGCGATACTCTTTGCTCGCTTCAGGTTGAGCCCGCGCTGTGCGTCCTCGTCGACCTTAAGCGAGTCGATATCGACCTCAACTCCATACTCAACAGGGTGGTCTGGGAGATCGTACTGGAAACGAGACTTGGCCATCGAACGATACCTCCGTGTCTAGAGCTGGCCAGAACTGTGCCTGGGGGGTTCGTAAGGCGTATCCAGTGGTGGAGGAATACGCCTGAGAAACTCGGTCGCGACCTTCTCACTGGTAGTTGACACTGTCCTGTGGGCACGTCCGTTCCGCTCCTCCCAGCGTAAGACCGGAGGAATCTGCGGCCCCTGGTGGTAAGTGGCTTCACGTTGTCCAGCCTGGTCAGCCATGGAACCGAGTTTCAGTGCCAGCAAGCTCAGGACAGGCACCGCAGCCCATGCCAGCACGTTGTACTTCCACTCGGTAGCAAGGTTCACTGCGACGCCCACTCCCGCCGTAGCGAAAGCGCCCCAGACCTTCCAAGACCTAAGATTCATACTTGATGACCTGTCAGGACGATTTCTCGATGGGAAGGCCGTCCTGTATCGGTGCTCAACACTCTTCAGCCCTGTGTGTGGTCACCATAACGACGGTAAGGGCTAGAGTACAACTAGACCGCAGCTGTCTACGGCCTCAAGTGCTGGCTCCGTGGTCCGATCCGATGCATCATTCCAGGTTAGAAGCTTGGCGGGGTCTTGAGATGCCGACATGCAACTAATGGATAACGGAAGATCCTTTAGCCCGCGAACCCGGCCGAACGAGAGCGGTCCGCGCCGGGGAGCATCCATTGACAACACCAACAGTGACAGTCGACATACCGACGGTCGGATCAACTGGTCCGGCGAAGAACTTGCTAGCCTCAACAAAATCGTGATGCTGAATCAATAACAAAGACATCACGAATGGTTCGTGACGTGCTTGCCGGACTCATGGAGTGAGCTGCTACGTGTCCGGTTGTGTGCGAAGCGCGCCGGACCCGTAGCAGCAGAATCACGAAGGTGAACTTGAAGCGGTCCGAGTGACCGCCAATGGCCACAACGCCGTGGCCAGCCATACCAGTGTGGCTCCGACGAGCACGTGCAGGGCGCTGGTCAGCGGGGGATCTCATGGCCGATGAGCTGGTCCGTGTCATCGTCGTGGACGATCAGCGGCTGATCAGGGAAAGCATCGCGTCCCTACTCGACATCCAGCCTGGAATCACCGTCGTCGGCACGGCCGGGGACGGCCGCGCCGCCGTCGACCTAGTGCTCACTCTCTCCCCGGATGTCGTGCTCATGGATGTACGGATGCCCACGATGGACGGCAACGAGGCGGTTGCCGTCCTGCGCGGCCTGGCCCCGGCGTGCCGGGTGGTCATGCTCACCACATTCGACGATGAGGAGTACGTCGTGGAGGCGCTGCGCGCGGGCGCTGGCGGATACCTGCTCAAGGACCGGCCGGCCCGGGAACTGGCGGGTGCCGTGCGGCTGGCCCATGCGGGTGTCGTCCAGTTCGACCCGGCCGCGGCGGCCCGCCTTGCCGCGGTGCTCACCCGCACCGCGGCCCGGGCACCCGCTGAACCGGCCGGGCACGCGCTCACCAGCCGGGAGGTCGAGGTGCTGCGGCTGGTGGCCGCCGGTTCCACGAACCGCGAGATCGCCAGGCGGCTGTATTTGAGCGAAGGCACGGTGAAGAACCACATTTCTCGGATTCTCGGCAGGCTCGGGCTACGCGACCGGACTCAGGCGGCGGTCTACGCTCACGACCACGGCCTGCTCTGATTTCTTACGGGCCAGCGCGCCGAGCGCGACCAGCAGCAACCCGACCGAGGCCCACGCGGCCCAGTCGCCCAGGGCGGTGTAGACGGTGGCCGAGCCCTCCCGAGGAAGCGTGGCCATAACCGTGGTCATACCCGTTCCGTCGCTGTGGCGCTCGGCCGCGATTCGGCCGCGGCTGTCGCTGACCGTCAGCCAGCCTTCGCGTGCGGCTCGGGCTACCGACAGGCCGTTCTCCACCCCGCGTACCACCGCCATGCGGCTGTGCAGCCAGGCGTCCTCGCCGAAGTCCCAGGCGGGCGCGAGTAGGGCGGCGACGCCGGCGTTGCCGTACTCCCTGACCAGGCCGGGAAAGTCGAGGTCCTTGCAGATGATGAGGCCGAGTCGGTTATCGTCCACGAAGGCCAGGCTGGTGCCGGGGCGGAACTTGCGCTCCACGCCGGGGATCATGTGGTGTTTGTCGTAGTGCGCGCCGGATGGGTAGCTCACTGCGCTGTTGGTCTCCGTGGCGATCCCTGCGATCACCTCCGCGCCCGGGCGGGTGAACGGCAGGTCGGTGGTTTTGAAAACCTTCTCGGGTAGCACCACGATCTCCGCGCCGCGGGCCACTGCGGCGTCGATGGCCTCGCCATACCGGCGGACCAGGTCCTCGGAGTTGTCTGTTGCGATCAGTGCGACCTTCCGTCCCGAAACATCGGGAGGCGACGCGAGCCGTACGAAACCATGGCCGAGTGTGAGCGCGACCAACACGCCCGAGACGAGCGCCGCGCGTAACCGCAGGACCGCGATCGAGGCGGGCACGAACAGCAGGAGGAAGGTGATGCCCCAGATCCCGGTGACGGAGGCGGTTTGCAGCACGGGCAGGAGGTCGGCCTGCGTGTACGCCAAGCTCCACCAGGCTCCGTGCGGCCCGGCGAGATTCATGACGTACTCGGCGGTGACCCACACGGCCGGTACGGCCAACGCCGCCAGCAGCGGCCTGCCACGCACGTACAAGGTACGGAACAGCAATACACCGAGGCCGTAACAAAGCGCGGGACCGACGATAAAAGCAGCAGCCAGCGCGGGCGGCATTTCAAGGGTCCGAGTGAAATACGGCCACATCTGCGCCTGACTGGCAAGCCAGACGAGCGTCCCGGCCGCGAAAGCCGTGAACCTGCCCGCCCCGCGGGCCAAGAGCAGAACGGGCAGCGGAGCGAGCCAGGTAAGCCACCACACGGGATGAAGACCGGTGCCGAAGTGCATCAGAACGGCGGATGCGAGGGTGAGGAGGATTCGTTCCATGCCGACGATCGTGCGTTTCTCACCCTGCCGGCGCGTCAGCCGCGAGCGTGATCTCCGCTGTCACTCTCACCGGTGACCACCAGCCCGGACTCGTACGCGAGCACCACCGCCTGCACCCGATCCCGAAGATCCAGCTTGGTAAGCATCCGGCTGACGTGCGTCTTGACCGTGTGCTCAGTGACCACGAGCGCGGCGGCGATCTCCGCATTCGACAGACCACGCGCGACCAGTTTCAACGTCTCACGCTCACGTTCGGTGAGCGCGCCCAGCCTGGCCGCCAGCCGGGGCGCGACACCGTGAGCGGGCTTGCGCACCAGGTCTTCAAGCAGTCTCCTGGTCGCCGCCGGAGCGAGCAGGGCTTCACCCGCGGCGACAGTACGCACGGCATGCGCCAATTCGTCACGCCGAATGTCCTTCAGCAGGAAACCGCTCGCTCCGGCCCGGATCGCGTCATAGACATACTCGTCGAGGTCGAACATGGTCAGCACGAGCACTTTGGCAGTGGTCGTGGCACAGATTTCCTTGGTCGCCTCAATGCCGTTCTTGCGTGGCATGCGTACATCCATCAGGACCACGTCCGGCTGGAGTCGCCTGGCCTCGGCGATCGCCTCTTCGCCGTCGGGAGCCTCGCCGACCACCTCCATGTCGGGTTGCGCATTCAGGATCAGCCCGAACCCGGCGCGGAAGAGGTCCTGGTCGTCGGCGATGAGCACCCGTAACATGCGGGCTATTCAAGCGGAAATTCGGCTTTCACCACGAATCCCCCATTCTGTCTAGCCCCGGCCTTGAGGGTTCCGCCGCAGGCCATCGCCCGTTCCCGCATCCCAGCCAGACCGTACCCACTGCTGTCACCCGGCCCTCGTCCGTTGTCGGCGATCTCCACCGTCAGGCTCTCCCGCCAGGCCAGAGTCAGGTGTACGGCATCCGCACCGGCATGCTTGCGCACGTTCGTCAGCGCCTCCTGAACGATGCGGTAGACGGCGGCCTCAACGCTTTCGGCGACCGGACGCGGAATGCCGACGGTCGTGCTGGCCACGGCGAGACCGCTGCGCTCGATCAGCGTGGGGAGATTGGCCAGACGTGGCTGGAACAACGACTCCCCCGGGGTGCGCAAGGCAGTGAGCACCCCCCGAAGCTCAGCCAGCGCGCCCCTCCCCGTGTCGGCGATCGCGTCGAAGACCTCCTCGGCCCGGTCAGGGTCACTCCGTACCACCACCGGCCCGGCTTCGGCCTGAACCACCATCAACCCGACGGAATGGGTGACGATGTCGTGCATGTCGCGCGCGATCCGGGTGCGTTCCTCGGCCGCGGCGGCGATGTGCTCCTGCTCCCGCCGCCGCGCCCGCTCGGCCAGTTCCGCCGTCCGCGAGCGGCTCGCCCGGACGCTGGTGCCCAGCGCGTACGCGGCGGCGAAGGCAGTCCCCACCAGCCGGAAGGTCTCGTCGTTCTCCCCCGGCAGCACCAACGAAGCACCCACGACCGCCACAATCGCCGGGATCGCCGCCAGTCGCTTCCAGCTGGGGCTCAGGTCGGCGATCGTGTAGACGGCCAGCAGCGGGCCGAAGGGCAGGAACGGCTTCTCCCACGTCACCAGCACTGACATCGCCGCCCCGACCAGCACCGCCACCGCTATCGGCGCCCGCTTCCGCCACCACACCGGCACCGATGCCAGCAGACCCAGCCCGATGATCCACCACGGCTTGGGTTCTGGCAGGAGAAGCGGCCCCACCGTGGCCAGGACCACGGCCGCCGTAAGCGCGCCGTGGACCGCCCTGCCTACTGCAAGCATCCGCCCATTATCAGGACTTATCCGGCCGCTGCCCTCACTCTCCAGAGTGATCCTGGGAGCCGGCTCTGACACCCCGCTCACACCCTTCTGACCCCGGCATTGACAGCGGACCACGCTGATCGTAGCCTCAACGAAGGCTTATTATTAGTAAAGTTTCCTAAGGAAAGGGCTTTCGTCGGCCGTTGGGCTGAGCCTTCCCGACGATGACACCCAGGCCACGGCACCGGCGGCCAACACCACTCTCGGCAGCAGTCACCCCCACCGCTGAAGGATCCCTGTGCCCAGAAAATTCATGAAACGATCGCTCGCCGCACTCGTCGGCATCACCGTCGCGGCCTCCGTCGGCTTGACCGCCAGCCCCGCCACCAGCGCCGTCGCCCCGTTCAAGGTGCTCGCCTTCTACAACGGCACCTGGGACGCCGCCCACATCGACTTCGACAAAGACGCCAGGGAATGGTTCCCCACGGCCGCCGCCCAGAACGGTTTCACCTGGGAGGCCACCACCGACTGGAGCCGCCTCAGCGCCTCGGGCCTGGCGCAGTACAAGGTCATCATGTTCCTGGACGACGCTCCGCCCGCGAGCCAGCGCGCCGCCTTCCAGACGTACCTGCAGAATGGCGGCGCCTGGATGGGCTTCCACGTCAGCGCCTTCACCACCGACCCCAACTCGTGGAGCTGGTACTACAACACCCTGCTGGGCTCGGGTGCGTTCCAGACGAACACCTGGGGACCGACCGCCGAGACCCTGAAGATCGAGGATCGCAATCACCCGTCCACGGCGGGGCTGCCTGCCACCATCCAGTCCTCGGTGAGCGAGTGGTACTCGTGGAGCCGTGACCTGCGGCAGAACCCCGACATCGACATCCTGGCGTCGATCGACAACTCCAGCTTCCCGGTCGGCACCGACCCGAACCAGCAGTGGCGCAGCGGCTTCTACCCGATCATGTGGACCAACACCCGATACAAGATGCTGTACGCCAACTTCGGCCACAACGGCATGAACTACGCCACGAACACGCGTACCTCGTCGACCTTCGCGAGTGCCCAGCAGAACCAGTGGCTGATCAACGGCCTGCTCTGGCTGGCCGGTGCGGGCACTCCCCCGACCACGCCGCCCACCACCCCGCCGACGACAGGGCCGATCTCCCCCACGACGTGGTACACGGTCGTCAACAAGAGCAGCGGCAAGTGCGTCGACGCCCGCGCGGCCGGCACCACCAGCGGAACCGCGATCCAGCAGTACACCTGCAACGCGACCAACGCCCAGCAGTACCAGTTCGCGCCGACGAGCGGTGGCTACGTCCGCGTCAACAACCGCGGCAACAGCGCCCAGGCGCTCGACGTGACCAACGTGTCGACCGCCGACAACGCCCCGATCCAGACCTGGACGTACGGCGGCGGCAACAACCAGCAGTGGCAGCCGGTGTCCGAAGGCGACGGCTACTACCACTTCGTCAACCGCAACAGCGGTAAGTGCCTGGACGTTCCGGCCGCGTCGACCGCCAACTCGGTCCAACTCGTTCAGTACACGTGCAACGGCACGGCCGCCCAGTCCTACCGGCTGGTCGCGCAGAGCTGAGACAACAGACTCACGAGCAGGCGAAAAGCGATGGCGGGATGCCAGGGCGTCCCGCCACACCTGTCATCGAGTACGGCGCTCCCCAGCTGGGTCGTCGCGCCCGCGCTGGTCGACAGGTTTCAAAGCGCGGCGAGTGCCTGTTCAGCGCGGTCCAGGGCTGTCTCCACCTCGGTTGTGGTCAGGTTCTCGATCATCCAGGGCAGGTACTGGATGGGGATCTGCAGCGCGGCCCATCGGTAACCGAGATCGGCCTGGTCGGCGTCGAAGGGGATTTCCGTCGATTCCTCCCAGGCCCGGCGGTAGATGGCGAACTCCTCGGAATCCAAGGCGACCAGGTTGGCCAGATCCAGCATGGCCGGGCCGACCCGGCAACTGCCCCAGTCGATCAGCCACGCGCTCTGCCCGTCGATGAGCACATTGCCCGGGTGTACGTCGCCGTGCAGCAGCGTAGGACTTAGCTGGGTGAGCGTTTGCCCATGGGTGGCGGCATCCGTGACGACCGCTGACGCGCGCGTGATCGTGGCCAGCGGGTGGCGGTCGCTATGCCGGGCGATCTGCGGGAGAACCCACTCAAGACACAACTGCTGCCACCAGCGGACATCTACGCGGGGCAGTTCGTCAGGCAGGTCGGCGGCACCGTGAAAGTGACCGTGCAGACGGGCCAGCGACTCGAACAGGTTCGCCGGTGCCTCCTGGTCGGAAAGCAGAACTCCAGCGACAAAGGGGGTGATGAGCCACAGCCCGTACTGGTCCCGCCCCCAAGTGATCAGCTCGGGAATCGCGGTCGCAGCCGGCCGGAGTGCCTGCGCCGCACTCAGCCCAGCGACTTCGTGCGGAAATGCGCGCTTGCGCACTACTTGAACTTCTCGGGTCGCCGGGTCAGCGTCGCCCGAAATGCCGCTCATATGCAGCGTGATCCGCTCCACCGAACCCGAGACCGTGCCGCCGCTCAGCGGCTGCACCGTGTATCGCCCGATGCGCTCACATCCGGTTGTCCGGACCGCCCACTCCGCCACCGCAGGCGGCACAACCGGCCCGGTCACGGCACTCGCCCGGCTTCGGCAGGCCGAGACCGGCGGCATGCCTGCCGGTCTTCACGACCGGCCGCGGACAGGCCGGTCTCGGCTGACCGTTGACATCGACACTCGTCATGCACCGTCGGAGTATCTCCGCTCGCCACCTCTGACGGCATCTGCTTTTCCGTTGGCCCAGCAAGGAGCGGCGCAGCGAGCATGATGCAGGATGAGGAGATGCGCGCGCGACCGATCACCACCGAACGCCTCATCGAGGACCTCGCTGACCGGATCGCCGCATACTCCCGCCAGGACTGGGTCCGGGTAGCCGTCGACGGCGCCCCCGCCACCCATCCCGCCGACCTGGCCGACGCCTTGGTTGAGCCGCTGCGCGTACGCGGCCGGGGCACCTTGCGCGTCTCCTCGTGGGACTTCCTGCGCCCCGCCTCCCTGCGGTTCGAGTACGGCAAACAGGACCCCGACGCCTACTACGACGACTGGCTGGACGCGAACGCCCTGACCCGCGAGGTCCTGGCCCCACTGGACCCGGGCGGCTCCGGCAAGGTCCTGCCCAAGTTGTGGGACCCGGTGAAGGACCGCGCCACCCGCACGCCGTACACCATGGTGGCGCCAGGCACGATCTTGCTGCTGGACGGGACGCTGCTGCTGGGCCGCTGGCTGCCGCTGGAGTTCACCGTTCACCTGCGCCTGTCGCCGGCGGCGTTGGAGCGCCGGGTGACCGACGCGTGGACGATCCCCGCCTTCCTGCGCTACGAGCAGGAGGTGGCCCCGGCGAGCGTCGCCGACGTGGCGGTCAGCGTGGACCGCCCCCACCACCCCGCGCTGATCGAAGAGCCGTGAACCGCCTCAAACCCAAGGTCAGCGAGCACCCGCCCAGGAAGAATGCAGCTCCACGGCCACGTCCCCGCCGAACCGATTACGCGCCAGCCTTAATCCTGTTTCTGCAGATAAAGCGATAAATCGCAATTACACCCGCGACCTCCGCATCTGCAATCCCGCTCAATACCGGCCCGCGAAAAATGGTTCGCACCGGCCGCGCGCCCTGCGGCACCATGGCTACGGCGATCGGTATTCAGGGGGTGAATGGGCGGTGCACGAATCACTCGACTCCCCCACGGACAAGTCGGCCGTCCTGCTGGCGCTGCGGTACTACAGCAGGGAGCTACGGAACCAGTGGCGGGTCTCCACACCTGCGATGATCTTCCCGGCGCTGGGGAACATCTGCCTGTTCTACCTGGCGCCGCTGGCGGTCGCCGGGCTCGTGGGGCATCTGTCCGGTGGCGGGGACGGCACCATCGGGGTGCTCCTGCCGTACGTGCTCGGCTTCGGCGCGGTGCTGATCGCGGGCGAGGCGCTGTGGCGGGTGGGCCTGCACTTCCTGAACCGTACCGACGCCTGGGGCATCGAGCGGCTCGGCCGGGTCGGCATGGACGAGTTACTCGCCAAGGACGCCGCGTTCTTCCACGACAACTTCGCCGGTTCGCTGACCAAACGGGTGCTGAGTTTCGCCAGCGGCTTCGAGGAGTTCGCCGACACGCTCACGTTCTCGATCATCGCCAAGCTGGTGCCGCTGGCGTTCGCCTCGGTGGTGCTGTGGCAGTACCACCCGGTGCTGGTCCTCGTGCTCGTGGGCCTCATCCTCCTGACCGGGTTCCTCGTCGCCCCGCTCATCAGCCGCCGCCAGAAGCTGGTGGACCAGCGCGAGGCCGCCAAGGTACGGGTGTCGGGGCACGTCGCCGACGTCCTGGCCAACATGGAGACGGTTCGCGCGTTCGCCGCCGAGGGCCGCGAAGCCGTGGAGCACCGGGCCAGGCTCGCCGAGCAGAGCCGGCTGTCGCTGCGGTCCTGGGACTACGGCAACCTGCGGGTGGACACCGTCGTCGCGCCACTGTCGGTCATCACCAGCACCCTCGGCCTGCTGCTCGCCGTCGTCCTCCGGGGCGGCCTGGGGGTGGAGGCGATCGTGGTGACCTTCAGCTACTACTCGAACTCGATCAGCCTCATGTTCGAGTTCAACCAGATCTACCGTCGGATGGAAAGCGTGCTGACCGAGGCCGCCCAGTTCACCGCGCTGCTCCTCACCCCGCCGAGCGTGGTCGACCCGGCCGAGCCGGAGCCGCTGCGGCCCGCCGACGCCAGTGTCCGCTTCGAGCGGGCGACGTTCGCGCACGGCGGCAGTCCGCTCCTGTTCGACCGCCTGGAGCTGGACATCCCCGCCGGCACCAAAATCGGCCTGGTCGGCCGGTCCGGCGGCGGCAAGACCACGCTCACCCGGCTGCTGCTCCGGCTGATGGACATCGACGGCGGCCGGATCCTGGTCGGCGGCCAGGACATCAGCCGCCTCCGCCAGGCCGACCTGCGCAGCCTGATCGCGTACGTCCCGCAGGAACCCGCCATGTTCCACCGCTCGCTGCGCGAGAACATCGCCTTCGCCCGGCCCGGCGCCACCGAGGCCGACATCCGCCAGGCCGCGGCGGCGGCACACGTCATGGAGTTCGCCGAGGCCCTTCCGCTGGGCTTCGACACGCTGGTCGGCGAACGCGGCGTCAAGCTCTCCGGCGGCCAGCGCCAGCGGGTGGCCCTGGCCCGCGCCATTCTGCGTGACGCGCCGATCCTGCTGCTGGACGAGGCCACCAGCGCGCTGGACTCCGAGAGCGAGATCCTCGTCCAGGAAGCTTTGTGGCGCCTGATGCGGGACCGTACCGCCCTGGTGGTGGCGCACCGGCTGAGCACCGTCGTCCGGATGGACCGCCTGGTCGTGCTCGATCAGGGGCGCGTCGTGGAACAGGGCAGCCACAACGAACTCCTCCAGGCCCAGGGCCCGTACGCCCGCCTGTGGCACCACCAGTCCGGCGGATTTCTGGTCGAAGCGGACACCCCAGAGGCCGTCCGCCGCTAGGCGGGTTAGCCCTGACGCAGTGGGGGGCTAACCCGGGGGTGAAGTTCTGGGTTCGGGATTAGCCTGAGCGTAACGAAAAGACCCGGGGCCAACTCTGGTTACCCCTGCCCATCAATGGCCGCGCAGACGGCCGAGGACTATTACCTCTGGGCATTTCCATGCTTTTTATCGACATTTCCCAGCATGGCCGATCACATATTTGATCATGGCCCTGAGCTGCGCATATGCGACAAAACGAGAGCAACAATCCGAACGACGCTCGCTTTCGCATACTTGCAGTCAATGATTTAAGTGGCTTGCAAGTCGAAGCAGTCGGATTGAAAGCTATCTGACCTAAAAAGGTGGTGCGAACAACAAAACCCCGCTGAAAGGACCCTCCCATGAACCGCACCGGACGCGCCCTGCTCGGCCTCGCCGCCACCGTCGCCACCGCCGCCGCCATCCTGGCCACCCCGTCGGCCGCCCAGGCCACCACCTGCGACCCCGCCCTGGTCGCCCCGAACGGCAGCCTCGTCGGCGGATTCTGGCGCTCCAACGGCGGCGAGACCAGCGTCTTCGGCTGCCCCACCACCAAGGAGTTCGGCTACCCGGACAAGCGCGGCTCCTGGCAGCGCTTCCGGAACGGCAAGATCGTCTGGTCGCCGAACCTGGGCGACGGCACCCTCGTCCGGGTCTTCCAGAAGAACGGCGACATCGTCCTCAAGTGGAGCGGACTCGGCCGCGACTGGGACTTCTTCAACGTCCGCTGGAGCCAGGACGGCAGCCCGGCCACCCAGGTCAAGAAGGCCCGGCTGACCCCGTGGAGCGGCCAGTTCACCATGACGCCCTTCGTCAAGGACGGCGTCGGCACCACCACGAACGGCCACTCCAACAGCACCTTCGCCTTCATCGTGCAGGGCTGCGACCGGGGCACGTTCAGCTCCGACTGCGGCCCGTGGAGCATCCCCACCTCGATCACCCTGGCCCACTGACCTCGGTCCGGTACGCCTCCAAGGAGTTCTCCCATGTCGATCACCCGCGCCCTGCTGGCAGCCGCGACGCTCGCCGCCGGCCTCACTCTCCTGGCCCCCACCGCGGCCCAGGCCACCACCTGCGACCCCGCCCTGATCGCCCCGAACGGCAGCCTCATCGGCGGATTCTGGCGCTCCAACAACGGCGAGAACAGCGTCTTCGGCTGCCCCGTCACCAAGGAGTTCGGCTACCCCGACAAGCGCGGCTCCTGGCAGCGCTTCGAAACCGGCAAGATCGTCTGGTCCCCCAATCTCGGTGACGGCACACTGGTCCGCGCGTTCGAGAAGGGCCCGAACATGGTCTTCAAGTGGAGCGGGCTCGGCCGCGACTGGGACTTCTTCAACGTCCGCTGGAGCAAGGACGCCCAGCTGGGCAACCGGACCTACCAGGTCAAGGTCGGCCGCCTGACGCCGTGGAGCGGCCAGTTCACCATCACCAAGAACCCCGCCGTCGACTTCGAGAGCACCGTGAGCCATGGCAGGACCACCGACACCTGGCGCTTCGTCGTCCAGGGCTGCGACCGCGGCACGTTCAGCTCCGACTGCGGCCCGTGGAGCATCACCAACGTCTACGAGTTCTAGACCCGCCGGATGGCCGGATACGAAATCTACCCGCGGCAAGTCCCGCGCGCCCCGTCCAGAGCGCGCGGGACCATTGTCAGCGGATCTCGCGAGCCTGCCGGCACGGCATGCAGTGCCGGGTCAGCGGCCGGATCTTCAGCCGCTCGTACGGAATCGACGTCCCGCAGTCCTCGCACTGCCCGTAGTCGCGCTCGGACAGCCGGACCAGGCCCTTCTTGATCTCCGCGATCGCCCGTTCCGTGGCCGCGAGATCGGCCATGGTCCGCTGGCGGAGGTCGCCGTCCACCTCCGTGACCAGCCCGGTCAGCTCCCGCAGCCGGGAGGTGCGCCACACGAGCTGCTCCCGCAGCTCATCGCCGATGGCACCGGCCTGCACCCCGCTGAGAACGGTACGCGCGCCCTCGCCGCTCATACCGCCATCTCCATCGTCGAACTCTGCTCGGCGCAGCCGGGGCACCGCTGCTCCTGCGGCGCCCGGAACAGTACGGCAAGCGGAATGAACGCCCCGCACCGACGGCAGGTGCCGTACAGCCCGCGGTCCATCCGCTCGATGGCGGCCTCGATCTCGGCGGCGTGGGCGGCCAGCCGGAGCTGGTCCCCTGATTCGGACGTGACGGCCCCGAGCTCGGCGACGGCCGCGGCATGCTGCTCCTGCAGCAGGGCGCGCAGCTCTTCGAGCTGGGCCAGGTGCCGCTCGTTATCCTGCATGAATGTGTGCAATGACGCCATGATGGTGTCGCTCCTAGCGTGAGAATTCAGCGGTCTCCGCGTCGTCGCGGGCGGACCGATGAGCCCCCGGACGCGGCTTGCGCGGGCGGGGGAAGGAGAGAACCTCTAGAGCGTCGGCGGGCTGCGCGAGCCCGGTGCGCGATGCCCCGACTGCTGGGGGTCGCGGATGTCGGCCGAGCCGGCGTCAGGCCAGACCTGCCGGAAGGCCGAGGCCGGTTGGGCCCAGTTGGGCGCCGGGAGCAGCCGGGACACGAGTCCGGGTGTCCGGGCCGCCGTCGGCGGCAGTGCCAGGCCCGAGGACACCTGCGTCCCCGGGGTGATCACATCGGCGGAGCACTCACTCGACTGGCGGGCGGTGTCGGCGGCCCAGGCGGGCGTGGAGGCGAACATCGCCAGCGCGAGCAGGAGAAAGCCCACCGCCGCCGTGAAGGCGGCGGAGCCAGGCGTTCTCCCAGTCCACATATTTCGACCATAGCTCACTTCACCCACCAAGGCGCTGACTGCAAACGCGAGCTACGGTGGAGGGCCACCGGTCCGGGAGGGAGACGTCGTGCGCACCAGACTGCCCGCCCTCCTACTCCTCCTGACCTGGCTACTCCCCGGCATCGCCCACGGCCCCCGCGCCACCGCAACCACGCAACCCGGAATCACCGCACCCACCCGACTCGCGACAGCCTCCACCGCGTCCACCCGCCCCAGACCCAACGCGCGCACGTTCGGGGCCAACCAGGCGACCCCCGCATGGCACGCGCACGGCCACGACGCGCAGTCCACCGCCACGCGGCTGGCTCAGTTGGTGCAGGGGCGTTCTGGGGCGCATGAGGGGTTTGGGGCGGCGGTCCTCGGCTTCGGTGGTTCTCGGCCGCCGGGTTCCTGGCATGTCGGAATGGCGCCGGGCGACGGTTCGGCGCCATCAGACTGCCGCCGGTGTGCGCCGCCTGCTCGTGCTCCGCCCTCCGCAACGCTCTGACCAGTCCTTTTACGTACTTCTGAGCCTGCGGAGGCTTTCATGACTCGTACGTCTGTTTGGCGTGCGCTGGCGGCGCTGGCCGTCATTGCTACTTCGTTGACCATCGCTGTGGGGGTTTCGCCGCGGCTGGGGCTTGACCTGCGCGGTGGTACCCAGCTCGTCTTCGAGGCGAGAGATTCGCCCACCGCTGCGGCTGATTCCGACGCCGCCGACCGGGCCTTGGATGTGTTGCGGCGCCGGGCCGACATGCTTGGGGTGGTCGATCCGGCCCTGGTGCGTTCCGGGGAGCGGAGGATCATCGTCGAGTTGCCGGGGGTCTTGGATCCCCGGCAGGCCGCCGAGGTCATTGGCAGGACCGCGCAGCTGACCATTCATCCCGTGCTCGCGCTCGCTGAGGAGAATGACCAGGCCGCGCCGCGTGACGAGAGCGGGCAGCGGCTGCGGCTCGGGCCGGCCGCGATCAGCGGGGACGGTGTCAGCGGCGCGGGCGAGCGCACCGACCCGCAGCGCGGGCCCGGCTGGTCGGTCGGGGTCGAGTTCCGGGATGCGCGGGCCTGGCAGCGGCTGACCGGAGCCGCGACCTGCGCGGACCCCGGAGATCCGAGGCGCAGGATCGCGATCGTCCTCGACCGGGAGATCATCTCCTCACCGCGGCTCAACCCCTCGGTGCCCTGCGGGACGGGCATCCCCGGCGGTTCCACGGACATCACCGGCTCTTTCGGGTACGAGCAGGCTCGCGACCTGGCCGTGCTCATCAAGGGCGGCGCGTTGCCCGTCCCGCTCGATCTCGTCGAGCAGCGCAGTGTGGGCCCGACCCTCGGCGCGGAGGCGATCGAGGCGAGCGCCAAGGCCGCGATCACCGGGCTCGCGCTGACCGCGCTGTTCATCATCACCGTCTACCGCCTGGCCGGCCTGCTCGCGACGGTCGCGCTGGCCGCCTACGGCCTGATCTCGTACGCGGCGCTCACCGCGATGGGCGCCACCTTCACCCTCCCCGGCCTGGCCGGTTTCGTGCTGGCTGTCGGCATCGCCATCGACGCGTGCGTTCTGATCTTCGAACGGGCCAGGGAGGAACACGCCCGGTCCTCCCGCCGTGCTCTCGACCTGGGCTTCAAGCACGCGTGGAGCGCCATCGCCGACTCCAACACCACCACGTTGATCGCCGCCGGGATCCTGTTCCTGCTGGCGGCGGGACCGGTGAAGGGCTTCGGGGTGACGCTGGGGATCGGGGTGCTCGCCTCGCTCGTGTCGGCCATGCTGATCACCCGCGTACTCACCCAGGCGTTCCTCGGCCGGGTCGGGCCGAAGGTGACCGGTATCGGGTCACCTGGGCGAATCAAGACCTGGCTCACCCGCAGGAACCCTTCGCTCATGTCGGGTCGCCGCTGGTGGCTGGCCCTGGCCGGCGGGCTCGTCGTGGTCGCCCTCGCCGGGACGTTCACCCGGGGCCTGAATTTCGGCGTCGAGTTCACCGGCGGCAGAGCCGTCGAGTTCACCACCACCGGCACGATCCCCGCCGAGGTCGCCCGGCAGGCGGTCGCCGGTCACCCATCCGCCGTCGTGCACTCCTCAGCCGGGGTCGTCTCGGTACGGGCCGGGCAACTCACCCCCGCCGACGTCGCCGGGATCCAGGACGCGCTGGCAGCCCAGGCGGGAAAGGTGACCAAGCTTCGCGACGAGTTCATCGGCCCCAGCATGGGCGCAGAACTGCGCCGCAACGCCGCCATCGCGCTCGGCGTCGCGGTGGCCGCCCAGCTGGCCTACCTGGCCGTACGGTTCCGGTGGACGTTCGGGGCGGCGGCGGTGCTGGCCCTGCTGGTGGACGTGACGGTCGTGGTGGGCCTGTTCGCCTGGCTGAACAAGCCGGTGGACGGCATCTTCCTGGCCGCGCTCCTCACCATCATCGGCTACTCCGTCAACGACAAGGTCGTCGTCTTCGACCGGGTCAGGGAGCTGTGGACGGGCCGGGCCAAACACGACCTCACCGAGGTCGTCAACAGCGCGATCCTGCGGACCGTCCCCCGAACGGTCAACACCGGCCTCGGCGCCCTGTTCGTCCTCATCGCCCTGGCGACCTTCGGCGGCGAAACACTCCACGACTTCGCCATCGCCCTGATCACCGGCATCGTCGCAGGCACCCTGTCGTCCTCATTCGTCGCGGGCCCGATCGCCATCGCCCTGAACCGCTTCGACCGCCGGCCACCCCCGGAACCGGCAGGACCCCGAACCTCCCGCCCTCGTCCGGGCACCGGAGCAGTCCTGTGACCAGGCACCTCTGACAGGCTCAATTGGACGAGGGTCTCCCACGATCACGGAGACCTTCGTCCGCTGGAGGCCGGATCAGGCGATGTCCGAGTCGCCGCACAGGTGCACCTTGACGCCGAGTTCGGCGAACAGGGCGGCCTTGGCGACGAGGGCCTTGTCGGCGGTTTCTGGGTCAGGGGCGTACGCGACGTTGAGGTGGTTGGCCTTGTGGCGGGCCATGAACTGGTCGCGGGTGACGCCGTGGAAGACGGCGTGCATGATGGGCCAGGCGGGGGTGGTGGCCTGGGAGCGGCGGTCGGTTTCCTCGGTGGGGAGGGTGATCGCGGAGGCGCGGCCCAGGTCGGCGTGGAGTTCGCCGCCCTGGACGAAGACGCGACTCCAGACGATTTCGCCGGGCTTGCAGACGCCCTTGATGGTGGAGCCGCCGAGCGGGAAGTAGACGGGGTCCTGCCGCCAGCCGACCGCGCCCGCGTAGCCGTCGGCGAAGTGCGAGGGCGGCACCGAGCCGGAGATCTCGAAGACCCAGACGAACTGGCCGTCGTAGTCCTCACCCCAGCGGACGTCGTGCAGGGTGGTCGCGGGATCGAGGCCCATGGCCGTCCAGATGCGGTTGGTGACGAGGGCGTCGACGGCGACTCCTTCGTCGACCTCGTTGAAGTGCGGCAGGGCCTGGCCGTCCCACAGCACCCGGGATCCGTCGCGGGAGGTCACCGGCGGGCGGTCGACGTTGTTGAGGATGCCTTCGGCGAGGTCCGAGGCGGGGGACAGATCCTTGAGCCCCTGCTGGTACTGGATGCCGACGGCGTCGAGGCCGAAGTCGTCGCTGATGCGCAGGGCGGCGACGTACATCTTGTACTGCCAGCGCAGCTGCGCCGGGGTGAGTTCGGTGGCTTCGTCGGTGCCGAGCCGGAATGTCATGCCCTTGCCGATGAGCCAGTCGCCGACCGCGTCGGCCTCCTCGTCGGAGACGGTCTGCATTTCGGCCCAGAGGGCGCTCTGGGAGAGGCGCTCCTTGTAGATGCCGATCGGGTTGAGCAGTTCGTCGTCGATGATGGCGTTGTACATGCCCATGCAGCCCTCGTCGAAGACGCCGATGATCGCCTTGTCTAGGAGGAGTTGCCGGGCGAGGGCCTGACCGAGGTCGCGTTCGGGGCTTTCTGGCAGGGCCGGCAGGTCACGCACGTGGGACGCGTCGTGGTCGATGGTCCCGGTCTCCACCCAGCTTTTGATGCCCGCTTTGAACCAGTCGTCGGTGAAGTCGACACTCCAGATCGTCGAGTACGCCACTCCCATCTTCGCCATCCCGGCATTGAGGCCGAGCAGCCCGACGAGCCCCGGCCACTGGCCGTGGAAGTTCGCGACGGTGAGGATCGGGCCGCGGTGGGTGCGCAGCCCGGCGAGGACGTGGTGGCTGTACTGCCAGACGGCTTCGGCGACGATGAGCGGCGCGTCGGGCGGGATGTTCTTGAAGACCTCCAGCCCCATCCGCTGGCTCGAAACGAAGCCGTGGCCGGTGGCGGGGTCGACGGGGTTGGCCCGCAGCACCGTCCAGCCGAGTTCGGCGAAGGCTGCGGTGACGTCGGCCTCCATCCGCGTCTGGGTGGGCCAGCCTGCCAGGTTGGCCGACAGGCGCAGGTCCCCGCTCGCGATCAGGTAGGCGGTGTTCGGCTGCGCGGCCGGGCGGTCGGGTGGGGCGGGGAGCGTGTAGGTGGTCATGCGGTGTCCTCCGTGAGGGTTACGCGAGCTTCCGTTGCCGGGCCGCGAGCGTGTGGGCGATGGTGCGGGTGGCCGGGTAGAGCTCGCGGTACATCGCGTACAGCTCGTCATAGCCGGAGCGCCGCGCGGCATCGGGAATGACCGTCTCTACCGGCGGATTCCAGTCGGTGATGGCGGCGTCGACGGTTGTGCGGGCAGCCAGGTAGGCGGCGCCGTAGGACGCCCCGATCGTCGTGGTCGGGATGATCTGGGGCAGACCGGTGACGTCGCTGACGATGCGCGTCCACAGCCCGCCGCGGGTGCCGCCGCCGACGGCCACGACGCGTTCGACGGACGCGCCGGCGGCGTGCATGGCCTCGATGTTGTGCCGCACGCCGAGGGCGGTCGCCTCCAGGGCGGCCCGGTAGAGATCGCCCCGGGTGTGGCTCATCGTCAGCCCGGCGATGACGCCCCGCGCGTCCGGGTCCTGCAGCGGCGTCCGTTCCCCCGCGAAGTAGGGCAGCATGAGCAGCCCGTGCGCCCCCGGCCCCGACGCCTCCGCTTCGGCCAGCAGGGTCTCGTAGCCGGGCGAGCCGACGAGATCGCGCAGCCACCCGGTGAGCGCGCCCGAGGTCGCCATGCCGCCCGCGAGGTTGTGCGAGCCGCGGAACGCCCCGACCGTGCCCCACATCGACGGCGTCCGGAGGGGCAGTTCGACGGTGGCGATCAGGAACATGGTGGTGCCGTACATCAGCATGAGGTCGCCGGGGTTCTGGGCGTCGACGCTCACCGCCTCGGTCCACGCGTCGATGGAGCCGGTGATGACGGGGGTGCCGGCGGGGATGCCAGCGATCGGCTCCCTGGTGGTGCCGGCGATCTCGTCGGACCAGGCCAGGGCCGGGAGTTCCAGCTGGGGGGCGATCCGGTCCGCCCACGGCCGGTACCAGTCGACGGCCCTGATGTCGAACATCGGGGCGCACTGGCTGGCCGAGTGGTAGTCCAGCGTGTACGCGCCGGTGAGGCGGTGAACGAGCCAGGAGGCCGGCATGAACAGGCGGCGGGCGCGGCGCCAGGTGTCCGGTTCGTGTTCGGCGAGCCAGCGGAGTTTCGGGCCGACGGCCTGCGAGGACAGGACCGATCCGCATCGGTCGAGGATCGCGTCGGGGCCGCCGAGTTCGGTGGTGAGGTCCTCGATCTGGGTGGCGGCCCGGGTGTCGACGCCGTACAGGATCGCGGGCCGGAGCGGCCGTCCTGCCTCGTCGGTCAGCAGCACGCACGGGCCCATCCCGCTGACGCCCACCGCCGTGACCTCGGCGCCGGCGGTCAGTTCGGCGGCGAGCTCCCGGAATTCGGTCCACCACGCCTCGCCGTCCATCTCGACGTGCCCGGGTCGCGGACGGCTGACCTCATGTTCACGTACGGCTGACGCCAGCACCCGCCCTGCCGAGTCGACCAGCACACCCTTGCTGCTCGACGTCCCGATGTCGACGCCCAGAAAGCTCACTTCTTCCCCCTCGATATCTGATCGGTGCGCAGAATCACCGTCCGCGCCGGGCCGTCGTCACCGGCGATGCGCTCCAGCAGCAGCCCGGCCGCCGCCTCGCCCAGGTCCCGGGCGGGCAGGTCGACGACCCGGATGCCCTGCCGCTCGAACGACGCGTACGGCAGGTCGCCGAACACGGCCAGCCCGAACCCGGGCGGCGTCAGCCCGGCGTCGTGCAGCGCGTCGAGCGCCCCCGCCGCCATCAGGTTGTTGGCGACGACGGCGGCGTCCGGCGGCTCATCCAGCGCGAGCAACTCGGCCATCGCGGCCCGGCCGCCGTCCACCCGGTAGTCGGCATAACGCAGCAACTCCTCATCCCCTCTTCCGTGGCGTTTCCTGCTCGCCTGCTGCCACCCCTCCATCCGCAGCTGCGCGGTCTCCACCGAACTGGGCCCGGTGATACACGCCACCCGGGTGAACCCGGCGTCGAACAGCGACTCCGCCGCCGACAGCCCGCCCGCCCGGTTGTCGACGGTGACCGCGTCGATGCCGGGCCGGTTCAGGCTCCGGTCCACCGCGACGACGGGACGCTGCCGCGCGATGAGCCTGCTGACGTCGCTGCCGTCGTCGGCGGGCGCCAGGATGACCCCGGCCATGTGCTCGGCGAGCGCGATGTCGATGTACGTCGACTCGCGCGCCGGATCGTCGTCGGTGTTGCACAGCACGACCGAGTAGCCCCCGGCGCGGGCCCGGTTCTCCACGCCACGGGCGAGCGCGGTGAAGAAGGGGTTCTCGATGTCCGGGATGATCAGCGCGATCACCTCCGAGTACTGGCGGCGCAGCCGCCGCGCGGTCCGGTTGGGGGTGAAGGCCAGGTCTTCGGCGGCGGCCCGGACGAGGCGTTCGGACTCCGGTGAGACGCGGGCGCCGTTCATGACCCGGCTCACGGTGGCCGCCGAGACACCGGCGCGTGCGGCCACCTGGTAGATCGTTACTTTCGCGCCGGCCATCCGGTCTCGCCTGGTTCCGCGCCGTCTCCGGCGACTACGACGGTCATGTACGGGCCTGCAGTGCGTCGACCTCGTCAAGAAGAGCGACTGTCAGCACGCCAGTGATCGCGAGCAGCAGCGGGAGCACGACAACCGCCAGAACCCCGGTGGAAGCCGCGACCGCGAAGCCGCCCAGCCAGCCCAGCCCGACGAGCGTGAACGCCCAACTCGGCCGGAACGCGACGAGAATCGCCCCACCCCGCAACGCCGTCAGGCCGTACCGCCCCCGAATCGCGCCATAAGCCAGCGCGTACGGAAACACGAGCAGCAGTCCGGCGCAGCCGACGGTCCCGGCCAGCGCGGCCCCGCCACCCGACGCGAGCCCGAGCCCGGCGAGTGACAGACCGGCCGCGAGCAGCAGCGCGAGCACCGGGTCGAGCCGGCGCAGCAGCGCCAGGCGCGGGCCGTCGCCACAAACCGCCGCGGCGGCGAACCTGGCCATACCCGTCAGAGCGAGCGACGGCGGCACGGTCGCGGCGGCCAGCATCCAGGCCGGGGCCGCGACGATGACCGACGCCATGAGCGGAACCGCCGACGCGAGCCCGATCACGCCGACCACGACACTGCGGGGCAGTTCGTGCCAGAACACGAGCACACCGCGCTTGACCAGCCACGGCAGCGTGGCGGTGGCAGTCGCCCGCATCAGAGCTTCAGCCCGCTCGACGCGATGGACTGCACGATGTACCGCTGCGCCGCGATGAACACGATCAGCACGGGCACGATCGCCATCGCGATACCGGCTGCGATCGTCCCCAGCGACCCGGTCGAGAACCGGCCGGCCAGCAGCACCAGACCCACCGGCAGCGTCTGCCGCTCGGTGTCGCTGATCATCACCAGCGGCAGCAGCAGGTCATTCCACCAGTACGTGAAGCACAGAATGCCCAGCGTCGCGATCGACGGCCCCGACAGCGGCAGGATGATCCGCACGAACGTGTGCAACCGCCCAGATCCGTCGATCTTGGCGGCCTCCTCCAGCTCACGCGGCAGCGTCAGGAAGTGCTGCCGCAGCAGGAAGATCCCGAACGCGCTGAAGATCCCCGGGAAGATCAGCGCCCACAGCGTGTTGGTCAGGCCGATCTTCGACATCACCAGGAACAGCGGCACGATCGTCACCTGGATCGGAATCATCAGCGACCCGATCACCACCGCGAACAGGGCGTTCTTCCCCCGGAACCGCAGCCGCGCGAACGCGTACGCCGCCGTCGAGCAGGTGACCAGCTGCGCCGCCGTGATGACCGTCGACACGATGATCGAGTTCAGGAAGAACTGGAAGTACGGCACCTGCTCCGCGACCAGCCCGAAGTTGCGCACCGTCAGATTCCCGAGCTCCAGGCTCGGCGGCAGCCGGTACAACTCCGCGTCGGAGCCGGAGAAGGCCCCCCGGAAGATCCACAGGAACGGCGCGGTGATGGCCAGCGCCGCCACGGCCAGCACCAGGAAGGTCAGAACGCGGGCCAGCCAGAACCCGAGGCGGTGACTCATGAGTAGAACGTCCATCTGCGCGAGAACCAGAACTGGATGGCGGTGAGCACGATCAGGACGAGCGCGAAGGTGATGCCGATCGCCGACGCGTAACCCAGATCGAAGTCACCGAACGCCCGGTCATAGAGGTACTCCACGATCGTGCGGCTGGAGTCCCCGGGGCCGCCCTGGGTGAGCACCCGAGGCTCGGCGAAGATCTGGAACGAGTTGATGGTGTTGATCACGACCAGGAAGAAGATGGTCGGCGAGAGCAGCGGGAAGGTGATCCGCCAGAACCGCGTCCAGGCGTTCGCGCCGTCCACGATGGAGGCCTCCCGCAGCTCGTTCGGAATCGATTGCAGGCCCGCGATGTAGACCAGGATCGAGAACCCGATCGTCTTCCACGAGTTGACGATGATCACCGACACCGGCGCGAACGCCGAGGAGCCGAGCCAGTCGATCCGGTCGATGCCGATCAGGCCGAGCAGGTAGTTGACCAGGCCCAAGTCCTTGTTGAGCAGGAATCGCCAGATCAGCGCGACCGCCGAGGCCGACACCACGAACGGGAACAGGAACGACAGCCGGAAGAAGCCGCGCAGCCAGCGGGGCATCCGGGTTTCGAGCAGCACCGCGAGCAGCAGCCCGGCGACCACGTTGACGGCGAGGATGGCGAGCGCCATGTACGTCGTCGAGCCGTACACGCCGAGCAGTCGCCCGTCGTGGAAGAGCCGGTCGAAGTTGTCCAGGCCGACGAACGTGCCGTCGCTGAGCAGGTTCCAGTTGTAGAAGCTCAGCACGAGCACGCCGACCGTCGGGGCGAGCACGAAGACGAGGAACGTGATGATCGACGGTGTGAGGAACGCGAGCGCGGCCGCCCCGTCGCCCCGGCGGCGCGGGGGCCGCGGGGCCGGCGGCCCGGGGTCGACGACCCCGGGCCGGAGGGTGCTACTGGTGGTCATGGTCCGCCTTCTCAGCAGGTGACGATGCCGCTCAACTCGCCCTGCATGTTCTTGAGCCCGTCCGAGACCGACGTCTCGGACGCGAAGATCTGCTGCAGGTGACGGAGGACGGTCGACTCGAACGTGCTGTACTTCGCCGGCGCGGGGTACGGCACGAGGGTCGGGTACTTGTCGATGCTGTGGTAGAAGAGGTCGGAGTTGGCAGGAGGAACGCCGACCTTGGAGATCGTCTCCGCCACCGAACGGCGCGACGGGATGGAGTCGCCGGGCTTGTCAGGAGTGCCGACGTACTGCTTCTCGATCTCGTCGCTGACGGTGAACTTCTGGTATTCCCAGGCGAGGTCCGGGTTGCCCGACGACTTCAGGATCGGGTAGCCGGCGCCGCCGAAGACTGTCTTGTAGGTGTCGCCCTTAGGGTAGAGCTGGATGTCGAACGCCTTGAACCCCGCCGGCAGGAAGGTGGCGATCGGCCACCGACCGGCGCCGAACATGGCGACCTGTCCGTTCTGGAATCGGGTGAAGACGTCGCTCATCGGCATCGGGGCCGGCGCGATGCCCTCGGTGATCAGGTCCTTGAGGAAGGTCACGGCCTTGTTGACCTGGGGTGTGTCGGCGGTGGCCGTGCAGACGTCGTCGCTGGTGAGGTTGCCGCCGGCGTTGGCGACCCAGGGCATGATGCCGGGGAAGATCTCGTTGCTGGCCCAGGTGAAACCGTACTGATCGGGTTTGCCGTCGCCGTTGGTGTCCGCGGTGAGCTTCTTGGCGGTCGCCTTGAAGTCGTCCCAGGTCCAGTCGGCGCTCGGGGGTTCGAGACCGGCTTTCTTGAAGACGTCGGTGTTGTAGTAGACGACCATGTCGTTCCAGCCGTACGTCAGGGTGACGATGTCGCCCTTGACGGTGAAGCCGTCGATGAGGCCCTTGGCGATGTCGGCGACGAGCGTCTTGGCCTCGGGGTCCTTCTCGACGTACGCGTTGATGGGCTGGACCAGGTTGTTGGCGTGCACGAACTGGGCGCCCTCGCCGGAGATGACCATGAGGTCGGGATGCTTCCCCGAGGCGATGAGGGTGGCGACGTTCGCGTAGTAGGTGCCCCAGTTCTCACCGGTGACCGGGGTCAACGAGACTTTCACATCGGAGTGCGCCGCCATGAAGGCGTCCGCGGTGGCCTTGTTGCCGCTTTCCGCGGCGGGGCCGTAGTTCCAGTAGACGATTTCGAGCGTCTTGGCCGCTGACGAGGTGTCCGCGTCATCGCTCGACGAGCATCCCGCAAGGGCGGTCACCGCCAGCGCGGCGGTCGCGCAGGCCAGCGCGACCTTGCGGTTGGGAATGTTCATAGGCCTGCGTCCCTCTCGATAGGGCTGTGGGGTGCGCCACAGTGAAGTCCAAGAAATCGATTTCGTCAAGAGTGCCGCACAAGTCTCCCGGTCGGCCTGTGATCAGGGAGATAACGTCATGGCATCGATTACAGCGATGCCTTGCCAGGCGGCATCGGAGGGCTAACATCGGCGCGCAGCACGACGGTGCGGAGCGGCTGGGTGTCGCCGTTGATGCGGTCCAGCAGCATCGTCGCGGCGGTTCTGCCCAGGTGGCGGGCCGGAAGCCGGACCTGCACCACGGTTTCGGGGGGCAGCGTCATGAAGGGCAGCTCACCGACGGCGGCGATGCCGAACTTCTCCGGTGAGATCCCCGCCTGGATGAGGGCCTGCAACGCTCCAATGGCCATCAGGTTGTTCGTGGTGACGACGGCGTCCGGTGGCGTTTCGAGGGCGAGCAGGGCGGCCATCGCCGCGAACCCGCCGTCCACCCGGAAGTTCGCGTGCCGCAGGTAGCCCTCGTGCACGCCGGTGCCGCGCGCGGTGACGACCTGCCGCCAGCCGAGGAAACGATCCTCGGTCGTCTCGATCCCGGCCGGGCCCGCTATGCAGGCGATTCTCCGGTATCCGGCGTCGAACAGGGCGGTCGTCGCGGCCACCCCCGCAGCCCGGTTGTCGATCTTCACGGCGTCCACCGGGTACGGCGTAGTCCGGTCCACGGCCACCACCGGACGCCCCAGCGACACTATGGCGCCGAGGTCGACCTCGTCCGAGGCCGGCGACAGGATCACGCCCGCCATCTGCTCGGACGCGGCGATCTGCAGGTAGCGCAGCTCTTTCGCGGGATTGTCGTCGGTGTTGCACAGCACGACGGAGAAATCCGACTCCTGGGCGCGGTCCTCCACGCCACGGGCGAGCGCCGTGTAGAACGGGTTCTCGATGTCAGGGATGAGCAGGGCGATGATCTCCGAGCTCTGCTTGCGCAACCGGCGGGCCGTCTTGTTCGGCGTGAAACCCAGGCTCGCGGCGGCGTCCCGGACGAGGCGCTGCTTCTCCTCCGAGACCGTGAGCCCGTTGAAGACGCGCGAGACCGTCGCCGGAGACACCCCGGCGAGCGCCGCTACCTCGTAGATCGTGGCCATGATGCCCCACTTTACCGACCCCGGGCGGACCCGAGCCCTCCGTCGTGCCTGGTCTTGACACCTCCTGTGACCTCGTCTAGCTTGTGTGAAATCGATTTCGTGATCAAGATTTCGATTTGTTCTACGAAGGGATGGCCGCGGTGAGGCGGTACACCGGAGAGGCCCGGCGGGCGGTCGCGTTCCCGCTCGGCGGGTTCGGCACCGGGCACGTGGCCCTGGGCGGCGACGGGGCGTTGCGCCAGTGGCAGCTGTCCGGGGTGGCCAACCATCGCGGCTTCCTGCCGGACAGTTTCTTCGCGCTGCGGGTCTCCTCGACCGAGCCGCCCGGCGACGTCGTCCGGCTGCTGCGCGCCGCGCCGCTGCCGCCGCACGAGCGCCCGGCGCCGAACGTCTCCGACGCCGAGGTGCCCGACGCCGACCGGCTGCCGCCCTGGCCGACGGTGACCGGCACCGAGTTCCACGCCGCCTACCCCTTCGCCGAGGTGTCCTACCTGGACGAGGAACTGCCGGTCGCGGTGTCGCTGTCGGCGTTCACACCGTTCGTCCCGCTGGATCCGGACGCCAGCGCGCTGCCGCTGGTGCGGTACCGGTTCACTCTGACCAACACCAGTGCCGAGTTCCGGCACGGGTGGCTGCTGGGAACGTTGCAGAACGCGATCGGCTGGGACGGGGTCACGCCGATCGACGGGACCCGGGGCGCGGGGTACGGCGGCAACGTCAACCGCCTGCTGCACCGGCCCGGTCAGACCGGCGTCTTGATGGACCATCCGGGGCTGGCCGAGGACGATCCGGCGTATGGGGAGATGCTGCTGTGGACCGACGGTCCTGCGGCGGCGCTGCCCCGGGCGGTCAACGCCGAGGCGATGCTGCGGTTCGTGGAGACGGCGAAGCTGGTGACGCCGATCCAGCTGGGTGACTACAGCGACGCGGCCCTGCGCGACGCGGTCGCGGACGGGGTGTCGCCGTTGCGCGCGCCGTCGGGGCCGAGTCAGCCGGGGCACACCTGGGACGGCGCGGTAGCGGTGGCGTTCGCGCTGCGGCCCGGGGAGACGACCACGGTGGACATCGTGCACGCTTGGTGGTTTCCCAATAGGTATGCGGATTTCGATCGGTTCGGGCCGCGGCAGCCGTATGGGCACAGTCGGTTCTGGGTGGGCAACCACTACGCCGGGCGGTTCGGTGGGGCGCTGGATGTGCTGGACGCCTACCTCGCCGATCGGGACCATCTGGACACCGCCTCGCGGGCGTGGGCGGACGCGGTTTCCGGCAGTGACCTGCCGGAATCGTTGCGGGAGGTGGTGTCCGCGCAGGGCACGCTGGTGCGTTCGCCGACCCTGTTCCGGACCGCCGACGGGCGCGCTTACGGGTTCGAGGGTGCGCTCGGCGCGTCCACCCGTAACTGGAACGGGGACGTCGGCGGATCGTGCCCGCTCAACTGCAATCACGTGTTCAACTACGAGCAGGCGCTCGCCCGGCTCTTCCCCGGCCTGGGCCGCAGCATGCGTGAGACCGAGCTGTCGGTGCAGGCGCCGGACGGTTCGCTGCCGCATCGGGTGGAGCTGCCGCTGTTTCTGCCGCAGTTGCATGGGGTGGCGATCGGCGGGCCGGAGCGTCCGGCCCTGGACGGCATGCTCGGCGCGGTGCTCAAGACCTACCGGTCGGTGCTGGACGGCGCGGGTGAGGACTGGCTGCGCGGGCATTGGCCGGCGTTGCGCCAGTTGATGGAGCACATCACGACGACGTGGGACGCCGACGGCGACGGCGTGTTGCAGGGCGACCAGCCGGTCACGTACGACATCAGCCTGCACGGGCCGAACATGTTCGTCGGCGCGTTGTGGCTGGCCGCGTTGCGGGGGATGCGCGCGATGGCCGAACTCGTCGAGCCCGCCGCCGCGGCGGGCTTCGCGGAGCGGTTCTCGGTCGGCCGCGACAATTACGACAAGCTGCTGTGGAACGGGGAGTACTACGCCCAGCCGGTCACCGGGGAGGACAATGACTTCGGTCTGGGCTGCCTGTCCGATCAACTGCTCGGGCAGTGGTGGGCGCATCAGCTCGGGCTCGGGTATCTGCTGCCGGAGGAGCGGGTGCGGTCCGCGCTGGCCGCGATCGTGCGGCACAACCTGCGTACCGGGTTCGCGGCGCATGACTATCGGGTGTTCGCCGACGGTGACGAGACCGGGCTGGTGGTGTGTAGCTGGCCGAACGGGGGCCGGCCGGAGGTGCCGTTGCGGTACTGCGACGAGGTGTGGACCGGGGTGGAGTACCAGGTCGCCGCCCACTGCCTGTACGAAGGGCTCACCGACGAGGCGATGCGGATCGTCACGGCGGTTCAGGGCCGGTACGACGGGACGCGGCGCAATCCGTTCAATGAGGTCGAGTGCGGCGATCACTATGTGCGGGCCATGGCCGGGTGGTCGCTGCTGGACGCTTACACGGGGTTCGGCTACGACGCGACCAAGCGGCGGATCAAGGTCGGGCGGCGGGCGGGGCGGTTCCCGTTCGTGGCCGGCACCGGCTGGGGCATCGTCACGATCACCGAGGATGGCACCGCGACCGTCGACGTGCTCGGTGGCGAACTGCCGGACGATCTGACCATCGAGGTCGTCGACCTGCCCTGATCGGGCGAAACCAGTGCGTGATCTCCCGCACTGACGATCATGCGGGTGCCTGGGACCGGCTCGGTGCGCCCCGGCCTGGGACCGGTGCGGTGTGGCCGGTCCCAGGCTCGTCCGGCCAGGCGGTCAGCCGGTCAGCGCGGCCCGGTTCTCGGTCAGGACCTCGCGCAACGTCTTGGGCTCGCTACCGGTGAGGTCGCGGACCGCGGTCGACACCCGCTCCACCCAGCCGCCGCGGGCCGCGGCGCCGAACGAGGCGATCAGCGCTGCCACCTCCGCCGGCAGCCCGGCCCCGATCAGGCCCTGAACGAAGCCCTCGTCGTCGACGTCGACCACGTCCACCGGCCGGCCGATGATCTCAGCCGTCAGCGCGGCCAGGGTGGCGGCGTCGATCGCCTCCGAGCCGGTGATGTCGTAGGCGGTGTTCTCGTGCCCTTCTGACGTCAGCACCGCCACGGCGGTGGTCGCGCAGTCCTCACGGGAGACGTACGCGGTGCCGCCCTTGCCGCTGTTGGTCACCAGCACCCCGCTCGCCGCCGCCTGCGCGGCCGTCCCGATCTGGTATTCGGCGTAGACATTGTTGCGGAGGAACGTCCAGGTCAGCCCGCTGTCGACCAGCGCGGCCTCGGTGGCCCGGTGGTCGGGGGCGACTCCGGCGGGGTTGTCCGGATCCGGGCTCGGCAGCGAGGTGTAGACGACGTGCCGGACCCCGGCCGCCTTGGCCGCTTCGACGGCATTGACGTGCAGGGCGACGCGCGCCGGGCCGGGGATGTCGGTCGAGATCAGCAGCAGCCGGTCGACGCCGGTCAGCGCGGCCCGCAGGCCGGCCGGGTCGGCGAAGTCCCCCTGCCGGACGTCGGCTCCCTGCTGCGCGAACTCGTCGAGCGCGGCCGGAGTGCGGCTGATCAGGACGGGTCGTACGCCCTTGTCGAGCAGGAGCCGGGCGACGAGTCGGCCGAGTTGGCCGGATGCTCCGGAGATGGCGATGGTCGGCATGGGTCCTCCAAGTGATTCCGCAACCAGAACGGTGACGATTAAATCATATCCAGAACGGTTGCAGTTATACACTGGCGGTGTGAGCAGTCCCACGAACACGAGGTTCTCCGTCGCCTATCACGTGCTCAGCCTGCTCGCGTCGATCCCCGGGGACCCGCTGAGTTCCGAGCAGATGGCCGCCAGCGTCGGTTCCAGCCCCGTCTACTTGCGGCGCGTGCTCGGCTTGTTGCGGCGTGCCGGGTTCGTCCAGTCCAAGCCAGGTGTGTACGGCGGCTGGTCGCTCGCGCGCCCTTCACACGAGGTCAGCCTCGGTGACGTCTGGCGGGCCGTACAGGGGGACGAACCGGTCCTCGGCATCCACGGGCCTCCGCCCAACTGCCCGGTCGGCGGGTCGGTGAGCGTCCGGCTGGCTCAGGTCGAGCAGCGTGTAGCCCGCGCGATCGAGGCATCCCTGGACGAACTGACGGTCGCGGACACGCTTCCCGACGGCGCACCATTCACGGCCGACATCCTGTCCCGGTAGGCCGTCAGGTTGAGGCGTTGCAGGGCGGTGGAGGTGGCGTCGTCGGCCGGGAGATAGGCGATCAGGCGCTGACCTTCCGCGTCCAGAGTCTCGTACGAAAGCCTCAGCTCCCCCACCTCAGGATGGACAAGCCGTTCCACACCGGTGCGACGCGGCAGCACCAGCGAGGTCCGCATCCGTTCCGCGAACGGCGCCCCGCCCACGATGGTCAACTCCTCGACAAGGTGCACGAAGTGCGGGTCATCGGACGAGGACTCGGCTTTCAGCATCGCGACTTCCTCGTCCGCGATCCACTCCCAATCCGGGAAAACCGCCCGCGCCCGGTCGTCGGTGAACACGAACGCGGCCCGATTCGGCGGCTTACCGTCCAGCAAGCCGATCGGCCTGGCAAGGCGTTCATAAGCAGAGGTGCAGGCGAGCGTCTCCCCCAGCCGGTTGAGCAGCACGGCCGGAATGCTCGCCATCCGATCCAGCAATGACCGCATCGTGGCGCGCACCTCCCGTTCCGGCGGCATCCCACCAGGACACAGCAACCCGGCCCCGGAAGCCGCCTTGGCCAGATTGCGGAGACGCACCCGCTCACCCACGGACAACTGCAGAGCATCCGCCAGCGCGGCCAGGACCTGTGGCGACGGATTCCGGTCGCGCCCCTGCTCCAGCCGCGTCAGATAATCCACGCTCACACCCGAAATGGTGGCCAGCTCCGCCCGCCGCAAACCGGGCGTACGGCGACGATCACCCGTGGGCAACCCCACCTGGGCCGGACTGACCGCCTCCCGAAGCCTGCGCAGAAACGTCCCCATTTCAGTGCTGCTCACAGCCCGAGTGTACGGTCGCCGCCGCCCCGGATCCTGGCCCCCGCAGGGCTAGCCTCACCTCGGTCTCCCTCCCGCCCGGCAGGCTCCACAGAATGGGATCATGACCTTCGACGACACCGACTTCTTCGAACTGGCCGCGAAGGATGTGGCGTGATGCGATACCGGCTGCTCGGCCCCACCGGCCTGCGGGTCTCCGAACTCTTCCTCGGCGCGATGACCTTCGCCGGCCCGGAGGAAGCCCGCAAGATGCTCGACCTGTACGCCGACGCGGGCGGCAACGTGATCGACACCGCCTCCGCGTACGGCGACAGCGAGGAGATCCTCGGCGACCTGCTGCGGCAGCGGCGCGACCAGTTCGTGCTGGCCACCAAGTTCACGCTCAGCCGGGACGCGGGTGATCCGAACGCGGGCGGCAGCCATCGCAAGAACCTGACGCTGTCCCTTGAGGCCAGTTTGCGGCGGCTGCGGACGGAGTACGTGGATCTGTTTTGGGTGCATTCGTGGGACGAGCACACGCCCATTGAGGAGACGATGCGGGCGCTCGACGATGCCGTACGGGCCGGGAAGGTGCTTTATGTGGGGGCGTCGAATCTGCCGGCGTGGCTGGTTTCGCGGGCCAACACGCTGGCGGAATGGCGGGATTGGACGTCGTTCGCCGGGATTCAGGTGCCGTACAGCCTGCTGATGCGGGACATCGAGCGGGAGTTGCTGCCGATGGCGGAAGCCAGTGGGCTGTCCGTGGCGACCTTCGGCGCGCTCGCCGGGGGTGTGCTTTCCGGCAAGTTCACCAATTCCGGCGTCGTGCCGACCGGGACGAGGGTCGATCCGGGCTCGCTGACCGCGCGGGACCACAGGGCCGCAAGTGCCGTACAGGAGATCGCCGGAGAGTTGGGGGTGACCGCGTCGCAGGTCGCGATCGCCTGGACCCGCAGCCGGTCGGTCGCGGTGCATCCGATCATCGGGGCGCGCAACGCCGAGCAGCTTCGGGACAACCTGGCCGCCGTCGACGTCACGCTTCCGGCGGAAGCCGTGGATCGGTTGAATTCGGTGATCGAGTTCGATCTGGGTTACCCCGCCACCGACAATCTCGGGCCCCGGCCGTGGCTGTTCGGCTCCGCGGAAGGCCGACTCGACGGTCGCTGACTTCAACTTGGCATCAAGCGGCCCCCAAGACCCGCCTGCGACGATCCCGCGATGAGCATAAAAGTCCCCATCCGGCTGCAGAGCGGGCTGGCCGAGTGCGGCGCCGCCTGCCTGGCCATGGTGCTGAGCCACCACGGGCGGCACAGCAGCGTCCGCGAGGTCAGCGAACAATGCGGGGTCGGCAGGGACGGTCTGTCCGCGCTGGCCATCGTCCGTGCCGCCCGCGAGCACGGCCTGCGCGCCGACGCGTTCTCCGTCAAGGAGCTCGCGGGGGCTCCGCTGCCGGCGATCGCGCACTGGCAGTTCAACCACTTCGTCGTCGTCGAGCGGTACGGCTCGCGCGGCGTTGACGTGGTCGACCCGGCGGCGGGGCGGCGCAGGCTGACGCACGCGGAGTTCGAGGCGGGTTTCACCGGAGTGCTGCTGACCTTCACTCCCGGTGCCGAGTTCCAGCCTCGGCGGAGGGCCCGCAGGGGTTGGCTGCGGGCCCTCGCCGGGACCGCGCTCCTGCGGCAGCGGGCGTTGCTGGCCCCGATTCTGATGGCGTCGCTGCTGTTGCAGGGCGTCGGGCTGGTGGTGCAGAGCTTCGCCCAGGTGCTGATCGACACCGTGCTGCCCACGCGGGACGGCGGGCTGCTCGGCATGCTGGGGATCGGGCTGGCGGTGGCCGGATTGCTCCACATGGCGCTCACCTATCTGCGTTCTGCCACCCTGCTCAGGCTGCGGTTGCGGGTTGATCGGCTGCTGACCACGCAGGTGGTCGGGCATCTGTTCAGCCTCCCCTACCGGTACTTCCTGCATCGGGGTTCCGGTGATCTCGCGCAGCGCAGCGCGAGCGTGAGCCGGTTGCGGCAGTTGTTGTCCGGGCCGATCACCACGGCGCTGCTCGACGGGCCGCTGGCCGTGGGGTATCTGACGATCGTGCTGGTCAAAGCGCCGCCGCTGGGTTTCTGCCTGCTTGGGCTCGCCTTCGTTCAGGGCGCGTTGCTGCTGCTGACCAGGCGGCGGCGGTCGGATCTGAACCAGGTTTCGCTCAACGCCCAGGTGCAGACGCAGGGTCAGCTGATCGAGGCGATCAAGGGGGTGGAGACGCTGAAGGCCAGCGGCGCAGAAAGTGCGGCGCTCGGTCGCTGGTCACGGCTGTTCAACGAGCAGCTCGCCGCCGATCGGCGGGTGGGCGCGACGGAGAACGTGGTCACGTCCGTGCTGGAGAGCATGCGGCTGGTGGCGCCGGCGATCCTGCTGTGGGTCGGTGGCTGGCTGGTGCTCGGCGGGCGGGCGGGGTTGGGGGCGACCCTGACGCTCTGTGCGCTTTCTGCGGCTGCGCTCGGGCCGATCACCTCGTTGCTGGCGAGTCTGCGGACGTTGCAGGAGGCGGCCGTACACGTCGAACGGCTGGCGGACATCCTGGGGTCCGAACCTGAGGCGCAGGGCGAGATCCAGGTGCGTGACCTGCGGGGACGGATCCAGCTCGCGGAGGTGTCCTACCGTCATGATCCGCGTGCGCCGTGGACGTTGCGGCAGATCTCATTGCATATCCGGCCAGGTGAGAAGGTCGCGCTGGTGGGCCGTACCGGGTCGGGGAAGAGTACTCTCGCCCGGCTCATGCTCGGGCTGCACGAGCCCACGCTCGGCAGCGTCAGCTACGACCGGGTGCCGCTCGGCGCGCTGCACCGGGGCACGCTGCGCCACCACTTCGGCGTCGTCACGCAGGAACCGCACCTGTTCAGCGGGACCATCCGGGAGAACATCGCGCTGACCCATCCCGAGGCGTCCCCGGCCGAGATCGTGGAGGCCGCGCGGCTGGCCTGCGTGCACGAGGACATCGAGGCCATGCCGATGGGCTACGACACGACGCTGTCGGAGGGCATGGGCCTGTCCGGCGGGCAGCGGCAGCGGCTGGCGCTCGCCCGCGCCCTGCTCGGGCGGCCCAGAGTCCTGCTGCTCGACGAGGCGACCAGCCACCTGGACACCGTCACCGAGACGCAGATCGAACAGCATTTGTCGCTGCTCTCCCAGACCCGGATCGTCATCGCCCACCGCCTCAGCACGGTACGGGACGCCGACCAGATCTTCGTGATCGAGGACGGCCGGATCGCCGAGCACGGGACTCATGCGGATCTGATGGCACGCGGCGGACCCTACGCGGCCCTGGTCGCCGGCCAAGAGGGCGAGGATTCGGCGTCCAGTGCTCTTCAAGAGTTCCCCAAGTCCCCCCTGTCACATTGAGAGTGCACAAACCAACCAGGAAAGGTTCCAGGAAAATGAACAGCTTCGAGACCACCGCTCGCACCATCGACGACAGCGAGCTCGCCGCCGTGACCGGCGGAATGCCCCCGAACTACGACTGGATGAACTACGACTGGCGCGACGCCGTCATCTCCGCTCTGCCGTAAACAAGCCTGACCCACAGGGGTCGTCCACCCACGGACGACCCCCGCCCGGGAAAACGGGGTGACCACACCAGGTCACCCCGTTTCCTGTGTTTCGGGGCATTCAGCTGGGGTGAGCAGAGTGGTGAGCTGCTCGCGGCACAGCTGGCGGTAGTCCGGCGAGTCGGGGGCGACGCCGAGGAGATCCTGCACGATCTGCGGCATCGCGACAGGGGCGAAAGCGACCAGGTGCGCGAGCAGGACGACGAACTCCGGGCTCACCGCGTCCGTTAGCTCCCCTGCCTGCTGGCGATCGCGGGTACGGCGCACGCCCTCTTCGAGGCGCTGGCGCTGGGTTTCGCGGGACTCCTCGCCTCCGGACCAGTCACCGAGGGCCTGCCACACGACCAGGCGGGCCCAGTCCATGTGATCGAGAGTCAGATCCAGATACGCCCGCAGCGACTCGGCGAAGGTCGACTCCGCCGGGACGGCCGCGTCCTGCCGGGTGGACCAGCGGCGTCGAAGCTCGTCGAGCAGGCCCTGCTTTCCGCCGAAATAGTAGGCGATCAACTGCTGGTTGACCCCGGCACGGGCGGCGATACCCGCCGTCCGGGCACCGGAGTAGCCCTTCGCGCCGAACTCGACCATCGCCGCGTCGAGGATCTTCTGCCGCGTCTGCTCGGCCGCCTCGTCCCGCGCCGTCCGACCGCGATGCCGACGAGGCGACTGTCCGGGTTCGATCACCGCCCCAGTACACCACCCAATCGATTGATTGACAAACGTCATGCGTTTGATTGATGCTGCACAGGTCCGTACGGAATCATGAGGAAGGGCCAGATATGGCGAGGGTCGTAGTGTTCGCCGAGTACGGCGAACCAGAAGTGCTGCGCGTGGTCGAAGTCGACGATCCGCATCCCGGCGGCGATGAGCTCCGCATCCGCGTGAAGGCAGCAGGCGTCCAGCCCGTCGACGCGCGCTACCGGCGGGGCGATTTCTCCCAGTACAAACCAGCCGATTTCCCGGCACGACTGGGCAACGAGGCTGCCGGAGTCGTCGACGCGATCGGCCGCGACGTCACCGGATTCGCGATCGGCGACGAGGTCATCGTGTTCGTCGACTCGATCGCCTACGCCGACACCATCGTGGCCCCGGCTGCCAACGCCGCCCACAAGCCGGCCGCGATGCCCTGGCCGGAAGCCGGAGTCCTGACCGCCAGCGGACAGACCGCCGACACCGCACTCGACGCACTCGGCGTCACCACCGGCGACCGGGTCCTGATCCACGCGGCGGCCGGCGGCGTCGGCTCCTACGCGACCCAGCTCGCGATCGCCCGCGGCGCCACCGTGATCGGCACCGCCAGCGAACGCAACCACGCCTACCTCACCGAACTCGGCGCGATCCCGGTGACGTACGGGCCTGGACTCGCCAATCGCGTCAGAGAACTCGCACCCGACGGCATCACCGCGGCCGTCGACTGCATCGGCGGCGAGGCCAACGACGTCTCCGTGCAACTCCTCGGCACACCCGACCGCGCGATCACCTTGGTCGACTGGCAACACGCCGGCGGCGTCCGCAGAGTCGGCACCGACCGCTCCGCGACCCGCCTCAGCGGATTGTGCTCCCTGTACGAGAAGGGAGCCCTCACCGTCCCGATCTGGAAACAGTTCACCCTCGACCAGGCACCCCTGGCCCACCACGAAATCGAGACCGGCCATGTCCGGGGGAAGATCGCACTGGTAGTGAGTTAGTTCGCGCCCGCCATCTAGTGGTCGGCGAGGACTTCGTTGATCACATGTCGTGCGTTGGCCGCGAACACCGGGTTCGTGTTCAGGTAGTACGGGAGCGCGATGAGCGCGATGGCGAGCGCTCGGCCTCGTCCGCGTGCCCACGTCGCGTCGTCGACCTGGAGGGCGGCGCGGAAGTCATCGCGCACGGCGGCTGGGAGGAGGTTCCACGCGACGATGAGATCGCAGGAGGGGTCGCCCACGCCCACGGTGCCGAAGTCGATGACCGCGCTGAGCCGTCCCTGGACCACCAGCAGATTTCCCGGCATCAGGTCCGCATGGATCCAGACGGGTGGCCCCGCCCACTCGGGAGTCTTCAGATCGGCTTCCCAGGCCGCGGTCACCGCGTCCGTGTCGACCAATCCGCGCGAGTCGTCGAGGGCGATACGCATCGGTGCATCCAGCAGTGACAGCGGGCCGCCCCGGTAGCCGGGCGGCCCGTCCGGCAGGTCGATTCGGCGGAACGCGGTGACGAACTCCGCCAGGTCCTTCGTCAGCAGCTCCGGCGCGGTCAGGGTCTCGGGGGACGGGTTCACGCCGTCGAGCCAACCGAAGACGGACCAGGAAAAGGGGTACCCCTCGGCGGGTCTTCCCTCGCCGAGGGGAACGGGAACGGGCACCGGAAGGAGCGGGGCGAGTCTCGGCAGCCACCGCAGGTCCTTGTCACCCGCCGTACCCCTGCGGGGCAGCCGCACGGCCATGTCCTGACCGAGCCGATAAATGGCGTTATCCGTCCCGGACGAGTCGAACGGCTCGACGGGCAGATCCGCCCACTGCGGAAACTGCGTGGCGATCAATCGGTGTACGAGGGGGACGTCGTGGTCCACCTCGTCGGCATGCATCTTGCGTGCGCGCACGAACACCTCAGTTCTGAAGTCATGACGCGACGGCACTCGTGCCACCGCCGCACACCCGTCTGCCACCCTACGACGATCGCGTACTGCTCATCGGCGCCCGAGGTCTCCCCGACTGACGGTGCAATCGAATATTCGCGCGCCGCAATTCAGCCGGTAAAACGCTTCTTTGGCGAGACCGCATCGATTTAAACACATGCACCATCACACGCCTTCGCACACGCTCTCAGCTCTTCGAGCTGCGAAAATATAGGTTTGACCCGGTGTGCGAATTCAATAGGATGCCCCCTGGAAACGTCCGCAGGGACGTGGGGTCCGTCCGCGGCAAGACCTGGGGGGTCAATTATGAAAAGCAAATTCGCTGTATTAGGCGTGGGTTTACTGGGCGCGGCGCTGCTCGCCACCCCGGCCGGCGCCGCCGGCCTGGCGTCGACGGAGGCGCTGGCGGCCGACACCGCGTCGGCCCGGCTGGTGGCGGAGTTCTGGCTGTCCAACGACCGGGCCAACCTGGCCAACGCCACGCCGTACAACGTGCAGACCGCGGTGACGGTCAGCCCGGCGGCCGCCCCGATCCCGGACGGGAACCGCACGATCATGGCCCCGACCGACCGGGCCAGCTTCCCCGACAATCCGGACCCGGACAACGTGCTGGCCCTGCCCAGGACCACCGGCAAGGTGTTCTTCGTCGCCGCCGACGGGCAGCCGCACTGGTGCTCGGCCACCAGCGTCTCCGCGTTCTACCGCAACCTCGTCACGACGGCCGGGCACTGCGTGTTCGACCCCGCGAACGGCGGCGCCGCCCACGCCAAGTGGGTCTTCGTCCCGACGTCCTACCGGGGCAAAACCCCCTACGGCCTGTACGTCGGCCGGACCGGCGCCGCGCTCACCGAGCTCCGTGCCGGGAACTACAGCCGGGACTACGCCGTCGCCGCCGTCTGGAACGGCGTCGATCTCGCCGCCAACGGCACCATGATCGACAAGGGCCGGCTGGTGGAAGTCGTCGGCGGGCAGGGCCTGGCCTGGAACCAGCCGATGTCCACCCCGCTGTTCGGCTTCGGCTACCCCGCCGGAACCCACCCGGACGGCACCAAGCCCTACAGCGGACTCAAGGACGTCTACATGGCGGCCGTGGGCACCCCGAGCGGCCCGATCATCTGATTCACCGGCGACCTGAAAACTTCATGGCCGGATCGGGGTGAGCTGCGCGGCGGTCCGCCGTGGGCGGGAGATCTATTGACGCGGTCCAAAGACGAACGGACGCTCACAGCGCATCGCCCATCAACGGGAAGGCGTGTCATGAGGTCACTGAAATCCACGATCGCCCGCGTCGCCGCCGTCGTCCTCGCGTTACCGCTATTCGTGGGCGCCGCCACTCCCGCGGCGTCCGCGAATTCCGCCGCGTACGGCTGCGACGTCACCTGGGACACCACCGACTGGACCACGGGATTCGTGGCCGCCATCTCCATCAGCAACACCGGCACCATCCCGTTCACGCCCTGGATTTTCCAGTTCGTCTTCTCCGGCAACCAGCAGCTCTCCACTTCCTGGAGCGGTGTCTGGTCGCAGACCCCGCCGAGCGTGCAGGCGACCAATCCGACCTGGTTCCCCGCCATCATTCCGGGCGCTTCGTACGGGCTCGGCTTCACGGCCAACTACACCGGCGTGAACGCCAATCCGACCGGCGTCACGCTCAACGGAGTCCCGTGCGTGGTGACCTTCCTCTGACGAATAACCTGGCCCGATGAGCCAGCTGCAAGTGATCGCGCACTACACGGTTTCCCCCGGCAACGAGGACGCGGTCCTCGCGCTTCTGCCGAAACTGGTCGAAGCCAGCCGTACCGAACCCGGCAACATCTCCTATGTCGCGTATCGCGCGCTCGACGACGAGCGGCGGTTCGTCCTGATCGAACGGTACGTGTCGCGGGAGGCCTTCGCCGCCCATCGCGAGTCGCCGCACTTCATCGACCTGGCCCTCGGCCAGATCGTGCCGCTGCTCGCCAGCCGGGTGGTCGAGGTGTCCGACGTCGACGAATGACCTGGCGGGTCACCGGGCGAGGAAGTCCAGCAACGCCCGGTTGACCTCCTCCGGGTGGGTCCACGCCACGTTGTGCGGGCCGTCCTCGATGGTGACGAAGGTGAGGTCCCTGATCAGGCCGGGCAGGCGGGCGGCGGTGTTGGGATAGGGCAGGATCCGGTCGGCTTCGCCGTGGATGAGCAGGGTCGGCATGTCGAAGTGCGGCAGATCCGCCCGGAAGTCGGTCAGCCAGGCGTCCACGCAGGCGTACTCCGCGTACGGGGAGGCCAGGGTCGCGACGACGAAGCTGTTCTGCCAGGCCGCGTCGCTGATCCGGGTGCCGCGGTAGACGTCGACGTTGTAGAAGTTGTCGAGGAATTCCTTCAGGTAGGCGGGGCGGTCGTGGACGATCGATTCCTTGATGGCGTCGAAGACCTTGCCGTCCACGCCGTCCGGGTTGTCGGCGGTCTGGAGCAGGAAGGGCGGAATCGCGCCCATGAGCACCGCCTTGCGGACCCGCTCCGAGCCGTGCCTGCCGAGGTAGCGGGTGATTTCGCCGGTACCCATGGAGAACCCGACCAGGTCCACTTCGCGTAGATCGAGGTGGTCGAGCAGCGCCTTGAGGTCGTCGGCGAGGGTGTTGTAGTCGTAGCCGGTGGTGGGGTGGCTGGACTTCCCGAAGCCCCGCCGGTCATAGGTGATGACCCGATACCCGGCCTGCAGCAGGACGCGCTCCTGCTTCTCCCACGACTGCCCGTCGAGCGGATACCCGTGGATCAGCACCACCGGCCGCCCCGACCCATGGTCCTCGTAGTGGATGTTGATGAGGTCGCTGTTCTCCTGGCCGACCGTGACTTTCCCCATGATCTCCGCCTTCCCCCGAATACGCGATTTACAGCCCAAGCTAGCGGGCCGATTTCGGAGGATTTTGCAGTTCGGAGAGGTACGGACGGTGTTCCAACGCCCAGCCACCGGGGATTGATTCATGATCCGCCCACCCGGCGGGCTTGGTGAAGATATGCCTCAGAGTTGGCTTTCCCGGCGGGCCGGCGCGTACTCGGCCACCGTGACGTCATCGTGCAGCCGCAGCCCACCACCGCCGAGCTTCGACACAACACGAGCGATCGGCGTGGGCAGATACCCGAACAGCCGAATCCCCGCCATCATGGCCGCCAACTCACCCCTGCTCCCCGGAATCAGCCGCTTCGCCGCCCCGACCGCGAAGGTACGGCTACGCCGCACATAATCACCGAGCGCACGCTCATACGCCGGAAAAGCACGGGTGTGGTCGCCACCCGCCGCCGCCAGTTCGCCTGCCAGCACATACGCGCCGACAATGGCCAGACTCGTGCTCCCGCCGACCGCGGGCCCCGGGCAGTATCCCGCGTCGCCCACCAGGCTGACCCGGCCACGCGACCACGTGTCCATCCGCAACTGGGTGACCGAATCGAAGTAGAACGTCGGCGCGGTGTCCACCAGAGCCAGGAGTTCGGGCACCTCCCAGCCCAGGCCGTCGAAATGTTCGCGGAGGAGTTCCTTCTGCCGGGCGACGTCCCGGTGGTGATAGTCGAGCTCTTTCGCCGGCCGGAACATGAACAGGCCACGGGCGTCGTCCAGGCGACCGTCGCCGTACACGGCGGCCATTCTGTTCACGCCGACGACGCCTTCCATGCGCCCGCGCAGGCCGAGGTAGTTGGGCATCGAAATGACCGCGAGGTACGCGCCGATCCAGGTCGTGAATCCGGATTCCGGGCCGAAGACCAGGCGGCGGACATTCGAGTGCAGGCCGTCGGCGCCGATCACCAGGTCGAATTCGCGGGCGGGCCGGTTCTCGAAGGTGACGTCTACGCCGCCGGAATGGTCCCGCAGCGCGGCGATGGAATCATCGAAGAAGTATTCCACGTCGCCGAGAGTGGCGTCATAGAAGACCTCGCTCAGGTCGTCGCGCATGATCTCGATGTGCTGGTCGGAGATCGCGGTCATCAGCTTGCCGATAGCGAGTTCGCGGGCGCGATCACTCCCCTCCCGGCGGATCGACAGCCACTCGGTCCCGGTGTTCCTGGCTTCCAGAAGCGGAAGCACGCCCATCTTGTCGGCGATGCGCACGGCCGGACGGAACAGGTCGACCGCGTGACCACCCGCCTTGCGCAACGTGGCGGCGCGTTCGACCACGGTGACGTCGAAGCCGTATCGGGCCAGCCAGTACGCGAGGACGGGGCCGGAGACGCTGGCACCCGAGATGAGGATCCGCATGCGCTTGTCCTTACTTAACGGAAGGTCAATTCGCTTACTTAACGGATGGTAAGTGTGGCGGAGTTCCCACCACAAGGGACTTACCGAACGATAGGTAAGCGTTACCCTGTGACCATGGCGAGACCCTCGGACACCAAGGCCCGCATCCAGGAGGTGGCGCGCGAGCTGTTCCTGCGGCAGGGCGTGACGAACACCAGCCTGCGGCAGATCTCCGAGCGACTCGGGATCACCAAACCCGCGCTCTACTACCATTTCGATTCACGGGAAGCGCTGCTCCGGAGCGTCATCCAGCCCCTGACGGACGACCTGGAGGCCTTCGCGGCCGCTCGCCGGCCCGGACCGCCCGAGGACCTCCTGGCGGACTACTTCGATCTCGCCTGGCAGCATCGCGACGTGCTCATGATGATCGTCGCCGACCTCTCGATCCTCAGCGAGCTCGACCTGGTCGGCCGCATGCTCTCCTGGCGCGAAACCCTGGTCACCCTCCTCATCGGTCCCACCGCCCCCCAGAGAGCGCGAATCCACGCGACCGTCGCGGTCGGCGGCCTGTCCGACTGCATCGTGGAGTACGCCCAGCTCCCCGCCGAGGACGTCAAGAAGGCCGCCGTCGAAGCCGCCCTCGCGGCCCTGCACGCGGGCAGCTGACCCCTGGGCAGTCCTGCCAAATACAAAAAACCGACAAAAGCCCCAAACAACCAACCGTTTCGGGTGGATTCTCCGGTCGATGGCGACTAGCTTGCAGGGTGTTACACCAGGTGAGAGCTGCGGAGGAGCCATCATGACAGCACAGAACCCGGCCGGTAGAGCACGCTTCGTCACCGGCACCGACCGGACCACAGTCTGATGCTGAGCACCCGCACCCGCCCGCGGCAACGCCGACCCGGCAGCATCGGACGCGTCGACTTAACGCGCCAGGCAGCCAGACTCGCCCTACGAAGCCGATCCCACCGCCTCGGACAGATCTCCTTAACCCGGGCTCCAGCCCAACCAACCATCCTGCTCGACAGGTCACCACACCGACCCGACGGAGCCGGATGCCTCGGCTCCCTTCCACAAACAGCCGAACCACCCACGCCGCCGACCCAACTGGGCCCGGACCGATCCGGCGAAGTCGTGCGCATCTCCTCCGCCCGGCAGTTGTTCCGCCGCCCGGAGCAACAGCGCCCCGGCGACAGCGGCCAACTCGATTCACCCTGGCCGACGGCCCACGACCTGTTTGGCTCAGAACGCCCAATCGATGGGGTTGGCCACATCGACTCGGTCGGCCAGATCCACTTAATCCACCCAGCAGGCGAAACAAGCTCTTCGCCTGCCCAGTCTCGGCAATATGCCGATGCGGGTGGGTACAGCCTGATCGGGTTGACCGGCCGCGATGATCGCGCCGCGAATGGATACGACTCAACCTGGTTGGCTGACCCCGACGATCACGTCACGGACGAATACGACCCGACCCAGTCGAGCCACCCCGACAATCGCGTCACGGGTGGATCCGGCTCAACCCGGTTGGCTGACGCCGACGACCGCATCGCGAACGGATACGGCTCAACCCGATCGGCCCGCCCCGACGACCGCATGGCGGACGGATACGGCTCAACCCGATCGGCCGGCCTCGACGATCGCGCGGACGAATACGACACGACCCAGTCGACCGACCCCGACGAGAGCGTCGCAGGCTCGACCCGGTTGGTTGGGCGCGACGATCGTGTTGCGGGTGGCCGGGCCTCCATCTTGAGTCGGGTCTGTCTGTGGATTGCGGCGCTTAGGCGGATGCTGGTCAATATCGTCGAATCAGCTCGCACTTACCATGAAATCTTCTTATTACGTAGGCTATTGCGTGTGAGGGTTGGCCGGATTGGGTATCCTGTGCCTGGCGCTGGATGAGGAGGCCGCATGCAGGCCACGTCGATCGACAGTTCCGCCCGCGAGGCTGGTGATGTACGTCTAGATGGGGACGTACTTCGCAAAAGCTCGATGAGTTTCGCTGATCTTCGGGCGCTTCCCCTGGTTGAAGTGGAAGCCGTGTTCGCGTGCCGGAAATCGGGTGTGCGGCGACATCGGTTCGCGGGGCCGCTGCTGGTGGATGTGGCGAGGCTGGCCCAGCCCACGTTCAATGTCACCAAGCGTAAGGACCGGTTACGCTTCCTGCTGTCGATCCTGGGCCGGGACGGTCACCACGCGGTTTGCTCCTGGGGAGAGATCGATCCGGAGTTCGCCGGGGTCGCGGCGGTGCTGGGCACCCGGATGGACGGCCTGGATCTCGACGACCAGGGCCCGCATCTGGTGGTCCCGGGAGACCGGTGCGGCGGCCGTCACATCAGCGCGGTCACCGAAATCCGAATCTGGTCCGACGACCAACTCTGGTCCCGGTGACCCCGCCAACTGTTGCCCCGGTGGCTTTGCGCGCTGAGGCGTTGTTCTCACGAGGGCGGTCGGCACTTCCTCGGAGCGAAACTCCTCAAAGGCCCTTGAATCAGCCCTCGTAGCTCGTTTTTCGGTGTTACCCGGGTTCTTGCCGTCAGGGTGGCGAGTCTGACGCGCTCCCCCGGCCGCAGCGCCGGACATAGCCATCAATCCGCTCCAAGAGCGTGCAAAATCGCAATGTTTGTCTACTTATCTGGAGGTTCCCGCTCATACGGCCGGGCACAATCCGGACGAAAAGGGGGATGTTAGATGATCAATAAGATTCGCGAGAACGGGATCAATTCCCAGCACATGTACATGGCGGGGTTCGCGTCCGTCGGGCTGTCGGCCGCGTCCTGGATGATCTCCAGGATGGCCGAGGGCTCGGGCATGAACCGCGCCGACCATTGGGGCATCTTCATCGGCCAGTGGGCACCGACCTTCTTCGTGCTCGGCGTCGCACTCCGCCTCGAAGAAATGCAGGACGGCAAACACGAGCCCACCATGGGCAAGTCCAAGATGGAGTCCCGCATGGCAGGCAACTCCCGCATGTCCTCTCCGACCTGACAGCCGGCGCGGGTGGGCCTCCAAACCTGCCCACCCGCATCCCCCGCGTCACCACCCTCCGCCGCGAATGGCCCCTCCCAAACGGCTGCATCCCCCGCCTCGATCCTCCGGCGCATCCCGCGTCGATCCTCCGGCGCGGGAGGGCCTTTCTAAACCGGCTCGCCTCCCCCTGCACGCCTCGCTATCCTCCTGAAATGGCCGAAGACCGGGCGTCGCTACGCCAGATGTTCAACGGGGACGCGGAACTCTACGATCGGGCGCGGCCGGGATATCCAGCCGAACTGTTCGATCTGTTGCCCGTTGGGCGGGTGCTCGAAATCGGGCCCGGCACCGGGCAGGCCACCGAAGCGCTGGCTGCCCGGGGGAATCAGATAGTCGCAGTCGAATTGGGCCCCCAGATGGCAGATGTCGCCAGGCGGAAGCTGGCCCGATTCCCGCGAGTCGAGGTCGTCACGACGGATTTCGAGACGTGGCCACTCCCGGAGGAGCCCTTCGATCTCGTGCTGGCCGCGACCTCGTTTCACTGGATCGACCCGGATATCCGGGTGAGCAAGGCCGCACGAGCACTGCGTCCCGGCGGAATGCTGGCCACCATCTCCACACACCACACCGCGAGCGGAACCGACGCCGACGAATTCTTCGCGGACGCGCAGGAATGCTACCTGCGTTTCGATCCGGACACTCCGCCGGGCTTGCTCCTGGAACCCGCGGACGAGATCCCAATGGACAGCGCCGAGATCGACGCATCACCCGACTTCGGACCCGCCACGTTCCATCGCTTCGAGTGGGACCAGCCCTACTCCACCCAGAGCTACCTCGACGTCCTGACGACCTACTCGGGCCACCGCGCCCTACCACCCGCCGCCCGCAACGGCCTCCTGCGATGCATCGGCAACCTCAGCGACAGCAAATACGCCAGCCAGATCACCAAGCATTACCTCACCGAACTACGCCTCGCCAATCGGCTCACGACCGCGACCCGCTAGCTAAGCGAATCACCGAACGCCGAAGAAGCCGCTGCGCGGAGATAGGCGGTGGTGTCCCGGGCTCTAGGCGATGCGTTGCCGCCCGTGCCACCGCCTTGAAAGGGCGGTGTCGCCCGTCCTGCGGCTTGCGTTCACCACCAACTGGGCGCAACGCCGAACGTCTCGCCATCGCGAACCACTAGCCGAACGGCTCACGACGGAAGGCCTGTGGCCAAGCGGGTCGTCGCGTCGATTAGGGCTTTGGCTAGTTGGTGGCGGCGGGGGGTGGGCATGCGCTGGGCGGGGGCGGCCACGTTGATGGCGGCGACGGCGCGGGGGGAGCGGTCGCGGATTACGGCGGCGACGGAGATGACTTCGCCGCCGCCGATGGCGTAGCCGCGGGTGCGGATTTCGGTGAGGGCGGTGTCGAGGCGTTTGCGGGCGATGGTCGGCTGGTAGAGGACGTCGAGTTCGGGTGCGGGGAGTTCGGCGAGCAGGGCCAGGCCGGCCGAGGTGGCGTGGGCGGGCAGGCGGGAGCCGACGCGGGTGACGGCGCGGACGGTCTGGGTGCTCTCGACGGCGTCCAGGTAGTGGACTTCGCCGCGTTCGAGGGCGACCAGGTGCACGGCCTCGTCGAAGCGGGCGGCGAGTTCCTCCAGGAAGGGGCGGGCTCTGGCCTGGATGTCCAGGTCGGCGACGGTGGCCAGGCCGACTTCGATCAGGGCGGGTCCGGCGGCGTAGACCCGGGAGGTGCCGATCTGCTGGACCAGGTCGTGGTAGGCGAGCATGGCCAGCAGCCGGTGCGCGGTCGAGTTGGCCACGTCGAGTTCGCGGCTGACGTCGGACAGCCGTACCTGCTCGTTGGTACGGAACATCAGGAGCAGGCGCAGGGCATTGCCGACAGAGGCCAGCGGGTAGCGCGGGAGCTGCTTCTGGTCGCCTTCCAGCGTGTTCGGCACGCAGGAATCGTACAAGAGCAAGCGCTTGTCACAGTCTGAGCTAACCTGATCGGCATGAGCGGGGTCGCGGAAGAGCACACCGATCGGAAGGCGCCTCGGTATCCGATCGAGTCGGTCAGTAACGCGTTGCGGTTGTTGCTCATGCTGCGGGATGAGCCCCAGATCCGGCTGACTCAGGCCAGTGCCGCGCTGGGCGTGGCTCTTTCGACGGCGCATCGCCTGCTCGCGATGCTTGAGTATCACGGTTTCGTCAGAAACGACGAGTCGCTCCGGGCGTATGTCGCGGGTCCGGCGTTGACCGACATCGGTCTCGCCGTGGTCCAGAAGATGGACATCCGCCGGGCCGCGCGCCCGATCCTGGAACAGCTCCGGGCCGAATCCGGGGAAACCGTGCACCTGGCGGCGCTGGACGGGGTGAGCGTGCTCTTCCTCGACTGCGTCGAGAGCAGCCGCGAGCTTCGGGCCACGGCCCGGACCGGGCGGGCCCTGCCCGCGCACTGCACCGCCGTGGGCAAGGCCATCCTGGCCGCCTTCACCAATGACGAACTCGACCGGCTCTATCCGGCCGACGACCTGCCGCCGCGCACCGATCGCTCGATCCGCACCCGGGCCGAGCTGCGAAAGGAACTCCGCGACGTGCGGCAGCGGGATTACGCCTCGAACATCGGGGAGAGTGAGGCTTTGCTCGGGTCGGTCGCGGTCAGCCTGCCCCACCAGATCCGGGGGCGGTTCGTGGGGATCAGCCTGGCAGCTCCGCTCAACCGCCTGGATCCCGCGAAGGCCGCTCCCCAGGTGGCCATGCTGCGACGCGCCCGCGACGCCCTCACCGCCAGGCTGCGGCCTGCCCTCGGCTGAACTTTACCCAGTTCAGCCCCCTGCCCTGCCTCGCCTGGGAATCAAGATCAAAGTTGATTCTCCAAGCGAAGGACTACCCAAATGCGTCTGACCACCGCTCTCGCGGGTGCCGCGTTGCTGCTGCTCACCCCCACCGCGATCCCCGCGCAGGCCGACACGGCGCCGGCCGCGTCCCGTTGTTTCCAGTTGCCATATTTCGGCCCGTGGGGGAAGGCGGACTTCGACTTCGGCCCCGCGACCGTGGACCAGTTGAACCAGCACGGCATCCGGCTGGAGGGCATCGCGCCGGTCAAGGTCAAGCGGAAGAACGCCGGCCTCTACATGCCGATCGGCTGGCAGCAGGACCACATCGACCCGTGCAAGGGCGTCTTCTACCCGGGCGGATTCCGGATGGTGAACGACGCGACCGGGGACCAGATCTCGTTCGAGCGCTTCTACCTGCGCGTGGACGGGGTCTACTTCCAGGTGTCCGTCAACGGCGGCCCGGCGCAGGAACTCCAGCTCGGCACCTACCGGCTGCTGGAGTTCATGCCGACCATCGCCACCCCGCGCCCGCTTGAGGGCGGCATCGGCCCCCGGGTGTGGCCGTTCTACGTCGGCCCCGCCTGGTCGAAGGCGGTCAAGAAGCTGACCGGCTTCGCCCCGCCGATCGGCCAGGTGCTCGGCAACCTGGACGCGGTCGTCAAGTACCTGCCTTAAGGACCGGGTCCCGGCCGCCGGAGCCCCGGCGGCCGGGATCGGCGTCAGAAGCGGTGCGGCGCCGCCAGGTACGGGAACGTGGTGGACACCGGCGCCGTCGGAGCGGTGACCTTCTCGTTGGCGACGATCAGCGACGGGGAGCCGGGCCCCGCGGGCTCGCCCATGAGCATGCGGACCAGGGTCGCGTGCGCGTCGTCGCCGAAGCGGCGGCCGTTCGGGTAGCCCTGGGCGTCGTCCTCGACCAGGCCGAACCGGTTCGGGCGCGGGGTGAGCGGGACGCTCATGTTCAGCCGCAGCTCGTCGGAGGGGATGACCTTGAGCCGGTCGACGTCCTTGTTGAGGATGTGAGCGTTCAGGTCGTCCTGGACGGTGCCGCGGATGGGACCGGTCGATTTGGCGATGCCGGTGAAGAAGACCTGCCACAGGTCGACCCGCGGGGTCGGCGGGACCTTGACGCCCCAGTTGCTGGCCTTGATCAGCCGCGGCCCGACCGGGTTGAGGACGAAGTTGGTCAGCCGCGCGTTCAAACGATCCTCGACCGGGGTGAGCGAGTTGTACGTCTCACCCATCGTGAACATGGTCACCACGTCCAGGGCCGGATTGCCCATCCGCGACATCTGCGGGTAGTTGCCGTCCAGGCCGCGCCGCGCCGCCGTCGCCCAGACCCCGATCACCGGATTGCGCGTCACGTCCCCGTTGAGCGCGAGCGCGGCCTTCGGGACCTGCAGGACCATCGCGTTCACGTTGCCGTTCAGCACCTTGATCAGGTCGATCGGCGGGACCAGCGGCGACCCGGTCAGCGCGAGCCCGACCGTCTTGGCGTTGCTGAAGAACGAGTCCGCCGCCTTGGCCGCGAGCGTCTGCCCCCCGCCGGGCAGGGCCGCCACGGCTTCGGCCCGGCCCTCGCCGGTCGGGGACAGCGCGGTGACCCCGTCGGCCACCAGCGTCTTGGCCGCCGCACCTGGCCGGATCTCCTCCAGCTTGTACGGCTGGCTCGCCCCGCTCTGCTTCCCGAACGTCCACCGATAGGTCAGATCCGGCGTCCCCGTCCCCCGCTGGTCAACATGGATCTCATAGCGCGCGTCGGTGGCGAACCCCCGCCCGGAGAACTGCTGGATCGGCGAATAGTTCGTCACCAGGCACACCATGTCCGGATGATCCGGGCACACGAAGGCGTACAGGTCGGATCCATCCATCTGCGGATCCAGGATCAGCCTCGGCGCGTCCACATGGCTGGCCGCCGTGCCGGTCCCGGTGCTGGGCCCGGCGAGCACGCCCCACGTCATCGCCCCCACGGTCGCGGTGGCGGCCGCCGCCGACAGCGCCAGTCTGCTGCGTTTCACACGTTCCTCCGATATGCGCGTTCGATCTCCGCCAGGTGACGGGCTTGGGGACGTCCGGCGCGGCGCAGCGCCCGGTCGAGCGCGCCGGCGACCTCGGGCGTCTTGCGCTGCCGCCACTCCGAGCGCAGCAGCAGGACCGCGGCGCGGGGGTCGCCGTGCCCGGTTTCGTAGCGGCCGAGCGCGAGCCGGTCGCCGGTGGCGCGGACCATGGCGAACTGGGCGTTCGCCTCGCGGTCCCGGCCGAGTTTCAGGAGGAGTTCGCCGTATTCGAGCAGGAATTTGGGGGCGGGCAGGCGGTTGATGGCGGCCTGGTAGCTCGCGGCGGCTTCGGCCGGCGCGCCGAGGGCGGCTTGGGCTCCGGCGCGGCCGGCCAGCGCGTACGCGTAGGTGGGGTCGGCCCGGAGGGCGGCGTCGTATTCGCGCAGGGCGGCGGCGGGGTCGGGCTGGAGTTCGCCGAGGCGGTGGTGGGCGAAGGCGATGTCCACCGGGTCGACGGCGGTGTCGGCGGCGCGGCGCAGGGCTTCGGTGGCTCTGCCGGACTGGCCGCGGAGTTCGTACAGGCGGGCGGCGCGGGTGAAGGTGGCGACGTCGGCGCGCAGTTCCGTCAGGTGGCGCAGGGCGCGCCCGGCGCGGGCGGGCCGGCCGAGTTCGACGGCGGCGTCGAAGAGCACGGCGTGCACCGAGGCCCGGCGCGGGTCGGCGCGCCGGGCCTGGACCCCCCACGCGTAGCCCTTGGTGAAGTCGTGCCTGATGTTGGCGACCGCGCCCAGGCCGACGAGCGCGTCCACGTTGCCGGGCTCCAGCTTGGTGGCCTGCTGGAGCGCGCCTTCGGCTTTCGGCAGGTAGCCGGCCTGGCCGGTGCGCCGGGCCCGTTCCGCGTAGAGGTTGCCGAGCGACGCCCACGTTCTGGCGTCGCCGGGGTGGGCGCGCAGGTACTCCTGGGTCCGCGCCAGCAGGTCGGCCTGCGGCGCGGGGCGTGACTGCCCGCCCGAGCCCCCCGGTCCGAGCATCGTCAGCGCCGCGGCGGCGATCACCCCGAAGCCCAGCGTCCTGGCCTGCACCATGAAGGCGATCATGGTACGCCGCTGACCGGCGCCGATCGAGCCGCCGGTCAGCGGCGGGTAATTTTAGGACTGGTAGATCTCGAACTCCGACAGCTGCCCGGCCGGCCAGCCGGTGTTGCCGGTGATGTTCAGCCGGACGTAGCGGGTGGAGGTCCCGGTGAACGTGATCGTCACGGTGTTGCCGGTGCCGGGGTTGAAGACGTATCCGGCCGAGCCGACGATCGTGTTGAAGGTGGAGCCGTTGGTGCTGCCCTGCACGGAGAGCGTCTGGGTGCGGGTCTGCCATGCGGACGGCGGGGGCAGTTTGAGCACGATCCTGCCGATTGTGACGGCCGCCCCCAAGTCGACCTGGACCCACTGCGGGAAGGCGTTGTTAGCGCTCTCCCAGTAGGAGTTGGCGTCGCCGTCGACGACGTTGCCGGCGCCCAGGTTCTGGGTGTGGCTGCTCTCGGCGGTGGGCTTGCCCCTGGCCAGGTTGGTGTTGGGCGCGGCGTCGGTGGTGACGTTGAGTGCGGCCGAGGGTTGCGAGGTGTTCCCGGCCGCGTCCCCGGCGACCACGGTGAAGCTGTAGGCGGTGGCCGGGGTGAGGCCAGTGATGGTCGCCGTGGTGCCGCTCGGGCTGGCCACCACCGTGCCGTTCTGCCTCACCTGGTAGCCGGTCACGCCGACGTTGTCGACCGAGGCGCTCCAGGAGAGCGAGACGCTGGTGGCCGTCTTGCCGGTCAGGGTCAGGTTGCCAGGCACGGTGGGCGGCTCGTTCTCACCGATGACGGTCGTGCCGTACACCTCGAACTCGGCGAGCTGCGCGGCCGGCCAGCCGGTGTTGCCGGTGAAGTTGAGCCGGATGTAGCGGGCCACCCCGGACGGGATGGGGATGGTCACCGTGTTGCCGGTCGCGGCGTTGAAGGTTAACGCCGTCGGGCCGGCGAAATTGGTGTACGTCGTGCCGTTGGTGCTGCCCTGGACCTGGATGGTCTGGTTGCGGGCTCCCCAGGCGGCCTGCGGGGGCAGCTTGAGCACCAGGCGGCCGATGGTCGCCGCCATGCCCAGATCGACCTGGATCCACTGCGGGAATCCGTTGAGGCTCTCCCAGTACGAGCCGGCGTTGCCGTCCACGGCGTTGGAGGGCGGGAAGCCGGGGTTCGTGCTGCTCGCGGTGGTCGGCTTGCCGCGGGCCAGGTTGGGGTCGGGTGGGTCGACGACGAGCATCGGGGCGGTCGGCCGGATCGGAGTGAGGGCGAGCTGGCCCTTCAGCATGCGGCCGCCGTCGCCGGTGAGCCGCAGGTAGTAGTCCGAGGAGCAGGCCGTCCCGTCCTCGTCCAGGGCCAGCAGGCCGGAGTTGGCCGGCACGGTCGCCAGCGTCTCGGCGGTCTTGGCGATCTGGTTGCCCTCGTTGAACTCGTCGAACATCGAGATGTAGATGCCCTGGCAGCCCGCGCGGATCACGTTGTAGAACTGCCGCCACATGAAGTCGCCGTGCGCGCGGTGCCGGGCGGTGACCTCGCCGGGCATCACGCAGGGCTGGTAGTCGATCCCGCGCGCGTTGCAGTGCGCCTGGTCGGGCACGGTGAGGTTGGTATAGAACTGGTCGGAACCGCCGATGTTGCTGATCCGGCCGACCATCCACGGCGAGACCATGTTGAAGGCGTTGTAGACGTCGATGAAGCCGGGCCGGGAGTCGTTGATGCCCTGCCGCCAGTACGTCGGCACTCCGCCGATCACGTAGCAGCCCTGGGCCTTGAACCAGTTGACCACTTCGAGACACGGGGCCGGCGTGAACGGGCGGGACGGCTCGCTGAAGCCGAAGCCCCAGATGCAGACGACCGGCTTGCCGTTCTGCCTGGCGTACATCGGGGAGGCGACGTGGGCCGACATCTTGTTCAGCCAGTCGGTCTTGATCTCTCCCTGCATGTTGAGCCAGTCGGTGACGTCGTACATGACGTACCACTTGCGGCCGTTGGCCTCGGCCGCCGAACGGACCTTGACCGCCATCGCGTCCCGGGTCGGGCCTTCCGCGCCGTTCGGGTTGAACCGCTGGAGCGCCGCGGTGTCGATGCTGTTCTCCCGCATCCAGCGGAAGTGGGTGTCCACGACCTGCTGGTCCCAGCTGGAGAACAGGGTGGCGGGCTGCCCGTTGTTCAGGTTGGAGTACGCGGTGACGTAGCTGTTGGTGTACTCCCGCATGTCCGGCCAGGCCACGATCGTGTTGTTGCCCGGCGACGGCGGGACCTGGTTGTTGTTGCCGCTCCAGTGCCACCAGGCGTTGATCGGGGCGCCGTCGCCCTTGCAGGCGAACCAGCCCTGATAGCCGACGGTGATCTTGCCGACCACGTCTCCCGGTGGGCTCGCCGCGTTGGCCGGGGCGGCCAGCGTCGCCAGCACCCCGGCCGACGACGCCGCCGCCAGAGCGGATCCGGTCACCGCGGAGGCCAAGAACCCCCGACGTGAGATTTCCACGCGCACTCCTCTGTGAGGTCAGAGGGCGCGGATCAGGACGCGTGAGCCGCGCGCCAGAAAGGCTCGGACCCCCATCGTGACAGGATCCGATACACCAGTGCAATAGTTGGAAATCTCAACGCAATCTTCCGAGATCCTCTTGCAAGAAACTCAGAAGTGCCAGGGGAACGGACTCCAGTCGGCCGAGCGCTTCTCCAGGAAGGAGTCCCGGCCCTCAACCGCCTCCTCGGTCATGTACGCCAGCCGGGTCGCCTCCCCGGCGAACAGCTGCTGCCCCACCAGGCCGTCGTCGATCAGGTTGAAGGCGTACTTGAGCATGCGCTGCGCGGTCGGGCTCTTGGCGTTGATCTTGCGAGCCCAGTCCAGCGCGGTCCGCTCCAGCTCCGCGTGCGGGACGACCGTGTTGACCATACCCATCCGGTACGCGGCCTCCGCGTCGTAGGTGTCGCCCAGGAAGAAGATCTCCCGGGCGAACTTCTGGCCCACCTGGCGGGCCAGGTAGGCCGAGCCGAAGCCGCCGTCGAAGCTCGCCACGTCCGCGTCGGTCTGCTTGAAGCGGGCGTGCTCCCGGCTGGCGATGGTCAGGTCGGCCACCACGTGCAGGCTGTGGCCGCCGCCGGCCGCCCAGCCGGGAACCACGCAGATCACCACTTTGGGCATGAACCGGATCAGCCGCTGCACCTCCAGGATGTGCAGCCGGCCGGTCGCGGGGGTGCCGTCCGCGTACTGGTATCCGTCCTTGCCGCGGATGCGCTGGTCGCCGCCGGAGCAGAAGGCCCAGCCGCCGTCCTTCGGGGACGGGCCGTTGCCGGTCAGCAGGACGCAGCCGACATCGGTCGTCATCCGGGCGTGGTCGAACGCGCGGTAGAGCTCGTCCACGGTCTGCGGCCGGAACGCGTTGCGGACCTCGGGCCGGTCGAAGGCGATCCGGACCGTGCCCTGGTCCACCGCGCGGTGGTAGGTGATGTCGGTGAAGTCGAACCCTTCGACCGGCTTCCACACCTGGTCGTCGAACAGCTCAGATACCATTCCGCGCTCCCCAATCTCGTCTCACCCGAACTCTAACTAGACGCCCACGGCTTCGCGGATGCCGAAGATGTCCCGGACCGCGCCCAGCTTGGCCTCGGTCTCCTGCCACTCGGCCGCCGGGCTGGAGTCGCCGACGATGCCGCAGCCGGCGAACAGCCGCAGCTCCTGGCCGCGCACCCGGGCGCAGCGCAGCGCGATGCACCACTCGCCGTCGCCCCGGGAATCCTGCCAGCCGACCGGGGCGGCATACCTGTCCCGGTCCAGGCCCTCCAGGGCTTGCAGCAGCTCCCTGGCCCGGTGGGTGGGCGTGCCGCAGACGGCGGCGGTCGGGTGCAGCCGCCCGGCCAGCGCGAGCGAATCGGTGTTGCCGCGCAGGGTGCCGGTGATCATGGTGGCCAGGTGGGTGACGTTGGCCAGCCGCAGGACGTGCGGGGTGGGCACATCCAGGGTGTCGCAGTACTCCTCCAGTACGGCGATCGCCGAGTCCGCGGCCAGCGAGTGCTCGACCGAGTTCTTCGGGGTGACCAGGTTGTGGGCGCCGCCGGGCCAGGCCGTACCCGCCAGGACCAGGGAGGTGACGTCGCGGCCGACGCGGGCGGCCAGCAGTTCGGGGGACGCGCCGATCAGGCCGTCCACCGCGAAGGCCCAGCAGGAGGGGAAGCGTTCGGTCAGCCTGGCCACGGCCGAGCGCGGGTCGAACCGGCCGCTGAGGCGGCCGCGGACGTCCCTGGCCAGCACCACCTTCGCCAGCCGGCCGGCCCTGATGTCCTGGACGGCGTGGGCGACCGCGCTGTGCCAGCGGGCCCGCGCGCCCGGCTCCGTGCGCCAGTCGACGTGCGGCAGCGGCGCCCACGCGGTGCGCGGGAGCTGTTCCGGGTCGCCGACCGTGGTCCGCCAGGCGATCCCGTCGCGGCGGCCGACCACCACCCGGGGGACGATCAGGACGGAGCTGCCGGGGCCGTCGTCGAAGGTGAAGCTGCCGAACGCGATCGGGCCCGAGCCGGGACGCTCCAGTTCGTCGCTGATCCGGCTGGCCGCCGTCCACCGCCGCCACCAGCGGCGGGCCAGGTCGAAGCGGTCAGGTCCGGAGACCTCGAACCGGGCGGCCTCGCCCCAGGCGACCATCCCGTCGTCGCCGCGCAGCCATAAGGTGGCCCCGGCGTGCGGGGCGACCTGTACTAATGAGCCAGGATCGTCGATCTTGACGGTGCGGACCAGCTCCATCAGGCCTCGCCTCCCGCCTGCGGGCGGCGCCCGTGCACGGTGTGCACGGTGAAGGAGACGGCGCGGAAGCCGGGTTCCGTCATGAGCGCGCGGACCCCGGTCAGCTGGCCTGGCGTCATGCCCGCGGCCAGCAGCTGGTCCTCCAGGTGATGGCTGTTGCTGATCAGCAGGCCGAGTCCTGGCGAGTCCGGCCCCCACACCTCGACGTGGCAGGCCGGGTCGACGGCGGTGAAACCGGCCTCGGCGACGGCCTGGGCGGCCGACCTGCCCCAGGTCGGGTCGCCGCCGACCGCGCCCAGCACGGTGGCGAGCGTGGTCAGGTAGGTCTCGTAGAGTTCGCGCGCGCCCCCGTCGGGGGTGAGCAGCGCGGGCCAGTGGGTGATGTCGATCTCGTCCAGCTGGAGCCAGCCGCCGGGGCGGAGCGCGCGCAGCAGGCGGGTCAGCACCCGCTGCCGGTCGGGCAGGTGGCTGAGCACCAGCCGGGCGTGGATCAGGTCGAAGCCGGCGTCCGGCAGTGGATCGTGCACGATGTCGTGCTGGAGGACGGTCAGCCCGGGATGGGATGGGATCAGGCTCGGTTTGATGTCGGTGGCCAGCACCTGGCCGTCAGGCGCCACCCGTTCGGCCAGCCAGCGGGCGACGCTGCCGCCGCCCGCGCCGATCTCCAGGCAGTGCCAGCCCGCGGCGACCCCCGTGCCGGCGAGACGTGCGAAGCTCAGCGGATCGAGCAGGTCGGCCAGACATCGATGTTGGTCGGCCGAATGGGCCCCGTCGTTGTCGAAGACATAGTGCGGAATCGTGGCTTGCGGCAACTGGATCTCCCCCGAAAGAAGCAGATGGTCCAGATCCGCATGCTGACAGTTGCCACTCCGAGTAATCAATCTGACACTCAGAGTGGCACGCGATCAAGACCATCTTTCGCCTTTCCTGAAGACCGCGGCCGGGGTCCTGAGCAGGTTGACGTCCTTGGTCGGGTCGCCCGCGACGGCGAGCAGGTCGGCGTCGAAGCCGGGGGCGATGGTTCCCTTACGGTCGTCGATCCGGCAGGCGCGGGCCGCCAGGCTGGTGAACGAGCGGAGGACCTCGGTCGGGGTGCACTTGCCGAAATTGACCAGCATCTCGCCGCCGTAGGGCAGCACGCCGTGCGGTTTGGGCGGGCCGATGCCCGCGTCGCTGCCGCCGACGATCGGGACGCCGGCGGCGTGCAGCAGGCGCATGCCCTCGGCCAGTTGGGGGAGCTTGGCGGCGATCTGGGGCGGCGGGCTGAAACCGGGCAGCACGCCGACCGTGAGTGAGGCGTAGACCCCGCGTTCGGCCATCCGGGCGATCACCTCGTGGTCGTGGCTGATGCCGTCCTCGGAGAAGAAGGAGCAGTGCTCGACCGAGTCGAAACCGGCGTCGATCGCGGCGCTGATGCCCGCGCCCGCGTGGGCGTGGCCGGTGATGGGCAGGCCGTGCAGGTGCGCCTCCTCGGCGGCGGCGCGGAGTTCGGGCAGGCCGTACTGGAGCAGGTGGGAGTGGCTGCCGGGGGTCATCTCGCCGCCGGTGACCATCACCTTGATGGCGTGCGCGCCGCGCGAGACCCGTTCCCGTACGGCCGCGCGAACGCCCTCCACGCCCTCGGCCTCGCCGCCGAGGAACCAGCAGTGGCCGCGCGGCGTGGTGATCGGCGCGCCGGCCGAGAGGATCTCGGGGCCCCGGGTGAGTTCCTGGGCGAGTTTGAGCGCCAGGTAGTCCTTGTCGCCCAGGTCGCGGATGGTGGTCACGCCGGCGGCGAGGTGCTGTTCGGCGGCGGTGCGCATGCGGTCGTAGAGGCCGTCCTCGGCCAGGTGGGCGATGGGGTCGGGGCTGGCGTCGAAGGCGAGGTGGACGTGGGTGTCGATCAATCCCGGCATAAGAGTCACGTCGCCCAGGTCGAGGGCGTCGTCGGCGTCGTCGAGGATCGCGGTGATCCGGCCTTCGGCCACGACCACCGCTCGTGCGTCGAGCAGGTCGTGCCCGTCGAAGATGCGCTGCGCGCGAATGGTGAGCATGGCGCCATCGCACCGCGTGCGGCGGAGACCGGCATGAGTATCCCCCTACTCGAAACGGGTCTTGACGGCGGTCGAACTGTAAATAAAGCTTACTAATTAACAGCCTGGGAGGCGCTCGTGGGACGTTTCGCGCGCATGGTCGTGACAGTGCTCCTGGTGAGCAGCGGGGTGATCGTGCTGCCCGCGTCCGCGCCCGCGGTGGCGGCGACGATGGCGGATGTCGTACCGGTGCCGGTGAGCACCCAGCCGTCGGCGGCGGTCTACACGCTGCCGTCGGGGGCGAGCATCTTCACCGAGCCGGGCTCGGCCGACGTCGGGACCTACCTGGCGGGCATCCTGCGCCGGTCCACCGGTTACGCGCTGCCGATCGCGGCCGCGGGCCAGCCGACCAGCGGCATCTCGTTACTACTCAGCGGCGCCGACCCGAGCGTGGGCGCGCAGGGATACCAGCTCGACGTGACCGCCGCCGCCGTGGTGCTGCGGGCGCAGACGGCGACCGGCCTGTTCAACGGCGTCCAGACGCTCCGGCAGCTGCTGCCCGCCGAGATCGAGAGCGCCACGGTCCGGCCGGGCCCGTGGACGGTGCCCGGCGGGCGGATCGTCGACTACCCGAGGTTCCCCTACCGGGGGACGATGCTGGACGTGGCCCGGCACTTCCACCCGGTGGCCACGATCAAGCAGCACATCGACAGGATCGCGCTCTACAAGATCAACTACCTGCATCTGCACCTGTCCGACGACCAGGGCTGGCGGATCGTGGTCGACACCTGGCCCCGGCTGGCCACCTTCGGCGGCAGCACCCAGGTCGGCGGCGGCGCCGGCGGCTACTACACCAAAGCCCAGTTCCAGGACATCGTCGCGTACGCCGCCGCCAGGCACATCACGATCGTGCCCGAGATCGACATGCCCGGCCACACCAACGCCGCGCTCGCCTCCTACGCCGACCTGAACTGCAACGGCGTCGCCCCGGCGCTCTACACCGGCACGGCGGTCGGGTTCAGCTCGCTGTGCACCACCAAGGAGATCACCTACACCTTCGTCAACGACGTGCTGGGCGAGCTCGCGGCGCTGACCCCCGGGCCCTACCTGCACGTCGGCGGCGACGAGGCGTCCGCCACCTCGGCCGCCCAGTACGCGACCTTCATGAACCGGGTGCAGCCGCTGGTGACCGCCAGGAACAAGACCGTCATGGGCTGGCACCAGATCGGCGCGTCGGCCGTGCAGCACTCGGCGAACCGGGTCGTGCAGTACTGGGGGACCGGCACGTCCGACTCGCTGGTGACCACCGCCGTGTCGCGCGGCGCGAAGGTGGTCATGTCGCCCGCCAACAAGGCGTACCTCGACATGAAGTACACCTCCGCCACCCCCATCGGGCTGAGCTGGGCGGGCCTGATCGAGGTGCAGACCGCGTACGAGTGGAACCCCGGCACCCACGTCAGCGGCGTGCCCGCCACCGCCGTCCTCGGCGTGGAGGCCCCGATGTGGACCGAGACGATCGTCACCGAGGAGCACATCGAGTTCATGGCCTTCCCGCGGCTGCCCGCGATCGCCGAACTCGGCTGGTCCCCGTGGTCCACCCACGACTGGACGGCGTTCCGCGCCCGGCTGGCCGTCCAGGGCCCGCGCTGGACGATCATGGGCATCGACTTCTACCGCTCCCCGCAGATCACCTGGCCGGCGGCCGGCTCCACGGTTCGGTACGAGGCCGAGAACGCCGCCATCAGCCAGGGCGTGGTCGAGGCCAACCACGCCGGCTACTCCGGCACCGGCTTCGTCAACTACGACAGCGTGGCGGGCAGCCGGGTCCAGTGGACGGTGACCGCACCTGCCGCGGGCACCGCCACCCTGCGCCTGCGGTACGCCAACGGCACCACGGCCAACCGCCCGATGGACATCACCGTCAACGGAACCCTGGTCGCCGACGAGCTCGCCTTCGCCGGCACCGGCGCCTGGGCGACCTGGCAGACCAGGACCCTGACGGTGACGCTACCCGCCGGAACCAGCACGATCCGCGCCGCCGCCACCACCGCGATCGGCGGCCCGAATGTGGACTATCTGGAGGTGCAGCGTTAGACCAGCGTTAGACCTTCGCCAGGGGGCGGCGGCCGTAGGCGTGCTGGACCAGGGCGATCAGGACTTCCTTGCCGGAGTCGCGGCGGCGGGCGTCGCAAAGCAGGACCGGGATGTCGGGGCCCAGGTTGAGGGCCAGCTTCACCTCGTCCAGCGCGTACTGGGGGGCGTCGTCGAAGCAGTTGACCGCGACGATGAAGGGAGTGCCGCGGCGCTCGAAGTAGTCCACCGAAGGGAAGCAGTCGGCCAGGCGGCGGGTGTCGGCCAGCACGACGGCGCCCAGCGCGCCGCGGGCCAGCTCGTCCCAGACGAACCAGAACCGCTCCTGGCCGGGCGTGCCGAACAGGTAGAGGACGAAGTCGTCGCCGATGCTGATCCGGCCGAAGTCCATCGCGACCGTGGTGGTGGTCTTGGACTCGACGCCGGACAGGTCGTCCACGCCGATGCTGCGGTCGGTCAGAGTCTCCTCGGTGCGCAGCGGTTTGATCTCGGAGACCGAGCCGACCATGGTGGTCTTGCCCACCCCGAACCCGCCCGCGATCAGCAGTTTGATCGGGGTGGGCAGCTTCTTGCCGTCAGAGGGCCCGGAGACCATCGAGCACCGCCCTATACATTCTCTCGTCGAGCACGTCCACCTCGGGCTGCGGCTCCTGCAGGGCGATGAAGCCGCCGTGCAGCAGGTCGCCGAGGAGGACCCGGACCGTGCCGGCGGGCAGGTCCAGGTGGGCCGCGATCTCCGCGACCGAGAGCGGCCGCCGGCAGAGCCGGGCGATCGCCAGGTGCTCCGGGTCGAGGCCGATCTCGACGCCGGTGGCCGGGCGCACGGTCACGGCCAGCGTGATCAGGTCCAGCTTGGCCCGCGCCTCGGTGCGGCCACGGGTCATCACGTACGGGCGGACGACCTGCTCGTCGTACAGCGAATCGTCAGAGTTCACGGGTCGCTCCTGGTGGAAGAGGCTACGGACCGTGCGGGCGAGGTGAGGTACTGGCCGACGCGGGTGACCAGCATGGCCATCTCGTACGCGACCAGGCCGATGTCGGCCGACTCCTCGCAGAACACGGCCAGGCAGGCGCCCTGGCCGGCGACCGTGACGAGCAGGTAGGCGGACTTCATCTCGATGATGGTCTGCCGGACCGTGCCGCCCTCGAACCTTTCACTGATGCCGCGGGCCAGGCTCTGCACGCCCGCCGCGACCGCGGATAAATGCTCGGCGTCGTCCACGGGTAAGCCGCGGGAGGACGCCATGAGCAGGCCGTCGGTGGACAGGACGATGCAGTGCCGAGCCTCGCGGACGCGCCCGACAAGATCGTCCAATAGCCAGGCCAGATCAGCGGATGCGGTCATCATCGGTTGCCTCATCGTCCTTTTGTTGTCCGAGCAGCCGCGCGGCCTCGGACCTTCCACGTCGGGTACCAGACTGGTACGAGCCCATGATCTTGCGAATGTCTTCGGGAGAACGGTCGTCCTCGTCCTCTTCCTGCGGACCCTCGGCGGGGCGTTCCCGCAGCGAGGGGGTGATGCTCGCCTGGGGCACCCGGAAGGGCAGCCCGGACGGGGTGAACGACTCAGGCACGGGAGCCTCCGGGACACGCGGGATGTCACGCGGGATGTCGGGGGTGTCCGGCACGAGCTCGGGACGGCGGCGCTCCGCGAGCGGGGTGACCGGTGCCGCCACCGGCGCAGCGAGCGGCAGCGGCCGGGACGGTTCCGGGGCCCGGTCGAGCGGGTCGGTGCGCCGTCCGTGCTGGGCGACCACGGCCATCCTGGGCAGCTCGGGGGCGCGCAGCGGATCGGGGTCCGCCAGGCCGGAGCTCATCATCACGAGCTCGTCCTCGATGACCAGCTCGCGCGGCAGCAGCACGACGGCGGTGGTGCCGCCGTACGGGGAGGCCTTGAGCTGGACCCGGATGCCGTGGCGCTCGGCCAGGCGGCTGACCACGAACAGACCGAGCCGGGCGGTGCTGGACAGGTTGAACTCCGGCGGCTCCAGGATGCGCTGGTTGGCCGCGGCCAGGTCCTCGGCGGTCATGCCCAGGCCCCGGTCCTCGATCTCCAGCGCGTACCCGTTGGCCACCATCTGCCCGGCCACCTGCACCACCGTGTACGGCGGCGAGAACGACACCGCGTTCTCGACCAGCTCGGCCAGCAGGTGGATGACGTCGCCGACGGCCCGGCCGGTCAGTTCGACCTGGCCCATCGGCATGATGGTGACCCGGGTGAAGTCCTCGACCTCGCCGAGCGCGCCGCGCACCACGTCCACCATCGGGACCGGGTTGCGCCAGGCGCGGGCGGGGGTGGCGCCGGAGAGCACGATCAGGTTCTCCGCGTTGCGGCGCATGCGGGTGGCCAGGTGGTCGACCCGGAACAGGTCGTTGAGCTCGTCCGGCTCGCTCTCCCTGCGCTCCATCACGTCCAGCAGGGTGAGCTGCCGGTGCACCAGACCCTGGGTACGGCGGGCCAGGCTGAGCAGGATGTCGCGGATACTCTGCCGCAGCTCGGCCTCTTCGACGGCGGTTCTGACGGCCGTCTCCTGGACCGCGTTGAACGCCTGGCCGACCTGGCCGATGACGTCGCCGCCGAACTCCAGCGGCGGCGCCTCGGTGGCGACGTCCACCTTCTCGCCGTGCGCGAGCCGGTTGACGATGCTGGGCAGGCGCTCGTTGGCGAGTTCGAGCGCGGCCGTGCGCAGTTTCTCCAGCTGCTGGACGAGCGCGCGGGCGGTGGTGACCGACAGGATCACCGACGCGATGACCGCGAACAGCCCGAGACCACCGGCCAGGAGCAGCCGCACGACCACGCCGATGGCGATCGGGGTGGCCCGCTCGACCAGGCCGTCTCCCGCGGAGAGGATCGTCTTCTGCATCTCCGCCTGGGCGGACTCGGTCGCCGACTGCCACTGCGTGGCGGTGACGGGTGGGGCCAGGCCCGGCCGCCCGCTCTGGCCGATGGTCGATTCCAGTCCCTTCAACCGGCTGAACGCGGGACCGTCGAGCATCTTCTCGAAGGCTTGGCGATCCCCGTCGGGAAGCTGGACGACCATCTGTGCCGTGGCGAACCGCTGAGCGCCCACGATCTGCATGAACTGGGCGTGCTCATCACCGTTGAATCTCCCGGCGGCGATCACGCCCGCCAGCATCGCGTCCTCGCGGGCCAGGATCTCGCGGGCGCGGCTCAGTCCGAGGAGGGTTCTGGTGTCCTTCGCGAAGGCTTCGTCGTCGAGCGTCGCCATCGAGTCATACATCCGATAGACGGAATCGATGATATCGGTGAACGTCTCGGCCGCCTCGACTCGGTCAATGCCACCCTCGTCGATCGATTCTCTGAGGGACGCCAGACCGGTCATCTTTCGAAAGGTTTCGGTGATGGCTCGTTCTTTGCCCGCGTCGGAGTAGAAGCTGACGCTGCCCTCGCGCGCCGACGCTTCGTAGTCCGCCCGTGTCCTGTCGGTCCGTTCCCGCTGCGCGTCCAGTCCCTCGCCGGGCTGGCGACCGCTGCTTCCCAGGAAGACCATCGAAAGCTGGCGTTCTCTCTGGAGTTCGACCAGGAGTGGCTCGCTGGGCGCCACCACGCTGCTGTCCAGCGCGGCGACGCCGACCAGGTTCACGCCTTCTCGTAGTGTCACCCAGGCCGCGAAGGCCCAGAGCGCTGCCAAGGACACCAACATGGCAGCGACCTTGGCGCGCACACGGGAGTTGCGGAAACGCATAGATTTCACCCTGCAAATCTCAACGAGAGACGCCTGGAATGTTTCGCGGCGATTACCAATGACCAACCGCCCTGAGGAGCCTTGCGGCTTGTAACTGACGGCACCCCGGGGAACCTTAGCAACACCACGAAACCCACTCAAGGCACATTGGCCACAAAGGACAGCCTGTCCTATTTTTGTGGCTATTAATACCTACTTATCCTTTTTCGGATCATTCGACCCATGTCTGAGCTGGAGTGCCCAGAAAACGGCCGGCGAGGTGCCTCGCCGCCAGAACCGCCGCCCGGACGATGGCGGACGGCAGGTAGAGGTCCTTGTCGTGCCACAGCGCCGGGCCGTCGGGATCGTCGGCCGATCGCTCCAGGTAGGCGTGGCCGCCGGCCACCGCGTCGGTGTGGCGCGAATCCCCGGTGGGCCGGGTCAGCAACAGGATCTGCATCGCGTAGGCGGCCTCCTCCCGGGTGCCGCCCCACCTGCCCCAGGAACCGTCCTCCCGCTGGGTGTCCAGGACCCACTGGACGGCCCGCTGGACGGCGGGCGCGGCGGACTCTCCACCGAAATCGTCCAGTGCCAGCGCGCACGACACCGTCGCGTAGAACGGGGAGGCGTGCCACCGGTCGGCCCAGCTCCCATCCGGCCGCTGATGGTCGCGCAGCAGCGTGACCAGCTTCGCGATCGCCGTCCGGTAGTAGCCGGGGGCCTCTTCGCCCCGGCCGGCGGCGTAGACCCCGAAGGCGTCCAGCACATGCGCGTTGGCGCTGACGGAAAAACCCTGCTCCCCGGGCCAGGTGCAGAAATGGGTGCCGATCTCGTACGCGCGCAGGCTCGCGGGGTCATACGGCTCGCCGAGCGCCGCGAGCGCGTAGAGCGCGACCGCGGTCGTGTCCGCGTCCGCGGGCAGCCCGGCTCCCGCCGGCGTGCCGACCGGGCCGATCGCCGCCCGGAGATCGGCCACCATCTCCGGCGGGGCCTCGAAGGGCACGCCCGCGCGCGTCAGCCAGCTCAGCACCCAGCCACGCTCGAAGACCGTGATGGGCATGCCCACCGGAACCGGGCCGCCGTGCCGCCGGGCGACCGCCTCCAGGTGCCGGCGGGCCGGGTGCGTCGCGTCGAGGAGACCGCGATCACCGAGCCAGGCGGCGGTGGCGGCCGGGGACGCACCGACGGTCCCGATCGGGGTGACGTGCACGGCGGGAGCGCCGTTGGCCGCGTCGCCCCCGATTTCGAGCGCGTGCAGGAGTTTGTCCGGCAGGTCCACGCCCGACGCCAGCCGGGCGCGGATCATCGCCAGGGCGGCGGTGCTCATCCCCTCGGGGATCGGGAGCGGCGCGGCGACCCGGTCGTTGATGAGGGTGATGAGGTACGGGACGATGAGCTCGATCGCCGGCATGTCCGGGTAGGAGGTTCCCGGCTCGTTCAGCCAGCGGGAGAGCACGCCCAGCGCGCGGGTGACGGACTCCTCCAGCGCCGCACGGTCCGGATAGGCGTCGCCTCGGTGCAGAACCGCGAGGATGGCCTCGGTCGCGCTCAGGGTCGGCACCAGTCCGTACCCGTCCGGCGCGCCCCACGCCCCGTCCGCGCGCTGGCCGGCGAGCAGGAAGTCGACTCGCTCGGCATGGCCGGTCAGCCAGGGGGTGAGCGTCACCAACCGGCCCGTTTCGTAGATCGACGGTGACACCTGGCCCCAGGGGCGGGACATGAGACCCTGGATGAGCTCCTCGGCGCCGTCCGTCCGGGGCGAGGCCAGTTCGTGGATGCTCACAGCTCTCCCCAGTAGTCGGTGATTCCGTAGAACCCGGTACTGAACCCCAGCTGGCGCTCCAGGTAGACGGCCTCCTGGTGGCATACGTCCTTCAACGGCCCGATCAGCGTCCGGCACTCCTTCATCAACGCGGCGATCCGCGCGGTCACGTCAGCGCGGCTGAGGCCCAGCGTCAGGATGTTGATGTCCCCCCACTCGCGATCGCGCTCGGCGCTGGCGAGGTCGTTCAGCAACCGCAGGACGTGACCCACCTTCCGGCTGGCGGCGCGGAGTTCGTCCAGATGGGCCAGGGAGCCGGGCGAACTGGTGAAGATCCAGTGCCAGACGTTCACCAAGGAGGTGCCGTAGTTGTCCGAGTTCTCCAGATACTCGTCGGCATCGGGCCGAGCCGATGCCGCCTTCCAGTCCCACTCCCTCGCCTCGGCGCTCAGATACCGCTCCAGCTCCTCGCGCCAGACCGGCTCCAGCACCCCGAAAGCGGGCGCGGAGCCGGGATCGTCCCGCAGGTCGTCCCTCAGGTCGGCGAGAAATTGGGCGAGCGGGGTGTCCGCCGGGGCTCCGTCCGCGACCGCCAGGCAGCCGCGCACGATCGCCTGGATCTCCTCGCGTGAGGTGGCGAGGTAGTCCACCATCCAGTCGGCTCCGGAGACCCACAGGGAGGCGCGGTTCGCGATCCGCAGCCGATCCGCGGGGAGCCAGGGCGAGCCGAACGCGTTCGCGAGCGAGACGGTGCTGAAGAACCGCGGGTCGAATGGGGCGGCGGCGAAAAGATCCGGATAGCGGGCCGCGCATTTCTGCAGGTCACGCTGGCAGTCCGCGGCAAGAGCACAGATTCGTCCGTGCTCTGCCGCGGCGGCGATCTCATCGACGCCGACGTCCTGTTGGGTCACTGGGTCACGCCCGCTCGATGGGGAGCAGGGCCATCTCGACCTTCCGGGCGGGCCGTACGGACGGAGCCGGGAGCGGCTTGAACGGGCCGGGGTCGACGAGCACCGGCTGGTAGCGGCTCAGGATGGCCGCCACCATGAGCGGCGCCTCGATGTAGAACAGATGCTGGCCGAGGCAGAGGTGCGGGCCGCCGCCGAACGGGAAGTAGGCCCACCGGTGCCGCCGCTCCTGGTTCTCCGGCGCGAACCGCTCCGGATCGAAGACGAGCGGGCGGTCCCAGAACTCCTCCAGCCGGTGGGTCGCATAGGGGCTGATGAGCACCTGCGAGCCCGCCTTGATGCGCACGCCGCCGAATTCCTCGGTCGCCATGGCCATCCTCGGCAGGATCCAGCCGGACGGATAGAGCCGCAGCAGCTCCTGGAGGACCATTTTGGTGTACTTCAGGTCGGGCAGGTGCGAGGGGTGTACGGGATCGCGGCCCACGACGCGGTCGATCTCCTCCCGCAGCTTCGCCGCGACCTCCGGGTGCTCCCCGAGCACGGGCCAGAGCCAGGTGAGCGCCGTGCCCGTCGTCTCCGACGCGGCGCCGTAGATGCTGACGAGGTCGTCCCTGATCTGCTGGACGCTGATCTCCTCGCCCTGCTCGTCGCGCGCCTGGCACAGCGCGGACACGATGTCCTTGCCCTCGCTTTGTTCCCGGCGGGCCTGTTCGATCACGGGGAGCATGACGTCGTCGATCGTCTTGATCGAGGCGAGGAAGCGCCGGTCGCCGGGCACCTTGATCGAGTAGGGCGCCGAGGGGAACAGCATCCGGAAGCCGAAGGAGGTGGCCGCCGTCGTATAGGCGGGGGCGACCCGATCGGCGTCCAGGTCGGAGATCCGGCTGCCGAACAGGACCTTGACGACGGCCTTGTTCACCACCCGGGCCATCTCGGCGCCGGCGTCGATGGGCTTCCCGCTCTGCTCGTACGGCCTGAGCGCCTCGAAGCCCTCGTTGATCGTGTCAGCCAGACCCTCGCTGAGCGCGGTCACGTACCTGGCGGTGAACAGCGGCTGCAAGATCTTCCTGCTGGACTCCCAGCCGGGGCCCTCACTGAGAATGCTGTGGCCGAGCAGCCGTTCGAGGGGCTTCCAGAACATGCCCTCGCGCAGGTAGTTGGACCAGTTCCCCTTCATGACGTGCTGGACGTGATCCGGATGGCTGATCAGGTAGGGGCGGAAGGCGCCGAGATCGAGACGGACGATCTCCCCTCCCGAGGCCATCCCGATCTCCGCGAGCCCGTTCACGGGATCTCGCATCAGCTTCGGGAGGAGACGGTGCAATCGGATGAGCCTTGCCTGCTTCGCTGGCCTCGCGGTTAGGTCGACGGACATCGCGGACGCTCCCCAACATTGATGATGTGCACACCAGGCGGCCCGGCGGAGGGGCGCCTGAAACGGTCCAAGCCGCGATCACCTCGGAGGGCGCCCTGCGGTGGAGCCGAAATGGTCGGCCATCGGAACCGGATGGACGTTCAGTAGTCCGGCGATTACCTCCAGTTCGTCCTCTCACATGACCCATGTCGCCGAAGTTATGTTTTTAGACGCCAGCGACACCACTGGCGCAGTATCACATGATCAATTCCGATTGATCAATATTGCAGTGCGGTGACACTTATGTAGACGAGTGACCGAAATACATGGATCGGTCCCAATTAGGGGGTATTGGGCGGTAAGTGACGTGCGTTACCTGCGGTAATGGCCTAGGCGAAAGGCGGGCAGCCTGGTTGGATCTTCTCGGGGCTTGCCGGTGAAACGCGTCAGCCAGTAAAAGTGAAACATTCTCGCGTTACGGGAGCACCATGACGACGACCCCCGCCTTCCGCGCCGCCCGCGCGGGAACGATCGCGCTGGCGTTGCTGCTGCTCGCGGGGGCTGCTCTGGACCCTTCCAAACTGGTTGCTCTCTACTCATACCCGGGCGGTCACCGGCTGGGCTCCATGCTGGTCTACCTCCCCCTGTGGCTGGCCGGGTTCGCGGCCGGCTGCTACGTCCTCCTCCAACGCCGCGGATCCGGATTTTTCGTGACTCTGGGCGTGCTGGTGCTGTCGGCGATGGTCGCCCGGTTCGCGGCGTCGCTGGTGAGCGTGATCGGGGCCATCCCGGCCTGGTCGACCGTCCGGTTCGTGGCCTGGTCGACGGGATTCACCGGATTGTTCGTCGGGCTGCTCGGCTGGCCGGCCGCCATCCCCGCGTGGCTGATGCTGCGCCGCGAGACCCCGGGCCCGGCCGGCAAGCCGGTGCCGGAGCTGACCGTGCTGGCCGCCTTCGCCGGGATCGGCGGCCTGCTCCTGCTCAGCCGCGCCTGGTGGACCCACTCCCCCGTCGGGTACGCCTTCGGCGAAGGCTGGTGGTTCGTCGCGCCCACCGCGGAGGCGGGCGTCGTCGGCGGACTGCTCGGCCTGGGCGCGTTCCTGGCGGGCGTGCACGTGACCGCGCCCCGGCTGGCCCAGGGCCCGCACCGATCACGCGCCTTCCTGGGCGCCTGGATGGCCGGGGTCTGCGGCGGGCTCGGCCTGGGCCTGGCGCAGAGCGTGCTCGCCCTGTTCGCCAGTGGCCCGGCCGACAGCCTGGGCTCCGACCGCTGGGTGCTCCCCGCCACCCTGCTCCGCCTCGCCCTCGGCCTCTCCTACGGCGCGACGATCGGCCTGGTCGCCGCCACCGCCCTGATCGCGCTACCCGTCTCCCTGCGCGCCCCCCGGCTGGCCAAGTCCCCCGCTGCCGCCGTCACCACGATGGCCCTGTTCAGCCTGCTGACGATGCCCCCCACGGCACCTATGCCCGTCGCCGCGACCACCACGGCGGACCAGCTGCCCCGGTTGTCGGTGTCCGCGCCCGCGATCGTGGACGACCGCGGCAGCCACGTCTTGCTGCGCGGCGCCAACCTCGACCTGCCGCTGACCGAGGACGACCTCCAGAAACTCGCCGCGAAGGGTGCGAACGTCGCCCGCCTGGGCATCTCCTGGGCGCTGCTGGAACCCACCCCGGGCGTCTGGGACACCGGTTACCTGGCCAGGATCAGGGAGGCGGTCGACTGGGCCGAGGACGCCGGCATCTACACCGTGCTCAACCTGCGCCAGGACCGCGCCCCGACCGGCCTGTACGCCACCTGGGGCCGCCTGGCCGGCGAGTTCGCCGGCGAATCGGCCGTCGCCGGGTTCGACCTGATGAACGAGCCCGCCACCGGCGAGCAGCCCCCGCTCACCTCGTCCCTGCTGCTCGGCAAGGACTACGCCGAGGCCATCGCGGCGATCCGGGCCGCCGAGCGCGCGGCCCGCGGCTTCCCCCACCTGATCTTCTTCCAGCCCAGCGCGCTCTGGTCCGAGCTGGGCTTCGACGCCGCCCCGCCGCCAGGCTTCAGCCCGGACCCGAACCTGGTGTTCGCCCCGCACCCCGCGCCGGACTCCACCCTGGTCGCCCCCGAGCGCGGCCTCGCCCTGGCCGCCAGGATGGCCGGCCGGTACGGCTCCGCCCTCTGGATCGGCGACTGGGCCGGCGACCCACGCCGCCACGCCGCCGCCGAGGACGAGGGCCTGATCGGCGGCGCCGTCCGGGCCACCGCGGACCCGCCCGCCTCCCGGGCCTACCCCCGGGCCGCGCCCGGACGCCTGACCTCACTCTGGTCGGGCGCCGAACGGCGCGGCCTGCGCCTGTCCGGCACGGGCGGCGGCGGCCACTGCGACCTGGACGTCTGGGTGCCAGGCGAGGAACGCCCCGCGGTCGCCTCCACCGGCATCACCAGCATCGCGTTCCGCGAGGTCCCCGGCGGATGGCGGATCTCCGGCTGCCCGGCCGGCGACTACCGCCTTGAGCTGGTGTAGGTCAGCCGGTCGAGGTGACGAGGATCGCGATGCCCAGCAGGATGGCGACCGGGATCAGCCAGACGACGACCTCGACCGCGAACTCCTTGTACATGTCGTTCCTCTCCGTAACCTGTGACTTTTTCGTTCGGCAGCATATTAGGTAGACCGAAATGCCCGCTGTCTAGAGGGGCACGAGCGCGTACGCGACCTGCCCGGAGCCGAGCGCGCCCGCCTCGTAACCGACCGCGACCAGCACTCTCCGCCGCGTCCCCGCGGTGTAGATCCAATCTCCGTCCACCGGCCGCCGAAAGGTCTGTCCGTCCGGCAACTCGACTGCCACCTCTTCGTAACCAATCTGCACCCGGAACCCCATGGGTTCTTGCGTCACGGCCCCCGGCGCCGGATCAAGCCCGAGTTCGAGCGCCAGCGACGGCATCAACACCGGCCCACGCGGATCCGGCGTCTCCAGCAAAAGCACGGCTTCGTCGTCAACGGAGCCCGCGGCCCGCGTCACAATCGCCGTCATGTAGAGCATGTTCCCGGAGGCTAGCAGTCAAATTGGCCGCGCCTCCGGCACGGCGGGCTTGGCCGCCCCTTAGCCGGTGTCTTCCCTCGTCACTCCGGCCGCTCCGCGACCTGCGTTCCTCAGTCCAGACACCGGCGCGGCCAAGCCGAGTGGGAGTGGGAGGATGCAAAACATGCGATACGTGATTATTGGGACAGGGGCCATCGGCGGGACGATGGGCGGGCGGCTGTTCGAGAGCGGCCACGACGTCGTGTTAGTGGCCCGGGGAGCGCACTACGCGGCGCTGCGGGACGGCGGGCTGCGTTTCGTCACGCCCGGCCATTCGGCGACGCTGCCCATTCCCGCGGCCCAGGGCCCGCAGGACGTCGAGCTCACGAGCGACGACGTGCTCGTGCTGGCGGTGAAGACGCAGGACACCCAGGCGGCCCTGGACCTGTGGGCGGGCGCGCCGGTGCGGGGCGGCGGCACGGCAGGGGAGCGGCTGCCGATCGTCTGCGCGCAGAACTCGGTCGAGAACGAGCGCCTCGCGCTCCGGCACTTCACCCGCGTGTACGGCATGCTCGTCTGGCTCCCCGCCCTCCACCTGGAACCCGGCACCGTGGCCGCGTACGGCGCGCCGCTGTCCGGCCTGCTCCCCCTCGGGCGTTATCCCCAGGGTGTGGATGACTTCTCCGCCCAGGTCGCCGAAGCCCTGAGCAAGAGCTTCTTCACCAGCTGGGCCGACCCCGACATCATGCGCTGGAAGTACGCCAAACTCCTCGGCAACCTGGGCAACGCGGTCGAGGCCCTCTGCGGCCCCGGCCCCGGCCGGGAGACCGTGCTGGCCAAGGCGGTCGCCGAGGGCCGCGCGGTCCTGGACGCGGCCGGGATCGGCTACGCCACACCCCAGGAGGAGCAGGACAGGCGCGGCAACCGCGCCGACCTGGCCCCGATCGACGGCGTCCGCCGCCCCGGCGGCTCGTCCTGGCAGAGCCTGGCCAAGGGCAGCGGTTCGATCGAGGCCGACTTCATCAACGGCGAGGTCGCCCTGCTCGGCCGCCTGCACGCGGTCCCGACCCCGGCCAACGTGGTCCTGCAGCGGGAGGCGAACCGGTTCGCCCGGGAACGCCGCGAGCCGGGCTCGATGCCGATCGAGACCCTGATCGACCTGATCGACGCCGGTCAGCCCAGGTAGAGGGCCCGCAGCCCCGCGACCTCCTGCTCGGACAACCCCAACCCCTTCACGACATATCCATAAACGTCAGTGAATTCGTCGTCCATCGCGGCGAGTGACGTGGCCAGGTACTCCGGGCGGACCTCCAGCAGCAGCCGGATGATCTCCGGGTCCATGCCGTGGTCCCTGGCCAGGCCGAGGATCAGCGTGAACTCCTCGCGCAGGCGGTCGTTGCTGACCAGGTAGTCGGCCATCACCTGGTCGCGGTCGACCCCGAGCAGCATCAGCAGCACGGCCGACGCCCAGCCGGTGCGATCCTTCCCGGACGTGCAGTGCACCACCGTGCCGGGCTCGGCCAGCCGCCTGAGCAGCTCGCCGTACGCCTCCCTGGCCGGCGGCGCGGTCACCAGGTCGCGGTAGATGTCGGTCATGAAGGCCGACGCGGACTCCGGGGAGCGCAGCGCCGGCGCGCCGGTCGGATCGGCGAACAGCGAGCCGAAGTCCGACCCGGGCCGGCCGCCGCGCTGCACGTCCAGCACCTGGTAGCCGATCCCGTCCGGCAGCGTGTTGGGCTGCGCGGCCCGCTCGGTCTCGGTGCGCAGATCGCAGACCAGCCGTACCTCGCAGGACAGCAGCAGGTCGCGGTCGGCGTCGGTGAGGCGGTCCAGCGCGCCGGAGCGGAACGCGAGGCCGGCGCGGACGGTCCGGCCGTCCGCGGTGCGGTGGCCCCCGACGTCGCGGAAGTTGGGCGCCGTCGTCAGGCGCGGCCCGATGATCTTCTCCACGCCCCGAGGCTACCGCACCGGCCCCGGCACGGTCGGAACCCGCTGTACACACTCCTTTGCGTACCGTTTCCGCATCCGTTGGGTGAATCCACCCAAATACCGCTTTACGGGGACGCAGAGGCGATCTAGTTTCAGTCCCGTGGACGTGGAGCGTCGTGAGGCCGCCGAGCGGTACGACAGCGCGCTCCCCGATGGGATCAACGTCATGCGGGTGTGGACGCCCCGCGATCCCGACTACCTGCGCAAGCGCCTCGGTGACGACGGCCTGGCGGTCTGGGCTGAGGACGACGTGCTGCACGTGGTGTGGCGCGGCGTGGCCCGGCGGGTGGAGCTGATCGGCGGCATCCGGCCGCAGCTGTGGCCGGTGGAGGGCGCCGACGACCTGTGGGAGGCCTCGCTCCGGATCCGCCGCCTGGACGAGGCCGTCATCGACGTCATCCCGTGCGTCGGCGGCGCGCGCGCCCACCTGGACGAGGCCCGCTGGCACGGCCCTGAGGCGATCGATCCCCGCCCGGTCGCGCACGCCCTGGTCGGCACGGTGGAACGGCACGAGGTGGAGTTCGCCGGCCGCCCCCGGGCGATCACCCTCTACCGCCCGCCGATCGCCGGCGGCCTGGTCCCGGCCTGCATCGTCGCCGACGGCGGCTCGGTCGGCCTGTTCGCCCGTACGGTGGAGCCGGCGATCCTGGCCGGGGCGTTCCCGCCGGTGGTCCTGGTGGGGATCGACAGCGACCACGGCTCGGGGGCCTACCCGGATCCGCGGGCCAGGGAGTACCTGCCGGACGCCGATCCCGACCGGTTCGCGGCGCATCTGACCTTCGTGGTCGACGAGGTCATCCCGTGGGCCGAGGAGCAGTTCCCGGCCTCGGGGCACTGGATGAGCGGCGGCTACTCCAACGGCGCGGTCTGGGCGCTCACCGCGGCGCAGCGGCGGCCCGACGTGTTCACCGGCGTGGCCGCGCTGAGCCCCGGCATCCCGCCGCCGGCCGAGGTGCACACGCTGGGCAGGCACTACCTCGGCGCGGGCACCCTGGAGCCGGGCTTCCGCTCGGCCGCCGCGGAGTGGGCCCGCCGGCTGGCCGGAATCGACGGCCGGGTCCGCCACGAGGAGTGGATCGGCGGCCACGACCACTACTGGTGGACCCAGCGTTTCCCGACCGCCCTGGAATGGCTGCTGGCATAGCCCTGCTTCATCGCCATATATCCGACTAAGGTGCTGATCGCGAAACCTGAGGAGGATACATGTCTGAATACGCTCCGACCTTCAGCCTGGTCGACAGTGACGGGGACGGCCTGATCTCCGCCGAAGAGCTGGTCCGGCTCGCCGACCTGCTCGGCCAGCCGCTCGGCGAGGACGGCGCGGAAGCCGTCATCCGCAAGGTGGACGGCGACGGCGACGGCCTGATCAACCTGGAGGAGTTCGGCGGCTGGCTCCAGTCGACCCGCTAGGGCTCACGCCGCGATGTACACCTGGCTGAACACCTTCGCCAGCTTGGCGAGGTCGTCGGTGCCGGGCGTGTAGAGGGTGGCGAGGCGACGCTGGAGCGGTGCGAGCTTCTCCAGCTGGGCCCAGGTGGCGGCCGGAATGCCGTGCACGGTGCCCTTGACGTCCAGGTATCGGGACCAGACGTTGACCGTCGCCGCGCCGTCCTCCAGCGGCAGCACGATCCGCTCGGCGGTGGCGGCCTTGGCCTGCGCCGAGGTCAGCGAGCCGCCGACCAGACCGGCGTCCTCGGCGCCGACCTGGACCAGGGTGTCCCAGGCGCGGGCCTTGACCTGGATCCACTGGTTCCGCCTGGCCTCCAGGGCGCTGATCTTCCACTGGCCGTAGCCGGGGGCCATCCCGCTGTCCAGGGTGAGCTGGTCGAGCTTGCCGCCGGTGAGCAGCGGCTCGATCACGGCCGGGGTGAGCAGCGGGTACTGCTTCGCCATGGCCTGCACGCAGCCGGCGTGGCCGCCGCAGGCGAACTCGGGGACCACGGTGTGCACGCCCAGCTTCCTGCCGGGGGCGATCTCGCGCAGCGCGGCCGAGGCGGCGGTGACGAACTTGGTCAGCTCCGCGGCGGTAGTGAAATTGGCGTTGTAGCCGAGCTGGGTGGTGAACCGGATCCCGGCCACGCCCGGCTGGGCGGCCAGCGCGCCGACGTTCTTGACGGCGGCGGCGAACGCCTGCTCGCCGGCCTTCCAGTCGTCGGCCAGTTCGGTGTCGATCCAGACCCGCAGGTCGTTCTCGCCGGCCAGCTCGACCGCCTGCCCGGTGGGGGTGGCCGCGGCGGCCTCGACCTCGTCGGGTTCGACCGTGCAGGTCGTGCCGGGCGGATCGCAGACGACGTCGCCGCCGTCCTCGGCCGGTCCCGCGTCGGTCTCGTCGAAGGCGTCGCCGTCGCCGGTGGGGCAGGGGCCGTCCGTGCAGGTGATGTCGAGCTCCACCCAGCCGGCCCCGTACGGCTCGGCCTGCTGGAGGTTGCCGGCGTCGTCGGCCAGCCAGCCCATGGCGATCGCGAGGGCCTCGTCGGGTTTGGCCAGCCAGCGGCAGACCACGTACGAGGGGGTGCCCGCGGCGAGCTGGTCGTTGCAGGATTCACCGGCCGAGAACGCCGTGGAGCCCGGGAGCCACACCGAGATCGCTGCCGTGATCGCACCGATGGCCGCAATCCGCCGTAAACGCATCTTCACTCCAGGATTCCTCGTGATCGCCCCGACAGTATAGAGATCAACCGGTCTGGCCGCTGGTGCGAAGACCGCGCGTCGCCGACCGGGGATGCAGGCCGAAGCGGGGGTCGGGTTCGGCGCTGCCGTCGAGGATGTCGGCGAGGTAGTCGGCCAGAGCGGGGGCGTGTTTGAAGCCGTGGCCGGAGTCGCCGCCGAGCACCCATTCGCCCGCGCGGACTTGGGCGATGATCCATTCGGCGTCGGCGGTCAGCGCGTACTGGCAGACCTGGCTGAACAGGACGGGGGCCGCCGCGAGGGCGGGGAAGCGGCGGCGCAGGTAGTCGCGGGCCAGGGTCTCGCTGGCGGGGAGGATCTGGCGGGTTCCGGTGGCCGGGTCGTAGGGCGGGCCCTCGACGTCGCTGGTGGCCTTCATGCCGAGGCCGTCGAGGTCGCCGTGGCCGTAGGCGGAGCTGTCGTACTCGGCGTAGGCGGGGATCGACGCCCAGGCGGCGGGGGCGTCGAAGTGCAGGGTGTCCTGGCGGGTGACGGTGAGCGGGAGGTCGAAGAGGGCGGGGAGCCAGGCGCCGCAGGCCCAGACGACGCGGTCGGCGGTCCGGGTCTCGCCGTCCACCCGGACACCGCCGCCGGGGGCCGGGCGGGCTTCGGCGCGGACCATGGTGACGCCGGCGGCCTGGGCCAGGCGGGCGGTGAGCTGGGTGGCGCGGCGGGCGCGGAGCACGCCGGAGCGGGGTTCGCGCAGGACGAAGGACAGGTCATCGCCGCGGAAGTCGGGGAAGGCTCGGCCGGCGTCGGCGGGGTCCAGCACCTCGAAGGGGATGTCCAGATTTTTCAGGACCTGGGTGCTGGCGGCTTCCCAGCCGTGCTCCTGGCGGGCGAACAGCATGACGCCGGTCTCCAGGAACACCTCCTCGCCGGCGCGTTCGCCCAGGCGGCGCCAGCCGTCACGGGCTTTCCAGGCCATCCGGGCATACCAGTCGTCGTGACCGTGCGAGCAGCTCAGCAGGCGGGTCTCGCCCGCGCTGGCCTGGCGGAGGTGCCCGGGGGCGTACTGCTCGATCAGGGTCACCCGCCAGCCGGACTCGGCCAGCCGCAGCGCCAGTGACGTCCCCCAGATGCCTGCGCCCACCACGATTACGGTCCTCATCGGGCCAGGGTGCCATACCGGCCATAATCGAAGAATGGCGGCCGAGGCAGCGCAGACGTTGGAGCGGGGGCTGCGGCTGTTGCGCGTGCTCGCCGATGGGCAGCGCGGGCGTACGCCCACCGAGCTCGCCGCCGAGCTGGGGTTGAGCCGACCGGCGGTGTACCGGCTGATCACCACGCTCCAGCAGGAGGGGTTCGCGCGGCGGGACGCGGAGGGGCTGGTTCATCTCGGGTTCGGGGTGCTGGTGCTGGCCCAGGCGGTGCAGCCGCTGCTGCGGGCTGCCGCGCTGCCGACGCTGCGGAAGCTGGCGGAGCGGGCGGGGGCGACCGCGCATCTGACCGTGGCGGAGGGCGGCGACGGGCTGGCGATCGCGGTGGTGGAGCCGTCGTGGACGGACATGCACGTGGCCTATCGGGAGGGGTCGCGGCATCCGCTGTCGAAGGGCGCGGCCGGGCTGGCGATTCTGGCGCGGCGGGCGGGGGCCGACGGGTTCCAGGCGTCCGCCGGGCAGTTGCAGGAGGGGGCACGCGGGGTGGCGGCGGCGATTCCGGAGCTGCCGTGGCTGGAGGCGTCGGTCGGGGTGATCACGTTCGGGCAGCTGGACGTCGAGGCGACCGGGGAGCTGGTGCTGGGCGCGGCCCGTGAGCTCGCCGACGCGCTCAATCGTTGACAGGACGGCCAGTCCGGGGCAGTGTCGTACGTATAGAGGACAAAGGTGTCCGCTATCCGGACGTGGAGGACTCATGCCGTACTACCAGCGGGTCGGGGAAGTGCCGCGGAAGCGCCATGTGCGGTTCCCGAAGCCGGACGGCGGGTTGTACGCCGAGGAGCTGATGGGCGAGGAAGGCTTCTCGTCGGACTCGTCGCTGCTCTATCACCGGTACGCGCCCACGGCGATCGTGAAGGCGGAGGCCGTACCGGCGCTGGCGGGGGGTGAGCTCGCGCCGAACATGCCGCTTTCACCACGACATTTCCGGACTCAGGATTTGGGGTCGGGCGGGGATCTCGTCTCGGGGCGGCGGCTGCTGGCGGGGAACGGGGACGTCCGCATCGCGTACGCGGCCGGGGACCTGCCGAGTGAGCTCTACCGCGACTCGATGGGCGACGAATGCGTGTACGTCCAGTCCGGCCGCGCCACCTTCGAATCCACCTACGGCGCGATGGAAGTCGGCGAAGGCGACTATGTCGTAATCCCGACCGGGACGATCCACCGCTGGGTCCCCCACGGCACGGTCACCGCGCTCGTCGTCGAAGCCGCCGGGCACATCCGCCCGCCCAAGCGCTACCTCTCCCAGTACGGCCAGTTCCTGGAGCACGCGCCCTACTGCGAACGCGACCTGCGCCTGCCCGCCGAACCCCTGCTCACCGAGGGCGAGGACGTCCCGGTCCTGGTCAGAACCCGGGGCGGGCTGACCAGACTGACCTACCGCAACCACCCGTTCGACGTGGTCGGCTGGGACGGCTGCCTCTACCCCTACGCGTTCAACATCGCCGACTTCGAGCCGATCGTGAAGCGCACCCACGCCCCGCCGCCGGTGCACCAGACCTTCGAGGGCCCCGGCTTCGTGATCTGCTCGTTCTGCCCGCGCCCGCTGGACTTCCACCCGGACGCGGTGCCGATCCCGTACAACCACCACAACGTGGACTCCGACGAGTTCATGTTCTACGTCGGCGGCGACTACAGCGCCCGCGCCGGTTCCGGCATCGACGTCGGGTCGATCTCGCTGCACCCGGCCGGGTTCACGCACGGGCCGCAGCCGGGCGCGGTGGAGGCGGTGATCGCCTCGGGCGCGACGACCACCAGTGAGCTGGCCGTCATGATCGACACCTTCCGGCCGCTGGACCTGGGCGCGGCGGCGCTGGCCTGCGAAGACACCGACTACGCGTGGACCTGGGCCCGGTAGATGTTCGGACTGGACAACCTGCCGTACGGGGTGGCCGGGGACAGGGTCGTGGTCAGATACGGGGACCACGTCCTCGATCTGGCCGCCGCCCTGGGCGACTCCGAGTTCCGCTCGCCGAGCCTGAACGCGTTCCTGGCGCTCGGGCGTCCGGCCTGGCGGGCGACCCGGCGTCGGATTCAGAGTGTGCTCCGGGCGGGCAGCGAGCACCTCATCCCGCTGGCCGAGGTCGAACTGCGGATGCCGTTCGAGGTGGCCGACTATGTCGACTTCTACTGCTCACTGGAGCACGCCACCAACCTGGGCCGCCTGTTCCGGCCCGGCGAGGAGCCGCTGAAGCCCAACTGGCGGCATCTGCCGGTCGGCTATCACGGCAGGGCGGGCACGGTCGTGGTCTCCGGGACGCCGATCCGCAGGCCGTACGGGCAGATCGGCGGGCCGGAGTTCGGGCCGACGGCGAAGCTGGACATCGAGGCGGAACTGGGGTTCGTGGTCGGCGTCGGCACCGAACTGGGCGACCGGCCGGGCGCGTTCGAGGACCACGTGTTCGGGGTGACGCTCGTCAACGACTGGAGCGCGCGGGACATCCAGTCCTGGGAATACGTCCCGCTCGGGCCCTTTCTGGGCAAGTCGTTCGCGACGTCGATCTCGCCGTGGATCACGCCGCTGGAGGCACTGGAGCACGCCAGGGTGCCGGGGCGGGCGCAGGATCCCGAACCGCTGGACTATCTGAAGCGCGGCGCGCCCTGGGGGCTCGACCTGCGGCTGCGGGTGGAGCTGAACGGGGAGACGGTAAGCGAACCGCCGTACCGAGGGATGTACTGGACGCCCGACCAGATGCTCGCCCATATGACCGTGAACGGCGCTTCGCTGCGGACCGGCGATCTGTTCGCCAGCGGCACCGTTTCCGGCCCCGACGATCCGGGTTCGTTCATCGAGGGGAACCGGCCGTTCCTGCGCGACGGCGACACGGTGACGATCAACGCGACCACCGTCTCCGGCATGTCCCTCGGTACGGTGTCCGGTACCGTCACTTAGCGGGATTGGTTCGTTACTCTGGGAATATGCGTCACGTGGGCTGGCAGCTGACCGTTCTCGTTCTCGCCGGGTGCTCGTCGGTGACGGCGGAGACGCGGGCCCCCGCTCCGGTCATCACCATGTCACCGGCCGCCGACGACCTCCGGGCCCGCCCGGACCGCGGCCTGGTCGTCCAAGCCCGGTACGGCACGCTGACCGCCGTCACCGCCTTCGCCGGCGGGAAACAGGTCCCGGGCGCCTTCAGCGGCGACCACACCGTCTGGCGCTCCACCTGGACGCTGCCCCCCGGCACCGCGCACGTCGTCAACGCCACCGCGTCCGGCGCGGGCGGCGCGGCCCGCCACGCCGCCCGCTTCCGGACCCTGCCCGCCGGACCCGGCGGCGGCGTGTCCATCGACCCGCTGCCCGGCGAGACCGTGGGCGTCGGCATGCCGATCATCATGAGGTTCACCACCCCCATCACCGACCGAGTCGCCATCGAACGCGCCTTGGAGGTCAAATCCGACAAACCAGCCGAAGGCGCCTGGCACTGGTTCAGCCCCACCGACGTCGTCTACCGGCCACGCCGCTACTGGCGGCCCCGCCAGCGCGTCGAACTCACCGCCCACCTGGCCGGCATCCGCCTCGCCCCCGGCGTGTACGGCCCCGCCGACCGCACCCTCGCCTTCACCATCGGCCGCAAGATGACCAGCACCGTCGACACCCTCACCCACCAGATGCTGGTCCGCCGCAACGGCGAACTCATCCGTCGCGTGCCCATCAGCGCCGGCAAGGGCACCAGCTTCGAATACACCACCAACAGCGGCACGCACCTGACCATGGGCAAGGGCAACCCGGTCCACATGACGTCCCCCGGCCGCGGCCTCGGCGAGCCCGGCTACTACGACCAGACCATCTCGTACGCGGTCCGGATCTCCGACAGCGGCGAGTTCGTGCACGCGTTCAACAACATCTGGGCCCAGGGACGGCAAAATGTCAGCCATGGTTGCGTGAACGCGTCGCCCGCCGAGGCGGCCTGGTTCTACGCCAACGCGCTGCGCGGCGATCCCGTCCTGGTCACCGGAACCAGCCGGATCCTGGAACCGGACAACGGCTGGGGCTTCTGGCAGCTGTCGTGGTCGGCGTGGCTGACGGGAAGCGCACTCCACGCCACAAAACCTGTGAATTCGTCCACGAGCCCACTGCTTCCCCACGTTTATGACATGTAGCGTGAAAAGTGGAACCCCACAGAGGTGGAATCCGTTGAACGCTATGGAGGCGGGCAATGGACTCGTGGATCGTCTGGCTGGTCCTCGCGGCGGCACTGGGCGTCGCGGAGATCTTCACGTTGACCGCCGCACTTGGGCTCATCTCGGTCGCGGCGCTGCTTACCGCCGGCGTGGCGGCTGTCGGGCTGCCGCCCGGCCTGCAACTGCTCGTCTTCGCTCTGGCCTCGGTCGCCGGTGTGGTCGGCATCCGGCCGATCGCCCAGCGGCACATCCAACAGGCTCCGGCCCATCGGTTCGGAGTGTCCGCGATCGTCGGCAAATCCGCGTACGTGACCCGGGAGGTCACCGGCCGCGACGGCCGGGTCCGCATCGGCGGGGAGGAATGGTCCGCGCGGGCATATGACGAGACCCTCGTCATCCCTGTCGGCGCCACCGTTGACGTCTTCGAGATCGAAGGAGCCACCGCGCTCGTCTACCCCCGGGAGTGACCATGGAAGTCGCCCTGCTCGTTGTCCTAGTCGTCGTCGTGCTGTTCGCCATGACCACGGTGCTGCGGTCCGTACGGATCGTGCCACAGGCACGCGCGGGCAACGTGGAACGGCTGGGGCGGTACCACCGCACCCTCGAACCCGGGCTGAACTTCGTCATCCCGTACGTGGACCGGGTCCGGCCGCTGATCGACCTGCGCGAGCAAGTGGTCTCATTCAAGCCGCAGCCGGTCATCACCGAAGACAACCTGGTCGTGGACATCGACACCGTGCTCTACTTCCAGGTCACCGACCCGCGGGCGGCGTCGTACGAGATCGCCAACTTCATCCAGGGCGTCGAGCAGCTGACCGTGACCACGCTGCGGAACGTGGTCGGCGGGATGGACCTGGAGATGACGCTCACCTCGCGTGACACCATCAACAGCCAGCTGCGGGGCGTGCTCGACGAGGCCACCGGGAAGTGGGGCATCCGGGTCAACCGGGTGGAGATCAAGGCGATCGACCCGCCGCGCAGCATCAAGGAGGCGATGGAGAAGCAGATGCGCGCCGAGCGCGACAAGCGGGCCGCCATCCTCACCGCCGAAGGCTTCCGCCAGTCCCAGATCCTCACCGCGGAAGGCGAGAAGCAGAGCGCGATCCTCCGCGCCGAAGGCGAACGCACCTCCCAGATCCTGAAGGCCGAAGGCCAGTCCCAGGCGATCGACGAGGTCTTCCAGGCCGTCCACCGCAACGACCCCGACCCGAAACTACTCGCCTACCAGTACCTCCAGATGCTCCCCCAACTCGCCCAGGGCCCCGGCAACACGTTCTGGGTCATCCCAAGCGAGGTCACCTCAGCACTCCAGGGCGTCTCGAAGGCCTTCACCGAAGCACTCCCCCAGTCCCCGGCCACCCGCGAACACCGCCCAAGCCAGGCCGGCAGCGAAGCGGTCGCCGAAGCCGAACGCGCCGCCGCCGAAGCAAAGGCAGTCGCCGACCAGCCATTGGGGATGCCGCGCTCGATCGAGTCCGCCAACGCGGTGGCCGACGCACTCAAGGAATTCACGGCCCAACCCGAACCCGCCGAAAAGCCCCGGGACAACTGACAGCAGTTCACGGCACGCCGCCGCCTGAACCCGGTGGCGTGCCGATGGCCCAACCCGAACCCACGGCGGACAACTGGTCGATCAGACGTGGCCAGTTGGCACCAGAAGCGCACCCGGCTCGCCGCTCGCACCTCGTCCAGGCGCACGGCGCGCTGCTGTCGGCTCCCGTTTGGGAGCGCTACGGACTACCGAGGGAGATCCGCAGCGAGCACAGCCTCGCGTGAACCGGCGTGAATACAGCCCGCCGGTTCTCCAGGCGAAATGACCATGTGCTGGGAGCGCCCGGGGCAGAATGGGCGCTCGTGGCTTCCCCCTCCTGTGTCTGCCGTGGGCAGCGAACACCCACCCCATTCCGCGTGATGGCCGGCGACACTGTGGGGTTCTGGAACGAGTGCTGCGCCGTCAGTGGATACCGAGCGGCGACATGCCGCCTGCGGCTGAGCTCATCCACATGGTGGACGATCTGGCCAATCTTCCGTCCATATCGCCACCCGGCTGGCGGAGGAACTCGACGCGATCTGGCTGGGGCCGGGCGCGGTGCCCGATCTTGATGATCTCGGCCATCTGCGTGGACAGGCCACCGGGTCGGGAGGGGCTCGCTGGGATGTCGTGCCGGGGATGTGCACGGGCCGGGTCATCGCCATCGGCACCAGCGCGCATGTGTCGGCCAGCCTCGTCCTTCACGAGGTCGGGCACGCCCTGGACATGTGGGATGGAATGTCGTCCTCAGCGGAGTGGACCACCGTCATGAAGATGATCAGTCCGCACATTCAGCACCCGCGATATCTCGACACGGTGGAGTGGTTCGCCGAAGCCTACGCCCTGTGTGCCTCCGGGCAGGCCAGCCGCCTTCTGCGCATGCTCAATGGTCAAGAGAATCTCGCAGCGGTAGTCTGGGGATACTCTCGTCGGCACTACGGCGTCTAGGGAGGGAGGGGCGAACAGCATGTGGACCACTATCCGTAGGGATGATGGCACCCTTCTGGCACCCTTCCACGTTGAGACTCCCGACGGCTGGCACGCCGATGGCGGGGTCGAACTCCGGCCCGGTGACCTTGGCTACGAGGAGCACGCGGCCACCGCGATCGCCGAAGACGAACTGCAGGGTGACCCGGAGCAAGATGCCCTGCTCATCGCCAGGTGGTCAGCACTCAACGACGCCGATTCCCGCAAATCCGCCTAGTGCGGCGCCGGATAGCGGCGATCAGCTGGCGGCCTTGGTGATTGCTTCGGTGAATTTGCGGAAGCGGATTAGTTCTTCCTGGGCTGGGGTGAGGACGAGCTTTTCGCCTACCTCGGTGACGCTGGATTGAAGGGCTTTGCCGGCTTTGCGGGCGCGGCGGCGTCCGCCGAGCCAGGCCGCGACCCGGGAGAGCAGCGCGACGATGAGTCCGGCGAGTGCGCCGCCGAGGAGGAGCGCGGTCGGCCACGGTAGGCGGCCGATCGTCGGGGCGGTCGCTTCCGGGAGTTGCAGGTAGCTGAGGCCGAAGTAGGCGAGTAGCCAGAGCGCGCCCACGATCATGGCCGCGAAGAGCAGCCACTGCACCAGGCCGACCGCCCGCCACCAGTGCGGGCGTCTGGACGCGCCCAGTGACGTGGTCGCCACGGCCTGGTCGAGGGTGTCGGCCAGGTCGTCGGTCCGGCTCCGGGCCGCCTGCCGTACCGCTGTCGCCCACGGTTCCGGGACTCGGGCGGCGACGTCGGAGCCGACCTGCCTGATGGCCGTGTCCAGTTGGGAGCGCTGCACCGCCGTCGGGCTGGGCAGCGACGTCCGCCCGGCCACCCAGACATCGCTGGACGAACCGCCGGAGGACGGCGTCAGGTGGAAACGCCGCAGCGGATCAGGACGGAACCGGCGGACCCAGCGGGTGATCGGCCAGCCGGTGGCCGCGATCGCACGATGCCGGTGGGCTTTGGCGACGGCCTCGACGACCAAGGGCACGCCCGCGGCTTCCGCGAGCGAGCCCGCGAGTGGCTTCGTGAGACGGTCGACGGAGTCCGTGGCGGGTTCGCCGGTGAGGTTGGCGGCCTCGGCCAGGGTGTCGGCGGCGGTGACCACGTCGGCGGTCAGCCGTCCGGCCCAGGCGCGGCGGCGGGCCACCTTCTGGGTGAGCAGGCCGCGCAGCTCGGTCAGGCCCTGCCCGGTGCGCGTGGACGCGCCGATCACCGGGACTCCGCCCAGACCGTCCTCGGCGAGCAGGCGTCCGAGGTCGTCCAGGCAGCGCCGTACCGCCGTGCCGGGCAGCCGGTCGATCTGGTTGAGCACGATGACCGTGACGTCCTTGTGGCGGGCCAGCGGGCGCAGATATCGCTCATGGATGGCCGCGTCCGCGTACTTCTGCGGATCCAGCACCCACACCAGCAGGTCCACGACGGCGACCAGCCGGTCGACCTCCAGCCGATGGGACAGCTCGATCGAGTCATGGTCGGGCAGGTCCAGCAGGATCAACCCCGACAGCGGATTGTCGCCGCTGCCCATCACATGCCGCCGCGGCACGTCCAGCCAGTCCAGCAGCGGCCCCGACCCGTCCGGATCCCAGAGCGCCGCCTGCGCCTTCGACGTGGTCGGCCGGGTCACCCCCACCGACGCCAGCGCCGACCCCGTGAACGTGTTGAACAGCGACGACTTCCCACTCCCCGTCGCCCCCGCCAGCGCCACCACGGTGTGATCGACCGACAGGCTCCCCCGTACCCCGGCCCGCGCCACCACGGCCCGCGCCTCCGCCACCACCGCCCCGTCCAGCCGCCCCTCGGCCAGCTCCGCCGCCGCCCCCAGCGCCCCCAGCCGCTCCTCCAGCGGCACCTCCCGCTGCCTGCGCAGAATCTTCACGCCGGCAACTCCCGTTTCCGCTCCTGTACGGCTCTCGCCGCCGCCCGCAACTCCCCGGAATCCGGCGTCCCCAGCCCATCGAGCAGCGCCGTGAACCGGCTCTCCTCATCGTCCAGCAGGGAACGCACCCGGGCCCGCAGATCCGCCCGCGCCTGATCGGTGAGCTTGCGCACCGCCTGATCGCCGAAAACCGCTTCCAGCAGCTTCTGGCTGAGCACACTGGTACCGCCCGCGATCCCGATCTCGATCCCCGTCAGGCCACCGGTGGACGCGAACACGGCCAGCATCAGCAGCAGCCCGAGCCCGTTCACTCCGAACGACGCCGCCCTGGCCGAACTGCGTTTGCCCGCGCCCTCCGACCTGACGAGATCCAGCACGTACCCCTGCCAGTCGCGGACCGCCGCGCCCGCCTTCACGGCCAGGTCGTGCGTCGACCGCCCCAGCCGTCCCGCCGTCGCCACCCCCGCGCGTTCCAGCAGGTCCCGCCCCGACGGCGTGGCCAGCCACGCCTCCACCGCGCGCTCCGCCGAACCGTCGGCGGTGGCCCGGATCAGCGACTCCACACCGCTCTCCAGGGCCGTCCTGAGCTGCCGGTCCGGCGCGGGCCTGCCGGTGACGACGGCCACGATCCGGTCCCGCAGCCAGCCGACCCGGCTCTCCAGGGAGCGCATCAGGTCGCCGGTGCCGATGAAATCCTGCCAGCGGGCCAGGACCTCACCGCGGAGCAGGGTGCCGTCCCGCATGCCCTCGTCGAACCCGCTCATCCCCACGTCGTAGCTGCGCTCCGCCATCCCGCGCAGCTCGCCGATCCCCAGCCGCTGCCGGTCGGCCGCGTCCGCCAGCGCGGGCACCCGCACCGCCAGGCTGTCCAGCGCCCCCGCCAAGGTCTGCCGCACCACGTCCCCGCGCGCCCTCGCGTCCGCGGACAGCGCCGCCAGCCATTCCTTGACCGGCCGTACGGCGGTTTCCGGCAGGCGGGCGTTCTCCGCCGGCAGGATCAGCTCAGGCACCACGAACAGCGGCGTCTCGCCCAGCCCGTTCGCCGCCAGTAGCCGCCGCAGGTCCTTGCTCACCGGGTCGAGCGCCTCCGCCGGGACCCGCTGCAGAATGATCCCCAGCGCCGTGCTGCGCTCCTTGGCTGTACGGAGGAATCCCCACGGCACCTCGTCGGCGTACCGGGACGCGGTGGTGACGAACAGCCACAGATCGGCGGCGGCGAGCAGCTGAGCGGCCAGCTCACGATTGGCGAGGACCACCGAGTCGATGTCCGGCGCGTCGAGCAGGGCCAGCCCCTCCGGCAACGCCACCGTCTCAACGATCTTCAACGTGCCCGGCTCGCCGACCCCCGCGCCCGTGACCCTCGGCAGCCCCGGCAGCACATGCGTGGCCGTGAACCAGGCCGCGTCCCCCGGATTGGCCACCAGCGTCGGCGCCAGCGTGGTCGGCCGGAGCACCCCCGGCACCGTCACATCCGCCCCCACCAGCGAGTTGACCAGCGTCGACTTCCCCGCCCCCGTCGACCCTCCCGCCACCGCCAGCAACGGCGCGTCGATGGCCGCCAGCCGCGGCAGCAGGTAGTCGTCCAGCTGCCCCGTAAGCTCCTTCAGCGCACGCCGATCAGCCGCCACATCCCCGATCGCCAGCGGGAACAGGTCGTAGTCGAGCCTGCTCCGCAGACCACGCAGAGCCGTCAGCAGCTCATCGGCCATGCCCCCGACCTTCCCTGAGGATGGCCTCGGCAACGCCCTACCGACCACGAATTTGCCGAGATATCGCCTTATGCGCTCGACGAGGGGCTGGCCGGCATCAGCGGCCGGCACTTCTCCAGTGCCTTCGCCACCTTCGGATCGGCCTGGTCGAGATCCTGAAGGCCGCGCACTTGGTCGACCCCGTTGTCCTTCATGCAGCTACGGAAGGCGTTGAGGGCGGAGTCATCGGAATTCCCGCGCCTTCCCGGCCCACCGGACGGCATCAACGATTGGCACGCCTCCATCGCCTTCTGCGCCTCCGGTCCCATGGCGCCGAAACCCCCCTGACCCCTCTGACCACCTGGCCCGCCGCTCGACCTTGGGAACGGGGACCCACTCGGCCGCGGCAACGGGGACCCGCTTGGCCGCGGAGCCGGGGTCACCCCATGTTCGCGCAGGCAGTCGGTGAACGCCGCACGCTGATCACCCGAGGGTTGTGCGCCGGTGGGCACGGCGGCCTCCCCGCCACAGGCGGCAGAGGCCAGCACGACAACGACGACGGCGACGATCCGAAGATACGCGATCACAGAGCAGACTCCCGTGTGCTCGGGGCCGGGGGGTTCCGGCCAGACCCATCCCAGAGCATGCGATTAGGAACCCCTTGAACCCTGGCTGTGAGTCACCTGTCAATCCCGAAGGTCACAGAGGCGAAGCGTCAGGGCTGCATTGTGCCGAGTGTCCTGTTGTAGAGGCCGAGAGCGTCGACGAAGTCGGCCAGGCTCTCGTCCGGCCAGTCCCCCAGTTTGTGGTCGAGTCGTCGGCGCAGACCGGCGGCGGCGTCGGCCACCTGTTGTGCGGCGGTGTCGCCGGCCGAGATCAGGGTCGCGCGACCGTCGGCGGGGTCCGGGCCGCGGACGATCAGGCCGAGATCGGCGAGATGGGCCAGGAGGCGGCTGACCGCGCCCTTGTCGAAGTCGAGGTTCTCGACGATCGACGTGGCGCGGGCGGGGCCGTGCTCGGTGAGCCAGACCAGGATGAGGTAGGCGGCGGGCTGGAGTTCCGGGTGCACCCCCCGCGCGTGCTCACCGATGACGCATTTGATCCGGCGCAGCAGGATGGCCATCTCGCTTTCGAGACGGCGCAACGAGTCGATCCGGCTCCTGGTCAGCGTATCCCCTAGACGGCGGTGGGCTCGGCAGCGACCGGTTCGGCGGAGTGCAGGGTCGTGCGGAGCGGGACTTCCTTGATGAACAGGACGCACACTAGCGCCAGCACGGCGAAAGGCACAGACACCAGGAACAGCTCGGCGATCGAGGCCCCGAAGGCGTGCTCGAACACCGCCCGGATCGGCGCCGGCAGCGAGCTGAGATCCGGGATGCCGTGCGACTGCTGCCCGCCACCGGCGACCCCCAGGTCCTTGAGACCACTGGCCACCCGGTCGGAGACCTGCGCCGTCAGCAGAGCGCCGAGCGCGGCGACCCCGACGGTGCCACCGATGGAACGGAAGAACGCCACGAGCGAACTGGCTGCACCCAGGTCCGCCGACGACACGATGTTCTGCACGGGCAGAACGAGATTCTGCATGGAACCTCCGACGCCGATGCCGAGCAGGGCCATGAAGACGCCCACCCACACCAGGTTCGTGGTCTCGTCGATCGTGCCGAGCAGACCGCAACCGGCCACGACGAACAGCATGCTCGCGATGAGCCAGCCCTTCCACCGGCCGGTCACACTGATGGCCCGGCCGCTCGCGACACTCGAAACGAGCAGCCCGCCGACCAGCGTGATCGACATCAGACCGGCCTGGGTGGGCGACATGCCGCGAGCCAGCTGGAAGAACTGACTCAGGTACACGGTCGAGGCGAACATGGCCACGCCCACGAACACCGAGGCCAGCGTGGCGAAGACGATCGTCCGGGCCTTGAACAGGTGCAGCGGGATCACCGGCTCACGGGCGACGCGCGCCTCCACGTACACCGCGACACCGATCAGGACCACACCCCCGGCGACCAGCAGAGCGCTGGTGCCCGAAACCCACTCGTACTGGTTCCCGGCGAGCGACACCCAGACGAGCAGCAGCGAAACGCCGGCCATGATGAGGGTGGCGCCAAGGTAGTCGACGCTGACATCGCGCCTGACCACAGGCAGGTGCAGCGTCTTCTGCAGCAACACGAACGCGGCGATCCCGAACGGCAGCCCGATGAAGAAGCAGCCACGCCAGCCGAGCGCACTGTCGGCCACCAGCCCGCCGATCAGCGGACCGCTGACCGTCGCCGCCGCGAACACGGCGCCCATGTAGCCGGAGTATCGCCCCAGGTCACGGGGGCTCACCATACTCGCGATCACAATCTGCACCAGCGCCATCAGACCACCGACGCCGAGCCCCTGCACGAGGCGGGCACCGATGAGCGTCCCCATGTTCGGCGAGACACCCGCCACCAGCGAGCCCGTGATGAAAATGATGAGCGACAGCTGAACGAGCAGCTTCTTGCTGAACAGGTCGGCGAGCTTGCCCCAGATCGGCGTGGTCGCCGTCATCGCCAGCAACGTCGCCACGATCACCCAGGTGTAGCCGGTCTGGCTCCCCTTGAGATCGGCGACGATACGCGGCAGCGCGTTGGTCACGACGGTGCTGGAGATCATCGCCACGAACATCGCCAGCAGCAGACCGGACAGGGCCTCCAGGATCTGACGGTGAGTCATCTGATATGACGCCTCGGGGCCGTCGACCACCAAGGACTGTGCTTCGGACACGAGCACTCAATTCATCTAGGTAAAAGGTTGACATTAGTCAACCATGAGAGCGTCAAGCACCCGGGAACGGGGTGCCAGCAGCAGACTCCCCGCGGGGTTGGACGAAGCAGCCACGTCCCCATAGAAACCAAGACCGTCAGACGGCGACGCAAGGGGACGGGCAGAGGCCCGCAACGAACAAAAGGGCGGGCAGGTGGGACAACCACGTCCCGGCGAAGCCGACATCGCCGCCAAGGCGCCCGTC
>NZ_BLAD01000062.1 GCF_009687845.1 Acrocarpospora corrugata
GTTTTGGAGTTTTTGGGCCAGCGTGAGGGTGGCGGCGGCCAGGGTTCGGGTGGTTTCGGGGGTGGTCATGAGGAGGGGGTGGGCTTCGACGGTGATGTCGGGGTGGGACGTTTGGGAGTCCTGTTCGGCTACCAGCCAGCCGTTGAGGAGGGGTGAGCCGTACAGGTCGAGGACTGCCTGGGCGGTGGTTTCGCGGCCGATGGCGGTGAGGCAGGCGTCGGCCATGCCGCGGACGGGGGAGCCGTCGATGATGGGGGAGACGCCGACGACGGTTTTGGCTTCCAGGGCGGGGCGGATGCCGGGGATCTGGAGGATTGTGCCGATGCTGACGACGGGGTTGGAGGGCGGGAGGATGACGACGTCGGCGGCTTGGATGGCGTCCAGGACGCCGGGGGCGGGTTTGGCGTCGTCGGCGCCGACGAGGATGATCTCCTGGGCGGGGGTCGAGGCGCGGAGGCGGACCCACCACTCCTGGAAGTGCACCGCGTGGCGGCCCTTGTCGTCGGTGATGACGACGTGGGTCTCGGTGCGGTCGTCGGACATCGGGATTAGCCTGACCCCCGGCTGCCAGCGGGCGCAGAGGGCCTCGGTGACCTGGGAGAGCGGGAAGCCGGCGCCGAGCAGCTGGGTGCGGATGATGTGGGTGGCGAAGTCGCGGTCGCCGAGGCCGAACCACTGGGGTTCCATGCCGTAGGCGGCCAACTCCTCCTTGACCGTGAATTTTTCATCGGCCCGGCCCCAGCCCTGCTCCTCGTTGATCCCGCCCCCGAGTGTGTACATGACCGTGTCGAGGTCGGGGCAGACCCGGAGGCCGAACAGGGTGATGTCGTCACCAGTGTTGCCGATCACAGTGATGTCGGCGTCGGGGGCCGCCGCCTGGAGACCGCGCAGGAATCGGGCCCCGCCGATCCCGCCCGCCAAGGACACGATTCGCATGCCGTCATCCTCGCACCGAGCACTGACATCTCTGCGGCACGCCTCCCGCCCACACCGCGACAGCCCTCCGACCTGCAGTGATATGAAGGGATTTGTGAGGCATAGGGCACTCGGGGGATTCAGGAGCTTGGTGGGTCAGCCGACGGCAAAGTCAGGCATGTGCGAAACTCGTCTTGGTATGCCGTTTGCATGCCGTTCGAATAACAGGGGGTCACTGTGATCAAGGTTGAACCGGCGAGGCTGCGTGAGCCCGCCGCTTGGATCATGCTCGCGGTGGTGTGTCCGGGCGTGCTGATCGGGGTGTGGTACTTCGTCGAGGCGCTGTTCGGAGGGACGCTCGGGGGGCTTGTCTCGACCGCGTTCCAGACGCAGGCGTCGGCCACCAGGGTGGCGTTGGCCGTGGGCGCGGTGGTGTTGACGACCCGGTTCGGCGCGCCGACTCCGCAGAGCCGGCTGATCGCTCTCATCAGCGTGGGGGCGCTGGCGCTGAGCGTGGTGTTCGGGCTGCTGAGCGGGCTGTTGATGCTGTTCGCCTCGTTCGACTTCGGCGACAAGATCATCATCCTGCTGAACTCGCTGCCCGAGCTGGCGCTGGCGGCGATCGCAGGGGTCTACATTCTCAGCACGATCGCTCCCGCGGCGGCGAAGCCGGCCAGGCAGGGCAGGCCGCAGGAGCGGAACGAGGAGCCGTTCTTCGGCGGTTACCAGAACGACGGATTCCAGGGTTACGGCTCGTACCCGTCCCCGGAGCCCGCTGGTGCTCCCGTTCCGACTGCTCAGGTGCCCTCCGTCTCGACCGCGCCGTCCGCCGTGCCACCACAACCACAACCATCCGCGCAGCCCGCCCTTCCGTACGGATCGGCTGAGCGCCCTGCCGATCGCACTCAGGACGCTTACGCGGCCCCGGTATACGACCAGGGATACGCCGCCCAGCCCGGTTTCGTTCAGTCCCCGGAGCAAGTGAACGGGAACGGCTACCAGCCGCCGGTGTACGCCGCCGCGCCGCAGGCGTTTCCGCAGCAGCAGCCGCCGCAGGGACCGGTGTTCGACCAGCACGGGTACGCGGGGGACTCGCCGTCCTTCCCGCCGGTGGCCTATAACGAGCCGACATATGCGGAGCCGGTCTACTCCGAGCCGGTTTATAAGGAACCGACCTATTCGGAGCAGCCCGCGTACCAGGAGCCTGCCTATCAGGAACCCGCGTACCAGGAGCCTGCTTATCAGGAGCCGACGTACCAGCCGAATCAGAGCAATTACGGCGGGTCTCCGTTCTCCGGGTATTCGGGGCAGCAGTTCGCGCAGCAGGCGTACGAGCCGTCCTACGAGGGCGACCTGAGGGAGCAGCAGCTCGCGCAGGCCTACCAGCAGGCGCAGTCCTACCAGCAGACGCCGACGGCGCCTCAGCAAGCGCCTCAGCAAGCGCCTCAGCCGGTCTACAACAACCCGCTCGGGCACCCGCAGACGCGCGAGCCGTACCAGCAGGATCGGTTCCAGGGGGATCCGCTGAGCGGGCCCGAGCAGACCGTGCGGTATCAGGGTGATCCGCTCAGCAGCCCTGACCAGGGGCGGTATCTGGGCGATCCGCTCAGTGGCCCCGAGCGGACCCGCTTCCAGGGCGATCCGCTCACCGATCCGCTGCGCGGCGACGAGCTGCTCGACCCCACCGCGATCTACAAGCCGGAGCGCCAGCAGGCAAAGCCCGAGGAAGGGACGAGTAGAGAACAGGCAGCTCAGGGGGCCGATGGCAACCCGCATTGGTACGGTTCCGACCGCCGAGACCACTGATCTAGAGCACCAGATACCGGGGCAAGCATGTCTTTCCCCGGGTATCGGTATGCCGCTTGACGCCACACCTGAGACACGCGTGTAATTACAGCTGTGTTGTTACGCCTTCCTCGAGGTGGGTATGAGGACGGCGTCCATAGGGGGGCACCATTTGCTGTTGGTGACGGGCGGGCGACAGGGAGGTGTGCAGTGACCGAGCCGGTCATGGCACAGGCGCTCGACGGTGAAGATCTGGGTTGGCAGGAGCGTGCGTTGTGCGCTCAGACCGACCCGGAGGCGTTCTTTCCAGAGAAGGGCGGCTCCACCCGAGAGGCTAAGAAGGTATGCCGGGCGTGCGAAGTGCGCGCGGAGTGCCTTGAATACGCATTGGAACACGACGAGCGATTCGGTATCTGGGGCGGGCTGTCGGAGCGGGAGCGACGGCGCATCAAGCGTCAGGCCGTGTGAACAACGCGGGGGTCACGTTTGTGGCCCCCGCACTCTTTTTTCGGCCCTAGGCTAACCCCAGGACAGACCCCCAGGTCCCCCGGCCGAACCTCAAGGACCCCCGTGCAGACCCCGGTGCATTCCGTCACCGCGATCGTTGTCGCCCATGACGGCGCTCGATGGCTCAGCGAGACGCTCGCGGCGGTGCTCGGCCAGACCTACCGCCTCGACCGCGTGGTCGGCGTCGACAACGGCAGCCGCGACGACAGCGGCAAACTCCTGACCCAGGCCTTCGGCCCGCAGGCCGTGGTCAGCATGCCCCGCTCGACCGGTTTCGCGCAGGCGGTGCACGACGTGATGCGCCGCCTGCCGCCCGCCACCCAGGGCCGGGAGTGGATCTGGCTGATCCACGACGACTGCGCCCCGGACCCGCGCGCCCTGGAGACCCTGCTGTGGGTGGCCGACCAGGACGAGAAGGCCGCCATCCTGGGACCGAAACTCCGCGACTGGCTGGACCGCAAACTCCTGCTGGAGATCGGCGTCACGGTGGCCAGGTCGGGCCGCCGGGAGACCGGCCTGGAGCCCCGGGAGTACGACCAGGGCCAGCACGACCACGACTTCGGCGGGATCAGGGACGTGCTCTCGGTGTCCACCGCCGGCATGCTCATCCGCCGCGACGTCTGGGATGAACTGTCCGGCCTGGACCCGAAGCTTCCGCTGTTCCGCGACGACCTGGACTTCTGCTGGCGGGCCCGCGCGGCCGGGCACCGGGTGCTGGCGGTGACCAGCGCGATGGCCTACCACGCGGAGGCGTCCAGCCGCCGCAGGCGCAGGATCGCGGCCAGCGACGACCACCCGCGCCGGCTGGCCCGCCGGTACGCGCTGTTCGTGATCATGATCAACCTGCCGTTCGCGGCGATGCTCTGGTCGATGGTCAGGAACACCTTCGGCTCGCTGATCAGGACCTTCCTGTTCCTGCTGGCCAAGCAGCCCGCGCACGCGCTGGACGAGGTCGTCGCGCTGGGCTCGGTGCTCTTCCATCCCGGCAAGCTGCGCCGGGCCAGGAAGACCCGCAGACGCAACCGGAAACAGGGCTATCAGCTCGTCAAACCGTTGTTCACTCCGCCTATCGCAGCGCTCCGCCGCATTATGGACATGGTCCGGGGCCAGCTGGCCGGCGCGGGCCCGATGGATTCGGCCGGGCGTCACCACGCCGTCGCCTCCTCGCCGGAGGAGGAGGGCGAGGAGCTGCTCAACGACGACGGCAGTGTGCTGCGCCGGTTCTTCGGCAATCCGGGGGTGCTGCTGTGCCTGCTGCTGATCGCCGTCACGGTGGCCGCGCACTGGCGGCTGGCCACGGGCGGCCTGCTCGGCGGCGGGGCGCTGGTGCCGGTGGTGGGCGGCGCGTCGGATCTGTGGGATCTGTACTTGCAGGGCGATCAGGCGCCTTATGTGGCGGTGCTGGCGGGGCTGTCCACGCTGTTCTTCGGCAAGATCTGGCTGGCCGTCGCGGTGCTGCTGCTGGGATGCGTGCCGTTGGCTGGGTTCTCGGCCTATGTGGCGACGCGGCGGATCATCCCGTATGCCCCGGCGCGGGTCTGGTTGGCCGTTTCCTATGCGTTGCTCCCGGTTGCTACCGGAGTGGTGGCCGCTGGGCGGATCGGTTCGGCCGTCGTGATCGTGTTGCTGCCCGCCTACGCCTCGCTGGCCACCCGCGTCCTCTCCGATCAGGGCCGCTCGGCCCGGAGAGCCGCCTGGGGGCTCGGCCTGCTGCTCGCGGTCGGTACAGCCTTCGTTCCCCTCCTTTATGGCTTCGTGTTCGTTCTGGGCGCGCTCGCGGCCCTCTCCTTCGGCGGCGTACGGCGCGGCGTCGGGATCTCGCTGGCGATCAGCCTGGCCGTCCCCATCGTGCTGCTGTTCCCGTGGCTGGCCACCTTCGCCGCCGACCCGGCCAGAATCCTGCGGGAGGCCGGCCTGCCGTTCCCCGCCGACCCCCGGCTGCCCGCCGAGGCCCTGCTCACCCTGAACCCCGGCGGCCCCGGCACGCCACCCCTCTGGACGACGGCCGGGCTGCTCGCCGTCGCCCTGGGCGCGCTGCTGCTCCGGCGGCACCAGATGATCGTCGCCGTCGGCTGGGGCGTCGCCATCTTCGGCGTGCTCGTGGCCACCGTGGTCAGCCGCCTGTCCGTCTGGCCGGGCGTGCCGCTGGCGTTCGCGGCCACCGGCCTGCTGGTGGCCACCGCGCTCGCCGCGCACCGGGTCGCCGAGTTCCGCAAAGCGGGCGGCTGGCGCAAGTTCGGCGCGCTGCTGATCTCGCTGGTCGCCTTCGCGACCCCGCTGGCCGCCGCCGGGCTGTGGTTCTGGGAGGGCGCGCGCGGCCCGCTGACCTGGAACGTCCGGGATCCGCTGCCGCCGCTGGCCGCCGCCAAGACCGCCAAGGGCGAGGGCACCCTGGTGCTGCGCTCGAACGGCGGCGCGCTCGCGTACACGGTCCTGCACGGGCGCAGCCCGCTCGTCGGCGAATCCGACGGCGCGGTCACCGACCCGGGCGTCACGGCCGCCGTGGCCGGGCTGGCCTCCGGCCGGGGCGGGCAGGACGCCAGGACGCTCGCCGCCAGGGGCGTCATGTTCGTCGCGGTGCCCGCGCCGATCGACCCGCTGCTGCGCCGCGCGCTCGACTCGGAACCGGCGCTGACCCGGCTCAGCCTGTCCAAGTCGTCCGGCCTGTGGCGGATGGTGGTCCCGGTCGCCCCGCCCGCGCCGCCCCCGCCGCTGGACACCTGGCAGCGCGGCTGGCTGTGGGCGCAGGGCGGCCTGGTGCTGGTGATGCTCATCCTGGCCGCCCCCGGCGCGCGCCCGGTCGAGCCGGAGGCCCAGGTCGAGGAGCGGGTCCAGGAAGAGCGGGTGCTGGTGTGAGACGCCTGATCGAGAACCGCTTCGGCCTGCTCGCCCTGGTCCTGATCGCGCTGGCCGCCGTGTACGGCGGCGCGTTCGTCAGCCGCCCCGCCCCCGTCAAGGTCACCCCGGTCAAGCCGGTGCAGGCCGCGATCGAGTCGGTCTCCACCGTCTGCCCCGACCCCGGCGGCGCCACGATCAGCGCGGTCGCCCCGCCGGGCCCGCGCGGCTCCGGCCAGGCCGAGGTCCTGGACGGTGACAAGCCGGTCACCCTCTCCGAGGCCGGCACGCTCTGGCAGAAGACCGCAGCCAAGGACGCCGACCCGATCCGGGTGATCGCCACCGGCGCGATGGCGTCGGGCCTGGAGGCCGCCAGGATCAGCAGGACGCTGACCGGCGACGCCCGCGGCCTGTCCGGCGTGCGCTGCGTCGAACCGAGCGCGAGCGCCTGGTTCGTCGGCCCTGGCCCGGCCGCCGCCGACCTCACCCTGCACCTGTCCAACGTGGAGGCCGCCCCCGCCGACGTCTCCTTCGTCGTGTACGCCGGCGAGGGCCTGGTCGTCACAGAACGCTCCACCGGCATGGTCCTGGACCCCGGCGAGCACCGCACCGTCAAGATCCGCGACGCCACCACCTCACCCCTGGTCATGGGCCTGCACGTGATCGCAGGCCGGGGCCGGGTGACCGCCGCCGTGGAAGCAGAACTCGGCCGCGGCAACGGCGCCGACTGGCTGCCGCCCGCCGGTGAACCCGCCACCCGGGTGGTCGTCCCCGGCGTGCCCGGCAGCGCGGGCCAGCGCAAGCTCTACATCACCGCCCCCGGCGACCAGGACACCGTCGTCCAGGTGAAAGCCGTGCTCAAGGACGGTTCGTACGCCCTGAAGAACCGCGAGGAGGTCACCGTCCCCGCAGGCTCCACCACCACCATGGACCTGTCCACGGGCATCGGCGGACAGCCGGCCGCGCTCCTGCTCACCGCGCGGAACCCGATCGTGGCCGGGCTGGAGATCACCGGCACCGGCACCCTCCAGGACGTCGCGTACACGGCCGGAGCGCCCTCCATCGACCTCGGCAGCGTGGTCGCCGACGGAAGGGCCGGCAAGACGCAGACCTCGCGCCTGATCCTGTCCGCGCCCTTCGGGGCCGCCAGCGTGCGGGTCCAGATCCTGCTCAAGGAGGGCGCGCCCCCGCCGCCGACCCAGGTGGAGATCCCGGCGGGCCGGACCCGCGAGGTCAAGCTGACCGGCGACGGCAAGGGCTTCAGCGTCGTGATCACCCCGCAGCCAGGCTCAGGACCGGTGTGGGGCGGCCGGGTGATCGAGGAGAAGACCTCCTCCGGTCAGCTGGTCACCGCCCAGCCGCTGCAGGTGGCCAGAACCTGGGCGCTGGCGCCGCCCACGGTCGACTCGCCGCGCGCGGTGCTGCCCTGAGTCAGTCCCCGTCGTATCCGGGATCCACCGCCTCCGGGGTGAGCCCCAGCAGGCTGGCGACCTGTTCCACCACCACCGAGTGCACCAGCCCGGCCAGATGCTCGCGGTCCCTGGCGCGCGCCTCCATCGGCCGCCGGTAGACCACCACCAGCGCGGGTTCGCCGCCGGCCGCCGGTTCCGCCCGCCCGAACGGGATCGGGTCGGAGGCCAGCCGGCCAGGACCGTCGATCAGCTCGCTGGCCCGGGGCACCTCCTCCACCCCGAACTCGACCGAGGCCAGTTCCTTGGACCAGCGCACCCGGAGCCGGTCCACCGCGTCCAGCACCAGGTCGTCGAAGCGCTCGCCGCGGGATCTGGCGATCGGCACGTGCGAGGGCGCCAGCGGGCCGCGCATGCCCCGGCCGTGGCGGTCGCGTCGTCGAGGACTCATCCGGCCAGCTTAGGGGAGGCACGGAAGGCCGCCACGGGTGTCCGGATTGTGGCGACACGCTCGTTAAGAGGGGCCGGGTGGTGGCAATGTGCACGCGGACCGGATACGGTCCCTCCGTGAGCCCCGTCCGCAGCTGTTCCCGTACCGCCTGCAGGCAGCCTGCCGTCTTCACACTCACGTACGTGTACGCCGACTCGACCGCTGTTCTGGGCCCGCTGGCTACGTACGTCGAGCCGCACTGCTATGACCTGTGCGCGGAGCACGCAGAGCGGCTTACCGCGCCCCGAGGGTGGGAGGTGGTGCGCCTGCCGTACGAGCCGGGTGCGCCGAGCGGAGACGACTTGGAGGCGCTCGCCAACGCCGTGCGCGAAGCGGCCCGACCGGCCCCCGCGGCCGGTGAGCCGACCGGGCAGGCGGTCGAGGTGGGCCGCCGAGGCCACCTGCGCGTGCTGAAGTCCGCCCAGCCCAACCGCGAACGCTGACCGGTTCGGCCCGATAGGCTCGAACCGAAGCATTCGCGAATCTTAGGGGCTGGAGTGGGCGACTTCGCCACGATCTTCAAGGCGTACGATGTGCGCGGCGTGGTTCCCGGCGAACTGGACGAAGAGATCGCCGAAGCCGTCGGAGCCGCATTCGTCGAGGTGGTCGAGGCGACCTCGCTGGTGATCGCGCATGACATGCGGGACTCCTCCGGGCCGCTGGCCGCCGCCTTCGCCCGCGGCGCGACCGCCCGCGGCGCGGACGTGATCAACGCCGGGCTCGGCTCCACCGACCTGCTCTACTACGCCAGCGGCAGCCTGGACCTGCCGGGCGTGATGTTCACCGCCAGCCACAACCCGGCCCGCTACAACGGCATGAAGATGTGCCGCGCGGGCGCGGTCCCGATCGGCCGCGAGACCGGGCTGACCGAGATCAGGGACCGGGCCGCGACGCTGCTGGGCGTCCCGCTCGGCCGCCGGACCGGGAGCGTCACCGAGAAGAACCTGCTGGCCGGTTACGCCGGCCATCTCCGGTCGCTGGTGGACCTGTCCGGCAGCCGGCCGCTCAAGGTGGTCGCGGACGCGGGCAACGGCATGGGCGGACTGACCGTCCCCGAGGTGTTCGCCGGGCTGCCGATCACGCTGATCCCGCTCTACTTCGAGCTCGACGGCGACTTCCCGAACCACGAGGCGAACCCGCTCCAGCCGGAGAACCTGATCGACCTGCAGCGGGCCGTGCTGGCCGAGGGCGCCGACGTCGGTCTCGCCTTCGACGGCGACGCGGACCGCTGCTGGGTGATCGACGAGCGCGGCGCGTCGGTCTCGCCGTCCACGATCACCGCCCTGGTCGCCGCCAGGGAGCTGGCCAAGCACCCCGGTTCGACGATCATCCACAATCTGATCACCTCACTCGGGGTGCCGGAGATCGTCCGCGAGCACGGCGGGGTGCCGGTCCGCACCCGGGTCGGGCACTCCTACATCAAGGCCGACATGGCCAGGACCGGCGCGGTGTTCGGCGGCGAGCACTCGGCGCACTACTACTTCAAGGATTTCTGGTTCGCCGACTCCGGCCTGCTGGCGGCGCTGCACGTGCTGGCCGCGCTCGGCGAGCAGGATCGCCCGCTGTCGGAGGTGCTGTCGGGCTATGCCCGGTACGCCGCCTCCGGCGAGATCAACAGCACGGTCGCGGACCAGGCCGCCGCGATCACCCAGGTGCGCGCGGCGTACGCGTCCCGCGACGGTGTTACGTTCGACGAGCTGGACGGACTCACCGTGACCGGCCCCGACTGGTGGTTCAACTTGCGCGCGTCCAACACCGAGCCGCTGCTCCGGCTGAACGCCGAGGGCGCGGACGCGGCGCGGATGGCTGCGGTGCGCGACGAGGTTCTGAGAGAGGTACAAGGGATTTGAAGATCGACGACTGGCTGCTGGACATCCTGGCCTGCCCCTCGTGCAAGTCCCCGCTCCGGGCGTCCGCCGACAGCGACGAGCTGGCGTGCACCGCCGAGTCGTGCGGGCTGGTCTATCCGGTGCGCGACGACATTCCGGTGCTCCTCGTCGACGAGGCCCGGAAGGCATGAACTGGGAGCCTGAGCAGCTCGACGACCAGGCTTATCTGGCCGCCGGGGATCCCTCGGGCCTGCTGGTCTCGGTCGCCTCCTCGGCCGCCCAGATCCGCACCGCGCACCGCGCCGCCGCCGAGGCCGCCGTGGACGCGATCGCGTCCGAGGGGCGGCCACGGGCGATCGTGGTGGCCGGGACGGGCGTCGCGGGCGTGGCCGGGGACGTGCTGGACGCCGTCTGCGGGCACGGCTCCTCCGTGCCGGTGTCGATCGTCCGCGGCTACCGGCTGCCCGGCTGGGTGGGCGCGGCCGACCTGGTGATGGCGGTGTCCGGCACCGGGGACACCGAGGAGACCCTGACGGTGGCCGCCGAGGCGGCCAGGCGCGGCTGCCGGCTCCTGGCCGTGGGCGGCAAGGGGTCGCCGTTGCAGGCGCTGGCCACCCAGCGGAGCGCGCCGTTCGTCCCGGTCGATCCGGCCGCGAGGACGGCGCTGTGGCCGCTGGTGGTGCCGCTGATCGCCGCCGCCGGCTCGCTCGGCCTGGTGGAGGCGGGCGTGGACCTGTTCGAGTCGGTGGCCAAACGGCTGGAGGACGTGGCGCACCGCTGCCGGCCGTCCAGCGAGTCGTTCATCAACCCGGGCAAGACGCTCGCCGATGAGATCGCGGAGACGATCCCGGTGATCTGGGGTTCGTCCCGGTTGATGGCGGTCGCCGCGGCCCGGCTGGCCGGCCAGCTGAACGAGAACGCCCGCTACCCCGCCATCTGGGGCGAGCTACCGGAGGCCGGGCACAACCAGCTCGCCGCCCTGGACGGCCCGCTGGCCCAGCGCGACATCTTCGCCGACGGGCCGACCCGCTCGCTGCGCCTGTTCATCTTCCGCGACGCCGAGGAGCATCCGCAGGTCGCCAAGGCCCGCCAGCTGTCGGTCCGGCTGGCCCAGGACCGCGGCGTCCCGGTGTCCGAGATCGCCGCCGAGGCCGGGCATCCGCTGGAACGGCTGGCCACGGTGATCGGCCTGGGCGACTACGCCGGCGTCTATCTGTCGCTCGGTTACGGCGGCGATCCGGCCCCCGTCTCGGCCGTTGCCGAGCTGAGGGCAAGAATTGGCCAATAGGATCTCCTTGGTCGAGTACTGGAGGAGTCTTCTGTGAGCGCGGGTGGCGGTACCAAGGCGATCATCGCGGCGTTGGTCGCGAATATGGCTATCGCGGTGGCGAAGTTCGTGGCGTTCCTGTTCACGGGGTCGTCGTCCATGCTCGCGGAATCGGTGCACTCGGTGGCCGACTCGGGCAACCAGGCGTTGCTGCTGGTCGGTGGCAAGCGGGCGGCCCGGGGCCGTACTCCGGAACATCCGTTCGGGTATGGCCGGGAGCGCTATTTCTACGCGTTCGTGGTGGCGGTCGTGCTGTTCACCATCGGCGCGGTCTTCTCGCTGTACGAGGGCTATCACAAGATCTCGCACCCGGAGGAGCTGACCTCGCCTCAGTGGGCGTTCGGGGTGTTGATCTTCGCGATCATCGCGGAGCTGTTCTCGTTCCGTACCGCCATCGTGGAGTCCAACCTGGTGCGCGGGTCGCAGTCGTGGGTGTCGTTCATCCGCCGCTCCAAGTCGCCCGAGCTGCCGGTGGTGCTGCTGGAGGACCTGGGCGCGCTGGTCGGCCTGATCTTCGCGCTGTTCGGCGTGACGATGGCGGTCGTCACCGGGGAGCCGGTCTGGGACGGCATCGGCACCGTCATGATCGGCGTGCTGCTGGCGATCATCGCGGTGATCCTGGCGATCGAGACCAAGTCGCTGCTGATCGGTGAGGGCGCCGGCCCCGAGGTGGAGCGGCAGATCCGTACCGCCCTGGAGAGCGCGCCCGAAGTGACCAGGATCATCCACATGCGCACCCTGCACCTCGGGCCCGAGGAGCTGCTGGTGGCGGCCAAGATCGCGGTGGATCACGACGACACCGCGGCCGAGGTGGCGCGCGGCATCGACGAGGCCGAGCAGCGGATCAGGGCGCAGGTCCCGATCGCCCGGGTGATCTACCTGGAGCCCGACCTGGACCGGTCGAGCTCCCCGAACGGCAACCCCTAACGCCCGCGTAGCAGGCGCAGCGCCTTCTCCTTCTCGAAGTCCAGGGCCCGCCGGGGCGCCTGGATCCGCCCGATCCGGATGCCCAGGTCGCGCACGGCCTGGGCGACCGCGGGCTCGGACAGGGTCCGCAGCGCGAAGGCCAGCTCCGCGGGGGACACGTCGAAGCGGCGTTCCAGTTCCAGTGCCTGGGTGACCGCCGCCAGTTCCTCGGTGCCGAACCGGCGATGCGACCCCTTGTCGCGCACCGGCGGCAGCAGTCCGAGCGCTTCTCGGTAGCGGAGCATGCGCGGGGACATGCCCAGCCGCGCCGCCGCTTCGGTGATCCGCATACCCCCAGAATAGCGATTCTTACATTCTTGTGTGAGGTTCAGCCCTCCAGGCGTGCGCGGAGGGCGATTCGGCCCCTAAACTCGCAGACGTCGTTACGAGAGGGGACACCCCAGATGGACTTCAAGGTCGCCGACCTTTCGCTTGCGGACTTCGGCCGCAAGGAGATCCGACTCGCTGAGCACGAGATGCCGGGCCTGATGGCGACCCGCAGCGAGTTCGCCGCCAGCCAGCCGCTGCGCGGCGCGAAGATCATGGGCTCGCTGCACATGACCATCCAGACCGCCGTCCTGATCGAGACGCTGGTCGCGCTCGGCGCCGACGTGCGCTGGGTCTCGTGCAACATCTTCTCCACCCAGGACCACGCCGCCGCCGCGGTCGCCGTCGGCCCCGAGGGCACCGTCGAGGCGCCCAAGGGCGTGCCCGTCTTCGCCTGGAAGGGCGAGACGCTGGAAGAGTACTGGTGGTGCACCGATCAGGCGCTCCGCTGGCCGGACGGCTCCGGCCCGAACATGATCCTGGATGACGGCGGGGACGCCACCCTGCTGGTGCACAAGGGCGCCGAGTTCGAGAAGTCCGGCGTGGTGCCGACCGCCACCGAGGACGACCCCGAGGAGTGGGGCATCATCCTCGACCTGCTCCGCCGTACCGTCGACGACTCCAAGCGGTGGAGCGCGGTCGCCGCCGAGATCAAGGGCGTCACCGAGGAGACCACCACCGGCGTGCACCGGCTGTACGAGATGTTCAACAACGGCCAGCTGCTCTTCCCGGCCATCAACGTGAACGACTCGGTCACCAAGTCCAAGTTCGACAACAAGTACGGCTGCCGCCACTCCGTGCTGGACGGCCTGAACCGGGCCACCGACGTGCTGATCGGCGGCAAGGTGGCCGTGATCTGCGGCTACGGCGACGTCGGCAAGGGCTGCGCGGACGCGCTCCGCGGCCAGGGCGCCCGGGTCATCGTCACCGAGATCGACCCGATCTGCGCGCTCCAGGCGGCCATGGACGGGTTCCAGGTCACCACCCTGGAGGACGTGGTCGGCATCGCCGACATCTTCGTCACCACGACCGGCAACTTCGGCATCATCACCGCCGACCACATGGCGCAGATGAAGCACAACGCGATCGTCTCCAACATCGGCCACTTCGACAACGAGATCGACATGGCCGGGCTGGCCCGCATCCCCGGCATCGTGAAGGAGGAGGTCAAGCCCCAGGTGCACACCTGGACCTTCCCCGACGGCCACCAGATCATCCTGCTGGCCGAGGGCCGCCTGATGAACCTGGGCTGCGCGACCGGCCACCCGTCGTTCGTGATGTCCAACTCCTTCACCAACCAGGTGATCGCCCAGATGGAGCTGTTCACCAAGACCGACCAGTACCCCATCGGGGTGTACGTGCTGCCCAAGCACCTGGACGAGAAGGTCGCCCGGCTGCACCTGGACGCGCTCGGGGTGAAGCTGACCAAGCTCACCAAGAAGCAGGCCGAGTACATCGGGGTGGACGTCGAGGGTCCGTACAAGCCGGACCACTACCGCTACTAGCAGGTCGCTGAAGGGCCCCCGCCTGGGGGCCCTTCGAACGGGGGAGTCTTCGAACGTGGGAGTCGTGGACGGATCGCTGGCCGAGGCCGGGGAGCGGCGGATCGGCTGGGCCTCGCGGTCCATGCCGGTGCTGACGGCCATCGGGGCGCGGTTCGCCGAGGAGCTCCCCTTCGCCGGGATACGGATCGCGGCCTGCCTGCACGTCACCGCCGAGACCGCGGTTCTGATGGGCGCGCTCAGGGCGGGCGGCGCGGAGATCGCCCTGGCGGCGTCCAACCCGCTCTCCACCCAGGACGACGTCGCGGTCGCCCTCGCCGAGTACGGCATCGCCGTGCACGCGCGGGCGGGCGTGGACCGGGACACCTACTACCGGCACATCCACCGCGCCCTGGACATCGCCCCGGATCTGGTCCTCGACGACGGCTGCGACCTGGTCAACATCCTGCACACCGAGCGGACCGAGATCGCGGTCCTGGGCGGCTGCGAGGAGACCACGACCGGGATCATCCGGCTCCGGCAGATGGCCGCCGAGAACGCGCTCAAGTTCCCGATGGTCGCCGTCAACGACACCCGTACGAAGCGCATGTTCGACAACCGCTACGGAACCGGGCAGTCGACTTTCGACGGCATCATGCGGGCGACGAACGTGCTGCTGGCCGGGCGTACGGTGGTGGTCGCCGGGTTCGGCTACTGCGGCCGCGGCGTGGCCGAACGCGCCAAGGGCCTGGGCGCGCGGGTCATCGTCACCGAGATCGACCCGGTGAAGGCGCTGGACGCCTCGATGCAGGGCTACGAGGTGCGGTCGATGGCCGAGGCGGCCGTGGTCGGGGACGTCTTCATCACGGTCACCGGCAACCGCGACGTGATCCGCGCCGAACATCTGGTCCTGATGAAGGACGGCGCGATCCTCGCCAACGCGGGCCATTTCGATGTCGAGGTCGACGTCCGCGCCCTCGCCGACCTGGCCGACGCCGTCCACCCGGGAATCCGCCCCAACATGGACGAATACCTCCTGAACGGCCGCCGTCTCCTCCTCCTCGCCGAAGGCCGCCTCGTCAACCTGGCCGCCGCCGAGGGCCACCCCGCCGCCGTCATGGACATGTCCTTCTCAGCCCAGGCCCTCGCCGCCGCCTGGCTGGCCGGCGAGCACGCCAACCTCGCTCCCGGCGTGTATGACGTGCCCACCCAGATCGACACCCAGGTGGCGAGCCTGAAACTGGCCGCCACCGGGATCACCATCGACTCCCTCACCCCCGACCAGGAGTCCTACCTGCACTCCTGGCGCCTGGGCAGCTGATTATCGAGCCCTCTGCAGGAGCGGGAGGGCGACGTATGGGAAGGCCGGGCCGGTGGGTGTGCCGGGACCGGTGACGGGGCTCTCGCCGAGCTGCGGCGCGCCCGGACCGGCCGGCTCTCCCATCAGCATGCGGACGGTGATGGCGCCGACGTCGTCGCCCAGCCGGCGGCCGTTGGGAAAGCCCTGCTCGTCCCCGCCCAGGAGGCCGAACCGGTTCGGTCGCGGGGTGACGGGCGTGGCCATGTTGAGCCGCAGCTCGTCCGCCGGCGCGAACGCGCGCGGATCGGCGTCCTGGTTGAGCAGCTGCGAGTTCAGATCGACGCGGATGGGCCCGTTCGCCTTGGTGGTCAGCCCGGTGAGGAAGATCTCCTCCAGGTCGGTACGGGGTTCGGCCGGGGCCTTCGCGCCGGAACTGATCGCGATGGTGTGCGGAAGGCGGGGTTTGCGCACGGCGTCGATCAGGCCGCGGGCCCGGTTGTCCTCGGCGGGCGTGATCGTGTTGTAGTGGGGCGCGAGCTCGGGAATGATCGCGTCACAGAAGTTGGGGTTGCCCATCCGGGAGACCTGCCGGTAGCGCCCGCCGCCGGACCCGAACAGGTTGAGCGAGGCGCGGCCCGCCGCCGTGGTCACTCCGATCACCGGGTTGCGCCGCGGGTCGCCGTTGAGCGCGAGGGCCTTCTTGGGGACCTGGATGGCGAGCGTCTGGATGTTCTCCTGCAGACCCAGGTCGGTCTTGGGGAGCAGGGCGGCGAAACCGAGCCGGAGCATGCCGGCGATCTTGAAGTCGAAGAAGAAGGGATCGGTCGCCTGCCCCGCGTAGGTCTGCCCGCCACCGGGGAGCGGGACGACCGCCTTGTCACGGAGGGACGCGAAGTCGCCGAACGGCCCCGCGGACGCCCGGGGTGCGATCCCGTCGCTCACCAGGGTTCGCGGTGGCTGCCCAGGCCGCAGCTCCTGCAGCGTGTACGCCTGGGTGGTGTCGAGGCCGAACACACCGGTGTTCTTGAACGTCCAGCGGTAGGTCAGGCTGGGCCGGCCGGTGCCGTCGGAGTCGATGTTGAGGTCGTAGTAGGCGTTCGTCGCGAACCTGTACGTCGGCGACGGCAGCGGAGCCTGGAGCGGGAAGTAGTTCGCGATGAACGTCACCGTGTCCGGCTTGTCGGGACTGGTGAACGCGTAGAGGTCGGTCGTGTCCATGGCCGGATCGGCCGCCAGCAGCAGGGTGTCGAGATGACTCGACGCCTGGACTGTCGAGGGCCCGGAACCGGCGATCGTCGCCAGCAGGATCGCCCCGCCCGCGCCGACGGCCAGCGTCGTCCGGCTTCCATGTGAGATTTCCATGCTGCACCTATCGGCTCAAGAAGTTGATATTGAGCGCCCGCGCAGCCGCCATACCCTCTGGCGGCTGCGCGGGCGGCATCGTCGGCGATCGCGGCGGGGCTAGCTCACGCGGCCGTGCGGGTCGGCACGAACTTGAGGTCCACGGTGAGCTCACCGAAGGGGTCGCCCGCGGCGAGTTCGGTGCCGAAGAGCCGGTTGAGGTCCTTGGCCCACTTGTCGGTCAGCTTCATCGGGAATCTGTCGATCTTGTAGCCGAGGATCTTCGGCCGCAGGAGGGCCAGAACGTCGGTGGAGGTGAAGCTGGCCAGCTTGTAGTTCCCATCGGCCGGCTCGCCGTTGATCTTCACCTTGCCGTTGGTGCCGCCCTGCAGGATGTTGAGCCAGAACGGATCCACATCGAACCGGGTGCCGCGTTCGGCGTTGGTGATCGACCAGCCGCCCGGGTAGAAGATCTGCAGCCCGAAGTTGATGTTGTTCTGCTGCATGCCGACCTTCATCGTCAGCGTCCTCCCGTCGGGGACGCTGACCGGGGCGAGGCCGGAGAGCTTGGAGCCCGTCCGCCGCAACTCGTTGTAGAGCTTCTCTCCGAACTGGAAGCGGGCGGCTCCCCACGGGGCGATGTACAGGCCGGGCCCCGGCCGGGGCGGCGGCGGATCGGCGGCGACCGCGGCCGTGGCCGACAGCGTCAGCGAGGCCAGCGTGGCCGCCACCATGACGGCGATTCGCTTGATGCGCATATATGGGACTCCCCTAGATGTTCCTGTCGGCGAACGTGTGCGGCGACAGACTCCGCACGGCTCCCCGTGATCACTCCGTAGCACATGGTTACCATTGACTACTCTCCGCAAACGGCAAGCTCGCTGCGAGCGGGTTCATTCGCGAAAATGGGGGAAGCCCGGCCATGTGGAAGGCGTTCGGCATCCTGCTGACGATCGCGGCGGGGCTCGCCGTGATCGGCCTGATCGGATCGCCCCACCCCGGCTCGCCGACCATGCCAACGACCTCGGCGGGTTTCGTGGCGGCCGCGCAGAGCTACCTCCGCGGCCACCCCGGCCACGCGCAGACCTGGGCCGACCTGGGAAATGCCTACCTGGAGCGCGCCCGCCAGAGCGGCGACGCCTCCTACCAGGACAAGGCGGACGGTGCATTGCGGCGGGCCCTGGCGATCGAGCCCGCCAATGTGGACGCGCTGACCGGCCTCGGAGCCCTGGCCAACGCCCGGCACGACTTCGCCGGGGCACGGCAGTGGGCGGAGCGGGTGACAAGCCTCGATCCGCGGCGCTGGGCCGCCCAGGGCGTCCTGACCGACACGCTGGTCGAACTCGGACAGTACGCAGCCGCGCGGCGGGCGCTACAGCGAATGCTGGATCTGCGGCCGGGAGTCGCCTCCTTCACCCGGGCAGCACACCTGCTCTGGCTGCGGGGAGACGCCGCCCAAGCCCGATCGGTTCTTGAGCGGGCGCTCGCCATGGCCGTCCTCCCGGGCGACATCGCGTACTGCCGGCACCGGCTCGGCGAGCTGGCATCCGAAACGGGCCGGCTGTCCGAAGCCCGCGCCTTCTACGACCAGGCGGCGCGTGCGGGTTTCGCCCCCGCCCTGGCCGGCCGAGCGAGAACGGACGCGGCCTCCGGGCGGCCTGAAGACGCGCTACGCGACTACACGTCCGCGGGCCCACTCCATGCCGTCGAACTGGGCGAACTATACGAATCACTGGGCCGCCACAAGGAAGCCCAAGCCCAGTTCACCCTGTTCGCCGCTCAGCAGCGCCTACAGCCCGACCTCCTCGCCCTGGGCCGCTTCGAGACCGACCACGGCGACCCCGCACAGGCCGTTCGCCACCTGCGAACCGAGTGGGCTCGCCGGAAAAGCGTGGACGTCGCCGACGCCCTCGGCTGGGCGCTCCATCGGTCCGGCCGCAGCGCCGAGGGCCTGCCCTTCGTCCAGCGAGCCGACTCCCTGGGCGGGCAAAACGCACGCTTCGCCTATCACCGAGGCGAGATCGCCCATGCGCTCGGTGCGGTCGACGAGGCTCGGAAACATCTGACGCGCGCACTCGCCATCAACCCTCACCTGGCCGATGCGCAAAGGGCTCTGAAGGCGCGAGGGCGGGGTTCACGGGGACATCATTACTAGACTCTGCGCACATGACGGACATAGATGGGCAGGGGCGTACAGAGCCGCCGGTTGCGGGTGGTGAGGTTGAAACGTTGCTGGGGTTTCTGGATTTTCATCGGGAGACGCTGGCGTGGAAGTGTTCGGGGCTGGGCGCGGAGCAGTTGGGGGTGAGCGTCGGGGTCTCGTCGATGACGTTGGGTGGGATGCTGAAGCATCTGGCTTATGTCGAGGATGCGTGGGTCTCTCAGCGGGTGTACGGGCGGGAGAGGCAGGCTCCGTGGAACGGGGTGGACTGGGCCGCTGATCCGGACTGGGATTGGCATTCGGCGGCTGAGGATTCGCCGGAGGAGCTGCGGGTGCTGTGGGAGGAGTCCGTGGCGCGGTCGCGGGTGGTGATGGCGGAGGCGCTGGCTGAGGGTGGGCTGGAGCAGGTGGCGCGGTGGAGCTGGGCCGATGGGCGGTCGCCTAGTCTGCGGTGGATTCTGGTTCACCTGATCGAGGAGTACGCGCGGCACAACGGGCACGCGGATCTCATCCGGGAGTCGCTGGACGGGATGACCGGGGAGTGAGCCGCTAGCCGAACAGGCGTTCCATGCGGCCGATTTCGGCGCTCTGTTCGGCGATGACGTCGGTGGCCCAGGTGATCACGCGCTCGTGTGAGCCGTCGCGGATCGTGGTTTCCGCCATGGTGATCGCGCCCTTGTGGTGGGCGATCATCAGCTTGACAAAGAGGCTGTCGAAGGCTTCGCCGGTGGCGTTGCGGAGTTCGGTGAGCTGGGCGGGGGTGGCCATGCCGGGCATGGTGGCGTGGTCGGTGTGGTGGTCGGGTTCGCGGAGGCCCTCTTCCTGGAGCCAGGTGGTCATCACCTTGATCTCGGGGCCCTGCGCGTCGTAGATGCGGTCGGCCAGCGACTTCAGGCGGGTGGACTGGGCGCGCTCGGGGGCGAGCGCGGCCATCTCCAGGGCCTGGCGGTGGTGGACGATCATGTCCTGGACGTACCGGACGTCGGTGGCGTTGACCGTGGGGGAGGGGATGGGGGCGACGGTCTGGCCGGGGGTGAGGGTGGCCGCGACCTCGCCGGGTTTGCCGGGGACGATGACGGGGGCGTCGCTGATCACGGTGGGCTCTGGGGGTGACGAGCAGGCCGTCAGCAGCAGGGCGGCGCTCACCAAGACCAGCAAGACTCTGCGCATTTCGGTCCCATGATTGTGCCTGGTCGCGACAGGGAGAGCTGTGCCCACCCGTCCCCCTTTCGGTTGTTCTTGAGGAACCTACGGCCAACGGCTTGTGACAGTAAAGGAGACAGATCGTCAGAAATATGTGACATATTGACGGCTTGCCTGACAGCCTCGGTAAAGAAACGATCAGGATGGTTTGCATCCTCTTTACCCGGAGGTTCCCTTAATGTCCCCCCTCCGCAGGGCGGGGCGTCTGCTCGCCGTGCTCGGCGCCGCTGGAGCTTTGGTGCTCTCGGCGACGCCCGCTCAGGCCGCTGATGTCCTACCCCCCGGCGCGATCGACATGAGCGACAACGTCCAACACGTCGCCAACCTGCCGCGACCCGACCAATTGCTCACCACTATCAACAGCGACATCGCCTTCCAGGGCGACTACGCGTACGTCGGCAACTACGGCGGATTCACCGTCTACGACATCAAGAACCCGAAGAAGCCGAAGCTGGTCAGCTCGGTGCTCTGCCCGGGGTCGCAGATGGACCTCTCCGTCTACGGCAACCTCCTGTTCGGCTCCGTCGACTCCTCCCGCAGCGACGACTCCTGCACCAGCGTGGCCCAGTCGGCCGCGAACAAGGCGTCGTGGGAGGGAATCAGGGTCTTCGACATCAGCGACAAGCGCAACCCGCGCTACGTCAAGTCGATCGAGACCAACTGCGGTTCGCACACGCACACGCTCGTCCCCGGCAAGGACCGCAGGAACGTCTACCTGTACATCTCCTCCTACAGCCCGTCCGCGTCGTTCCCGGACTGCCAGCCGCCGCATGACCTGATCTCGATCGTGAAGGTCCCGCTGCGCGACCCGCAGAACGCGAGCGTCATCGCCACGCCGAACCTGTTCCCCGACGGCGGCAACCCCGGCGACGGCCAGCCGTACCCGAACGGGACCTCGGCGACGAGTGGCTGCCACGACATCACCGCGTACCCGGAGAAGGATCTCGCGGCCGGTGCGTGCATGGGTGAGGGCATCCTGATGGACATCCGCAACCCGGAGGCCCCGAAGGTGCTCGACACCGTACGGGACGACGAGAACTTCGCGTTCTGGCACTCGGCCACCTTCAACAACCGTGGCGACAAGGTCATCTTCACCGACGAGCTCGGCGGCGGCGGCGCGGCGACCTGCAACGAGGCCATCGGTCCTAACCGCGGCGCGAACGCCATCTTCGACATCTCGCGGCGCAACAAGATGACCTTCAAGAGCTACTACAAGATCCCCCGTCACCAGGCGGACACTGAGAACTGTGTGGCGCACAACGGTTCGCTGATCCCGGTGGACGGGCGCGACATCATGGTCCAGGCCTGGTACCAGGGCGGCGTCTCGATCTGGGACTTCAGCGACTCGAGCCACCCGCACGAGATCGGCTACTTCGAGCGCGGCCCGGGTGCCGACCTGTTCGACGGCTATTGGTCGGCGTACTACTACAACGGGTACATCTTCGGATCCGAGTTCTCGCGCGGATTCGACGTTCTGAAGATCGACGACCGCCGTACCAAGGGTGCGAAGGACGTGAAGTACGACATCTTCAACGTTCAGACGCAGCCCGAGTACAAGGAGCGTGGCCACGGCCACGGGCACTGGTGGTAGATCGGCGCTAGTCGGACGGCCCTCGCCCGCAAGGGCGGGGGCCGTTCCGCGCGGCGCGTGCGCGGGTACGACTCCCGAGGACTCGCGCCTCGCTCGTTTTCGGCCAGTCACCTGAGCGTGGCGTGAAAAAGGGGCGGGTACGTCCGGCGCGTCTCTCCCTCTGCGCGCCGGACGTACCCGCCCAACCCCACTGCAGGCGCCCCTTGCCTGCGTCGTCACAGCTGCCCGTGAGAAATGGGGCTAAACATCCCGTTCTCAGACAGGGGGTGCGAATCCCCCCGGAGTCGTCGGTGGCGGCGGAACCGGCTGCTGATAAACAGGCTGATAGGCGGGCGGCGGCTGGTAACTGACGGCCGGTTCCGAATGCGAGGTCGGGGCGGTCGCCTGTCTGGCCCGCTCCAGCCGTACCGACTCGCGGCGGCGGCGCTCGGCCAGGACGGCGGCCAGGTACGCGTGCGGCGGCACGCCCGGCGGCGGCGGGGGCGAGACCACGGCGGCCACCTGGGCGGCGATCCGCTGCCCCATCTCGTACTGGGCGACCGGGTTGAGCTGGTGCCAGCGCGCCAGGTACTGCCGCGCCATCGCGGCCGGCTCCTCGGTCAGCTGGGAGAGCTCCAGGGTGGCCGCCCACCCGGCCAGCCGGGGATGCATCATCGGCGGCGGCCCGTCCTGCCGGGGTCCGCGCTCCGTGATCACGACGGTGCCGGCGAAGAGGTCGCCGAGCCGCTTCCCGCGCGGATGCGCCAGCGAGCAGATCACGGCGGGGGCTCCGCTCAGCGCGAAGATCTCCACCGTCCCGGCCAGCGCCCGGAACATGGCCTGCCGGAACCGCTGCGGGCTGCCGTCGTCGGACACCACCCGCAGCCCCAGGGCCATCTTCCCCGGCGTCCGGCCCAGCGTCAGCGACTCGAAGATCAGCGGATAGCCGACCAGCAGCAACACCAGGAACAGGATGGTGATCGCCTGCAGGATGGAGTCGTCCAGCCCGAGGTCACTCCAGAGCAGGGTGAGCAGGAAGACCGCCCCCAGCGCCAGCCCCACCTGGATGGCCAGGTCGATGAGACGCGCGCCGGCCCGGATCGGCAGCTGGGCGATCTGAACGTCGACGACGACGGCATCACCGGTCACAACATCGGACACATCCCGAACCCTACTAGGCTCCACATCGTGGACATCGACGCATTCGTGACCGCTCATCAGCCCACCTGGAACCGGCTGGAGCGCCTGGTGCGGCGGCGGCGTGAGCTGAACGGCGCCGAGATCGACGAACTGGTCGATCTGTACCAGCGGGTCGCCACCCATCTGTCCATCGTGCGGTCGGCGTCCCGCGACCCGATGCTGATCGGCCGGCTGTCGGCGCTGGTGGCCCGGGCCCGCGCCACGGTGACCGGCGCGCACGCGCCCGCCTGGCGGGAGTTCGTCAAGTTCTGGACGGTGTCGTTCCCCGTCGTGGTGTACCAGACCAGGCGCTGGTGGCTGTGGACGGCGGTGGCCTTCGCCGTGGTGTCGGTGCTGTTCGGCGCCTGGGTGGCCGGGAATCCTGAGGTACGCGCCGCGATCGGCACCCCGGAGGAGATCAGGCAGCTGGTCGAGCACGACTTCGCGGACTACTACCGCGAGAACCCGGCCGGCTCGTTCGCCACCCACGTCTGGCTGAACAACGCCTGGGTGGCCGCGCAGTGCATCGCCTCGGCCGTGCTGATGGGCCTGCCCATCCCGTGGATTCTGTACTCCAACGCCGCCAACGTGGGCGTGTCAGGCGGCCTGATGATCGACGCCGGGCGCGGAGACGTGTTCTTCGGCCTGATCACCCCGCACGGGCTGCTGGAGCTCACCGCCGTGCTGCTGGCGGCGGCGGCCGGCATGCGGGTCGGCTGGGCCGTGGTCGCCCCGGGGCACCGCCCGCGCGGCCAGGTCCTGGCCGAGCAGGGCCGCGCGGTGATGACCGTGGTCGTCGGCCTGATCGTGGTGCTGCTGGTGGCCGGCCTGATCGAGGGCCTGGTGACCCCGTCCCCGCTGCCCACCTGGGCCAGGATCGGCATCGGCGTGCTCGCCGAGGCCGCCTTCCTGGGCTACGTGCTCGTCTTCGGCCGCCGCGCGGCGCTCGCGGGCGAGACCGGCGACATCGAGAACGCCCCGGACTACGCCCCCGCGAGCTGAACTCAGAGCCTCCCGGCGGCCTTCAGCGCCAGATAGGCGTCGGCGAGTGCGGGTGCGGCGTCCTCGGGCAGCGCGTCGACCACCTCCACGCCGTGGCGGCGCAGCAGCGCGGTGATCCGCCGCCGTTCGCCGCGCAGCTTCTCGGCCGCCGCCGCGTCGTACACTCGCTCCGCGCTGTCCCGCCCGGCCGCCAGTTCGGCCACCCGGGGGTCGGCCACGGCCGCCACCAGCACCTGGTGCCGCGCCGACAGCCGGGGCAGCACCGGCAGCAGTCCCTCCTCCAGGGCGGCCGCGTTCAGGTCGGTGAGCAGCACCACCAGGCAGCGCCGCCGGGCCCTGGTCAGCACCGCCGCGACCATGGCCGGCGCGTCCGCCTCGACCAGTTCGGCCTCCAGCGGCGCCATCGCGTTCACCACCGAAGGGAGCATCTCGGTCCTGGACGCCCCGGACACCCAGGCCCGGACCGTCCGGTCGTGGGCCAGGAAGTCCACCCGGTCCCCGGCCTTGGCGGCCAGCGCGGCCAGCAGCAGCGCCGCGTCCATCGACCAGTCCAGCCGCGGCCACCCGGTCGGGTCCCCGGAGGTCGGGTCCACCCCGACCCGGCCGGCCGAGGTGCGGCCGGTGTCCAGCACGATCAGCACCCGCCGGTCCCGCTCGGGCCGCCAGGTGCGCACCACCACGTCGTGCCGCCGCGCGGTGGCCCGCCAGTCGATCGAGCGCACGTCGTCGCCGACCACGTACTCCCGCAGCGAGTCGAACTCGGTGCCCTGGCCGCGGACCAGCGCCGGATGCCGGCCGTCCAGCTCGCGCAGGCGGGCCAGCCGGGACGGCAGGTGGCGGCGGCTCAGGAACGGCGGCAGCACCCGGATCGACCACGGCACGTGGTGCGAGCCCTGCCGGGCGGCGATGCCGAGCGGGCCGAGCGCCCGCACGGTGACCGTCACCGCCTGGTGGTCGCCGCGCCGCAGCGGGCTCAGCCGGGACACGATCCGCTGGCGCCGGCCGGGCCGCACGTCCACCGGCTGCTCCCGGGGAGCGGCCCGGACGCTGGGCGCCCAGGCGTCCCGCAGCCGCCCGCGCACCCGCCGCGCCCCCGGGTTCTCCACCAGCAGGGTCACCTCGATCGAGTCGCCGAGCCGGAGCGCGGTCTCGCCCTGGCGCTGGAAGCGCAGCGCGCGCACGCTCCCGGCCAGCGCCAGGTCCACGCCGATCAGCACGGCCAGCAGGCCGAGCAGCAGCGCGAAGACCAGGCCCGGCCGGGGGGCCAGCACCACCAGGACCGCCCCGACGAGGGCGATCAGCCCGGCTCTGCGGGTCAGTGCCACGCGGGGCTCACCTCGGCACGGGGACGGCGGCCAGCACGCCGTCCAGCAGGCCGTCCGGCGTCGCGCCCTCCAGCTCCGCCTCGGGCCGCAGCTGGATCCGGTGCCGCAGCGCCGGCCTGGCCAGCGCCTTCACGTCGTCCGGCGTCACGTAGGTACGGCCGGACAGCCACCCCCAGGCGCGGGCCGCCGCCAGCAGCGCGGTCGCGCCACGCGGCGAGACGCCCAGCTGGAGCGAGGGCGACTGCCGGGTGGCCCTGGCGATGTCCACGATGTAGCCGAGCACCTCGGGGGAGACGTGCACCTGCCGGACCGCGTCCCGCCCGGCCGCCAGGTCCGCGGCCGAAGCCACCGGCTTGATCTCGGTCAGGTCGCGCGGGTCGAAGCCGCGGGCGTGCCGGTCCAGCACCGCGATCTCCTGGTCCCTGGGCGGCAGCGGCACGGTCAGCTTGAGCAGGAACCGGTCCAGCTGGGCCTCGGGCAGCTGGTAGGTGCCCTCGTACTCGATCGGGTTCTGGGTGGCGGCCACGATGAAGGGGTCGGGCAGCGAACGGGCCGAACCCTCGACGCTGACCTGCCGCTCCTCCATCGCCTCCAGCAGCGCGGCCTGCGTCTTCGGCGGCGTCCTGTTGATCTCGTCGGCCAGCAGCAGGTTGGTGAAGACCGGGCCCTCGTGGAACGCGAACGCGGTCGTCTTGGCGTCGTAGACCAGCGAGCCGGTGATGTCGCCCGGCATCAGGTCCGGGGTGAACTGGACCCGCTTGAAGTCGAGCGAGAGGGCCGCGCCCAGGGTGCGCACCAGGAGGGTCTTGGCCACGCCGGGCACGCCCTCCAGGAGCACGTGGCCCCGGCAGAGCAGCGCGATCACCAGGCCGGTGACGACGGCGTCCTGGCCGACCACCGCCTTGGCGACCTCCGCGCGGAGCGCGGCCAGCGCCTCCCTGGAGGCGTCGGGTGTCGTCACGAGTCTCTAACCTGCCTTTCGAGTGTGTCGAGATGCCGGGCCAGCGCGACCAGCTGGGTGTCGTCGGCGGGTGCGGGGCCGTACAGGGCGTGCCGGATCTGTCCGGCATCCTGCCCGATCCGTACGGCTATCGCGGCCACGATCGCGTCCGGCGTGCTGGCCGGGGTGAGCCCCAGCCGGGGAACGATGCGGTCCAGGGTGGCGGCGCGCAGCGCGTGCCCGGCCCGGTCGCGGGCGCGGCGCGCCCGGTAGAGACGGCCCCGGCCCTCCGCGGTCTCGGCGGCGCGGACCACCACCGGGAGTTTCTCGGTCACCACCGGGCCGAGCCGACGGCCCTGCGCGATCGCGATCAGGCCGACCGCCACGATCAGGCTCCAGACCAGCCAGCCGACCTGGTCGGGGACGAGCTCCTCCAGGGTCGCCGTGGGCTGGTCGCCCTGCGGCAGCCGGGGCGCGAACCAGGTCACCCGGGGGTGGGCGCCGACCAGGTTGACGGCCAGGGCGGCGTTGCCGTCCTCGATCAGCCTGCCGTTGGTCATGAAGTCGCCGGAGCCGACGATGGTGGTGGTCCTGCCGTTCGGCCGGTATCGGATCAGCGAGCCTTCGTAGCAGCGCGCGTCCGGGCCGGTGACCTGGTAGGCGGTGCCGCCCATGCGGGCGCTGCCGGCCTGGACGGCCTCGCGCAGGCCGCAGGTGGGTTCGCGGCTTCTGGCCGGGTCGTAGTCGCCTTCGCTGACGCCGGGAGCCAGCTCGTCCAGGACCAGGTCCATCGGGCCGATCAGCAGCAGGTCACCGGGCAGCTCGGAGATCCGGTCCAGCAGGTCCTCGCCCATCAGGTATTCGGGCCGGGTCAGCACCACCAGCGAATCGGGCGTCGCGATCTCCCTGGCCTCCTGCACTGTGCGCACCTGCTCGACCCGCACGCCCTGGTCGGCCAGGAGCGCGGCCAGCGCGTGCGCGCCGCCGGGGCCGGTGCCCTCGGCGTCCAGGTAGCCGCCGGGGCGGGGGGTGGACACGGTGACCATGAGCATGGCGACCACGACGATCACCAGCAGCAGGCCGAGCGCGCCGCGCCAGGTGCGCCACCGATCGCGGATCCGCGGTGAGGTGGGCCGGCTCATCCGGCCACCAGGATCGGCCGGGCCTGCCGCAGGCTCTCGTCCAGCGCGGCCAGCCTGGCGTAACCGTCAGGCGTGCCGGGCGTCTCCCCGTAGGTCACGTCGTCGAAGTGCCGGGCGGCGGCGGCCAGTTCGGCCGCGAACGCGGGCAGCGCGCGCCCGGCCTCGGTGGCGAACTCGGCGGCGGTGCGGCCGGGCTGGCCGTCCACGATGGCGCGTTCCTCCAGGTCACGGGCGATGGCGCGGAGCCGTTCCCGGACCGCGGCGGCCCACTCCTGCCGCTGCGCGTGCGCCTCCGCGGCGGCCCGGTGCTCGGCGGCCGACCGGATCTGCTCGTCGTACAGTTCGGCCGCGCCGGAGGCGGCCCTGGTCGCCCTGGTGGCGGCGCGCAGCAGCAGGACGGCCAGCCCGGCCACGACCAGGACCAGCACGAACAGCGCGGCCCAGCCGCCGGGCACGCCCTCGGCCGCCCGAAACAGCTCGTCCAGCCGCTCGAAGGCCCACTCGACCAGCCGGTCCCACCACGATTGCCTCGGATACATCGGCTTGGCCAGTTCGCGGATCGCCGCGTCCCTGGCGGCCTCCCGGCCGAGATCGACCGGGACGTCCAGCAGGGTGGTCACTGCGGCCAGTACCCCGGCGGGCGGTGGCCGGAGCCGTACGCCGGATGCCAGAGGTCCTGCGGCCCGGTGGGCATGCCGCCGCGCTGCCGTTCCAGCGCCTCGGTCTGCAGGACCAGGTCGAACGCTTCGGCCCGCATCCGCCGGTCGGCGTAGAGCAGGGCGTTCACGGCGGCCGAGAACGGGCTGGAGAGGGTCGCGCCGATGATGGCCCCGATGGTGGCCAGCCCCGTCGACAGGTACAGGCCGGAGGTGAACTCCTCCAGGCTGGTGGCGTCCCCGCCGGGGAGCGCGCTGCCCGCGATCTGGAAGGGCGCGGCGACCGCGAGCTGGATCAGGAAGACGATGAGCCCGGTCAGCAGCAGGATGCCGAACACCCGCCAGAAGTCCCCGCGGACCAGCCGGAACGACCGGGAGATGGCGGCGAACACGCCGATCCGCTCCAGCACGACCGCCGGTCCTGCCAGGCTCATCTTGGTGTAGAAGAAGACCGCGCCGACCACGCCGCCGACGAAGAGCAGGAAGCCGACCAGCACGATCGCGCCGGTCGGCGCCCCGATCCCGGCCAGCACGACGATCACCAGGAACGGGAACAGGAAGATGCCGAACACCACCAGGGTCTGCAGCAGGCCGAGCCCCAGCAGCGGCAGCACCCGCCCGGCGGTCTGCCGCCAGGCCTCCCCGATGGTGATCGACTCACCGAACACCGACCGCCCGACCACGCTGGTCAGCATGCCGGTCAGCACCACCATGGCGATCACGGACACGATCACGCTGAGCAGCGTCCCGCCGAGGAATCCCGCGATCGGGCCCAGGATCTGCCCCGGGTCGTCTTCCAGCGTCCGCTCGTCGATCGAGGCCAGGTCGGTCAGCGGGACGATGGTGACCATCTGGATCCCGAACGCGACCAGCTGGCTGATGGTCACCACGACCGCGGAGAGCCCGAGCGTCGCCTTCGGATCGGTCCGGATGGCCGCCATCGCGCCATTGAACATGTCGCCCATGGTCAGCGGGCGCAGCGGAATGATGCCCGGCTTCAGTACCGGCGCGCCATATGGGTTGTATGGCAGCTGCGGATAGGGCTGCTGGGGCGGGTAGGGCTGATACGGCATTTGCCCCGGTGGCGGGGGCGGCGGCGGAGGCTGCTGACCGGGGGCCGCCCAGGAACCCGGGTCGGGCACGCCGTACGCGGGGGGCTGCTGAGCCGCCCATCCGGGCGGCGGGTTCTCAGGGGGACCGTCTGTCATGTCCCAATCCTGGCATGATGTACGGCTACCCGGAGTCCTCCGTATGGGGAAACCATGAACCCGGGATGGCAGAAACGCGCTGTCGAAGCGCAGACTTGGAACGTGACCACACCATGGAGTTCCCGCGAACTCGGCCTTATACGGTCAGATCATCGCGCGTTCCCCCACAAGCCCCTAAACTCCATCCTTTGTCATGGTCGTGTATCACCCAGGTGGTGGTCGCGGGTAACCTTCCCATAAACCCGGAAAATCCACCCCATACCTCCCAAACTGCGCTAAGAACGAATGAGGGGCCATGAAAGGACGCGTGCTGGTCGTCGACGACGACGCCGCTCTCGCCGAGATGCTCGGCATCGTGTTGCGCGGAGAAGGGTTTGAGCCGTCGTTCGTGTCCGACGGCGACAAGGCGCTCGACGCGTTCCGCGACACCCGCCCGGATCTGGTCCTGCTCGACCTGATGCTGCCCGGCGCGGACGGCATCGACGTCTGCCGCCGGATCAGGGCCGAATCCGGGGTGCCGATCGTCATGCTCACCGCCAAGAGCGACACCATCGACGTGGTGCTCGGGCTGGAGTCGGGCGCGGACGATTACATCGTCAAGCCGTTCAAGCCGAAGGAACTGGTGGCGCGGGTGCGGGCGCGGCTGCGCCGGACCGACGAGCCGACGCCGGAAATACTGCAGATAGGGGACATCACCATTGATGTCGCCGGGCACTCGGTGAAGCGGCTCGACGAGACCATCAACCTCACGCCGCTGGAGTTCGACCTGCTGGTCGCGCTGGCGCGCAAGCCGCGGCAGGTGTTCACCCGGGAGGTCCTGCTGGAGCAGGTCTGGGGCTACCGGCACGCGGCCGACACCCGGCTGGTCAACGTGCACGTGCAGCGGCTGCGGGCGAAGATAGAGAAGGACCCGGAGCATCCGGAGATCGTGGTGACCGTGCGGGGCGTCGGGTACAAGGCCGGCCCCGCGTAGCCGTACCAGCGCATGCCTCCCCCCTCGGCGTCGGCTTCAGGGCGGAACCTGTCGGGTTCCGCCCTTAAAGCGCGCGGCAAGAAGCCGAGGCGCACGTTCCGGCAGATCGCGCGCGGGGTGCGGCGGCGGGCGCGGCGGTGGGCCGGGCGGGTGCGGAGCGCCTACCGGCGCTCCCTGCAGCTGCGGGTGGTGACCAGCACGATGGTCATCTCGATGGTCGTGGTGGCCGTGCTGGGCGTGTTCCTGTTCCAGTCGATCACCGAGACGATGATCGACGGGCGGACCCGGGCGGCGACGGCGGAGGCGAAGGCCAACGTGGCCAGCGTCGCCGGATACTTCACCGTTTCGCAGAACGATGTGCCGCCGAAGGGCGGCGACGAGGCGGCCGCCCCCATCAGCCCGGTCGAACTCGCCGCCCGCGACCTGGCCGAACGGGCCGGCTCCCGGTACGACGTGATCATCCTCAACCAGGGCCAGGTCGGCCAGGACCGCGCCACCGGCAGCATCGACGCGGCCAGCGTGCCCGACCGGCTCCGCCGCGACCTCAAGAAGAACGGCTCCACGCTCAACTGGCGGCAGCCCGCCACCCTGCGCTACCTGGACAACGCCAAACCCAACCAGATCGGCTTCGTGGTCGGCTCGCTGGTCTACGGCTCCGAGGGCGTCTACGAGATCTACCACCTGTTCCCGCTCCAGGAAGAGGAGGAGACCCTCTCCTCGGTCCTGCAGCTGCTGGTCATCGTGGGCGCCGGCCTGGTGCTGCTGCTCGCCGCCATCGCCTCCCTGGTCACCCGCCAGGTCGTCACCCCGGTCCGGCTGGCCCGCCAGGCCGCGGAACGGCTGGCCTCCGGCCGCCTGGAGGAACGCCTCAAGGTCCGCGGCGAGGACGACCTGGCCCGGCTGGCCACCTCCTTCAACGAGATGGCCAGCAACCTGGCCCTCAAGATCCACCAGCTGGAGGAGCTCTCCCAGGTGCAGCGCCAGTTCGTGTCCGACGTCTCGCACGAGCTGCGCACCCCGCTGACCACCGTCCGGATGGCCGCCGACCTGCTGTATGAGGCCCGCGAGGACTTCGACCCGATGGCCAGCCGCTCGGCCGAGCTGATGCAGGCCCAGCTCAACCGCTTCGAGTCGATGCTGGCCGACCTGCTGGAGATCAGCAGGTACGACGCCGGCGCGGCCACCCTCGACCTGGAGTCGGTGGACATGCGCGACGTGGTGCTGCGCGCCGTCGGCGACTCCGAGGCGCTGGCCGAGCGGCACGTCACCCGGTTCGAGCTGCGGCTGCCCAACGAGCCGTGCATGGCCGAGTGCGACAGCCGCCGGGTCGAGCGCATCCTGCGCAACCTGCTGTTCAACGCGATCGAGCACGGCGAGGGCAAGGACATCGTGGTCGCGCTCGGCGCCGATCGGGACGCGGTGGCGGTCGCCGTCCGCGACCACGGGGTGGGGCTGCGGCACGGCGAGGAGAACATGGTCTTCGACCGGTTCTGGCGGGCCGACCCGTCCCGGGCCAGGACCATCGGCGGCACCGGCCTCGGGCTCGCCATCTCCCGCGAGGACGCGATCCTGCACGGCGGCTGGCTGCAGGCCTGGGGCTCGCCCGGGGAAGGCACCCAGTTCCGGCTGTCGCTGCCCCGGCTCGCCGGGACCGAACTGAAGGGCTCGCCGTTGCCGCTCGTCCCGCCCGAGGTGGAGATGCGGCGGACCTGGCGCGGGCACGCGACGCCCGCGCTGTCGGCCGCGACGGGCGAGTCTGGGGTGTTCGATGTCGACTAAACGCCGCTATCTGGCCGGGCTGGTCGCGCTGGGGGCGATATCGGCGTGCACCATCGTGCCGTCCAGCGGCAACCCCACCACCGTGGACAAGGAGGATGGCGGCAGCGATCCGCTGAGCCAGCCCTACGTCCGCGTCATCGCCACCGAGCCCAAGCCGGACGCCACCCCGGTGGAGATCGTGCAGGGTTTCCAGGCGGCCATGGCCGGGTTCGACGACACCAGCCGGGTGATCGCCAGGAAGTACCTTACCCCCGAGGCGCAGGCGAAGTGGAATCCGGCCGAGGCCGACGCCGTCATCTGCGACTGCAAGTTCACCGCCTCCGAGCTGCCGGAGCCGGACGCCACCGAGTACACCCTGCCGATCAAGGGCAAGAAGATCGCCACCATCGATCCGCAGGGCCGCTACCACGCCATCGGGACCGACGTGGAGAGCAGCGAGCGCATCGCGCTGGTCAAGCTGAACGGCCAGTGGCGGATCTCGGCCGCGCCGCCAGGACTGCTGCTGCGGCCGGACGACCTGTCCCGGGCTTACCGTTCGGTGACTCTCTACTACCCCGACGTCGGCAGCGTCGGGCTGGTCGCCGACCGGGTCCGGCTGCCCATCGACCCCGTACGCGGCTTCCCCGAGTCGCTGATCGAACGCCTGCTGCGCGGGCCCAGCAAACCGCTCGCCGACGGCGTGCAGAACACCTTCCCGCGTGGCACGGAACTGCACGACATCCGGGTCGAGGACGACGCCGTGGTGATGGACTTCAGCGGCCAATTGGCCGAACTGGCCGCCTTCCCCGAGCGGCTGCAGGTGATGAAGGCCCAGCTGGCCTGGACCTTCAGCGCGGTCGCCAACCAGCCGATCGTGGTGACCGTCAACGGTGAGCCGTTCCCCGGCGGCGGCCTGCGCTTCCAGCGCGGCGAGTACGTCGGCTACGACCCGGCCGGGCTCCCCAACGACGCCCTCGGCTACTACGTGCACGACGGCAGGCTGATGAAGCAGCCGCGCACCGGCACCGAGGAGCCGCAGCCGGTGCCGGGCGTGGCCGGCCAGCCCAACCAGGCCTTCAGCAACCCCGCCCTGGCCGAGACCCCCTACACCCGGGTGGCCGCGCTCCGCCCGGAACCCGGCATCTGGGTCGCCGACCTGGTCGACGGCAGCCAGTGGCAGCGCTGGATCACCGCCGAGGGCAGACTCACCCCGCCGTCCTGGGACCGGTACGGCGAGGTCTGGTCGGTCGAGAGCACCGGCACCCTGGTCAACCCCGGCGCCCGGGTCTGGCGGGCCAGGGACGGCCAGGCCATCCCGGTCAGCGCGCCCGACCTGGAGTCGGTGGACGTGAAGGCGTTCCGGGTGGCCAGGGACGGAGTCAGGACCGCGATCATCTCCGACGGCGGGGCCGGCGAGAGCGTGCAGATCGGCGTGATCGTCCGGCTCGGCGACTACCGCGTCGGCGGCCTGGAGACCCTGGTCCCGCCGGAGGAGGGCCGGACCATCGTCGACATCGCCTGGCAGGACGACGGGACGCTGGTGGTCCTCAGCGAGAAGGCCAAGCAGCAGTCGCTGGCGGTCTACTCGATCGCGGGCGGCGGCGACCCGGAGACGCCGACCGTGGACAAGCGGGTCAGCTCGATCACGGCCGCGCCCGGCCACATGCTCGCGGTTGACGAGGACGGCGCGCTCCGCACCTGGGGCGACACGAAGTGGGCGACCACCATCAAGTCGGGCGTGACGTACGTGCTCTACCCGCTGGGCTGAGCTTTCTGTCGGTGCCGACCGGCAGGGTGGGCGGGTGCTCGCCGCCCTGCTCGATCTGATCCTGCCGGCACGCTGCGCCGGGTGTGGAGTCCCTGGTGAGCCGGTCTGCCCGGTGTGCACGGCGCTGATGTGCGCCGAGCCGAGGCCGCGACCGCCGGAGAATCCGCCGCCCGGGTTGCCGGAGTGCTGGGCGGCGGCCGAGTACGCGGGGGCGGTGCGGCGGGTGCTGCTGGCTCACAAGGAACGCGGAAGGGTGACCCTCGCGCCCGCGTTGGGTGCCGCTCTGGCCGGGACTCTGGCGGTGGCGATGGGCCGGTCGCGGCGGGAGGCGCAATTGGTGCCCGTGCCGAGCGCCCGCGCCGCGACCCGCCGCCGGGGACACGATCCGGTGCGCTGGATGGCGGCCCTGGCCGTACCCGAGCTGCGGGCCGCCGGCTGGCCGGTCACGCTCGCGCCGGTGCTGCGGCCACGGCGGCGGGTGGCCGATCAGGCGGGGCTGAGCGCGCCCGAGCGGGCCGCGAACCTGGCCGGTGGGTTTGTGGCTCGGCCCGGTCCGACAGGCCCCCCAGGGCGCCCGCTGGCCGTCCTGATCGACGATGTGGTGACCACCGGCGCGACCCTGGCCGCCGCGGCGGCGGCGTTGCGCGCGGCGGGCCTGGAAACGCCGCTCGCGGTGACGGTCGCGGCCACCAGGAAGCGGGCGACCGCAACGCGACACGCCCGGGATGATCGAAATTTGGGACGTGACCGTAGGTAAAGAAACAGTTAAATAACGGTCTGGCCGAATGGCTACACCTCCATGGCCAAACCACGCCAGCCCCCCTGGTCAGACGGGTTGACTGACGTTCGCATAGAGGAGGCAACCTCACCAAACACTGGCGAGTCCTACCCACGCCACCGCCACGGAAAATCACCGAACGTGATCTTCCAGGAGAGGCTACGGCTGACATTCGGGCCGGTAGCGACTAGCGTTCAGGACATGGCACCCGTCCGGGTCCGTGGTTGCGCCGGACCGACTCCGACCCTCCCCGCTCGCGTGCGGGCGGAGCGGGTCTCGGTCTGGCTAGCCGATGCCAGCCGCAGGCTAAACGGTCCACGTAAGGCGACTCTTGGTCGACCGATCACGGTGCGGCTTAGAGGTAAGTCCTGCCTTCCCGGGGGTCCAGATGTCCCCCGCCAGAAGAGAAGGGCAGTAGTGGCAAAGGCCGCGAACCCCTCAGCAGGCGGATGTGGGGACGAAGACCAGGTCGGCCGGGCGGGTGTTCCTTCATGTCAGTCGAGAGGCGAAGGGGGGCTTTTGCGTGGACATCATCGTCAAGGGACGGCACACCGGAGTGAGTGACCGATTCCGTGATCACGTGACGACCAAGCTGGCCAGAATCGAGCGTCTGGACAACAAACTCATCCGCGTGGACGTGGAAGTGTCCAAGGAGCGGAATCCGCGGATGGCGGATCAGCGAGAGCGAGTGGAACTCACCATCCACTGCAAGGGCCCGGCGATCCGAGCCGAGGCGGCGGCCGACGACCGGTTCGCGGCCCTCGACATCGCCCTCGGCAAACTCGAGTCACGGCTGCGCCGGCTCAGTGACCGGCGCAAGATCCATCACGGGAAGAACGCCCCGCCCTCGGTGGCCGAGCTCACCGCGGCCCTGGCCGACGTGAACCAGGAGGCCGACTCGACGCGGTCCTCCGCAGCCGAGCCAGAACGCAAGTACGAGTACGTCCCACCGCAGAAGCGCAACGGCTATTCCGAGCCCATCATCCCGATCGAGCAGGACGGCGACGGTCCGCTGGTCGTCCGGGAGAAGTTCCACCAGGCCGACCCGATCACCATCGACCAGGCGCTCCTGGAGATGGAACTCGTCGGCCACGACTTCTTCCTGTTCCGCGACAAGGAGGGCGGGCAGCCCAGCGTCGTGTACCGGCGCCATGGCTACGACTACGGCGTGCTCCGGCTCGTCGAAAGCTGACCTGTTCTCCGCCTACCCTTCATCGAAGTAACCGGCGCCCCACACCAGCTGATGGTGCGGGGCGCCCGGGGCTGTGCCGCACTATGTAGATCGGAACATGAAGATCCTCGCCAGGCCTGGACGCCGTGTCATGATGGCGATCCAGCGACCTTGGCCCCCCACGAGGAGGAGCTGTGAGTGAGCGCAGCGAGCGAGACGAGGTGGCCCGCTCTGCTGGTCGTAACGAAGCTGGTCGTGCCGAGCCGATCCGGGTCCTGATCGTCGACGACCATTCGCTGATCCGGCGCAGCCTGGAGCTGGCGCTGGCGGCGGAGGAGGACATCGAGGTGGTGGGGGAGGCGAGCGACGGCCAGGAGGCCATCGAGCTCGCTGAACGCCTGCTCCCCGACGTGGTGCTGATGGACGTGCGCATGCCCCGCAGGGACGGCATCCAGGCGACCCGGGGCATCAAGGAGAGCATGCCGACCACGCGGATCATCATGCTCACCGCGAGCGACGAGGAAGAGGACCTGTTCGAGGCCTTCAAGGCCGGCGCCACCGGCTACCTGCTCAAGGACGTCCAGATCGACGAGGTCCCCGACGCCGTCCGCGGCGTGCACGGCGGCCAGTCCTTCATCAATCCCGCCATGGCGACCAAACTGATCACCGAATTCGCCAGCATCAGCCGCAAGGAAGCCGAGCGGCCGCCCCAGCTCCCGGTCCCCCGCCTCACCGAGCGGGAGATGGAAGTCCTCCGCCTGGTCGCCAAGGGCATGAACAACCGCGAAATCGCGAAGGAACTCTTCATCTCAGAGAACACCGTCAAGAACCACGTCCGCAACATCCTGGAGAAGCTCCAGCTGCACTCCCGGATGGAAGCGGTCGTCTACGCGGTCAGGGAACGCCTCCTGGAGATCACCTGACCCGGTCGATCCGGACGTCGGTGCAGTTGACCCAGGTGGCGGCCTCGGCCAGGGCCGCATGCACGGCGTCCAGGGACTTGGTCCCGGGTTCGAGCGTGACCTGGCGGGCGATGAGGGTGTTCCCTTCGCGCGCCGGGTCGACCCGGGCGACGAGCCTGCCGCCGGAGAGGACCGGCATGGCGAAGTAGCCGTGCACGCGCTTGTCCTTCGGCACATACGCCTCCAGGCGGTGGGTCATGCCGAAGACGCGTTCGGTCCGGGCGCGGTCCCAGACGAGGGAGTCGAACGGGGAGAGCAAGGTCGTGCGGTGCCGGCCCCTGGGCTCCCCGCCGGCCAGCGCGGCCGGGTCGGCCCAGGCGTTCGGGGTGGTGCTGCGGGCGGCCGGGAGGCCGGTCATGGTGACGCCGGTGGTGCGGTCGGAGGCGCGCCGGGTCCTGGCCGGCGGCCAGCCGGCCACGTGCACGGGGACCAGGCCGGTGGCGCCGCTGTGCAGGGCCTCGTCCAGCAGCGCCGCGTGCTGCCCTTTGACGCGGGTGTAGTCGACCAGGTCGGCGCGGGTGGCGACGGCCAGGGACTCGCCGGCGATCCGGGTGAGCCGGGCGACGGCCTCGGCGTCGGTGAGCTCGGTCTCGCGCAGGTGCCCGGGGACGGTGCGTTCTGCCAGGTCGTAGACGCGGCGCCAGCCGACTCGCTTGACGCAGACGACCTCGCCGATGTCGAGCAGGAACTCGATGGCGATCTTGGAGTCGGACCAGTCCCACCAGGGGCCGCCGTTCTTGGCGCCGCCGATGTCGGTGGTGGTCACCGGGCCGTCGGCGCGGACCCGGTCCAGGACCTTGTCGATGGTGGGGGGCACCTCGTGCCAGCGGAAGCGGCGGTCCCGGAAGGCCTGGCGGCGGAAGCCGTAGAGCGGCCAGTGTTCGAGGGGGAGGACGCAGGCGGCGTGGCACCAGTACTCGAAGGCGTCGCCGCTCCAGTAGGCCCGTTCGACCGTGGCGCGGCCGACGGCGCCCAGCCGGGCGTAGGCCACCAGTTCGTGCGAGCGGGCCAGCACCGAGATGGTGTCCAGCTGGACGGCGCCGAGGCGGCGCAGCATCGCGGGGGCGCCGCCGCGCCGGCCTTCCGCGCCCAGGAAGCCCTGGGCGCGCAGGATCAGCCGCCGGGCCTCGTCGGCTGTCAGATCACGCACCGAGTCCATCACAGACCCGATGCTAGGACCCGCGACCGACAAAACGACTACACCGGTTTCGGACCGGCCCGATTAGCCCTGATATTTCGGGACTAATTCAATTCGTTGAGGGCCTTCTGCTCAAGTTTGTGCTCGTGCGGGGAGTGGTGCTCCTGCGCCGCCAGCGCCCGGGGCGCGTCCACGATCACGTCCGAGAAGATGTCGAAGACCAGCGCGAGCAGGCCGCCGACCGCGCAGATGCCCACGCCGACCCAGACGAACAGCCAGTTGGGGCTGCCGCCGAGCCCGGTCAGCGCCACCCCGCCGACGGTGAAGCCGATGAGGATGACGGAGACGGCGAGCCACGATTTGGCGCTGCCCCCGTGACTGCCCTGGTGCGCAGTTTCTGCCATATCCGCTACCTACCTGACCCGCCCCGCCGGAACACGGAGCCTCGTTCGTACGTTTGTCAGGGTTGAGCCTATCGACATGCCCCGTCGGTATGCCCCTGGGTCCTCCGCTCCGCCCGCACCCGGCGTCAGACAGCTGTGTCGGGTGGCTGTGTCCGGTGGTGGAACGGCCTACGATGGCAGCGGGGAAGTATGTCTTGTCCTCAACCCCGGTGGATGCGCCGGGGTAGACCTGCGAGGAGCTTTACTAACAGTGGCAGCCATTCTCGACAAGATTCTTCGCGCCGGCGAAGGCAAGACTCTGCGTAAGCTCAAGCGCCTCGCCGAGCAGGTCAATTCCATTGAAGAAGATTTCAAGGCCCTCACCGACGCCGAGCTGCGCGAGCTTACCGCGGACTACAGGCAGCGGCACGAGGCCGGCGAATCCCTCGACGACCTGCTTCCCGAGGCCTTCGCGACCGTGCGCGAGGCGGCCCGCCGGGTGCTCGGCCAGCGGCACTTCGACGTGCAGATCATGGGCGGCGCGAACCTCCACATGGGCAACATCTCCGAGATGCGCACCGGTGAGGGCAAGACCCTGACCTGTACGCTCCCGGCCTACCTGAACGCCATCGCCGGCAAGGGCGTGCACGTCGTCACGGTCAACGACTACCTGGCCAAGCGCGACGCCGAGACCATGGGCCGGGTGCACCGTTTCCTCGGCCTCGAGGTCGGCGTGATCCTGGCCAACATGCCGCCGGACGAGCGCCGCAAGCAGTACAACGCCGACATCACGTACGGGACGAACAACGAGTTCGGCTTCGACTACCTGCGTGACAACATGGCCCAGTCCATCGAGGAGTGCGTGCAGCGCGGGCACAACTACGCGATCGTCGACGAGGTGGACTCGATCCTCATCGACGAGGCGCGGACCCCGCTGATCATCTCCGGGCCCGGCGAGCAGTCCGGCAAGTGGTATGCCGAGTTCTCCAAGATCGTGCCGAGGCTCCGCAGGGGCGCCGAGGGCAAGGACGGCGAGGACAGCACCGGCGACTACGTCGTCGACGAGAAGAAGCGCACCGTCGGCATCCTGGAGACGGGCGTCGAGAAGGTCGAGGACATCCTCGGCATCGACAACCTGTACAAGCCCGAGCACACCCATCTGGTGCAGTTCCTGAACAACGCCCTCAAGGCCAAGGAACTGTTCAAGAAGGACAAGGACTACATCGTCGTCGACGGCGAGGTGCTGATCGTCGACGAGTTCACCGGCCGCGTGCTGCACGGCCGGCGCTACAACGAGGGCATGCACCAGGCCATCGAGGCCAAGGAAAGCGTCAAGGTCAAGGACGAGAACCAGACCCTGGCCACCATCACGCTGCAGAACTACTTCCGGTTGTACGGCAAGCTCGCCGGCATGACCGGAACCGCCGCCACCGAGGCGAACGAGTTCCACCAGACGTACAAGCTGGGCGTCGTCCCCGTCCCGACCAACATGCCGATGGTCCGCAAGGACCAGGCCGACGTGGTCTACAAGAGCGAGGACGCCAAGTTCCAGGCGTGCGTGGACGACATCAAGATCCGGTTCGAGAAGGGCCAGCCGGTCCTGGTCGGCACCACCAGCGTGGAGAAGTCCGAGCGGCTCTCCCGGATGCTGAAGCGCCAGGGCGTCCGGCACGAGGTGCTGAACGCGAAGAACCACGCCCGCGAGGCCGCGATCATCGCCGAGGCGGGCCGGAAGGCCGCGGTCACGGTGGCCACCAACATGGCCGGCCGAGGCACCGACATCATGCTCGGCGGCAACCCCGAGTTCCGCGCCGACCTGGAGCTGCGCCAGCGCGGCCTGGACCCGGTGGAGACTCCGGAGGAGTACGAGAAGGCCTGGCCCGAGGCGCTGGAGAAGGCCAAGGAGGCCGTCTCGGCCGAGCACGAGGAGGTCGTCTCGATCGGCGGGCTCTACGTGCTGGGCACCGAGCGGCACGAGTCGCGCCGCATCGACAACCAGCTCCGCGGCCGGTCCGGCCGGCAGGGCGACCCCGGCGAGTCCCGCTTCTACCTGTCCCTTGAGGACGACCTGATGCGGCTGTTCAACTCGGCCAGGGTCGAGATGATCATGACCAGGCTGAACATCCCCGAGGACCAGCCGATCGAGTCGGGCATCGTCTCCAAGGCCATCGCCTCCGCCCAGCACCAGGTGGAGCAGCAGAACTTCGAGATCCGCAAGAACGTCCTCAAGTACGACGAGGTGATGAACCGCCAGCGCAAGGTGATCTACGCCGAGCGCCAGCGGGTGCTGGAGGGCGCCGACCTGCACGAGCAGGTGCGCACCTTCATCGGCGAAGTGGTCGACGACTACGTCAAGGGCGCCACCGCCGAGGGCTTCTCCGAGGAGTGGGACCTCGACAAGCTGTGGAAGGCGTTCGCCGAGCTCTACCCGGTGAAGACCACCTCCGCCGAGCTGATCGAGGAGGCCGGCGGTTCGCTGGGCGACCTTGAGGCGAACTTCGTGGCGGACAAGATGAAGGGCGACGCCCTCACCGCCTACGACCGGCGCGAGGCCGACACCGGCGCTCCCGTGCTGCGGCACGTCGAGCGGCAGGTCATCCTCTCGGTCATCGACCGCAAGTGGCGCGAGCACCTCTACGAGATGGACTATCTCCAGGAGGGCATCGGCATGCGCGCCTACGCCCAGAAGGACCCGCTGATCGAGTATCAGCGGGAGGGCTACGAGATGTTCGCCGCGATGCTGGAAGGCATCAAGGAGGAGTCGGTCCGCTGGCTGTTCAACGTGCAGATCGAGGTTCAGGAGAACCCGATCAGCTACGAGTCCGGCGAGGCGGAGGGCGACACGGCCGTCGCGGAGGCGAGTTCGATCATCGCCAAGGCGCTCAGGCGGCCCTCCAAGCCCGCTGAGATGATCTACTCGGCGCCTGGTGAGGGCGGCGAGGTCGAGGTCAACCGGGTGCGTTCGACGCCGGAGCAGCGGGCCGCCTACGGGAACGTGGAGCGGAACGCGCCGTGCCCGTGCGGGTCCGGCAAGAAGTACAAGCGCTGCCACGGGGACCCGAAGCACGCGTCCGCGTAACACGTGGTGCCGAAGCCCGCGCCGGTTCGCCCGGCGCGGGCTTCGCCGTTCAGGCGGTTTCGAAGTCGGTGACCAGCCACTGCGTGCCGTACCGCTCCAGGCGGACGGCGAGGGCGCGGCTGCGGGTGCCGCAGTGCACGAGCAGGCACATCTCCACCGCGCCCGGGTGGGGGGACTGCACGTGCGGGACGCCGACCATCGGCGGGCGCTGGGTGTCGATCATCTTGCCGGCCCGGATCAGTTCGGCGTAGGCGCGGTCGGCCATCCGGTCCTGGATGGTCTCGGGTGGTCTCCGACCGGCGAGGATCTCGGCGAGCGCCTGGCCGAGGCCGCGCAGGCGCCGTTCGTCGGGGATGCCGCCGGAGGCGCCGAGGATGAGTGGCCGCCGGTCCCGTGCCGGGTCGGGGGCAGCACGGTAGGCCAGCGCGAGCGAGCCGCTGGTCTGGGGCTCGTCGTCGTACGGCGGGTCGGCCGGGGGGACGGGCACGAGCCGGGGGAGGGGGAACGGCTTGGGCATCGAGTCTCCGAGGGGGGCCGGACATTCGGTCCCCTACAAGAGATTCCGGCCCTCGCCCCCGGATACCTCCATGCCAACTTTCCCGGGATCTCCAGCCTTGTACGGCGATTCGCCCCGAAGATCCACCGTTCCGGCCCGTCCGCAACTAGGCGAACAGCTCTTCCAGCGCCGGATTGTCGATGGTCGCGCCGAGCCGCCGGGCACTCCCCAGGGCCGCGCCGTCCCCGAGCCGCCAACGGTGCAGATGCGCGCGCACTACGAACTCCCGCATGTCGCAGTGGGCGGCCAGCTGCGCCAGCGTGTCCAGCAGCGGCACGGCCCGGTCCCGGTCCCCCTGCCGCACGGCGGTCGCGATCGCCGCGTCCAGCGCGTACGCGTGCACCCACTGGTAGCGGTCCGGCACCCGGACGCAGCGGAAGCCCGCCTCGTCCTGCCATTTCGTCGCCGTCCGGTAGTCGGCCCTGGTCGCGTTGAGCAGGCCGAGGCCGCGCGCGGCCATGCCCTCCCAGCACGGGTCGCCGAGCTGGCAGGCCAGCTCCCAGGCGTGTTCGAGCGCGTCGCCCGCCTCGTCCAGTTTCCCGGCGATGAGGTCGAGTTCGGCGAGCAGCGTCTGCGGCCAGGGCAGGAACGCCATCCAGCGCTGCTTGAGTATCAGGTCCAGCGAGCGCTGCAAGGCGGCGGCGGCCTGGTCGCGTTCGGCCCTGAGCAGGTGGGCGCGGGCCAGGATGGACAGCGACCAGGCCTGCTGGCGGTGGTCCTCGCAGCGCACGGCCCGCTCGACGGAGTCGTTGAGATAGCCGAACGCGGCCGGGTAGTCGCCGTGGTCGGAGGCGTTCATGCCGCGCAGTCCGAGCAGCGCGGCGAACTCGGCGTCGGTCTCGGCCGTGTCCTGGGCCTTGCTCAGCCACGCCCCGGCCGTGTCCCGCCGCCCGGCCTGCACCTCGACGAAGCCGAGCTCCCGGTAGGCCCGCGCCGCCGTGGCCCGGTCGCCGGTGCGGATGCTCAGCGTGATCGCCTCGTGCAGCGCGATCGACCCTTCCGCGTCCCGGCCCCGTACGGCGTGGACCAGCGCGCCCCCCAGCGCGGCCAGCGCCCGGCCCTGCAACCCGGCGTCGCCGCAACGGGCCGCCTCGGCGACGGCCCGGCGCAGGCACTGCAGGCCCGCGTCCACGGCCCCGGCCACGATGGCGGCCCGGCCGGCGTCGAGCTGGCTGGAGCCGGCCGCCCGCCCGCTCAGTGCCGGGGCCACCGGGTTGCCGGTGCTGACGGCGGCCGCCTCGCGGAGCGCGGCGGAGGCGTCCAGGCCGAGTTCCCGCCGCAGCAGGTCCTCGCAGACGGCGATCTGCCGGAGCGCGGCGGTCCGGTCGCCGGTCGCGGCCAGGCTCCGGACCAGCAGTTCGTGGTTGCCCTCTTCGAGCGGGTTGCGGGCGACGGCGCGCGCCGCGTACCCGACCGCCTCCTTGGCCTGTCCGGCGGCGAGGAGGGCGACCGCGACCTGTCGGCAGCGCGCCTCGATCCTGGCCGACACCCGATGCCGCTCCACCAGCAGCCAGGACTCGAACGCCGGGCTGGCCGACAGGTTCATATCGGCCAGCAGGTCGCCGCCCGCGGCCAGCAGCGGGGCGGGGTCGGCGTCGTCGCGGACGACCTGGTGCACGTCGACGGTCACCCGGTCGCCGAACGCCAGGCGCACCGGGTCGCCGGTCAGGACGTCGGGGAGGTCGAGGGCCCTGCGCAGTTCGGCCAGCGCCCAGCGGAGCGCGCCCAGCGGGTCCTCGGCGTCGCCGAACAGCAGCTCGGCCAGATGGCGGCGGCCCTGCGGGCGTTCGGCCAGCAGCAGGTAGCTGAGCAGGGCCCAGGCTTTGCGGCCGCGCGGCGGCCGGATCGCCACTCCGTCGCGTTCGACGTACGGCGGACCGAGCAACTGGATCGTCAACATGAAGCCCCCCGTGACAGGTCGGGAAATCGCTTTGCCCACTGTACGGGAGGAAGGTCGTAGGAGGTCGTACCTTTAGGGTTAGGTCGTTGATTGCGTAGTTTCGACGCTTTCGCCGGAATCCACGTCCGGTTCCGGCTCGCGGCCCGGGGTCATGATGTTCAGCCGCCTGATCAGGAAGCTGAAGACCAGGTAGTAGACCGCCGCGTAGATCACGCCGATCAGCATGACCAGCCAGAAGTTGTGCGTGTTCGCCTTCCCGATGTTCAGCAGCGCGTCCGAGGCCCCCGCCGAGAAGCCGAAGCCCAGCCGCCCGTCCAGAGCCGTCGTCAGCGCCATCGAGAGGCCGGTCAGCAGCGCGTGCACCACGAACAGCACCGGGGCCACGAAGATGAAGGCGAACTCGATCGGCTCGGTGATGCCGGTGACGAACGAGACCAGCGCCGCGGAGATCATGATGCCGCCGACCGTGGTCCTGCGGTGCGCCGGGGCGGCCCGCCAGATCGCGATCGCGGCGGCCGGCAGGCCGAACATCATCACCGGGAAGAAGCCGGTCATGAACGAGCCCGCGCCGTCCGCGCCCTGCAGGTAGCAGGTCAGGTCGCCGGTGAACTGGGCGCCGCCGACCACGCAGCCCGGCACCTGGAACCAGACGATCGAGTTGATGATGTGGTGCAGGCCGAGCGGGATGAGCAGGCGGTTGGCGGTGCCGTACACACCCGCGCCGACCACGTTGTTGTCGGCCAGCCAGGAGCCGAAGTTGTTCATCACCTCGCCGATCGGCGGCCAGATCAGCCCGAACACCACGCCCAGCAGCACCCCCGCCAGCGCGGTGACGATCGGCACGAACCGCCGCCCGCCGAAGAACGCCAGCCAGGTCGGGAGCTTGATCCGGTAGTAGCGCTGCCAGAGCAGCGCCGCCACGATGCCGATCATGATGCCGCCCAGCACCCCGGTCGGGTTCCCTGCCGCCCAGTTGACCACCTCGACCGGCTTGCCGTCCGCGCCCACCACCTGCTGCGCCACCCGCTGGTGGACCACATCAGAGGCGGGCGCGTCGAAGAACAGGCCCTTGGAGACCCGGTCGAAGATGAGATACCCCACCAGTGCCGCCACCGCCGTCGACCCGTCCGCCTTCCGGGCGAAGCCGATCGCGACCCCGATCGCGAACAGCAGCGGCAGCGCGCCGAACAGCACGTCACCGGCGTTCGCGAAGACCTTGGCCACGTTCGCCATCCACCCGAAACCGGCCACGTCGGCCAAGCCGCCCGGCTCGGCGCCGTTCGAGCCCAGCATGTCGGGCTGGCCGAAGCGCAGCAGCAGCGCGGCGGCGGGCAGGACGGCGATCGGCAGCATCAGCGAGCGCCCCAGGCGCTGGAGCACGCCCATCACGGCGGAGCTGGAACTCATCGTGATCCTCCAAGGTGAGGGGAGGTTAGAGCCGCCGCGGCTCCAGGAGGGTGCGGAGCTGGTAGCGGTCCGCGCGGTAGGTGGAGACCCCGAGTTCGGCGCAGACCCCGCCGGTGTAGGAGCGGCGCTGCAGCAGCAGCACCGCGCCGCCGCGCGGCAGTTTGAGCAGGTCTGCGTCGCTCGGATCGGCGATCCCGCCGTCGATGGTCAGCTCACCGGCGTCCAGCACCAGCCCGTACCGGGATTCCAGTAAGGCATACAGGGAGCGGCCGGACAGGTCGAAGGCGTCCAGGTCGGGGGCGAGCGCCACCGGGATGTGGGCGCGCTCGATGCTCAGCGGCTCCCCGTCCGCCGTGCGCAGCCGCTCGATGAAGTGCACCGCGTCGCCGGGCTGGATGCCGAGCTCGCGGGCGAGGTGGGCACTGGCCCGGACCACCCGGCGATCGAGGTCGCGGGAGCCCGGCTCCAGGCCCCTGGCGCGCATGTCGTCGCTGAAGGAGGTCAGCTGGAGAGCCAGCTCTATCTTCGGCCGGGCCACGAACGTGCCCTTGCCGGGGACGCGGTGCAGCCGCCCCTCGGAGACCAGATGGTCCACCGCCTGCCGGACGGTCATCCTGGAGAGGCCGAAACGCTGGCACAGCTCGCGTTCCGAAGGGATCGCCGCGCCGATCGAGAGCTCGTTGCTCTCGATCAGGTCCAGCAGGATCTCGCGCAGCTGGAAGTACTTGGGCACCGGGCTGTCCGGATCGATCTGGGCCACTGTTGCCTCCCCTCTCGTATTAGATAAGGTTCCTACTGGTCTAGTCCGGACTAGACCACAGGCCCGATTTCCCTGTCAACGTACGGACCTATAACAGGATGAGCACCAGATGACGACGAAGATGCGTAGCGAGATCGCCGAACAGCCCGCCGCGCTCCGGGCCACACTGGACGCCCTGCTGCCCCAGGTCGAGGAGGTACGGCGACTGGGGGACCAGACACGTCAGCTGCTGTTCATCGCCCGGGGCACATCTGACAATGCCGCAGTCTACGGCCGGTACCTGGTGGAGGCCCACGCCGGACGCCTGTCGGCGCTGGCCGCGCCGTCGATCGCGACCACCTACAAGCGGCGGCTGGACCTGGACGGCGTGCTCGCGGTGGCGGTGTCCCAGTCGGGGCGTACCGAGGAGATCGTGGAGACGCTGGACTGGGCCAGGGACTGCGGGGCGCGGACGGTGGCGATCACCAACGGCGGCCCGGAGAGCCCGCTCGCGCTCGCCGCCGACCTGGCGCTGTGCACGGTCGCGGGGGAGGAGAAGGCGGTCCCGGCCACCAAGACCTACACCACGCAGCTGGCGGCGATGGCCGTGCTCGCGCTCGGGCTGGGGGCGGACGTGAACGCGGCCGACCTGGACCGGGTGCCGGACGCGGTGCAGAAGCTCATCGACGACCCGGGCGACCTCGACGCGCTGGTGGAAGGGCTGGCCGACAAGCCGGGAGTGGTGGTCTCCGGGCGGGGGCTGGCGTTCTCCACCGCGCTCGAACTGGCGCTGAAGCTCAAGGAGGCGTGCTACCTGCACGCCATGGGGCTGTCCTACGCCGACCTGCTGCACGGGCCGATCGCCGTGGTGGACGAGGACACGCCCGCCATCCTGGTCGCGGCCGGGGACGGGCCGACGCTGGCCGGGACGATCGCGCTGGCCGAGCGGGTGACCGGAGCGGGGGCTTCGGCGTTCGGGGTGGGGGGCGGGAACCGGTTGGCGGCCGTCTCGACCGCGTCGCTGCACGGGCCCGACCTGCCGGAGTGGGCCGCGCCGATGGGTCTCATCGTGCCAGGGCAGTTGCTCACCGAGGCGCTGGCGCGCAGGCTCGGGATCGACCCGGACGCGCCCCGTGGTCTGAACAAGGTCACCCAGACCGATTAGGGTGAATCACAGATCCATAACGAGGAGGCTGACCATGGCGGCAGACGCTCAGGCGATCATCTCCGGCCTCGGTGGGGTGGACAACATCATCGAGATCGAGCCGTGCATCACCCGGTTGCGCACCGAGGTGCGGGACGCCGCCAAGGTGGATCAGGCCGCGCTGAAGGCCGCGGGCGCGCACGGGGTGATGGCCGCGGGCAACATCGTCCAGGTCGTGGTGGGCCCGGAGGCCGACACGATCGCCAGCGACATCGAGGACATCATCGGCTGAGGGGGATTGTTGACACCTGTGCTGGCTCCGATGGCAGGCGCGGCGATCAGCCTCTCCGCCGTGCCGGATCCGGTGTTCTCCCAAGCCATGGTGGGTCCGGGCGCGGCCGTCGACCCGGCCAGGGAGCCGGGTGTCGCGGTCGCCCCCATCTCCGGAAGGATCGTGAAACTGCACCCGCACGCGTACGTGATCGTGGGCCCCGACGGCCGCGGCGTCCTGGTCCACCTGGGCATCGACACCGTCCAGCTCAAGGGCGTGGGCTTCGACCTGCTGGCCGCCGAGGGCGACCTGGTGCCGGCGGGTCAGCCCGTGGTGTCCTGGAACCCCGCCGACGTCGAGGCGGGCGGGCGCTCACCGATCTGCCCGGTGGTGGCGCTGGACGCGCCCGCCTCCTCGGTGCTGCGGGTGGCGGCCGGGCCCGTACACGCCGGAGACGAGTTGTTCCAATGGGGCTGACCGCGGCACTCTTCGACCTGGACGGCACACTGATCAACTCCGAGGCGCGGAGTCTGGCCATGTGGGCGCTGCTGCTGGACAACCACGGGGTCGAGCACGACGAGAACGTGCTGCGCGGCTTCATGGGGCGGCGGGTCCTCGACGTGCTGGGCGGGCTGCTGCCGGGAGCCGACGCGCAGGCGCTGCTGGCCGAGATCGGCGACTACGCGCTGCGGCCGGGGCTGCCGGAGATCGAGATCGTGCCCGGCGCGGTGGACTTCGTCCGTTCCGTCGCCGCCGCCGGCGCGCCCGCCGCGCTGGTCACCTCGGCGCGGCGGTGGTGGGCCGAGGACCGGCTGGGCTGGCTGGGCGTGCGCGACGCGGTCCAGACCATCGTGTCCGGCGAGGACGTGACCGCCGGCAAACCGGACCCGGAGGCGTACCTGACGGCCGCCGCGCGGCTGGGCGTCGAGCCCGCCGACTGCGTGGTCTTCGAGGACTCGCTGGCCGGGATTGCCGCCGCGCGCGCGGCGGGTATGACGTGCGTGGGACTGGCGACAACCCACCATCCCGGCGAATTGGCGCATGCTGACCTTGTCGTCGCCGATCTCACCGGTGTCGAATGGCCGATAACCGGGTGGTCTGGACCGCCCGCGTAGGTAGAGGAGTATCCGTGGCCGAGCGAAAGATAACCGTCGAGTCCGAGGTGGGCCTGCACGCGCGTCCCGCCGCGACCTTCGTGCAGACCGCGACGAAGGCGTCCATCGACGTCACCGTCGCCAAACTGGGCGGTAGCGGCGCCCCCGTCAACGCCAAGAGCATCCTGTCGGTGCTCTCGCTGGACGTCCGGCGCGGCGACACCATCGTCATCAACGCCGAAGGGGAGGGGGCCGACGAGCTCCTGGACCAGCTCGCCGCGATCGCGTCGGCGACCTGACATGGACACCGCTGCGGTGTTGCGTGGTTCGGGAGTCAGTCCGGGCGCCGGATACGGGCCCGTACACCTGCTGGTCGGGTCGATCCCCGAACCCGCGCCTGGTTCGCGGTATCAGGGCGAGGCGGCGGCCGAGCGGAAACGGGCCGCGGACGCGCTGGAGCGGGTCGCCGACGATCTGGAGGCGCGCGGCGCGAAGGCCGGCGGCGCGGCTCAGGACGTTCTCGGCGCGCAGGCCATGATGGCGCGCGACCCCGGCCTTGAGGTCGGGGTCGCGGAGCGCATCGACGAGGGTGTCGCCGCGCCGCGCGCGGTGTTCGAGGCGTTCGGGAAGTACCGGGACCTGCTCGCGGCGGCCGGGGGCTACCTGGCCGAGCGGGTGGCCGACCTGGACGACATCCGGGATCGGACCATCGCGCTGCTGACCGGGCTGCCGATGCCCGGGGTGCCGGACTCGGCGGCCGAGCCGTACGTGCTGGTCGCCAAGGATCTGGCCCCGGCCGACACGGCGCTGCTCAACCGGGACCTGGTGGCCGCCTTCGTGACCGAGGACGGCGGCCCGACCAGCCACACCGCGATCCTGGCCCGCGCGATGGGCGTGCCAGCCGTGGTCGGCTGCGCCGGCGCCACCTCGATCGGCCAGGGCACCTGGGCGCTGGTGGACGGCGCCTCCGGTTCGGTACGGCTTTCGCCGCCGCGGGCCGACGTGGACGCGCTGCTCGGCGCGGCCGCGGCCCGGGAGGCGGCGCTGTCCGCCAGCACCGGTCCGGGGACGACCTCGGACGGGCACGCGGTGCCGCTGCTGGCCAACATCGGCGGGCCGAAGGATCTGGAGTCGGCGCTGGCGCACGGCGCGGAGGGCGTCGGGCTGTTCCGCACCGAGTTCCTGTTCCTCGATCGGGCGGACGCGCCGTCGGAGGAGGAGCAGGAGGCGGCCTACCGGGCCGTGTTCGACGCGTTCCCCGGCGGGCGGGTCGTGGTGCGGACCCTGGACGCCGGGGCGGACAAGCCGCTGGCGTTCCTGCCGCCGTCCGGCGAGGAGCCCAACCCGGCGCTCGGCGAACGCGGCCTCCGCATGTTCCGGAAATATCCGGAAATGATGGAAAGTCAGTTGGGGGCGTTGGCGCGGGCCGCCGCCGGTACGGCGGCCCTTCCCTACGTCATGGCGCCGATGGTCGCCACCGTCGAGGAGGCCTCCTGGTTCGTCTCCGCCTGCCACGACGCCGGCCTGGACACCGCCGGAATCATGATCGAGATCCCCTCGGCCGCGCTCCGCGCCCACCAGCTCGCCACCGTCGTCGACTTCTTCTCGATCGGCACCAACGACCTCACCCAGTACGCGCTGGCGGCCGATCGCCAGGTCAGCGGGGTCGCCGACCTGCAGGATCCGTGGCATCCCGCCGTACTCGACCTGATCGCGCTGGCCGCCGACGGCGCCGCCGGTGCCGGGAAGAGCTGCGGCGTGTGCGGTGAGGCCGGCGCCGACCCGGTGCTCGCGTGCGTCCTGGTGGGTCTCGGCGTCACCTCACTTTCGATGGGATCCCCCGCGCTGCCCTGGGTCCGCGCCGCCCTCGGCCGTCATACCCTGGAGCAGTGCCGTACGGCCGCCGTCGCGGCGCGTGGCGCGCTCTCCGCGAGCACCGCGAAGGACGCCGCCCGAGCCGAGCTCCCCGGCCTCGCCGACCTGGGTCTCTGACCCGCGCCGACTCGCGTGCGGCTCCTCCTCCGGGTGGAACAGGGCCCGGGGGAGGAGCCGTACGCACCATCCCCGAGCAGGATGTCGGTCGCTCCGGCTACGGTGTGAACATGGTTGGGCACGGCACGGTAAGAAGGCATGGACGCTCCGGTTTAGTGCGCCTGCGCGCACTCGTCTGCGTGATGTTAGCGATGGTCACGGCTTGCTCCGCGACGAGGAACACCCCGGTCGGCAGCACCCCGCAGCCGTCCGCGTCGGCACCGTCCTCCGCCGTGCCGTCGAAATCCCCTGCTGTGTCCCGCGTGACGGCCCAACTCCAGCGGATGAGTGTCGAGGAGAAGGTCGGCCAGCTCTTCATGCCGGTGCTGTACGGCTCGCGCGCCGACGCCCCCCATCAGGAGAACCAGGCCCGCTTCGGCGTCGGCAGCCCCGCCGAGGTGATCGAGAAATATCACCTCGGTGGCATGATCCTCTTCCCTGGCACCGGCAACATCGTCGACGCGAAACAGCTGGCGCAGTTCACCGCCGGGCTCCGCGCCGCCGCCCCCGACGTTCCCCTGCTCATCGGCGTCGACCAGGAGAACGGCCTGGTCTCCCGCCTCGGTGACCTGGTCACCAAACTGCCCGGGGCGCAGACCATCGGCGACACCGGCAAACCCGCGAACGCCCGCGCTGCCGCGAAGATCACCGGCACCGAGCTCAGGGCCCTCGGCATCTCGATGGACTTCGCCCCCGTCGCCGACGTGAACGTCAATCCCCGGAACCCCGTCATCGGCCCCCGCGCCTACGGCTCCGACCCTGGCCTCGTCGCCGACATGGTCAGCGCCGCCATCAAGGGCTTCCACGACAGCGGCATCGCCGCCACCGCCAAACACTTCCCCGGCCACGGCGACACCGCCACCGACAGCCACACCGCCCTGCCCGTGATCCACCACACCCGCGCAGAATGGGACCGCCTGGACGCCCCGCCCTTCCGCGCCGCCATCGCCTCCGGCGTCGACGCCATCATGAGCGCCCACATTGTGATGCCCCGCCTCGACTCCTCCGGCGACCCCGCCACCCTCTCCAAGAAGATCCTCACCGGCCTGCTCCGCCAGGAACTCGGCTTCAAGGGCGTCATCTCCACCGACGCCCTCAACATGGACGGCGTCCGCAAAAAATACGGCGACTCCGAAGTGGCCGTCCGCGCCATCCTGGCCGGCGCCGACATCCTCCTCATGCCCCCCGACCTCTCCAAGGCGTACCAGGCCGTCCTCGCCGCCGTCGACTCCGGCCGCATCACCAAAACCCGCCTCGACCAGTCCGTCCGCCGAATCCTCAAACTAAAATCCGACCGCTCCCTCCACACCAAAAACTTCTACCCCCCACCCACAAAAGCCCCTTCCCTCCTCAAAACCCCCACCCACCTCCGCACCGCCACCCGCCTCACCTCCACAAACAGCTGACCTCCGCAGGGTGGCTGACCTTCCGGCGTTGTGCCGGAGTCTGGTGTTCCACGCTGGACTCGGTTTGCCTTGCTTCCGCGGGCGGCTGGCCCTCCCGCTTGGCGCCGAGTCCGGTGTTTTACGCTGGAGCCGGTCTGCTTTGGGAGGGTTTGTGGTCAAGGGTGTGATCATCGACTGGGGTGGGGTTCTCACCACCGGGTTGGCTGAGGCGATCGAGGAGTGGCTTGCGGCTGATCGCATCGATGGGTCGCGGTATCGCGATGTGATGCGGGAGCTGATCCTGCACGCCTACGAGGGGGCGGCCGATGGCGAGAACACGATTCACGCGCTGGAGCGCGGCGAGATCTCGGCCGCGGATTTCGAGCTTGATCTGGCGGCGCGGCTGCTCACCCTGGACGGGGTGCCGCCGGTCGCCGAAGGTCTGCTGACCCGGATGTTCGCGGGCTTCCGCCCGGTCGAATCGATGAACGACATGCTCCGCCACGCCCGCGCCGCGGGGGTACGAACCTGCCTGCTCTCCAACTCCTGGGCCAACGACTACCCCCGCGACAACTGGCCCGACCTCTTCGACAAGATCGTCATCTCCGGCGAAGTCGGCATGCGCAAACCCGAACCCCGGATCTTCCACCACGCCCTGGACCTGCTCGCCCTCACCCCCGCCGACTGCGTCTTCATCGACGACATCCAGGCCAACATCACCGCCGCCCAATCCCTGGGCATCCACGGCCTCCACCACACCACCCCCACCACCACGATCACCCACCTGGAATCCCTCATCGGAGTCCCTCTCCGCAGCGCATCCTGAAGTCCGCACGGCCTTGTCGTAGTTGTTGCGCGGCTGGGTGACCTTGTCGCCATCCGGAAGACGCGCCCGTCGTTGCGGCGTTCCGGCATGCCGTCCCTGGCCGGGACGGGCTTCGGAGCCGGGGAGCTGAATAGCTCTCGGGAGGGTTGGCGGAGCTGTGGATCGGCGCTTCGGGTCCAGGGGTTCTCGCCGGAAGTGGTGTGGTGCTGGCACACTCATGGGGTGATCGGCTGCGTCCGGGGTTCGGGGCGCCCCGGAATCCGTGCGGAGCTCTTCGTAATTCGGGCGGCCGTGGCAAAGCTTCAGCGTCGAACATCTTGGGGAACGCATGCGTGTCTATCTGCCGTGCACGCTTCCGGGCCTGGCCCGCGCCCTCGCGGCCGGCGAACTGGGACCGGGACCGATGGCGGGTTTCGCGGTGACGCCCGCGCTCGTCGAGTGGTACGTCTCCGGAGACACCGAGGAACTGGAGTACGTCGCCCTGATGGAGGCGGCCCGCGGATCGTTGCGCATGCTCGCGGCGGACAAAGCCGACGGTTTCGACGCCCCGGCCCGCCGGGTCGTAGTCGCCGCCGAAGTCCCCGACACCGCCGTCCTGGTGAGCCCCGACCTGAACGATCGCGGCCGCGTCCGAGTCCTGGAATCCGTGCCGATGGCGAACCTGGCCGCCGTCCACATCGACGACCTCCCCGCCCAGGAGGACGTCTCCGCAGCCCTCTCCGCCCTCTCCTCAGCCGACGACGGCGACGACGACGCCCAGTTCATCGTGGACGGCGCCGACGCCCACGAACTCCTCTGGTACGCCACCCAGGAGATCCCCGATCTCCTGACCTGACTCGTCGTGGCACAATCCCCCCATGCGGGCGATGTTCCATGTTCTTGGGCCCTTTTCGGTGCGCGTCGACGGACGCTCGATAGATGTCGGTGGGCCGCGCCCGCGGCTGCTGCTGGCGCGCCTGCTCGTCGCGCGCGGGGCCACCGTCTCCGTTGACGCGCTCCTCGACGGCCTCTACGACGGCGAGCCTCCGCCGCGTGCGCTGGGAACGCTCCACAGCTACATCTCCAACCTGCGCCGCCTGCTCGAACCCGGGCGCGCGCCGCGCACCCCCTCGGCGATGCTGATCAACAGGCCACCGGGGTACGCGCTCGGGCCGCACTGGCTGGACGCGGAGGAGTTCGTCCGGCTGTCAGGTCAGGGCAAGCACGACGACGCCCTGAAGTTGTGGCGCGGCACGCCGTACGAGGAGTTCGCGGACGTGTCCTGGTTGCGGCCGGAGATCGAACGCCTGGAGCAGGCCCAGCTGACCGTTCGCGAGCAACGGCTGGCCGCGCTGGAGCCGGCGCCGGACATGGTCGCCGAGCTGGAAGGGCTGGCCAGGGCGCACCCGCTGCGGGAGAGCCTGTGGCAGACCCTGGCCCGGGCACTCTACCGGCTCGGACGGCAGGCCGACGCACTCGATGCCCTGCGGGCGGCCCGGCGTCATCTGGCCGAGGAACTCGGGCTGGACCCGGGGCCGGGAATCCAGCGGCTCGAAGCGATGATCCTGGAGCAGGATCCCGCGCTGGGGGACGCGGTTTTCGTGGGCGGCCCGGAACCAGAACCGGCGGCGCGACTGACGGTGGGGCGGGCCGCGCACCTCGATCGGCTCGCCGAGGTGGCCGCCGACGTCAGCGCCGGTCAAACCCGCATGGTGGTGGTCTCCGGCGAACCGGGCATCGGGAAGACCTGGCTCGCGGCGGAGTTCGCGCGCGGGCGGCAGGCCCAGGGGTGGCTGGTGGCGTGGGGCCACTGTCACGAGATGTCAGGCGCGCCGCCGCTGTGGCCATGGCGGCAGATCGTCGGGGAACTGGCTGAGCACGCCCCTCCGAACCATGCGGACGCGCTCGGCCTGCTCACCGACGATCAGGACGAGCGTAACCGTACCGGCCATCGCGATGGTGAGGCGGGGGAGGCCAGGTTCAGGCTCCACCGGGCGGTGGCCGATTACTTCGCGTCGGTGTCGGCCGCCCGGCCGCTGCTGTTGCTCCTCGACGACCTGCAGTGGGCGGACGCCGCCTCCCTCGGGCTCCTCGCCGACCTGGCCAAACTGCAGCGGGGGCGGGTCGCCGTCGTCATCACCGTACGTTCGGGCGAGGGCACACCCGCCATGTACGACGCGCTCGGCATGGTGGGGCGCAGCCAGGCGCTGCGACTGCCGCTGGCCGGGCTCGACGCCGCCTCGGTCGGCGAACTGTCGGGTCTCGATCCCGAACGGGCCTCCGCGCTGGCCGAGCGCACGGGCGGCAACCCGCTGTTCATTCGCGAGACCCTGCGGCTGGCCGAGGACCAGGGGCTGGCCCGGGCGCTCGGCACGGTGCCCGAAGGGCTGGCGGACGTGCTGCGGCAGCGGATCAGGCGACTGCCCGAGGCGTACCGCACCGTTCTGGAGGCGGCGGCAGTGGCGGGCGACGCGACTGACCCGCTACTGCTGGCCGAAGTCCTCGCAGAGACGAATCCGTCGGCCGAAGAGGCCACGGAGATGCTGGTGGGGGAGGCGGTGGCGGCGGCTCAGGGCGCCCGGTTGCTCGGCGACGACCACGCGTTCGCCCATGGTCTGATCCGGGAGACCTGCTACGCCGACCTGTCGGCCCGGCGCCGGACCGCGCTGCACCTGGCCGTGCTGCACGGGCTGGAGCGCCGTCCGGCGGCCGACCTGACCGCTATGGCCGCGCATGCCCTGGCCGCCGGACCCATCGGAGCGGCACCGGCCGTGGAGCTGTGCGCCGCGGCGGCAGGGCAGGCAGCGGGCCGGCACGCCTACGAGGACGCGGTCATGTGGTGGCGGCGGGCGGCGGACACGCACGGCCGGCTGCCCGGCGCCGATCCGGCGCGGCACGTGGAGCTGCTGCTCGGCCTCGTCCGCGCTCAGCTCGACGCCGGCGACGGTTTCGCCGCGCGGGCCACTCGCAACGAGGCGGTGTTCGCCGCCGACAGGACCGGCGGCGACGCTCTGGCCGCGCGGGCGCTGACCAGTCTCGACGCGCCGGGCCTGTGGAAGTTCTACACCTACGGGGACATGGAAGTGCACTCGGTCGAGCGGATCGAGAGCGTGCTCGACCGGTTGCCCGGAGACGACTCTGAACTGCGCTGCCGCCTGCTCGGCTGCCTCGGCATGGAGCGGTACGACGGCTCGGCGGACCCGCGGTGCGACCTCGCCACGGCGGAGGCGCTGGCGATGGCCCGTCGCCTGGTCGCCGGGGGAGCGGACAAGCGGCTGCTGGCCATCACGCTCAACGCCCGCTACCTGGGCGTCCAGCTGCCCGAGCGAATGCGCGAGCTCGACTCGATCGGCGACGAGCTGGTGGAACTGGGACTGCCCGGCTTCGAGCTGCTCGGCCGGCTGATCCAGGAGCGGACCCGGCTGGAACTGTACGACGTGCGCGGCGCGGACGAGGCCGCCCACCGGGCCGGCCGGCTGGTCGAGCGGCTCGACCTGCCCTGGCCCCGCTTCCAGCACCTCATCTACTCGGGTGCCCGGCGGCTCATGGAGGGCGACCGGGCGGGTGCGGAGGAGGCGTACACGGCCGCGGCCGAGGCGGGGGAGCGGCTCAACCTATGGCACACGGAGGCGACGCTGGCCGCGGGTCTCATCTGCGCCCAGCTGCACAACGGCGAGCCCGTCGAAGACGAGGAGCTGATCGCGCGATTCTCGCCGTTCCCGGCGCATCGGCAGGTCATCCGCGCCGTGTCGGCGTCCTACAGAGGCGACACGGAGACGCTGGCGGCGATCCGCCGGGAGGGCTGGCGCCCGCTGCCGCGTGATTTCACCGAGCTGGCCACGACCTGCCTGAGCGGGCTGGCCATGCAGGCGGCCGGGGACGTGGCGGGGAGCCGGCACGTGTACCAGCGGCTGCTGCCCTACGAGGACCGCCTGGCGTTCGGGGCGGGGACGTTCCCCGCCGGGCCGGTCGGCTACTACCTCGGCCTGCTCGCCGCGGATCCCGGGGCCCGCCGCGCCCACCTCGACGCGGCGGCGGAGCGCTGCGAGCGGGCCGGTCTGACCTGGTGGGCCAGGCGCATCACAAGTGTTCGTTGAGTCGCGCCGTAGTGGGCGCGGCCATCGTGGTCGCATGACGACGAACATCGAACGGGGCACGGGCCCCGACCTCACGCTCTTCCTGGCTTTCCACCGTGGGCTCCGCCGCGATTTCGGCCGCCTCGCCGAGGCGCTGGACCGCTGCCCGGCCGGGGACGAGCGCCGCCGCGCCCTCATCGACGAGCACACCGCCATGCAGCTGCGGGCCCTGCACCACCACCACTCGGACGAGGACGCCAACATCTGGCCGCTGCTCCGCTCCCTGGTGCCCGAGTCCACCGAGGTGCTGGACCGGCTGGAGGCCGAGCACCAGGAGATGGACGACGTGATCGCGCGCCTCACCGGGCGTCCACGCCCGGCGCCGGAGCAGGCCCGCGACCTGCGCCGGCTGCACGAGCTGCTGAACACGCATCTCGACCTGGAGGAGTCCCAGGTGGTCCCGCTGATCCGAGCGCACATCACACCCGAGTGGTGGGAGGAGTCGGGCAAGGCGGTCGTCAAGAGCCACGGGCGGGAGCTGCCCATGGTGGCCGCGTGGACCCTGGACGCCGCGTCCGAGGAACAGCGGGCCCACATCCTCGCCACCGTGCCGCTGATCATGCGGGTGCTCTACCGGCTGGCCTGGCGTCGGGCGTACGAGCGACGTGTCGCGCAGGTGTTCGGCTGACGCTGGAGCCCGGGCGAAGTGCACCCGGGCTCACCCCTGCTCCAGCTAAAGCGTTGACGGACGATAAGTCGAGATATATCTTGAATCCGCTTTGGTCGGTCCGGTGGAGGAGAGGGGTCAGGGGCAAAGTCGGTGGTGGCTTTGTTCCGTGGGATATGGGTGCTTCTACTGGGTTGGGGCGGCGGGTTCGGGATCTGATTCTGGTTACCGGGGTGGTGACCGAGGTTCGGATGGTGGCGGGGAGGATGCGGGGGATTCGGGTTGAAGGGGATGGGGTTGGGGGGTTGGCGTGGGCTGCGGGGCAGCAGGTTCGGGTTCTGGTGACGGATCCGTTGGCGTTTCGGAACTGGCGGCGGCCTGGGGACTTTCTGCGGACCTATTCGGTTTGGGATCTTGATGGGGGGTTGGAGTTGCGTGTTCTCGATCATGGGGAAGGGCCGGGGGCGCGGTGGGCTCGGCGGGTGGCTGTCGGGGATGAGGTGACGTTCAACAAGCCTGAGGGGGCGTTCGTCGTGCAGGAGGGGGCGTACCACCTGTTCGTGGGGGAGGAGACGGCGGCGGTCGCGTTCGGGCCGATGATCCGGGGGCTGGGGGACGCCTCCGTGTTCGGGGTTGTCGAGGTCGCGGGGAAAGACGATCTGCTTGAGCTGGGGGACGCGGTTCGGTGGATTTTCCGGGGGGAGCGGAGCGCGGCGGAGTCGGGGGAGTTGGTCGAGGCCGTTCGAGGGTTGAGCCTGCCGGCGGAGGCCGGGGTCGCGTATGTGGCGGGGGAGGCGAAGACCATCCAGATGGTGCGTGATCACCTCGTGCGGGAGCGGGGGTGGCCTCGGCGGGCGGTGCTGACCAAGCCGTTCTGGACACCGGGAAGAGTGGGCCTTGAGTAAGACCGAGATTCACCGCAAGCAGGGCAAACCGGCTCATCGCGAGAGTGGGCCTTGGGTAAGGGCGTTCGGTGGGAGATTTCCGGTGGTGTGGCCGGGCGAGCACTGGTGAGTGAGGTAGCCGCCTGGGTTGGAGCCTATGAGGTGGGTGACCAGGGGGTTGTCGGTGGGGTCTATTAAACTGGCGGACGATGACACACATTGTTTGGGACTGGAACGGGACGCTCTTTCACGACACGGATGCGGTCGTTGGAGCTACGAATGAGATCTTCCGGCCGTATGGGGTGGGGCCGTTTGATCTTGAGGGGTTTCGGGAGGTTTATACGCGGCCGATCTGGGTGGCGTATGAGCGGATCATCGGGCGGCCGCTCGCGGAAGGCGAGTGGGAGCAGCTCGATCACGGGTTTCATCTCCACTACCACGAGCTGATGCTGGCGTGTCAGCTCGCGGAGGGTGCGACGGCGAGTCTGCGGGCCTGGGGCGACTCGGGGCGGACGCAGTCGCTGCTGTCGATGTGGGGACACGATCGGCTGGTGCCGAAGGTGGGCGAGTTCGGGCTCGACCATCACTTCGCCCGGGTGGACGGGCTCCGGGCCGCTTCCGGCGGGCCCAAGGCGGAGCACATGGTCCTGCACCTCAAGGCCCTCGATCTCGATCCTGGTCAGGTCGTGGTGATCGGGGACAGCGTGGATGACGCGCATGCCGCGCAGCACGTCGGGGCCAGGGCGATCCTCTACACCGGAGGCATGACCCGCCGGTCGGAGCTGGAGCGGGTCGGCGTCCCCGTCGTGGACTCGTTGCAGCAGGCACTGAACCTCGCTGACACAGGTTCGGCGGAAAGCAGACGATCCATCCACTAGCGGGCAATCCATCCGGCATTGGATGGGTTAACTGGGGTGGGTTGGTCGTACGCTGAGCGGAGTTGAGGTTTTCCCCCCTCGGAGGTCGCGATTAACCGGCTCGTGCTCTGGAATGTCGATCTGACGTTGGTCGACGTCACGATCGTTGCTCGCGACGCGTATGCCGACGCGTTCCGGATGGTGACCGGGCGGCCGTTGGTGAAGCTGGCCGTGGCCATGGGGAGGCCGGACTCGGAGATCATCTTCGAGACATTGGCGATCAACGGGATTCAGGTGGAGGACTATCACCTGCCCCGGTTCATCGACGCGCTGGCCGTGGCGTTCACCGACAAGCGGCGGCGACTGGACAAAGAGGGCAGGGCGATGCCGGGCGCCAAGGACGCGCTGAAGGCGATCTCCCGCCTCGACGGGGTCGTCCAGTCCGTGCTGACCGGCACGATCAAAACCAACGCCGTGCACAAATTAGCCGCCTTCGGCCTGAACAAGTGGGTGGACTTCGAGGTCGGCGGGTACGGCGAAGAGGTCTACCCCAAAGCCACCCTGCTCCAGGTCGCCCAAGGCCGCGCCAAGGACAAGTACGGCTTCCGCTTCGACGCCGGGAACACCGTCCTGATCGGCGACTCCACCCGCGACGTCCAGGCCGCCCAGATCGGCGGCGCCGCCATGATCGCCGTAGCCTCGGGCCGCTCCACCGAGGCCGAACTACGCGAAGCTGGCGCGGACATCATCCTCCCCGACCTCGCCAACGCCTCCGAAGTCGTCGCCGCCATCGCCCGCCTCACCAGCCCGGTCAACCGCAAAGCCAGCTGACCCGCCCTCGATCGCGTCGGTCCCTGGTGCGGGACGCCGCATGCCCAAGCATGCTGCGATTCTCCACTCGGGCGACGAGCCGGCCGCAGTGACGGAATGGGCGGGCAATCGCGACCGGTCAGGACCGAAGGCAGGGCTGGGCGGTCCGTCACGGAATGGTGGGCAACCGCGAGCGGCCGGGCATGAGGGCATGGCTCGGCGGTCCGCTAATCCCCGTTTGCTTCGTTCCAACCTGTCGCCCCACTATTAGGGCGATAAATCGCTACAAGTCCCGGGTGGGTACGGATGCGTTTCCAGGTGCTTGGGCCGCTTGAAGCGTTTGACGTGGACGGCCGGTCGATCGCGCTCGGCCCCCGGCGTCAGCGGGCCGTGGTGGCGCGGCTGCTCATCGCCAGCGGCCGGGTGGTCCCCGCGGATCGCCTGATCGAGGACCTCTGGGGGGATTCGGTCTCCACCGGCGCCTCCGGACTGCTCCAGTCGAACATCTCACTGCTCAGGCGCGTCCTCGAACCGGATCGCCCCCCGCGCACTCCCGCGAAAATCCTGGTCAGCGCCGCCCCCGGCTACGCCCTCCGGTTCCAGCCCGACGACCTGGACGCCTGGCTCTTCGAGCAGGAAGTCCGCCAGGCCGAGGAGTCGGATCTGTTCCGCGCGCCCGCCCAGGCCGTCAGCCTGCTGGATCGCGCGCTCGCCCGCTGGCAGGGCCCCGCGTACTCGGAGGTCGCGGGAGACGACTGGGCGGGACCGGAGGTCGTACGCCTGGACGAGCTGCGGGCGCACGCCCGGCAGCTGCGCGCGATGGGCCTGCTGGGTTCCGGCCGGGCGGCCGCGGCGGCGGCCGAGCTGGAGGTGCTGGTCGCCGAGTCGCCGCTGCGGGAGGAGTCGTGGCGGCTGCTGGCGCTGGCGCTCTACCGGTCGGGACGCCAGGGCGACGCGCTGTCGGTCCTGCGCCGCGCCCGGGATGTCCTGATCGCCGAACTCGGCGTGGATCCGGGCCCGCGCCTGCGCGAGATCGAGGTCGCCGTCCTGGCCCAGGACCCGGCCCTCGACCAGACGACCATGCTGCACGGCGTCGGCGGCGGCGAATCCATAACGGCGATCGAGCAGCCCCCGCCGCTCGAAAGGGCGGAACCGAATGATCGCCTGATCGGACGCGAAGCCGAACTCAAGACGCTGCGCGACCGGGCCCAGTCGATCCTGGCCACCGGCCGGCGCGGCGCGGCCCTGATCTCCGGGGAGCCGGGCATCGGGAAGAGCGCCCTGGTCGGCGCGCTGGCGGCGGAACTGGAGGCCCAGGGCTGGGCGGTCTCCTGGGGACGCTGCCCCGAGGCGGAGGGTTCGCCCGCGCTCTGGCCGTGGGCGCAGGTCATGACCACGTTCGACCAGGCCGTCCCGCGCACCCGCGAGGAGTGGGAGGTGCTCCGGCTGGGCGCCTCCACCACCCGCTTCCACGTTCATCGTGCTTTGTCCGGATATCTCGCCCGAGTGGCCGCCGTCCGGCCCCTGCTGGTCGTCCTGGACGATCTCAACCGCGCGGACGAGGCGACCCTGGGCGCGCTCCGCGACCTCGCCGCCGACCCGGAACCCGCCGCGGTCTTCGTGGTCGGCACCTACCGCTCCGCCGAGGTGAGCGAGGAACTCGCGGAAACCTGTTCAGCCCTGGCCAGGCAGGAGGCGGCCAGGATCGACCTGACCGGCCTCGCCGCCGCCGACGTGGCCGCCCTGGTCCGGCTGACCTGCGCCGAGGTCGACGCACAGGACCGCGCCGACGAGTACGCGGTGGCCGCCATCGCGGCCCGCAGCGACGGCAACCCGTTCTACGCCAGGGAGACCGCCCGCCTGCTGGCGAGCGAGGGCGTGCTGGTCGCCACCAGCGAGGTCCCGGCCGGCGCCGCCGACGTGATCAGGCGGCGGGTGGCCCGGCTCCCCGCGGTGGCCAAGAACGTGCTGCGCACCTTCGCCGCCGTCGGCCGCGAGGCCGAGGTCTCCGTGCTGGTACGGGCCGAGCCCCACCACACCGACGAGGTCTACGACGCACTGGAGATCGCCATCGTGGCCGGCCTGCTGGAGGAACCCGCCCCCGGCAAGGTCCGCTTCGCGCACGCCCTGGTCATGGACACCATCTACCGCGACCTGCCCAAACTACGCAGGGCCCGGCTGCACTTCCGGATCGCCGAGGCGATGGAGGAGCTCCGCCCTGCCGACGTCGGCGCGCTCGCGCACCACTTCGCGGAGGCCGCCACGCTGGGCTGCGCCGACAAGGCGGTCCGGTACTGCCGGGCGGCAGCCGTACAGGCCGAGCAGCGGTTCGCGTACCGGTCGGCGGTGGCGCTGTGGGCGCGGGCGCTGACCGTGCATCTCGTGGATCCACGCGCGGACCTGCGGGTACGCGCCGAGTTGCTGCGCGAGCGGGCCAGGGCCGAGCAGCTGGCCGGGCTGGCGCAGTCGGCGCGCGAGTCACGCGCGGAGGCGATCAGGAGCGCGGAGGTGACCGGCGACCGGGCGCTCACCGCCGCGGCGATCACGGCCATCGACACGCCGATGATGTGGAACAACCGCAATCACGGTCAGACCGACGTGGCCCACGTCGAGCTGATCAGCCGTACCCTGGCCGGGCTGCCGGACGGTGAGACCGAGCTGCGGGCCCGGCTGCTGGCGACGTTCGCGCTGGAGGCCGCCATCTGGCACGACCCGGCAGGGGCGTCCGCCGCGGCCGAGGAGTCGGTGGCGCTGGCCAGGACGCTGGGGAACGCTTCCGTGCTGGTGGTCGCGCTGAACGCGTACTACATCGTCAATCGCGTACCCGGAAAATACGATCTGGTGCTGGAGATCGGGGCGGAGCTCGTCGAGCTGGGCCGGCGGGAACGCCTGCCGGGGGTGGAGGCGCTCGGCCTGCTGTCCCGCAGTTCCGCGCTGCTGGCCCGGGGCGCGGTGGAGGAGGCGTCGGTGCTGATCGAGGCCGCCCGCGAGCTCGCGGAACGGTATGAGCTGCGCGAAGCCGCCGCGCTGGCCGGCCTGGCCGTGGCCGCGATCGAGCGCCTCCAGGGCCGCGAGAGCGAGGCGGAACGGATGTTCGCCGAGGTCGCGGCGAAGGCCGTGGAAGCTGAAATGTGGGACATCTACGGCTCGATGATGCTGGTCCGCGTGTGCCGCCTGCACGAAACCGGACGGCTGCCCGAGGCGGAACCGGATATCCAGCAGCTGAGCGCGGCCTACCCCGAGGCCGCCCGCCCGCTGGTCGCCCTGCAGGCCGCGATCGAGGGCCGCCCGGACGCCGCGGGGCTGCTCCGCCACGAACCGCCCTTCGACTACCTCTGGCTGCTCATGCAGGCGTTCCGCGCCGACGCCGCGATCCTGCTCGCGGACCGCGCGATCGCTGAAGAGCTCTACGGGACGCTGGCGCCGTACCGCGACTGCGTGAGCGGGGGCGAGACCATGGCCATGGTGCTGGCGCCGGTCGCGGAGCGGCTGGCCGGGCTGGCCGCCCTGCTCGGCCGGGATCCGAGCGAGGACTGGCGGCAGGCGCTCAAGGTCGCGCAGCGGGCCGGAGCCCCCCACTGGGAGGCTCGGGCCCGCGCCGCGCTGCCGGGCGGCTGATCGGGGCTCACCCGAAGATGAGCTGGTGGAACCGGCGGTACTTGCCGCTGAACAGGCGGTTGGCGATCCGGAAGGCCAGCGGGGTGAGCGCGAGCGCGGCCGGGACCTCGGCGGCCGGGATGGCCGAGACCGACCAGGGGATGAGGAACCAGAGGTTCTTCTTCGGGTAGTTCGTCATCATCTGGTGCTCCCAGGACTGGAAGTCGGCCACGGAGACGTAGGTCCGGATGATCGGGAAGATGTCGCGCTCCTCCTCGTCGATGTGCTCGTCGAGCAGGTCGCGCAGCACGGTCGAGTCGGTGGCGAGGGTCTCGCGGGCGGTCAGGTCGCCGGGGTGGGTGACCAGCAGGGTGGAGGCGCGGCGCAGCCGGTCCAGGATGGGGTCGAGCTGGTCGTGGTCGGCGGTGAACGGCTCCAGGTCGACGGCGTGGCCGGCGGACGCCTGGATGATCGGCCAGCCGACGGTGTCCTCGCCGTGGTGGTGGAGGTGGATCTCCTCGGTCATCAGGCGGACGTACTCGGCGAGGGCTTTGGCTCGGGCGGGGGTGAGCGGGACCGTGCCATCGCGCAGGGTGTGCGCGAGGGCGGCGAGTTCGCGGGCGCCCTGGCGCATCGCCCGGTGCGCGACGCCGTAGATCGTCAGGTTCACTTCGGGGTCGCCGGGGCGGCGCGGCCGGATGGTGGTCGTGGCGGGGGCCATGATGCTCCTTCGTGGTGGGCTGTCCCTCTGAGGGTGCGACCTCGCACTTTGAGCTTTCTTGGATCCCGCTCCGAGGGGAGGGCAGGATGGGGGCCATGGTTGACGAAGGCGCTGTGCTCTGGGACCCCACCCCGGAGGTTCTCCGGTCCGCGAAGATCACTCGATACCAGGAGTGGCTGTCCCGGCCGGGCCCGTATCAGGATCTGTGGCAATGGTCGGTCGACTCCCCGGCCGAGTTCTGGACGTCCATCTGGGACTACTTCGCGGTGGCGGGAGAGCGGGGCGACGGCCCGGTCGTCACCGGCGCGATGCCCGACGCCCGGTGGTTCCCCGATGCGACGATCAACTACGCGGAGAACGCCCTGCGCGGCGACCCCGACCGCCTAAGCGTGATTTTTCGTGATGAAGCCGGAAATCGGCGGACCTACACGGTCGGGGAGTTGCGGGCCGAGGTCGGCCGGGTCCGGGCCGGGCTGGTACGGCTCGGCGTGGCCCGGGGCGACCGCGTCGCCGCCTACCTGCCCAACATCCCGGAAGCCCTGATCGCCTTCCTCGCCACGGCCTCCCTCGGCGCCATCTGGTCCTCCTGCTCCCCGGACTTCGGCGCCCCCAGCGTCATCGACCGTTTCACCCAGATCGAACCCAAGGTCCTGTTCGCCGTCGACGGCTACCGCTACGGCGGCAAGAGCTTCGACCGCCGCGACGTCGTCGGGGACATCGCCGCCACCCTCCCGTCGCTGGCGGCGACCGTCTGCGTGCCGTACCAGAACCCCATCGAGAACGCCGTGACCTGGGACGACCTCAGGTCGGAGGCGAAGGAGCCCGAGTTCGACCGGGTGCCTTTCGGGCATCCGCTCTGGATCGTCTACTCCTCGGGCACCACCGGCCTGCCCAAACCGATCGTCCACGGCCACGGCGGAATCGTCCTGGAACACCTCAAGGCGCTCTCGTTCCACCAGGACCTCGGCCCCGGCGACGTCTTCTTCTGGTACACCACGACCGGCTGGATGATGTGGAACTTCCTGGCCGGCGGCCTGCTCGTCGGCGCCACCGTGGTCCTGTACGACGGCTCCGCCGCCCACCCCGGCACCGACGCGCTCTGGAACGTGACCGCCGAGGAGGGCGTGACCTACTTCGGCACGGGCGCGCCGTACCTGGTGGCCTCGATGAAGGCCGGGGTGAAACCGCGCGGCCTGGACGCGCTGCGCGGCCTCGGCTCGACCGGCTCCCCGCTGCCCCCGGAGGGCTTCGCCTGGATCTACTCCGACGTCAAACCGGACGTCCAGCTCGGCTCCTTCTCCGGCGGCACCGACGTCTGCACCGGTTTCGTGGGCGCGGTCCCGCTGCTCCCGGTCCGGGCGGGCGTGATCCCGTGCCGCTGCCTGGGCGCGCGCGTCGAGGCGTACGACCCGGAGGGTGAGCCGGTCGTCGGCGAGGTGGGGGAGCTCGTCCTCACCCAGCCGATGCCGTCGATGCCGGTCATGTTCTGGAACGACCCGGAGGGCGCCCGCTACCACGAGTCGTATTTCGCCGACTATCCCGGCATCTGGCGGCACGGCGACTGGATCAAGATCCTCCCGGACGGCGGCTGCGTGATCTACGGCCGCTCCGACTCGACCCTCAACCGGGGCGGCGTCCGGATGGGCACCAGCGAGTTCTACCGGGTGGTCGAGCGTTTCGACGAGGTGGCGGACAGCCTGGTGATCGACACCGGCCAGCTCGGCCAGGACGGCCGCCTGCTGCTGTACGTCACGCTGACCGCCGGGACGGATCTGGACGAAGCCCTGGTGGCCCGCCTCCGTACCACCCTGCGGAAGGAACTCTCCCCCCGGCACGTCCCCGACGAGATCATCGAGGTGCCCGGCATCCCCCGCACCCTCTCCGGCAAGAAGCTGGAGGTCCCGGTGCGCAAGATCCTGCTCGGGGTGCCCGTCGCGAAAGCCGCCAACCTCGACGCGATGGTCAATCCCGAAGTCCTAGACCACTTCCGCCCTATTCCCTAGCCAGATCGCGGACGGTGACGGACACTTCACTTCGGGGCCCCTCGCACCGGAGTGAGGTGTCATGTCCACACGCCTGGGTGACCGGCTGGCCGCGGCGCGGCAGCGCGGTTTCGTGGGCCGGCGACGCGAGCTGGCGGCCTTCGACGACCTGCTCGACCCGGCCGCCCCGGCCCAGGTCCTGCTCGTGCACGGCGCCGGCGGCGTCGGCAAGACGGCCCTGCTGCACCGGTACGCCGCGCTGGCCGGCCAGGCCGGCCGTCCGGTGCTCTGGCTGGACGGCCACGAGCTGACCGGCCTCGCCGGCCTCGACGAGCTGGACCTCGACGCCGGCGGCTTGGTCCTGCTGGTCGACACGGTGGAACGCGTCCCCGGCCTGGACCGGTGGCTGCGCCGCGAGGCGCTGCCCCGGCTGCCCGCCGACGCCGCCGTGGTGATCGCCGGGCGGGACCGCCCCGAGCCGGTGTGGCGGGCCGACCCCGGCTGGCGCGAGCTGGTCCGGCTGCTCCCGCTCGGCAACCTCGACCACGAAGACGGCCTCCGGCTGCTGGCCGACCGCGGCGTGCCCGAGGAGGAGCGCGAGGCGGCGCTGGAGTTCACCCGCGGCCACCCGCTCGCCCTCGCCCTGGTCGCCGACGTCTCCGCGCAGCGCCGCTTCTCCGCCGGATCCGCGCACGAGGTCATGGCCGAACTGCTGCGCGGCTTCGTGGAGACCGTGCCCACCCCGCTGCACCGGCGCGCGCTGGAAGCCTGCGCCCAGGTCCTGGCCACCACAGAACCGCTGCTGGAGGCCCTGCTCGGCCTGGACGACGCCGGCGACCTGTTCAGCTGGCTGCGCGGCCTGTCCATCGTCGAGTACGGCGCCCGCGGCCTGTTCCCGCACGACCTGGCCAGGGACGCGCTGGCGGCCGAACTCGCCTGGCGCGACCCGGACGGCTGCGAGCAGATCCGCCACCGCGCCGCCGCCTACTACCGCCGCCAGTTCACCGGCCCCGCCCGCCACGCGGTCCTGCTGGACTTCGTCTACCTGCACCGGGCCACCTCGGCGCTGGGCCCGTTCGTCACCGGCTACCCGCAGACCAGCGGCCTCAGCGCGGACCGGCCGACCCGCGCGGAACTGGGCACGATCGTGTCCTGGGTGCGCAAACACGAGGGCGACGACTCGGCCCGGCTGTGCGAGCACTGGCTGTCCCGGCACCAGGCGACCGTGATCAGAGGCAGGGACGGCACGGCGGCCGGGTTCTTCCTGCTGATCGACGCCGTCCCCGACCGGGCGGATCCGGCCACCCGCGACCTGCCGCCCGGCCGGACCCGGATGGTGCGGTTCTGGATGGACGGCCGCTGCTACCAGGAACCGTCTCCGGTGCAGCTGTTCATCACCACCCACCTGTTCCGGTCGTACCTGACCGGGGACTGCCCGGATCGCACGCTGCTGACCTTCGCGGCGGCCGAACCCTGGGCGGCGGGCTGCGCGCACGTGGACTTTCCGCGGTTGGAGTCGGCGGACTTCACGGTGGGCGAGCACACGTACGCGGTGTTCGGGCACGACTGGCGGGCGGTGCCGCCGCAGATCTGGGTGGCCCGGCTGGCGGAGCGGGACGCGCTGATCGAGGCCGCGCCGGTGGTGAGGCAGGCGCTCGGTGAGGACGAGTTCGGTCAAGCCGTTAGGGCCGATCTGCGCGCCTACGGACGAGCGGACGGGCTACGCGACTCGCCGTTGCTCGGCGCGCTGGAGCTGGGTGAACGCGACCTGCGCGCGCTGTTCGAGGAGGTCGCCGCCCAGCTGGCCGCCTCGCCGCGCGACCTGAAGGCGCATCGAGCGCTGCATCACACGTTCCTGCGTCCCGCCAGGACCCAGGCGGACGCCGCCGCACTGCTCGGCCTGCCCACCACCACCTACCGCCGCCACCTGGCCCTGGCAGAGGCCCGGTTCGTCGAACTGCTCTGGCAGCGGGCCCACTGAACCCTCCCGGAGGTGTCCCCGGTGAGGGCCGGGGGCACCGAGGGACGATTCACAGCCCTTGCGGGAACCGGAACAGCCGTCCGGGATCGTACTTCGATTTGATCTGAACCAGCCTGGGAGCGTTCGCGCCGTAGTACTGCCCTAACCACCCAGTCAGGTCCGGGTCGATGTAATTGACGTAGGCATGGTCCCCGAAGAACGGCCGCATCGCCGCGTGCGCGGCGCGGGCCCAGGCCAGCGCTCCGCCGAAATGCGCGTAGTACTGCACGCTGTACAGCGCCTTCCGATGCGGGAACGCGGTCGCGTCGGGCCGCACCCGGCCGATGGCCCCGCCGAAGGCGTCCAGCAGCACGGTGTGCCTGCCCGCCTTCGCCACCTGCGCGACCAGCGCCTTGATCCCCGCGTCGCCGAGCGGCGTGTAGGCCAGATGCGACTTGGCGCTGAAGGTGTCCCGCACCAGCTTCCCGTCCGCGGTCTCCCCGGGTAACGACCCCGGCCGATGGCACTGGGACACCGAATAGGACGAGCACCCCGCCATGACCATCATCGCCTGCTGGTACGGCACCTGCCGCACATACCTGCTCGAAGGCCCCCGCCCGACCCGATCCGCGAGCCTCTGCAACTGCTTCTCGCACCCCGCCCTGGACCCCAGATACACCCCGCCCACCGTCACATCCGGCGACGGATCATGACTCAGATGCAGGTTCGACCACAGCCCGTCCGGAGCCGACGGCGCCCACCCCTGCCAGGCCCGCAACACCGCCCCCGCCCGCCCCCACGGCCAGTGCAGGAAGAACACCGTCACCTCGCGGGTGGCGTGACTTCGGAAGGTGAAAGACGTCGCGATCCCGAAATTTCCGCCTCCGCCGCCGCGGGACGCCCAGAACAGGTCGGGATGGCTGGTCGGCGAACACGTCACCCGGTTGCCGTCCGCGGTGACCATCTCCACCTGGGTCAGCACGTCGCAGGTCAGACCGTACCGGCGGGAGACCACCCCGATCCCGCCGCCGAGGGTCAGCCCGGCGACGCCGACGCTCGGGCAGGAGCCCGCCGGGATGCTGACCCCGAGCTTGCCGAGCTTCGCGTAGACGTCCACCAGTTTGGCGCCCGCGCCCACGGTGGCCAGACCGGCGCCGTGCCGTACCGAGGACAGCGCCGACACGTCCACCACCAGGCCGGTCCCGGTGGACCAGCCCGCGTAACTGTGCCCGCCCGACCGGCCGGTGATCGGCACGCCGAACCGGCGCGCGAACGCCACGCACTCGGCCACGTCCGCCGGGGTCGCGCAGTACGCGACCGCGGCGGGCCTGACCTTGTCGTAGGCGGGATTGAACAGCTTCCTGGCCCGGTCATAGGCGGCGTCACCGGGCCGGACCAGCTTGCCGTCCAACCCCCGGCCCAGCGCACGCCAGTCCGGCGCGCCGACGCCGGCCAGCGCGATGCCGGCCGGGACGAACGCCAGAAACCCCCGCCGCCCGAGTAAGGCGGAAGGGCGCGGGGTGTTCGACATGATCACTCTCCGAAGTCGCAACTACCTCGTGAGACGCATGACATGCCGGTGGGGTTGGTGACAATCAGGTCACCTTGCGCCGATTCGCAGCGCCAGCGCGGGACACATCTCGACGGCGCGCTGCGCCTCGCTTTTCGCCCACGACGGCACGGGGCTGTCGATGAACACCGGGTAGCCGTGATGGTCGAGCTTGACCAGCTCCGGCACCAGATGCGCGCACAGGCCGTGGCCCTGGCAGCGGGTCCAGTCCACCACCAGCCGGACGTCGGAGGCGTCCGCGATCGGCAGCGGCAGCACCTCCTTGGTCGGCCGCCCGCAGGTCCCGTTGAGCCGGTGCTCCTCCACGTCGTCGGCGAAGGCGTCCAGCGCGGACAGGACGAACCTGGAGGTCCCGTCCGGGTGGAAGCAGGCTCCCCGGCCCCGGACGGCGGTCGCGGCCTGCTGGACGAGATCCAGGGCGCCTGGGGTCCCAACTGTGAGCTCGGCGAGGGCGCGGGCCAGCGACGGCAGGCCCATCCGGCACGGGCCGCACTGCCCGGCCGACTGCGCGGCCAGATAGGCGGCCACCCGGACCGTCTCGCCCAGCGGGCAGGTGTCGGAGCCGAGCGGCACGATGATGCCCGCGCCCAGCTCGCCGCCCGACTGGGACATGCCCCGCCGGGAGACGATCGCGCCGTACGCGTCCGCGGCGCTCAGCCACTTGCCGTGGTAGCCGCCGACCAGCAGGCCGTCGCCGACGCTGGCCTCGCACATGTCCAGCACGGCCGCGAGCGGCACCCCGGGCGTGCACTCCACCACGGTGGGCGCGGTCACTGAGCCGCTCACGCTGAGCAGGATCGTGCCGGGCTCCTGGGGGGTGCCGACCGAGGCGTACTCCTCCGGGCCGAGCTCGGCCAGCAGGGCCAGCTGGGCGAAGGTCTCGGTGTTGGACAGCAGCGTCGGCAGGCCGTTCACGCCGCTGTCGCTGGAGCGGACCTTGCGCCCCGACGGCATGCCGAGCTCGCCGTTGACCGCTTTGACCAGGGCGCCGCCCTCGCCGGAGATGAACCGCTCCTGGATGCCGACCACCCGGACGTATCCGGTCAGGCCGCGTTCCGAGACGGCGGCGAGCATGGAGCCTTCCGCCAGCTCGCCGGCGGGGGTGGCGATCACCACCTCCCGGGCGTCGAGCGCGCTGGCGGCCAGCAGCGCGCCCTCCAGGACCAGGTGCGGCTTGCGGGTCAGCAGCATCTTGTCCTTCATGCTGGCCGGCTCGCCCTCCGCGGCGTTGACCAGCACCACCGTCTCGGAGCTGCGGGTGTGCGCGGCCACCGCGCGGAGCTTGCGGGCGAACGGGAAGGCGGCCCCGCCGCGGCCGCGCAGGTCCACCTCCTCGGCCATCGCGATGAGACCGTCGACGGTCTCGCCGTCGAGCTGCCTGTGGACGGTGTAGTGGGTGTCCAGATCCAGCCGGCGGTTGTCGTCCAGCCCGGCGGTCAGCCGAGCGGGACCCATCCGGCGAAGTTTGGAGACGCGATAGGGGATCATACGACTCTCCGAAGCTTGGAGGAGGTGCGTTCGCGGCCCACGATGCTGATCGGTTCGGGAACCGACTGGGGCGCGGGTGCGACCTCAGGCATCGGCAGGGTCTCCAGGTCGTCGGCGATCGTCGCCGCGGGGCGAAGAGAGACGACGACTCTCAACAGCAGGGCGGTGCCAACCGCCACAAGACAGGCGATGTAACTCCAGCTCACCCAGGTCGCCGGGGTCCGGCCGGCGGCCAGGCCGTGCAGTATCGACACGGGCCAGGCCAGATAGGCCAGGTCGTGCAGACCCCGCCACAGCCACGGCCGCTCGGCCTGCGCGAACCGGCCGCGCATCACTCCGGTGGCGACGACCACGATCATCAGGTCGGACGCGATGGCGCCCGCTCCGATGGCCAGGTTCGTCGTCGGGAGCACGGAACCCCAGGCCGGGACGAGCCCGGCGGCGATCTTCATACCGATGTGGGTGACCAGGAAGCCCACCCCGACGAGTGCGGCGCCCCGATGCACGAGCTGGGCGCGCACCCGCCAGGGGATGGGCAGCAGGAGACGTTCGGAGGCGAGGAGCCCCAGGGCGACCGTGGTGGTGAGGGCGACCAGGGAGAGCACGCCCGCGTACACGGTCAGGAAGTTCTGCGCCTCCGCGAGGAGACCGGCGCTCAGCCCGTTTCTCGCGGCGAGCATGGCACCGAAGATGACGCACACGACCAGGGCGCCCAACGCGATCCTGATCGGGCGGGACTGCAGATTGAGCGGCGTTTCTTGCCGACGGTGAGACCGTCGTCTGGACACGGATTCCTCCGGTTGGGGGACTGTGCTGGGGGGTGGTGCGGGCTCGGAAACGCCTCGCGTCATCTCTTGCGCCATGTCTGCGTTCATCCTCGGGTTCATCTCCGGGTCAGCAGCGCTGGCCTCGGTTGATGCACTGAACGACGGCGTTCATCAGCTGGGTGGACATCACGTTGTGGAAGTCCGCGTGGTCGGTCGACGGGTTGTGCAGCTGCTCGGGGAAGGCGTCCACGGCGAACGAAGGGCCGGTCGGGACCTGGTAGGTGAGCGTCATCCGCAGCTGCGGGATGGCCTTGGTGCCGGCCGGGCAGGCGCCGTTGCCGCCGGGGAACACCACGTGGGTGCGGTGGTTGGCGCTGTCGGTGTTCTGGCCGTCCCAGCAGCTCGGGAAGTCCAGCATGCGGACGACCAGGCTGCCGCGCGGGCAGAGCGGGTACTGGGTGGTGAAGCGGTTGGTGAAGCCGGTGCAGCTCCACTGCGCGCGGGCGTTGGCGCCGCCGTTGGTGGTCGCCTTCGCGTCGCCGGTGATCAGGCGCAGGAACCTGGGCATCGCCACGACCCGGCTGGACGGGTTGCCGCGGAACTGCAGGTTGACCGAGCGGGGGGTCAGCATCTGGCCGATGTTGCCGTCGGCGGCGCCGCCGAGCTCGGAGCCGTCCTCGCCGGGCCTGGGGGGCGGCGGCTGGGCGGGCTGGGTGGGTTCCTGGGTCGGCTGCTGCTGCGTCGGCGTCTGACTCGGCTGCGGGTTGCCCTGGTTGTTGCCGTTGTTGTTGCCCTGGTTGTTGTTACCGGGGTTCCGGCGCTGGTTGGCGTTCTGGGCGGCGAAGCCCTGCGCGTTCTGGTCGCCGTTCTGCTGCTGCTGGTTCGGATCCTGTTGCTGCTGGTTGGGGTCCTGTTGCTGCTGGTTCTGGTTCTGCTGCTGCTGACCCTGGTTCTGGTCCTGTTGCTGCTGTTGCTGCTGGTTCTGGTCCTGCTGCTGGTTGGGGTCCTGCTGTTGCTGCTGCTGGTTGCGGCGGTTCTGGTTCTGCTGGCCGCGCTGCTCCTGCAGCAGGTCCGGCCGGAGCCGGATGACCGGCCAGAAGTACGCGGACTTGTCGCCGAACCGGCAGGTGGTCCCGCCGGCCGCGAGGCTCTGGTCGGTGGAGAACCCGTTGGTGGTCCGGTTTCCGACGTAGTCGTGGACGTGGTGGGCCCCGTTGGTCACGCCGGGGGCGACGATGTGGTTGTCGGAGTTGCGATGCTCGTTCTGGTTGCGGCCGCACTGGGAGGTGAACGAGCCGCGCCCGGCGCGGACGCCCGTGCTCCCCGGGGGTACCCGGCGGATGTCGACGAAGTCGCCTAAGGACGGACCGTTGACGGCGCCCAGCGCGGGGCTCTGCGTGACGGGCAGGATGAGTGATCCGGCCAGCAGGACGCCAGCGACCGCTATAGAGCGTTTTCGCATGGATTCTCCTCTTGGAACTAGGACTAGCTAAGACTGAGGGGTTGGCAGCTGCGAGTAGTCCACAAGACCTGTTTCCTCAAGCAGGGTCATGTGCTTGAGGACCACCGCGTTCGCCTTCGAGGCGAACTCGCGGATCTTGTCGTTGCGGGTGCCCGCGCGGACCGCGGCGATCGCCGAGAAGACCTTTCCGTGCGCGGCGCGCAACCGGTCGGCGAACGTCTGATCGAATTCGGCGCCGGTCCGGCTGGAGAGCTCACCGAGCCAGCGCTGCTGGTCCGGGTTGGGCTCGTCGGGCAGCTGGACGCCGAGCTGGGCGGCTTCCGCGCGGACTTCCTCGTCGAGCTGGGCATGGTCGTTCATCAGGTGAACGCCCGTTTCCTTGACCTTCGCGTTGGTCGAGCGCTCCTGCGCCCAGCGGCCGGCGGGGATCTCCCAGAGCCCGGCCCACCGCACCTTGATGAGCAGATCTCTGTCAGCGGGACCCAACGGGCCCCACCTGGTCTGGGTCCAGCCCTCCTGTTGCGCCGCCTGACTCTGCGGCACCACCACGATCACGGCGACCGCTGCCGCGAACAGGAAAACACCGAACACCACGAGCTCCCCGAACCGGAACCGCATGGCGCCTCCTCTCTTCGGAGGGAGGTACGCGGGGTTCGCGGGAGAGGTTCAGCAAATAGTCAGAAATGACTGGAGTTACGGGAGTTGTGTACATCACACAAAGACAGGTGCAAATATGTGGCTCGTGCGCCGACAACTCGACACCCGGTTCGAGCGTCTGGACCCCGAGGACGACCCTGATCGGGATGATCGTCTGATCAGGGAGTTGTACCAGGAGTTCGGTGGTCCGTTGCTCCGTCAGGTCAGGCAGACGACAGGCAACGACCTGCAATGGGCAGAGGACGTTGTTCAAGAGACGCTTCTGCGTGCCTGGCGTAACGCGGCGAAGTTAACGTGGGAACGAGGGCTCCTGTGGGCCTGGCTTCTCACGGTATCGCGCCGCATCGTGATCGACGGCCGTCGCAGACGCGGTGTCCGGCCCAGGGAAGTAGAACCTCCCGAAGCCGACAGCATCGCCGTCCCCGACGCAGCCGACCGGACGCTGGCGGCCATCGTGGTCGCCGACGCTCTGCGCGGCCTGTCGCCAGATCACAGGGAAGTTATAGAACAGACATACTTACGGGACCGTACGGTAAGCGAAGCAGCAGAGATACTGGGGATTCCACCGGGTACGGTGAAGTCCAGGCTCTACTACGCTTTGCGCGCCTTGCGCGGCGTCCTGAAAGAGAGGGGAGTGGCCAACTAATGTCGGTCTTCGGGGAATCTCATGTTGTCCGATGAGGTTCCAGAGTCCCTGCACCACGACGTGGCGGCATACGCCCTCGGGGTGTTGGACCCCGAGGACATACAGGGCTTCCAACTCCACCTCGTCTCGTGTGAACGGTGCCGGATCGAGCTGAACGAGTTCGGCGAGTTACCCGGCCTGCTCAACGAGGTCAAGTCCGCGTCGCAGCGGGTCCGTCCTTAGGGTCCGACCTTCCGGTCCGCCCGTAAGTTGACGCCCGCGCGGTTTTCGGATGGCGATCTGATCGCTGGTCAATGATGATCAGCGGAGTGCGCCCCCGGAGGAGTTTCGGGATGCCCGAGGCGAGAGCCGTACCGCCTTCGCGTAATTTCGATGAGGACGGCGCGCGGCTACCCCATGGCGAATTCCTACGCTGCCCCAGCTCCTAGACCTGCGAGATCCCCAATCGGGGACCGGTGACGACTCCTTTTCATCACTGAGCACCAGGTCTACGAGCTCTGGGTCACACCTCTCCCGTCGCCGCTATGGGATGCTTGCCTCCGTACGACCTCACAAAGGAGTGAGTAGCGACATGCCGCTCGACACGGCTGAGGCGATGGACGAACTGCTCCGCACGGCCGGTGAGACCTGTGCCAAGGTGCCGGGCGCGGCCGACGGGGCCGACCTGTTCCGCTTCCTTCAGGAGTATTACCGCCAGGTTCCCCTTGAGGACCTGGCCGACCGGAATCCGGTCGACGTATGCGGTCCGGCGCTGGCCCACCGCAATCTCGCCGCCTACCGGCCGCAGGGCCGGGCCCTGGTGCACGTGTTCTCGCCCATGCTGGAGGACCACGGCTGGGATCCCGGACACTCGGTGGTGCAGATCGTCACCGACGACATGCCGTTCCTGCTCGACTCGGTCACCACCGAGCTGGACCGGCACGGCCTCGGCACCCATCTGATCGTGCACCCGCAGCTGCGGGTCCGCCGGGACATGACCGGCCGGCTGCTCGGGGACGAGGACGCCGACATCACCGGCATGATGCTGGTCGAGTCCTGGATGTATCTGGAGATCGACCGGCAGAGCGACCCCGAGCTGCTCAAGGGGCTGGAAGCCGACCTGCGCCGCGTCCTGGAGGACGTCAGATACGCGGTCGAGGACTATGCCAAGATGCGCGCCCTGGCCCTGATGACCGCCGAGGACCTGGCCGACAACCCGCCGCCGCTGGATCCGGCCGGGGTGGAGGACAGCCTGGAGCTGCTGCGCTGGCTGGCCGACGGCCATTTCACCTTCCTCGGCTCCCGCGAGTACCGGTTAGAGGACGACGACACCCTCACCGCCGTGCCCGGCACCGGGCTCGGCATCCTGCGGGCCGACAAGGCCGGTTCCACCAGTTTCGCCGCGATGCCCCCCGAACTGCGGGCGAAGGCGCGGGAGAAACAGGTCCTGATCATCACCAAGGCCAACAGCCGGGCGACCGTGTTCCGGCCGACCTACCTCGACTACGTCGGGGTCCGGCTGTTCAGCGCCGACGGCGAGGTCATCGGCGAACGCCGCTTCCTCGGCCTGTTCACGCACGTCGCCTACAACGAGTCGATCTCCCGCATCCCGGTGCTCCGCCGCAAGCTCGGCGCGGTCCTGGACCGGGCGGGCCTGCCGCCGGACAGCCACGACGGCAAGGACATGATCGAGATCCTGGAGACCTACCCGCGCTCCGAGCTGTTCCAGATCTCGGTGGACGAGCTGCTGCCGATCGCGCTCGGCGTGCTCCGGCTGCGCGAGCGCAAACAGGTCAAACTCTTCCTGCGCCGGGACGACTACGGCCGCTACATCTCCTGCCTGATCTTCCTGCCCCGCGACCGTTACACCACCAAGGTCCGGCTCAAGATGCAGGACCTGCTGCTCAAGGCGCTGAGCGGGCACACCCTCGACTACAGCGCGATGATCGGCGAGTCCGCGCTGGCCCGGCTGCACGTGGTGATCCGCGGCGAACGCGGCAAGCGGCTGGCCGACACGCCCGTGAACATGGAGGAGCTGGAGGCCAGGCTGGCGGCCGCCACCCGCTCCTGGGAGGACGACCTCGCCGCCGCCGTCACCGAACTCTGCGCCGAGCAGGAGGCCCCCACCCTCATCCGGCGCTACCTGACGGCCTTCTCCGAGGGCTACAAGGCCGACTTCCCGCCCCGTACGGCGGTCGCCGACCTGAGACGCCTGGAACAGCTGGCGGACTCCGGCGGCGACATCGCCATGAACCTCTACGAGCCGTACGACGCCGGGCCCGACGAGCGCCGGTTCAAGGTCTACCGGCTGGGCCGGCCGATCTCGCTGTCGCACCTGCTGCCGCTGCTCCAGCGGATGGGCGTGGAGGTGGTGGACGAACGTCCGTACGAGGTGGACCGGGACAACGACCCCGCCACCAAGGACGCCTGGATCTACGACTTCGGGCTGCGCTTCACCCCCACCCCCGAGGTGGACAGGGACGACATCAAGCGGCTCTTCCAGGAGGCGTTCGCCGCGCTCTGGCACGGCGAGATCGAGAACGACGGCTTCAACGCGCTGGTCCTGGCCGCCGGGCTGACCTGGGAGCAGGCCGAGATCCTGCGCACCTACGCCAAGTACCTGCGCCAGGCGGGGGCCACCTTCAGCCAGGACTACATCGAGAAGGTGCTGCTCGGCAATGTCCGGCTGGCCCGGCTGCTGGTGGGCCTCTTCGAGGCGCGGCTGGATCCGCGCCGCGCCGGGGACGTCCGGGACGAGCTGTGCGCGGCGCTGCACGAGGAGATCCTGGCCTCGCTGGACGAGGTCGCATCGCTGGATGAGGACCGGATCCTGCGGGCCTACCTGGAGACGATCACCGCGACCCTGCGGACCAACTTCTTCCAGCTGGTGGACGGGAAGCGCAAGCCGTACATCGCGGTGAAGTTCGATCCGCAGGCGATCAGCGTGCTGCCGCAGCCCCGGCCCAAGTTCGAGATCTTCGTGTACTCGCCCCGGGTGGAGGGCGTGCACCTGCGGTTCGGCAAGGTGGCGCGCGGCGGGCTGCGCTGGTCGGACCGGATGGAGGACTACCGGACCGAGGTGCTCGGCCTGGTCAAGGCGCAGATGGTGAAGAACACCGTGATCGTGCCGACCGGGTCCAAGGGCGGGTTCGTGGTCAAGCACCCGCCGGCCGGCGGGCGGGACGAGCTGTTCGCCGAGGGCGTCGCCTGCTACCGGCAGTTCGTGTCCGGGCTGCTGGACCTCACCGACAACCTGGTGGGCGGCCGGGTCGTGCCGCCCGCGGACGTGGTCAGGCACGACGGCGACGACACCTACCTGGTGGTGGCCGCCGACAAGGGCACCGCCACCTTCTCCGACATCGCCAACGGCGTCGCCGCCGACTACGGCTTCTGGCTCGGCGACGCGTTCGCCTCCGGCGGCTCGGTCGGCTACGACCACAAGGCCATGGGCATCACCGCGCGCGGCGCCTGGGAGTCGGTGAAGTACCACTTCCGGATCATGGGCGTGGACGTCCAGAGCACCGACTTCACCGTGGCCGGCATCGGCGACATGTCCGGCGACGTGTTCGGCAACGGCATGCTGCTGTCCCCGCACATCCGGCTGCTGGCCGCCTTCGACCACCGGCACATCTTCATCGACCCCGAGCCCGGCCCCGGCGCGTTCGACGAGCGGCGGCGGCTGTTCGAGCTGCCGCGCAGTTCGTGGGCTGACTACGCGCCGCACCTGATCTCGGCCGGCGGCGGGGTGTGGCCGCGCACGGCCAAGTCGATCCCGGTCACGCCGCAGGTCAGGTTCGCGCTCGGGATCCCCGACGGGGTCACCGCGCTGGCCCCGCACGACCTGATCAGCGCCATCCTCAGGGCCCCCGTGGACCTGCTCTGGAACGGCGGCATCGGCACGTACGCGAAGGCGAGCACCGAGTCGAACGCCGACGTCGGCGACAAGGCCAACGACGCGCTCCGGGTCAACGCCGGCGAACTGCGCTGCAAGGTGATCGGCGAGGGCGGCAACCTGGGCTTCACCCAGGCGGCCAGGATCGAGTACGCGCTGGGCGGCGGCCGGATCAACACCGACTTCATCGACAACTCGGCCGGCGTGGACACCTCCGACCACGAGGTCAACATCAAGATCCTGCTCAACCAGGTGGTCCGCGACGGCGAGCTGACCGAGAAGCAGCGCAACCAGCTCTTCAAGGACATGACCGACGAGGTCGGCGGTCTGGTGCTGCGCGACAACTACGCGCAGAACGTGGTGCTGGCGGCCTCCAGCAAGCAGGCGCCGGAGATGCTGCACATCCACGCCAGATACCTGCGCTGGCTGGAGCGGGCCGGGCTGATCAACCGGCGGCTGGAGTCGCTGCCGTCGGACAAGGCGCTGGCGGAGCGGCGGCAGGCCCGGCTGGGGCTCACCCAGCCGGAGCTGGCGGTGCTGCTCGCCTACACCAAGCTGGTGGTGGACGCGGATCTGCTGGCCTCGGACCTGCCGGACGATCCGGCCCTGCGCAAGTGGCTGGTGTCGTATTTCCCGTCGGCGCTGCGGGAGCCGTACCAGGCTTATATGGACGCGCACCCGCTGCGGCGGGAGATCATCACCACCGGGGTGGTGAACGATCTCGTCAACTGGGGTGGAACCAGTTTCATGTTCCGCTTCGGGGAGGAGAGCGGGGCGTCCATGCGCGACATCGCGCGGGCCTACCTGGTCGCCCGGGAGGTGTTCGACCTGGCCAGCTTCCGGCGGCAGGTGGAGGCGCTGGACGGCAAGGTGGCGGAGGACACCCAGCTGCGGATGCTGCTGGAAGGGCGGAAGCTGTCCGAGCGCGGCACCCGGTGGCTGCTCGGGAACCGCAGGCCGCCGCTCGACCTGGCCTCGGTGGCGAACTTCTTCGAGGTGGGGGCCAACGGGCTGCTGCCGCACCTGCCGAAGATGCTGACCGGGCTCGACCTGGCCGCGTTCGAGGAGCGCAGGGACTCGTTCGTGTCCCGCGGGGTGCCGCCCGAGCTGGCCGAGCGCACGGCCGGGATGGTGCCGGCCTACTCCACCTTCGACCTGGTGGAGATCGCCGAGCTGACCAAGCGGCCGGTGAACGAGGTGGCCGAGGTCTACTTCGACCTGGCCGACCGGCTCCAGCTGGCCCGGCTGCGGGAACGGGTGATCGCGCTGCCCCGGGACAGCCGGTGGAACGCGATGGCCAGGTCCGCGCTCCGGGACGACCTGTACGCGGCGCACGCCAGCCTGACCAGGGACGTGCTCATCCACAGCACCCCCGGGCTCGCGCCGGAGGAGCGGCTGGCCCGGTGGACCCGCGCGAACGAGGCCGCGGTGGCGCGGGCCAAGCAGACGCTGTCGGAGATCTGGGAGAGCGACACGTTCGACCTGGCGACGCTCTCGGTGGCGTTGCGGGCGATCAGGACGCTGGTGGCGACCAGCAGCCTGCCGCAGTAGCTCAGGTGACGCTCGCCCTGGTCACCAGGCCGTCGTAGCCGACGACCTCGGCGGGCGCACTGGAGTCCTTCGGCGGTACGGCCCCGACATACTGCTGGGTCTCCAGGATCCGGCGCTCCTTGACGATCACGTCGGACCGGAGCGCCCAGCGGGCTTCCTCGGGGATCTCCAGATGCATGCCCTGGGCGTTCTCCAGCTTGGCCGTCCAGGTCGTGGTGCGGGTCAGGCTGTAGAGCACCAGGCCACCGCCGTCGGCGGTCCTCACCGCGTACACCGGGAAGCCGACCGCCAGGGCGAACAGCGAGTCGTAGGCCAGGCCGCGGGACTTGAACGACTTGCGGTTGCGCTTGATCTCGGCGAAGTAGCCGGTCGTCCGGGGGCCGGGTTCGATCAGGCCGGACGCGTACCCGGCCCGGCCCTCCTCGGCGATGGTGGCGTGCAGCGGGCCCATCAGGTACGGACTGATGGCGATGCTCTGGTCGCGGGCGTCCAGGGCCGTCGCGTGGCCCTCCTCGTCCAGTTTCAGCGGCGGCAGGTCGGCTTCCAGCAGGGATTCGAAGCTGTTCTGCCAGATCTCGCCCTGTTTGACGAAGACCAGCAGCGCTTTTCTGGGTTCTCCGCCGTCCTCGCGGCGTTCCAGCACGGCCGCGAACCAGAGCGGGGCGTTGCCGTACTGGCGGGGCACGATCAGGGTCGGCTCCCCCCAGGTGTAGCGCGGCGGATGCATCCGGGCGGTCCGGTACTGGGCGATCGTGAACAGGTCCTGGCCGTCCCTGGCCAGGTCCAGCGCCCAGCGTTCGTCGCCGTTCACCCTGGCCACGTCGTCGGCGGCCAGGTGCTCGCGCAGCGCGGTGGCGGCGTCCTCGAAGGTGAGCGCCACCGGCGTCGGCGTGGGGGCAGCCGTGGCGGCGGTGGTGGCCGCGACCGGGCTCGGGTGCGGCTGGGGCGGCGGCGCCGAGGTGCAGGCGGCAACAGCGAACAGGACAACCAGGGCGATCGCGCGCCGCATCGTCTTCCCCCTTCCCCGGGACAGCCGGTCCACATCGTAGCCAGTCCGGTGTTCGCGTACCCTTTACAGACGTGGCAGCCATCGACCCAGCCGAAGAGATCAACGAGCTTACCGGCACCCTGGACAGCATCCAGGACGTGCTCAACCTCGACGCGCTGCGCAAGCAGATCGCCGAACTGGGAGAGCAGGCCGCCGCACCCGACCTGTGGAACGACCCCGAGGCCGCGCAGAAGGTCACCAGCAAGCTCTCCCACCTGCAGGGTGAGGTGAACCGCGTGGAGGGCCTGGTGAGCCGTCTGGAGGACCTCCAGGTGCTCTACCAGCTGGCCGCCGAGGAGGGCGACGCCGACACCCTCGCCGAAGCCGACCGCGAGCTGATCTCGCTGCGCACCGACATCGGCGCGCTGGAGGTGCGCACCCTGCTGTCGGGGCAGTACGACGCGCGCGAGGCGCTCATCACCATCAACTCCCAGGCCGGCGGCGTGGACGCGGCCGACTGGGCGCAGATGCTGCTGCGCATGTACCAGCGCTGGGCCGAGCGTAAAGGTTTCGCCACGGAGGTCTACGACACCTCCTACGCGGAGGAGGCGGGCATCAAGTCGGCCACCTTCACCGTCAAGGCGCCCTACGCGTACGGCACGCTCCGCGGCGAGCACGGCACCCACCGGCTGGTCCGGATCAGCCCGTTCGACAACCAGGGCCGCCGGCAGACCTCGTTCGCGGGGGTGGACGTGGTCCCCGTGGTCGAGCAGACCGACCACATCGACATCAACGAAGACGATCTCCGTATCGACGTGTACCGGTCATCCGGCCCCGGCGGGCAGGGCGTCAACACCACCGACTCGGCGGTGCGGATCACCCACCTGCCGAGCGGGATCGTGGTCTCCTGCCAGAACGAGCGCTCCCAGCTGCAGAACCGGGCCTCGGCGATGACCGTGCTCCAGGCCAAGCTGCTGGAGCGCAAGCGCCAGGAGGAGGCCGCGACGATGAACGAGTTGCGCGGCGAGAGCACCACGTCCTGGGGCACGCAGATCAGGAACTATGTGCTGCATCCGTACCAGATCGTGAAGGATCTGCGGACCGGCGTCGAGGCCGGGAACCCGACCTCGGTGCTCGACGGCGACCTCGACGAGTTCATCGAGGGCGAGATCCGCTGGATGCGGCGGGCCGAGGCCGGTCAGGAGTAGTAGACCTTCAGCGCGGTCAGCGCGAGCACGAGCACCACCAGGAGACCCAGGAAAACCGGGGAGGAGAGCGGGGATCCGTGGTGATGGAACTTCTCGCGGGCGTTGCGGCAGGCCGGGCAGCGGCCCTCGACAACAGGTTGGGCGCACGCGGCGCAGATCAAGTGTTCGCAGCTCATCGCAGCTTTACCCATGCCCTAATCGTTTTGTTTCCGTTATGGACGTTCCATGCCAGTGTTACCCCTAGACTGAGCTCTGGCCAACCGGAACGTCGATCTAGCGAAAAGAGACCGGCGCCCCCCGGGCTGGACGTCCCCCGCCCCCTAGACTGGCATGCCGTGATGCGCCCGTGATCCATTTCGATAATGTCACCAAGGTCTACCAGAACCAGAATCGTCCTGCCCTCGACCATGTTTCCGTCGATGTGGACAAGGGCGAGTTCGTGTTTCTCGTAGGACCTTCCGGATCGGGGAAGTCCACGTTCCTCCGCCTGGTGCTCAAGGAGGAGCGGCCCAATTCCGGCGCCATCCATGTCGCCGGTAAGGATCTTGCCCGCCTCACCAATTTCAAGGTGCCGCACCTGCGGCGCCGGATCGGCTGCGTGTTCCAGGACTTCCGGCTGCTGCCGAACAAGAACGTCTACGAGAACGTCGCGTTCGCGCTCGAGGTCATCGGCAAGCCCCGGCGGTTCATCCGCAAGGTGGTGCCCGAGGTGATCGAGCTGGTGGGCCTTGAGGGGAAGGCGCACCGGATGCCCGACGAGCTCTCCGGCGGCGAGCAGCAGCGGGTCGCCATGGCGCGGGCCTTCGTCAACCGTCCGATGATCCTGCTGGCCGACGAGCCGACCGGAAACATCGACCCCGCGACGAGCATCGGCATCATGAAGGTGCTCGACCGCATCAACAGGACCGGCACCACCGTATTGATGGCCACGCACGACGCGGCGATCGTCGACTCCATGCGCAAGCGGGTGGTGGAGCTGGAGGATGGCAAGATCGTCCGCGACCAGTCGCGGGGTGTCTACGGCCAGGCGTACTAGAAGAAGGAAGCATGCGGGCGAATTTCATCTTCTCCGAGGTCTGGATCGGACTCCGGCGTAACCTCACGATGACCATCGCGGTGATCGTGACCGTCGCCGTGGGTATGGCGCTGCTCGGCGTCGGGCTGATGATCAATTCTCAGGTCACCTCGATGACCGGGTACTGGACCGACAAGGTGGAATTGTCGGTCTATCTGTGTAAGAAGGATTCCGCCTTCGAGTCCTGCAAGGACAAGGGCGCGATCAGCCAGGAGCAGAAGAACGCCCTGCAGGCGACCATCAAGGAGATGCCCGAGGTCGAGAGCGTCGAGTTCGAGGACGCGGCCAAGGCGCTGGAGAACTTCAAGATCTCCGAGAACAACCGCACGCTCGCCGCGATCGTCAAGGTCGAGGACATGCCGGAGTCGTTCCGGGTCAAGCTGCGCGACCCGGACAAGGCCAGCGCGATCATCGAGAGCATCGAGGGCCAGGCTGGCGTCTCCAACATCATCAACGAGCGCGACCTGCTGGAGAACTACTTCGGCTTCATGAACCGGCTCCAGTACATGGCGCTGGGCGTGGCCATCCTGATGGTCGGCGCGGCCACCCTGCTGATCGGCAACACGGTCCGGCTGTCGGCGTACAACCGGCGGCGCGAGACCGGCATCATGCGCCTGGTCGGCGCCTCCAACGTGTACATCCAGCTGCCGTTCGTGCTGGAAGGCGTGATCGCCGGCCTGATCGGCGGCGTGTTCGCGGCGGTGCTGCTGATCACCACCAAGGTGCTGCTGTTCGAGGGCATCCAGTCCTATATGGCGGTGCCACTGGGCTGGGACACGGTGGCCGGGGTGATCACCCTGACCATGGCGGTCGGTGTGATCATCTGTATCCTCGCCTCGTTCATCACGCTCCGTCGTTATCTGCGTGTGTGACGAGCGCCGGTAGGCTCTCTGCCATGCCACGTGAGACCGGGCGTAAGGTCATCGCCCAGAACAAGCGTGCCCGCCACGACTTCTTCATCGAGGAGACCTACGAGGCCGGTCTGGTCCTGACCGGCACCGAGGTCAAGTCGTTGCGGGCAGGCAAGGCCAACCTGACCGACGGTTACGCCGCCGTCGAAGACCACGAGACGTGGCTGTACAACGTGTACATCCCCGAGTACAGCCAGGGCACCTGGACCAACCACGCCGCGCGGCGCAAGCGCAAGCTGCTGCTGCACCGCAAGGAGATCGGCAAGATCAACGCCACGCTCAAGGAGCGCGGCCTGACCCTGGTGCCGCTCGCCCTGTACTTCAAGGACGGCCGGGCCAAGATCGAGGTCGGCATCGGCCGCGGCAAGAAGGACTACGACAAGCGCCAGACCCTGCGCGAGAAGCAGGACAACCGCGAGATGTCCCGGGCCCTGTCCAACGCCGTCCGCCGCAAGGGGGGCCGCTAGGCCGTGTCCCGTTTGTCCCGTTCTGTACGGCTTGCGTTGGCGTTGGGGCTGCTCACCCCGACGCTGACCGCGTGCTTCGAGGAGCCGTCCCCGCACGAGGCGATCCGGGACTTCCTCGTCGGCTGGGAGAGCGGCGACTACGCCATGGCGGCCCGCCGCGCCGACGCCGACGAGGCCTCCGTACGGAAGGCGCTCGGCGACGTCGCCCTGCACCTGGACGCCGCCTCGCTCCGCTTCAAACTGGGCCACATCACCCGGGACGGCGGCACCGCCCAGGCCGCCTTCCAGGCCGAGGTGGACCTGGGCGAGAACAACCCGCTGTGGACCTACGCCAGCACGCTGCCGCTGCACCAGGTGGACGGCCGCTGGAAGGTCCGCTGGTCGCCCAGCGTCATCCACCCCGACCTGCACGAAGGCCAGCGCCTGGCGGTCAAGGTGGACCCGGAGGGCCGCCAGCCCATCATCGACCGCTACGGCGACACCCTCCAGGACCAGGACACGCAGTATGTCGCCCAGGTGATCCCGGTCCAGCTCTCCGACCCCGCCCGGCTCTGCCAGGAACTCGCGAAGGTGACCGGCTTCGCCCAGGACCGGCTGCTCAGCCGCATCCTGTCCGCGCCGCCCACCGACGCGGTCCCGCTGGCCACCTTCGGCCGCGCCAAGTACGAGCAGCTGCTCGCCCAGTTGGACCGCATCGACGGCCTCAAGATCGCGGTCGTCTATCCGCCGGTCGCGCCCAAGTCGCCGGCCCAGATCGTGGGCCGGGTCAACGCCGTCACCGCGGAGAGCGAGCAGCAGCTCGGCGGCCCCCAGCGGGCCGGTGACACCGTCGGCAGGGACGGGCTCCAGCGCGCCTACCAGGACCAGCTGACCGGCTCCACCGAGACGCGGGTCATCGTGCTGGACACCAAGACCTGGAAGACGGTCAAGGAGCTCAAGTCCTGGCCGGGCCGGAAGAACACGCCGGTCCGGACGACCATCGACTCCCGGCTCCAGCGGGCCGCCGATCTCGCGGTCGCGCGGACCCAGCCGGTCGCCCTGGTCGCCGTGGACGCCCCCACCGGGCAGGTGCTCGCGGTCTCCACCAAGGACCTGCACCAGGAGAACGACGCACTGGCCGGCAAGTTCCCGGCCGGCACCACGTTCTCCGTGATCGCCACCGAAGCCCTGCTCAAAGCTGGTCTGGACGTCGGGCAGAAGGTCCCGTGCACGGCCGACCGCACGGTCGGCGGCGCGCGTTTCCAGCAGACCGGCGTCACCTCCTCCGCGCCCTCCTTCGAGGCCGACTTCGCGCACGGCTGCGTGACCGCGCTGGCCTCGATGGCCCGCCGGGTGGACGAGCGCGCCCTCACCGAGAGCGCCGGCCTGTTCGGCATCGGCGCGCCCTGGGGCCTGCCGCTCAACAGCTTCAGCGGATCCATCCCGGCCGGCACCACCGACGCCGCCCGCGCCAAGATCATCGCGGGTTCCAGCGTCCGGGTGAGCCCGCTGGCAATGGCACTGGTGGCCGGCGCGGTCCGGTCCGGGACCTGGCATCCGCCCACCCTGGTCACCGCGCCGTCCTCACCGGACCCGAACGCGGAGATCATCCCGCCCCCGCCCCCCAAGCCACGCCCCCTCGACGCCGCCCGCGTCGCCGAACTCCGCTCCCTGATGCGGGCCGGCGTCGCCACCGGCTCCGCCCGCGCGGCCGCCGCCCCAGGCGACCCCGTGTACGGCGTCGCGTCCACGGTCACCTTCGTCGACAAGAAGGACCGCCGCCAGCTGTCCTGGTTCGTCGGCTGGCAGGGCGACGTCGCCGTCGCCGTCATGATGGAGGGCCCCGACCCCGCGGGCGCCTCCTCCGTGGCGGGCGCCTTCTTCAGCGGCACCAGAAAAGATTTCTGACCCCCGAGCAACCATCCCGCCCCCCGCCGGCGTCTTCCTTAGTGACCGGGTTCGCTTTGGGGGGTTGCGAACTCGGTCATCGACCAGGGCTCCATCTCGGGGGGAGCCCTGCCGTCCGGACCGGCTCGACCCTGCCGGTCGGCCCCCGGAAGCCTGCTGCTTCCGGGGGCTTACGGCAATTTTCGGCGGCTTGACACCTTATGTACGGCCGGAATACCGGTTCGCGTGACGGCGTTCCCCCCTGTAGGGTGACGTTGCCCGTCTCCGCTCGCGCGGGGCCGGGGTTGAAAATTCCACATGGGGGTGACCGGTTTCGACTGCGACATTTCAAGGTAGGGGAAGCGGGCCGAGGACGGCGGACATAACCTCGATAACACTGTGTCCGCAAACCAATAAGTGCCGATAACACGAGCACTCCGGCTAGCAAGCGTACGCTTGCTCTCGCTGCCTAAGCAGACGAGCTAAGCCGTGTCAGCCCGGGACCGCCTCCGGCCCGGGACCTGGCATCGCTAGGAGGCTAAACCCATCGACCCGGTCGCGGGATCGCTGGGGAAATCAAACAGCGACTGAGCCCGTCGGCGACTCGCCTGTGAGAGCGCCGGGGCTGAGAAACTCATAAACAGGCTGCGCCCGGAGAAGCCCTAGCTCGGTGCCGTAGGACGCGGGTTCGATTCCCGCCACCTCCACGAATGAAACGACCCTGGTCGGAAGCCTTGCGGCTTCCTCCCCAGGGTCGTTTCGGTTTCCACACGGGGGGACGACCCCCCGAGCCCCCCGGGCCCCCCGGTGTGGGGGGCCGAGCCCCCCACGCCCCCCCCCGCGAGCTAGCGCGATTGCCGTGGTTGAGTATGGGGTGAGGGCACATCGGATGAGCCTGGTCGGAGGGACTGGGGTCTCCTCTCCTCGGGTGTTGAGTTGTGGTTACTGGGTTGCTCTCGGTTGTTGTGAAGCGGTGACGTCTGGATTGACGGCGCCGCTTTTTTGTGTTCTGGACCCTGGGGTGTGGGGGTGGGGGGACTAGGGATATTCCCGGGGTGACGCTCTGCTTTGGGCTGCTTACGGTCGAAATTGACCTGGCGGTAGGAGGAGGGGCAGAGATGCTGGAGGAGAATCCCGCGGAGAACACGGGGATTGAGGTTGTGGCGGGGGAGTTCGGGGATGAAGCCGTGCGGTTTGTGGCGCGGCGGCTCATCGTGCAGTTGGCGGTGGGGGAGGGGATTGTCGAGGAGCGGGTGAGTGCGGCGCTGGCGGCGTTGCCGGAGGGGACCGTTGTGGTGCGGGGGCCCAGTGCTACTGGGCGGCTCGTGGTGTCGCTGCCGGAGGTGGGGTCGGCGGTGGACACGGTGATGGGGAACGTGGGGGTCGCCGAGACGACGGCGGCGATCGAGTTCGTGGAGCCGGATGTCGTTGATCGGGCGCAGATCGTGCCTGATGATCCGAGGTTCGCTCAGCAGTGGGGGCCGACCGCGGTGGGGGCGGAGGCGGCCTGGGATCTGCAGACGGGGGCCGCGGGGGTGCTGATCGGGATCATCGATTCGGGGATCTCGATGAGTGCGGATCTGCTCGATCACGATGATCTGCGGGATGCGGCGCGGATCACGCTGGGGACGGACTTCGTGGATGGGGGGACGCCGCGTGACCTGAACGGGCACGGGACGCATGTGGCGGGGATCGCGGCGGCGGCGGGGAACAACGCGACGGGGGTCGCGGGGATGAACTGGGGGTCGCCGGTGTATGTGTGCCGGACCCTGGACGCGAGTGGGAACGGGGGGTCGGCGGACTTCGCGGACGCGGTTGAGGAGATCACCGACTATGCGGTGGCGCATGGGTTGAAGGCGGTCATCAACTACTCGGGTGGTGGGGCGGCGAACAACACCAAGCAGCTGGCCTGTCAGTACGCGTCGGACCGGGGGATGCTGCTGGTCGCGGCGGCGGGGAACGACGGCGCGGGGCCGGTGATCTGGCCGGCCGCGTACTCGACGACCATCGCGGGGGTGGTGGCGGTCGGGTCGACCGATCCGGGGGATGTGATTTCGAGCTTCTCCAATGTCGGGCCGGAAGTGACGGTGGTGGCGCCGGGGCGGAACATTCTGTCCACGCTGCCGACCTACAGTGTCAGTCCGACGCTGCCGCTCAACTACGGGTCGCTGAGTGGGACGTCGATGGCGACGCCGCTGGTGACGGGGCTGGCGGCGCTGATGTGGAGCCGGCATCCTGGGCACACCAACGCCAAGATCAAGGAGTGTCTGCAGGACAGTGCGGTCAAGCTGGGGGCGGCGGCGTTCGACAACAGCTGGGGTCATGGGCGGGTGGACGCGCGGGCGGCGCTGACCTGCGGTGATCTGATCATTCCGATCTCGCGGCTGACGCCGTGCCGGAGCAGGATCATCCTGTGCGAGCGGTCGACGCTGACCGTCTGCCGGACGATTTTGCAGATCAACTGCCCGTCCAGGCTGCCGGTGCTGTGCCAGACGACGCGGCTCGGCTCCGGGTGCGTCAGTGGGCTGCGCTGTCCGTCGGTGGTCGACGGGTGTCAGTCGAGTCTGGGGTGCGGGTCGGAGTTGTGTGATCCGCGGATCCCGGTGCGTCCGCCGGTCGATCCGGTGCTGCACGAGATCATCGGGCGGTTGTCGGATCTGGAGCGGCGTGTGTCCGGTGAGTCGTCCGCGAGCCTCGGCGAAGCCGACTGGTTCTACGTGGACGACGACGGCGACGTGCACGAGGTCTGACCCCGATGAGCCTCTCCCGCCGGGCCGTACGGCTGCTGCTCGATCGCGGCCTGGTGCGCGCCGCCGACGTGCACCGGTATGGCCTGACCGCGCGTGACGTCTCCGAGTCCAACGGTGTCGTTCTGGTCGAGCTCGGCAGCGGCCAGGGTTTCGCCGTCAAGGATGTCGGCACACCGCGCGAGGGCGGCCAGGGCGAGCCGGACCGCGAGATCGCGCTCTATCAGGCCGCGGGCGGCACTGCCATGCTGCCCCGGCTGGAGCTGCATGATCCGGACGCGGGCCTGCTCGTCCTGGAAGGGGTCATCTCGGCGCGGCGGCTGGACCGGCTCGCCGCGCCGCACGATCCGCTCGACCCGCGCTGGGCGACCGCCTTCGGCCGGACTCTCGGCGCCTGGCATCGCCTGGCCACCGGCCTGCCGCTGAAGCCGGCCCGCCCGTGGCTGCTCGACCTCGAAGGACCGGCCCGGCTCCCGATCCTGGACCGGGACGAACGCCTCAGCTCCCTCACCGCGGCCATCCTCGCCGACCGCTCCCACCTGGCCGCCCTCTCCGCCGTCGGTACGGCCTGGGCCTGCGACACCACAGTCCACGGCGACATCCGTTTCAGCAACGTCCTCATCCGGACCGACGGCGACGCCGTTCTGATCGACTGGGAGTCCTCCGGCGCGGGCGACTCCCGCTGGGACCTGGCCGGCGGAATCCAGGAGTACCTCAGCTCTGGGGGCACCTGGCAACCCCCGTCGGGCCCGGTCAAAGCCTTCCTCGACGGTTACGCCACCAGCCGCCAGGTGGATTTCCGCCAACTGCACGCGTTCGTCGCCTGCCGCCTACTGGTACGGGCACTCCAGCTCATCACCTGGCTGGACGACCCGACGGACGAAGTCACCCGCCATCGGTCGCTGGCCAGGGAGGTCATGACGTGGGAAGTAGCCGCGTGATTTATACGGATGTCCGCGCATTGTCGGGGCCGGCTCTGGAGGTGGTCGCGTGATTCATCCGGATATCCCCCGTGCGGGAGAGCTGCTGGCGGGCTTGGCTGCGGATGAGCCGGAGGTGGAGCAGACGCTTTACTCCTGGTATCTGGCGAGTACGCCGCTTCCGGTGAGGTCCGGGGCGCTCACGCCGATCGACGCCAACTTGGGGGGTGCGCTTGATGCGGCGCACGCTGATGCGGCGCGGTTTGTGGGTGGGTGGCGGGTGGAGTCGGTTACCGAACTCGGGGGAGTCGTGGCCGGTAAGGGGGAGCTTCGGCGGTATTTGTCGCGGGGGGCGTATGTCGTACCGAGTCGGGCTGGGTTGGCGGCTCGGGTGGGGGATGCGTTGTTGGCGCGGGCGGCGTGGACGTGGTGTGACAGGGAGCATGGCTTTTGGTACACGCGGCAGGGGGAGTGGCCGCCGGTGGGGGCTGATCGGTTGACGCGGACGTATCTGAACGTGGCGCCGGGGGATGCTCCGAGGGCGGTTGGGGTGATCACTGGGCTGATGGCCAGGCATCGGGGGGTTTCGTACCAGCTCAAGACGCCGTTGCATGCGGAGCATGGGGGGCGGGCGGATGCGATCGTGTTGTATCAGGGTGCGCCTGACGCGGTGAGGCTGGATGGGGAGTTGCGGGCGGTGGCGCGGGAACTGCGGGAGGTGTTGCGGCCGGCGAGGCCGCGTTTCAGTGCCGCGCTCGCGCCGGGCGTGGGGCAGGCGGACGGGCCGTTGGACGGGGACAGTTTCGGGGCGATGAGGTGTCAGGTGCTTGTGCGGATATGGCAGGACATGGCTCCTCAGGCGCGTCGTGATCCGGTGGTCGTCACGCAGGCGATCGTGAACGGGTTCCGGGCCGCCGGGATCGATCCGGTTCGGCCGCATCTGCTGGGGTCGCGGTCATGAGCGGGATCGCGGAGAAGCTGGTGAAAGAGGCGCTCTGGGATGGGGAGCGCGCCACCTGGTTCGGGGACGAAGTCGTGCCGTCGGCCTCGGGCGAGGGCACGGTGATCTACCGGGCGGTGGACGGGGATCTGTATGGCGGGACCGCGGGGATCGGCCTGTTTCTGGCTCGGTATGCGGCGATCAGCGGTGACGCGGAAGTGGCCAGAACCGCGCGCGGCGCCCTGGCTCACGCCGCTGACTGGGTGCGGCGCACGCGCCCGGACGGTGCCCTTCTGTCCGGTACGGCAGGCGTCGCCACCGCCACCCTCGACGCCGCCGAACTCCTGCGGGACGACCGGCTCATGGAAACCGCGGCCCGCCTCACCCGGCTGACCTGCCGGCAGGTCCCGCGAGCGGTCGACCTGATCGCGGGCCGGGCCGGGACCTTGCTCGCCCTGCTGCGGCTGTCCCGTGGCCTGCCCGGCCCGGAAGCCGAACTCGCCGCGTCGACCGCCGACGGCACCGCCCGCAGCCTGATCGACGACGCCCAGCCAGGCCCGGCGGGCGGCACCTGCTGGCCCTCCGACATCGACACGCCCCCGCTCTGCGGCCTCGGCCACGGCGCGTCCGGAGTCGCCCTCGCCCTCACCGAATGGGGCAAACCCGACGGCCTCAAACTCGCGGCCGAAGCGGCGGTGTTCGAACGCTCCTGGTTCTCCGCCGACCACGGCAACTGGCCCGACCTGCGGGAACCCGATGAGGCCATCGGCTGGCCGGTCTACTGGTGTCACGGCGCGCTCGGCATCGGCCAGGCCAGGCTCCGCCAGTACGCGGTGACCGGCAAGCAGGTCTTCGCCGCCGAGGCGGGCGTCGCCGTCGACGCGGCGATCCGCATGATCGCCAGGATGGCCGACGGCAAGGCGGACCTGTCGCTCTGCCACGGATTGTCCGGCGCGATCGAACTCCTCCTCGACGCCGCGCAGGTGTTCGGCCAGCCCGCCCTGCGCGAAGCGGCCGTGGAAGCCGCCGCCATCGCCGTCGACCTGGTCGGCGACGGGCTCTGGTCGTGCGGGATCCCGGGCGGCGAGGAGAACCCGAGCCTGTTCCTTGGCCTGGCCGGGATCGGCGCCGCCCTGCTCAGGACCGAACACGCCCTGATCCCGTCGACGGCGCTGACCTATGCTGGAGTGACCATGACTACGCGCGTGATCGTGCAGCTCAGCGGCTCGCTGGAGTCGACGGACCTACGGGCCAGGGTGGAGCGGCTCACCGCCGCCGTCCCCGGCTGCCAGGTGGAACGGGTCTCCCCGCGCGGTCGTGCCCTGCTCCGCCTGCCCGCCGACGCCGACGTCGACGCCGCCCTGGCCACGCTCAACCGAATCGACGACGTCGACTACGCGGAACGCGACGTCACCGACACCACCCAGACCTAGGCGTGGCGACGACCTGACGCGGGCTTCCACCTCGGCGGCACCGGACCTAACGCGGGTTCCAGTGCAGGAGCCAATACGGGTTGTCCACGCCGGATATTTCGGCGAATGGGCGGATGTCGCGGCCGGTGAGGTCGACGATTTTGACCGTCCACGGTTCTGGGGTCTCGTTGAGGATGAGGAGATGGTCCTGGTTGAACCATCCCCACAGATGTCCGCCCTTGGGCAGGGCGAAGCGGGCCTGTGCCGTGTCGCCGGCCAGGTCCTGGGTGCACACCGATCGCGCGGGGCGGGCGCAGAGCGCCGCCACCAGGCGTCCGGATGGAGAGATATCCGCCTCTGACGGGTTGACCACGCGGAGTCCGGTGAGCACGCGGGTCTCGCGCCCGGCGAGGTCGAGTAGGTGCAGCCCGTCAGCGGCGGCGGCCATCACGGCGGTCTCGGACACCCAGCGGAAATCCTGGTAGCCGTCCACGTCGAGAATGATCGGCTTCGACGTCCTGGCCGTCATGTCGACGACCGCGAAGCCGCGCACCGCATCGTTCGCCACGCCGTCGTTGTCCTCTATCAAGGTCACCAGCAGCCGCCGGTTGTCCGCCGACCAGGAGGGGGTGCGAACCACCAGCGGCCGGGGGATGACGGTCGGCACGGAGAAGCTCCGGCCGCTCGCCCTGTCGGTGAACTGCACGTCGTTCCCCCCGTCCCCCAATGAGCTGGGGGCCCGGAAGACGGACGCCATGACCCGCCCGTCCGGCGAGACCACCGGATCGCGATACTCGCTCAGCTGCACGAACGTGTCCGTCCCCGGCGTGCGCACGAACGCGGGCTCCACCACGTCCGCCTGCCTGACCAGGAAGGACGTCAGCTTGAGGGGATCCGACGGATGCTCGTGGAAGACCGCCTTCAGCTGCGGCACCCGGATCTCCCGGGTGTCCCGCGCGGGCGGCCCGGACAGCCGTACCTCGACCGGGGAGGGGACCGGCGGAACCACGACCGGCGCCGGGCCCGCGTCCAGCCGCAGCACCAGCACGGTGGCCGCCACCGCCGCCAGTGCGGTCCCGCCCGCGACCGCCAGCCGCCAGACCCGCGCCTTCGGCCGTACCGCCACCGGGACGGCCTCCCGCCCGAGTAACCGCAGCATCACCTCGCTCGCGCGCGGCCGGGCGTTCGGGTCCTTCGCCAGGCAGGCCGCCACGAGTTCGCGCAGGTCACCGTCGAGCCCGCCCAGGTCGGGCTCGCCGCGCATGATCCGGTTGAGCACGGCAGGCAGCGTGTCCGCCCCGAACGCCGGAAACCCCGACGCCGCGTACACCATGGTCGACGCCCACGCGAACATGTCCGCCGGCGGCCCGGGCCGTTCCTCGGTGAACTGCTCGGGCGACATGTACGCGGGCGTCCCCACCGCCCCCGCCGAGGTCGCCTCCGCGTCCACCGCGAACGCGATCCCGAAGTCGATCACCCTCGGCCCGTCCCGGCTGAGCAGCACGTTCCCCGGCTTGAAGTCCCGGTGCACCACGCCCGCCCGATGGATCGCGGCCAGCGCCGTCGCCGTCCCCACCGCCAGCCGCCGCAGCTCCGCCCCCACCAGCGGCCCCCGCTCCCGTACCGCCTGGTGCAGGGTCGGCCCGTCGACGTACTCGCTGACGATGTACGGCACGCCGTCCGCCGTCCCCGTCCCCAGCACCTGCGCGGCACAGAACGACGCCACCTCGGGCAGCACCTCGGCCTCGCGCAGGAACCGGCTCACCGAGGCCGCGTCCGACACCGAGTGCAGCACCTTGATCGCGACCTGCCGCCCGGCGGCCGTCTCGGCCAGGTAGACGACCCCCTGACCGCCCGACCCGAGCCGGCGCACGATCGGGTGGCCGCCGATCTCGACAGGCTCCGGGCTCACTTCGGGTCGAAGAACAGCTGGGTGACCCCGTCCTCCGCGCTGTGCAGTTCGGCCAGCATCCGGACCTTCTTCCCGGCCAGGTCGGTCACCTCCACCCGGTAGGTGTCACCGTCCTGGCGTCCGACGATCAGATGCGTCTCGTCGAACCAGCCGAGCAGGCCGCCCTTCTCCGCGGGCACGGTGCCGCGCCGTTCGCCGGTGCTCGCGTCCCACATGCAGGAGGCGAGCACCTTCTCGCAGCCGCTGGTCAGCAGCAGCTTGCCGGACGGCGAGAACCAGTCCCGGCCCGCGACCCTGCCCACCCAGTGCATGCTCCGCTGGACCCGGCCCTCGCTGTCGAGCAGCCGCAGGCCGTAGCCCTCCTCGGGGGTGACGTAGATGCTGGCGACCCCCTGCCCGTCGGGCGTCCACGCGTAGGCGGCCATCGAGGTGCTGCGCACGTCGGCGGGATGGGAGAGGAACTCGGCGACGTCGTCGGCGTTGAAGGTCTCGACCACGGTGGTCTTGCGGGTGGCCGGGTCGATCTTCATGAAGCCGCGCGGGTAGGTCTTGTCGCCGCTCTCGGTGAACCACAGGCTCACCAGCAGGGTGCGGCTGTCGGGGGACCAGATCGGGTAGTGGGCGGTGATGGGGGAGGTCACGGTGGGCAGGGTGAAGGTCGCGCCGCTCTTCTGGTCGGTGAAGGTGACGTCCATCTGGTTCTGCCGCGCCAGGTAGAACTCGTTCATGGTGGCCAGCCAGCGGCCGTCGGGGGAGATCACCGAGAGGTCGTAGTGGCCGCCGGACCTGACGTACTCCTGGCCGTTCCTGATGTACGGGATGCGCTGGTCGGTCTCGGTGGTGAGCTGGAGCGAGGTGAGCCTGATCGGGTCGTCGGGGTGCTCGAACACGGTGCCGGCGTCGTCGGGGAGGCTGATCGCGGTCAGGCCCGCGGTGGCGAGGGGGGCGGGGGCCGGGGCGGCGGGCACGGTGGCGGCGGGAGTGGGGGCGGTGCTCGCGGCCACGGTGATCGTCTGGGGGGTTCGCGGGGTGGCGAAGTAACCGGCGGCGCCGGCCAGCAGCGCCAGCGCGAGGCCGCCCCCGATCAGCACCGGCAGCCGGGATCGTTGCCGCCCGGGCTCGGGGAGCAGGGCCGGTGGGGTCGTCGAACCGTCCGGGATCGCCGTGTCCAGGGTGCCGGAGTGGCCGAGCAGCCGGAGCAGCGCCTCCTCGGCGGTCGGCCGGTCCTCGGGTTCCTGGGCCAGGCAGTCGGCCACCAGGTCGCGGAGCGGGCCGGTCATCGGGCCGAGGTCGGCCGCGCCGTACGAGCGGCGGCGGTCGGCGTCCGCGTCGAACGGCGGGGCGCCGGTGGCGGCGAACACGACCACGGCCGCCCAGGCGAACACGTCGGCGGCCGGGCCCTCCTCCTCGTCGGGGCGGCGCCACACGTCCTCGTCGAACGCGGTGACCGTGCGGGTCCGGTCGGGGTTGAGCAGGCGGGGGCCGTCGGAGCCGAGGATGACCTTGCCGGGCCGTACCCGGCCGTGGTGCAGGGCGGCGCGGTGCAGGGAGGCGAGGGCGGTCGCGGTGGCGATGGCCAGGCGGTGCAGGGCGGTGCCGGTCAGCGGGCCGCGCTCGGCGATCTCCTCTTCCAGGGTCGGGCCTGGGACGTACTCGGTGACCACGTAGTCGCGGCCGACGTCCAGGACGTGCGCGGTGCCGACGGCGGCGGTCTCCCAGATCCGGGCCACCGCGTCCCTGGACCGGGAGTCCAGGGGTTTGGCCAGCCGCCGTACGACGACGTTCTCGCCGGTCGGCGACTCGGCCAGGAAGACCCGGTCGGCGGCCAGCCGGCCGGTCAGCTGGTAGGGCCCGAGCCGCTCACGCGGTTCCAGCGGGACAACGGGGGGCATCGAAGGGTCAGCTCCTGGTGTAGTACAGCAGCAGATCGGCGGTGTTGTCCTTGGCGGCGATCTCGGCCAGGACACGCGGGAAACGGCCGCGCTGGTCGACGGTCACGATCTTGTTCGTCTTCTCGCGCGGGTCGGAGACGATCAGGTGGGCGTCGTCGAACCAGCCGGTGAGGGCGCCGTCGGTGTAGAAGATCCCGATGGACGACAGGCGCACGCCGGTCGTGCTGTCCCACAGGCAGAAGGTGCCGCCGCTGGGGCAGATCGTCACGAACCGGTCGCCGGAGGGGGAGAACATCCGGCGTCCATAGCTCTCGCCGACCCAGTGCATGCTCCGGAGCACGGTGCCGTCCAGGCCGCGGAACCGGATGCCGTGGCGGGCCTTGCCGTCGCGTTCGACCTGGTAGCCGATGGCGACGCCGGTGCCGTCCGGCAGCCAGGCGTACTGGAACTCGCCGCCGGTGCTCTCGTCGTCGGTGTCCACCAGGGCGGCCTTCTGGGTGGCCAGGTCGATCAGCACGAACCCCGTCGGTCTGCCGTCGGCCAGCGCGGTGAGCAGGAGCCGCTTGCCGTCCCTCGACCAGGTCGGGCGTTCGGTCGCGCCGTAGGGTTCGAGCGACACGGTGAACGGCCGCTCACCGGTGAACGCGATCGCCGCGGGCGTGTAGACCGCCAGCGTCCGGCCGTCCGGAGCCAGCACCGGCTCCGCGTTCTTGACCGGGAGCTTGGTGAACGCGCCGAACGCGCCGTCCCTGACGTAGGTGTCCTCGCCCTTCCGGTACGCGGTGAGCGTGGTCACGTCGGACGGGTCCTCCAGCAGCGTCATGTCCAGGCCGGGGACCTTGATCCGGGAGGTCGGCTCGGCCGGCGGCGTCGGCTCCGCGGAGGCGGACACCGTGCTCAGGCCGGGAGTCGCGGCGGCCGTGCTCGCCACCCGGGTGGTGACCGGCGTGGTGGTGCGCGCCAGCACGTGCCCGCCGCCGCCCGCCAGCACCACGATCGCCACCGCCGCCGCGCCGATCAGCAGCCCGGCCCGGCCCGGCCGCTGCGCCGGTTCGGGTTCCGGCTCAGGCGGCGGGAGCACCGGCAGCTCGTCGCGCTCGATGGTCAGCGGCGAATGCCCGACCAGCCGCATCAGCGCCTGACCGGCGGTCGGCCGCGCGCCCGGCTCCTTGGCCAGGCAGTCGGCGACCACGTTCCTGGGCGGCTCAGGTAAGCCCGACAGATCGGGCTCGCCGTGCAGGACCTGGTTCATCGTCGCGGACGGCGAACCGCCCTCGAACGGGGACCTGCCGGTCGCCGCGAACGCGATCATGGCGGCCCACGAGAACAGGTCGGCCGCCTGGCCCGCCGGTTCGCCGCGGAACTGCTCGGGAGCCTCGTACGCGGGCGAGCGCACCCGCTGGGTGGCGTACGCCTGGACCCACTCCTCGTCCTTGGCCGACTCGTCCACCGCTCTGGCCAGCCCGGCCCCGGTCACCCGGGGACCGTCAGGCCCCAGCAGCACCGCCGCCGGTCGCAGCGCGCCGTGCGCGTCGCCCGCCTGGTGCACCGGGACCAGCGCGGTCAGCGTGGCGATGGCCAGCCGGTGCAGCGCGGCCCCGGTCAGCGGCCCGTGCTCGGCGACGTGCCTGGCCAGCGAAGGACCCTCGACGAACTCGCTCACCACGTACGGCATGCCGCCGGAGGTGCCCGCGTCCACGATCGACGCGGAATGGTAGGCCGGGCCCGACTGGAGGTTCTCGATCTTGGTGAGAAACTCGTCGGGGTCGCGCAGCCTGGTCTTGAACAGCGTGACGGCGACCCGTTCCCCGCTCGGGGAGGTCGCCGCGTACACCGTGCTGTGGTCATCCTCCGCGAGCACGCCGGTGACGGGGTATTCCCCGACGCGTACGGGCGGCGGTGTGGCATCCGGCATTGCCGACGGTCCTCCGATCACTCGGTAGGCGGATAAGTATGTCGGAAGAATGCCGGTATTTCAGGACAGTATCCTTCCGGCTTTCTTCCTTGATCGATGCTGGCCCAGCTGTTAGACACAGTCAGCGATTGCTTACCCTGCTCCCGGACGGGTTCCCCCATGCAAGAGTCGGCTCTCACCACCATTCTGCTCCCCGCCGCCCTCGGCCTCATCATGTTCGGCCTCGGCCTCTCCCTGGCCGTCGCCGACTTCCGCAACGTGCTCGCCCGCCCGAAAGCCGTGGCCATCGCCCTGGTCGCCCAGGTCATCGTGCTGCCCGCGATCTGCTTCGGCCTGGTCATCCTGCTCGGCCTGGAACCGCTGCTGGCCGTCGGCATGATGCTGCTGGCCGCCTCCCCCGGCGGCACCACCGCCAACCTCTACAGCCACCTGTTCGGCGGCGACGTGGCCCTCAACATCAGCCTCACCGCCGTCAACTCGATCCTGGCCGCGTTCACCCTGCCGGTCGTGGTCAACCTGTCCCTGAGCCACTTCGTCGGCGACAGCCAGGACATCGGCCTGCAGGCCGGCAAGGTCCTGCAGGTCTTCGCCATCGTCCTCATCCCGGTCGCCGTCGGCATGCTGGTCCGCCACTGGCGGCGCGGGTTCGCGGACCGGATGGAGAAGCCGGTCCGCATCCTCTCCGCCGTCGTGCTGGCCGCCGTCATCGCCGGCGCGATCGTCCAGGAGCGCGACCGCATCCTCGACTACCTGGCCTCGGTCGGCCTGGCCGCCGTCCTGTTCAGCGCCATCAGCCTCACCATCGGCTACTGGCTCCCCCGCCTGTTCAAGGTCGAACGCCGCCAGGCCATCGCCTCCGGCATGGAGATCGGCATCCACAACAGCACGCTGGCCATCACGATCGCCCTCAGCCCCACCCTCCTGAACAACTCCACGATCGCCATTCCCCCCGCCGTGTACGGCGTGCTGATGTTCATCACCACCCTCGCCTTCGGCTACCTGGTCCGCCGCGACACGGAGGTGGCTTCGCCATGAATCAAGCCGGGCCGCACACGGTTCGCACGCTGCGTTCGGAACTTCGTGAGCTCGGGGTCGAGCCGGGGGACGTGCTGCTGGCGCACTCCTCGATGAAGAGCCTGGGCTACGTGGTCGGCGGGGTGCAGGCGGTCGTGCAGGCGCTGCTCGACGCCGTGGGAACCGAGGGCACCCTGGTCGTGCCGACCCAGACCGGCGACAACTCCGACCCCTCGGGGTGGGGCAACCCGCCGGTGCCGGCGGCCTGGTGGCCGGTGATCCGGGCCGAGTCGCCGGGGTACGACCCCGCGCTGACGCCGAGCACGTGGATGGGGATCATTCCGGAGACCGTACGGACCTGGCCGGGGGCGGTGCGCAGCGAACATCCCTGGCTGTCCTTCGCGGCGGTCGGCAAGGACGCGCGGGAGATCACCGGCACCCATCGGCTGGACGACGCGCTCGGCGACGACTCGCCGCTGGGGGCGGTCTACCGGCTCGGCGGGAAGGTGCTGCTGCTGGGCGTCGGATACGACACCAACACCTCCCTGCACCTGGGCGAATGGCGGCAGAAGTCACCGCCGCGCGGACCGCGCGGCGCCGCCGTCCGGCAGACTGACGGAACCAGCCGGTGGGTCACCTGGACCGACGTGCTGGAGGACGAATCCGACTTCGAGCACCTCGGCGTCGCCTTCGAGGAAGCCGCCGCCGCCTCGATCGGGCCGGTCGGCAGCGCGACCGCCCGGCTGATGTCCCAGCCCGCCCTGGTGGACTTCGCCACCGCCTGGTTCGCGGTCAACCGCTCTTGACGTACGCGTCGATCTCGGCGAGCAGGGCGGTCTTGCCCTGCGGGTCGAGGAAGGACGCACGGACCGCGTTCCTGGCCAGGTCGGCGACCCCGTCGCGGTCGAGGTTCAGGAGCCGGGCCGCGACGGCGTACTCCTGGTTGAGGGTGGTGCTGAACATCGGCGGGTCGTCGGAGTTGATCGTCACCGGCACCCCGGCCGCGACCAGGGCGGGCAGCGGATGGTCGGCCAGCGACGCGACGGCCTTCGTGCAGACGTTGGAGGTCGGGCAGACCTCCAGCGGGATCTGGTGTTCGGCCAGGTAGGCCAGGAGCTTCGGGTCCTGCGCGCTGGCGATGCCGTGGCCGATGCGCTCCGCGCCCAGGTAATTGATCGCGTCCCAGACCGTGTCGGGGCCGGTGGTCTCGCCCGCGTGCGGGACCGAGTGCAGGCCGGCGGCGCGCGCCTCGGCGAAGAAGGGGGCGAACCGCTGCCGGGAGATGCCCGCCTCGGGGCCGCCCAGGCCGAAGCTGACCAGGCCGTCGGGGCGCTGGTCGACGGCCAGGCGCAGGGTGCGCTCCGCGGAGTCGCCGATCTCGCCGGGGATGTCGAAACACCAGCGCAGGATCGTGCCGTGGTCGGTCTCGACCCGGCGGCGGGCGTCCTCGATGATCTCGCAGAACTGCTCGTCGGCGAAGCCGTTGAGCAGGTGGATGTACGGGGTGACGGTGAGCTCGGTGTAGCGGACGTTCTGCGCGGCCAGGTCGGTGCCGACGCCGTAGATCAGCGACCAGAGGTCCTCGGGCTCCCTGATCAGGTGCACGACGGCCGTGTAGACCTCGATGAAATGGGCGAAGTCCCGGAAGTCGAAGAAGGCGGCGAGCCGCTCGGGGTCCGCGGGGACGACGGTGGAGCCTTCGTGGCGGGCGGCCAGTTCGGCGACGATGCGGGGGGAGGCCGAGCCGACATGGTGCACGTGCAGCTCGGCTTTGGGCAGCCCGGCGATGAAATCCGTAAGGTCGGCCGGGGTCCGGGTGGTGGTCATCGCAAGAAGGTAACAACCAGGACGGCCTACCGGCCAATTTCTAACACGAGAATGTCAGCTTCCTTCGGAGAGTTCGCCGAGGGTTACCAGCACCGTCTTCGTCCGGCCGTTGAAGGTCTCGAACTCCACCTTGACCTGGCTGCCCGGGTTGAGGGTGGCGAGGACCTGGGAGAGCGCGGTCGTGGTCGGGGTCGGGCTGCCGTTGACGCTGAGGATCACGTCGCCCGGCCGGAGGCCGGCCTTCGCCGCGCCGCTGCCCCTGGTGACCTCGCCGACGGCGACGCCGATGGGTTCGCCGTTGTCGCCGATGGCCGTGCCGACCCTGATGCCGAGGGCGGCGCGGTGCGTGTTGACCACCTTGCCTTCCTTGATGAGCTGGCTGGCGATGTCGCTGGCGGTGCTGCTCGGGATGGCGAAGCCGATTCCGTTGGCCGCGCCGAGTTGCGGATCGGTGGCGCCCAGGGTCGGGATGCCGACCACCCGGCCGTACAGGTCGACGAGGGCGCCGCCGCTGTTGCCGCGGTTGATCGCCGCCGAGGTCTGGATGGCGTCGGAGATGGTCGCGCCCGGCGTGCCGTCGTCGGCCTGCCCCGACACGGTACGGCCCAGGGCGGACACGATGCCCTGCGTCACCGTGCCGGACAGCCCCAGCGGGTTGCCCATCGCCAGCACCATCTGCCCGACCCGGAGCTGCGCCGAGTCGCCGAACGGCGCGGGGGAGAGCCCGGCCGGGTCGGTGACCTTGATGACCGCGAGGTCTCCGGGCGGGAAGGCGCCGACCAGCGTCGCGGACCTGGCCTGCCCGCCGGTGGCGAGCGTGACCTGAAACTCCCGCGCCTCCCCCACCACATGCGCATTTGTCACGATATGACCGGCTGAGTCGAAGACGATGCCGGAACCCAGGCCATCCACGGTGGTGATCTGGACGATGGACGGCAGGACCTGCTTGATGACTTGCTCCCAGGCCGTCTCGACCGCGGTCGCGGCGGCCGGCGGGCTCATGTTCTGACTGGTGTGCTGACTGGGGTTGTGGTGCGGGGCACTGCTGGCGGGCGTCGCGGGGGCGGCCCTGGTCGTGCTCGACGGAGCGGAGCAGGCGACGCCGGCGGTCGTCGCGACCGCCAGCGCCAGCGCCAGGTTCCCCGCTGACCTGGCTGTCACCTGGGTGATCACCGGTGAGATTCTCATGTCGGACTGTCTATCCAGGTGCGTACCGGGATGCCAGCAACCACGTCGTGATGGACCGTGACATCGTGAGGGCACGATCATGACTTCTGGCGTAATCTGCGGACATGACGGACGAACAGGGCAGCCCGCGCCGGCCGTTCCTCCGTTCCTACGACGCGCCGACGACGCCACTTCCGAAGGTCAGCCCGGAGGAGTTGCGGCGGCTCGCGTTCCCGGAGCGGGAACCGCCCCCGCGCCGAAATTTCGGCGACATCCCGATGCGCATCGTGTACGTCGTCTGCGCGGTCAGCATCGGCATCGCCGTGGTCGTGTTCGTGCACGCGCTGGGCGCCGACGACCGGCCGCCGGGCACGGTCGAGGTCGAGCGCGCCGCCCAGGCCAGCCCACCGGCGTCCGCCTTACCCAGCCCGTCGCCGAGCGCGACCCCGCTCACGCTGCCCCGGGTTCCTGCCTCGCGCGACATGACCGTGTTCGCCGGCCCCGGCACCGCCGTCGCCTCGGTCGTGACCGACCAGAAGTCCGGCATCTCGTACGCCAAGTTCGCCTCCCCCTGGCGCTCGGTGAAGCCCGACCCCTTCCAGTTCCGCCAGAAATCGGGCGACGCACTCATCGCCTCAGGCCCGCTCCCCGGCGCCGACCCCGGCCCGCTCCGCGACCAGGCCGACTACCGCAAGATCGCCGCCCGCGCCGCCCGCTGGACGCTGCGCTACCAGCCCGAGGGCAGCACGCTCCGGTGGACCGCCTCCCAGCCCCTCAGGTACGGCAACGGCTGGCTGCTCGGCTACCGCGTGACCTACCAGGTGGAGGGCGAGAAGCGCACGTCGGACGCGATCGTCGCGCTGGTCGACGCGGACCGGGACAAGCCCGCGATGCTGTTCGCCTCGATCCCCGGCACGATGACCGAACTCCGCCGCGACCTGAACATGCTCTTCTGGACCCTGAGGCCGCTCTAGTCTTTCGCGAAGCTTCTTCTAGAATATGATTCTGCGCATCGTACGAGTGTGGAGGGTCATATGGCGATCGGGCTGAGCGAGGAGCACGAGGCGCTCCGGGAGTCGGTCAGCGGCTGGGCGGAGCGTTTCATCCCGGCCGACGTCGTCCGCGGCGCCGTCGCGGCGGAGACCGAGGAGCGGCCGGCGTTCTGGGCCGGCCTCGCCGAACAGGGACTGCTCGGCCTGCACGTGCCCGAGGAGTTCGGCGGCTCCGGGTATGGCCTGCTGGAAGCCGCCGTCGCCATCGAAGCCCTGGCCGAGAGGATCGCGCCTGGACCCTTCGTGCCCACCGTGCTGGCCAGCGCGGCCATCCTGGCGGCGGGCGGCAAAGCCCAGGCGGAGCTGCTGCCGGGCCTGGCGGACGGTTCGCTGACGGGGGCGGTCGCCCTTGAGGGCGCGCTGACCGGCGAGTGGGCCGAAGGCGTGCTGACCGTGTCCGGTGCCGCCGAGCCGGTGCTGGGCGGGACGCTGGCGGATGTGCTGGTGGTGCCGGTGACCACCGGCAGAGGCGTGGAGTGGGTGGCGATCGACGCCGCCTCGGCCAAGGTCACGGCGATCAAGGCGCTGGATCTGACCCGGGGGGTCGCCCGGGTGGAGCTGGCGGCGGTCGCCGTACCCGAGGAGCGGGTGCTGGACGGGCTGGACCTGACGGCGGTGCGGAACCTGGCCGCGGTGCTGCTCGGGGCGGACGCCGCCGGGGTGGCCCAGTGGTGCGTGACCGCCGCCGCCGCGTACGCCAAGGTCCGCGAGCAGTTCGGGCGGCCGATCGGCCAGTTCCAGGGCATCAAGCACAAACTCTCCCGGATGCTGGTCGCGCTGGAGCAGGCCCGCGCGACCGTGTGGGACGCGACCCGCGCCGAGGGCGACGAGCGCGCCTTCGCCGCCGCGATCGCCGGGCTGATGGCCCCGGACGCGGCCGTCCAGTGCGCAAAGGACGCGATCCAGACATTCGGCGGCATCGGCTACACCTTCGAGCACGACGCGCACCTCTACTTCCGGCGGGCCCTGACCATCCGGGCGCTGCTCGGCGGGTCCGGCGCGTGGGCGGAGCGGGTGGCGTCGTCGGCGCTGTCCGGCGTCTCCCGGGAGATGCGCCTCGAACTGCCCGAGGACGCGGAACCCCTGCGGGAGCGCATCCGCGCCGAACTGGCCGAGATCGCGGCACTCGACGGCGTCGAGCAGAAGCGCGCCCTGGCCGACGCCGGTTTCGTGATGCCGCACCTGGCCAGGCCGTGGGGGCGCGACGCCAAGCCGCTGGAGCAGGTCATCATCCAGCAGGAGCTGAAGGCCGCGGGCATCAGACTCCCCGCGATGATCATCGGCGCCTGGGTGGTCCCGTCCATCGCCACGTACGGCACGGCCGAGCAGCAGCAACGTTTCCTCCCCAAGACGCTCAGCGGCGAGACCATGTGGTGCCAGCTCTTCTCCGAGCCGGGCGCGGGCTCCGACCTCGCCTCCGTCCAGATGAAGGCCGAACGCGTCGAGGGCGGCTGGCGGCTCAACGGCCAGAAGATCTGGACGTCCGTGGCCCACGTCGCCGAATGGGGCATCTGCATCGCCCGCTCCTCCAGCGAGGGCCCCAAGCACGATGGGATCACCTACTTCCTGGTCGACATGTTGGCCCCCGGCGTCACCGTCCGCCCGCTGACCGAGATGACCGGCGAAAACCTGTTCAACGAGGTCTTCCTGGACGACGTCTTCATCGCCGACGACCTGGTGGTCGGCGAGGTCAACCAGGGCTGGAAGGTGGCCAGGAACACCCTCTCCAACGAGCGGGTGTCGCTGTCCTCCGGCGCGGGCGGCACCGGCTCCTCGGTCCCCGACCTGCTCGGCCTCGCCGGCCGCCTGGGCCGTGACCTGGACGCGGTGGAACGCCAGACCCTCGCCCACGTGGTCGCCGAAGGCCACTCCATCAACGCCCTGTCGCTGCGGGTCACCCTCAAGCAACTGGCCGGCACCGAACCCGGCGCGGACGCCTCGGTCCGCAAGCTGCTGTCCACCTCGCACGCGCAGCATGTCGCGGAGTGCGCGGTGGACCTGCTCGGCTCGGCCGCCGTGATCGCCGCCGACTGGAAGCTGGGCGACGCCGGCTACTGGAACCGCGCGGTCCTGGCCACCCGCGCGATGACGATCTACGGCGGCACCACGGAGGTTCAGCTCAACATCATCGCCGAACGCATGCTCGGCCTTCCCCGCGACCCCGAGCCGGGAAAGTGAACCGAGCAAAGGTTCTAGACTAGAACGTGTTGCAGTTCCGCTGAGTGCGCTCGTACGGTAAAGGCATGCGAACGCGGGTTACGGACATGTTCGGGATCGAATTTCCGATTTTTGCTTTCAGCCACTGCCGGGACGTCGTCGCGGCGGTCAGCCGGGCCGGGGGCATGGGGGTGCTGGGGGCGCTCTACTTCACGCCGGACGAGCTGGAAACCGAGCTGAAGTGGATCGACGATCACGTGGGCGGCATGCCCTACGGAGTGGACGTGGTCATGCCCGCCTCGTACGAGGGGGCGGATCTTGGGGTGGATTCGCCCGCGGACCTGCTCGCCCGGCTCCAGGGGATGATCCCCGCCGGGCACCGGGAGTTCGTCGACGCACTCCTGGCCAAGCACGGCGTCGCCGCGCTGAGCGGCGACGACGCCGGGCGCGCGCTGCTCGGCTGGACCGACGCGACCGCGCGCCCGCAGGTGGAGGTCGCGTTGCGGCACCCGATCGCGCTGCTGGCCAACGCGCTCGGCCCGCCCCCCGCCGACGTGGTCGAGCAGGCCCACGCCAAGGGGGTCAAGGTGGCCGCCCTCGCCTCCACGCCCCGGCACGCGACCAAGCAGGTCGAGGTCGGCGTGGACATGGTCGTCGCCCAGGGCACCGAGGCCGGCGGCCACACCGGCGAGATCTCCACCATGGTGCTGATCCCCCAGGTCGTGGACGCCGTCGACGTCCCGGTCCTGGCCGCAGGCGGCATCGGCGACGGCCGTCAGATGGCGGCCGGCATGGCCCTCGGCGCCGACGGCGTCTGGACCGGCTCCATCTGGCTCACCGTCGAGGAAGCCGACACCTCCGAGGTGGTCAGACGCCGCATCCTCGCCGCGACCTCCCGCGACACCGTCCGCTCCCGCTCCTGGACCGGCAAGCCCGCCCGCCTCCTCAAAAACGAGTGGACCGACGCCTGGGAGGCCGCCGACTCCCCAGGCACCCTCCCGATGCCCCTCCAGTTCATGCTCGTCTCCGACGCACTGCGCCGCATCGGCCGCTCCGACGCCACCGAACTGACAACCTTCCCGGCCGGTCAGATCATCGGAACAATGAACCAGGTCAAATCCGCCAGACAGGTCGTCTTCGACATGATCGAGGGCTACGTCGAAGCCATGGAACGCCTGGGCCGCATCACTGCGGACTAGCCTCGATTCGTGCCTCAAGGCGGTCCGGTGCCCCGCCGCGCTGTTCAGCCACGCCCAGCGGCGATCAGACGGCTAACATTGGCCTGGTGAGCGGGCAGGTGAGCCGAACATGTACAGCGCCGGGCGCTCTTCGGATTCTGGGACGGGCCGAACATGAACGCGCTCTTCGACGAGGATGACGAGTTTGCCCAAAAGCGCGCTTGCCGGGGTGTTTCTGATGATCGCCGAGTGGGAACTCTCGGCTACCTGGATGGGAACACCTGGTTCGACTACGAGGACATCGAGCCGACGCACCCCATTCTGGGGCAGGGTTTCGAGACGAATCCGCGGCGGCGAACCGCGAGCGGCTCGATTCCTAAATGGTTCGCGAATCTGCTGCCTGAGCCTGGGAGCGGATTGCGGAATCTGATCAGCCAGGAGCTCGGACGGTCGGATCCCCATGACTTCCAGGTGCTCATGTTTCTTGGCGAGGATCTGCCCGGAGCCGTCCGCGTCGTTCCTGAGTCGGATATCTCGGCCATCGGCCGGGACCAGCTCGGGAAGGTCCGGTTCTCGCTCGCCGGTGTGCAAGCGAAGTTCTCCATGAGGTGGGAGGGGAAGGGCCTGGTTCTGCCGATGTCGGGTCAGGGTGGCGACTGGATCGTCAAGCTTCCCGATCGGCGCTTCCCCGAGGTTCCCGCCAACGAGTTCGCCATGCTCAGCTGGGCCAAGCATGCCGGTGTCGACGTCCCGGAAATCGAGCTCTTCACCGGCGCGGATCTCGTCGGACTCCCTGATGGGCTCATCTCGCCGCAGGAGATGGCGTTCGCGGTGCGCCGGTTCGACAGGCCGCCGGAGGGCCGGGTCCACCAGGAGGATTCGCCCAGGTCCGGGAAGTCGCCGTCGACACCAAGTACGACAACGCCACCTACGGCGGCTTGGCGCGAGTCGTCAACGCATTGTGCCCGCAGGACATCGACGAATACATCCGAAGGCTGACCACCATCGTGGTGATCGGCAATCTGGACGCGCACCTCAAGAACTGGACCCTGCGCTATCCCGACGGCCTCACCACCCGGCTCTCACCCGCGTACGATTTCGTCTCCGTCTCGGCCTACCAGGAGTTCCGGGCCGAGGAGCTGGCCTTCCCCGTGAACGGTGGAAGGATCGCCAAGCTCATCAGCCTCGACAATTTCCGGCATCTCGCCGACCGCGCTCACCTCGACGTGACCCAGGTCATCGACACCGTGACCCAGATGATCGCGGCGCTCCTGGACAGTTGGCCCGCGATCAAGCGCGACCTTCCGGTCCCCTCCTTCGTACGCGACCACATCGACCAACGGCTCACGTCTCTGCCACTGATCCCCGTCGATGATCAATGGCCTTCGTAGTGGGCGGGGCGTTTTTCGCGGAATGCGCGGGAGCCCTCTTTGGCGTCTTCTGAGGCGATGACCGGCCAGCCGAGGTTGTCGGAGATCTTGAGGGCTTCTTCTTCGGCGAGACCGAGAGTGTCGCGGTAGGTGCGAAGGATGGCCTGGACGGCCAGCGGGCCGGAGGCCGCGATGTCGTCGGCCAGTTCCCTGGCTTTGGCGAGTGCCTGGCCGTCAGGGACGATCTGGTTGATCAGGCCCATCCGGTACGCCTCCGCGGCGGTGATCGCGCGGCCGGTGAGCAGCAGGTCCATGGCGAAGGCGTACGGGATCTGCCGGGGCAGGCGGACCGCGCTGCCGCCCATCGGGAAGAGCGCGCGCTTGGCCTCGAAGAGGCCGAGCGTGGCGGACTCGGCGACGACGCGGAGGTCGGTGCCGACCAGGAGTTCGGTGCCGCCGGCGACCGCGTAGCCCTCGATCGCGCTGATGATGGGTTTAGTCGGCAGGTCCTCGCGGAGCAGGCCCTTCCAGTGGAAGTTGGAGATCTCGGCGGCCCGCTGCCGCACGCGTTCGTCGGCGGACGGCGTGCCCATGGCCTTCAGGTCGGCGCCCGCGCAGAAGGTGTTGTCCGCGCCGGTCAGGATGCCGGCCCGGACGCCGGGTTCGGCGGAGATGTAGGCCCAGGCGTCGGCCATTCCGATCAGCATGTCGGTGGAGAGGGCGTTCCTGGCTTCGGGGCGGTCCATGGTGACGATGACGAGGTGACCGTCGCGTTCGACCCGGCAGTGGGGGGTGCTGATGGGCAGAAGTTCCACTGAGTCTCCTCGTTCGACCAAGCGTTTGCTCAGTTTAGCCGCGATTCGCCCGCGGACGGCGCCCATTCTGCTATCGGTATCAGCGGCTATCAAGCGCTTGTTAGGCCATGCCGGGAAGGGTTAACCTGCCCGCTAGGTAGAACAGATTCTCGTTTGTGTTTCCCGCGCGGACAAGGGAGTTCCGGATGGGTTCGCTCGGCTTCTGGAGACTCGCTCAGGCTGATCCCGGGTGGATCGCCGCCGTCGACCCGGACGGCACGGAACATGCCGCGGGTGAATTGCTGGCCCGGGCCAACCGCCTGGTGCACGGTCTCAGGGAACTCGGCCTTCAGCCGGGGGACGGTGTCTGTGGCCTGGTTCCGAACGGCGTGGACGGTCTCACCCTCTACCTGGCGGCGCTTCAGGCGGGCTGGTACTACACGCCGGTCAACTGGCATCTCACCGGGCCGGAGATCGCCTACATCGTGGCCGACAGCGAGGCGAAGGCGTACTTCGTGCACGAACGCTACGCCGAGGAGGGCATCCGCGGCGCGGCCGACCTGGACCCTGAACGGCGCTTCGCGTTCGGCGCCGTGGACGGCTTCCGCCCGGTCAGTGACCTGACCGAGGGCCGGCCTGACACGCTGCCCGCCGAGCGTACGGCCGGTGCCACCATGCACTACACCTCCGGGACCACCGGCAAACCGAAGGGTGTGCGCCGCCCGCTCAGTGGCCTGGACCCGGATGACGCCGCCGAGTTGATGACCTTCCTGCTCACCCTGTTCGGCATCACCCCGGGCCGGCCCAACGCGCATCTGGTCACCTCGCCGAACTACCACACCGCCGTCACCCAGTTCGGGGGCACCGCCCTGCAGATGGGCCACACCCTCGTCTACATGGACAAGTGGGACGCGGAAGAGACGTTGCGCCTCTGTGAGCGCTACCGGATCACCAACTCGCACATGGTTCCGACGCACTTCAAGCGCCTGCTGTCGCTTCCCGAGGAGGTCAGGACCCGCTACGACCTGTCCTCGCTCCGCTGGATGATCCACGCCGCCGCGCCCTGCCCCGTCCCGGTCAAGCAGCAGATGCTCGACTGGTGGGGCGACGTCGTCTACGAGTACTACGCGGCCACTGAGGGCGGCGGCACCCTGGCCACCCCGCAGGACTGGAAGAAGCATCCGGGCACGGTCGGCAACGCCTGGCCGATCAGTGAACTCCTGATCGTGGACGACGCGTTCGAAGAGGTCCCGACCGGCACCCCGGGCACGATCTACATGAAGATGATGGGCGTCCGCTTCGAGTACAAGGGCGACCCCGCCAAGACCGAGGCCAACCGGCTGCGCGACCACTTCACCGTCGGCGACATCGGCTACCTGGACCAGGACGGCTTCCTGTTCCTCTGCGACCGCAAAGCCGACCTGATCATCTCCGGCGGGACCAACATCTACCCGGCCGAGATCGAGAACGAGCTGCTCATCCACCCCAAGGTCGCCGACGTGGCCGTCTTCGGCATCCCGGACGAGGAGTGGGGGGAGCAGATCAAGGCCGTGATCGAGGCCGCGCCCGGCTCGGTCCCGGGACCCGAGCTGGCCGCTGAGATCTTGGGCTCTTTGCAGGGCCGCCTGTCCAGGATGAAATGGCCCAAGACGATCGACTTCATCGACGAGATGCCCCGCGAGCCCAACGGCAAGCTGCTCAAGCGCAAGCTCCGGGCCCCCTACTGGGAAGGCCGAGACCGTGCCATCTGAACTGTCCGAGAGCCACGTTCTGGAGTTTCCCGGCGGCTACACCAGAAGCACCGGGCCGGTGATCGGGCGCTTCCTGACCGAGCTGCGGGACGGCAGGATCGTAGGCGTGCGGACCGCCGATCAACGCACCCTCGTCCCGCCACTGGAGTACGACCCGCACACGGGCGACCCGGTGACCGATGAGTTCGTCACCGTCGGCCCGGCCGGCACGGTGGCCGAATGGGTCTGGGTGGACTCGCCGCGCCGCAACCACCCGCTGGACCACCCGTTCGCCTGGGCGATGATCAAACTCGACGGCGCGGACACCGCGCTGGTGCACGTGGTCGACGCGGGCCACCCGAAGGCGATGCGCCCCGGGCTGCGGGTGCGCCCCCGCTGGCGGGCCGAACGGATCGGCCAGATCACCGACATCGAGTGCTTCGTCCCCGAGGTCACGATGATCGTCTCCCCGGTCCGGGCCGAGTACACGATCAAGCCGGGCCGGGCGCTCACCCGCTTCCTGGAAGGCGTGCGGGACGGCGTCTTCCTGGCGGGACACTGCGCCACCTGCGACAAGGTCTACGTGCCCTACCGGATCTCGTGCCCCGAGTGCGGCTACCTGATCGCGGAGGAACGCCAGGTCGCCGACACCGGGACGATCACCACGTTCGCCATCAACAACCTGCCCGACCCGAGGGCCCCCCAGGTGCCCTTCGTCTCCGCGTACATCCTGCTGGACGGTGCGGACACCCCGATGATCGCCCTGGTCGGCGACGTGCCCGCCCACGAGGTACGGCAGGGCATGCGCGTGCGCGCCGTCTGGGTGCCGGAAGCGGAACGCACGCTCGCGATGAGCAACGTCAAATGGTTCGCTCCCACCGGAGAGCCCGACGCCGAGCTGGAGAACTGATGCGTGAGGTGGCGATCGTCGCGTTCGCCCAGACCGAGCACACCGACCACGACACCGGCCTGACCGAACCCGAGCTGCTGCTGCCCGTCATCGAGGAGGTCCGCGTCAAGTCGGGCCTGCGGAAGTTCGGCTTCACCTGCTCGGGCAGCTGCGACTACCTGGCCGGCGCGCCGTTCTCGTTCGTGTCGGCGCTGGACTCGCTGGGCGCCTGGCCGCCGATCTCGGAGAGCCACGTCGAGATGGACGGCGCGTTCGCCCTGTACGAGGCGTGGGTGCGGCTCCAGCACGGCGACATCGACTCCGCCCTCGTGTACGGCTTCGGCAAGACCTCCACCAGCGACCTCCGAGAAATCATGACATTGCAGCTTGATCCCTACTATTTGGCTCCACTGGGCTTGGATCAGCTCTCCTTCGCCGGCCTCCAGGCCAGCGCCCGGGGCGCCGACCGCGCCGAACTGGACGCGATCGTCCGCCGCAGCAGAGCCGACGGGCGAACCAACCCGTACGCGCTCAACCTGCCCGATCCCACCCCCGAAGACGACGGCCACGCCGCCCCGATCACCGACGGAGCCGCCGCCGTCGTCCTCGTCGCCGGGGACCTGATCGCGAACTATCCGCGTCCCGCCTACATCACCGGCATCGCGCATCGCATCGAACCCCACTATCTGGGTATGCGGAACCTCGCCCTGTCGGCCTCCGCCGCTGACGCCGCATCGGCGGCGGGGGTCGGCAAGGGCCCGATCGACGTGGCCGAACTGCACACCCAGTTCAGCCACGAGGAACCCATCCTGCGCGACGCCTTCGGCCTCCCCGCCGGCACCGTGATCAACCCCTCCGGCGGCCCGCTGGCCGCCAACCCGGTCATGGCCACCGGCCTGATCCGGATCGGCGAGGCCGCCCAGCGCATCCTGGACGGCACCGCCCGCCGCGCCGTCGCGCACGCCACCAGCGGTCCCTGCCTCCAGCACAATCTGGTCGCCGTCCTGTCGAGCGAGGTCTGAATGGGCAACCGTTGCGCGGTCATCGGAATCGGCCAGACCCGCTACACCACCAAGCGTCAGGACGTGTCCATCGCCGGGCTGGTCCGGGAGGCCGCGCTGCGCGCCCTGGAGGACGCCGGGCTCACCTTCAAGGACATCGACGCCGTCGTGATCGGCAAGGCGCCCGATCTGTTCGAGGGCGTGATGATGCCGGAGGCGTATCTGGCGGACGCGCTCGGGGCGGCGGGCAAGCCGATGATGCGGGTGCACACCGCCGGGTCCGTGGGGGGATCCACCGGGTTGGTGGGGGCTTCGCTGATTCAGGGCGGGGTGCATGAGAGGGTGCTGGTCGTCGCGTACGAGAAGCAGTCGGAGTCCAATGCGACCTGGGCGCTTTCCACGCATCTGCCGTACAACGCCTCGCTGGTGGTCGGGGCGGGCGGGTATTTCGCGCCGCACATCCGCGAGTACATGCGCCGGTCCGGCGCGCCCGACCACATCGGCACCCTGGTCGCCGTCAAGGACCGGCAGAACGCGCTCAAGAATCCGTACGCGCATCTGCGGATTCCCGGCATCGACCGGGCCATGGTGGAATCCACGCCGATGCTCTGGGAGCCGATCCGCTACCTGGAGACCTGCCCCTCCTCGGACGGGGCCTGCGCGATGGTCCTGGCCGCCGAGAGCGCCGTGACCGGCCGCCCGGCCTGGGTGCACGGTACGGCCATGCGATCGGAACCGATCTTCCGGGCCGGCCGGGACACGGTGAACCCGCAGGGCGGCAAGGACTGCGCCGCCGACGTCTACCGCCAGGCCGGCATCACCGACCCCCGCCGCGAGATCGACGTCGCCGAGGTCTATGTGCCGTTCTCCTGGTATGAGCCGATGTGGCTGGAGAACCTGGGCTTCGCCGCCGAGAACGAAGGCTGGAAACTCACCGAGGCCGGCTGCACCGCGCTGGACGGCGACACCCCGTGGAACGCCTCAGGCGGCGTGCTCAGCAGCAATCCGATCGGCGCCTCCGGCCTGATCCGATTCGCCGAAGCCGCACTCCAGGTGCGCGGCATGGCCGGAGAACACCAGGTCGAGGGGGCGCGGACCGCCCTCGGACACGCGTACGGCGGCGGAGCGCAGTTCTTCGCCATGTGGATCGTCGGAGCCGACAAGCCCTAGAAGGAGAGCGAGTCCCCATGGAGTTCAACCACGCCGACATCTTCGAAGGGCTCGCGGACGCGATCGGGGACCGCGTCGCCGTCATCTGCGCGGACGAGCGGGTGACGTATGCCGAACTGGACACGCTGGCGAACCGGCTGGCGCACCATCTGGCCGCGCAGGGGGTGCAGGCGGGGCAGCATGTCGGGATTCATCTGTACAACGGGATCGAGTACATCACCGGCATCCTGGCCGCTCTGAAGATCCGCGCGGTCCCGGTGAACGTGAACTACCGGTATGTCGAGGCCGAGCTGCACTACCTCTACAACGACTCCGACATGGTCGCGCTGATCTTCGACGTGGAGTTCGACGAGCGCGTGGCCGCGGTCGCGCCCGAGGTTCCCACCCTCCGCCACCTGATCGCGGTGGGCGGGGAATCCCAGGTCGCGGGAGCGGTGCCGTACGAGCGGGCGCTGGCCGAATCCTCCGGCGAGCGGGGCTTCGAAAGCCGCTCGGGCCAGGACATCTACATCATCTACACCGGCGGCACCACCGGCATGCCGAAGGGTGTGATGTGGCACGTCGAGGACCTGTTCATGGCCTTCGGCGGCGGAAACCCCTACGGCGACCCGCTGCCGTCACCAGAAGCCGTCGTCGAGCAGGCCCGCAACGCCGGCCCGATGATGATGATGGCCGCCGCGCCACTCATGCACGGAGCCGCTCAAATGGGGACGTTCATCGCCTGGTGGATGGGCGGAACCATGGTGTACGTCCCGAAATTCGACGCCCGCGCGGTCCTGGCGGCGATCGAACGCGAAAAGGTCTTCACCATCAACATCACCGGCGACGCCATGGCCCGCCCGCTCGCCGACGCCATCGCGGCCGGCGAATACGACCTGTCCTCCCTGTTCGTGCTCAGCTCGACCGGCGCCATCCTGACCGGCTCCGTCCGCGACCGCTTACAGGCCCTGCTCCCGAACACGATGATCCTCGACAACTTCGGCTCCACCGAATCCGGTTACACCGCCTCCGCCGTGTCCGGCTCGTCCCCCGAATCCGGCCTCAAGTACCAGCCCAACGCCAACTCCAAGATGGCCGTCCTGGACGGCTCCCTCAAACCCGTCCAGCCCGGTACGGGTGACATGGGCACGGTAGCCAAAACCGGCAGGATCGCCTTCGCGTACTACAACGACCCCGAGAAGACCGAACAGACCTTCGTCACCGACGCCGACGGCGTCAAATGGCTCCTCACCGGCGACCTGGCCGTCATCGAGGACGACGGCACCATGCGCGTCTACGGCCGAGGCTCCCAGTGCATCAACACCGGCGGCGAAAAGGTCTTCCCCGAAGAGGTCGAAGCCGTACTCAAAGGCCACCCCGCCGTCTTCGACGCCGTCGTCACCGGCATCCCCGACGACCGCTGGGGCTTCCGCGTCGCCGCCGTCATCGAACCCCGCGAGGGAACGACCCCGACAGCCGAGGACTTGGACGCCCACTGCCGGGCGAAGCTGTCGGGGTACAAGGTCCCGCGCACCTACGCTTTCGTCGCCGAAATGGTCCGCTCACCCGCCGGCAAAGCCGACTACCGCTGGGCCAAAGAAACCGCCCAAGCAGCCGGCTGACTCCGCAAACGCGCCGCGATCGAGGCCGCGTTGCCCAGGAATCGCGCTGCGAATGAGGGCCCGTGTTGCGCAGAAACGCGCTGTGATCGAGGCCGCGTTGCCGGAAGCATGCTGCTATTTGCGGGCTTCTCCGGTGAACGCGGCCACCGCTCCCAACCCGATGTAAATCACTCCACTGGCGACATCCAGCCGCCGTCGCGCCGTCGCCGACTGCCGCACCCGTCCCGCCAGCGCCGCGGCGGCCAGCGCGTACGTGCCGTCACTGGCCATCCCGAGCACGATCCAGATCGCCCCCAGCAGCACGATCTGCGGCGCGATCGCCCCCGCCGCCGGATCCGCGAACTGCGGCAGAAAAGCCAGAAAGAAGATCGCCGTCTTCGGGTTGAGCACGTTCACCACGAACCCCTCCCCGAACAACCGCGAGGTCGAGACCTTACCCGCCTCCACCACCTCGGCCCCCGACCGGCTCATCAACTTCCGAACCCCCAGCCAGACCAGATAAGCCGCCCCCAGATACTTCACCACCAGAAACGCCGTAGCCGACGTCGCCAGCAGCGCACTCAGCCCCAACGCCGCCGCCACCACATGCACAACCGACCCCGCATGTACCCCCAACACCGACACGAGCCCCGCCCCACGCCCCTGCGCCACACTCCGAGTAACGATGTAAACCACAGCAGGCCCCGGCACAACAAGCAGCGCCAACGTAGCCACAGCAAAAACGGCAAGAGCGGTGATATCCGGCATAACCCCAGACAATACGAACAACAGGCCCCCGCGAGCATCTGATTTACCGCCCACGACTTGATGGAGACCCGGACACCGAACCGTCGGGATGTCGTCTGGACGTACACCTTGCCTGATGACGGCTGTCGGCAGCAGGGTGTGGGCATGACGGAAATGCGAGATGTGCTCAAGGCTCGGGTGGTTCTGGGTGGGTATCTGCCTGAGACGCCGATGTGGTCCTATCCGGTGTTGAACGCGGTGGTTGGGGCTGAGGTGCATGTCAAGCATGAGAACGTGCAGCCGACGGGCGCCTTCAAGGTTCGGGGTGGGATCGCGCTATTGGCGGGGATGGGGGAGCGGGATCGGGGGGTGGTTGCTTATTCGACGGGGAATCATGCGCAGTCGGTGGCTTATGCGGCGCGGGTGTTCGGGGTGGCCTGTTCGATTGTGATGCCGGTGAATCCGAATCCGGCGAAGGTCGCGGCGGTGGAGGCGCTGGGGGCGAGTGTGGTGGTGGCGGGGGGCACGATGGTGGGGGCGGGGGGGG
>NZ_BLAD01000063.1 GCF_009687845.1 Acrocarpospora corrugata
GGCTGAGAAGCGCCTTCCACGACCTCGGCCCGGACGCGAACCAGTCCATCCCCAGGATGCGCCTGACTGTGGCCGCCCCGGACCTGTCCCGGTTGCCCAGCGGAAGGTCGGCGGAGTCGTACGGCCGGGACCCGCAGGACTGGAACCCGTTTTCCGAGCCCAAGGGGCAGCGCCCCCTGGTCGCCTACGCAAGGGAACAGGCGGTGCTGCACGGATTTCTGGCCGAAGTCGGTCCATTGGGCGGTCACATGGATCAGCTGACTCGCGACGACGGCCCTGACGCGCCCGGTGTCATCGTCGTGGACCCGTGGGCGGTCCGGGACGCCGAATTGCGGGAGAGCCTGCGCCGCGTCTGCCGACTGGCTTCGCGTCCACTGCCAATCGTGGTGTGGAATATGAAGGACGAGCAGACTGCCAGAGCCGAAACCGAACTAAGGGCATTGCTCCGCGAGGCCATTCCGGAACGGCCCGGCGTGCCCGTCGCCGCCCACATCACTTCCCTGGCCGCCTTTGATCGGGACCTGCCGCGGATTTTCACCACGGCCCTCACGATCTACAGCAGGTCGAACCGTCTCCGCCCCGAATACCCGCTGGCCAGGCCAAGACTCACAGCGGAGCAGGACGACTGAGCGAAAGACGCGGCGCTACCCCAACTGGTCGCGGCGGCGCGTCAGGTAGGCGATCTCGGCGGTGTTGCCCGCCAGATCGATGGCTTTGTCGTAGGCCGCGCGCGACTTCTGGCTGTAGCCCAGCCGGCGCAGCAGGTAGGCGCGCGTCGCATGGTAGGCGTGATAGCCCGCCAGCTTGTCCTGGAGCCGGTCGACGGCGGCCAGTGCCACCTCCGGGCCGTCGAGTTCGGCGACCGCGATGGCTCGGTTGAGCGCGACGATCGGCGAGGGGTCGAGGCGGACGAGCTGGTCGTAGAGGGCGACGACCTGGGACCAGTCGGTGTCGCGTACGTCGCGGGCGGAGGTGTGCACGGCGTTGATCGCCGCGAGGATCTGGTAGCGGCCCGGGGCCACACCGGCGGCCAGGCGCTCGCGTACCAGCCGGTGGCCTTCGGCGATCAACGCCGTGTCCCAGGCCCCACGGTCCTGCTCAACGAGGGCGACCAGCTCGCCGCTGCCCGAAACCCGGGCGGTGCGGCGGGCCTCGATGAAAAGCATCAGCGCCAGCAGTCCGGCCGCTTCACCGTCGGCCGGCAGGAGGGCACGGATCAGGCGAGTCAGCCGGATCGCCTCGGCGGTCAGGTCGTGACGTACCGGATCGGTGCCGGGGCCGGTCGCCAGGTAGCCCTCGTTGAAGACGAGGTAGAGAACGGCGAGTACGCCGGAGACACGGTCCGGAAGATCCTCCGCGGGCGGCACCCGATAGGGGATGCGCGCTGCTTTGATCTTGGCCTTCGCGCGGGTGATCCGCTGCCCCATGGCGGACTCCTGGACCAGGAAGGCGCGGGCGATCTCGGGCACGGTCGGACCGGCGACCATGCGCAGCGTCAGCGCCACGCGGGTCTCCATGGCCAGCGCCGGGTGACAGCAGGTGAAGATCAGCCGGAGCCGCTCGTCGTGGATGGCGCCGAGCGGCTCGGGCGGGGCGTCGTCGTACAACAGCTGGGCCTCCTTCTGCTTGGCGCCGCGCTTGTTCTCGCGCCGGATCCGGTCGATGGCCTTGCGGTTGGCGGTGATGGTCAGCCAGGCGCCGGGGTTGGCGGGTACGCCGTCGGCCGGCCACCTCTCGACGGCGGTCGCGAACGCCTCGGCCGTCGCCTCCTCGGCGATGTCGAGGTCACCGAAATGCCTGGTCAGGGCGGCGACCACCCGGGCCCACTCCTCGCGGTGGGCCCGGGTGATCGCCTTCCGTACGTCGATCACGCTCACAGGAACGGCCGCACCTCGACCTTCCGGTTGCAGGCCTTCGAACCCTCGGCTGCCAGCTTGAGCGCCACGTCGAGGTCGGGAGCCTCGATGATCCAGAAGCCGATGAGGAACTCCTTCGACTCCACGTAGGGCCCGTCGGTGAACAACGGCTCCGGACCGCGGTTGTCGATCACCGTGGCCGTGCTGGGCGCGCCGAGGCCGACGGCGAAGACCCAGTGACCTTCGGCCTGGAGCCGGTCGTTGAACACGTCGATCGCGGCCTCCTCGTCCGGGGTGGCGAAGTCGGTCGTGTCGGCGATCACGGAAACCAGATACTGCATCTCGTATCATCTCCTGTGCTTCGGGGACGCCCCTCGCCCGCGACCACTCACCCGTACTACGAACACCTCCGGCCCGATCCGACACCGCCGCCCGGCCTGTAGTCGAAAATGCCGCAGCGTGACCAGCGTGTCGCACCAAGCCACCGTGACGACCGCTCTTGGCGCCAACATTCGCCCGACCTGCGATAACGGTCTGATGAAGGCCGGCGGTGTTTGGGGGTGGCGAGCAGTGGCGATTAGTCGGTCGTTGCCATGGTTCGGCACAATTGCCGATGTGCGAGTTGAATTGCTCGGGCCGTTCGAGGTCCGGAACCGCGATGGAGCCATGGTGGAGGTTCCTGGCGTTCGGCTGCGCGCGCTGCTGGCCGCACTCGCCCTCGAACCTGGCCGGATCGTCACGCGGGCGAGGCTGGTGGACTGGATCTGGGGGCAACAGCCGCCCGCGGACGCGGTGAATGCCTTGCAGGCGCTGGTGTCCAGGCTGCGCAGGGTGTTGCCGGACGGTGTGATCGAGGCGGATTCCGGCGGATACCGGCTGGCCGTGGCTCCCGATGCCGTGGACGTGCGCCGGTTCGAGCACCTGGTCGGTCAGGCCCGTGCCGCCGAGCCCGCGGCGCGGGCGGATCTGCTGCGCTCGGCCCTGGCCCTGTGGCGCGGTACGGCCATGGCGGACATCGCACCGCGAGACAGCGACGCGTTCGACGCCGCGGTCACACGTCTGGACGAACTCTACGTCGCCGCGCTCGGGGATCGGGTGAACGCGGACATCCGCCTCGGCCGTGGCTCGGAGCTGGTCTCCGAGCTGACCGGGCTGGTCGCCACGTACCCGCTGCGGGAGGGGTTCGTGGCGGCGCTGATGCGAGCGCTCGCCGAGGCGGGGCGGGGGAACGAGGCGTTGACCGTGTACCAGCGGACGCGCGAGCGGCTCGCCGAGGAGCTGGGCGCGGACCCCTCGGCCGAGCTCTCCGCGCTGCACACCGCGCTGCTCCGTGGCGAGCTGGGCGAGCGGGCGGAGAATCGCAGGACGAACCTGCGCGCCGAGCTGACGAGTTTCGTCGGCAAGGACGAGGACATCGCCGCGGCCGCCGATCTGGCCGTCAAGCACCGGCTGGTCACGCTGACGGGGCCGGGCGGCTCCGGCAAGACCAGACTGGCCACGGAGACCGCGCGGACGATGCTCGCCGATCTGCCGGATGGGGCGTGGCTGGTCGAATTGGCCTCGGTGCGGGCAGGCGGTGAGCTGGCGCAGGCCGCCCTCACCGCGATCGGCCTGCGTGACCAGCCGTTGCTCGGTGGTGTGCGGGGCGGGGAACCGATGGATCGGCTCATCGCCGCGGTCAGGGAGCGCGCGATCCTGCTGGTCCTGGACAACTGCGAGCACGTGATCGAGGCGGCCGCGGCGTTCGCGGACCGGCTGCTGGGGGAGTGCAGGCGGCTGCGGATCCTGGCCACGAGCAGGGAACCGCTCGGCATCACCGGGGAGGTGCTGTGGCAGGTCGAGCCACTCGCGCTGCCCGCGAAGGGAGCCGATACCGCCGAAGTCGGGTCCTCACCCGCGGTACGGCTGCTGCGGGACCGTGCGGGTCTGATGCGCAAGGACATCGGCTCCGACGTGCACACCTTGTCGGCCATGGCGCGGATCTGCCGGGCGCTCGACGGGATGCCGCTGGCCATCGAACTGGCCGCGGCCCGGCTGCGCACCATGTCTGTCGATCAGCTGGCACGTCGGCTCGATGACCGATTCCATCTGCTGACCGGCGGCAGCCGTACGGCGCTGCCCCGGCACAAGACGCTGCGCGCGGTCGTCGACTGGAGCTGGGACCTGCTGACCGAGGCCGAACGTGGCGTGCTGCGGCGGCTCTCGGTGTTCTCCGGCGGGGTGAGCCTGGAAGCCGCCGAACGGGTGTGCGGGGACGAGGCGTCCGCCGGGGAGCAGGTGCTCGACGTGCTGACCGCGCTGATCGAGAAATCGCTGCTACTCGCCGACGGCGAGGGCGCGCCGCGCTACCGGATGCTCAACACCATCAGGGAATACGCGGCGCACCGGCTCGCCGAGGCCGGGGAGACCGAGCCGGCGCGCCGGGCGCACCTCGCCTACTTCACCGAGCTGGCCGAGACAGCCGATCCGCACCTGCGCCGGGCCGAGCAGCTGGAGTGGCTGACCACGCTCCAGGCCGACCACGACAACATCGGTGCGGCCCTGCGCGGAGCGATCGCCGAGGGATGGGCCCAGGAGGCGATGCGGCTGGTCGGGGCCGCGGGCTGGTACTACTACCTCAGCGGGCAGCGGACCGAGGGCACCGAGTTGAGCGTCGCGGCGGCCTCGCTGCGCGGCGAGGTGCCCGATGAGGTGCGGGCGCTGGCGTACACCCTCGTGACGGTGTTCGTGACCTCCGGGCCCGGCCGCGACCAGTATCAGGCGGAGGATTGGATCCGCGAGGCGCACCGGTTCATCCAGCGCAGCGGGTATCGCAACCCGCTGCTCGGGTTCGTCGCGCCGCTGGAACGGATGCTGCGGGAGCCGACGGAGTTCCTGCCCGCGTTCGAGCCGCTCATCACCGACGCCGAACCCTGGGTGCGCGCGCAGGCCAGGCTCACGCGTGGCCGACTGCGGCTCACGCTCGGCGGCGACGAGACAGACGTGGACATCGACATCGAGCTCGCCCTCACCGAGTTCCGCACGCTGGGTGACCGGTGGGGGATCTCGATGGCGCTGACCTTCCTGGCCGACCGGGTCGCCATGCGCGGCGAGTTCGCCCGCGCGTGTGAGCACTACGAAGAGGCGATCGAGGCACTGACCGAGGTCGGCGCGACCGAGGACGTGGTCGGCCTGCGGGCGCGGCAGGCTCAGCTGTACTGGCTGCTCGGCGATGAGCGATCCAGCACGTCCGCCATGGCGGAAGCGCAGCGGCACGCGAGCGGAATCGCCTGGCCGGACGCGCTCGCCGATCTGGCGATTTCGAAGGCACGACTGGCGCGCTGGCGCGGCGAGCCGGACCAGGCCCGCCAGCACCTGGCCACGGCGCACGCGGTCCAGGGCAACGCGGAAATGGCCAGCTTCATCCACGCCAAGACCATGGACCTGTACGGCTACCTCACCGAGGATCCAGAGCAGGCCCGCGCGCACCGGAGCGAGGCACTCCGCGCGGCTGTCGACACGACGTACCCGCCGCTGATCGCCGAGATTCTGATCGGGATCGCGGATCTCGCCCTGCGCCAGGGACAGTACGAGCAGGCCGCACGATTGCTCGCGGCAAGCGACGGCGTGCGCGGCACTCCGGATCGCTCGCAGCCGGACTTCTCCAGAATCACCGCGGACACACGGAACCACCTCGGCGAAACCGCGTTCACCGAAGCGACCCGTGCCGGCCAGCGGCAGGATTGGCGCGAACTGGCCGAGATCACCCTCACTCCGTAAACGTCACGCTCGGTCAGAGGTAGCCGATCAGCGCCCCAGTCCTTCGATCCGCCAGCCGAGCTGATCGACGCTCGCCTCACACAGCACCGCCGTTATCGTGCGTTGCGTAGCCCGAGAATGTATGTCGCAGTAAGCGCGACGCCACGGTCTTCGTCATGTGACAGATCCGCGAGGGCACGTGACGCCGTGATGCCCGGGATATCCGCGAGCGCCTGTGTCAGCCGTCGACGTGCGGACGATTCAACGGTGCTGTGGGCGAGGCGATCGACGAGCCTGGTAGCGATCTGGTCCGCCAGCGTGGGACGACTCGCCAGGGCGCTCAGTGCATCGGCTGCGTCGACGTCATTCGTCCCCTCGACGACCATATCGATGAGTGTCGGGACCGCGTCGGCCACTCCACGTGCTCCGAGCGCCAGAGCCGCATATCTGCGGACCACGATGTCGGGGTTCGCGAAGGCGTCCCGCAGCAGTGCGGTCGCCTCATCGCTGGGGATCTCGGCGATGGACTGGACGGCGCGTTTCCGCACCTCGGCTGATCGTGAGCCGAGGCCCTCCGCCAGCAGCGCCAATCCGCTGTCGCCCAATTGCGCCAAAGCCCATCGAAGGGCTCCCGCGACGTTCGGGTCCGTCTCGCTCAGCGCGGCCTCGACCAGTGCTTCCACTGGCACCGGAACCTCCTCGACTGAGGACAAGGCCGCGTGCTGGCGCTTTCCGGCGCTCTTCGACCCCAGCGCTTGGAGGAGTGCGACGATCTGGAGGACGTCTTCCCAGCCGGCGGGTTCCGCGGCGCCGATCCGACGGAGTCGTGTGAGCAGCTCCGTCTCAGCTGCGATGCGTTCTCGCGTCTGGCGGATGAGGTCGTCGACGAGCTCTGCGGGCGTGAAGCCGGGATCATCGAGCGCGCGCCCGACTTCACGCAGCGACAGCCCCAATGAACGCAGGCTCTCGATATGGAAGATCCGCCGGATGTCCTCGCTGGAGTACTCCCGGTAGCCGGCGTCGGTGCGACCCGTTGGCCGTACCAGGCCGAGCGTGTCGTAATGCCTGAGCATGCGGGCGCTGACCCCGGACCGTCGTGCCACATCACCGATCAACACTGCCGATCACCCCTCCTGGCCGCCGAGGGCCACGACGCGCTTCGCCTCCTTGATCGCGAACTCGAATCCGGCGTCCGGGTCGCGCAACAGCCGCTCCGTGGCGATCGCGTGCGCGCGCACGCGAGGGTCGGGATCCGTCATCGCGGCGCGCAGAGTCGGCAGAATCACTTCACCGAGCGCGATCAGCGCCCGGCTGAGGCTCAGCTGCACCTCACGTTCGCCGCGCCCGAGCTGTGCCGACAACACTACGGCCAACTCGGGCTCTTCACCTTCGGGCACCAGCACGACCGCGGCCCGCCAAGCGCTCCGCGCCACCTCATCGTCGGCGTCGGACAGCAGCGCCCGGGTGATCGCCGGCCACGCTCGCCGATCCCCGATCTTGGACAGTGTGTGCAACGCCTGGCTTCGTGCCTGCGCACGCTCCGAGCGGACTTCATCGAGAAGCTTGGGGACCGTCATTGACGCTGAGTGGCGGGCGAGTGCCCAGGTGAGCATGTCGCGCACGTAGAATTCGGGTTCGATCGCGCATCGTTCGATGAGCTTGTCGATGAACCGCGGGTCAGGGGTCGTGCCGACCGCCAGCGCCGTCCGCAGCCGCACTGACGAACGGCTGTCCTCCAGCCCCTGGAAAACTCGGATCGTATCCGTGTCCTGTTCCGGCATGGTCATCGGGACCACCTCCTCGGCACCAGTGAAGACCTTGTCACTGTGTCAAGGTCAAGCGGCCTCATCCGCCCGGTCTCGCCGTACGCTCCGGTCATGCCGATCCGGTACGCCCACCCGTCCGACGCGGATGTCATGGCCGAGGTCACCTGTGCCGCGTTCGCCGAGTTTGAGGACTTCGACGTCACCCGCGAGCAATCCGCCGCCAACTGGCGCCGGAATCTCGTGGGGGAGGCGGCCGAACGGCCTCGGCCGCATCACACCAGGATCGCCGAACTGCCGGACGGGACGGTCATCGGTCTGGTCATGGCCGGCCCGGCGGATCCGGAGCTCGGCCTTGACGCCGAGATCTACGCCCTCGCGGTCCGTCCCGGCCATCAGGGCCATGGCCACGGCCGTGCCCTGTTACGGGCGGCGGCGGCCGATCTGTCCGCCGACGGGTTCGGCTCGCTGGCGATTCGGGTACTGGCCGTCAACGAACGCGCCCGCCGCTTCTATACCTCTCTCGGCGGAGTCCTCGCGGGCGAGGTGCCACCCGGCGAGGTCTTCTACTCCTGGCCCGAGATCACGGCGCTCCTCTGATCCGGTGCAGCGCGCCACGCTGGCCGGATGTCCGGGCGCGGCAGGCGCTGGGCTCTAGCATGTCGCAGGTGACCGCCTATGACGACACTGACATGTTCGAACACCTGGATTCCTCGGTCTTGTCGCAGCGCCAGCAGCGGATCCTGGCCACGATCCGGGACTGGGTGGTCAGGTACGGATACCCGCCGAGCACCCGCGAGATCGGCCACTCGGTTGGGCTGCGCTCGCCCTCGTCGGTGTCGAAACACCTCAAAAGCCTGGAAGAGCAGGGCTTCCTCCGCCGGGGCACCGCGATGACCAGGCCGATCGACGTGCGGCTGTTCCTGCGCCCCCCGGCGCCGCAACCCGCCGTCGACCTGGTGAGCGTACCCATGGTCGGCGACATCGCCGCGGGCACTCCCATCCCGGCCGAGCAGTACGTGGAGGACACGCTGACCCTGCCTCGCGACCTCACCGGCCGGGGCACTGTGTTCGGCCTGCGGGTGCGGGGCGATTCGATGATCGACGCAGCGATCGGCGACGGCGACATCGTCGTGGTCCGGCAGCAGCCCGAGGCGCATTCGGGTCAGATCGTCGCCGCCATGATCGACGGGGAGGCGACCGTCAAGGTGTTCCGCCGCCGCGGCGGGCATGTCGTTCTCGAACCGCGCAACCCCGCCTACGACGTCATCGACGGTGACGCCGCCGTGGTGCTGGGCATCGTGGTGTCGGTCCTGCGCAGCGTTTGAGGGCTGCACCGGTACGCGCCGGCGGAAACACTCACTACACCCCGGAAGATCCTGTGCGGTAGATGAACGGCGCGTTTCCTAATTGTTATGGCAGGCAACAAAAATGCCATTGTCAGGTCTTGTCTTCGCACTTATGTTGTGGGCAACAACTTTTAAACGACTTCATGTGCTGGTTTCATCACGGTCTGTGCTCCCCAGGCCGGGATGGGTGGACGCTCCCGCAGACACCCCCGTCGTCCGTCGCGCGCCGCGGCTGGGCCACGAGGCTCTGCCCAACCGGCGCGCGCCGATGCTGTCGGACGATCACTGCGCAAGGCGATCACTGACAGGAGCACCACATGTACCATCCGAAACGCTCGCGGCTTCGGATCATCGGGAGTCTCATCGTCGTCGTCTCGGCGTCGATCTTCCCCGTCACCGCTGCATCCGCCGACGTGCTGCCCAACAACCCGATCATCAACGACTACTCGTCAGACCCGGACGCCCGCTGGTGCTACACCGGCAACGCGTGGGGTCTCTGCCTGACCACCTCACGCGACGACCGCCCGTCCGGCTGGAACTACAACGGCGGCAACCCGTATCCCATGTCGGTGACACGGATGTACTTCCTGCCGCAGGGGTCCAACCCCGGCGTCCAGTCCAACTGGCAGGCCAAGGGCAGCAGCGTGAGCGTGGACGGCACCAGCGTCGGCGGCGTCGTCTTCAGGGAGAACCCCGGCTACAGCGGCTGGGTCGACAACAACACCCGACACCTGTGGGCGCCCACCGACTGGTACAACAACCCCTGGGGGCGCTACAACCTGCTGGTTCCCGATCTCGACGTGACCAACCAGCCGCACGCCTCGTCCAGGATCGGCGTCTCCCGCTCCGCCAGCATCGACCCGGGCAGCACCTACACCTACCTTCACACGATGAACCTCGCCACGAACGGCAACGGGAGCGCCGCCCCCAACGGCGGATACGCCAGCGATCCGTCCTTCAGCAACGACTGGTGGCCGTTCATCACCTACGCCAACGGCGACTTCGACACCCGCCCGTGCGGCAAGATCTCCTTCGCGCAACTGGACTTCGAACTGTCCGTCCTGTCCGGCTGGCCGAAGCCGCTCGTCATCAACCAGGCCAGCCCGCCGGCCGGCACCGTCAACATGACCAGCGTGCCCACCAGCCTGCGCGGCTGCGACAACAACAACGACTACTACTTCGAGGGCCCGGAGCTCTTCTACCGCAACGTCAACGGTACGCAGAAGTGGTACCTGATGTTCGCCTCCAAGCCGCAGAGCGGGAACTCGGTCATCGCGTACGCCATGGCGGACAACATCGACGGTCCGTACACCTACCGGGGCATCATCATGTCCGGCAGCAGCACCGAGTGGACCAACCAGGCGACGATCGTCGAGGGCTGGGGCCCGAACGGCATGAGCCTGTTCTTCTACCACGACGGAGCGTCGGGCACCCCGCACTCCCGCAAGGTCCACGCCGAGTGTTTCCGCTTCAACGCCGACGGCACGATCCCGACCATCACCCGCACCACGAGCACGTCGTCCTCCAACTGGGTCGGTAACTGCTGGGACGACTGATCAGGACCGCCGCCCTCAATGACGAGGCGGCCGGCGGGGGCCGGGCTACGGCGCAGTCCGGCCCCCATTCCTGTCTCGCGGTGGTCGCCAGAGCCGGGGAGCCGGTCTGAGAGTGCGTTCCGCGAGCTGACGTAACCCCAGCGCGTTCACCGCCAGGCCCCGTTTCCTGCCCTTATCTTGAGCTCTCGAAATGATCATTATGTTGACCTGGTGCTCCGCGCGGCGGACGGTGTCTCCGACGAAGCATTCGCGGTTTGTGATCAGCACGGTCCGACCACTTTCGAGGATTTCCTCTTCGGCGTGTCGCGGGTGCTTGGCTGGCCGAGGATCTCGTGGGCCCGCACCTCGCCGAGAGCGCGGGCCATCGCGTCGCGGAGCTGCCGGTTCTCGTCTTCGAGGGCTCGGATGCGTGTGGTGGCGGCCTCCAGACGTCGAAGGAGGGAGACCTCGGAGGCGCGCTGACGATCCGGTGGCGAAGAGCCGGCCGGTTGAGGTGAGCGTTCGCGAAGCCGTTGAATCTCGGCTCGTAGGTCGTTTTGGGCGTAGAGCCAGGATCGAGAGACGCCCGCCTCACGGCTGACGGTGTCGAAATTGACCGGCTTGCCGGTGGCGTCCATGCCGCGAAGGGCCGCCAGTGCCCTCGCCCGAGTCTGCTCCGTTCGGCGCTGCGCCGCGGCGAGGAGGTGACGGGTGTTGTCAGCTCGCATCGGCTGCCCCCGGCGTGAGGTCGTCTTTTTCGATCTCACCGATCATGCGGTCCAGATTGGCGAGGACCTGCTGATTCATCTCGACGACGCGGGTCTGGCCCTTGCCGGTGGAGATGTCGATGAGGGTGAGGGTCCGGCGGTGCTGCTCGCGCAGCTCGGGGAGGAACTCCGGGCCGGTGATGAAGACCGGGCAGGTCAGACAGGCGTTGGCGTGGGGACAGCTCTTCTGGACGGGGAGCCCGCAGTAGCCGTTGGGCAGGGTCTGGGTGGCCATGCCGACGCGGGTCTTGGCCCACTGCGCCTGGGCGAGCGGGCCATCAGGATCGAGGGTGACGCGTTCGCCGTTGATGTTGACCTTGGTGGCCTGTTCCCAGTGCCGCCGGACCGTCTGATCGGTGATTTTGGCGTAGCGGGCCGTCATCTTGTGGGACTCGTGATCCAGCAGGACACGGACGACCTCCTGGGGGACGTCGCGGTTGATCAGACGGCAGGCGAACGTGTGCCGCCATTGATGCGGGGTCAGCTTCGCCGGGCGGCCGTGCTCGTCGTGGATGTCGCAGCTGTTCAGCCACCGGTCCAGGGAGCCGCGGAAGCTGGTGGGCTGCACCGGGATCTGTCCCGTGGCGTTGGAGTTCGGCCGTGGGAACAGGTGTGGGATGCCGTCGGGCCACCGGTGCAGGACGCGGCGCTGCTGTTCGATGATGTCGGCCTCGAGCTGCTCGTCGATGGGGACAGCCGCCTCGCGTTTCATCTTGGTGTTGAGGTAGCGCAGGTAGGGGGCGCCCTGTCCGTCGTGCAGGAGGCAGTCGAACTCCAGCCCCAGGGCGCTGGAGATGCGTAGGCCGCAGCGGATGAGGATCAAGGTGATCAGTCGTCCGGCGGGGTCGGGCCAGCGATCCAGGTTCTCGGGTGCCTCGACCTGCGCCATGACGTATTCGGCCAGACGGCGGTTGAGCTTCTCGGGAACCGGTGCGGTGTCGCCGGGAAGAACGCGGCGGTGCCGGGCAGCGTGTCATCCCAGCCATGCCTGCGGATGTCGCGCAGGAAGGTGTTGAGTTGTCCGATGCGCGTCTTCTTGACCCCGAGACCTCCCTTCCCGTTGTTCACCCAGGCCAGGTGACGCTCCAGCAGCGGCCGGTCGACCTCGGCCAGAGCGGTGACGCCTGCGGTGGTGAGCAGCTGGCTGAAGCAGGCCAGGGCGTCGAGTCCGGCTTTGGCGATGGCGGCGCTGAGTCCGGAAGACAGCCTCAGGCGAAGCCATCGCTTGGCCAGCGCGCGCAGCCAGGGCTGGGCGATGCGGTCGAAGCGCAGGTGGGCGCGTTCAGTGGGGCGGCCGGGGCCGATATCAACGCCGGGCAGCAGGTGGAGACGCCAGACGTCGCGGTGGTATTCGATCTCCCAGCCAGTCCCGTCCCGCAGCATTTCCACGGCCTCCCGCGCGTCCAGCAGGAAGATTCCACCGGCGTGCATCCGCGCGCGGAACATCGCGCGCCACTGGTCCGGAGAGCAGTCCAGCAGCGAGGAGACCCCGGCGGCCGTGACACGGTGCACCGCCTCGGCGACGAACTGCGTCGAAACCGTGCGCAGCCGTTGATCGTGCCGCCGTTGCAGGGCGTATTGGAACTCCAGCATCAGCTGAGGCGGGAGCCCTCGCAGGTCGATGTCGGCGCTGCCGGTGAGCTGGCAGTCGATGATGAAGGTCTCCACCTCGGGACGGCCGGAGTACTCCCACCGGTACTGGTGGTTCTGGCAGAAGACCTTGGTGCCGTTTTCCACCCACAGGCTGCAAAACGGCATCCTGCACTCGGCGACCCCAGTGGCGGCGACGACCGCCCAGGTGATCCAGGCCCCGAGCTCGGGGCGGCCCTGGCGTGCCCACTTGTCGTAATGCTTGCAGCACAGCCCGCGGCCGTTGACCCCGAAACGGCAGCCGTCGACGGCGCACTCACGCAGCTCCTCACGGCCGCGAACCGGTGGACCGGGATCGGCGAGGAACTCGGCCATGGTGGGGCCGCCGCGGTGTCGCCAGCGGATGACGTGCCCGTTGCAGAGCCCGTGCTGGGCGACCAGACGGTCACAACCGTCGACTGCGCACTCGGTCGTGACGAACACCGGGTCGTCCCGGTCAGGGTGGTAGACCTCGGCGCGGAACTCGGCCCGCACGCTGGCCAGTAACTTCTCCAGCAGGCCCGCCCCTGCGGGAACCGTTCCGACGGCGGTCACAGCCGGACCTCCCGTCCGGTGAACCAGCCCGCGGACTCCAGTGCCTGGCGGGCGTCCTCGACGGTGAGGTGCCCGTAGGTGTCGATCGTCGTGGTGATCGAGGCATGACCGAGGAGTTCCTTCACGCTCTCCATCCCGGCGCCCCGACGCAAAAGCCAGGTCGCGTAGGTATGCCGGTAGTGATGCGGCTCGAAGCCGATCCCGGTGCGGCGGCGGAGCCGCTGGACCAGGTCATAGACCGCGCGGTAGGTCCACGGCCGACCGTGGGGTTCGGCGAAGAGGTTGACGAACACGTAGTCGGAGTCCAACGCGCCGTACTCGCGGGTGAGGTAGTCGGCATAGAGCCGCATCAGCTCAGGGCTGGCCGGGGTCGTCCGTGAGATTCCGGCTTTGGCTCGGGCTCGGTTGGCGTTCGCGCGGGGAGTGACGGTGACGGTCTGCTCGGCGATGTTCATGTCTTCGTGCCGTAGGCCGAGGGCCTCGCCGATGCGTACTCCGCAATCGAGCAGGACGGCGAACAACAGGCGGTCGCGTAGATGTTCGCATGCGTCCAACACGGCCTGCGCCTGCGGGGCGGTCAGCACCTTCGGCCGGGGCGGGGACGATTTCAGCTTGATCGTCCGCCGCCGTTCCGGCTCCCCCTTGGTGATGTGGTGCAGGAACGGTTTGAACGATGTCGCGGCTCCTCGACGGCCCGCGGGCTGCATGGTGATCAACAGCCTGGCCAGTTCGAGGTCGCCGTGGCGGGCGTGGAACTCGCAGAACGACGTGAGGGCGGCGAGCTTGCGGTTCACGCTGGCCGCCGAGCAGTGGTGCGCGACGGTTGGTAGGACCGCGACCTTCCCGTCGCGCGCCTCGGGCGGCAGCCGTAACCATGCGACGAACCCGGCGACGTCCTCCAGCCCGGCGCTGTTCCAGTCGAGACACTGGCGGTTCAGATAGGCGAACCAGTCCTTCAGGTCGTGGGCGTAGGCCTTGACGGTGTTGGGCGATTTCTCGATCGACGTGAGGAAGGCCAGGAACTGCTCCACCGGCTCGATGGGAACCTGATCGTCGCCGAGCAGGGTCCACGACTCGTTCTCCGACTCCGGCATGAGTACTCGCTGAACGCGCATCGACTCTCCCGCTGTTGCGTGCTGGACAGCGGTAGATAACCGCATCCACGACGGTGATCGGGGAGATGCAGACCCTCGTCATTCACGTCATGGACAGGCCGGAAGCAGCTCAAGATAACTCCCCGGCACGCGCTTGGCGGCGTCCTTGCCGGTCGTGGAAGCCTAGTCGGGTATTCTGGCGGATGGCGTCCGTCCGCGCACAACCTCCGGCGACCCGCCCCAGCCGGGTCACCCCAGGAGGCAAAGGGAGGTTCACCTCCCGGCCGGGCTTTCGTTGTCGATCGTGCGTCCGCCGTACCGGTCGCTGGGGGATCTGCGGTCGGGCCGCGGGAGATGACGATGACCAAGCAGGCCGACTTCAAACGGCGCGTGCGCGCCCGCATGGCCAAGACCGGCGAGTCGTACGCGACCGCCCGCAGCCAGCTCTTGGCCGAGCAGCCGGGTCCAGCGGATTCCAGTCCCGATGGGATGGCCGCGGCCCTGCACGTAAGCAACGGCGACGCCACGGACCTACCCGGGACCGGGCTCGCGTCACGCGTTCTGTACTGGCGCGACTCCCTGCACGAGGGGCCGGTGCCTGCGGTGGGTCCCGAGGAGCTCCGCCAGATCAGAGCCGCCTTCCTGGCAGGAGCGGACGCGGACGACCGCGCGGAGGGCACCGAAATGTTCGCCGAGCGGGATCGCATCCTGGAGGCCAACCGGGACGGCGAGTATGTCCTGTGGTTCGAGGCGGATCTGTACGACCAGTTACAGATCATCCAGATCCTCGCTCGCCTCGCCGACCTTGGAGTGCCGGCGCGGCGCATCACCCTGATCTGCATCGGTGAGCATCCCGGCATCGCCCGTTTCGGTGGTCTCGGTGAGCTGACGGCCGAGCAGTTGCGCGAACTGCCCGGCACGAACGCGTGCGCCCGGCTGACCCCCGCCGCGCTTCAGCTCGCCACCCATGCCTGGGCCGCCTTCCGGGCGCCGAATCCCGAGGGCCTGCGCGCCATCGCCGGTACCCGCTCGGGTGAACTGCGGTTCCTGGGAGAGGCGTTCGACCGGCTCAGCCGGGAGTACCCGGCGACCCGCGACGGGTTGTCGCTGACCGAACGGCGGATCCTGGCCGCCGTCGCCGACGGCGCGGCTGAGGCTGCGACGGCGTTCGTCCGCTCCGCAGCGCGAGAAACGCGCCCGTACCTTGGAGACACCTGGTGCTTCACGATGATGGACCGGATGGCGCACGCCGCCGTTCCACTCCTGCACGCCGAACCGGCAACCCGTCCGGTCAACCGTGGAACCGGCCTGCACCTGACCGACACCGGAGCACGAGTGCTCGCTGGTGTGGCGGACCACGTCACGCTCAACGGCATCGACCGGTGGATTGGCGGGGTGCATCTACGCGGGCACCGCGTGCCGTGGCGCTGGCATGACGGGACCGAATCAATCGCCCGCGTGAGCGAGGAGAGCCAGGGGCCCCACCACGCCACCTCCTGACCAGTCAGTCAGCCGTCCTCCGAGACCTGGAAACGCGGCACAACCACTCACCCGACATGTGCTTTCTTGAGGTCCCCCTTGCCCTTATCGAAAGGCGGCTGCGGGCACGACCGTCCTATGGCAGACCTTCCCTTTCATGACCGGGCCGACTTCGACAACGCTGAGCGCGGCTTCGTCGCGAAACTGACCCCAGGCGTGATAGAGGCGGAAGACGGCACGATCGTGTGGGACAACGACTCCTACGCCTTCCTGGAGGAGGGCTGCCCGGACACCGCGCACCCGAGCCTGTGGCGTCAGGCGCGACTGTGCGCCAAGCAGGGCCTGTTCGAGGTGACCGACGGCATCTACCAGGTACGCGGACTGGATCTGTCCAACATGACCATCGTCGAAGGCGAACGTGGCGTCATCGTCATCGACCCGCTGCTGTCGGTCGAATGCGCGGCCGCCGCGCTGCGGCTCTACCGGGACCACCGGGGCGAGCGCCCGGTCACCGGCCTGATCTACACCCACTCCCACGCCGACCACTTCGGCGGCGCACGCGGCGTCACCGACGGCGCGGGCCTGCCCATCATCGCCCCGGCCGGTTTCCTGGAACACGCCGTCGCCGAGAACGTCTACGCCGGCGCCGCCATGAACCGACGCGCCAGCTACATGTACGGCCAGCTCCTGCCGCACTCGCCCGAAGGCCAGCTCGGCTGCGGGCTGGGCATGGGCACCTCGGCCGGCACCGTCTCCCTCATCCCGCCCACCCTCGACATCACCCACACCGGCCAGCAGGAGACGGTCGACGGCGTACGCATCGTCTTCCAGCTCACCCCCGGCACCGAAGCTCCGGCGGAGATGAACTTCCTGTTCCCGGACCATCGCGCCCTGTGCATGGCCGAGAACGCCACCCACAACCAGCACAACGTGCTCACATTGCGCGGCGCACTGGTCCGGGACACCCGCGTCTGGGCCCGCTACCTGACCGAGGCCATCACGCTGTTCGCCGATCACGCGGACGTGGCCTTCGCCTCCCACCACTGGCCCACCTGGGGCAAGGACCACATCGTGACGTTCCTGTCCCAGCAGCGCGACCTGTACGCCTACCTGCACGACCAGACCCTGCGCCTGCTGAACCGCGGCCTGACCGGCACCGAGATCGCCGAAGCCATGCAGCTACCGCCCGCCCTGGAGCAGGCCTGGCACACCCACGGCTACTACGGCTCGGTCAGCCACAACGTCAAGGCGATCTACCAGCGCTACCTGGGCTGGTTCGACGGCAACCCGGCCCATCTGTGGGAGCACCCGCCCGTCCAGCAGGCACGCCGCTACGTCGAATGCCTGGGCGGCACCGCCGCCGTGGTCGGCCTGGCCGAACGTTACCTCCAGGAAGGCGACGTGCGCTTCGCCGCGACCCTGCTCAATCACGCGGTGTTCGCCGACGACAACGACACCCGCGCCCGCAGGCTCCTGGCCCGGGTCTATACCCGGATGGGCCACGGCGCCGAGAACGCCACCTGGCGCAACTTCTACCTCACCGGCGCCGCCGAACTGACCGGCCGGCCCGCGGCGGCCACCGCCAGCACCACCGCCCCGGACGTGCTCAGCGCGCTCACCACAGAACAGATCTTCGACTCCCTCGCCATCCGGGTCCACGGGCCCAATGCCTGGAATGAGCGCTTCACCATCGACTGGCATCTCACTGATCTGGACGAGCTTCACCGCACCACGATGTCCAACGGCGTACTGATCCACCAGAAGACGCCATCCGGCGACCGAGCGGATCTGACGCTGCGCCTGACTCGGCAAGACCTGCTCGGCCTGTTCACCGGAGACGCTCCCGACGTCATCGACCACGACGGCGACCTGACCGTCCTTCAGCGGCTGACCGCCGTGCTGGAGGAGCCCGCGCCCGACTTCGCCATCGTCACACCCTGACCACGCGCACAGTTTCTGCAACCGGTACCGGGGGCTTGACCGCGACGGGGGATAACCGTTAGCTATTATGGCTAACGGTTAGAGGAGACACCCAGCGCGACGCTGTCGTTGGAGGGCAACATGCGCTGACTCAAGGCATGTGAGAAGAATCCGAAGGAGTAGATCGTGAGCAACACCGCCGACACGCCCGAGTTTCGCGCCCGCGGATTACAAATGGGGCAGTTCGGGGCGCTCGCCGGGCTGGGGGACTGACCGGAATGGGACGCATCGTCCTCGTGGTCCGCTTAACCCTGCGTGACCTCCGGCGGCGTCGCACCGAGGCCGTGCTTCTGCTGATCGCCATCCTGGCCGCGACCACGACGCTGACGCTCGGGCTCGTCCTGCGCGACGCGGCCGACGACCCGTACGAGAGCACCCGGGCGGCGACCAAGGGACCCGACGTGGTCGCCAACATCGGCCCGGCAGCCGACCTCGCCGGTCTCGAGAAACTGGCCACCGCCTCCGGCGTAACCGAGCACAGCGGACCGTACCCCGTCCTCGCGGGGAAGATCGAGGCGTCCGGCCGGACTTCGGACGTGCAGGTCGAAGGGCGTGACGCCACTGTCGCGGCGGTCGATCAGCCCGCGGTGACGCAGGGCGGTTGGGTCGGCGATGGCGGCGTGGTGCTCGAGGCCGCCTTCGCCAACTCGCTGGACGTGGGCGTCGGTGATTCGGTCGCCCTGGGCGGTAGACCGTTCACGGTCGTCGGCGTCGCGGTCACGGCCGGCATGCCGCCCTATCCCGGGGGATCCTGCCTCGTCGCCGCCGGCTGCATCAACGGCGTCATCCCCGCCGACCGGAACCTGCCGGGAGGGTTGCTGCACAATCCCGGGCTGGTCTGGCTCACCGAGGCGGATGTGCGCAGCCTCGCCTCCGACGGAAGCTCCCTGTCCTATGTAATGAACCTGAAGCTGGCCGATCCGGACGAAGCCCAGGCGTTCGTCGACCGGAACGGCGGCGCCCTGCTCATGCAGACCTGGGAGAGCATCCTCGCCGACGCCACCGAGCTGGCCCGGGACTCGCAGATCCTGCTGATGATCGGCGCCTGGCTGCTCGGCCTGCTCGCCGTGGCCAGTCTCTCGGTGCTGGTCGGTGGCCGGATGGCCGACCAGCACCGGCGTGTCGGACTCCTCAAGGCAGTCGGCGGCACCCCGAGCCTGGTCGCCGTCGTATTGCTCGCGGAGTTTCTCCTCCTGGCCATCGTCGCGGCAGCGGCCGGGCTGACGATCGGATCGCTGACCGCTCCGCTGCTCGCCGAGTCCAGTGCCGGCCTCGTCGGCAGCGCGGGCACGCCGTCGATGACCTGGTCCACGATCGGTCTGGTGACCGCCGTGGCGCTCGGAGTCGCCGTACTCGCGACCGCTGTTCCGGCCATGCGCACGGCCCGCTCCAGCACCGTCAGCGCACTGGCCGACGCGGCACGCCCACCCCGCCGCACCGGTTGGCTGATCACTCTCTCGGCGCGACTTCCCGTCCCGCTGCTGCTCGCCCTGCGGGTCGCCGCCCGCCGGCCGCGACGGGTCACGCTGGCTGTGGTCAGCATCGCGATCACCATCAGCGGGATCTACGTCCTGCTGGTACTCAACGCCTTCCTCGGCACCCAGCCGGACGCCGGCGGATACAGCGAGAGTCAGGTGGAGACGCTCCGGCACGTGCTCCTGGTCTGGACAGGCGTCCTGCTCTGCCTGGCTGCGGTCAACGCCATCGTCATCACCTGGGCGACGGTGCTCGACAACCGGCATTCGTCGGCGCTGGCACGCGCCCTCGGCGCAACCCCTCGCGAAGTTAGTACGGCACTGGCGGCGGCGCAGGTGCTGCCCGCGCTCGTCGGCGCTGTCTTGGGCATCTTCCCGGGAGGCTTCACCCTGTTCGCCGCAATCAACGCGATCACCGAGGGCGACGGCGACAGGGCCGCGCTTCCGTCCCTTTGGCAGTTGCTCGCCCTGGTGCTGGCAACCGTGCTCGTGGTGACGGCGCTCACCGCTGTTCCCGCCCGCCTCGGCGGCCGCCGTCCCGTGACCGAGAGTCTCTAGGGATGGGGCAGGCGCCTGGATCCGCGACCGCCGGTCGCGGGTTCAGGCGATCAGCAGGCGAAGGCCAAGCTCGGCCGCGTCGAGATCGGCGAGGTCCCGGTTGCGCTCGGCCCACCGACCGGATGCGAGGTCAGCACAGAGGCTGTGCACTGCGCGCCGCTCGGCGTCCGGCCCGACTCTGGTCCAGACCGATACCCCGCGACGGACATTCTCATCCAGGTACGCCTCAGGCTGGCGCCAGTGGGCCTCGAAGAAGCCGTCAGCGCAGTCCCACGGGATGGGCACCGGTTCGATCCGAGCTCCGATCGCGCGGGCCAGTTCGGTCAGCGAAGGCCGGCCGACAATGAGGTCCGCGACTTCAGGCAGGTAGTCGCGAGTAAGCCAGAACCGATTAAGCCATCCGGCGTCAGTGGTGTCGTGCGTGAACACCACCACGCGGCGAGCGACGCGCCGCATCTCGCGCAGGCCGGCAATCGGGTCCGGCCAGTGATGAACGGAGGCGACAACCATCGCCGCGTCGAAGGACTGGTCATCGAACGGCAGGTTCTCGGCGGATCCAACCAGGCACGGCGCCGCGTCCGGAGGGCGCTGCGAACGCATGAGCGCCGACGGTTCCACCGCGAGGACGTGACGGTCGGGGGGCTCGTAGGACCCGGTGCCCGCCCCGACGTTCAGGATGGTCCGGGCATCGCCGAGCGCAGCCCAGATCCGCGCGGCGATGCGCGGTTCAGTGCGCCGTGTCACGGTGTAGGTGGCCCCGATGGTGTCGTACAACTGCGCACCGGACATTTACACCGCCTCTCTGGCTGTCACCGTCGTCCCCGCACCGTGTCTGCGGCCTGGGTAGCGTGTCACTGCGCGGGATGTCGCTTGTGCGCCATTCCACCACATTGATCAGCCACGTGAGCAGCTGGCAATTGAGTGGCGCTCATGTCTCGCGGTGGACGATGTCACGGGCTAATCCAACGTGGGCCGTTCGGATACCAGCTCACGCGAGACCTTCTCGCTCGCGACGGACAAGGATCCGGAAGCGATCGGGTTCCGCCGGATCTCGATCCACGACCTGGATGGGCGTCCGTCGATCCGGCCACGATGATCGCAGACGCGGCGGCGTTCAGCGCCAAATGACCCAGCCCGGCGTCCAGGTTCCGGCGGCGTCGTGACTGGCCGCTGCGGCGGTGAGGTGGGCGCGGAGGGTGGCCAGCGCCGGGTGGGGGTTGTCGCGGTGCCACAGGAGCGAGTGCGGGTAGACGGGCGTCGGGTCGGTTACCGGGATGCGGCGCAGGCCGTGGCCGGCGGGCCAGACCAGGCGGGTCTGCTCGCCCATGAAAGTGGCCAAGCCCGGCGTGTCGGCGATGGTGTCGAGGAGCGCGTCGGAACCGAAGTTGGGGCCGGTCGCCTCGATCGTGAGGCCGAACTCGGCGACGAGGTCGTCGTAGTAGGCGGCCCACTCGGTACCGGGGACGATGCCGGGCATCCAGATCCGGTGCCCGGCGAGCTGGGCGACGGTCACCGACCGGGCGCCCGCCAGCGCATGGGCGGGCCCGGTGAGGAGTTGGAGCGGCTCGTCCAGTACCCAGACGGACTCGATGTCCTCGGGAAGGGGCCGGCCGGGCATGGCGACGGCGCGGAAGGACGCGTCGATCGCACCGGACCGAATGGCGGCGACGGCCGTCTCGACGTCGAACAGCGTCACCACGTCGAGCTCGATCTCGGGGTGCGCGCGGTGGAAGCCGCGCATCAGGCCCGAAGGCGCGGTGCGCGAGGCGATCACGTCGACGCGCAGCGGACGGCTGCCGGGGAGCACGGACGCGACCGCGCGCTCGGCGACGCGCAGCAGCTCGCGCGCGTGGGGCAGGAACGCCTGCCCGTCGATGGTGAGCCTGGCCCCGCGCGGAGTGCGGCTGAACAGCCGGACGGCGAGGTACTTTTCCAACCCGGCGATGCGCTTGGAGACGGCCTGCTGGGTGATCGACAGATCTGTGGCGGCGTCCTGGAACTGGCCGGTGTCCACGACGGCGACGAACGTGCGCACAGCATCGAGATCCACACCAGCCGACCTTAGTGCACAACTCACAGTTGTGTACCTTCGGCCAGACGGTTGTTTGACGTGCCCACTAACAGCGCATTTTGATCTCTCAATCAACGGGTGGTTGTTTCAAGAGGTTGCGGGGTGCGCGTTGGGAAGGTCACTGGGGCGGCAGTTCAGGTGGTTCTGGGCCGCATCTGCGGTCAGCACGTTCGGCACATGGCTCGCGTTCGACGCGTTCGCCCTGATCGCGATTCTCGCTCTGGACGCAGGGCCTGCCGAGGTGTCGGTTCTGGCCGCCACGGGGCTCGCGGTCGGGGCGGTGGTCGCGGTGCCGCTCGGGCCGTGGGTGGAGTTCCGGCGTAAACGCCCGGTGATGATCGCGATGGACCTGATCCGGTTCGCGGCGCTGATGAGCGTTCCCGCCGCCTACCTGCTCGGCTGGCTGAACTTCGCCCAGCTCCTGATCGTGGCGGTCGTCGTCGGCGCGGCCGACATCGCCTTCACCGCCGCGAGCGGAGCATGTCTGAAGGCGCTCGTCCGGTCCGAGGACCTGCTCGTCGCGTACGGGCGGTTCGAGGCCACGACCTGGACCGCCACCGCGCTCGGGCCGCCGCTCGGCACCGCAGCGCTCGGGCTGGTGGGGCCGGTGACGAGCGTGGCGGTCAACGCGGTCAGCTTCCTCCTCTCGGCCGCGGGAATCCGCGCCATCGGCGGGCGGGAGCCACGCCCCGCGCGAAGGGCCACACCGTCCCGGCCTGGAGCCCGCGACCTGCTGGAGGGCTGGCGGTACATCCTCGCCGGCCCGGCGCTGCGCCCGTTGTTCTTCAACAGCGTCCTGGTCAGCGGGCTGATCATGGCAGCCGTACCGTTGCTCGCCGTCCTCATGCTCGGCGACCTCGGGTTCGCACCCTGGCAGTACGGCCTCGCCTTCGGCGTCCCCTGCGTCGGCGGCCTCGTCGGCTCGCGACTGGCCCGCCCGCTCCTCGCACGGTTCGGACAGCACAAGGTCATGCGCACCGCCGGGACGCTGCGCGCGTGCTGGCCACTCGGATTGGCCTTCATCCACCCCGGCCCCACCGGGCTCCTCCTCGTCATCGCCGTCGAACTCGGGCTGATCACCTGCATGGGCGTGTTCAACCCGGTATTCGCCACCTACCGGCTCCAACAGCTCCCCTCGGACCGGATCGTCCGCACGCTGTCCGCCTGGTCAATCACCAGTAAAGCCACCACCGCGGCCATGACCGCCGGGTGGGGCCTGCTGGCCGGCCTCACCAGTCCCCGCACCGCGATCGCGATCGCCGGTCTCCTCCTGCTGGCGACCTCGCTCCTCCTCCCTCGACACGACCGCACACCCCAACTCGAGGACGCCGACCAGACGCGGACACTCGCATGAGCACCGCGTTTGGTCAGTCGATCGCCGTGAGGTCGACGATCACCATGTGGTCGCCCTTGCGGTAGGTCAGCGTGGTCGCGCGGTAGTCGAGCGCGGGAGAGTCATCGGGGTGCAGTTCGGTGGTCACCCCCGTGGCCAGGTCCGACAGCAGGTGGTAACGGTCCGACTTGGGTGTCGTGAACAGCAGGAAGCGGTCCAGGGCGGGCGGGTCATGCGCCCAGCTCGGCATGGTGCGCACCGAGGTGCCGTCCCGGCGCCCGACCTGATCGCGGCTGACGCACCAGGTGACCGAGCAGGAGGTGGGCGACCACCAGGCCGGCGCGGTGCGGCGTTCGCCGGTCAGCGCGTTGACGATCTCGGCGTGTGTGACCGCCGGGTCCCTGGGGCGGAACGAGGGCCGGCCGAGCCACGGCCAGTGCACCATGTGCAGTCCCTTCGTCCCTTCGATCGGTCTGGGTGTGCCGCCGGTGAGCGGAACCTCGTACGCGCCGCCGGTGCCCCCGCGGGTCCAGACCAGACGTCCGTCGTCGATCACCAGGCCCAGCGGGGAACCGGCGGCCTCGGCGATGGCGCGCTGCTCGCCTCCGGTGACGGGGGCCGTGAAGAACGTGGTGGTCATCTTCCCCGCGACACGGCGGGCCGTCCACCAGACCAGGCGCCCCTCGCCGACCACGGCGAACCAGAAATTGAGGACGCTGTCCTTCGGCACGCGTACCTTCACCAGCCGGGTCGCCGACCCTGTCGCCAGGTCGAGCGACCACAGTCCGTCGGTACGGTCGGCGTTGCCGTCGCGGACCGTGCGCAGCAGCGCGTGCCCTCGGTCGATCATCGCCACCACGTCGAATGGCCGGCCGTCCGGCAGCCTGAACGGGACCACGTGCACCGCGTCCGGGTGAACCTGCTCGATGGTGCGGATCGTCACCGGTGGCGGCACGACGCGTTCGGCGGGGCCGCCCGCCGTGACGATCGCGCCTGTCCCGGCGACGGCCCCCGTCGTGAGCGCGGCGGCGAGCAGGCGCCACCACCACCGGCCACGCCGGGCCCGGATCCGGCTCGTCAGGTCGGGAGGGGCCGCCGGGGCGCGTTCGGCGAGGAGACGCAGGCCCGACTCCAGGTTCCGCTCGAATTCGTCGCGCATCAACGTCTCCTGACCCCGTCGGCCGTCAGTTCCCCACGCAGCCGCGCCAACCCGCGGAACGCCTGACTGCGCACGGTGCCCTGCGAGACGCCCATCGTGGCGGCGATCTCCTCGTCCGGCAGGCCGGTGTAGTAACGCAGCACGATCACCGCGCGCTGGCGGCGCGGCAGCCGGGCCAGCGCGTCGCTCAGATCGGAGGTCTCGTCGTAGACGTCCGGGTCACCGTGGTCGGGTGGCTCGGAGGTCGGGCGTTCCCGGGAGCGGATCCGCCAGGCGCGTACGTGCAGGCGCGTCATCGTGGTGCGGACGTAACTCTCCGGGTCGTCCTTACGCTGGACGCGCGCCCACGAGCCGCGTAATCGGGCCAGCGCCTCCTGGACGAGGTCGGCGGCATCGTGCGGGTCCCCGGACAGGACGTACCCGAAGCGCAGCAGCGCGTCGGCGCGTCCGGCCACGAACTTCTCGAACTGTTCCTCGTCCCGCATGTCTTCTTAGAGCATGAGAGAGCCGGATCCGTTGCACGACGCCGCATCCTTCAGCGGCGTACCCGATAGCGGATGTGGGTAGCCGCCGCCGTGTCGACGACCCGCACGATGTCCAGCTCGACCCGGGACGGCAGGACGTCGAACAGCCGGCGGCCGCCGCCGAACAGCACCGGGATCTGGTGAATCTGCAGCTCGTCCAGGACCCCGGCGTCCAGCGCCCGCTGGGCTGTGTACGCGCCGTGCACCATCACGTCCCGGTCCCCGGCGGCGACCTTCGCCTGGGCCATCGCGCTCTCGATCCCATCGGTCACATAGGTCACCAGCGGATAGTTCGCCACCGACGGGCCCGGCGGCCGGTGGCTGGGCACGAAGATCGGCACACCGCGGCCGTGGTGATCGCCGCCCCAGTGATCGACCTGCTCTACCGTCCGCCGTCCCGCGACGACCGCACCGGTCGCATGGTATTCGTCGGTCAACCGCCCGGCCGCCCCATCTGTCCGGTGCCGCTCCCCGTCCGGCGTGAGGCCCCACTCGTGCAGTCGGACGAAGCCGTCGCCGCCGGGATTGTCCGGTCCGTCGCCCGGCCCCGCGATGTACCCGTCGAGTGACATCGACATGTAGAGCACGGAAGCAGCCACTTCGACCTCCTTGAGGGACCTACCACGCCAGCATGGCCCATGCGGCGTCAGGAGATGGTGAGTGTGCCGTTCGCGTTACGGGCGCATGTGACGATCGTGCGGGGCGGGGCGGTGAGGCCGCCGGTCAGGCACTGGCCGAGGATGGTGTGGCCCGCGGCGTTCGGGTGCCACGACTCCTGGCAGGTCTGGAAGTAGGTGACGCAGGTGTTCGCCAGCCGCTGGATGCCGATCTTCTCCCAGCCGGACAGGCTGGTGATGAACGTGCCGGATGGCCCGTCCTGCACGCGGACCGGTGTGGCGAGCACGCCCGCCGGGCTGCCGGGGTTCTCGCAGAGCCGGGCCCCGTCGAAAGCCTTCTGGACGTCCAGCACCCGCAGGTCGGCCGCCGGGCGCTCGGCCGCCAGCGTGCTGTAGGCGTTCTTGACCAGGGAGCCGAGGTTCTGGGAGAACATGTGCCCGGGCGCGAGGCTCGCGCGGTGGATCGGGCAGCCGGCGGCGTACCGTTCGGCGCCGAGGGCGCGGAACTTGTCGCGGGTGTCAGTGCGGCTGTCCTCATCCCGGTACGGCGTGGCGACATCGAGCGGCAGCGGGTTGGTGTAGGTCTGCAGCACTACCCGGTGAACCCCGTCGGCGTCGATCTGGGCGAGGGTGTCGAGGATCTGACGCAGGGCGGCGGTGGTCTCGGTGGTCGCGGTGGCGACCTCGGCGTCGGTGGCCAGGTCCGAGACGGTGCAGGGCTCCTGCGGCACCTCGCCGTTCAGGTACGCCCAGAACTCCCACCAGCCCGTCCAGGCGTCGGCGATGAAACGGTTGGCGCACAGGGTGGCCACGTCGCCGAAGGTGAACTGGGTGTTGTTGGAGCCGAGGCCGATGAGGACGACGTCGATGTCGTGGGTCTGGGCGACGGCGCGTAACTGGTCGAGCTGCGAGGCGACGGAGCGGCCACTGGCGCGGGCGCTGGAGGGGGCGGCGATGTCGGCGGGCTGGCCGCCGGAGCAGGCGAGGTTGAAACGATCCTGGATGCCGGGAAGTGACGCCTGGAACAACGAGGCGTTCGCCGACCGGTGGCAGAAGTAGGCGTTGCTGTTGGCCGCCGACCAGCCGGGGAAGGCCTGCGCCGTCCCGGAGGCGTCGACGACGGGCTGGTAGTTCCCCGCGCCCTCACCGCTGATGAAGCTGTCGCCGAGCGTGACGGCGGCGGTGGGCAGGGCCGCCTGCGCCGCTTCGCCCTGGACGACTTGGATGCCGACCGCGCCCACCAGGAGCGCGCCCATCGCGACCACCCGCCGGAGAACCTTCACAACCGCCCCATTTCCTACTAAACAAGCATGAAATAACGGACGTTAAGATCACAACACCCCACGACTAGGGCGTCAAGATCTCCCTGAGGCCCGGTCGCTTCCCCTAAAAGATCGCATATCGCCCTGATCGTCAAGCATGCGTTTGCTTGCCCAGGCGCCTGATCGGATCGGATCGCAGCGGTCGGGTACGGCCGGGGCTCTTCCGGCAGGGTTGACATCGAAAGGAGGCCTCATGATCTCGGATCCGGGCCAGGATCTCGTCCAGTTCCGCGGCCGGCCGGTGACGGTCCGGCCGCGCGGACGGGACGAGACCCATGCCCGCCGAAGCCTCGAACGGCATCGGCTCAAGGCCGGAGACCGGCTGGTCAAGCCGGTCCCGGACCTCGATGAAGCGCGCCGCCAGGCCGGGATGCCGGTCGATCAGGTCGGTCAGGTCGCTGCGGGTGAGCAGGGTCCGGCTGAGCGTACGGCCCGGCCGGTCTCCAGCAGCCGCAGCGCCCGCGCCGCCCGCTCACCCGCCGGGGCGCCGGGGTCGGCGAGCGCCAGCGCGGCCGCGTCGGCGGCCAGCCCCGCGAACTCGCCGATCAGGTGCTGCTGGTCGCTTCGCCCCAGCTGGTACGGCGCGGCCGTGGGCAGCAGGCGGACCGCGTTCTCCATCAGCCGGGCCGCCCGGCGGGGATCGGCCGACAGCCGCGCGCCCTGACGGCCTGCCCCGATCCGCAGCGAAGGAGGAGCCTCCGCCATGCCGGCCGCCTCCGCGAACGCCTTCACCGCCTCCTCACGGTCGGATTCCGCGCCCGTGTGCTCGAAACGGGCCTGCAGCGCGATCCCCAGATTGCCGAGCCGCCCGGCCTGTTCGGGATGGCCGGCGGGGCCGGCGGCCAGCCCTTCCCGGATGCGCGCGATGGCCTCGTCCAGGTCGCGCGCAGCGGTGGTCGGCCTCGTGGTCGATTCTGATGCGCGGATCGAGCTTGGTGCGTGGCAGCCGCGTCATTCTCGCGATCTTCGCGGCGACGTTCCTGGTCAACGGCGTCGTCAGCGCCTATGGCCGCCTCTACCCGTTGCGGTTGGTCGACCTCGGGCTTTCCGTCGATCCCGTGGTGTGGCTGGCGGGGCTGGGTGTGCTGATGAGCCTCGCCGGCGCGGCCGGGTTACGCATGGTGCGACCGCATATCGACGGTGTCCACACGGTGCGACGCGGCTACGTCATCGCCTGCGCGGTCGCTGCGGTCGGCGTCGTCGGGCTGGCCGGCGCACCTGAGGAGAACAGCGGCAGCCTCGCCGTGCTGGTGGCTGCGGGCGCGTTGCCGCTGACCCGCACCTTCAGCACCATCTGGGTCAACCGGCAGACCAGCAGCGACGTCAGAGCCACCGTGCACTCGCTGCTCGCCCAGGCCAAGTACCTCGGAGAGATCACCTGCGGACTCGCCCTCGCCGCCGTCGCCCAGCTCGCTGACATGTCCATCGCCCTGGTGACCTGCGGAGCGCTGCGCGCGACCACGATCCTGCTGGTCCAGCGCTTCGGCAATCCGCGAACCGAACGAATGCCATGAGTCGGTTTTGATTCGATCCTCGCCGACGTATCACGCGGTTAACGTCGACATGTAACGCCGCCGACCAGGGTAGAGGCCAAAAGAGGGGGATCGGCCCAGGTCCGCGCCGGTAGAGATCCCGCGCGGATCGAAGTGCGGCGTCGGCCGAGCAGGGCGATCGTATGCATTCCGCCTTCACGAGTCGGTCATGCTGCATGTCACGGTCGGGACCCGGCCTTATGTGGATGCCGCGCCAGGCAAACCTCCCGTACCCATCCGAACCGAACAGGGGGATGACAACGATGAACCACGACCAGAGCACGCCTGCCAGCGGCGATGGCGAGTGGATCGGCGGTGAGCCCCGCGTGCTCGTGTTCGATGTGAACGAGACGCTGATCGACTTCGAGTCGATGAACCCGCTGTTCGAAAAGATCTTCGGTGACGCGCGGGTGATGCGTGAGTGGCTCGGCCATCTCATCATGTACTCGATGACGATCACTCTGTCCGGCCTCTGGGAGGGCTTCTTCAGCCTGGGTCAGGGGCTGCTGAAGATGGTCGGCGACGTCCACGGCGTCCGGGTCACCGACGACGACATCGAGGAGATCAGGCAGGCGATGCTGACCATGCCCGCCCACCCCGATGTCGAGTCCGGCCTGACCAAGCTCAAGGACGCGGGCTTCCGGCTGGTCACGCTCACCAACTCGCCGGCCAATCCCGCCGGGCCCAGCCCGCTGGAGTACGCGCGTCTCGCGCCCTTCTTCGAACGGCAGTTCACCGTCGAGACCGTCCGCGCGTACAAGCCCGCTTCGCAGGTCTACCATCTGGTGGCCCAGGAACTGGCGGTGCCGCCGTCGGCCTGCCACCTGGTCGCCTGCCATGTCTGGGACACCATCGGCGCCCAGAGCGCCGGCTACACCGCAGGCCTGATCACCCGGCCGGGCAACGCGCCTCTGCCGTCGCCCTGCCTGCCGCAGCCCAACCTCGTCGCACCGGACCTGCCCGCCCTGGCCGACCAGCTGATCCGGCGCTGGCGGTCGTGATCTGACGGCCGCGATGAGCATCGCGGCCAGGCCGTTGGCTCCCAGAGCCTGCAGCGTCAACCCGGTCAACGGGCGATGGGCCACAGCCGTACTGTCTTGTCGGAGCTGGCGGTGGCGAGGGTTTTGCCGTCGGGACTGAACGCCATGTCGTTGATGCGATCGGTGTGGCCGACCAGAGCGGCGATGGAGCTGCCGGTGGCCAGGTCCCACAGCCTGCCGGAATCGGCGGTGGCGTAGGCGTAGGTCTTGCCGTCCGGGCTGAACATCGTCCCGGAGGGGAGGCTGGCGGTCATCAGCCCGGTGCCGATGTCCCACACCTGCACCGACTCGTCGTTGTCGGCGACGGCAAGAGTCGTGTGGTTGAGGAATGCCAGAGGGCGGCCAGTGCCGAGGGTGGCAGTGTTCTTGCCGGTGGCCACATCCCACAGCCGCACCTGGTCGTCGGTGTACGGACTACTGGTGGCCAACGTCGTGCCGTCGATACTGAACCGCACTGTCCAGCCTGCGGTGAGGGTGAACGTGGTCTTTCTGGTGGCCACGGCCCACAGCCGTACTGTCTTGTCGACGGCACCAGAGGCGAGGGTCGTCCCGTCGGGACTGAACGCCATGGTCTGGACCCCGTTGGTGTGGCCGGCCAGAGTGTCGATGGGTTTGCCGGTGGTCACGTCCCACAGCTGCACCGGGTTGTCGAAACTGTCGCCGCAGGCGCAGGTGCCGGCGGTGGCGAGGATCGTGCCGTCCGGGTTGAACGCCATCGCGGCCGTGCCTTGATGGCGGCGAGGCAGGGACGCTCGGGTCTTTCTGGTGGCCACGTCCCACAGCCGTACCTTGCCGTCCCCGTTGACGAGGGCGAGGGTCTTGCCGTCGGGGCTGAACTCTGCCGCCTCGACGCCGGTGAGCGTCGCGATGGATTTCTTGGTGGCCAGCTCCCAGAGCCGCCAGGCTGGCTTGGTGGTCTCTGTGCCACTGGTGCCGGTGGCCAGGATCGCACCGTCAGGGCTGAACATGACCTCGTCCACCTTGCCGGGATAGCCATCCAAGGTGGTCGAAGCGGTAACGACAGTAGCGGCAGAGGGCCTGTCGCTACCCGTAGACCCCCCGTTGTTCAGGTAAAACACCACCACGACGATGGTCGCCACCATCGCAATGGCCGCTGTGACGGTGAAGGCTCTGGCGCGGCCAGTGCTAGGCAGCAGCCGGGACCAGCGGACCGGCGCCGAGCCGGATCGCGGCGGTGGCTTGGTCCCTCCGGTCGCCGATGGCGAGGTCCTCGGGTCGGCATCCACGTCGACAATGGGGACCTCTGCCGTGGAGACGTTCCCCGAGGGCGGGTGGCTCGCGGTGGCGGTCGCCGGCGCCGGTCTCATCGGTGGTGCGGTTGGTGGTGTTGTTTCCGGTGCCGCGACCGGTTCGGGCGAGGTCGGCTCGCCTTCCTGCGGCAGGGTCGGCGATGGCGCAACCTCCACCGGCGGGGCGTCCATTCGCACTGGCTCGGCCCGGAGCGGCGCGGGCTCGGTCTCCTGGACGGGTTCGGTCGGTGACCACGCGGGCTGGTCGGGTGGGGCGTCGTCGGCGGGTGATGTCGGCGCGAGGGCGGCGGCTGCCGGGTCGAGTCCGGTGGGAGCCGGCCGGTTGAGCTTGGCGGGGAGGGCTGTGGGCGGTGGGGTGGCCGACTCTGTCGTGCCGGGTGGTTGCCGGCTGGGTGGCTGGGGTGGTGCGGGGAGGAGGGATTGCAGGCGTGCGGCGGCGGAGGCCGACACTTGTTTGCTGTCGTCGTCGGCGAGGCGGCGGATCTGTTCGCGAACGTGGCCGCGGACGGTGCTGTTGCCGATCTGGTGCAGGTGGGCGAGCCCGTCCAGGGCGGTGAGCCGGTCGGTGGCGATCGGGCTGCCGATCGCGTTGCGCAGGTAGGTCGGCAGCGTCCAGTTGATGTTCTGGGCGATGATGGTGCGGCCTTCGACGTTGTCCTGCTTTTTGGGGCGCTGCTGCGGCATCTCCTCCACGACCCGGTCGTGGACGTAGCTGTACAGTTCGTCGACGGAGATGTCGCCGTCGCCGTCCAGGTCCGCGCTGCCGTCGCGCAGGCCGTCCACCAGGTAGCGGGTGAACACCGATTGAGGGGCCTGGCCGTGTGCCTGGTTTCCCTCGAAGGAGTACTGGGTGGCGTCGGAGGCGGTCAGCACGGTACGGCCGCGGCCCTGGAAGCGTTCGAGGGTGTTGACGGCGCTGTCGGCTTTGGCGATTCGGCCCGCGGGGAACGCCCCGCTGTAGCAGCAGTCGAGGATGAGCACCTTCTGCCGCGAGCGGCAGCCCTCCATCGCCTGATCGATCTGCTCGGCCGACAGCGCGGTGAACAGCAGGCTGTCCCGGCGGGTGTTGGTCATCGCCAGATACAACCGGCCGTCGTCGTCCTTGAGGCCGTGCCCGGTGAAGTACAGCAGGGTCAGGTCGTCACGGCGCGGATCACGATAAAAGTCGCCGATGGCCTCGCCGACCCGGTGATGCGGTTCGTTGATCAATGTGGTGACCTCGAACCCGGCGATCTCCGGGTCCCGCAGCACCGCCGCCAGGGCCTCAGCGTCATGCGCCGGCGCGGTCAGCTGCCGCAGCCCGGTGTCCTGGTACTGGTAGGTGGCGATCAGCAGCGCCAGCCGGCGGCCCACCGCTATCCGCCGGAGTGACGCTGAACATAGGCGTCGAGGAGTTCCTGCTGCTGCTTCGCCGAGGCTCGTTCCAACTCGATGGTGTCGCCGTCGATCGTCACCGAGATCCGGTGCCGCCCCGACTGCCGATCCAGCCAATCCCGCAACGTGCCGATCAGCGTCGTGAACACCCCACCTGAAGCGCTGAACGCCACGACCAACGCCGCCAACGTCACAGGGTCGGCGCCTTTCGCCCCCTCAGGAACTGATCCAGCCGCCACCGGCGCAACGGAGACGACATCGAGCTCGGTGAGCTCGCCGCGCAACCGGCGGACCAGCCCCTCACCCCGCTCCAGGTCCAGCTCCGGATCCACATGAACAATCAGAGACAGGCTCACCAGGCCATCGGCGTCCGCGTTCCCGCCATTCATCCGATCGCTCACAGCACCACACTCTCGCCCAGGCAACCCGCCTCGAAAGCGCTCAATCAGCCAGCCCCATCACCCGGGAGAACCGACAACGCCGCCCTCGGATCATTTCAGGAAATAGCCCTTCCGTGAAAGCAATTCGGCGCCATGAGCATCTCGGGGCCCGGCGGTGCGGGCTCAACCACGGGATGTATCACCGGATGTGCGTCGGAACGCGTCGAACAGCTCTTCCCGGAGGGCGGGCGGCAGTTTGCGGCCCAGCATCGCCGGGCTCACCAGAGCCTGATCGTCGTTCCATTCGTGCGCCGTGTCGCCGAGGAACTCCAGTGCCGAACGGGCCACTTGGCGGTGCTTGTCCTCCGGCCAACTGCCGACCAGTGGCAGCACCGAGTTCACCCGGTCGGCGATCCGGTCCAGGAGCGCGTAGCCGGGCAGGCCGGGCAAGCGCGGGGCTCGCAGGTCGATGTGGCGGAAGGAAAAGTCGTCGAGCTCGGCGGCGGTGAAGTCGTTGCCGGTGAAATCATTGTGGTCCCGGCCCAGCACGACCCGGTCGCCGTCGGCCGGGCGGCCCCAGAAGTTGATGCTCCGCACCGGGCCGGCAAAGACGCAGTCGACGAACTCGGCCTCGGCCGTGGCCGTCTGCCGCCGCAGGCCAGGCCGGTCGAATATGCACCTTTCGAACCGGACATTGCCGAAAAAGGTGAACGCCGGGAAACGCGTGCGGCGGAAGACGCAATCGCGGAAGACCGTCTGCGGCCAGGTGGCGCCGTCCCACTCCTGTCCGCCGATGCCGGTGCGGGTGCTGCCCATCAACAGGTTCTCGAAGGCGGCGCGGGAGAAGTCGCATCCGTCGAACTCGCTGCCGTGGGCGATGAAGTGAGGCAGCCGCGTCCCGGTGAAGTCCACGTTCACCAGCCGCGCCCGGTCGAAGATCACATCGGACACGCCTGCGGGCAGCGGAAACGGCTGGTCACAGAGCTCTCCGCGAGCGACCCTGGCGCTTCGCCACGCTTCCTGGCTCGGTTCGAGGGTGAACCGCTCAAAGGTGTCCACAGCAGCCGCCTGAAAGCACGAGATTCATGTGCGGAGTCTCACATCCGGCCCCGACAAAAGCCTCGCTCCAATCACCGTTGCCTGGCAGAAGAGCGCATCCTGCGGGCCGCCCTCGTCTACATCGACGCCCTGATACTCCAGGACGTCCTGGCCGACCCCGAGTGGGCCAAGCTCCTCAAACCGCGGACGGTCAGTGCTGGGAGACCCAGTGCAGTGACAGGTCCGTGGCCTTGCGCTCGGCCCTGATCTCCATCCACTCGCCGAGGATCGTGGCGTGGTCCAGGACGATCAGGGCGCCCTGGTCGTCGTAGGTCGCCCGTTCGCTGACGAAGACCGGGCTGCCCGCCGGGTGCTGCAGCCGTACCGCGACCAGGGCCGTGAGCAGGGCCGGCCTGATCCGTTCAGTCGCCCGGTGCACGCGCGCGCCGGCGTCAATGAGCGCGGTGTACAGCGGGGTCTCGGTGAAATCGGTCCCCTTGATCGCCGAGGCGTGTGGCTCGACGATCCAGGAGATCTGGTGGACGGCGGGCCGGCCCAGCAGATGCCGTACACGTGCCAGCCGGAGGGCCCGGCGGCCGGCCGGCGCGTCGCCCAGCAGCGGGGTGAGCGAGCGCGGGGCCGGCCGGAACGCGGCCGACAGCACCTCGGTCCGCAGGGGGTAACCCTGCCTGCGCAGGTCGTCACCGAGACTGCGCAGCGTGTCGAGAGGGTACTCCGCGCTGGCCGGCGTCACATAAGTGCCGCGGCCGGCTCGCTGGACGATCAGGCCCTCGGCGCTGAGGACCTGCAACGCCTGCCGCAGCGTCATCATCGTCACGCCGTAGTAGGCGCTGAGCTCACGCTGCGCGGGCAACGCCTCGCCCGCGCGGTAGTGGCCCGACTTGATCTTGTGGGTCAGGTCGTCGGCGATGGTGCGGTAGCGGGGAGTACCGCTCATCTGGCTCCCTAATCGAGTGCGCGTCGAATGCTCGCCACATATTCTCCCAGCTCGCGTGGCCGGGCGCCGTCCAGGAGTTTGCGCATCAGCGTCGAAGCGACCACGACGCCGTCGGCGTGGCCCGCCAGTTCGGCGGCCTGCGCCGGGCTGGAGACCCCGAAACCGAACAGGACCGGCCGGTCGGTGAGTCCCTTGAGCTCGCGGCCGAGCCGGGTGGCCTCCTCGGGAATCTCGCCGCGCTCGCCGGTGGTGCCCATGCGGGTCACGGCGTAGACGAAGCCGCGGCTGCGCTCGGTGATCTCGCGCAGTCTGGCCCGGGAGGAGGACGGAGCGGCGAGCAGCACGAGATCCACGCCCTCGGCCGCCGCGGCGTCCGCCAGCTCGCCGACCTCCTCCAGGGGCGAGTCGGGCACGATCAGCCCGCGCAGTCCGCTCGCGGTGAGGGCCGCGCAGAACTCCGCGGTGCTCCGCTGCACCACCAGATTGCTGTACGTCATCGCGATGAGCGGCACGTCGACGTCGAGCGTCGCGACCTCCTCGAGGATCCCCCTGACCGTGGTCCCGGCCGCGATCGCCCGGTCGGAGGCCTCCTGGATCGTGACGCCGTCCAGCATGGGATCGGAGAAGGGGAAGCCCAGCTCGACGGCGTCGGCTCCGGCCTCGGCGTAGGCGTGGACGACGTCCGTCCACCCGGGGGTGACCCCGGCGGTGACATAGGGCACCAGCAGGGGACGCCCCGTGCCACGGCGGGCGATCAGGAACTCTTCCAGGGATTCGGTCACAGCAGCTCCTTGATGGAGGCGATGTCCTTGTCTCCCCTGCCGGAGAGCGTCAGCATCACGGTCGACCCCGGCGCGATCTCGCCGGACTTGGCGGCCCGGATCACCCAGGCCACGGCGTGCGAGGACTCCAGCGCGGCCAGGATCCCCTCGGTGCGGGCCAGGCACAGCAGCGCCTGGACGACCTCTTCGTCGTTCACGGTCTCGTAGCGGGCGCGGCCCCCGTCGCGTAGCTGGGCGTGCTCGGGGCCGATCCCCGGATAGTCGAGGCCGGCCGCGACCGAATGGGCCTCCGTCACCTGGCCGTGCTCGTCCTGGAGGACCAGCGAGCGGAAGCCGTGCAGCACCCCGGCCCTGCCGAAGGTCGCCGCCGCGCCGCCCTCGGCCTCGACCCCGATGAGCCGGGCAGTGGTGTCGACGAAACCGGCGAACGTGCCCGCGGCGTTGGAGCCGCCGCCGACGCAGGCGACCACGTAGTCGGGCACACCGACGGGGAGTTCGGCGGCGCACTGGGCGCGGGCCTCCTCGCCGATCACCCGCTGGAACTCGCGCACCATCCACGGATAGGGATGCGGGCCCATCACCGACCCGATGCAGTAGTAGGAGTCGTCCACCGACGACACCCAGTGCCGCATCGCCTCGTTGCAGGCGTCCTTGAGGGTACGGCTCCCCGTCGTGACCGGCACGACCTCCGCGCCCAGCACGTTCATCCGCAGAACGTTGAGCTCCTGCCGTTCGATGTCGCGCTCGCCCATGAACACGGTCGCCTTGAGGCCCAGGAGCGCCGCGGCCGTGGCCGTGGCGACGCCGTGCTGGCCCGCGCCGGTCTCGGCCAGCATTCGTTCCTTGCCCATCCGTTGCGCGAGCAGCGCCTGGCCGATCACGTTGTTGATCTTGTGTGAGCCGGTGTGCGCCAGATCCTCGCGTTTGAGGAACAGGGTGATGCCGAGCTCACGGGAGAGCCGCCAGGCGGGGGTCAGCGGAGTGGGGCGGCCGGCGTAGACCGTGAGCAGGGTGTCGAGCCTGCCGCGGAACTCGGGGTCACTCCAGGCCTCCCGGAACGCCGCCTCGATCTCGTGGCAGGCCGGGATCAGCGACTCCGGCACGTACCGCCCGCCGTAGGTTCCGAAGCGGCCGGTGGCGCCGGGGTCGCTCATCGCGCGGGCGGCGGCGCGCACTGTGACACCCTGCCGACCGGACCAGGACATCTCGCCCATGATCGTCTTCTCTCTCTCGACTGTTCTAGAACAGTAGCTCAGGGCGGCCGGTAGGCAAGCACTGGTAGAGGTTCTGGCGGGTCAGGGTGGAGCGTCCGGCGCGGTCAGGGACATCTCCGTGCGGGCCCGGGCAGTTTGAGTTGCTTGCCGTTCTCGGCCAGGGTCATGCCCCCCGAATTAAGGGCATCCGGTAGGGACGACGTCGGGTGCGTACACCGCCCATTCGTCCCGGGTCAGGGAATCCCCTGGAATCGCGCACATGGCGGCGAGAAGATCGGGCGGAAAGCCCGCCAGCATCCGGACCCAGCCCTCCGCGGGGTTGCTACTGCTGCTGGCCAGGGTGCGGCCGTCGGGGCTGAAGGCCACCGAGGTCGGATAGCCGTCGCGGGTGGGAAAGACCGCACGTAACGGCCGGGTCAGTACGGCCATCATGCTGTAGCGGGCTTCGGCCGTCGGGTAGGCCTGCCAGGCCGCGGCCGCCAGCCGAGGGTCGTCGTCGGGAGCCTGTTCGCTCCGTGCGGCCAGGACCTGGGACGCCGCGACATCTCGCTGGCCGATGGCGGTCTGCTGGGCTCGGATGGCGATCACCGCGGTCCCGGTGGCCAGGACGAGCAGAACCGCCAGAGCGCCGATCAGTCCCCGGCGCAGGCGCGCGGTCCGAGTCTCCGCGGCGACCGAGGCGCCCAGGAACTCGGCGGGAACGCCCGCCAGATCAGGGTAACGGTCCGGGTCGGCCTGCCAGCCGGGCACCAGTTCCCGAACGCCGGCCAACCGCTCGCCCCGGTACAGATAGCCCGTCGGCCCGCCATTGCGCCGCCAGTCGTGAGCATCCTCGAGCAACTGGCTGTATCTGGCGTGACTCGCCAGATCACCCTCCAGCCAGGCTCGCAGCTGAGGCCAGCCCACCAGCAGGCATCACGAGCGATCTGCACCGTCTCCCGGTCCACCACCAGCAACCGCCGCTTGGTGAAAACCTCCAGCACCCGCGCGACACCCGACACATGACCGACCAGGCCGGGTCCGGGATCCTCAGGAGCGAGGGAGCCATCATCACCACCGATGCCCAGCACCGCTCGTGGGACCGCGCGGCGGGCTGGTATGCCGTCCGACGTCACTGTGGTCAGTTGGTGGAACAGGCGCCGGGCGGCTGCTTTCGCGTCCTCGTCCAGTTCCCGATACGCGGCGTCGGCGGAGGCGGCCACCGCTTGCCGGACCCCTCCGGTGCGGCCGTAACCCCGGCGGGTCAGCCGGATGCCCTCGCGGTGCTCCCAGATGGTCAGCATCGCCTGGGAGAGCAGCGGCAGCGTCCCGGCCAGCGGCTCGCCCGGTCCCTGACGCAACTCAGCCAGGATGTCATCGGCCAGCCCGGCCTCCAGTTCCAGCCCGGCCTCGGCGGCCGGTCCCGTGATGGCCAGGCGCAGCTCCGGCTCGTTCATCGGGCCGACGATGAACGGCTGCGCCAGGGCCGGGGCCAGCAGCCGGAAGCCCGCGCATCGATCGATGTAGTCGCCCCGGACCGCGAGCACCACCAACGCGGCCGGGATCTGCTCCGGCCCGCAAGGCCGCGTCGCCGCGGCGTGCAGGGCGGCGATCAGCGCGGCCGCTTGCCCTTCGGACGAAACGGCCGCCGAGCTGTCGACTCCGGTGAAGACCTCCTCGAACTGGTCGATGACCAGAAGCAACCGGCTCGCCGCCGCCTCCCTGCCCGACAGCCCTCGCCGTACGGCGTCCGCCTCGACCGCCTGGCGGACCAGCAGGTGGCACTGCTCGGGATGGTCGGCCAGCTGCCGCAGCACCGAGGTGACCTCCAGCCCGGCCAGTCCGGCCAGCAGCGTGGCCAGGCGTTCCAGTGGCGCGGAGGTCGGCCGGTCCAGCACGCCACGCGGCCACTGCCTGGCCTGCTCGCTCAGCTTCCCCTGTGCCAGCGCGGGCCACAGTCCCGCACGCAGCAGCGAGGACTTGCCCGCCCCCGACGCCCCGGTCACCACCACCAGCCCGGCCCGGCCAGCCGCTGGGCCAACGTGGCCACCAGCTCGGCGACTGTGGTCTCACGCCCGTAGAACACCGGCGCGTCGTCCTCGTGGAAGGCCACCAGCCCCTTGTAAGGGCAGAGCTGCCATACCGCCGGGCGGGACCGGCCTCGGTCGCCGGGATCGCGGGTGCGTCGCTCGATCACCGCGACCTGGTCGGCCAGCAGCCGGATATCGGTCGCCTGCCGATACTGCGGGCCCACGGACACCTGCAAGTCGGCGTTCGCCTGGTCCATCCGCTCACGGATCAGCCGCAACTGCAGCGCCACCTCGGCCGTCACGAACCCGAACTCCGCGAACTGCTCCGCCAGCCCGATCAGCCCCGTCGCCAACTGCTGTTGCAACAGGCGATCCCCGCTGACCACCGCCTGTTCGATCGCCGCCCCGACCAGATCGTGCTTCCGCATGACTTCGGCGATCTCCGCCCGTAACAGGTCGGCTTGTTCCCCGCCGGCCTCCAGAACGGCCTGGATCCGCTGCTCCACCACGGTTTGCGGGTCCTGCGAGTCGGCGGGTTCCAGCCGGTTGATCGCCGCCTTGACCACATCGGTGAGCACATTGCCGCCCACCGCGGCCAGCGCGCCCACCATCGCCGCGGCGGCCGTGGCGCTCGGCAGCAACAGTGGCCCCAGCGCGCCCGCCGACAGCACCGCCAGCAACATCGGCGGCGTCCATCTCGCGCCCCGATCCCCGCCGCCACGGCAAGCCGCGCGATCCGCGCCCGAATGCCGGTACGCATCAACTCCGACGCGTCGTCAGGCGGCTGCATGCCCACGCGCCTATATCGCCGGATACCTACGAAACGTTCCCAACGTCATGGACGTTTCCGTGCCTGGTGTACCTCCTGCGACTCCGCCCGCGCCTGGCGTACCCACTCCTCGTTGCCCAGTTGCTCGGCGAGGGTGATCGCCTCGGAGATGTGGTCGAGGGCTTCGTCGGGGCGGTCCAGCTGCCGGCACGCCTGCGACAGCCAGATGAGACAGCGCAACTGACCGATGCGGTAACCGGTCGTACGGAACTGCGCCAGGGCCGCCGCCAGGTGGTAGCGCGCCGCTTTCGGGTCGTCGTTGCGCAGACGCAGTTCGCCGAGGAGTGTCGCGGCGGTGCCCTGATGGGTCAGATCGCCCGCCCGCTCGGCGTCGTCCAGCGCCTCGGTCAACGCCTGTGCCGCCTCCCGCACACTGCCCAGTTCCTGGTGGGCGGTGCCTTTCATGATGAGGGCGTAGCGTACGCCCACTCCGCTGCTGATCTGCCGGGCGATGCCGAGCTGGCGCTCGGCGTAGTACAGAACCCGGTCGTAGCGCCTCCGGTGCACGTGGAGGTTGGCCAGGTTGCCCAGCGCGCGCTGCTCGCCGAAAAGATCCTCCCGTTTCGCGCACAGCGCCAGCTGTCTCTCCAGGTATACGGCGGCCTCGTCCAGCTGCATCTGCGCCTGCAGTCCACCCGCCACGTGGCCGAGGGCCTCGGCGGCCATCGCCTCGTCGTCCAGCCGCCGGCTCACCTTCAGCGCCTGCTTGTTGAGGGAGACGAGGTCGGTCTCCAGAAAGTTGAAGCGCTGGTGCCACATCAGGCCGAAGGCGATCGCCACGCCGAGCCGGGCGATCTCCGGGTCGGCGTCGGCCATGGCCTGCGTGGCGGCCGCCGTCAGGTTCGCCGCCTCCTCCGCGAGCCACGCCGCCGCCTCGTCGGCGCCGCTCACCTGGTGGGGGAGTACGGAAGACGGGCAGAAACCGAGGTCCGGGGCGGCAGGCTGAACCCGGTGCGGGTCCCGGACTCTGCTGGCGTGCTGAGCCGAGAGCGTGAAGTAACGCAACGCGTCCCGTAAGGGCTCGCGCGAGGGCAGCCGGCCGGCCAGCTCGGTGGCGTAGAGCCGGACCAGATCGTGCGGCTGATAGTGGTCGAGGCGGTTGCGGTCCAGCAGGTGGGCGTCCACCAGCCGCTCCAGAGCGCGCTCGGCCTCCGGCACCGGTGTGCCGAGCAGAGCGCCGGCCACCTCGGCCGTGATGTCATGCACATGCAGCAAGCCGAGAAGGGCCAGTGCGTGCGCGGCCAACCGGCTGGAAGGACGGGCGCTGCCGCGCAACGACTGCCAGCTGGCCGACAGACTGGATCGGACCGCCAGGTCCCCGGCCGCCAGCTCGTGCAGCCGCTCCCGCTCGTCGCGTAGCCGCGCGACCAGCGCCGACAACGGCCAGTCCGGCCGGTCGGCCAGCCGCGCCCCGGCGATGCGCAACGCCAGCGGCAGGCCGTCGCACAACCGGACCAGACCCGCCGCCGCGCCCGGGTCCGCGGCGACCCGGTCAGCGCCGGCCAGCTTGGCCAGTACGGCTACCGCCTCATCGTGCGGCATCCGGCTCAGGAGCTGCTGGACGCAGTCGTCGCCGGCAACCATGCTCTCCCGGCTGGTCACCAGCAGGCAGGTGCCGTGCGGCGCCGACAGCAGCGGCTGGATCTGGCCGAGGTCGACCGCGTCGTCCAGCAGCACCAGCATGCGCTTGGCGTGCAGCCGGCTGCGCCACAGGGCCGCGGCCTCGTCCACATCCGACGGCACCGCTTCGGCCGGCACGCCCAGCGCGCGCAGGAACCGGCCCAGCACGTCCTGGGCCGAGAGCCGGGGCACGCCCGGCGTCGCCCCCCTGAGGTGGACGAACAACTGCCCGTCCGGAAAACGCTCCTTGACCTGATGCGCGATCCGTACGGCCAGAGCGGACTTGCCGACGCCGGGCGCGCCGGACACCACGACCAGCGGCGGCGGAGCGGCACCGTCCGGGGGAGCGAGCACCGCCCGCAGCCGCACGGTCTCCTCCAAGCGGCCGACGAAACCGATCAGGTCGGAGGGCAACTGGCGCGGCGGCGGCAACCGCGTCTCGACGGTGGGGCGCTCGGCAGTGAGGCGGAGGATGCGCTGGTGGCAGGCGCGCAGCCCCGGGCCGGGGTCCACGCCCAGCTCCTCAGACAGGACCCGCCGCCCCTCCTCGAACACCTCCAGAGCCTCGGCCTGGCGGTCGCATCGGTGCAGCGCCAGCATGAGCAGCTCGCGCACCTTCTCGCGAAGCGGGTGCTGGCGGGTCAGATCCTGGAGGAAGGGGAGTGCCTCCTTCGGCTGCGACAAGCTCAGCAGCACCTCGGCCCGCCGCTCCAGGGCGACGAGGCGACCTTCGTGCAGGCGGGCACGCTCGGCCTCCGCGAACGGGCCGGGAACCCCGGCCAGCGCCTGTCCGTTCCACAGCCGCAGCGCCTGGTCGAGGCAGAACAGCTCACCTGCGAGATCCCCTGACTCCTGGGAACGGCGGGAGGCGTCCAGGTGGTCGGCGAAGGCGCCCACGTCGGTCTGCAGGCGATGCAGCCGCAGCGCGTAGCCGGCCGCGGTACGGGCCAGCAGAGCGGAATGTTTGTGGCGGCCTCGGTCGGGTTCGAGCGCCCGCCGCAGACCCGCGACATAGAGATAGACGCTCTGCGCCGCGCTGGGCGGGGGCCCGTCACCCCACAGGGCGTCGACCAGCTGGCTCAGCGGCACCATCCGCCCGGGAGGCGAGGCCAGCACCGCCATGACCGCCTGCTGACGCGGCGGGCCGAGATGCAGATTCGTCCCGTCTCGAAGTCCTGTCACGGGCCCAAGAAGGCAAATGAAGGTTTCCTCAGCCACACCTGCTCCGCAATCGTGGTGATCGCTTACCAGCGGAGCCTAGCCACAAGATCCCACGAAAATAAAGCCCAATTTTGGCGTGCCATCGCCGTTGAACCGCTCGCCCCGGCTCGGCGCGGCCGGCGAGGTGGGGACACAGCCTGCTTCGGCCCGCTGCTCCGCAGCCGTGTCATGCGGGGCATTTAGATTAAATATAGATCACCGCTGTACTGTCCGTTCTCGTGCGTTCTGGTGAAATTCCCCTCCTTTTGAAGAAAGGTATTCATGCGAACGCGAAGAATTCTTACCGTGGCCGCGGCCGCCCTGGCCCTGACCGTGACCACACAGGCGTCGGCGGACATCTGGTATGCCGACTACAGTCATTTCCACCGCCTGTCCTTTCTCACCAACGGAGCTATGGACAACGCCAACTCGCGGCAGGTCAACGGAAATCCGGTCATTCTCTACGCGCGCACCAACAACCCGAACCAGTGGTGGCAGCACTGGGTTCGGGACACCGACCTGGCGGAGGTCTACTATACGAACGCCGGCGCCAGCGACTACGTCATCACCGGCCATGGCTCGACCGGCCTGGCCTACGGCGCGCGGATCTACGTCCACCAATATGCGCCCTTCCAGCAGAACAACCAGCGGTGGTATCCCGCCAGGTACAACTCCGGAAACGGCAGCGCCTGCGCCCTGGATCCGAACATCCCCAGGGCCGACCTTTTCTGCACCGCATACTTATCGGTGGTCAGCACGAATATGTGCATCGACGATCCCAACAGCACCAACCAGTCCGGCACCCAATATTGGGCCTACGGGTGCAACGGCACCAACGCGCAGCTCTTCCAGGAAAACGCGGCATGAGATCGCCGGTGAAATGACCGGCCAGAAAACATGCCACGCCGTCGGGCCACGACCAGAATCGGGAAGAGCATGCGAAACAGATTGATTCTCATGGTGTCCACGTTGGGTGTCGGAGGTGTGATCTTCGCCGCCATGCTGCACGCGGCCGACGCGGACACCCTGCAACCGGTGACAGTCCCCAGCGGAATGCAGACGCAGCCCGCACCGCCGGAGCCGACGATTCCGCCGAGTCCGGACAACTCCATGATCGTGAACTTCGAACCCCCGCTGGAGGCGCTGCCCCAGCTCACCAGCCTGGCCGACGCCGCCCTGCCGCTGGACGCCTACCGGCTCTCTCCTGAGCAGGCGGCGATCAGGAACCCGGTCTGGCTGAAGCTGGAGCAGAACTGCATGGCCGGATTCGGGCTGGAGGGAATCGTCGGGTCCAGGATCCGTGACGTACCCAGCCAGTCCCGGGTGGCCGGGCACCTGAGCGTCGTGACGGCGCGGGAGAAGGGCTACCAGCCCACGGCGGCCGCACCGCCCGTGGTCGACCTGCCGGTCCGGACGAAGCTGTTCACCAGCGCGGACACCCAGGCCGCGACCGGTATCTTCACCGGCTCGCTGACGAGCTACCAGGGCAAGCCGGTCCCGCAGGGAGGGTGCCGCCAGGCCGCCAGCGACATCATCAACGCCGGTGTCGGCTCGTTCGCCCTCGACCCCAGTGACCTGGCGTTCTCCTCCGGCTCGCTGACCACGAAGGACAGCAGGGTCCTGCGGGCCGCCAAGGGCTGGGCGGACTGCATGGCCAAGGCCGGCCTCTCCTACCAGTCTCCCGAGGATGCCGCGCAGGATCCGCGGTGGATGGCGGGGGAGCGGGGAAGCGCCGCGGAGAAGACCGCCGCCACCGCCGATGCCCAGTGCCGGGTGACCTCGGACCTCTCGCGCTACCAGGTCGCGGTGGAATCCGCGTACCAGAAGGTGCTGATCTCCAGGCACCAGAAGGACCTGGAGCGGGTCAGGGAGCAGATCGCCAAGCAGGTCGAGAACGCAGTGAAGGCCGCGAAGACGGCCTGAGAGAGCTAGCGGCGGGGGGCGCAGGTGCCCGCCCCCCGCCGCGACCCGTCCCCACCGGAGACATGCCGCCACGCGGCGCGAAGAACCGGAGTGACAATGCTCGGACGTGGGCCGACGCGGTCGGCCGCCCTACTGGCCGTTCCCCTCATGGCGGCCACCATCATCCTCCCCGTGTTCACCCCCAAGCCCGTCGAGGCCGCCGCCGTCCAGCGCCAGATCCAGCAGACCGCCCCCAGGGACGTCCCGGCCGTCGACGACCGGCTCTCTTCCGTGAAACCGGCCGACAGGGACCGCGCGCTGGTCAAGGGATGGGCCGTGTCGACGGATCTCGCGATGACGACCTCGGGCGACTCCACCGGCTTCCACGTGCTGGTCGCCGAGGCGAGCACCGGATATCAATGGCGCACTCTGGCGTCCCTCTCCGAACCGGGGATGGACACCGACCAGTGGATCGGCAACGCCTGCGTGACCGGGTCGGGGGACCGGGTCGCGGTGGTCTACGCCCCCCGCCACTTCACCAACCGTCCAGAACTCTTCGCCCGCGGCGCCTTCGCCGCGATCGTCAAGGTGGCCGACGGCACGGTCGCCAAACTCAAGGACCAGGTGTCCCTGGCCTACTTCAATCCCGGGTGCGGCGCCGACGACGTGGTCGCCCTCACCCAGGGCGCGGTCGAGGAGCACCGGACCAGCCGGCTGCTCAGGGTGGAATCGGGGAGCGGGAAGACCTCCCGGGTGGCGGTGCTCCCCGGGCAGTACACCTCCGGAGTTCCGTACCAAGATGGCATCGTGGCCGCCACGGGGGCTGGCGTCATCGCCGTTTCGGGTTCGGGCCAGACCCGGACGCTGGCAAAAACGGGTTCTGTCCCCTTCGACGTGCACGTGGACAGTCAGGGTGGGGTGGTCTTCGCCGAGCAGGGGGCCGGCCAGGTCACCGTCAGGTACCACCACGACGGCAGGACCAGGACCCTCGCCACCGGAGCCCAGGGTGATCTCTCGGTTCAGGCGGGCAAGGCCGGGAAGATCTTCCTGCTGGGCCGGAGCCGACCGGCCGGAAGCCTGCCCGGCACGATGGCCGTGGTCGAGGGGTCCGCGCAGGGTCAGGTCTCGTCCCAGGGCGAGCTCGTCGTCACCAGTGCCGCCCGGCGGGGGCTGCGTCATGGGCTGGGCGGCGATCCCAAGGACACCGGAATCGACGGAGTCGGCCGCGACAACGGGACGGCCGAACCCGTCGACGTGGTGAGCGAGGTGCCCGCCACCAAGGCGAAGCTGACCTTCGAGGTCGCCGTGACGGCCAGGCCGGCGCCCGCGCTGGCCACCGGCGGCAAGCTGAACGCCCGCCTATCGACCGTACGGCAGGCGATCACCCTGGCCGAGGATCCGGTCGACGTGGGCTACACCTGCGCGGTTCCCCGCAACGACCCGAAGGTTCAGGTCTACCAGCCGCACTGGCGTCAGGTGGAGTGGGCCGTGGACCAGCTGGTGCAGGAGCGGCTGACGCTGACGCGGACTTGGCCGGGGATGGACGCCTGGTCCCCGCAGCAGATGTTCGATCCACCGGCCCTGCGGGGCGGCGGACGGGTGCCGACCAACATCATGCTGGGCATCCTGGCCCAGGAGTCCAACCTCTGGCAGGCCCAGCGGCGGGTGGCCGAAGGGGAAACCGGCAATCCGCTGGTGGGCAACTACTACGGGGTCAACGTCTACGACGCCAATCCCGCCAACGACTGGGACATCGACTTCTCCAAGGCGGACTGCGGGTACGGAATCTCGCAGCGGACGGACGGTATGCGCCTGGGCGGGCCCGGCCTGACAGCGCACGAGCAGAAGGCGGTGGCGCTCGACTACGTCACCAACATCGCGGCCGGGCTGAAGACCCTGTCCGAGAAGTGGAACCAGATCTGGGACGACTCCGCCGGCGCCGTGATCGCCAACAACGGCGACGAGGCGAAGCTGGAGAACTGGTACTTCGCCATCTGGGCCTACAACTCCGGCTGGCATCCGCTCGCCGCGGCGAACGGCAACGACGCCGACGGCCAGCCGAACAACGGGGCCTGGGGGGTCGGCTGGACCAACAATCCCTCCAATTCCATCTGGAAACCGGGACGCCGTCCGTTCCTGGACGGCAACAGCTACGCCGACGCGGCCTCGCCGCAGTTCTGGCCGTACCAGGAGAAGGTGCTGGGCTGGGCGGCCTGGCCCATCACGAAGAGCTTCTGGGACCCCGCCCTGGGCAGGATGACCGACCAGGCCGGCTACAACGCCGCCTGGTGGAACGACGCCGCCTACCGTTCCCAGGTGGTCCCCGCGATCGCCGGGCCGGGCGGGATCTACACGGTGGACGTGAACGCGTTCTGCCTCGCGCCCGGCGCCACCGGGCACAACAACTGCCAGCCGGGGACCACGAACTCGCAGAACCCGCCCGCCAGCACGGCCGGCACCTGCCTGCGCGCCGACTTCAAGTGCTGGTGGCACGTGCCGAAGGTGTGGAAGGGGAACTGCGCGCTCCTGTGCGGCAACGAGGGCACCATCCGATACTCCGACACGGTCTGGGCCTCGACGGAACGGGAGGCGCCACGGGACTTCTGGTATCCGTGCAAGACACCCGGGCTGCCGGCCGGGGCGCTGATCGTGGACGACGTGCCGACTTCCGCGCCGCCCATTCGGGGCGGCTGCGACAACAGCGGCTGGACCAACTCGGGCGCCTTCACCCTCGAATTCGGCAGGGACGCGGCCGGAAAGACCCCGGCGAAGGCGGACTTCCAGCAGCTCGGCAACGGGTTCGGCGGCCATCAGTGGTTCGGGTACGCGCGAAACGCCAGCCACAACGGGGAGGTGATGAGGGCCACCGGCACCTGGACGGTGGGCCAGCAGGTCACCGGGCTCCGGCAGGTCTTCGTGCACCTGCCCGACCACTACGGATACACCAGGCAGGCGCGGTACGACGTGCACACCGCACAGGGCATCCGGCCCCGGGTGATCACACAGCGCCCGGTCAAGGCCAACCCCGGACAGCAGGCGAACCGCTGGGTCTCGCTGGGGGTCTTCACCTTCTCCGGTACGGCGAAGGTCTCGCTCAGCACGCTCAACGGCAACGGGACGGGCGACGAGAGCGTGGTCTTCGACGCCGTCGCCTTCGCCCCCGTCTCCTGTCCCTGACGCGTCACGAAGGACGGTGTTGATCATGAGGTCGAAGACGTCCCGCGCCCGGTGGAGAGTCATCGCGACCGCCCTGGCGGCGGTCACCGTGACCTTTGCCCCGCCGGCCGTGGCGCCGCGCGCGAACACGACGGAGGCGGCCGTGAGTCCGGCGAGCGTCCGGACCGACCCGAGCCCGGCTCCATCGGAGAAGACCCGGCCATACCGGCCAGTCGAGCCGAAAAAGAGCGAACTACACAAGGAGCTCGCGGGGAAACGGCCGGATTTCGGGCCGCGAGATCCCATCACCCAGGCGTGGGCGCGCGAGCAGATCTCCGCGGACGAATACGTGGATCTTTCCCTGAAACGGCTGGCCAGACCGGCGGACCTGCCGGGAAGGTTCCGTACGGAAGGGGAACTGCCCTCCTCCACGGGATTGGCGCTCGCCTACGCCCTCGACCAGCAGGGCAAGGCGTCGCCGGAGATGGCCAGGGCGGCCCGCCTGACCACCATTCCCGGCCCGCAGACACAGCTCGCCGCTCCGTGGACGGGGTGTGACGTTGAATACGAGTATTTTCTGGAAGTGTTCGACTGCCAGAAGGTCGTCGGCGGCTTGTCCCGGCCGGTCTCGATCTACTACCGGATCGACGGCCTCACCGCACGGGACGGCGTGCCCGCGGTCGATGTCAACAGCAACGGCGTGCCGGACGCCATCGACCGGTTCGCCGCCGACATGACGGCCGCGTGGGGAGCGTACGAGTCCTGGGGGTACACCTGGGCGCCCGGTTCGGTCAACGTCTTCTTCGGGATCGACTGGAACGGCCAGAATCCGGGGGTGACGTTACCCTTCGGGGACTACGGCACCGACGGGGCGAAGATCCTGCTGCCCTCCGACCCCGGACCCGACAGGTACACCTACCTCGCCTACCACGAACTCTTCCATGCCACGCAGTACCACTACATCCCCACCCCGGCACTGCTGCTCGATCTTCCCTCGGTGAACTGGTGGATGGAGGCGACGGCGGAGTGGGCCGCTCATCGGGCGTATAACCAGTTGGGCGCAAGCGCACCCGGCAGGAGTCTGTACGCCAGCTCGGTGAGTCAGTTCCTGGACCAACCCTCTCTGCCCGTCAACACCAGCACCTGGCCCTGGGAGGCGCACAAGCGTCAGTACGGCGCGTTCCTGCTGGCCCAGTACCTGACCGAGCAGACCGACCAGCATTTCATCCGCCGCACCTGGGAGATGATTCCGGTCCTGCTCCCGCTGGACGCCATAGCAAGCGTCCTCAGCGGGTACGGCCTGACCCTGCCCAACCAACTTGAAGGATTCTCCATAGCGACCTATCGGCTGGCGACCGACCACGCCGGTCTGAGCGGCTTCGTCGGTTCCGGTGTCGGTTACAGCGACCCGCACGCGCCCGGGGTCTGGGCGTCCACGTCAGCGTTCGCAGGACGCCCGAAGCGTTCCGCGGAGCGGACCATGTCGTGGGGCGGAACGACGAGCGGCTCGTTCGAGCTCGGCCCGAGCGGCGCGAGCTACGTTGAGTTCACTCCCACCGCGACCGGCCGGAGCAGAATCACCCTCACCCTGCAACCCGCACAGGGGACCATCCCGCTGGCCGTGTTCCGCCATGTGCTCGTCACGTGGCCAATCGCCGGGGGAGCGCCAACGGACACCCCCGTCCGATGGATTCGCCCAGATGAGTCCGGACAAATCAGCATCGCCGTTGACCCGGGGCAAATGGCAACGTTGATCACGACGCGGACGGACATTGTCTCCTCCTCGCTGTCCGCGGCCAATGAGCTGACCAGGCAGCGGGTGGACTGGAGCGCGACGCTGGCGGCCGAGTCCACGACGCAGCCCAACACCGCGCTCGACACCATGTGGACGACGCGCGCCAGCACGGCCGGGTGCGCCGACTGGAGCGGCGGCGACGCCGTCCAGTCGACTCGGCTGCCCAGCGGGAAACGGGCCTGGTTCTTCTCCGACACCTTCCTCGGCGACCCGGCCAAACGCGGCGCCGGGAACGAGACCAGCTACATCCGCAACTCCGTCGTCGTCCAGAACGGCACGTCGCTGCGGACCATGACCGGCGGAAGCACCTGCCGCGAAACCGACCAGAGCACCGACTTCTGGTCCCGGTACGCCAAGACCCCGGCCGGGGACGGCGGCCAGTACTGGACCGGGGACGCCAAGGTCGTCCCGGGCGGCGAGGTGATCAAGTTCTACTACGAAGGGATCGGGGACGAGAACACGCGGGCGTCGTACGCGCGGATCCCCTTCGCGAACCTCGAAAGCGGCAGTGTGCTGTCGGTCACGCCGACCAACCTCAGGGACTGCTCGGCCCGGCCGCCGTACCCGGTCATCTGGGGGGCTTCGCTGCTGGACCATGACGGGTACACCTACATCTACGGCTGGGAGGCCGACGGCGCCAATCCGCAGAAGTCCTTGTATCTCGCGCGTACGCCGAACGTCTCCCCGGCCGACGATCTGGTGGACGAGAACCGCTGGCAGTATTTCGGCGGGACCTCAGGCGGGGCCGCGCAGTGGGTGGGGTCGTGTACGGGCGCCAAGCCGTTGCAGCCGAAGACCGAGGCCGACTTCAGCGTGATCCGCCTCAACGGCAGGTTCTGGCTGGTCCACCACACTCCGGGACAGAACCCCGGAAAGATCGTGGCGATGCCGTCCTCGACCGTGTGGGGGTTCGGGGCGGACACGGTGGACCTCTACACGCCGCCGGAGGCACACCCGTCCCCGGCCCGCGCCACGGTCTACGGAGCGCGGGTTCACCAGGACATCCTGTCCGGCACCGGGAAGGTCTCGGTCTCCTACACCGTCGGGACCACGGCCGCGAACGCGTCCTGCTTTCAGCGTGGTTACTATTTCCCCGACGACCAGTACCCCCGTTTCGTCGATGTGCCGGTGACCGCGTTCTTCTCCACGACAGTGCTCTGACCCATCGGCCACGGAAGGGAGAGCCGGATGCGTTCTGGCGGCTGGAGGGGCGTGCTGGGCGCGACCGCCCTGACGGTCGTCCTGGCCGCCTGCCAGATCCCTCGGTCCGCCATCTTCTCCGTCGTCAACGACTCGGCCGAGACCGTTGTGGTGACCCGGAGCGGAATGGTGTACGCGACCCTGCCGCCGACGCAGAGCCGTGACCTGTCCTTCCCCGAGAACAGGTGCGCCGCCGAGACCCCTCCGCCGGACGAGTTCAAGGCCACCTCGGCGAGTGGCCGGGAGTACGTCTACGGGCATCCCGCGTGCAACGGGAACACCTGGCGGATCGGGGTCTCCCCGTCCGGCCCGTAGACGTCACCCTCGTCTGTTGACCCAGACGCAGGGCATGCTCACTTCCGGAGTGGCCGGGTCGGCCAGCGGGATCGTGAAGGTCTTGGCCGGCGCCGGGAGGACCAGACCGGCGGTGAGGTTGGCCAGCCCCCCAGCCCAGGCATGAATCCCTCAAATGAGGGAGTACCAGGGGATCTACTGTCAGGATGACACTCCGTAGCGGGTGGTGATCGCGGTGGCGCGGTTGCGCAGGGAGTCGCGCAACCACTGCGGGGCCAGGGCTTCCGCGTTCGTGGTGAGTTGCCAGAGTGCCCATTCGGCGTGTCTCGGGTCTTGGAAGGTCACCTCCAGGCGCAGCCAGCCGTCCGCGTCGGCTTCCTCGGCGAGGACGGACAGCGCTGTGCCCACCAGGTCCTCCCGCCGCCTTGGGTCCACCCGTACCAGCACGGTGACCTGGTCGCCGCCGGTCCGGAACCGCGTGCTGCGTTCCTGCCAGGCCCGGTCCAGGTCGACTCGGTCTGGTCGCTGTGCGGGTTCGGCGAGTTCCGTGGCGGCCAGGATCCGGGACAGCCGGTAGGTGCGGTCCGCGCCGGACCTCGTGGCCAGCAAGTAGCCCCGGTCGCGTACGGTGACCAGGCCGATCGGGTCCACCGTGCGCCACTTCGGGGCCTGGTCCACGGCCGCGTAGTGGATGAGCAGCTTGTGTCCGGCGAACACCGCGCGCAGGACCTCGGCCACGATGGCGTCAGGCACCTCCTCAGCGACCAGCCGACGCGAGAGGAGGTCGGTCTCCGGGTCGATGAGCAATCGCTCGGCCGCGCCGGCCGCGATGTCCCGATAGCTTTCGGGTAGCGCGTCAACCACCTTGAGCATCGCCGAAGCGAGCGCCGCGCCGAGGCCGAACGCCTGCGCGCCGCGCCGCGATCCGGCGACCAGCAGGGCAAGGGCCTCGTCGTGGTTCAGTCCGGTGAGCTCGGTCCGGAAACCGGGCAGCAACGCGAAACCGCCATGCCGGCCGCGTTCGGCGTAGACCGGGACGCCGGCCGCGGACAGCGCCTCGATGTCGCGCAGCACGGTGCGGGTGGATACCTCCAGCTCGCCGGCCAGCCCCGCCGCTGTCAGCCGACCGTGCTGCCGCAGCAGCAGCACCAGCGAGACCAACCGGTCGGCACGCATACGAAAACCCTACAGAAATACGTGACACAGGATGTCGTGATTTGCCTGGAGGCTTATCGACGTGGCTAACGAGCCGATCGACGTACGTAATGTCGACGAATCGAATGGAGCTGATGGGGCAATGGAACGAACTGCGGTCAACCCGTGGGCGTGGTCGGTGGAGATGGGGTACAACCAGGGCGAGATCGTCTCCGGGCACACCCGGACCCTGTACTGCGCCGGCCAGACCGCGATGAGCGGCGACGGCAAGCCCCAGCATGCCGACGACATGGCGGCCCAGTTGGCGTTGAGCCTCGACAACCTGGAGGCCGTACTCGGCGAGGCCGGCATGTCCCTCGCGAACCTCGTCCGGCTCAACGTCTACACCACCGACGTCGACCGGCTCTTCGAGCACTACGGCGTGCTGGCGTCGCGGTTGGGCGCCGCCCGAGTGGCACCGTCCACCACGATGCTCGGAGTGGCACGGCTGGCGATCCCCGACCTGATGGTCGAACTTGAGGGGACCGCCGTCGCGTGATGCGACCTCACGAGTAACAGGCAGGTGGGTGATTCCGGTGCTCAGAATGGTGACAATCGGCGTCTATGGCTTCGACGGCGAGTCCTTCCTGCAACGACTGCGGCACGCGGACGCCCACCTGCTGCTCGACGTACGCCAGCGCCGCGGTGTCCGCGGACCTGAGTACGCCTGGGCCAACTCACGCCGGCTGCAGGTGGCCCTCGCCCAGGCCCGGATCGCCTACGAGCACCACCCCGAGCTGGCCCCAACCACCGAGTTACGCCAGCTCCAGTACGCCGAGGACCATCGCCAAGGGGTCGGCAAGCGCTCACGCCGCGAACTCGCCGCCGAGTACACCCGCCGCTACACCACCGAGATCCTCGACCGCGCCGACCTCACCCCGATCGTCTCGGCGCTGCCGAGCAGCGGGACCATAGCGCTGCTCTGTGTCGAACGCGACCCCGAGGCATGCCACCGCTCGTTGATCGCCCAGCGGCTGACGGAACAGCACCGCGTCACGATCGAGCACCTGCGCCCGCTGTGACACGTGAATCCGGCCAGTGAGCGGGGGCGCGTCGGTTCTCCAGGTCCAGGTCCTCGACGTGGAAGGAAAGGCTCCGGGTCAGCGCGGGGTGAGGAGGCAGAACTCGTTGCCCTCCGGGTCGGCCAGGCATGTCCACGGGACGTCGCCCTGGCCGAGGTCGACATCGGTGGCGCCCAGAGCCCGCAACCGGGACACCTCGGCCGCCTGGTCGTCTCCGGGGTAGGGCCGGAGGTCGAGATGGACGCGGTTCTTCACAGTCTTCGCATCCGGCGTACGGAGGAACTCCAGATACGGGCCGACACCCTTGGCGGAACGCAACACCGCATGATCGTCAGTCACCTCGTGCAGGGTCCAATCCATCGCCTCGTCCCAGAACCGGGCCATGGCCCGCGGGTCCGCGCAGTCGATCACCACGGCGGCGATCGGCCCGGTGTCCTGGTAGATCTCCCGGGGCTCCAGCACGCAGAACTCGTTGCCCTCCGGGTCGGCGAGGACCGTCCACGGGACGTCACCCTGGCCCACGTCGGCGGGTGTCGCACCGAGATCCATGAGACGCGCGACCAGGTCCGCCTGGTGGCTCGCGGAGGTGGTGGCGAGGTCGACGTGCACGCGGTTCTTCACCGTCTTGGGTTCCGGGACGGTGATGACGTCGATGCAGACGGCGACGGGGTCGGGATAGACGAAGCCCACGGGTTCGAGGTTGGTCACGCCGGGTTCCTCACTGGCAACACCCCAGCCGAGCGCCTCCGCCCAGAACCGGCCGACCACGGAGTCATCCCGAGCATTCATCGCAATCTGAACAAGTCGCCTCGCCATGCCGTCGATCCTGCCATACCGTGTTGCCCGTTACTCGATGGCCGCGGTCAGCTCGGCGACGTCGTCATCGGTCAGGTGGACGCTCGCGGCGGCCACGTTCTGCTCTAGATGCGCAACCGATGATGTGCCCGGAATGGGCAGCATGACTGGCGAGCGGCGCAACAACCACGCGAGCGCGAGCTGCGACGGTGTGGCCGACAGCCGGGACGCGATGCTCTCAAGCGGGCCGCCTGTCTTCACCAGGTCGCCGGTGGCCAGCGGAAACCATGGGATGAAGGCGATCTGGTGGCGTTCGCAGTAGTTGAGTACGTTCGGACGTCACGTCCGGGGGCTGATGGGTGTCAGCCCATCCAGATGGTTTTGAGATTGCAGAACTCCCTGATCCCGTGCGTGGACAGCTCGCGGCCGTAGCCAGAGCGCTTGACGCCGCCGAAGGGCAGTTCCGGATACGAGGTCGTCTTGCCGTTGATGAACACCTGGCCGGCGTACAGGTCGGCCATGAACCGTTCCTTCTCGGTCTTGTCGTTCGTCCAGGCGTTGGATCCCAGGCCGAAGGTGGTCGCGTTGGCGATCTCCAGCGCCTCCTCGATGTCGGCCGCCCGGTAGAGCGAGGCGACCGGGCCGAACACCTCCTCGGCGAAGATGCGCATATCGCGGGTGATGTCCGCGATGATCGTCGGCGGGTAGAACCAGCCCGCCCCGTCCGGCCGCCGTCCCCCGCACAGGACGGTCGCCCCGGCGGCGATCGCGTCGTCCACCAGTTCCTCGACGTCGGCCCGGCCCTGTTCGGTGGCCAGGGGTCCGACGTCGGTGGCCGGGTCGAACGGGTCCCCGACCGTCAGCTCGCGCATGCGTGCGACGAACTGCTCGGTGAAGGCGTCGTAGATGTCGGTGTGGACGATGAACCGCTTGGCGGCGATGCAGGACTGCCCGTTGTTCTGCACCCGGGCATCCACCGCGGTCGCCACGGCGCGATCCAGGTCCGCCGAGGGCATCACCACGAACGGGTCGCTCCCGCCCAGCTCCAGCACGGTGTGCTTGACCTCGTCACCGCAGATCGCGGCCACCGATCGGCCGGCCGGTTCGCTGCCCGTCAGGGTGGCGGCGACCACCCTCGGGTCCCGCAGGATCGCCTCCACTTTCCCGGAGGAGATGAGCAGCGCCTGGAAACAGCCTTCGGCAAATCCGCCGCGCCGAAGGACGTCCTCCAGGTACAGCGCGCACTGCGGCACGTTGGAGGCGTGTTTGAGCAACCCGACGTTGCCCGCCATCAGCGCCGGCGCGGCGAACCGCATCACCTGCCACATCGGGAAGTTCCACGGCATCGCCGCGAGCACCACACCGAGCGGCTGGTAGCGGCCCAGGGCCCGCTCCGCCCCGACCTGCGACGGATCGGCCAGGACTTCGTCGGCGAGGAACTCGGCCGCGTGGTCGGCGTAGTACCGCATGCCGTGGGCGCATTTAAGCGCTTCGCCGTGGGCCGAGGCCAGGGTCTTGCCCATCTCGGTGCTCATCAACTGAGCGGCGTGGTCGACTTCCTTCTCGACCAGATCCGCAGCGGCCCGCATGCACTCGGCCCGCTCGTCGAACCCGGTGAGACGGTAGGTCCGCCACCGTTCGTGGGCGACGCCGATCTTCTGTTCGACCTCGGCCTCGGTCAGTTCTGGAAACGTTCTGACCGTCGTTCCGGTCGCGGGATTGATCGTGGCAATCGCCATGACCGGCCCCCTCCTGGTCGTCTGAGCACTCGCTACGCTGGCGACGCGACTCTCGATCGGGGAGCACCCAGAATGGATGAAACTCTCCTTCCAACCTATCGACCATGACCGGGCTCCCAGTCATCGCGAGGCAAAAACTCGTCCAGCCTGACTGGTGAGCAGGGGCGGCCGTGGCGGGTCAGGCGTCGGTGAGGGCCTGTGCGGGGATGGCGCCGTTGACGCGGGTGCCGCGGCCGGGTGTGGAGTGGATGTGCGCCTGACCGCCCAGGGCGGACAGCCGGTCGTCGATGTTGGTGAGGCCGGTGCCGGCGAGCGTACGGGCGGGGTCGAAGCCGATGCCGTTGTCGCTGACCTGGAAGCAGAGCCGGCCGCCGTCGGCGGTCAGGTCGATGGTGATGGTGGTGGCGCTGCTGTGGCGGATGGCGTTCTGGATGGCTTCCAGGCAGCAGAAGTAGGCCGCCGCCTCGATGGTGCGGGGGTAGCGGCCGACCTTCCGCGCCGTGACCGATACGGAGACGGGCAGGTCGCGAGCGTGGTCGCGTAACGCGTCGGTGAGCCCCGCCTGTTCGAGCAGGGGCGGGTGGAGCCCGCGGGCGAGGGCGCGGAGCGATCGCACGGCCACGTCGACGTCCGCGCCGATGTCGTCGAGCTCGGTCGTGAACGGGCGGGTTTCGCTGTGCCGGTCGAGGTGGGCGCGCAGGGTGGCGAGCCGGATCCGCAGGGCGATGAGGCGGGTCTGGGCGCCGTCGTGGATGTCGCGTTCGAGCCCGCGGCGGGCGTGGTCGTGGGCTTCGACGAGGCGCCGGCGTGAGGCCTGCAGGTCGGCGAGCCGGGCCTGGAGCTGGCTGGTGAGCCGGTCGTTGCGCAGGACGATGCCGAGAGTGTGGGCGACGTCGCCGAGCAGTTGCGGCGCGTCGGGGACGAGATCGGCCCGCGCGGTCGCGTAGAGGCGTACCTCGCCGAAGGTCTCGCCCTGGTGCCGTACGGCGGCCACCAGCACCGCCGGATCCGCCGACGGCGGGTGCGGATCGGCCGCGAGGCGCACTTCGGCCCGCGTGGCGCCGGTGCTGCGTACCAGCAGTTCGGTCACCTCGGCCAGGACGTCCGCCGCGGAGGCCGCGCTGGCGTGGGCGGCCAGGCGTGACATCACCTCGGTGCGGTCGGCGCTCCGGCGGAAGATCAGCTGGTCGACCAGCTTCCTGGTCCGGCGGCGGGCCGGTTCGACGAGCAGCGCCACCGAGCCGGCGGCGGCCAGCGTCAGCAGCCGGCTGTCGACGCGCTCGCCGGCCAGGCCGGTCGCGCCGTACAGGATCGCGGCGCAGACGGCGGCGACCAGCAATGAGATCACGGCGGCCACCGCCGCACGGCCGAGCACCGGTTCCAGGTCGTGCAGGCGGTATCGGGCCACCGCGAGGGCGTAGGCGACGATCAGGAGGTTGAAGCTGACGAGGATGGCGGGGATCCAGATGTGCTGCCAGGGGTAGGTGAGGACGGCGATGGCCGCGAACCCGACGGCGGTCACGCCCGCCACCTGGAACGGCCGCCGCCGGGTGGCGTCCGCCCGCCGCCACCGCCGCAGGAGGCTGCCGATGCTGGCGGCGACCGCGCCGGCGACCAGCAGCCCTCCGGGGGCGAGCAGGACCCGCAAGAAAGACCGGCGCCTCTGCGGGGGTCCAGCCGGCCGTGGGCCACCTGTCGATGACGAATGCCGTCATGAGCAGACCTCCGCCCGCGGCGGCCGCCGCCACGATGGGCCGCCAGGCGCGGCCGGACAGGGTGCCGTCAGGGAAGGCGAGCAGCAGGACGGTGGCGGCCAGCACCGGCGCCGGCACCCACAGCCAGCCGGTCACCCACAGCGGGATCGCCGCGCCCAGCGGCAGATCCGCGGGCGCCAGTCCGGCCGCGATCCGGGTCAGCGGCGCCGTGAACCCGGCGGCCACCAGTGCCATGTCGGCCCACACCGAGACCGCCGTGTGCAGCACGTGGACGACGCCGATGGCGAACAGAACCCATCCCGCGACATTGCGCGGCTGCCGGCGCAGCACCAGACGGCCCATCCACAGCAACACCACCGCCGAAGGCCCGTTCTGGAACAGGAAGAGCCCGTACTGCACCTCGGCCGACCGCTGCCGCAGCAGCATCACCGCGAACGCCGCCACCACCAGGGCCGTACCGGCCACCGCGACAGGGGTCACCACCCGCAGCCACCACCCGTCGCGCTGCTTCATCTCGCAATTATCGGCGCCCGCAACACCGGTCCGATAGAGGAGCCAGCCGAACCGTCGGGGTGCGGCTGGCCGCACCAGCAGTTGGTCGGCCAGCCCCGCTGGTGGGCCGCTCCGGTGGCGGCGAGGCTGACGGACGTCGGCACAACCCGAGGAGCACCCATGAACTTCGACGTCCCAGGTACGATGAGCCCTGCCGCGTCCCGCGTCTTCGGCCTGGCCACCGTGGCCGGTCCCCTGCTGCTGCTCGGCAGCACCATCGCCTTCCTCACCGAGAACGGCGTCAACGACGGCGTCCTCGGCGGCATGATCGGCCTCTGGTCCACCTTCGCGCTGGCTGTCGCGTTCACCGGCATCTACCGGATCATCGAACCCCGGGCTCCCCGCGTCGGGCCGATCTTCGGCGCCGTCGCCGTCACCGGCTTCACCGCCGGCGCCGCGTTCAACCTGCAAGCCATGTATCTGGCCGTGTACGGAAAGGACCTGCTCTCCGACGTCATGGAGGGCACGCTGCCGGACGTCCCGGCCCACACCTTCCTCGCCTTCCTCCCGTGGGGCTGGCTCGTCCCGCTCTCCCTGGTCGCCACCGGGATCCTGCTCTGGCGTACCCGCCTGGCGCCGGCCTGGTCCGCGGCCCTGCTCGTCCTCAGCGGAGTCCTGTTCATCTCCTCCCGCCCGGCCCGCATCGACCAACTGGCCCTCGCCTGCGACATCGCCCTCGTAATCGCCCTGGTCCCGATCGGCTGGTCCATGCTCGCCCGCCGCCGCACCGTCGCCGAAGTGCTGTCAGCACCATCGGCCTGACGCCCGAACACCGTCGTGTCGGCCCAATCGTGCCGACGGATTCCGCGTATCCCGCCGTGCACTACGGTGTGGCCTACTATGCGGATCCGTCTGGTCGTAGCCGAGGACAGCTACCTCATCCGTGAGGGTCTGCGGTTGCTGCTCGCCACCCAGGACTACGTCGATCTCGTCGCCAGCGTGGCGAGCCTGCCGGAGCTGACCGCGGTCGTCGACGAGCACCTTCCCGACGTCGTCCTCACCGATGTACGGATGCCACCCGGCGACCGGGACGAAGGAATCCGGTTCGCCGAGGGGCTGACCAGCTCGCATCCCCGGATCGGCGTCGTGGTGCTGTCCCAGCACCTCGAACCGGATTGGGCGCTGAGACTGTTCGCCGCCGGCGCCTCCGGACGGGCGTACCTGCTCAAAGAGCGCGTCGGCGACGCCGCGCAGCTCCGCAACGCCATCGAATCCGTGGCGGCGGGCGGTTCATTCCTGGATCCGCACGTCGTGGAAGCACTCGTGCGGACCCGCACCCGGCAGGCGCCGTCGCCACTGGCTTCGCTGACCCCACGCGAGCGGGAAGTCCTCGCCCTGATCGCCACCGGCCTGTCCAACACCGCGATCATGAACCGCCTGGTGCTCAGCGAACGAACCGTGGAAAAGCACATCACCTCCCTGCTGGCCAAGTTCGACCTCGACCCCGCCGACCCCCAGGTGAACCGCCGAGTCCGAGCCGTCCTGCTCTACCTCTCATCCCAGAACCCGTAGCTGGGTGGGTTGCTTTGGGCCGCTCAGATTACCTCCTGGCGTTGCAGAGCGGGTGCATAGGATCGCCTGCATGGCATTGCGACCTGTTCAGGTGAACATCAAGGCTCTGGATCATTCGGCGGTCGGCCGGTTCTGGGCGGAGGCTCTCGGCTGGAGTGTTTTCAGTGGCGTGACCACCTACGTCGCACCCGTCGGCGACTTCGTTTGGCCGGATCCGGTCGCCGTCTGCGTCGATGTTGTTCCCGTCCCGGAGCCCAAGACGACAACGAAGAACCGTGTGCACCTTGATCTCGCCACCACCTCCGCGGCCCATCAGGCGGAGTTGGTCGCGCGTCTCATGGATCTCGGTGCGATGCCGGCTGACGTGGGTCAGGGCGAAGTGCCGTGGACGGTCCTCGCCGATCCGGAGGGCAACGAGTTCTGCGTGCTGGAGCCTCGGGAGGTCTACCGGGACACCGGGCCGATCGCCGCCGTGGTGGTCGACTGCGTGGATCCGCGGGTCATGGCCCGGTTCTGGGACGAGGCGATGGATTGGACCCTGCACGAGGTGACTGACGATCATGCGGTGTTGCGTTCCGCCAAGGGTGTCGGCCCGTATCTGGAGTTCCTCCGCAAACCCGGCGTGAAGACCGTGCCAGATCGCGTCCATCTTGACCTGCTGCCGTACCCCGGTGATGACAAAGCAGCGGAGGTGGCCCGGCTGCGGGCCCTCGGCGCCACCGACCTCGACCTCGGCCAGGGCGACGTCCCGTGGACATGCCTGGCCGACCCGGAGGGCCACGAGTTCTGCGTCCTCGCCCTGTCCTGACACCGGTGGTAGGGGCTAGGCGGCCTTCGTCGTCCCAGGTCAGCGTGTAGGGCGAAGAAGTCCGCCAGGAAATGTCGCGGTGGCATGTCGAGAACCCGCGCCCGGCTCCGTCCCCGGCAGTGAACACGGCCACAATGGGCCGTACCGCACCGAGGAGAAATACGATGGCCAAGTACCTGCTGCTCAAGCACTACCGGGGCGCGCCGGCACCGGTCAACGACGTGCCGATGGAGCAGTGGACGCCGGAGGAGCTTTCGGCCCATGTGCAGTACATGCTTGACTTCGCCGCTCGGCTTGAGGGCACCGGCGAGTTCGTCGACACGCAGGCGCTTTCCCCGGAGGGCACGTTCGTCCGGTACGACGGCGAGGGGCGGCCGCCGGTCACCGACGGCCCGTTCGCGGAGACCAAGGACCTGATCGCCGGCTGGATGGTGATCGACGTCGAGACCTACGAGCGGGCGCTCGAACTGGCCGGCGAACTGTCCGCGGCTCCGGGTGCGGGTGGGAAGCCGATCCACGAGTGGCTTGAGGTGCGCCCCTTCCTGGCCGAACCGCCCACGGTGACCGAGTGAACGAGTCGCTGCTGCGGGAGCTGGTGCCCGCGGTGATCGGTCTCCTCCTCCGTCGCGGAGCCGACTTCGCGGCGGCCGAGGACGCCGTGCAGGACGCCCTGGTCGAGGCCGTCCGCGTGTGGCCGGACAGCCCGCCGCAGGACCCCAAGGGCTGGCTGGTCACCGTGGCCTGGCGTAAGTTCCTCGACGCCGCCCGTGCCGATAGTTCCCGACGGCACCGCGAGGTACGCGTCGAGGGCGAGCCCATGCCCGGCCCTGGCGAGGCGGCGGACGACACACTCCGGCTGTACTTCCTGTGCGCGCACCCGTCCCTGACACCGGCCTCGGCCGTCGCGCTCACGCTGCGCGCGGTCGGCGGCCTGACCACGCGTCAGATCGCGCGGGCCTACCTGGTGCCGGAGGCGACCATGGCCCAGCGGATCAGCAGGGCCAAGCGGACCGTCTCGGGCGCCCAGTTCAACCAGCCAGGGAACGTCGCCACGGTGCTGCGTGTGCTCTACCTGGTCTTCAACGAGGGCTACTCCGGCGACGTCGACCTCGTCGCCGAGGCGATCCGGCTCACTCGCCAGCTGGCGGCCAGGACCAAACACGAGGAGGTCGCGGGCCTGCTCGCGCTCATGCTGCTGCACCACGCCCGGCGGCCGGCACGGACCGGCCCCGACGGCAGGCTCGTGCCCCTCGCCGAGCAGGACCGCAGCCGGTGGAACACCCGCCTGATCGCCGAGGGTGTCGACGTGCTCCAGAAAGCCCTCACCCGCGACCGCCTGGGCGAGTTCCAGGCCCAGGCCGCCATCGCCGCGCTGCACGCCGACGCCCAGGCCGCCGAGGAGACCGACTGGGTGCAGATCGTCGAGTGGTACGACGAACTGGTGCGCCTCACCGACAGCCCGGTGGCCCGCCTCAACCGGGCCGTCGCGGTCGGCGAGGCCGACGGCCCGCGGGCCGGCCTGGCCGCCCTGGCGGAGCTCGACCCCGCCCTGCCCCGCCACACCGCCGCAGCGGCGTACCTGCACGAGCGTGACGGTGACCCGGTGACCGCGGCACGGCTCTACGCCGAAGCCGCCCGATCAGCGTCCAACCTCCCCGAACGCGACCATCTCACGCGACAGGCCGCACGGCTCAACGCGCAACTGCGCAGTTGACCGGCGTTCACCGCCCGGATTCGCCGCGATCCTGGACACGCTGGGCAGCCCGCCCGTTCTCTCAGAGCGGACAACCTAGATCAACACGAGGGGTGATCATCTTTTAGCGTGAAAGAGATCTATGTCCACAACAGAAAGGCTGTTCTGTCATGAAACGAATCCTGCGCCGTGTCGGAGGGGTGCTGGGTGGCCTGCTGATGGTGTGGACGGTCGTCGGGGTCGCGGCTCCCGCGTCCGCCGCCGTGCCGTACACGGTCTACATCCGGCAGGAGGTGGCTCTGACGCGCAGTCTCGGCATCCTCGGCACCGCCGAGACGCGGGACCCGGTGAACGAGCTGCTCGGCTCGGCCAAGTTATGGGAGATGAACCACATCCAGACCTACCAGGGCTCGTGGGTGGTGACCTTCGAGTACAGCAACTCCAACCTCTGCCTGGACAAGTCCATGGACACCACCGGGAACACCAACGTGTACCTCTATCCCTGTAGCGGGGCACAGAACCAGAAGTGGCTGCTCCAGAAGACGGGCTCGATCTCCGGGGCGAACCTCCACTACATCCGGACGTTCTACCAGGGCGTCGGCGGGGGAGCCTGCCTGAAGACCAACACCACCGGTCTCTCCTCGGTGGGCGCGTGCAACGCCGACGTGGACGAATACGCCATTTACGCCCTCTGATGTTCCGTTAAAAGGGGTAGAGCAGGCGGCGTCGCAGCGTGACGCCGCCTGCTTCGTCAGGGTTGGATGACGAATCGGAACGACTGCGCGCCGCTGCCGTTGCAGGTGTACTGCACCAACTGGACGCTGTCGGCGGTGGACGCGCCGGGTACGTCGGCGCACTTGCCGCTGTGCCGGGCCGTGAAGTGGTAGTAACCGCCGCCTTCGGAAACGGCCAGCCATTGCTGGTTGTTGCCGCCGCCATAGGCCCAGAGGTGCAGCAACGCGTTGTCCGCGGTGGACACCCCGCTCACGTCCAGCACCTGGGCGGGGTTGTTGCGGTTGTTGATCCGCACGTAGCCGCCGCTGGTGGGCTGGAGCTGGAACTGCTGCGCGTAGGAGTTGTTGCAGGTGTACTGCTGGATCGCCGTCCCGTTCGCGGTGCCGGAGGAACGGGCGTCAAGGCACTTGCCGCTGGTCTTGTTGACCAGGCTGACCCACGAGGCCGGGGGATTGGGGTCCACGGGGCCGCCGGCGCCGAACGGGCTCAGGATGATGCCGGCCGAGCGCGGGTCGCCGTCGTGCACCAGCGATTCGAAGGCGCCGACGTCGTCGAAGGCGAAGGCGTAGGCTTTCCTGTCGACCATGTTCGCGTGAATGATCTTCGCGTACTGGTTGGTCGGGTTGTTGAGGTAGAACTGGGACGCGTCCAGGCTGGGCTGGGTGTCGATGGTGCCGAGGGTGCCGCGGTTCAGGGCGGCGCACAGCGTGCGGGCGATCGGCCCGACGACCTGGTCGTTGGGCGCGTGCAGGTTGCCGTCACAGCCCCAGACATGGGCGCTGGTCGGCTTGTTGAACGACGCGACCTGCTGTCCGGCGGAGTTGGTGAAGTTCATGACGTTGCCGCTGGTCCGGCCGAAGTACCTGATGGCGGGCTGGTCGGTGAACGGCACCACCGTCAGCGTCCTGCCGGTGTAGGCGTTCCACGCCGACGTGATGTATCCGTCCAGGTAGGTGGGGCTGAACAGGCCGGCGTCGGCCGCCTTGCCCGGCGCGAGGACGCGCAGCACGGTGCCGTCGGAACGGGTGTAGGCGGTGTTCGCCCACCCGGCCTGCGCCCGGATCGAGTTGATCGTGGTCTGGCGCCCGTTGGAGACGACGTCGCCGGTGCGCTTGGTGGCCCCGCTGGCGCCGGTCACGGTGACGGCGTGCGGGACGGCGAACATGTCGACCTGGGAGCTGTTGAGCCAGAGCCCGGCGTCGTTGTAGGTGAACTCGCTCCAGTCGAACAGGATGTCGCGGTTCGCGTCGCCGCCCGCCCACGGCGCGGGTTGCACCAGTCCGTCGGGGGTCAGGAAGAACTTGAGTTTCTCGCCGAAGGAGAAGTACGCCCGGCCGGAGAAGCCGCGCGGGAACCGGATCGTCGTGCTGGCACCGTTTCCGGGTCCGGCGATGGACGCGTCCGGGGCCGGTGACGGCGGAATCTGGCCGCCGGTCCAGGGCACGAAGGTGCCGGCCGCGTTGACGTAGCCGAGCCGGCCGGTGCTGAGGTTGACGCCGATCACGTATAGATAGACCGCGTCGGCGCGGCCGGTGCTGTTGGTGACGGTCACGGGCAGGAGAGCGGGTCCGATCGCCTGGGCGGGCGCGGCGGCGGCGAGCGCGATCGGGATGGCCATGGCGATCGCGGCCAGGGTGCCTAAGACCCTTCGCTTGGTAGGCATTGCGAAAGTCCTCACATTCGTCGAGTGATGACGGTCGCTGGCTTCGCCGGGGGCTGAGGGCGGCTCAGGCAAGAGGAGCGGGACGGGTTCCCTCGCGAGGCGAAGATTCACGAGCACTCATCCTGGAAGAGCGTTTAGCGGGGAGAGCGCTCTCGCAGATTAGGCCGGGCTCCATCGCTCGTCAATGGACGAAGTGCTACGGGCGCTCCACGCGCGCCTCGCGCGGTCCGCCGCGGGAGAACCCGCTTGGCGGCATCCGCCGGTAGACGTCGCGGCTCGCGACCGAGGGCGTGCGGCGGCCGGGGCGGCTTCGGCGCCGCGACACCGGACCGCATTGACCTGCACCGGAGGGATTAACCTCCGGGCAATCAGCCAGAAACATTGACGAGAGGCGTTCCGGGCACTAGTTTCCGCGCTGAGAGAGCGCTCTCTTCGCCGTGGAGGGAGCCCGTCCCACGGGACGCTTTCCCCGGTGCGTCCCCGATTCCACTGCGAAACCCAGACATCACCCGCTGTAGCCCCCGATCCGCCCGCACCCCGACTCCGCACACCCCGACTCCGCACACCCCGGTCGTCCACAACGGAGGAAAAATGGACCAGCCCATTGGGGCCCACTTACCGGGCGCCTCGCCGCCCAGCGCCGGCCCGCCGGCTCGCCGTACCGCGTCGCGGTCGGTCGTGGTCAGCGTGGTGCTGGCGATGATCGCCGCGATGCTCGCCTTCGTGGCCAGCACGCCTGCCGCCCAGGCGGCCACGGTCGGCGCCGGGTCGTACACCGAGACGCTGCCGGCCGGCCGTGCGCTGCCGGTCGGCTGCGGATCGCTGTCGACCAACCCGCGCGCCTACGTCACGGCGAACGCCCCCGCCGGCGCGGTCCCCACCAATGACTGGTGGTCGTCGCTGCTGTTCAAGAAGTTCGACTGCGCCTACAGCGAGCCGCTGCACGCGCACCCGATCTCGTACGACACGGTCGCCGGCGGCCTCGGCTTCTCCTACAACACCGTCGCCGCGATCAGCGGCACCGCGACCGGCGTCGGGGAGTACCACTACCCGTACGTGCAGGACATCCTGGTCGGCGTGACCGGGCTGAACTCGCCGGACGCCAAGGTGGACGGCTGGACCGACTGGACGGTCACCCCGTACTGGAGTGACGGCACGCGGACGCTGAAGGCCACCATCGGGCACGGCCTGCCGTTCGCCTACTTCCAGAAGACCGGCGGCAACGCGCAGATCACCACCAGCGGGACCCCGACCGTGTGGTCCAACAGCGGCGCGACCATCGGGTTCACCGTCAACGGCAAGGACTACCTGGGCTTCGCCCCCAGCGGCTCGACCTGGACGGTCAGCGGGACCAGCATCTCCTCGACGCTGAACGGGCAGAACTACTTCTCGGTCGCGGTGCTGCCGACGACGCCGTCGACCCCGGCGGCCACCCGTACCAGCCTGGCGACCACCTACGCGCAGTACGCTCACGCGCACGTCACCGGCACCCGGGTGTCGTACTCGTACAACCCGAGCAACTCCAACGTCAGCACCACCTACACCTTCACCACCACGGCCCGGGAGGGCAGCGCGACCGGCACCGTCATCGCGCTCTACCCGCACCAGTGGAACTACCTGACCGGCTCGACGCCGCTGGCGCAGACCTACATCTCGGCGCGCGGCCAGATGAAGGTGGTCACCGGCAACTCCTTCAGCACCACGATGAAGTTCCAGGGTGTGCTGCCCGAGATCCCGGCGGTCGGCGACAACTCCGGCGGCGACCTGACCACCGTCACCAACTACCTGAACGCGGAGCTCGGCGACCCCACGGCCGGCCTCGGCGACGACACCTACTGGACCGGCAAGGGCCTGGGCCGGGCGGCGCGCATCGCGGAGATCGCCGACCAGCTCAACCTGACCGCCGTCCGGGACTCGGCGCTCAACCGCATCCGGACCAGGCTCAACGACTGGTTCACCGCCAGCGCGGGCAAGACCAGCCGGGTCTTCTACTACAACGCGGCCTGGGGCACCCTGCTCGGCTACCCGGCCTCGTACGGCTCGGACGCCGAGCTCAACGACCACCACTTCCACTACGGCTACTACATCGCGGCCGCGGCGACGCTGGCGAAGTTCGACCCGAACTGGGCGACCAACGGCCAGTACGGCGGCATGGTCGACTTGCTGATCAGGGACGCCAACAACTACGACCGCAACGACACCCGCTTCCCGTACCTGCGTGACTTCGACATCTACGCGGGTCACGACTGGGCGGCCGGGCACGGCGCGTTCGGCTCCGGCAACAACCAGGAGTCCTCCTCGGAAGGGATGAACTTCGCCAACGCCCTGATCCAGTGGGGTCAGGCGACCGGCAACACCGCCGTCCGCGACGCCGGCGTGTTCATCTACGCCACCCAGTCCGCGGCGATCCAGGAGTACTGGTTCGACGTGCGCAACCAGAACTTCCCGTCCACCTTCGGGCACTCCACGGTCGGCATGGTCTGGGGCTCCGGCGGCGCGTACGCCACCTGGTTCAGCGGCGAGCCCGAGATGATCCAGGGCATCAACATGCTGCCGATCACCGGTGGCCACTTCTACCTCGGCGAGTACCCGGCCTACGTGGCGACCAACTACAACGAGCTGGTCACCAACAACGGCGGCCCACCGACCGTCTGGCAGGACATCCTCCAGGAATTCCGGGCGCTCGGCGACGGACCGGCCGCTCTGGCGGCCTTCCAGGCCAACCCGGGATACACCTCAGAGGAGGGTGAGAGCAAGGCGCACACCTTCCACTGGCTGCGCAACCTGGCCTCGCTGGGCACGGTGGACACCACGGTCACCGCGAACCACCCGCTGGCGAAGGTCTTCGTCAAGAACGGGGTACGGACCTACGTCGCCTCCAACATCACCAACAGCTCGCTGACGGTGACCTTCTCCAACGGCACGACGCTGACCGCGCCGGCCGGCAAGACCGTCACCTCGGGCCTATTCACCTGGAGCGGCGGCAACGCGAACGGGGGAGGCACGCCGACCAGCCCGTCGCCCAGCCCGAGCCCGTCGCCCTCGCCGTGCGACTCCACGCTGCTCTCGCAGGGCCGGCCGGCCACCTCGTCGAGCATCGAGGCCGGCTACCCGGCCAACCTGGCGTTCGACGGCAACGGGGCCACCCGCTGGGCGAGCGCGTTCAGCGACCCGCAGTGGATCCAGGTGGACCTCGGCTCGGTGCAGAACATCTCGGCGGTGCAGCTGACCTGGGAGGCCGCTTACGGGCGGTCGTACCAGATCCAGACCTCCACCAACGGGACGACCTGGACCAACATCTACACCACCACCACCGGTGACGGCGGCACCGACAACCTGGTGACGTCCGGGTCGGGCCGCTACGTGCGGCTCAACGGTACGGCGCGCGGCACCGCATGGGGCTACTCGCTGTGGGAGTTCAAGGTCTTCGGCGGCGGCGTCTGCACCAGCCCGTCGCCCAGCCCATCACCCAGCCCGTCGCCCTCACCGCCCGGCCAGTTCGCCGCCAACCGGTACCCGCAGTCGAACGGCACGCTGCCGGGGACGACGGGTGCGGCCGGCAGCGTCACGCTGGCCGCGGCCAACGGCAACCGCGACGGTGTCCCGACCAACGCCGCCGTCTACAACGCCACCGGACTGACCGCCACGTTCAGCGGCGCGGCCACCACGTTCGACGTGTTCGTGGACGCCGGGGCCAACGTCGGCAACGCCACACAGGTCAGGGTCTCCTACGACCTGACCGGCAACGGCAGCTGGGACCGGGTGGAGACGTACACGTACTTCGCCACCGACCCGGTGAGCGGCTGGGAGCACTACACCCAGGCGGCCGGGGTGAAGACGGCCACCGGCGCGCTCGGCAACCTGGCCAACGGCTCGGTACGGGTCGAGGTCTGGAGCGCGATCGGCTCCACCACGACCAACCTCGGGATCGGCAACCAGAGCGTCATCCGGCTGCCCTTCGCATAACCGATGATGGCGGCGGGCCGCCCGTACGGCCCGCCGCCATCCACCGTCCGGTAGGCGGACAACGCACTGATCGACTCTGCTCGTTCACCTGAAGGCGGCGAAGAACTCACGGATGTCGCCGAGCAACAGGTCGGGCGCCTCCATCGCGGCGAAGTGTCCGCCGCGGTCGAAGTCTGACCAGCGCACGACATTGTTGACCTTCTCCTCATCTCGGCGCAGGGCGATGTCCTGGACGGTGAACAGCGCCACGGCCAGCGGCACGGAAGACGGTTCCTGTTCACCCCACGCGTGCCCGTCCTCGTAGTAGGTCGTCCGCGCCGACGCTGGGGTAGGTCGTGCCACCGTTGACGTGCACCGCGACGACACTGCCGGGAGCCTCCAGGCCCAGCGCGCGGGAGATTCCGCTGCCGAAGCCGCCGCCCTGGGCCTGCTCAGACTGCTGTCGCTTGTTGCAGACCCATCGCCAATGGTCGGGCGCGGAACCGGCCGATCGACTCAGGGTGAGCCCGCGCACCGTCCGCCGCGACGTCGACCGGCTGCGTGAGCTGGGTTACGCCGTGCACGCCGTCGCGGGGGCGTCGGGATATTGGCTCGGCGCCGGGTCCGACCTGCCGCCGCTGCTGCTGGACGATGAGGAGGCGGTGGCGGTCGCCGTGGGGTTGCGCACCGCCGCGGGCGTGACCGGCATCGAGGACAGCTCGGTGCGAGCGCTGGCCAAGCTGGAGCAGGTGCTTCCATCCCGGCTGCGCCACGCGTCTGAATGGGCCGGAGTCTCCGGCCCATTCAGGGCGCCCTTGTTCCGGTTAGCCGGAGACGGTGAACGAGTCCAGGTCGAACAGGAAGCCCGAGCCTCCGGTGAAGACCAGGTACAGCGGGCCGGAGGCCGACCCGGACAGTGTCGTGGAGACTGTCGCGTGGGTGTCCCAGCCGCCCGTCGGGGTCACCGCGACCGAGCCCAGCAACGTGCCCGTGGCCGAGCCCGACCGCACCTGGATGGTGCCGCCGGAGCCGGCCGAGGACACCCGGGCGCTGAAGCTGCGCAGGCCCGAGGTGTTCACCCCCGAGTACGCCGCCCAGTCGCCGTTCTCGATGTAACCGATCGAGAAGCCGCCCTGCGCGTTCGGGTGGTCGGCGGGCTGCACCCCGCTCTGCGAGGTGTAGGCCTCGCCCTGGACGGTCTGCGGCTGCGGGCCGCCGCCGGAGGTCGACACGGTGATGGTGTCCACGTCGAGCAGACTTCCCGAGCCTCCGGTGAAGACCAGGTACAGCGGGCCCGTGCCCGAGCCGGTCAGCGTCGTCGACACCGTCGTGAAGGTGTCCCAGCCTCCGGTCGGCGCGACCGCCACCGAGCCGAGCAGGGTGCCGGTCTGCGACCCCGAACGGATCTGGATGGTGCCGCCGGGTCCGCCCGAGGACACCCGGGCGCTGAAGGTGCGCAGGCCCGCGGTGCTGACCTGCGAGTAGGCCGCCCAGTCGCCGTTGTCGATGTAGCCGACGGTCTGGCCGCCACTGGCGGTGGCGTGGCCCGCGCTCTGGACGCCGGACTGCGAGGTGAAGGCCTCACCCTCGACGGTCTGGCTGTTCCCCCCGCCGGTGGTGGTGGTGAAGCTGATCGTGTACGTCTTCCCCGCGGTCGCCCCCCAGCTCAGCGTGTCACCGGTCCGGGTGGCGGTGACGGTCGCGCCGGTCTCGTCCTTGACCTGGTAGGCGCCGGTGGCGGCGGCGGTGCGGACCTTGATCGGGGCGGTCTTCGCGGTCCGCAGCGTGACCGTCTCGGCCGCGCCCGACTTCCAGGTGGTGTCGACGGTGATGTCGCCACGCGCCTTGAGACCCGTCACCGCGCCGTTCGCCCAGGTGCCGGGCAGGGCGGGCAGCACGTGCACGGTGTCGTGCTGGCTCTGGACGAGCATCTCGGCGACGCCGGAGGTCGCGCCGAAGTTGCCGTCGATCTGGAACGGCGGGTGGGTGTCCCACAGGTTGTCGAGCGTGGACGACTTGAGCTGTTCGGACAGGAGCTTGTGGGCGCGGTTGCCGTCGAGCAGCCGGGCCCAGAAGTTGATCTTCCAGGCCTTGGACCAGCCGGTGCCGCCGTCGCCGCGGGCGTTCAGCGAGACCCGGGCGGCGTTCGCCTGGGCCGTGCCCGGGAGGATCTGGTTGCTCGGGTGCAGGGCGAACAGGTGCGAGACGTGGCGGTGGGTGTCGGTCTGGGAGTCCCAGTCGGTCTTCCACTCCTGGAGCTGGCCCCAGCTTCCGATGCGCAGGCCCGGGTCCAGGCGGGACAGGGCGGTGGTGAGCTCACCCTGTAGCGCGGTGTCCACGTTCAGCGCGCGGGCGGAGTTCAGGGCGTTGGTGAACACCTCCTTCACGATCTGCTGCGACATGGACGCGCCGGCCGAGAAATCGCCGTTCTCCGGCGAGTAGCTGGGCGAGACCACCAGGCGGTTGTCGCGCGGGTCGGTGTGCAGGAAGTCCAGCCAGAACTCGGCCGCGCCCTTGATCGCCGGGTAGGCGGTGGTGCGCAGGTAGTTGATGTCGCCGTTGAAGCGGTAGCTGTCGTAGAGGTGCTGGGTCGTCCAGGCGGCCGCCTCGGGGAACCAGAACGACTGCGGGTAGTTGTGCACGCCGGTGAAGCCGTAGGGGTTGGTCTCGTTGTTGACCACCCAGCCGCGGGCGCCGTACATGTTCGTGGCGGTGACCCGGCCGGGGGCGACCATGCTGTTGACGTAGCGGTCGTAGGGGCGGGTGGTCTCGCGGAGGTTGGTCTGCTCGGCCGGCCAGTAGTTCATCTGCAGGTTGATGTTGACGTGGTAGTCGGCGTCCCAGGGTGGGTTCACCACGTTGTTCCACACGCCCTGCAGGTTGGCCGGGAGGATGTCGTTCTCCCGGGAGGAGGAGATCAGCAGATAGCGGCCGTAGGCGAAGAACATCGCCTCCAGCGCCCGGTCCTGGGTCGACGAGCCGCCCGTGTAGTTGCTCCGCAGCGTGTTCGTCGGCACGGTCGGGTTCGTCTGGCCGATGTTCAGCTTCACCCGGTCGAACAGGTTCTTGTAGTCGGCCAGGTGGGCGGCCTTCAGGTCGTCGTAGCTCCGGGCCGCCGCCGTGGTGACCCGCGAGGTGACGCCCGCCGCCGGGTCGGTGCCCCGGTAGGTCGGGTACTGATCGGAGTAGTTGGTGCCCGCCGACAGCACCAGCAGCACGCTGTTGGCGCCGGTGACGGTGACCCGGTCGCCGGAGTCGGTGCGGGTGCCGCCCTGGTTGACGACCTGGACCTGGGCCTCGAACTTCAGGCCGTTGCCGGCCAGCGCGCCCTTGATGGTCAGCCGGCCGTTCGAGGCGGTCACGGTCTTGTCGGTACGCGGTGAGGTGTGCCGCAGGGTGAAGGAGACGCGGCCGGTCTGGTTGGCCGAGATGCGGGCCACGATCACGTTGCCGGGGTTGCTGGCGAAGTACTCGCGGGTGTACTCGACACCGCCGGCCGTGTAGCCGACCCGGGCGACCGCCTCGCGCAGGCTGAGCTCCCGGCGATACTCCGTGGTGCTCGACGGCGGGTTGGCGAAGTCGAGGAACAGGTCGCCGAAGGTCTGGTAGGAGCCGAAGTTGTTCTTGCCCTGGCCGAGGGCGTTCGCGACGGTCTGCGGGGCGATCCGCTGGCTCTGGTCGATCTGGGCCTGGATGTTGTCGATGGCCCCCGGGCGGGGGGAGGTCCAGTTCCCGTGGTTGTAGCCGCCGGAGGCGCCGGGGCCGCCGGTCCACAGGGTCTTCTCGTTGAACTGGATCTGCTCGGAGGCCACCCCGCCGAACAACTTGGCGCCCAGCGGGCCGTTGCCGATCGGCAGCGCCTGGGTCTCCCAGTTCGTCGCCGGCGAGTTGTACCACAACGTCAGGTCGTCGGTCGGGGGAAGGGCCAGCGCCGTCGCCTGGCTCTGGGTGATCGCGGTCATGCCCGTGAGCATGACCAACACGGTCAATCCGGCAATGCCTAATCTTCGGCGCACGAGATCCTCCGGTCAGGTGTGGGGGGTCAATCAAGGAAATAGCATCGAAACACCCCTGAAACAAGGCTTGGCATCCGATGTTTCCAGGACTTGAAGCTGATTTCTGACCGGTTGATCCCGATGAGGTGGACTACAGATCGGATGTATTTCGAGTTATCGGAATCCTGGCTCAGCACAATGGCCGGCCCGGTTGGATTCCGGGCCGGCCAGGTGGTGGGGTGGGTACGCGTTACGGCGCGGACACTCCGTCGAGGATGCCCACCGCGTCGGTGCCCGGGGTGACGACGAGCTTGCGGGTGAGGGTGTAGGAGCCGCCCGCCGGCACGTCGACGTGGAACCGGCTCATCACCCAGTTGCCCGCGGCGTAGACGTCGAAGGCGCCGGCCGGCGTGCCGTAGACGAGACCGAAGACCTGCGGATCGGTTCCGGTCATGCCGATGTACGGCTTGGTCGGGACGTAGGCCGCCGTCGCACCCGGCGTCACGATGCCGGCACCGGGGATGACACTGGCTTGGCCGGCCGCGTCGTGGTCCATCGCGTCACCGGTCCACACGCTGAGCGGAGCCGAACCGGAGTTGCTCAACTCCGTCGAGACCGTGGCGAAGTCATCGCCCGGCTTCAGCGTGTACGTCGTCGTCGCCGTCAGACCGGTAAAGCCGCTGACCGGCCCGGACACCCGGACGACGGCCTTGTCGCCGGTCGCCTGGACGATCTGGACGTCGGTCGCCGCCACCGACCGGATGTCCCACGCGCTACCGCCGGTCGGCTGGTCCGCCGAGACATAGGGCAGGTTGATCCAGTCGAACTGGTCGGCCATGCCGCGGACGGCGATGTCGACCGGCTTGCCCCGGGTGCCGCCGGAGAGCTGCGCATCGTTGTAGGCGTCGGCGATCGCCATCGAGAGCTTGTCGTTCTCGAGCATGACGTCGCCGGAGCCCGCCTCGACCAGACCCGAGCCGATCTGCTTACCGTAGCTTGCCTCGACCGTGACCGGGCTCAGCGCGACGTCGGCGACGCCGCTGCCCGCCGCCGGCACGGTGACCGTGCCGGTGGCCGTCTGGTAGCCCAGCTTGGAGACCCGGAGGTCGTACTGACCGGTCGGGGCCTTGACGAGGTACTTGCCCTGGGCGTCGGTGCTCGCGGTCGCGACCACCATGCCGGCCTGCTCGAGGGCGACCCGGGCGCCGGAGACGGCGGCGCCGCCCGCGGTGATCGTGCCGGCCGCGCGCGCGGCGTCCGGGACGGCCGCGTCGTGCAGGTCGATCTCGTCGGCCCACTTCGCGATGGCGCGGGTGGGGTCGCCACCGGCGGTCGCGTAGTCGGTCAGGTGGTAGAAGCTGAACTGCCTGGTGGCGCCGGGCGCCATCGTGGCGTCGTAGTAGAGACCCTCGACGTAGCCGTACGCGCCGACGGCGGCCGGCGTGTCCAGTGCCCACGCGAGGCCGTGGGCGGCCTGGCCGTTCGTGGTGGCCGTGTCGGCGCCGACGTAGACGTACTTCCCGGTCCAGCCCGAGGTCTTCAGGCCCGGGTTGACGCCGCTGAACCCGGGGATCCGGCCGTTGTCGACCGAGCTGTCGGGGTCGATCATGTAGTTGAAGTAGCCCTGGTAGCCCGTCGTGCCGGTGTTGGTCAGCTTGACCGTCATCTTCACGATCGGAGCGCCGGGCAGGGTCTCGTAGCGGACCTGCGCCTTGATGGCCGGGTTCGCCCGGTACTGACCGTTGCCGACCACGGCGGCGCCATCGACCGCGAGGTCGGGCAGGTCCAGCTGGTCGTTCGGCCGGTCCCACGAGTCGGGCGGCGTGAGGCTCGGACGCAGCAGCATCTCGCCCCAGTCGATGGTCTCGGCGCCGTTGACGTCGTTGAGCAGGAGGTCCGACAGCGCGCCCTGGCCCAGACCGCCGACGCCATTGTTGCCGCCGACGCCGTTGTTGCCGGCGGCGTACGGCGTCACGGATGCCCTGATCTTGTCGTTGGCCAGGTAGTAGTACTCCCTGCCCGTGACGGCGTCCGTGCGGGTGCTGCCGTTGCCGTAGTCCGGCGCGTAGATCGACTTGCCGGCGACCGGGTGGGTCACCTTGATCAGCTTCAGGTCGGCCGTCACGTTGCCGGTGGCGCCGACCGTGACGCCGACCGCCGAGCGGTCGTCGGCGATCAGGCCGCGCTTGGCCGCCGTGACGGTCCAGGCCGACGCCGGCAGGCCGATCCGGTAGCGGCCCTGTGCGTCGGTGCTGGTCACCACGGTGTCCTGACCGGCGGCGACGGCGGTGACCTTCGCGCCGGCGATCTCAGCGCCGGTCTCCGGGTCGCTGACCGTGCCGGTCACCGTCGCCCAGCGCTGCGCGGACTCGCCGCCCGGCACGTAGGCGTAGAGGTTGCCGTCCCAGGCGCCCGCCACGACGGTGTTGCCGCTGACGGCCGGTCCCGCGCCCACCCAGGTGCCGATCTCGTGGCTCCACAGGATCTGGCCGGTGTCGGTGGCCAGGGCGTAGAACCTGCCGTTGTTGGCGCCGACGAAGAGCGTGTCGCCGGCCACGACCGGGCTGGACATGACGCCACCGTGGTAGACGTCGCCGGGCAGCGCCCGCTCCCAGAAGAGGTTGCCGGTCTTGGCGTCCAGGGCGACGACGGCGCCGCTCGGGAAGCCCATGTAGACGACGCCGTCCTTGACGGCCGCGGCGCTCGGGGTCGATCCGCTGGAGACGAGCGCGGAACGCGAGCTCTGGTAGGTCCACAGCGTCGCGCCGGTCTTGGCGTCACGCGCGACCATGCCGTTGTTGGCGCCGATGAAGACCTTGCCCTCGGCCGCGGTCGGCACGCCGTCCTGCCAGCTGCCGAGCGACTCGGTTCCGGTCCACTTGCGGGCGCCGGTGGACAGGTCGTAGGCGAGCACGCGGTCGGCGGTCTCGTTGCCGACGTACACGGTGCCGTCCATGACGGCGGGCGTGCCGTCGCTCATGGTCGCGCCGGACATCGGAGAGGCCCAGATCTGCTGCCCGGTACGGGTGTCGAGCGCCTTGAGCACGCCCTGGCTGCCGATGCCGAAGCGGGTCTGGTACGGCCAGAGCACCGTGTGACCGGAGACGGCCGGTGAGTAGTAGCCGTAGGTGCGCTGGTTGTTCGGGGCCGGCGCCTGCTCGGGCACGGCCTTCCAGCGCAGCTTGCCGGTCTCCGCGTCGACGGCGTAGAGCTCCGAGCCGAGGGTCGGCGCGAAGATCAGGCCGTCACCGTAGGCGAGGCTGCCGTGGATCGACTGCGGCACCTCGACGTTCCACAACTCCCTGCCGTTCTTGAGCCGGATGGCGTGGATCCGGCTGTTGCCGTCGCCGTTCTCGTCGCGGGTGCCCGCGTAGACGACGCCGTCGTGGATGACCGGCGACCCGGTGAGGAAGGTGCCTTCGGTGCGGAAGCTCCAGGCGAGGCGGCGGCCCGCCTCCTGCGCCGGCGCGACACCGGAGTGGGACTGGTCGCCGTGGTGCTGGTTCCAGTCGCCACCGGCGACCGGCTTGAGCTCCGGCTCGCCGGTGAGGGTGAAGTCCGCCGACTTGGTCCAGGTCTTGCCGGTCGCGTCGACCACCTGCACGTCGATCCTGTGCTCACCGGGCGTCTGCTGGCTGTTGGGCAGGTTGCCCCGCCAGGTGAACTCACCGCTGCGGTACAGCGGCCGCCAGTTCTTGTCGCCGGCGATCTGGAAGCGCGCCGAGACGACCTCGTCGCCGGTGTCGTAGGCGTTGATCTGTACGTCCGGCATCCCCGCGGCCGGCACCTTCGAGCCCGGCGCGGGGTTGACGATGGTGACGTGCTCGTTCTCGCCGTACATCCGGAACGGGTTGTCGAAGCCCGGGCCCGCCATGTGGATGTAGCGGAAGCCGCGGGGCGCGTTGTCGATCGTGTACGAGCTCGACACGGTCTGGATGTGCTTGGCGGTCGAGGCGAACGCCGACTTGTTCTCGACGTGGTTGGAGTGCTCGTGGCCGACCAGGATCAGCTGCGCCTTGTACTGCTCGAGCACGTCACCGAAGGCGTCGTACGTCGACGGCGAGCCGAACGGGACGTTCATCGGCTGGTGGGTGAGGACGACGACCTCGATGTCGTTACTGGGGTCGTCGTCGAGCGGGACGCTGGCGGCGAGGTCGTCCTTGAGCCAGTTCAGCTCCTCGTCGAACGGCGCGGAGCCGTTGTTCTCGAGCACCACGAAGTGCCGGTTGCCGTAGTTGAACGAGTACCACTCCGGGCCGACGTTCTTGCGGTAGTTGTCGATCCTGTCCGCGTACTCCGACCCGCTCGCGTACTCGTGGTTGCCGACGGCCGGCCACACGCCGACGGCCGACTGCTGGGTGCCGCGACGATAGGTGTCGAACTGTCCCTGGCTGGCGTCGTTGGTGAGGTCGCCGCTGACCGCGATGAAGCGCAGGTCGGTGCCGGTGGAGTTGATCTCGCGGATCTGGTCGGGCAGCTGTGCGTTGACGTGCGGGTCGGCGATGTTGGCCCAGGAGAAGCTGGCGCCGTCGGAGACGCTGTCACGGACGAGCGCGAAGTCCGCGGTCGGCGTGGCGTCGTCGGCGAGCTGGCCGAGGTTGGCCCAGAACCTCGGCTCCTTGTACTGGTCCAGGCCGAACCGGTAGCCGCGGGGCTGGCCGGCCCACACGATGTCGGTCGTGCGGCGGTCGGTGGAGATCGTCAGTGCGTAGGAGCCGTCGGCGGCGGTCGTGGTGGCGACCGTGCCGTCGGAGACGCGTACGCCGGCCAGGCCGGCCTCGCCGGGGTTGCGCTGGCTGTCGCCGTTGGCGTCGACGTACACGACGCCGCGGACGGTGGCTTCTGGTGGGTCGATGGCGGCCGCCGCGTATGACGCGAGCGGGCCCGCCACCACGCTGACGGCGAGCCCCAGCGTGGTGGCGTACAGGACGACGCGCAGGCGCGCGCGCGTCCGTGGTATCGCGGACATCAGGATCCTTCTGGTGGGGGGAGGTGGGTGTCAGGTCAGGAGGGGAGAACGTTCCACGAACCAGACCAGACCGGCACCGGCGACGGCGACGGCCGCGGCGACGGTGCCGAGCGTGAGGGCGCGGGCGGCGACGGGCGTGGTCGCGGCCCTGCGCAGGAACAGCAGCGCAGGGAAGGCGACCGCGATGATCGTCAACTGGGCGAGTTCGATGCCGACGTTGAAGGAGATCAGGTCGGCCAGCGTCGAGGCCGACGGCGGCCCGTCGACGCTGAGCGCGCCCGCGAAGCCGAGCCCGTGCAGCAGCCCGAAGCCGAAGACCACGGGCAGCCGGTGGCTCGTCCTCGGCGAGAGCAGGTTGTCGAGCGCGACGAACGCGATCGACAGCGCGATGAGCGGCTCGACGATCCACCCGGGCACGCTGACCCAGCCGATCGCGGCCAGCACCAGGGTCACCGAGTGCGCGGCCGTGAAGGCCGTGGCGACCTCGACCACGTCGCGCAGCCGCTTCGCGCCCAGCAGCAGCGCCAGCAGGAACAGGACGTGGTCGAGCCCGAAGAGCAGGTGCTCCGCCCCGAGCCGGATGAACTGCGGGATCTCACTGAGCAGGTCGGTGTTCCCCACCGTGACGCTGGTGTGGGCGGTGTCGAGCAACGCGGAACCGCGGTGGCCGTCGACGTCGTAGGCGACCAGCGTGGTGGTCTCGTCGACGACGCCGTCGGAGGCGCGGAAGATGTCGCTGCGGACGGTGAGCGCGCCGGACGCCGGGCAGGCGTAGGCGAGCGCGACCTGCACCGCGCCGGAGTCGGCGAGTTCGACGCGGGCGTGTTCCTGAGCGGTGCACCCGATCGAGCCGCGGCTCAGCCGCAGCCGCTCGCCGACGTACCCGGCCGCCTCGCTCGCGTGCGCGTCCAGCGAACTGCGCCGCACCTCGGTCGGCACCTCGACGGCGGCGCCGTCCGCGCCGACCGCGTCCGGGCTCAGGACACCGTCGAGACCCAGCAGCCGGGCCAGGATGTCGTACTCCACGTCGACGACGGCCGCGACGCCGTCGCCCTGGCCGCGGAGGTCGATCGCGACCTCGGTCGCGCGGACGTGCGCCTGCGCCGGGGCCGCGGCGAGGAGCAGGACAACAAGAGCGGTGAGGAACGCCAGCAGACGCACGGGGAAGCACTTCCGTCATTGGAGGGGGGAACGGCGGTCGTTCCTCAACCCTGCAGTGATCGCTCCACACCGGGCAACACGCGACGATCCAATTCACCGACCCTTCCGCTGGCGGCTACCCGCTGGCCGAAAGATGGGTTTCTGGGCGCCGAAATCCGGCTCTCCGGGCCCGGCTACGAGGCCCGCGCGGATTGCCGTCCGGTGCGGCGGGCGCGGGCCAGAGCCAGCCCGCCGAGGATCAGGGCGATCGGCCCCACCACCAAGGCCACGAAGCCCCCGACTATGCCGTAGCCGGTGCCGGGACCGCCTTCGGCGGCGGCCACGACCAGCCCGCCGATGACCACGCCGGCCAGCCCCGCCACCAGGGCCACGATGGCACCCCTTCGTCCCTTGCCGGTGCCGATACGACCGGTGGAGCGGGCCAGAGCCAGCCCGCCGATGATCGCGCCGGCCAGCCCCAGCAACGCGGCCGCCGAGGCCCACAGACGCCCGGCGGTCAAGGCGTAGGCGTCGGCGGGGACCGGCTGGACCATGAGGTGCGCGGCCGCCGGTGTGGCAAGCACGATACCTTCGACCAAGGCGGCCGCGGCCACGGCCAGCATGAATCGGACTGACATGAGGGTTCTCCTTCTTCCGCTGCGAGTGGGCGTCGCTTGATGATGTCCGCTGGACCCCCCGCCGGTCGTCCGGCGGACGCGGGCAATTCACGCTGCCGCCGATGGCGCGCCCGGGTGCTGCGGATGCCGCAGGAGCCGCGAAACTACCGCGGGTGCGGTAGTCGGCCGGTCATCCGCGCGCAGGAGTCGCCCGCGCGGACATCCGGTTAGGGTGCGCGCATGGGTACAGGACGGGCTGGTGTCAGGGATTGGGCGACAGCCGTCGGGGTGGCGGCGATCCTGCTGGTCACCGGGCTGTCCGAGCGGCACTCCGCCATGTACCTCGACCTGCTCGGCTACGCGTTGCTGGTGGCCGGCGGCCTGGGGCTGGCCGCGCGCCGCCGGGCTCCGGTCGGCGTCCTGGCCGTCACCGGGTTGTGCGCGGTGGGTTACCAGGCGGCCGGTTTCGACGTCCCCGCCGTCGCGTATCTGTTCGCGGTGTACGCGGCCGTGCGAGCGGGACATCACACCGTGACGGTGGTGGCGAGCGTGATCATGCTGGCCGCTCTCCCCGTCGCGGCCCTGGCCTCGGGGTCGCACGACGCGGGGGAGGCGTTCGCGCAGGCTCGGGGCGCCCTTGAGCTGGCCTGGCTGATCGCGGCCGGCGCCGCGGGTGAGGCGTTGCGGCAGGCCGAGCGGCGGGCGGAGGAAGCCGAGCGCACCCGGGAGGAGACCGCGCGGCGCCGCGCGGACGAGGAGCGGCTGCGGATCGCGCGGGAGTTGCACGATTCGCTCACCCACCAGATTTCGATCATCAAGGTGCAGGCCGAGGTCGCCGTCCACGTGGCCCGCAGACGTGGTGAGCAGGTGCCGCAGGCCCTGCTGGTGATCCAGGAGGCCGGGCGTGAGGCGACCCGGGAGCTGCGCGCGACTTTGGAGGCGCTGCGCGAGGACGGCGCGGCCCCGCCGCGTGGGCTCGACCAGGTCGCGGAACTGGTGGAACGGGCTCGGACAAGTGGCCTGGACGCGACGCTGACGATCGAGGGGCACCGGCACGAGGTGCCGTCCGCGGTGAGCGGGACCGTCTACCGGATCGTTCAGGAGTCCCTGACCAACATCGCCCGGCACGCCGCCACCACCACCGTGTCGGTCCGGATCGACTACTGTCCCGGCACCCTCACGATCCGCGTCGACGACGACGGGAAGGCGGCACCGGGCACCCTCCCGGTGCCCGGTGCCGGGCTGCTCGGGATGCGCGAACGGGTGACCGCGCTAGGCGGTCGCCTGCGCGCGGAGCCGCGCGGCGAGGGCGGCTTCACCGTCCAGGCCGAACTTCCTGTGGATCGAACATCGTGATCCGGGTCCTGCTGGTGGACGACCAGCCGCTTCTGCGCAGCGGGTTCCGCGCGCTTCTCGATCTTGAAGACGACATCGAGGTGGTGGCCGAGGCCGGCGACGGGTTGGCTGGCCTGGCTCTGGCCAGGGAACATCTGCCCGACGTCGCGCTCGTCGACATCCAGATGCCGGTCGTCGACGGCATCGAGCTGACCCGGCGTATCGTCGCGGATCCGGCCCTGGCCGGGGTGCGCGTCGTCATCCTGACCAACTACGGCCTGGATGGATACGTCTTCAACGCACTGCGCGCCGGGGCGGCCGGATTCCTGGTCAAGGACATCGTGCCGGAGGACTTCCTGCACGCGGTACGCGTTGCTCGCCCCGTCGATCACCCGCAAGCTGATCAGCCGGTACGTCACCCAGCCGCGCGGCATCGGCACCGGCATCGGGCTGGAAGAGCTGACCAACCGCGAACGCGAGGCCGTCGCCCTGGTCGCGCAGGGCCTGTCCAACAACCAGATCGCCGACCGCATGGTGATCAGCTCACTGACCGCGAAAACGCACATCAACCGGGCCATGACCAAGCTCCACGCCCGTGACCGCGCTCAGCTCGTCATCCTCGCCTACGAATCCGGCCTGGTAGCCCCGCGTAGTTCCTGACATTGGGTGACCGGAACCACGACCCGTGAGATCGACAGGTCGATCGTCCGGTGTGACGGCAGCATTCTCGTTGAGGTGGCCGGGTCGTCGTCTGTTCCCAGATTCGGTTCCCAGCGCGGATGCGACCCGCCCGCGACGACCAGCCGAATCCGGTTGTCCCGCGCGAACCGGTGCGCGACGGCGTCGAGCTCTATACGAATCAGGCCCTGGGGCGCCGAAGGATCGAGTCGGACGAACCCGTCGCTGACGTTGCGTGAGCGGCCTTGGGCATCCACTTCCGACACCCGAACGAACAGGTCGGCGAAGGGGTTGTCGGAACTGTGGCCCAGTTCTACAACCGGGCTGCCGACGACCTCGAGCTCCGTGGTCAACGGGTCTGACGTGAATGCCAGCACGTCGGAACGCGAGGCGAGCACGCTGTCATCCGTGTAGCCCGCCGTCACTCCCGGGGAGACTTGCGTGACGAACGCGCCGCCGTAGGTGGGGGTCGGCTGGGCCGGGTCGTAGGTGAATTCGCTCACTTCTCCCGCGTCGGCCGGTCGAGCGGGCCAGGAGTTCGCCGGAGCGGGGATACAGGATCTGCTCGACCGTCGCCGGCGGCCAGGCCGGAAGGTCGCGCCAGCCCTCGTTCCGACCGCTGACGAACACCTTGACCGGCATGGCGCGGCGCCGGACACCGGATCCGGCCAGCTGCTCGTCGAACCAGGCGAGAGCCTCGGGGAGCAGGACGCGGGCGCCCTCGGCGCCCCCCTGAGCATGCGTCCATGGACCCATGGTGAGTCCGACATCGACGCCACGATCGGCCAGCCGCGCGTACCCCGCCAGCGTCTGGCGGAGAAAGCCGTCCTGCCAGCCGCCCTGAAGCAACACGGGGACTCGCACCCGATCCAGCGCCTCAGTCAGGTTGGCGCTCTTCCACCATGGGTCGCCCAGGTCCCGCCGGCCGATCCACTCGCGGTACCAAGGCGCCTTCCCGCCCATCAGCTCTTCAGCGGCGTCGGCCAGCGGAAGCGCTGTCAGGGCCTTCTTGATACGGCCACGGGCCGACAGAACCGCGAAGATACGCGGCAGTATCGGCTTCTCTTGCCTGGTCGCGACGAACGACCATTCGAACATCGTGCTGAGCAGAAAGGCTCCACCGGTGTAGACGAACGCACCGAAGTTGTGCGGCGCGCACGCGATGACCGCGGTGGCCAGCTCCGGAGGCGGGTCCATCAGTAAAGCCCACTGAGTGAAGCCGAGATACGAATAGCCGTGGGTGGCGAAGCGCCCGTCGAACCACGGCTGCTCGCGCATCCAAGCGACGATGTCGGCCGCATCCTCGACTTCCCGCATGAATGGTTCGAAGGCTCCACCCGATCCGAACGTGCCCCGGCACCGGACCAGCACGACCCGATAACCGCGGCCTGCGAACATTCCGCCGGTCATGGCCGACCCCATCGCGTTCGTGCCGTAGGGGGAGCTGACGAGCAGCGTTCCCGACGCCGGCCCCTTCGGCTCCAGGAGATTCGCCAACAGCTCGACGCCGTCTCTCATCGGGATCCGCACGTCGCGGGTCACGCTGTAGTCGCTCGTCGAAGCGGGCAGCCGGGCGTACTTCGTCCACAGCAGGTCGGCGAGCCGTTCCCCGAGCGTGCGATCCTTGGCTCGTTGGTTCATCTCTCTCCTCCGCACCACAACACGTGCCTGGCCATGCGCGCCTCCCGTCGCCCGCATCGGCCCGCGGACGCTCGACCCGGGTCTCGTTTCCTCGAAAGAGGCGAGGCCGATCTGCGAGAAGGCATCGCCATCCTGGGCGACTCACCAACGGCCGACCGGCTGAACGAGACGGTCGAGCTCATCCAGTTCCTCAGGGACGAGACCCGCGCGATGATGCGCCGCTGGCAGGAGCGCAAGGCGGCACTGCGAACACGGTGAACCGCAGCGCCTCCACCTCCAGGGCGATGTCTTGTGCCATACCCCGTTCTGTTACTCGGCCGTTGGCGGGAGGGCCGCGGCGATGCAGTCGAGGACGCGCCGGAGCCCGTAGCGGAACTGGTCGTCGCGGCTCAGGTGCGGCTGGCGCGCCTCCATCACGATCTTGGTGAAGATCGGGTACTCCCCGCTCTTCACCAGCTGGTCGACGTACGGGTAGCTCCGCGCCATCCACTCCGACTCGCTGAGGCCGCTGCGGCGGACTTCCTCGGCCGAGCTGGTCTCCTCGCGGACGGTGCCCTCGATGTAGCTGGTCAGCAGGGCCACGAGGCCGAGGTTCTCGTCGATGGAGACGAAGGCGTCGAGCACTCCCATCAGCCGTTCGATCAAGAGCAGCTGGTTGGGGCCGAAGCTGGGGAGTGACCGCTGCACGGTGGCGATCCACGGGTGCCTCAGCCACATGGCCCGCAGCCCGTCGGCGTAGCGGGTCAGGTCGGCGCGCCAGTCGCCCGAGGGCATGCCCGTGACGTCGATCTCGCCCATCAGCCGGTCGGCCATGAGCTCGACCAGGTTGTCGCGGCTCGGGACGTACCGGTAGAGGGACATCGCGCCGGCGCCGATCTCGGCGGCGATCCGCCGCATGGTGGCGGCCTCCAGCCCCTCGGCGTCGGCGATCCGGACGGCCGCCTCGGTGATCTGCGCGCGGCTGTAGACCGGCTTCGGCCCGCGGGCGGGGCGCTCGGGCCGCATCCAGATGTTCACGTACTCGGCGTCGGTCACCGTTCCACCCCCTAGTTGCGTACATAGTACCCAGTAACTTAGCCTGGCCGAGATAACCGCGTACAACGTACCCAGTGGAGGAATCATGGCGGATCCGGTCGTCTTCGCCGAGGGGCTGCACAAGTCCTTCGGCGACACCCATGCGCTGCGGGGGCTGGACCTGAGCGTTCCGAGCGGAACGGTCTGCGGCGTGCTGGGGCCCAACGGCGCGGGGAAGACGACCGCGGTGCGCATCCTGGCGACCTTGTCCGATCCCGATGCCGGGCACGCCCGCATCGCCGGATACGACGTCGTCCGCGAGGCCGGCAAGGTGCGCGCCAGGATCGGGCTCGCGGGCCAGCACGCCGCCGTGGACGAGAAGCTCACCGGCCGTGGCAACCTGCGCATGTTCGGGCGCCTCTCCCACCTGTCCCGGCGCGAGGCGCACCGGCGGGCCGACGAGCTGCTCGAACGCTTCGGCCTGATGGACGCCGCCGATCGGCAGGTCACCGGCTACTCCGGCGGCATGCGGCGCCGCCTCGACCTGATCACCAGCCTCATCCTGCGCCCCGAGGTGCTCTTCCTGGACGAGCCGACCACTGGCCTGGACCCGCGCAGCCGCGGCGAGATCTGGGACAGCGTCCGCGAGCTGGTGGCGGAGGGCACCACGGTGCTGCTCACCACGCAGTACCTGGACGAGGCCGACCAGCTGGCCGACGACATCGCCGTCGTCGACCACGGACAGGTGATCGCCACGGGCACACCCGACGAGCTGAAGGCCACGATCGGCGACCGCCTCGACGTCGTCCTCGAAGACCCCGCCGCCCTGGGTCCGGCGGCGACCGTGCTGAAAGCCCTGGCCGGGACCGATCCCACGATGACCGGCGCCGACCGGCTCAGCGTCGCCCTGCCGGGCGGCGGCTTCCGGCTCGCCGACATCGTGCGCGAGCTCGACCGCGCCGGGGTCGCCGCGGCCGACGTCGGGCTGCGCCGCCCCACCCTCGACGAGGTGTTCCTGCGCCTCACCGACCGGAAGGAACTGGTCTGATGACCGACCTCGCCCCGCCGCTGGGCCGCCGCCTGCGGTGGACGTTCACCGACGGGCTGACCCTGGTCGGCCGCGAGCTGGGACGGCTGCGGCACGATCCCGGCGAACTCGTCGCGGCGCTGATCTTCCCGGCCGTCATGGTGGTGTTGTTCGGGTACGTCTTCGGCAGCGCGATCCAGGTGCCGGACGGCGGCGACTACCGCGAGTACCTCATGCCCGGCCTGTTCGCGATGGTGACCTTCTCCGCGGTGATGGGGGTCATGACGCGGATGGCCGCCGACGCCTCCCGCGGTGTGATGGACCGGTTCCGCTCCATGCCGATGGCGCGTCTGGCGGTGCCGTTCGGGCAGACCGGCGCCGACCTGCTGGTCGGCCTGCTGATGCTGGCCGTCATGGTGGGCGCGGGCCTGCTGGTGGGCTGGCAGCCGCACCGCGGCCTGATCCCCACGGCCCAGGCGTTCCTGCTGATGATCGTGCTGCGGTACGCGCTGAGCTGGGCAGGCGTCTATGTGGGCCTGGCGGTGAAGAACGACCAGGTCGCCGACGCGATGGTGCCGCTGTTCCTGCCGTTCACGATGCTGTCGAACGCGTTCGTCCCGACCGGCGGCATGCCGGGCTGGCTGCGCTTCCTGGCCGACTGGAACCCGGTGAGCGCGCTCACCGCCGCCGCACGGGAGCTGTTCGGCAACCCGGGCGTCCCGTCCGGAAACGTGGCCTGGCCACTCGCGCATCCGGTGACCGCCGTCCTGCTCTGGTCGGCCGCGCTGCTGGTGATCTTCGTCCCGCTGTCGCTCCGCGCCTACATGCGCAGAGGACGCTGAACGCTCGGCGTCAGCCGAGAAGGGCGGGCCGCCCTTCGACAGTCAGGGCGTCAGCCCCGATTCGAGAGGTGTTAGCGGGCGGCCCGCAAGTAGACCACTTTGGGTGGTTGTTCAGACTCCGAGTGGCTCTGGTCTCCTTTCGTCCCAGGTGGGTTACATAGGGTCCCGCACGTGTGAGATTTGGTGGCTGTGAGTCAAGGCGCCATGACCAATGTCAAGGCGATCAGAGCGAGCTTTCTCAGCGGGTTCGCGATCCGTACCGACGGCACGCTGCGGGCGTGGGGTGTGAACGACAATGGAAATCTCGGCGACGGCACCCACACGCCGCGATGGACCCCGATACAGGTCCCAGGTCTGACCATGGTCACCGATGTGTCCGGAGGCCACACGCACACGGTGGCCCTGCGCTCTGACGGCTCGGTGTGGACGTGGGGTTCGAACGGCTGGGGCCAACTGGGCGACAACACGCAGACCGCCCACTTCACCCCGGCGAAGGTGCCCGGGATCTCCGGTGTGAAAGCGGTCGCCGGCGGGTGGCGGCACAGCATGGCCCTGCGGACCGATGGAACCGTCTGGACGTGGGGCGGGAACGCCAACGGCGCGCTGGGAACGGGGGACAAGGTCGACCGCAAGGCCCCCGTCCCCATCTCGTCTCTCACCGGCATCTCCCAGATCACGGCCGGGTCGGACTCCAGCTACGCGCTCGGCAGCGGCAAGGTGTGGTCGTGGGGAGAGAACGCCGAAGGCCAGCTGGGTGACGGTAGCGGCCTGCCCAACCGGACCTTCCCGGCCAAGGCCGCCCTGCCTCCCCTCGTCGTGGCCACCGGGTTGGCCGACCTGAGCACCAGCGCCAACCACATGCTCGTGATCCGAACGGTGACACCCGGGTTCCAGGTCCACCTCACTCCGCGATCGGGCACCATGCCCGCCGGGGGTTCGCTCAACGTGACCGTCCCGATCAAATGGATCAACGGCACCCCGCAGCCGGTCACCCTGACCGCCCCCGGTCTGCCGCCGGGTCTCACCGCCACCTTCAACCCCGGCACGGTGGCACCGGGCGGCTCCTCCGTCATGACTCTTACCTCAACTCCGGAAACCCCGCCCGGCTCGTACGCGGTGACCATCATCGGCTCGACCACCGGACCTGACACCAGCACGACAGCCGTCTTCTCCCTCCAGGTCACCGACCCGGTTCACTGATCCCGCACTCGCATCGGAGGGCTGGTCGTCGTTCCTGGAACGACCAGCCCGTCAGCGTAGGGTGGCACACTGCGGGAGATTTCTTCGGGACTGTGTCGATCCGTGTGCCGCTCGTTCGACGTGTGGGTGCGAGGGCCGAGAGGCGGCCCCGCTGGACGAGGAGAACGCGATGCCGAAGTACATGCTGATCATGCGGGGCACCGATGAGTCGCACGCGGCCATGATGGCTTCGATCGACGAGTCGATGGCCGCGACCGGCCGGTTCATCGAGGAGATGATCAAGGCCGGTGTCCTCCTCGCGGCTGAAGGGCTGGACCTTCCGGGCCGGGGTGTCGTGGTCGACTTCAGCGGCGAGGCCCCGGTGGTCACCGACGGGCCGTACGGCGAGACCAAGGAACTGTTCGGGGGCTACTTCATGCTCGATGTCGCCTCGAAACAGGAGGCGGTCGAGTGGGCCAAGCGGGTCCCGGCGGTCCGCGGGTCCAAGATCGAGGTCCGCCGGGTGGCCGGGAGCGACGAGGTCCCGGAGGGTAACGAGCACCTCGTCGAGGAGCGCGCCCGGCGCGAGAGCAGCGACCAGATCTGATGAGTACGGCCGACGTCGAGGCCGTCTGGCGGATCGAGTCGGCGCGGATCGTCGCCGCGCTGACCCGGTTCACCGGCGATTTCGGGCTGGCCGAGGACGCGGCCCAGGAGGCGGTCGCCGAGGCGCTGGTGTCATGGCCGCTTGCCCCTCCGGCCAATCCGGCCGGCTGGCTGATGGCCACGGCCCGGCGGCGGGCGATCGACGCGATCCGCCGCCGGACCGCCCTCCAGGACCGATACGCCCTGCTGGCGGCCGACCCGGCGGTCGACGAGGAAATCGACCCCGACAAGATCGACGACGACGTTCTGGCGCTGATGTTCGTCAGCTGCCATCCGGTGCTCTCCCCGGAGGCCCGGGTGGCGCTGACCCTGCGCGTGGTCGGCGGCCTGTCCAGCGAGGAGATCGCGCGGGCGTTCCTGGTACCCGTGCCGACCGTGCAGGCCCGCATCACCCGGGGCAAGAAGACGATCGCGGCGGCCGGGGTGCCGTTCGAGCTGCCGGCGGCCGGCGAGCGCCGGGAGCGGCTGGGCGGCGTGCTGAGCGTCCTTTATGTGATCTTCACCGAGGGGTCGACGGCCACGTCGGGCGACCGGCTGCTGCGCCCCGACCTCGCGTACGAGGCGATCCGGCTGGCCCGCACGCTGGCCGCGCTGCAGCCGGACGAGCCCGAGGTGCACGGCCTGCTCGCGTTGTGCGAGCTGACGGCCGCGCGCTTCCCTGCCAGGACCGGCCAGGACGGCTCGCCGGTCCTGCTCGAGAACCAGGACCGGCGGCGGTGGGACTTCTCGGCGATCCGCCGTGGGCTGGCCGCGCTGGCCAAGGCCTCGACTCGCGGCCTCGGCCCCTACGGCCTGCAAGCCGCGATCGCCGCCACCCACGCGTCGGCGCCCTCCGTCGAGGCGACCGACTGGGACCGAATCGTGCTGCTCTACGAGGCGCTCGGCCGGGTCGCGCCCTCGCCGGTGGTCGAGCTCAACCGGGCCGTCGCCGTGGCCATGGCCTCGGGTCCGGCGCAAGCCCTGGCCATGGTGGACGAGCTTATCGCCTTGGACCGGCTCCCCGGTTCGCATCTGGTTTCGACCGTACGCGGTGAGCTGCTGGCCCGGCTCGGCCGGCGACCGGAAGCGCGCGCCGAGCTGGAGCTGGCGGCCCGGCTGTGCGCCAACCAGCGCGAACGCTCAGTGCTGCTGCGCAAGGCGGCCGCGCTGGGCTGACTTCTGGTGGCATACTGCCTGGGTGCCCCGGATCTCGACGACCTCCGCGACCACATGGTCCCGGCCCGGTTCATCCGGATTGACACGTTCCCTTTGACCGTCAACGGGAAGGTCACTCAGCCCTCCCGGACCCCGATCGCGCTGCCGCCTGCCCGCCGCGTACTTGGCCGCAGCGGGAAGCCTGCTCATCCCGTACTCCGCGCAGCGTGCGTTCAGCCCAACGGAGACAGGCCTCCTATTGGCAGCCACGTCAGTCGGCATGCTCATCGGTGACGTCGTGGTCGGGCGGGCGTTCGCGCCTGCCACCCGGGAACGACTCGTCCTGCCACTGCTGCTGGTCACGGGCACGCCCCCGATCACGCTCATCCTGGACCTGCCGCATCCGGCGATCGTCGCAGCGTACGTAATCACCGGCGTGGGATCCGCCTACCTGCTCGGCCTGCAGCGACGTTTCCTGGAGGCGGTCCCGTCCAACCTCCAGGGACAGGGTTTCGCGCTGCTCAACACCACCACCATGACCTTCCAGAAGATCGGACCCCTCGTCTTCGGCGTGTTCGCGGAATTCCTCCCGGTCGGCCTCGCGATCGCCCTGACCGGGGTGAGTAGCGTGACCACCACACTCCTCCTGCGCGACGCGATCCGCCCACGCACATCCGGCTGAGGCTGTCCCGTGGCGGTCACGATTCAGCTGAGGTCCCTGTCGGTTTGTGACCGGCCACCAGCCGGTCGATCGCCGGCCCGAGAAAGGCGAGTGTCGATTCGGCGCGGTAAGCAAGCCACGGTTGCCCGGCAGGCCTCGGATCTCCATAGCGACGCCGCCGGATGTCCTCCACCACCTCGGCGGGTGCGTCCAATTCCTGGAGCACTCCGAGAGCGTCGCGCTTGCTGATCAACTTTCCGGTGCGTAGGGTCACTGTCGCCCTGGCCAGGGTCAGCAGGCCGAGATCGACCCAGATGTCCTTGAGCCACCACTCGGGATGGTCCAGCGACGGCCGCCAGAAGGTCTTCAGATCGTGGAGGACGAAGTCGGTGAGCTGCCGCTCGGTGACCGGTGGGAGAATCACCGCTGGTGGCTCGCCGTACAAGACGAGCCCGAATTCGTGCAGTTCGCGTCTGGTCACCGGGGTGATGGGACGGCGCAGAAGTTCCTCGTGCGCCCAGGCCAGATGTGCGCGCGCGGGGTCGGCCGCCTCGGCGGCGGGGAGATAGCCGCAATGGAGTTTCACCGCGAGCGGGTTGCTCCTGCCCAAAATCTCATGCACATCAGCGATGTGATGTTCCTCCTGGGCAGTGCAAGCGCGGCTGAGCACAGCGACCAGGTCGAGATCGCTGCGCGTCGGCTGGTAGTCGCCACCCGCGAGCGATCCGTGCGCCCACATCGATACCAACGGCACGACAGGCCGTATGGCAGTGATGAAGTCGTCGAGAAGGCGTGCGGTGGCGCCATCAGTCACGTAGCCGGGTCTTTCTGCTGGTCCGTCGGTAGAACGCGGGGAGGCAACAGTTCTCGAAGTAATTGTGAGCCCCATGTCAACAGCCATAAGCGTGTGCATGGCCACGGACACCGCCTGTGAGGCTTGGCGCCACCCGTCGGTGGTGACCGCCTGGTTCGTCGTCGAACAGGCTGTCCGCTCACGCATGGTGACGACCTGCGGGAAGCCGGGGGAGCGACAGCCACGCCCATCGCGGCGAGTGTGCCCGCTCATCTGCAAAGTGCGCGACGACCCAGCCCTCCGCCGGATACCGGCCGTCAACCTTCAACCCCTGGAGGACCTGGCGGGATGGTCACGGTCCCCGAACGGCTCCCGCCCTCGGTACCACCTCCTGGTGTCATCGGCGCGAATGACGGATCGATCACTTGACTCGAACCTGGCAGCTTCCGCTTCCCTGAGTCCCTGACCCACTACAGTCGGAGGCTGCGCCGGTGGGATCCGCTGTTACTTTCGCCTTGCAACGGCCATCGCCTTGCCACTTACAGATGGCATCGGGTTTGAACTTCTTAGCGGACGGCGTGCCGCTGACCTCGGGTGACGGGCTTGGGAGCTTCGAGGCCATTCTGTCCGTCGCGGTGGGCTTCGGCTGGGGAAGGGGCTCGTGGAGCCAACGCCCCGCCGCCATGGTCGTAACTGTGGCGGCCAGCACAATCAAGCCGACCAATAGCACGCCGAGGCGACTATTCGTCGTCCATATGGCATGACGCCGGGACTCTTTCGGAGAGGGCCGCCCGCGTTGGACACGGATCCAGGCACGCTGCCACTCGGCCAGCCTTTCGTGGCCGGTGACCCCGCATGCCCGAACGAAGGCGACCAGGATTCCCATGCCGGGCATACGTTTCCCACTCAGCATGTCCGACACCGTCGCCTGTGCCAGGTGATCTCCGTTGTCACGAGCCGTCTTCGCCAGCGTACGCAGGCTAGGCCGCCCGGCCTGGGTGTGCAGCTCGTTCAGTAGCCTGACCAGGTCCTCCTGAGTTCGCACCGACGCCGGGTCAAGACCCTCATCTGCCAGACCGTTCGCCGGATCTGTCATCCGTAAGCCTCCGGGTTGGAGTTCGACAGCGTTCCAAGGTGTTCGATCGTTACGCTTAGCGTCGATACGGTAGCATCCCGTCCTCATCGCAGGCCGAGGTTTCATGACACCGTCAAGGAGCGTTCACCAACGCCGGCACTTCGTACGACACCGGTAAGAGATCGTTCCGCGCTCTACTGAACACCACGTCGCAGGCTGTCTGCTTGGTACGGCGATTCCGGACGGACCGGCATCCCACCTGGGCCGGAGGGCCCCACACCCCATGAACTCAGCAGACACCCGCCACAGCGCGGATCGCGACGCCGCGCGTCCAAGGATCCGGGCGAATTCCCCCGCCGTCATCATCACTGCGATTCTGTCGCCGTTGGTGTCATACACCGGCGTATCGCTCACGGTGGTCCACAGCACCAGCGACCCGGCCCTGGCCATGTTCACTGGCCTCGCGGTCACTGTGCTCACCTTCGCCACCGCCGCGCTCGCCGTCACGGATGAGCGCGCCCGCACGCCTACCCCGGCGCGTGACCGAGGAGCGACCAGAACCACCGCGATCGCTCTGGTCTCGCTCCTGTGCGCGGTCCCCCTCCTGATCGCCTATCCCACCGCCGCGCCCATCGTCAGCGCCCTCACCGGCATCATCTGCACCGCCCCGATAGTCGCCGTACGCGCGCGGAAAGGCACTCCCGCGAAGGGTGGCTGTCGACCTGGATGAAGGTCTGCCGGCACGGACCCGAGTGGCCGTGCCGGCCGGCGCAGGTCTGTACGCCTCCCAGCTGTGTTCGATCACAAAGCGAGTAAAGTCGGCGGCGTGGACGTGGCTTCGTTTGCCGAGATCGCCGTCGAATTTCAGGCGCGTATCGCTCGCATCGCGTGGGCCACGGTGGCCACATCCGGGCCCGACGGCGCGCCGCGGACCCGGATCCCGCACCCAATCTGGGAGGGCCACGTCGGCTGGATCGCCTCCACCAGCGGCAGCCTCAAGCTCCGCCAGATCGTGCGCGAGCCCCGGATCAGCCTGACCTACTGGGATCCTCTGCACGACAACGTGCACATCGAAGCCGTCGCAGCCGCGCCGAACCCGGCGTGCCAGAGCAGGTGATCCCAATGCGGATGCGTCGAGAAACCCGCCACAACGGGCTGGCTCAATTCGCGAAGGTCGTTCGCGAGGCAGGCCATTTCGTGGCCCTGCACCCCGGGGTCGATGAGCAGCACACCAGCGCGGCCTTGCACGACAACGGAGTTGCTTTGGCAGAACTCGCTCTCGTGGATCAGCACGCCCTCCGCGACCTGCCTCAGCACGGTGACCCCTTCCGCTTGTGATTTGCAACCACTTGTCGAGACGGTAGTACCGGGCGGTGGTGGATTGCAAGCAGTATGGGCGAAGCGAATGAGCCGCGGTCGGAGTGCCGGATCGGCCTGGCCGAGCGGTTGTATCCGCCCTGATCCATCGTCCAGAGGCTTGTATGTCGGGTACTGACAGACCCAACGCCGCATCGGAGATTTCTCGGGCGAGGTTCCCGGCCTTCCCGTCTCGCTGCGCCCGGGATGTGACCTAACTACCAATTTGCCATGCAGTAAACGATCCACAACGATATGGGACTCGTGATCCGAATCATGGTTCCTATCGCCGCGTTCCTCGCCGCCAGCTTGATCCCGAGCGGCGCCGCGTTCGCACGTGTTGCCGACGACCCCGCCGTGAACCGCCTCTACACCGCCGGCCCCATCGCCCGCACCACCTGCGCCGAGAAGCCGATCAGCAAACGCAACAATCTCCCCATCGCCAAGGCGTACGTGACCAGCGTGGTGGGCTGCCTCAACAACGCTTGGTCCAAGTATTTAGCGAAGACCGGCCACAAGTTCGCGAAACCCAAGGTCGCGCTGCTGTCCAAGAACCCCGCTCGCTTCTGCGGCAGCAAGTGGGAGAAAGAGACAATTTACGACTACTGCTTCCTCAATCGGACGATCGCCATCGTGCTCGACCGGCGCTTGCTCAACCTCAAGCCCAACGACCTCTACATCTTCCTCACCACGGCCGAACTGTACGGCGAGCACGTCCAGACTCTCACGGGCCTCGACGCCGACTGGGCCGAGAGCGCCCCCAACCCCGATGAGGACGAGGAGGGGTTCGCCGAGAGCGTCCGCCGCCTACACCTGCAAGCCGCCTGCCTGGGCGCCGCCTTCACCGCGAGCGTCTACAAGTCGATGCCCCGCAAGACGGCCGAGTGGAAGTCCATCGTCCGCGAGAAGAGCAAAGAGATCGGCTACATCTACGGCTCAGCCAAGGCCATCACGTATTGGCTGAACCGCGGCTTCAACTCCCGCAACCCCAAGTACTGCAACACCTGGACCGCTTCCACTGCCCAGGTCTCATAACCAGACCCATCGCCGCGAAACACAGCATCGTGATCGTGGTGGCGCACGCCTGCGGCGGGCACACCAGACGGCTCGATCTCAGCCCGCGGACCGTCGCCTTGGAAAGTTTCAAGTCGTAGCTCGCTTGTTCGCGAGGCCCTGCCAGGTCACGCCCCACCTGAACGATCACCGGCGGGCGTGACCTGGACGCATATTGCTCGCGCGGTGATGCTCACGAAGGAAGTCCGACATGTCATCCACTCACAGGAGGATTGATGCGCAAGGTTCGAGCCTTGATCGCAGTCGGCACCTTGGTCACCGGGTTAACGGTGGTCGCGAGCGCCACGCCCGCCCAGGCCGACACGCTCCGCAATGTCTACTTCACGGCGTCCTACTGCTACCAGTACGGCAGCTACGGCGTCCAGAACGGTCTCTGGACCTCCTACCACTGCGACCTAACGAACGGCTACTGGTTCCTCTGGAGCAACCCGTAAGAATCGGGCTCGCGCCCAACTCACCGCGGCCCCGCGTGATCTCGCGTCTCCCGATGCGTTAGCCCGCGGGGTTCGCGGCGGGCGACGCGCCGGCGGGGGAGCGGTGCCCCCGTCCGCGTGGACTCGTTCACAGCGACCTGCTCCAGGTCCTCAAGCGCGGCTGGCTACGCGGCCCCGCCGGTGGTCATCTCGGGCCAGAACTCCCGGTAGCGCCGGAGTGGAAGACGAGCGGCTCCCCTTCGGCCCGCTGGTATCTCTCCACCGCCCCGACGAAGATGTGGTGGTCGCCGCCGTCGTGGAGGCGCTCCGTACGGCAGACGAAACTGGCCAGCGTCCCGGCGAGTATCGGCAGGGGAGCGCCGAGCAACTCCACCCCGGCGAACTTGTCGGTCGAGGGTGTGGCGAAGCGCCTGGACAGGTGGTCCTGGTCAGCGGCGAGGACGTTGACGGCGAACCGCCCGGCCCGCAGGAAGAGCGGCGCGCTGGGCGCCCGGTTCGACAGGCACCAGAGCACCAGCGGCGGATCGAGCGAGACCGAGGTGAAGGAGTTGACGGTCACGCCGGCCCGCTCCCCGTCGTCGGTCACCGTTGTGATCACCGCCACCCCGGTCGCGAACTGCCCGAAAGCCTCACGGAGCAATCTCATGCCGCGACTCTGCTCAGGTAGGCCTCGGCTCGGCCGGCGTCCATGAACCAGTCGGTGTAGTCGGCCGGGTCGTCGAAGCCGTTGACGAATCGGGAGGCGATCTCCGGATGCTGTCCGGTGGCGCCCAGGAGCGCCAGATGGTGGGGTTCGGCCGGCGCCAGCAGGGCGTTGGTCCAGTTCGTGACGTGCTGGGCCTGCGTCCAGAAGAGGTCGAAGGTCCGCCGCATCCAGTCCGCGTCGAACGGCTGCGCGCCCCGTTCCACGATGGCCCGCAGGTAGGTGGCGGCGCACTTGGCGGCGTTGTCGCTGCCCTGCCCGGTGATCGGGTCGTTGAGCACCACGACGTCGGCGACGCCGAGCACCGGTGCGCCGGAGGGCAGAACGGCGACAGGACGGCGAACCGTGGGGGCGAAGCGGCCGGTCAGGACCGCGTTGGCGTCGGTGAGCTCGATCCCGGCGCAGCGCTCGGCCTCCCACGGGAAGAAGGTTTCCAGGATCTGGCGACTGCGCGCCAGATGCTCGGCGGGGCCGCGCACGTCGCCCCAGCAGTCCATGGGACCGCCTGGCACGCCCTCGAACACCATGATCTCGCAGGGGCCGGTGTGTGTGAGCGCGGGGAAGACGAAGTACTCGCCCACACCGGGGAGCAGATTGAAGCAGACCGCCGAATGATCGGGGCGGGGGGCGAGACCGTTGACGTAGGTGACCGCCAGCGCGCGCTGCGGAGCCGCGTACGGGGAGCGTGCGGGGTCCCGCTCGAAGAGCGAGGCGATCTGCCCCTTCCCCGCGGCGACGAGGACCAGGTCGTACTGGGTGGCATAGCTCTCCAGGTCCGCTGGCGTGGCGTCGCGCAGGACGAGCTTGCCGCCGAGCCGTTCGAACTCGCCCAGCCAGGCCGGCATCTTCAGCCGCTGGTCGACCGAGCGGGCCGGGACGTCCAGCCGCGCCGCCCAGTCGAGTGATTTGCCGCCCTCCGGGCTCGGAACCGTGAGTGCGATGCCCTCGATGGGCGGGCAGACGTCGGCCCACCAGTCCAGGCCGAGCTCACGCTCATGGGTATGCGCGGTGCCGAACATGGCCTGGCCGGACATCACCCGGCCGTCGCGGATTTCCTCGGGGGTGCGGTTGGAGATCACGGTGACGGCGTAGCCGTGCTGGAGCAGGCCGATGGCCAGGTGGAGGCCAGCCTGGCCGGCGCCGACGATGAGGATTTCGCGCATGGTGGTGTGTTCCTTCGGTGTCAGGAGTGGAGGTTGCGATCGGCGTCTGACAAGAAGGTACGGCTGGCGCGTCCGCCCGAGCTATCCGCTGAGCGCGGATCTCATCCACCTGACGCTGAACCCCTGCGCAACGTCTCCGACGGCGGCAGCCCGTACCTCTCGCGGTATTGGGCGGCGAAACGTCCCTGGTGCAGGAAGCCCCATCGGGCGGCCACCGTGGTCACTGTGGTCCTGGCGGGATCGGCCGTCCTGAGCTCGTCGTGCACCCGCGCCAGCCGTACCTGCCTGAGGTAGGCCATCGGGGTCAGCCCGCAATGCGCGCGGAAACCCTCCTGGAGAGAGCGGCTGCTGACCGCGACGGCGCCGGCGATGCCGGAGGTGGTGAGCGGGAGATGCGCGTGCCCTTCGATGAACTCCATCGCCCGGCGCACGACCTTCGGCAGCGCGGCCGGCCTGGGCGCCGTCAGCCGCTCCAGGTAGTTGGAGGGCTGCATGTCAGCAGCAGGGTGATCAGTGCGTTCTCCAGGTGCGCGATGGCCAGCGGATGGCCGGTCAGCCCGTCGTCTCGTTCGGCCTCCCCGACGAGCAGGTCGGCCATGTCCCGCCAGGACCGGGTCCAGCCCGTCGTCAGGTCCATACCGAGATCGAAGAAGACCGGACCGTTGAGCTGTTCGCCGAGCATCTGCTCCAGCGAGCGCTCGATAGAGGTGCGCTCGAACTTGATCACCAATTGGGGGGCAGCCGGCGGCCCAGCGCATGTCGAGGTGGCGGGTCGGCGAGGGCAGCGCGGCCAGCGACGGGGTAGAGACGATTTCCTTGTCGCCGGCGCGGATCAAGCTGCGTCCGACAAGCGGGATCATGACCAGGAAGAATGTGTCGAGGTCGCCTGGTTCGATGTGCACGTCGGCGCCGTAGTCGAGGTAACTGACGCGGACCGAGCCGAGCTGGACGGAGTTGAGCCGGGCCGACAGCAGGTCCGCATCCCCGGCCAGGTGCAGCCGGTGCGGGCAGAATACTTTGGCGACCTCGCCGCGGACCTCGTCGAGGTCGGAGCTGGCGAAGACGGCACGATTGCTGAGGAGCACACCAGATGATCGTCGTTCTCGACCCCGGTGTTCCATGAAAAAGGACCTCTAAGAGCCTGGGTCGCTGCGCGTGAGACACCTCTGCATCCACCCGTCATGGGATCGCAGCCACTACGGGCGCCTGCTCGTGGTTATTTCGCTACCCGTTTGGGTGGTGCTCAATTGTGGGTAGGTTGAGGCTGCCTCAGTGTGCGGCCCCGGGGGCTTCGGTGGCGCTGAGCGGACAGGGGAGGCCCTTCGGATGAAGGTCGTTGCGTTGTCCTGCACGCAGAAGCGTCTCCCGTCGCTGACCGACGCGCTGCTCGAGGCGGCGATCACCGGCGTGGTCCGGGAGGTCGGTGACGCGGAGATCCAGCGGATTCGGTTGATCGACCATCGCATCGCGATGTGCGAAGGCGAGGACACCTGCCTTGATCCCGAGGTGGGCCGGTGCACGCTCGACGACGACTTCGAGCATGTCGTCGGTCTGGCCGAGGGTGCGCAGGCGATGCTGCTCGCCATGCCGGTGTACGCGGGGAACGTACCCGCGGTGCTGAAGATCTTCCAGGAACGCTTGAAGAGCTTCATGAACGCCAGTCAACGCCCGTTCGGCAACCTGCTGGTGGGGACGATCGTGCATTCGCGCACGATGCTGGCCGAGCCTGCACTGGGATCGTTGTTCCCGTGGTACCTGCGCCTGCGGAACAAGAACGTGGCGTCGGCGTGCTTCACCCAGAACGATCATCAGGACCTGACCCGCACCGCGGCGATCGACCTGTGTGTGGCCGTGGGCCGGCAACTCGGCATGACGCTCGACGGCAGCCGGTCGCCGGCCAACGAGCGCACGGCACTGCCGTTGGTTCAATCACCGGCTCGTCCGCGGTGCGGTGACCCGGCCGCGTCCTCTCCTGGAGCGTGAGGAGATTCCGCGCGCCAGGTGCACCCGTCGCCCGCCTGTTCGCACGACACCGTGACGTCCGGTTCCACGTAGCGGGCGGCGATGGCGGTGTTGAGTTCCTGGCAGTACGGGCACGGCGACGAGAACGTCAGTACGACGCCGGCGCGGGCGGCCCGTTTGCGGTACCGGAGGATTCCACACTCGGCGTTGCGCAGGACGGTGCCCGAGGGCTGGGGCTCACTGGTCACTGCCGAGTCGTACAGCAACAGCTGAAGCTGCAGCCGGGTCATGAAGTGATCGGTGGCGGATACCCCGGCGGGCCGTTGCGCTCGCAGTAGCTCCGCGGTGATGCGGGAGTTCGCCTGGATCCACGCAGCCAGGCCTTCTTCGCCGTGTTCTCCCAGGATGAACTCCTCTGCGGCCGCCTGGGCCTCGAAGAACCGCTGGCGCCACAGGTCGACCTTCTCGGCGAGGTCGAGGGGAGACGGTTCACTGGTCATGGTCCGCGTCCGTGGCGTCGTCCAGCTCGGCGAAAACCTCCTGGGCGACGCGCAGTCCGTTGTTGGCGACCGGCCAGCCACCGTAGTAGGCGAGCTGAATGATGACTTCGACGATCTTCTCTCGCGACATCCCGAGGTGCAGGGCGGCACCGATGTGGCCGCGCAGCTCCCAATCGGTCCGCGCCAGCGTGACGGCGGTCAGCGCGACCAGTTCGCGCTCCTCGACGCTCAGGTGCGGGCGGGTCCAGATCTCACCGAACAAGTGGTCGACGGTGATCTGCAGGAACTCCGGGTAGGAACCCGGGCGCGGTTCGCGGCCGAAGACCTGCTGGAACATGGCCTCACCCCGCTCATGTCGGTCAGACGGCTGATCCACGATCAACTCCTTCGTGTTGGCCGAACAGTTGTCAACACCAAGGCTGTGATCGTCGCCGCAGCCCCACCGGTGCCGGCGATCATGGCGGGCCGGCGGCCGTCACTGGCCGGTCACAGGATGATGCTGAGCTTTCCGTGCTCGTACAACGTCTCGTGGTCGAGCACCACGACCCGTCTCCGGACCCGGAACGACTCGCCCTCGACGACGAGCTCGGACCGGCATTTTCCGACGTAGGCGTCAGAGCGCCCGTGCCCGAACCGGTACACGACGACATTTGCCGCCACGTCGAGGTGCGTGCCCCGGTCGGTCAGGATCTCCACGTTGCTGATCATCCGATTCGTCCGCGACTGAGGGTTCTCGCACCACACCTCACCGTTGAGGAGTTGTTCGATCCGCTGGCGTAGCCGGGCAGCATCATCGTCGATGAGCCCGAGAGCATCGGCCGTCCCGCCGCGGACGTCGGTGGCCGGCACCGAGTAGCGGATGTCGTCGGTCAGCATCTCGTCGTACCACTCGAGCAGGCGCCACTCGTCGAGCAGCCGCGCCTCACGGAAAAGGAACTGGCTCACCCGGTGCCACAACCGCACCTGGGCCGCTTCGTCGACCGTCAGCTCGGTGGTCATCGTGGTTGTGCCCCTTGCATCTCGGCCCGGTGAGCGACCTCGAGGTGACCGTCGTCGCCGTGCATCAGCCGGTCCCACTGCCGCCAGAACTCGCGGGCGGGAAGCTCGTCGGTCGTCTCCGGGACCTTCTTGTTCATACCGCGTGACAGATCCGAGTAGCGGACCGTGCGGTTGAGATAACCCCGCTGGCACGACTCGACGATCTCGATGTCGTCGGGAGTGGCGAAGCCGGCGGGGCCGAGGAACGTCAGGTAGTGACTCTTGCGGAGTTCCCGGATGTCCGGATCCTCGTCCTTGGGGGCCAGGGCGACCGAGGTGATGGCCATCTGGCCGGCGCCGATCGGGTCGATCTTGCGGATCGTGATCGCGATCGCGTCGATGATCATCAAGTTGGGGAAGATCAGCACCGCGCGATTGGTGCCGGTGATCCGTTCGGCGCGTTCGGCGCCGAACCGGTCGACGAACCGTGCGGCCGTCGCCTCGATCCGCGGCCGGACCTCGGGGCCGAACATCGGCGTCCAGTAGGCGAGCGGGCGGGCTGCCGCCGGTGGCAGCTCGTTGGCTCCATGCCCCAGTCCGAGGGCGCAGCCGAAGCCGCCTCGCCGTCGTGGTGGCACCGACCCCAGCGACTCCATGTAGCCGACGTAACGCTTGTGCAGGGCCCGGAAGTGGTAGATGTCGACGCTGTTCTCCATCATGAGCTTCCAGTTGGCCCGAGCCCCGTGGAGTTGCGCACCTTGGATCACCTCCATCCCGACCTCGGACTGGTCGTCGATCAGATCGAGGTACTCCGTCGCACCCGCCAGGTACTCGGTCAAGGTGCGCGGCTGCTCCGGATCGAAGGTGACGAACACGAAACCGCGGTAACTGTCACTACGGTGCCGCGCCAGGCCGAAGTCCGCCTTCCGAAAGCCTGGCCCGTACCCGTCCGGGATCGGGACCCCGACCAGGTCGCCCTGGTTGGAGAACGTCCAGTCGTGATACGGGCACCGGAACGAGCTGGCCTGCCCGGCCGGCTGCGAGCAGATCAGAGCCCCGCGGTGAGTGCAGCTGTTCGCAAACACCCGGAGCACCCCGTCGGACCCGCGCGCCATGACCACCGGGCGCCCGCCGACGTCGCGTGCCACGTAGGAGCCCGGCCCTGGCACCTCCGATTCGTGCCCGACGTACAACCAGCAGCGATCGAAGATCCTGGTCATCTCCTGTGCGGCCAGATCGTCGTCGGTGTAGGCGCGGCGATCCACCCGGAACGAGAGGCGCTCAAGATCATCGATCACGATCGGGTCGCCCACCGGCCGCTGCAGTTCGATCGTCACTGCTGCCCCTTTCGCTGTAGCGTCTCGACCGTGCTGATGACCAGCTCGGCCGTGCGCACGGCAGAATCGCCGCACTCCTGCTGCGCGGCGCGCAGCCGGGCCCGGTAGTCCCGGGCGGGATCGAGCAGATCGGTGACAGCGTCAGCGACCGCCTGCTCGGTGACGCCGGCCGGCTCCAACGCCGTACCGAAACCCGCGCTACCCACGAAGTACGCCTGGACAGGCTGATCCACAGCCAGCGGGATCACCAGCATCGGTGTCGCCGCCCGGATCGACTCCGCCACGGAGTTGTAGCCGCCATGGGTGATGAACACGTCGGCGCGCTCGAGCACCTCACGTTGCGGCAGATACGGGGCGGTGAGCACTTCGTCGGGCAGCGCGAGCTCCTCGGTGAGATCTCCTACCGCGGCGATCACCTGTGCACCGGTCGCCGCCGCCCCGATGATCACAGTGCGCAGCAGGTCCGGCCGCCGGTAGAAGATCGTGCCGAAGGAGACGTACACCAACGGGCGGTCGGGGTCGATCCGATCCAGGCCCGAGAAGGCGACCTCGTCGCCGCGGGTCCCCGCCGCACCCGGCAACCCGACCAGCTGCACACCGTCGTCGGTGACCGCGTCGTCCCCGACGAGAGCAGGAATCGTCGGCATCAAATTGAGAATCGGCGAACGCGCCGAATGAGTCCGGGTCGACCACAACACCCCGTGCCTGGTCAGATAGTCGCCGACCTGCTCGTCGTACGGCCAGCGCCCTCGTCGATGCTCGCTCGGGCATACTCCGCCCAGGTTGGCCCAGATCATCCCGTACGGCACGCCGGACGCCTGTGCGCCGACCATGGCCGACGCCGTGACCGGCAGCGAATCGACGAGCACGAAGTCCGGCGCCGTCGCACGGAGCGCGTCAGCTGTCTGGTCTGCCACCGGCGACGACTGGAGCATCGCGCCGATCTTCGCCGGGTCGCCGCTCCACGGCGCCATCTCGACCTGCCCGATCGCGTGGACCTGCGCCTTGCCCAAAGCCTGGCGACGCTGCTCGTCGAGCACGCCACCGTCCGCGGACAACAGCAGCAGCGCAACCTCACTGCCGGCAGTTCGGAGCGCATTGACCACCGGAATATACGGGTTCAGGTGACCATGCTGAGTCGTGGTGAGAAGGGCGACGCGCATCAGATCTCCGATCCATCGAAAGAAGACGACCAGGCCGACTCAAGATCTGGCTATGGATGCACGACACCCTCCTGCCTTCAGAAACGAGTCGAGACGGCGACGCACGAACGGCAGAACTGGGCTCCCGGACAGGCGAGAACGCCCGGCAGGCGAAAGGGCCCGTCGACGTCCAGGTACTGCTACGGGGCTCTACGCATTCCCCAACATTGCTGAGGGGACATATCGATCGACGCTACTCGGAACAACCTCGAAACAACCGGTTCACCACCTGCCCCCCAGGAAGTTTCGCAAAGCGTGCCGGGATGTGCAATCGATGTCAACGCCTCGCAATTGTCACTACCACCATTCTGCTGAACGCAACTTCGACCGTGCTCCGCCTCGGCCTCCAGCCGGCGCCCTGCCCGGCTCCGCCCCGGTCTCACCGGGGACCAGGCCGGATCAGACGGTGCTGACGTCGATGTCCACCGACACGCCGTTAGTCAGCACGTCGTAGACGGAGGACCGGGCGCGGGTCTGCTCGACCAGCGCGCGCAGCTCCTCCGGCGCGGCGTCGCCCTCGATGACGAATTGCACCCGGATCGCCTGGTAGCCGTTCCTGACCTGGTCGGACAGGCCGAGGAGGCCGAGCAGGTCGATGTCGCCCTCAACGGTGGACGTCACCCGGGTGAGGGAGATGCCGTTGATGGACGCCAGGGTGGCCAGGCCGGCGGTCAGGCAGGAGGCGATGGCGTGCAGCAGGTACTCCGCCGGGGTCGGCCCGTTCCCGTCGCCCACCAGCACCGGCGGGTGATCGGCGTCGAGGAGGAACGGCTCGGCGCGGCTGGTGTCCTCCTGACCTGCGCCGTAGAAGCCCTGAATGGCGGTGCGGCTGTGGGTGCCGCTGACCCACTGGTTGACCGCCCGGAACTGGAACTTGGCCAGCTCGGGGGTGCCCTTGATCGCGTCCACGGTGGCGAGCAGGGCAGGGGTGTCCACGCCGTTGCGCGCGACGGGGGTGGTGCTCATGGCGGTGTCTCCTCACGGGGATGAGCGCCGACGGTCCGGCGCCGGCGATGTCTCAGATGCTACGGAGCCGCCCCTTCCCCGATCCCTCTCCCGGCCCGGACGCTCTGCGGCAGGCGGAGGCGCACGACCAACTCGCCGCGCTCGCGGAACCTGCAGGGCTGGACAGTGACACCGACGTGAGCCGACCTGTCCTGCCCGGCGTCGGAGGGCGCGTCACGCAGGCCTTCGCCAGCTTCGCTCCGACCGATCTCGGAATGCCAGGCACGCGCACATCCGGAACGCAGACGTGATCTGTGATCAATACGGCACCGCGCTGAGCTCGCGGAGCCGGGCGACCGCTTAGCTCCTGATCACCAGGCGGCGCGCGGCGAGTCGCCCTCACCCGGACGCTCGTCGACCGTGATCGGCACCGAGGCGACCGCGCCGTCGGCGAGGGCAACCCGGTAGGCGCGCCGCTTATGCACGTACAGGAGATGTTCGCCGGTCCCGTCGACGCTGAAGCGCAGGCTCAGCGAGGCGTCGGGCGGCAGTTCCGGCCGGGCCACTGTCCCGGGCAGCGGCCACGAGGTGCCAGGAGCTTTCGACGCCGGGCGGTAGCGGGATGTCCGCGATGAACGACCCGGTCTCGGCGTTATGTACGGCGGGCGGCACCGGGCTGAAGACAGCGGTCTTGGACCTGCCGGGGAAGTGGGCGAGCGGAGTGCGAGCGGAAAGGAAGAACCGCGGCGAGCCCGTCGCAGCCAGGGGTGCTCCGGTCGCCATGGGCTCGGCCAAGGAGGTCGCCGGCGGGAACGGGTGCTGTGCGGGACCCGAGGACACCATGGGCGAGGGCTGCGGCGGGACCGCCGTGAGCGACGGCAGCGGCGGGGACGCCGGGGGCTGGGTCGCTCTGACGATCGACACCCGGTCGGCGGCCGGATCGGTGCATCCGGCGGAACGGCATGTAGTGATCATCGTATGGAACGGCGTGCTCGACCAGGACGGGACACGATCAGTTGAGAACCATGAGGAATCGCAGCGCCGTGCGGATGAGCGCGGCGCCCAGGTGGTAGACATGCTCCTACGGCTCGATGCCCGTTCAGGCCGCCTCTGCAGGGCTGGACAGTGACGATGACGTGAGCCCGGCCTGCCCCGACAATCAGCCGGGATCCGCGAGGAAGGGTGCTCGTCGTGCCCTCAAAGGTCGGCGGGTGGTTCGGTGCATCCGGCGGTATGAAGTCGTGCAACCGGCCGGTCAGGAGACATCACGGTACAAGCTGAGGTCGAGCCCGGCGGCGGGTAGCCGTCTGGCCAGCCAGTGAGCTGGTGCGCCCCGCGCGTTTCCCGGTTCCTCCACCAGCCAGTACGCGGAGTGCGGCTTGTCCAGGAGGAGGTGGGTGGCGTCGCCATGAACCATCCGATGCGGAGTGGCGTTGGCCGCGCGGGCTCGGGACCACATACGTTCGCCTCCATGGTTGACGCAGCTTTCGGGCATCCGCGCCTCGCCGCCATCTACGACCCGCTCGATCCGGACCGCAGCGATCTCGACGCGTATCTCGCGATGGCGGAGGAGTTCGGCGCGCGGTCCGTGCTGGACATCGGGTGCGGTACGGGTGTGTTCGCGCTGCTGCTCGCCGAACGCGGGATTACGGTCACCGGGATCGATCCCGCGCGGGCGTCCGTCGACGTCGCGCGTGGCAAGCCGGGCGCGGAGCGGGTGCGCTGGCTCGACGGAGACGCGGGGGACCTGCCGCCCATGCAGATCGACCTGGTGACGATGACCGGGAACGTCGCCCAGGCGATCGCCGATCCGCAGGCATGGCGTACGACGCTGCGCGGCGCGTACAAGGCGCTGCGGCCCGGCGGGCGGCTTGTCTTCGAGACGCGCGATCCGGCGCAGCGCGTGTGGGAGGAGTGGGCGGAGTGGACGCGCGAGACCACGTACCGCATGACGGACATTCCGGGCGTCGGCCACGTCGAGACCTGGGCCGAGCTGACGGACGTGAGCCTGCCGCTGGTGAGCTTCCGGGGTACGCACGTGTTCGCTGCGGACGGCGACGTACTGACCTCGGAATCGACACTTCGCTTCCGCGAATGTACGGAGATCGAGCGGGACTTGCACGGGCACGGCTTCGTCGTCGAGGACGTACGCGACGCACCCGACCGGCCGGGCAGGGAGTTCGTGTTCGTGGCGCGGCGCGATACCGCGGAGCCCGTCCCTCCCGGAATGCCCTAGGGTGTGGGGTGCGAAAACTCGACCCTGGGGCTGCTACCTGCGATTATGCGGTGATCAAAGATGGTGGTCTGTCATGGTTGCGCATCATGATGTGGTCTCTGCTCTACCTGATCGTCCGGCGTCTCGCCGCAGGACTGGTTCTCCTTGCGCGTGGAAACGGTGCTGCGACACGAGGTCGCCGTGCTGCGCCTGCAGATCGCCCGGCCGCTGCTGCAACCGGCCGATCGGATGTGGCTGGCCGCGCTGTCGCGCCTGCTGCCCCGTGACCGCTGGACCGTGTTCTTCGTCGCCCCGGCCACGCTGGCATCGCGACCTGACGCGGCGACGCTGGAGATATCCGCACCGTACGCCTGGCCGGGCCCGCCACCGCCGCCACGGTACGCGAGCTGGTGATCCGCTTGGCGCGGGAGAATCCAAGTTGGGCTATCAGCGTATCCACGGAGAACTCAAAGGGCTCGTCACCGGATCACGGAGACGGTCGCTGCCATGGGCGTGAACTGGTTCGTGCTCATCCGCTGCCAGCCACATCCGGTCGGCCGGTTGTAGCAGTGGCCGGGCGATCTGCCGGCGCAGCACGGCGACCTCGTGCCTCAGCACCATGATCTCGACCTCCCTGGCGCCGTTGCTACGAGCAAGGAGAACCAGTCCCGCGGCGAGATGCCTAACGATCACGTAGGACCACACCATAGACGTGAGCACGGGCTCCGCCCAGCGGCTCAGGATCAGCGGCATCAGGTTCTGAACAGTGGGGCCGCGCCGGCCGGATCAGCCGGTCAGGCCGGCGTCGTGGGCGAGCAGGGCGATCTGGGTACGGTTGTTGAGGTCGAGTTTGGTGAGGATCCCGCGACACGTGCGCCTTCACGGTCGCCACGCTCATGAACAGCTCGCCGCCGATCTCCCCGTTGGACCTGCCCCGCCCCACCGCCACGGCCACCTCGCGTTCGCGGGCGCTCAGCCGGCCAAGCAGGGCACGAGCGCGCTGCCGCCGGGCGTCCGCGCCCGTCTCACTGAGGTGGGCGATGAGTTGCCGGGTCACCACCGGCGACAGGATCGGCTCGCCGTCCGCCACCCGGAAGATAGCGCGCAGAATCTCGGCGGGGAGGGTGTCCTTGAGCAGGAAGCCGCTGGCCCCGGCGCGCAGCGCGCGAAGCACGTACGCGTCAGCGTGGAAGGTCGTCAGCACGATGACCTCCGGCGGGTCGGGCCGGGCGCGGAGCCGCTCGGTGGCGGCGAGGCCGTCGACCGTGGGCATCCGGATGTCCATCAGCACGATGTCCGGGGCGCAGGCGCCGACCGCGGCGGCCACCTCGGAACCGTCGGCCGCCTCGCCCACCACGGTCAGCCCGGGCGAGGTGGCGAGGATCATCGCGAGCCCGGCCCGGACCAGCGGGTCGTCGTCGACGATGAGGATCCGGATCGGACTCTTCACGCCGGCCACGGCAGCCATGCCCAGAGCCGGAAGTCACCCGAACCGGTACGGCCGTGCTCCAGCCGCCCACCGGCCAGCCCGGCCCGTTCGGCGAGCCCGATGAGGCCGGTACCGGCGCCCGGGATGCCGGCGGTACCGGCGCCCACCGGCCACGGGTTACGGATCTCGACGGTCAGGCCGTCGCCCGCGGCTCCCCGCACGGTCACCGACACCTTGCCGCCACGCGCGTGCTTGCGGGCGTTGGTGAGTCCTTACTGCACGATCCGGTAGGCGCCGCGGCCGACCATCGCCGGTACGGCGCCCGGATCGGCCACCTGAGACTTCAGCAGTACCCGCATCCCCGCCCGCCGCGACTCCTCGACCAGCTCGGGCAGGTCGACCAGGGTGGGCTGGGGCCGGTCCGGTGGATCGGTCGCCCAGTCGGCACCTGACCGGTCTTCACGCAGCACGCCGATCACTTCTCGCAGGTCCTCCAGCGCCTGGTGCGCGCAGTCCCGGATCACCCCCGCGGCGCGGGCGACCTCGCCGTCGAGGGCGCCGAGGCGCAGCTCCAGCGCCCCGGCGTGCAGGCTCACCAGCGAGATGCGGTGGGCCAGCACGTCGTGCATCTCCCGGGCGATCCGGTCGCGTTCGAGCTGGCGGGCCCGAGCCACCAGGAGCTCCTGCTCGGACTCGGCCCGCCCGGCCCGCTCGCGCCGAGACTGCCGCCGGGTCCGGACGAACATCCCCCACGCGAGCATCGCCGTGACGCAGACGACGCCGAGTACGGCTTGCGACCAGTGCGTCATCGGCAGGTCCGGCCGGATCAGCAGGGAGAGAAACGCGGCGAGCGAATGCCCGGCCACGATCGGCGCCACCACCGCGAAGCGCCGGTGCACCGCGACGGTGAACAGCGCGATCAGCGCCACCCCGGCGGCGGCCAGCGAGTAGACGCTGAACACACCCATGATCACCGCGAAGTCGACCGGCCGGCGCCGGCGCAGCCACACGCCGAGACAGCCCAGCCCGCCCATGGCGAGATCCACGGCGCGCGGCACCGGGGGGAGACGCTGCTCGACGCCGTCGAAATGGACGAGCACGGTGAAACAGACGGCCAGTGCGAAGAACAGGACGTCCACTACCCAATCGCGCGGTGTGCGCCGGATCGGATCGCCGGCGGGCAGCGGGTCCCGACGCTCCAGGGCCGCCTGGATGGTCATGACCAGACCGTACGCGACGGCGGGTCCGGCGGCATCCGACCAAAGTCGATCCCGGAAGTCAGACCTAAGTCGCGGCGGATGCCGACCTTGGACCGAAGCGGCGCACCGGGCGCTCCGGGCAGGCTGACTCACACCGGACGCCATGGAGGAAGAAATGAATACGAAACTGAGAATATCGTCACTCTGGATCGTCGTGCTGTTCAACATGTTGTTTGCGGATGTGCTGAGTTTTATGACCCCCGGTTTTCTGCGGGAGATCATGACGGGATACGCGGGATCACTACGAATCAATCAAGAAATTCTGTTGGTGTTCGCGGTGCTCTTGGAGATTCCCATTACCATGATTTTCCTGTCCCGAATACTGGAGTGGCGGGCGAATCGCCTGACAAATATCGTCGCGTGTGTGATAACCATTGCATTTACCATAGGCGGCGGGTCGGCAACTCTCCACTATATATTCTTTGCGACCGTAGAAGTCGTGTGTATGTTACTTATTGTCTGGTACGCATGGAAGTGGCGCCAAGACGTGGCTGCAGCGTAGGCAGCCTTAACCGAACTGATCTTGAAGAGGCTCTCGGTTCATCGGGACCGGTCCTGCAACTGAACGGCTGCGGCCCCGGCCGGTGCCGCCGGACTACAGCAAGGCGCTGACCCGCCCGCAGGTAGCCACGGTGCTCGAACTGGACGTGCCGCTGCCGGAGCGGGTGCTGTGGACGCTGCTGTACGAGCGTCGGGAACTGCTTGGCGATCTCCAGCGCGGTGAGAGGGCCCGGCGCTGTAGCTGTGTGGCCAGGCGTTTGCGAGGGTGAAATCGAGATCCGGCCGGTGGTGCTCAAGCCCGCCGAGTACGCCGTGCTGAGTCCGGAACGCGAGGACTACCTGCGGACTGATTAGGTTTCCACGCCGCGCCCATCTGTACGTGTGAGATCGACTCACGAGAGGCTGGCACGATGCGGAAACTGATCTTCGGCATGAACCTGAGCTTGGACGGCTACATCGCCGCGCCCGGCGACGACCTCGGCTGGAGCGTACCGAGCGACGAGCTGTTCCAGTGGTGGTCCGACCAGATGCGGGCGAGCGATCTGTCGCTGTACGGGCGCAAGCTGTGGGAAACGATGAGCTCCCACTGGCCGACCGGCGACCAGCAGCCCAACGCTACCCCGGCGGAGATCGAGTTCGCGCGCCGCTGGCGGGACATGCCGAAGGTGGTGTTCTCCTCGACGATCGACAAGGTCGACTGGAACACCCGCCTGGTCACCGGCGACGCGGTCGCCGAGATCGCCCGGCTCAGGGCCGAGGACGGCGGCCCGATGGACATCGGCGGCGCGACGCTCGCCGGGGCGGCCATGCGGGCCGGGCTGATCGACGAGTACGTGCTGGTCACCGCACCGGTCCTGGTGGGCGGCGGCACGCCGTTCTTCACCGCGCTGGACAGCTGGGTGAACCTGAACCTGGTCGAGACGCGGACATTTCCCGGCGGCGTGGTGCTGACCCGATACGAGACGAGGCGATGAGCACGGGCCAAATGCTCGGCTCGTAACGCCAGGTCGAAATCCTTCCCGGCGTGCTCACCGCGACCCTCGGCGATGAGGGAACCTTTTCCCGGCCCTTCCTTGCGTTCCGAGTGAGCTGTTGACCGACTCGCTGAAGATGAGGACGACGGTGACGCCTGCCCGTGCGCTGGACTCGTCCACGATGAGGACTTGTCTGATCACAGTGTCGGGGGCAGGCCCAGCCATGGTTTGTCGGTGGCGTCGAATCCGGTGAGCTCGGCGATCTTCCCGTCGACGACGTGCAGGACCGCGATGGTATATAGCCGGTATTCCGGGTCGTCGGGGGTGCGGAGGTACAGCACGGCGGCAGGCATGCGGTTGACCGTCGTGGCGATACAGCGCCAGTCGTCGTGGCCGCGCTGGAAGAGCCCACCGGTGACCCAGCCGTCCACCGCGTCCTTGGCCGTGATGACCGAGGTGCCCGGCTCGGGCAGCATCGCGAAGCGCAGGTCGTCGCGCAGCAGGGCCATCAGCCCGTCGAGGTCGTTGCGCTCATGGGCGTCGATATACGACTTCACCACGCCGCGCTCGTCATCCGACAGCTCGTGGGTGGCGGGGCTCCGCCAGTCGAGGCGGCGGTCGGGCAGCTGCTCGCGCATCGTCACGCGCGCCCGCTGCAGTGCGCTGGTCACCGATGCGACGGTCAGCTCGAGGGCGTCGGCGGCCTTCGACGCCGGCCAGCCGAGCACGTCGCGCAAGATGAACACCGCCCGCTGCCGCGGCGGCAGGTGCTGGACGGCGACGATGAACGCCAGCTCGATCGTCTCCCGCGCCACCACCGATTCCTGCGGGTCCTGCGGGAGCATCCGGTCGGGGTAGGGCTGCAGGTACAGCACCTCGGAGCCGGGTTCCGGCAGCTCGGACGGTACGGGTGTGCGGTCGTTGCGCTTGTCCAGGAAGTCGAGGCAGGCGTTCGTCGCGATCCGGTACAGCCAGGTCCGCAGCGCCGCGTGGCCCTTGAACGACTCCCGCTTGTTCCACGCCCGCAGGAACGTCTCCTGCGTCATGTCCTGGGCATCCTCGTAGTTCGCGAGCATCCGGTAGCAATGCACCTGCAGCTCACGCCGGTGACGCTCGGTCAGGAGCGCCAACTGCGCGGTATCCTCCGCGCGGACCGCCGCGAGGAACGCGGCCTCGTCGGCGCCCAGCGGTCTGGTGTCGGTCATGGTCATCAATCCTTCCACCGGTGCGAGGGCTAACAGAACTGACGACGTGGCGGAGGATTTCTGATCGGTGAAGCCGCTGACACCGGGCCGTTCGCCAGGCCGGATGGGTCGGGGTCGATCCAGGGGACGTGCTCCGGGTCGGGCACACCCTCGATGTCGAGGTGGGGCCCCATAGTACTGGGGAAAGATCGGGCGGATATGGCTGGTCTGGCTGATCGCCCAGTGCAGCGGCCGATCCCGGCCGGCCAGCGGCAAGCCCTATGCGTCGTCTTCGGCGTCCGGGTCACGCAGCGGACGGTGGCTGCCGCCGAGGTCGGGTAGGTGAAAGCTGTAGTGCCCGTCGATGCTGATGTGGTGGCGCACGAACGGCGACAACCGCGGCACGTCCTCGACGAGCACCGGATAGCTCGTACGCAACGAACGACGAGACATCCCAGAAGGTCGCTTACGCTGCATTGCAGACGGCTTCTTCCCACCCCGGATAACACAGCACGATGCAGTTGAGCACGAGGCCCAACGCGGACAGCTGGTCCTCCATGCCGTCGTAGTAGGCCGTCCCGGCCGAACTGTTCGATGATCTGTTCCCGTCCCGGACCGGGCGGCCGAGTCTGCCCGCCGAGGTGGCCGCCGCATGGCCGTTCTCAACCTGGGCCGCCTGATCAACCTCGGGAATTCCTTCTGTCGGCTAGATGTCCAGCTCTCCGGACAGGTCGCGCCACTTGTTCTCGCCGTCCTTCCGGTTCTTCCATGCCGACGGTTGAGAAATCGCGATCAGCGGGCCGGTCGCTGGCTCAGGGGTTCGGCCGGCGGCCGCCCGCCTTCGACAAGGCCCAGTACCGGCACCGCAGTGCCGTGCACAAGCTGAAGCAGTACCGGGCGGGTGACCACTCGCTACGACAAGCGCGACTACATCGTCAACGGGACACTCACCGTAGCAGCGATCATGATCTTGCTCCGTGGCACCGTTCAAGAGATCATAAGCGCCCTAGGGGAGCTAGGGCAGGGTTCCCCGCATCACCTCGAGGACGGCCCAGAGGCAAAGCTTGACGATCTCCAGAGCGGTTCGGATCCGCCAGTAGTTCTTCTCGGTCATGATTCCTCCTTTCTGAGCCAAGGGAATCCGCACTCGCGTACCGTCTTGAAGGCCGACGGACATAGTGGACGCATTCGCTGGTCAGACTGGCCAGAATGGACGATGTGGACATCGACCTGGCCGCGGCGGAGACTCTGCCGGAGTTCAAACAGTTGTTAAGGCGCCTGTCGGAAAATCTGTCGCTGCGCGAGCTGGAATCGAGGGCGAAAAGCGCTAACTACAAGCTGTCGAAGTCTGCGGCCAGCCAGGCCACAAACCCTGAGGACCCCAGAGTTCCGGAGAACCGGACCGTCCGCGCGTTAGTTCGCGGGTGCGGCGAGAGCGAGGAGGAAGCGGACGAATGGGTGCGGGCCCTCATCCGCGTCACGCGTAGGGGGAACCCCGCGTCCCAGCCGAGGGCACTCAGATCGACTTGAGTGCGCTGGTGAGGTACTACGACGGACAGATCCAGCTCCCCGAGGCGATCCTGCGCGGGAACCTGGAGAAGATGCCCAACCTGGCGGCGATGGCCTCGGCGGTGGACTTCCTGGTCACGTTGATGCCCGTCACCGCCCGGATCGCGGCCCAGCACCATGCCGTGCGGCTCGACGGCGCGCCCGGCCTGCTGGCCCTGATGACGTGCGACATGGTGCTGCACCGGAGGGACGAGGCATCGCGGAGGTGGCTCATCAAGGAAACCAACAAGATCCTCAACGAGGACAAGGACGCGGAGAAGGTGCAGCTACGGCGCGTCTGGTTAACGCTTTTCACCGTCTACGCCCGGGACACGTGGCCGATCGAGGACATCCTGGACAAGTTTGTGGAACGGGTTCCCGGACAGCCCGGCCGGTTCTAACGCTCGTCTGCTTCCTCTTGGACCTGCCGACCCTGCGCGACGACGCCGAACTGGTGGCCCGCCTGCACCGCCGGCTCCTCAGCCATCAGAGCGCGCTGCCGGAAGACGCCTCACTGGAATGGCGCTGGCGGGTCAAACACTTGCTGGGCGCAACGGCGCCCAGCCCAGGTGAAGGATTCTCCCCGAACCTCACGCCGATCAAGGCGGGTCCGCTGTGCGACTATGATTTCGGGCCATGACCTATCCGTTGACGGTCTGGGAAGTCGATGGGCTCTTCCAGACCCAGACGGACAGGCCGATCGCCCTGTTCTATCCGTATGTCTTCGACCTGTCGAGGTCACCGTCGCGCCCGCTTGCGGTGGTACTGGCCGACCTGATCGGCCGCTGCCAGGCGAAGTCACCCCACGACGGCTGGGTCTGGGCGGTCCCGACGGCCGCCGAATGGCTTGCCCTGGCGGGATGCCAGGAGGGGACGGACCATCCTTGGGGAGCGGAGAAGATCGGCCCTCACCACGCCAACTTGCGTACAGGCGGTCGGCGCAGGCTGGAGCCTGTGGGAATCCGACCTGCAGGCCGGTCTGTCACCAGGACCTGGGACTGTTTAGGCAACGTGCACGAGCTGGTGGCCTGGAACGAAGATGACTACCGCCTGGCGGGCGGCTGCATGCGCAATGCGCCGAGCCAGGTCGATGCCCGCCGCTTCCGTCCCTTGCTGGGCGAGAAGCTACAGCGGAAGAACGTCGGCATCCGGCTCATCAGATACCGGGTGGAGGATGCGGAGCGCCGAATGGCCGTGCTACGCGCCTACTGCGCAAGCTATCCCTCCACCTGGATGTAGACCGAGTAGGGAAGATCCGGATCCGCCGTGAATTTCGACCGATGCACGCCCTTAGCGCACTTCAATGATCGGCCGGAGCGTTTGCGTGGGCTGAGTTCCGACCTGCCGTGATGTTGGACCGGCCGGAGTTGGAACGTCAGCGAGTTGATCAAGCAGCTTGTTCAGGGCCGCTTGGCCGTCGTCGACGGCGGCCCGTTCGTCGTCGAGAGGGGTGTAGAAGTCGCACTTGGCGCAGGCCATCCTGTGCGGACACTGCTCGAAGAAGGTGTAGCTGCAGAACCCGTGCCCCAGGTCGTAGTACTGCCACGGCCCGCCAACGGCTGCGGCTCCGTTCGCGACGGCGTCTCGGTCGACCAGGACCTCGATGGTGCGGACATTGCGTTCGAAGTAGCCGTCGTTCTGGTAGGCCTTGGCGAGGGTGGTGGGGGTGATCTTGGCGTACTGCTGAGTGGAATCTGGTGACCGATGTCCCAGCCAAGCTTGAAGCTCGAACAGCGTCATCGGCTCCTTGGCGTTGTAGAGCTGGGTGGCGATCGGCAGCTTGGTCAACCGTGATACTGAATAGCCCACAACGAGGGCCCTTACCGCCGGATCTCGCGGACTTGTTCCTCACGGGCCGCAGAGGGCCCGCTACCTCCACGCGGTGGCGGAGGGAGCGGGCCAGGTGTGGAGACGCGGCCATCGAGGTCCGGCCCGCCGCCTATCCGGTCTGCTGCCGGGATCGCCTGCTCGTCACCTGCCCGGTTGCTGCTCGGTCCGTACGGGG
>NZ_BLAD01000064.1 GCF_009687845.1 Acrocarpospora corrugata
TGCCTGGAACGCCCCGAAAGACACACCTCGTTACGGCGAATCGTCGAAGTCCCCTGCGCCTCGAACCGTGCCTGGGCCACCGTCACCGCCTTCCACCGCGCCGGCCAACGCTGTCCGAAGGGTTCCGATCACGTATTGCGCGGCGGACCGACCAGGATCTGTTTGTCCGGCCGGTAAACTCGGCTTCCGTGAGTTTGAGCATCGGGATCGTCGGCCTGCCCAATGTCGGCAAGTCCACCCTTTTCAACGCGCTGACCAAGAGCGCCAACGCCCTGGCGGCCAACTACCCGTTCGCCACCATCGAGCCCAACGTGGGGATCGTCGGCGTACCCGACGCACGTCTCGCCCAGCTCGCCACCATCCACAGCTCGGCCAGGATTCTGCCCGCCAAGGTGGAGTTCGTGGACATCGCCGGCCTGGTGAAAGGCGCTTCGGAAGGCCAGGGCCGGGGCAACCAGTTCCTCGCCAACATCCGCGAGACGGACGCCATCTGCCAGGTCATCCGGGTCTTCACCGACCCCGACGTGACCCACGTGGACGGCGACGTGGCCCCCGAGCGGGACATCGAGACGATCAACACCGAGCTCATCCTGGCCGACCTGCAGACCATCGAGAAGGCCGTGCCACGCCTCCAGAAGGAGGCCAGGACCAACAAGGACCGCAAGGCCGTCCTGGACGCCGCCGAGGCGGCCAGCAAGATCCTCGACGGCGGCACCACGCTGTACGCGTCGGGAATGGACCTGGCCGACCTGCGCGAGCTGCACCTGCTCACCGCCAAGCCGTTCCTCTACGTCTTCAACCTCGACGCCGACGAACTGGTCGACACCGACCTGCGGGCCAGGCTGGCGGCCATCGTCGCCCCCGCGGAGGCCGTCTTCCTGGACGCCAAGATCGAGTCCGAACTGGTGGAGCTCCCCGACGACGAGGCGCTGGAACTCCTCCAGTCCGTCGGCCAGGACGAGTCCGGCCTCTCCCAGCTGGCCCGCGTCGGCTTCGAGACCCTCGGCCTGCAGACCTACCTGACCGCCGGCCCGAAGGAGACCAGGGCCTGGACGATCAAGAAGGGCTCCACCGCCCCCGAGGCCGCCGGCGTCATCCACACCGACTTCCAGCGCGGCTTCATCAAGGCCGAAGTGATCTCCTTCGACGAACTGATGGAGGCCGGCTCGGTCGCCGCCGCCCGCTCCGCCGGCAAGGCCAGGATCGAGGGCAAGGAGTACGTCATGCGCGACGGCGACGTGGTCGAGTTCCGGTTCAACGTCTAATCGGGGCTAAGCACGCAGCGGACGCCAGGCGATCGCGGTGACCACGGTCATGGCGGCGGCTGCCGCCCAGAACGGGGTGGTGATCGTCCCGGTCTGGGCGAGTGCGCCGCCGAGGAGTGAGCCGGCCGCGGCGCCGCTCACCTGGATGAGGGCGTAGACGCTGCCGACGCGTCCGCGTAGTTCGTCCGGCACCGCCTGCTGGAACCGGGTGGCCACGATGATCCCCCAGTTCACGCTGTGCGCGCCGAAGACGGTCAGGACGGCCGCCGCGACCAGCGGGTGCGTGGTGGCGCCGCGAGGACGGCGTGCGTGCCGATCTCGACGATGAGGCCGCCGCGCAGGAGTGCCGTGCTTCCGAAGCGGGCGCTCAGTCGTGGGGCGAGCATGCTGCCCGCCAGTCCGCCGACGCCGAAAGCGGTGAGCAGGAGGCCGTAGCCGACCTCGGTCAGTCCCAGCCGCTGCTGGGCGTTCAGGGCGAAGATCGCGAACGGTGCGCAGAAGGCCACGTTGGCCACGCCCATGGTCACCGCGAGCGTGCGCAGCGGCCGATGCCGCCACAGCCAGCGGATCCCCGCCGCGATGTCCGCGCGCACGCTGCCGCCGACGGCGGCGGGTCTGGCCGGAGTGACGCGGATGGCCGAGGTCAGCGCGGCCGCGAGGAGGAAGGTCAGCGCGTCGGCCGCGAACGGCAGGGCCGCGCCGGCGGCGAACAGCCAGCCGCCCAGCGGTTTGGACAGCAGCTGGTTGCCCAGGACGGTGGTGGCCGTCAGCCGGGAGTTGGCCGTGGTCAGCTGCTCGGGCGCGACGGTGGCGGGCAGCAGTGCGGAGAAGGCCGTGTCGGCGAGGGTCTCACCGGTGCCGAGCAGGAAGAACACGACGTAGATGAGCGGGATGGAGGCGGTCGAGGTGGCGACCGCGGCGGCCAGGACCGCCAGGGCCAGCCCGCGCAGGACGTTGACGACGATGATCAGATGACGGCGGTTGAGACGGTCGACGTACACGCCGCTGATCAGGGAGATGATCAGCCAGGGCAGTTGCTGGGCGAAGGCGGCTCCGGCGACGAGCGCCGGCTCGCTGGTCAGGGAGGCGACGAGTAGCGGTCCGGCCGCCATGGTGATGCCGTCGCCGACGTTGGACACCGCCGAGGCGGTCCACAGCTTGGAGAAGGCCGCGCCGAGCCGCGCGGACATGAGGGCACGCAAAGGAGAGCTCCTCAGTGAGGAATCGGTCAGGGGATCGGAGACCGGTTCGATTCGAGGAGCGTCGACCTGCTGCTTAGCGGGCGCGCCCTCGCGTCGAAACGGTGACCGTGACCTTGCTCTGCTGCACCACTACCTCCAGGCTCGGACCAATATCACCGAGAGGCTAACCCAAGAGCCTCCGCAGTCGTCTGATCACTTTCTGTTACGGTCGGGCAGGTCGGACACGGAGGAGGTAACGGTGAAGGTTTGGGTACGGGCGGCCGTGGTCGTCGCAGCCGGATGGGCGGTGGCGTGGAGCGTTCCCGCGGCCTGGGCCGGGCCTGAGCCCACGCCGAGTTCCCTGCCCACGCCGAGTTCCCTGCCCGCGCCGAGTTCCCTGCCCGCGCCGAGCTCCCAGCTCGCCCGGCTGGTCGGCGCCGATCTGGGGAGCCTGCTCAGCACGCTGCCGAGCATTCTGTGCGGCATCCGGCTGATCAACTACAACTCGCCGACCGTCAACTCGCCGGTGCGCTGCGTCAACGGCCCGGTGAACAGCGGCAACTCCTTCGACAGCGGCAACTACTTCAGCCACGGCAACCCGGTGAACAGTGGGAACTTCTCCAACACCAACGGGTCCACCAACAGCAGTAACTTGTCGAACAGCGGAAACGTCGCCAACGGCCGTCAGCGGAACACCGTCGGGCAGGTCGCGAAATGATGATCACGATGCTGGTCGCCGCCCTGGCCATCGCCCCGATCGCCGTTCCGCTGGGGGGATGCAACCCGACTGGCTGCGGCAACGTCAACAGCAGCGGCGACACCCTCGACGCCGGCAACGTCAACAGCAGCGGCGACACCCTCGACACCGGCAACACCAACAGCAGCGGCAACTACGTCAACGAGTCGGTCAGCGTCAACAGCGGCAATTTCGCCAACGCCAACGGCGCCGCCAACAGCACCAACAGCACCTCGTTCAGCTCGAACTACGCCGACGGCCACCAGCGCATCGTCGTCGTCCAGCGCGCCTGCAAGGGGAGATGCTCCCACCACCGGAGATGCTGCCACCGGCTGATGCATCGTCGTTGATCGTAGGATCTATCCGGACCTGGGCGAAATCCCGGGTAGGAGTCTCAGGACGGTTTGGATAGCTCTCGCTGACCGGTTGGTAATAGTACGGGCCGCTGGCCTGCTAAGACGCCGTTTCGTAGTCGTACCTACCGGTACGGCCACTCTCCGTCTCATGCAGACTCGGTTTGGCCGGTTACTTGGATGCGTACAGCATGGGCGTGGCTTTCCTGGAACAATTGGCGGGACCGCTAGGGTGAATACTTCAACGTGGATAACCGGATCGAGAGTAAGAAGACACCGCGCCAGCCGGGGGGATCGGCGCGAGCGGAGGCGTGATGGCTCGCAGGTCAACCGTCCAGCAGGATCCTCGGATCGCTGGCGACCCCGAGTCGTACCCGTTGCCTGATCTCGACTCGGCGCCGGTGCGGCGTCGGGGCTGGAGTGGTGGCGGGGGCCGCTGGCTCGTGTGGGTGGGGCGGGCCGTCCTCTGGGCGCTCATCGTCGTGATCGTGGTCAACGGGGTGCGGGCGCCGTTCGAGCGGTTCACCCAGGACCAGAACGCGCAGACGCCGGTCACGCCGGAGAACTCCGGGTTCCCGGTCCAGGAGGCCGCCGGATTCGCCAATCAATTCGCCGCGGTCTATTTAAATTTCGACGCGACCAATCCGGAGCAGCGCGATGAAAGGCTCACCGCTTTTCTCGCCCCCGGGGTCGAGCGTCGTTTCGGCTGGAATGGCTACGGCCGGATGTCGGCCGGCGCCGTTCAATTCCAGAGCATTGACGTGGCCGCCGACAACGAGAACGCCACGGTGGTGGTGAGTTTCCAGTCCGGCAGCAAACGATGGCTGCTCTCGGTGCCGGTCTACCACTCGGGCGATCGTTTCGTGGTGTCCGGCCGCCCCGCGCTGCTGCCCGCCCCCGCGGTGGCCGACCTGCCCGCGGTGGCCAACCTGGACCGGGACAACAACCTGGAGGACCAGCTCCGCCCGACGCTGGAGGGCTTCTTCAAGGCGTACGCGTCGGGTAACGCGGCGGAGCTGCGGCTCTACGCCACCGACGGCGCCCTCATCGAGGGCCTCGGCGGCGCCTTCACGCTGGCCCAGCTCACCGATGTGATCGTGCCCGTGGGCGGGGAGGCGAGCCGGAGCATCACGGCGGTGGTCGTGTGGGCGGTGCCGGCCCCGCCGGTGGCGGCCGTGCCGAGCGCCGACCCGGCGGCGGACCCGGCCGCGCAACCGGCCGGCCTGGAGCAGGCCTACCAACTCTCCATGGAGCGGCAGGGCGAGAAGTGGCTCGTCGGGCGGATCCAGGGCGCGGGCCGGTCCGTGGGGTAACACATGGCCGACCGCGATGTCGCTGATCCACACCCCCCGGGAGGGCGAGAAATGATTGTGCACACGATTCTGGAGAGCGCCGTGACCAGCCAGCTGGGCGGCGCCGAACTCATTGCCTTCACGCCGACCCCGGCGCCGAACCAGGGCATCAACACGGAGGGCCTGGCCGAATTCCTGCGCCGGTTCTTCGGTCCTTTGTTCCTGGTGATCGTCTCGGTGGTCGCGCTCTTCTTCCTCTTCACCCGGGAGATCACGCGGTTCGTCCAGTTCATCATTCTGGCGATCGCGATCGGCGTGATCTTCTACGTGCCGAACATCATCGAGGTGACGGCGAAGGCCATCGCGGGGGCGCTTGGCATCCAGTGATCCTGGGCACGCTGGGAGAGGAGGAATCGGGTGGACCTACCTACATACACCAATATTTGGCGAATTGAGAAGCGGCTCTACAAGCTGTACGACCTTCGGCTGCCTACGCCGCTGCCCATCGTCTGGATCGGTGTCTTCATCGGCGTGAGCGCGCCGTGGTGGGTCTTCCTGCGCCTGGTCGGCCTCCCGTTCGAGGCGCCGTGGCACGTGGTCTACCTGGTGCCGCCCGGCGTGGTCACCTGGCTGTCGACCCGCCCGGTGATCGAGGGCAAGCGGCTGACCGAGCTGCTCCAGTCGCAGAGCCGGTATCTGGCCGAGCCGCGCACCTGGTGCCGCCTGGCCCCCGTGTCGGAGCCCGGCGAAGTCGTGTTCCACGGCCGGGTGTGGCGCGCGTCCCGCCGGGCCGCCGCACGCCGGGCCGCCCGCCAGGCCCAGCCCGCCGTGACGTTCGCGCGCGCTGAGACGCCAGCCAAGGTCTCCGTCAAGCTGCCCGCCAAGCCGAAGGCCCCTGAGCCGCTGAGGCGCCGGACCCCCGGCACCGTGCTCCCCGCCGTCGCTGCGGCGGCCGCCGCGATCCCGGCCGAGCCCACCCTGGCCCCGCCGGTCGCCGAGCCGACCGTCCGTCCCTCCTGGGGTACGGCTACCGCGAAGGCCCCGGCCATCCCGGTCTTCGTGCAACCAGAGCAGCAGCGCAAGCCGGAACCGAGGAAGACCGAGCCGGTGGCCGAGACCACCGCTCCGCCGATCGGCCCGGACGCCCTGCGCCGCCTCCGCCGCCTGGCCGCCGCCTCCACCGACGCCGGCCCCAAAAACGGGCCCGAGCCCAAGATCGAGTCCAAGCCCGAGCCGAGGCCGGAAGCCAGGCCCGAACCCAGGCCGGACAGGCCGGACAGGCCCCGGCCCGAGCCGGTCCCCGTCGTGGACCCCGCGAAGGAGCAGCACCGCCGGGGCCAGCCGCCACGACCCCCCATCCCCAGGCCGGAACCCGCACGGCAGGTCTCCATCCGGGCGGTCCCGGCATTATCCGGTCAGCCCGCCGCCCCCGTCCCCATTCCCCGCCCCGAAGCCAAACCCCCGGAAGAGCCCAAGGTCCGCCGCGTCGAGTCCGTCGTCGGCCGCGACCCGAACGGCGGCTGGCGGCGGATCGCGCAGGTCGTGGTGGGCAGCGGCGGCAGCCGTACCGACGGGACGGAGAACGATGAGGCGCGGGTGCGCACGCCGATCTCCGGCAGTCGCCGGGTGGTCGTGCTGGGCTGCACCGGCGGGGCCGGGCAGAGCACGACGGCGCTGCTGCTGGGCCACACCCTGGCCCGGCACCGCGACGACGGCGTGCTCGCCGTGGACGCCAACACCGGCGACCACACCCTGACGACCCGGATCCGCGCCGAGTCGCCGGAGACGCTGAGCTCCTTCCTGGCCGTGATCGACCAGGTCGGCACCAGGGTCGCCGCGTACACCAGCCGGTGCGAGTCCGGTCTGGACGTGCTGGCCGCCGACACCGACGAGGGCGCGGAGCAGCGCATCTTGGACCGGGCGGCCTTCTCCGACCAGCGGATCGCGCGGGCCATGCGGCTGCTCGACCAGCAGTACCGGGTGATCGTGATGGATCCGGCGGCGGCGCTGGCCGCGCGGCTGCTGCCGTACGCCGACCAGCTGGTGCTGGTGGCGCCGGCCAGCGCGGACGCGCCGGACGCGGTGGCCATGACGTACGAGTGGCTGGACGGGCACGGCTGCGCGGATCTGCGGCGACGGGCGGTCATGGTGGTGAACGGTGTGAGCCGGCGCAGCCTGGTGGATGTGGAGCGGGCCGAGGCGGTGGCGCGGGGCAGGTGCCGGGCCATCGTGCGGGTGCCGTGGGAGGACCAGCTGGCGGAGTCGGGCCCGGTGGATCTCGGCGATCTCCGCGCCGGTGGCCGCCGGGCGTATGTCGCGTTGGCCGGAGTGGTCGCGAGCGGGCTGACCACGGCGAGAGGGGAGAGCATCGTTGGCTAGGGGGTCCCGGACGCGAAGCCGTCTGGCGGTGCGGTACTTCGACGACCGTGTGCTGCTCACCGATTCTTCGGCGTGGGCCTACTTCCGGCTGCCGACGGTCAGCTACGAGTTCATCACGCCCGAGGAGCGCGAGTCGCTCGCCACCAACGTGACGATCGCGCTGGCCACCATCCGGATGCCGGACGCCGAGGTGCACCTGCGGGTGGCGCACCGGACCTACCCGGCCGCCGAATGGGCGATGGCGCTCAACGCGACCTCGGACGAGGGTCCTGGCTGGCGCGACTACCTGGAGGAGATGTACCGGCACGTCTGGGCGAAGGACTTCTGGTCCAAGGAGGTCTACCTGGGGGTGCGGCTCGGGCCGCGCGGCGCGCAGCTCGGCAACGGCGTGCTGGCCCAGCTGTTCGGCTTCTACCAGCGTTCGGAGAAGACGCTCGGGCTGGACGACGACCACGTGCCCGAGCGTGAGGTGACCAAATGGACCGAGTCGGCCGAACGGCTCGGCCGCGCGCTGGCCTCCAGCGCGCTGTATGCCCGGCACGCCACCTCGGTCGAGATCGCCTGGCTGTTCCAGCACGCCGCCTCCGGCGCGCTCGGCGACCCGCCGCCGTCGGCCAGCCCGCGCAGAAGGTGGGGCCAGGGCGAGATCGAGTCCCTGGTCGAGGGCCAGATCCACAACGGCAGGTCGCTGCTGCGGATCGAGCAGCCGACCGGCGACTCCTTCACCGCGCACCTGTCCTTCGCCCGCTTCCCCGACCTGATGCCGTTCCCCGACGGCGAGCCGTGGATGCACTTCGGCGACCAGTTGCCGTTCCCGGTGGAGATCTCCAGCCGGATGCGGCTGATCTCGCCGGTCCGGGCCAGCAAGGACGTCGCCCGCAAGCTGGCGCACGCCCGCGACATGGACATCCACATCAGGGAGGCGGGCGCGGAGGCACCGCTGGCGCTGGCCGAGCAGATCGACGCCGCCCGGATGCTGGAGCACGGCATCACCAAGGAGCGCCTGCCGTTCGTGTACGGCTGGCACCGGATGAGCGTCAGCGCCCCCACCGAGGAGATGTGCGTGCAGCGCGTCGAGGCGGTCGTGGAGCACTACCGCGACCTGGGCATCGACGTGGTCAACTCGACCGGCGACCAGTTCTCGCTGTTCTGCGAGGCGCTGCCGGGGGAGAAGGTCCGGGTCAACGCGTACGCGCAGCGGCAGCCGCTGCGGACGATCGCGGGCGGGATGGCGCACGCGACCGTGGACCTGGGGGACCGCAGGGACGACGGCAACGCCGGCTGGCTCGGGCCGTACATCGGGGAGACGCTGGGGCGGGCGCGCAGCATCGTGCACTTCGACCCGCTGGTGGCGGCGACCAGGAACCGGCCGACGGCGATCGCGATCACCGGCGAGCCGGGCGGCGGCAAGACCACGCTGGCGCTGCTGCTGATCTACCAGATGGCGTTGCGCGGGGTCACGGTGGCTGTGATCGACCCGAAGGGAGACGCGTCGTCGCTGGTGGAGCTGCTGCACCAGCGCGGGCGGCGGGCCAGGACGATCCCGCTCATGTCGGCCGCGCCGGGCCTGCTGGACCCGTTCTCGTTCGGCGACGACATCGCGGCCAAGAAGACGATGGCCACCGAGACGCTGCGGCTGCTGCTGCCGCGCATGTCGGAGGAGCGCGAGTCGGCCATGATCCAGGCGGTCGCGGCGGTCGCCAACCAGCCGGATCCTTCGCTCGGCAAGGTGGTCGACCACCTGGAGCGGACCGAGGACGCGGCCTCCAAGAACCTGGGCGCGGTGCTGCGCTCGATGTCGGACATGCGGCTGGCCCGGCTCTGCTTCGACCGCTCCGGCGGCGAGCAGATCGACACCGAGGGCTGGACCACCGTGTTCACCCTCGGCGGCCTGACCCTGCCGGACGTGGCCACCGGCCGCGACGACTACTCCTACGAGCAGCGGCTGTCGGTGGCGCTGCTCTATCTGGTCTCCCAGTTCGCCCGGCGGCTCATGAACGGGCTGGACCGGCGGACCCCCAAAGTGATCTTCCTGGACGAGGCGTGGGCGATCACGTCCACGCCGGAGGGCGCCAAGCTGGTGCCCGAGGTGTCGAGGATGGGGCGGTCCCGTAACACCGCGCTCGTCCTGGTCTCGCAGAACGCGGGCGACCTGCTGAACGAGCAGGTCACCAACTGCCTGTCCTCGGTGTTCGCGTTCCGCTCGACCGAGCGGGTCGAGGTCGAGCACGTGCTGGAGTTGCTGGGTGTGGATCCGTCCGAGGAGCACAAGGCCGTGCTGCGGTCCCTCGGCAACGGCGAGTGCATCTTCCGTGATCTGGACGGCCGGGCCGGCCGGATCGGGGTGGACCTAATCTCGCCTGAGCTGCTGCGCTGGCTCGATACGAATCCGACGCACGACAAACCCGGTGAGAACATGCATGATCTTCAAGGGGGATCCAGCAGGTCGGGGGTCGCGCAGGAGGTGCGGTCGTGAAGTTTGTCCGCCGGTTAGCGCTGGTGCTGGTGGCTCTGGTCACCGTTCTCAGTCTTCCGTTGGTCTTCGGAGCATCCAATACGGCCAGCGCCGACGGGATCTGTGACCTGTCCTCGTCGCTGGCCCCGGAGATGGTCGGCGGCGGCGTCGACGGGTTGGTCAAACCGCCCCCGCCGGACGTCGGCGACACCGGCGCGGCGGCCGGCGCGGGCGTCGGCGCGGGCACCCCGGTCGAGGTCGCCCCCGACCAGGAACTCACCAACTACGCCAGGTACGGCATGGCCGGCCAGTTCTGGCACACCTACGGCCTCGGCTGCTCCGACGTGGCCGCGGTCCTCGGCAACGCCTGGGCCAGCACGATCTTCTCCTGGGCCAAGGCGGTGGACCGGCTCACCATCACCACCTACGAGGCGGCCGCCACCGAGGGCCCGCTGCTGCCGATCAAGAACGTGGTCGACGACATGGTCGTCAACCTCGCCGACGCGATGTACTGGCCGTTCCTCCGGCCGATAGTGATCATCGCCGCGATCTGGCTGGCCTGGTACGGCCTGCTGCGCAAACGCGCCACCACCACCACCGAGGGCGTCATCTGGATGGTCCTGGCGGTCACCGTGGCCACCTGGTTCTTCAGCCGCCCGCAGGACCTGACCGGCGTCGGCAAGACCATCACCGACAAGACCGGCGAGATCGTCAACTCGGCCTTCTCCGGCCTGCCCGGCGCGGGCGGCGCGTCCTGCCTGCCACCGAAGGGCACCGAGGGCGCCCGCCCGACCACCGGCGGGTACGGCCAGCCCGGCACCCCCGGCGTGACCCAGAACGCCGACGCGCTCTGGTCGACCCTGGTCTGCAAGCCATGGCTGATGGGCGAGTTCGGGACCGCCGACCCGAACGCCCCGATCGTGGCCACCTTCGCGCCGAAGCTGCTCGACATCCAGGCCATCGACGCGGCCGAGCAGCAGGGCCAGCAGGCCCCCGGCAGCGAGGTCCACCAGAAGCGGTTCGAAGAGGAGATCGCCAAGCCGCTGGAGGGCACCCCGGCCTTCTTCCTGTTCCAGGGCAAGGACTGGACCAGCCGCCTGGGGGTGGCGATCGGCGCGTTCATCGCCGCCATGGTGGCCGGAGTGCTGATCTTCCTGGTCTCGGTCTCGCTGCTGGTCCTCAAGATCGGCTTCCTGCTGCTGCTCATCCTCGGCCCGGTCTTCCTGCTCATCGGCGTGCATCCGGGGGCCGGCCGGATCATCGCGATGCGCTGGGTGGAGATGCTGGTCGGCACCCTGCTCAGGCAGGCGGTGCTGGCCCTCGTGCTGGGCGTCCTGGTGTACGGCTACGCGCTGATCATCTCGACGCCGCTGCCGTGGGGCATGCAGATCATGTTCATGGCGCTGCTGACGCTGGCGGTGTTCTTCTACCGGCGTCCGTTCCAGCATCTGTTCTCCACCATGAGCGGGCACACGCTCACCACCCGGATGCTCGGCGAGGCGGCCAGTTCGTCGGTGCTCGAGCGCTCCCGCGGGGTGCTGCCGCCGGTGGCCTCGGCCCGGCTGGGCCGCTGGGGGCTGCGCAAGGCGGAGCCCGTCATCGGGGCCGCCTCCATGGCGGCCGGGGCCGGCGCGGCGGGCGCCGCCGCGTCGGGGGTGGCGCAGGGCCGGGTGCGCGGCGAGGAGAAGGTCGGCGGCGTCGGAGTCCGGGCGACCGGGCAGCCCGCGCCGCTGGAAACCGACCCACGCAAGAAGGCGGGGGCGCCCTCGCCTCGGCCGGGTTCCGCGCCTCCGCTCAATCTGCGCCCGCCGGCCGGGGGGCGTCCGCCGGTCACCGGCCCGCGCCGGTCGGGTGGACCGGTTCCGTCCGCGTCGGGCAGCGCTCCGAGTTCGTCCTCCGGCGGTTCGTCGTCGGGCGGCTGGTTCGGCGGCCGTTCCGGCGGTTGGGCGTCCCGGCCATCGGCTGCTTCCCGGGGCACTTCCCGCTCGGGCGGTCTGTTCGGTTCGGGCGGTTCGTCCCGTGGCTCGTCGGGTGGTTCGTCTCGTGGTTCCTCCTCGCGTGGATCCGGTGGCGGCTTCTTCGGCGGTGGCGGGGGTCTGTTCGGTGGTGGCGGTGGACGGCGGGAGAGTCCGCGGCCGGAGCGCCGCGCCGAGCCCAGCCGGTCGCCGCGCGCTGAGACGCCCAGGTCGCAGCCGCCGCGCGCCGAGTCCCCCAGGCAATCACGCTCGGACGCGCCGCCGCTGTGGCTGCCGAGCCGGGCCAAGAGCGCACGCGGCGGCGAGAACGCGCCGTTCTGGTTGAGGCCCCCCGACCGCGACAAGGATTGATCATGGAGGGAACGGACGGCCGGAGGCGACTCGTCTTCGTGGCCGTGGTCGTCGTGCTCGCCGCCATCGGCATCTATCTGACGATGCTCGGCGGCGGGGACGGCGAGAGCACCCCGGAGGCGGCCGCCACCCGCCGGAACGCGCCGGCGTCCACGGTCGTCCCGGTGCTGCCGAGCCAGGTGGCCAGCACGCCGTCGGGCGAGTTCGACGTGTACGCGTACCTGCCGCTCGGCCGGGACGAACTGGCCGCCGCCGCCGATCTGGCCCGGCGGTTCGTCGGCGCGTACGGCACCTACACCTACGCCGACCCGGTGGCCCGGGTGGACCGGGTGCGGCGGTTCGCGACCGCCGAGTTCGGCGACGAGCTGACCAGGAGCCTGACCGCGCCCGCGCTGACCCAGCACGACAGCACCGAGCAGACCGTCTCGGACGGTTCGGCCAAGGTGACCTCGATCCGGGACATGACCGTGGGCTCGGTGGTCTTCGTGGTCGACTCCATCCAGCGGATCACCAGCACGGCCGGCGAGCGCGACCAGACCGACTCCTACGCCGTGACGGTGATGAAACTGGGCAGTGACTGGCGGGTGTACGACATGCAGCCCGCCGACGCCGGCCAGGACGGGGACACCTCCCCGTGAACGCGGCGACCCCCCAGGCCAAGAGCCGGCTCTCCTGGAAATGGGTGGCCGCGCTCCTCGCCGTGGCCCTGCCGATGACCCTGTTCGGGTCGATCGTGCTGATGACGCCGTTACCTGGCGCGCTGTTCGGCGGGGGCGGGGCCGACTGCGCGGTCGACGTCGGCGACCTGTCCGCGACGGCGAAGGAGGACATCCCGCCGGAGTACCTGGCCCTCTACAAGAAGCACGGCCAGGCCATCGGGGTCCAGTGGAACGTGCTGGCGGCGGTCGGCAAGCGGGAGACCGACCACGGGCGCTCCGACCTGCCAGGGGTCAAGACGGGCACCAACGAGGCGGGCGCGGCCGGGCCGATGCAGTTCCTGATCAGCACCTGGGGCGGCAGGGCGCAGATCCCGATCCCGTCGGAGTTCAACGGCTACGCCTCCGACGGCGACGACGACGGCATCGCCGACGTGTACAACCCGGCGGACGCCATCCTGGGCGCGGCCAAGATGCTCAAACGCAACGGCGCCCCCGACGACCTGCGCAAGGCCATCTTCGTCTACAACCGGGCGACCTGGTACGTGGACCAGGTCCTGGAGATCGCCGCCCGGTACGCCGCCTCCGGCCAGGTCGGCGTGCCGCCGGAGAACAACCCGGACTGCGACTTCACAGTGGCGGCGCCCAGCGAGATCGTGGCCAAGATCCTGGACTACGCGCTGGAGCAGCGCGGCAAGCCGTACCGGTGGGGTGGGACCGGGCCGGACGCGTACGACTGCTCGGGGATCATCTACATGGCCTACCGGAACGCGGGGCTGTCGATTCCGCGGACGACGTTCGGGCAGTGGCCGTTCGGGGAGAAGATCGAACCGGGTGACGAGCAGGCCGGGGATCTGGTGTTCTTCAACTCGGGGCCGGGGACGTCCGCCACCAATCCCGGGCATGTCGGAATGATCGTCTCGCCGGGGAAGATGATCGAGGCGCGGTGCACGCTGTGCGGACCCATCAAGGTCACGACATATCAGGATCGGATTGGGATCGTCGGATATACCCGGCCGTTGCAGAACCCGGACGTGCTTGAGCAGCTGAAACGGCTGCCGCTGGCGGCGGGGCCACCGGATGTTGGCGGGACGGTAAGCGCGAGTCAATCGCGTTGGTCCGGTCTGGCGAGGCGTCCGGGCGTACCCTAGGCAGGCATGGAGAAGATCGTTGTCGGTGCTGCGATCGTCGAGGGCGGGCGGCTGCTGGCCGCCCAGCGGGCCGAGCCGCCGGAGCTGATGGGCGGGTGGGAGCTTCCGGGCGGAAAGGTCGATCCGGGGGAGAACGAGCACGACGCCCTGGTCCGGGAGTGCGACGAGGAACTCGGCGTCAAGATCACGGTGGGGCGGCGGGTCGGTGGGGACTGGCCGCTGAGCGGGGGATACGTGCTGCGGGTCTGGCTGGCCGTGCTCGCGGCGGGGGTCCCGGAGGCGCGCGAGCATCTCGCGTTGCGGTGGCTGGAGCCGGGGGACTTCTACTCGGTGGCCTGGCTGCCCGCGGATCTGCCGATAGTTAAGGCGGTCCAAGATCTGCTCAAGGAGGGGTTGAGCTCCGACCTGGTGTGACATAACGCTTACGAAGCGTACATCGGGGGAGTTCGCGTGACGAAGTGGCGGCGACGGGGATATGTCCTGTCGATGGTGGGGGCGGGGGTCGTCGTGGCCGGCGGCTGCGCGGTGGCCGCCATCGCCGATCAGGGGCCGGAACCTTCGCCGTCTCCGCTCCCCACCTGCGGTCCGCTGGTCGCCGGCATGCACGCCTGGCCGTCGCCGACACCCACCCCCTGGGTGCCGATGCCACAGATCCCGCTGCCCGCCAGCCCGGCCCCGTTCAGATCGATGCTCCCGCCGAGCCCAGCCCCGGTCTGTACGCCTTCGCCGAGCGCCGGCCCGACCGTCGTACCGGCCGCCGAGCTCTCGATCGACCCCGCGGCCGACCCCGCGATCGGCTCCGCGCTCGACCCTGCCGACGTGCCCCCCGCCGACCCGACGCCCTGGCCAGAGCCCAGCCCGGCAATCGGTTTCCCGCCGAGCGCCGCACGCGCGCCGATGACGGGCTTCGAGGACTTCGACTCGGAAGTGTGGTCGCGGCGCTGGCCGCGCGAGGACCAGGGGTGGCCTTCGGCGCCACGCATGCCGCGCCCGGCGAGGCCCGAACCGCGGCTGCCCAAACCTCAGGTCCGCGAGCCGAAGGCGCACGCCGCGCCTGGCCAGCACACGCCCGACCCGCAGCAAACACCTGATCTTCACCAAGTGCCAGACTTTGGGCAGCGGCCCGAGCTTCACCAAACGCCCGACCTTGGGCAGAGGCCCCAGCTTCAGCAAATGCCTGAACTTCGGGAAACGCCTGCTCCGCGGCCTACGTCCGCCGCGGTGCGGCTTGCTCCCGTGCCGGTGGTGCCGCCCGTCAGCGTGCCCGGCACGGTGCAGGACGCCGCGGGCGCCGTCGCCCAGGTGGTTCCGCCGCCGGCCGCGATCGAGCCCGCCCTGCCGCAGGCCGGGATCACGCCCACGCTGCCGCCGGTGGAGTTGCCCAGCCTGCCGGACGCGACCCCGCTGATCACTTCGGTGCCGCTTCCGGAGGACCTTCAGGTTCCCGCGGGCATCCCGCTCATCGCGCCGTCGCCGACCCCGTCCGGTGCTCCGCCGCTGCTCGGCCCGCCGAACATGAAGCTGACCCAGGCCCCCGACACCATCGAGGGCTTCCCGGTCGCCGCTGCGGGGGTGGCGGGTCTGCTCGCGCTGCTGGCCCTGCAGATGCGGCTGACCCGTAAACCCCGCGAAAATGACCCCGAATGAGACTCCCTGGACGAAACATGCTTTGCCAGTCCTTTGCCCGACTAGTATTTCCTTGACCTAGAAAGTCGGGCGGCTACGGCGGAGGATGCGGTGATCGGACGCGCACGCAGGCGGGTTGCGTCCATAGTCGCCGCCACGCTGGCCTCCAGCGCGGTCGTGGTGATGATCGCGGCGGCGGCCAGCGCGGCCAACCCGGTCGAAGGCTGCCCGCCCGGTGAGACCTGTGACAGCGTCACCATCACGGTCACCAACGAACCCACCGGCGACGTCAGCGTTACCGTCACCCAGACCGTCACCCCGCCCCCGAGCGGCGCCGCTCCGAGCCCGACCGTGGAGCAGCCGCCCAGCAACACGGCGCCCGCCGTCCCGACCACGCAGCCGGTGCCGCCGGTGCTGCCCACCAGCGACCCGGTCATCCCGACCGAGACCGCGCAGGTGCCCGAGCCCGAGGTCTCCCTCCCGGCCGTCGGCGAGACCGCCGCGCCGACCCCGACGTCCGGCCCGGCCTTCGCCGAGCCGGACCCGGAGGCGGTGGCGATCGTCATTCGCAACGCCAATCCCGAGTTCGACCAGACCGGCCTCAGCCGCAAGCTGGCCGCCCCGGCCGCGCTGCTGGTGCTGCTCGCCCTGCTGGGCTGGCTGGTCTTCGAAGGCCGGCTGCGCCGGCTGGCGCACGCGGCGGCGCTCCGCCGCGGCATGATGCAGATGCCGATGCAGCAGCTCCCGATGGGGCACCCGATGGCCGGCGCCCAGATGATGCCGTATCCGGGGTATCCGCTCCAGCCGTACCAGGCACCGGTGGTGAGTTACGTGCCGGTGCCGTACCCGATGCCGTATCCGCAGCAGCCGTACGGGCAGCCGCCGGAGGCGCAGCAGTCGTATCCGCCGCCCGCGCAGGCGCCGGGGTACCCGCAGGGATACGTGATCGAGCGGACGATCGAGGAGCCGTTGCCGGGGGGACAGCAGGGCGGGACGGCGGTGTTCCCCATGCAGGCGGAGCCGCAGCCGGGCGAGCCGGAGGATCCGCGCCGCCGCAGGCCGTACTAGCCGCAAAACGAAGCGCCGACCGGGATCCGGTCGGCGCTTCGTGATTTCAGCGGCGGAAGATCTTGTTGCCGAGCCAGACCAGCGGGTCGTACTTGCGGTCGACCACGCGCTCCTTCATCGGGATCAGCGCGTTGTCGGTGATCTTGATGTGCTCGGGGCAGACCTCGGTGCAGCACTTGGTGATGTTGCAGTAGCCGAGCCCGTGCTCCTCCTGTGCGGCGTCCTTACGGTCGGCCACGTCATACGGGTGCATGTCCAGCTCCGCGATCCGCATCAGGAAGCGCGGCCCGGCGAAGTTGGTCTTGTTCTCCTCGTGGTCCCGGATCACGTGGCAGACGTTGTTGCACATGAAGCACTCGATGCACTTGCGGAACTCCTGGGACCGCTCGACGTCGATCTGCTGCATCCGGTACTCGCCCGGCCGCACGTCCGCCGGCGGCGTGAACGACGGGATCTCCCGGGCCTTCTGGTAGTTGAACGAGACGTCGCAGACCAGGTCCTTGATGACGGGGAAGGTCCGCATCGGGGTGACCGTGATGGTGTCGGCCTCCTCGAAGGTGGACATCCGGGTCATGCAGCCGAGCCGCGGCTTGCCGTTGATCTCCATCGAGCAGGACCCGCACTTGCCGGCCTTGCAGTTCCAGCGGACCGCCAGGTCGGGCGCCTGGGTGGCCTGCAGGCGGTGGATGACGTCGAGGACGACTTCGCCCTCGTTCACCTCGACGGTGAAGTCCTCCAGTTTGCCGTCGCCGCCCTCACCCCGCCAGACGCGGAACTTCGCCTTGTACCCCATCACGATTCTCTCTTCTTGGCCGCGAGCGCGGCGTCGTACTCCGCCAGTTCGTCCTCGGTGACGTATTTGGACAGTTCGCCGCGGTCGAACAGGGTGATCAGGTCGTCCCGCATGGACGGCTGCTCCTTCTCGACCACGGTCACCTCGGACCCGTCCGGGGGGGCCGAGCAGACCAGCAGCTTGCGCCGCCAGTCGGGGGACATGCCCGGGTAGTCGTCCCGGGTGTGGCCGCCTCGGCTCTCCTCGCGGATCAGCGCCGCCTTCGCCACGCACTCGCTGACCAGCAGCATGTTGCGCAGGTCGAGGGCCAGGTGCCAGCCCGGGTTGTAGATCTTGCCGCCGGTGGAGGCGGTGTTGTGGGCCCGCTCCTTGAGCTTCTCCACCACGTCCAGGGCGTCGCCGACCTCGCCCGCCTTGCGGATGATGCCGACCAGCTCGTTCATGGTCCGCTGCAACTCGTGGTGCAGCTCGTACGGATTCTCGCCGCCGCCGCGCTCCAGCGGCGCCACCGCCTCCGCCATGGCCTCCTCGACCCCGGTCACGGCCGGGCGCCTGGTCAGGCCGTCCACGTACTGGGAGGCCCCGGCTCCGGCGCGGCGGCCGAAGACCAGCAGGTCGGACAGGGAGTTGCCGCCGAGACGGTTGGAGCCGTGCATGCCGCCGGACACCTCGCCGGCCGCGAACAGGCCGGGCACCGAGGCCGCGCCGGTGTCGGCGTCCACCTCGACCCCGCCCATGATGTAGTGGCAGGTGGGGCCGACCTGCATCGGCTCCTTGGTGATGTCGACGTCGGCCAGCTCCTTGAACTGGTGGTGCATCGACGGCAGCCGCTTGATGATCTCAGCGGCCGGCAGCCGGGACGACACGTCCAGGAACACCCCGCCCTGGGGTGAGCCGCGCCCGGCCTTCACCTCGGCGTTGATGGCCCGCGCCACCTCGTCCCTGGGCAGCAGCTCCGGCGGGCGGCGGTTGTTGGCCTGGTCGGTGTACCAGCGGTCGCCCTCCTCCTCGGAGGTGGCGTACTTGTCCTTGAACACGTCCGGCACGTAGTTGAACATGAACCGCTCGCCGAGCGAGTTGCGGAGCACGCCGCCGTCGCCGCGGACCGACTCGGTGACCAGGATGCCGCGCACCGAGGGCGGCCAGACCATGCCGGTCGGGTGGAACTGGATGAACTCCATGTTGATCAGCTGCGCGCCGGCCAGCAGGGCCAGCGCGTGCCCGTCCCCGGTGTACTCCCAGGAGTTGGAGGTCACCACATACGACTTGCCGATGCCGCCGGTGGCCAGCACCACGGCCGGGGCGTCGAAGACGATGAACTTGCCGGTCTCCCGCCAGTACGCGAACGCGCCGGAGATGGCCCCGTCGTCCTTGAGCAGCCGGGTCACCGTGCACTCGGCGAAGACCTTGATGTAGGCCTCGTAGTCGCCGTGCACGGCGAAGTCCTCCTGCTGGAGCGCGACCACCCGCTGCTGGAGCGTGCGGATCATCTCCAGCCCGGTGCGGTCGCCGACGTGCGCGAGCCGCGGGTACTCGTGCCCGCCGAAGTTCCGCTGGCTGATCTTGCCGTCCTTGGTGCGGTCGAACAGCGCGCCCCAGGCCTCCAGCTCCCAGACCCGGTCCGGGGCCTCCTTGGCGTGCAGTTCGGCCATCCGCCAGTTGTTCAGGAACTTGCCGCCGCGCATGGTGTCCCGGAAGTGCACCATCCAGTTGTCGTCGGAGTTGACGTTGCCCATGGCGGCGGCGGCCCCGCCCTCGGCCATGACGGTGTGGGCCTTGCCGAACAGGGACTTGCAGATGATGGCCGTCCGCTTGCCCTGCTGCCGTGCCTCGATCGCCGCCCGGAGGCCGGCTCCGCCGGCTCCGATGACGACGACGTCGTATTCGTGACGCTCCACGTTGAGAATCCTTAGCGATCCATGGCGAATCTATGCGAACGGGAAGGTGATGACGCCCTTGGCGACCAGCCGGACGTAGAAGTCGGCGATCATGACGGAGAACATCGACGCCCAGGCGAGCGGCTGGTGCTTGGCGTTGAGCTTGGACACGAACGTCCAGGCCCGGTAGCGCAGCGGGTGCTTCGAGAAGTGGTTCAGCCGCCCGGCGGTGATGTGCCGGCAGGAGTGGCAGGAGAGCGTGTACGCGACGATGAGAGCCGCGTTGACCAGCAGGATCCAGGTGCCCAGACCGGCCGGCTTGTGGATCAGGGCGAGGATCGCGTCGTAGCTGAGGATGGCGCCGATCACGATCGCACCGTAGAAGAAGTAGCGGTGCACGTTCTGGATGATCAGCGGCAGCCGGGTCTCCCCGGTGTACTTCTTGTGCGGTTCCGCGACGGAGCAAGCGGGCGGGGACAGCCAGAAGGACCGGTAGTACGACTTCCGGTAGTAGTAGCACGTCACCCGGAAACCGGCCGGCAATCCGAGGATCAGCAGGCCGGGCGGCAAGCCGTACCAGTCGCCGAAGGGAGCCAAGCCCAGGAATCGGGCACCCTCGGGACACGAGGTCGCCAGGCAGGGCGACGAGAATGGCGCTATATAGGGTTCGACGAAGTAGCTCGCGTCGAAAGTCGCCCAGAAACCGTAGATGAGAAACGCCATGAGACCGGCGAACGTCAATGCCGGGGCAAGCCACCATCGGTCGGTGCGAAGGGTTCGCACTTTGAGCTGAGCGCGTTGTTTCCTGGCCGGGCTCTCGGCCGTTGTCTGGGTCATCGGGGACCTCTCCACCGCGTACGGACGCCGTATTGGTGGGGGCTACGTTACGACCACGCAAACATCATGTGTGAAGCGGGTCACTCAGTTGCCTTTGTGATTCCTGTCACGTGCCCCGGTACGAGTTCCCCGGAAGCTTGACGACAGTCACGAAGAAGTCATCAATCTGCCGGACCACGCGGATGAACTGCTCGAAATCCACGGGCTTGGACACGTACGCATTGGCGTGCAGCCGATAGCTGCGGAGGATATCTTCCTCCGCTTCGGACGTGGTCAGCACCACGACCGGGATCGACCGCAGCTCCGGGTCGTCCTTGATCTCTTCAAGCACCTCGCGCCCGTCCTTGCGCGGCAGGTTCAGGTCCAGCAGCACCAGGTCGGGGCGGGGAACGTCAGTATAGTTGCCCTCCCGGCGCAGAAACGCCAGCGCCTGCTCGCCGTCGTTGACCACGTGCAGCTTGTTGCGGACCTTGTTGTGCTCGAAGGCCTCCTGGGTGAGCAGCACGTCGCCCGGGTCGTCCTCGACCAGTAGCACGTCGATCCAGCGCAGCTCATTCATCGGTCGCCTCCAGGGTCCAGCGGAATATGGTGCCCGGCGCGTCCGGCTCCTTCTCGAGCCAGATCTGGCCGCCGTGGTATTCGACGATCTTCCGGCAGAGCGCCAGGCCGATGCCGGTGCCGGGGTAGACGTCCCGGGGGTGCAGCCGCTGAAAGATCAGGAAGATGCGGTCGGCGTACTTCTGGTCTACGCCGATCCCGTTGTCGGCGCAGCAGAACTCCCACATCTTGCCGTCCCTGCGGACCCCGATGTGGATCACGGGGGCGGCGTCGGACCGGAACTTGATGGCGTTGCCGATCAGGTTCTGGAACAGCTGGGTGAGCAGCATGTGGTTGCCGACGACCGACGGTAGCTCATCGTGGGTGATGACGGCGTCGGTGTCCTCGATCCGGGCGGCCAGGTTGCCGACCGCGCCGGCGAAGACGTCCTCGGTGGAGACCGGTTCGCGTTCGGTGCTCACCCGGCCGACCCGGGAGAAGTCGAGCAGGTCGTTGATGAGCAGCTGCATGCGTTTCGCGCCGTCCACGGCGAACTTGATGTACTGCTTGGCGCGGTCGTCCAGCTGGTCGCCGTACCGCTGTTCCAGCATCTGGGTGAAGCTGGCCACCTTGCGCAGCGGCTCCTGGAGGTCGTGGCTGGCCACGTAGGCGAACTGCTCCAGTTCGCCGTTGGAGCGCTTGAGCTCGGCGGTCTGGTCCTCCAGGGTGCGCCGGGCGCGGGCGGTGTTCTGCCATTCGGCCACGATGCGGCGGCGCATGGCGTCGGCGTGGCCGGACAGTTCGGCCATCTCGGCGGGGTGGTCGACCCGCAGCTCGTGGTCGAAGTCGCCCTGGGCGACCGCTCTGACCTGGGCGGCCAGGCGGGCCACCGGGAGCAGCACGACGTAGCGGACCAGCAGGGTGAACAGGATGACGGACAGTGCCAGCAGGGCGGCCAGCGTGCCCAGGGCCCGGTAGAAGATGTCCCAGCCGTCCTCCAGCCGTTCGCTGCCGGACTGGTGGAGTTGCTCCAGGTGGCGCTGCTGGGCGGCGAAGGCGTTGCGGACCACGCCGAACCTGGCGCTGTTCACCTCGGCGAGGCCGGCGGCCGTGTCCTTGCCCTCGGTGGGGACGTTGCGGACGATGGCGTCGGCGTAGTCCCGCCGCCAGGCATCGATGGCCGCCTGCAGGTGGGCCATGTCGAGGTTGATCTCGGGCGCCTGCGGGAGCAGCTTCCTGATCGCGAGTTCGGCATTGGTCTCGATGGCCTTGGCCCGGTCGTACTCGGCCAGGAAGGACTCCTCGTTGGTCCGGCCGTAGCCGCGGATCACGCTCTCCTCGCTGGTCACCGCCGTGGAGAGCTCCAGGGTGTGCAGGACCAGCGGGTCGATCACGTCGATGATGTAGACCCGGGAGTCGCGGGTCTCGGTCAGCGTGGTCAGCGTCACCGCGATGGCCGCCGTGCAGGCCAGCAGCAGCGCGGCGCCGACCAGCAGGAACCAGCGCCCCGCCTTCAGCCGGCCGAAGCCGCTGGGCGGTCTGGGCGGCGGCAGCGGTTCTATTCTGATCACGTCACCTCTTGGACAGCGCGACGGCTGCCAGGTCGTCGGTCAGGGCGTCCTTGTGCAGTTCCTTCACCCGGGCGATCAGCCGGTCCAGGTCGATGCCGCCCTGCTCGCGGATGAGGCCGATCAGGCCGTCGGTGCCGAGCAGGTCCCGGCCGCCGCCGACGGTGGCCTCGATCAGGCCGTCGGTGTAGAGCAGCAGCGACCAGGCGCCGCCGAGGGTGATGTCCACCGGCGTCCAGCGCATGTCCTTGAAGATGCCCAGCGGTGGTCCCGACGGAGTGTCGGTGACCACGTTCACCTCACCGTCCCTGATCACCAGCGGCGGCGGGTGGCCGACCACGTAGAAGCGGGCGCTGCCCAGGTCGGGCGCGATGGTGGCGGTGCAGAGCGTGGTGAAGATCTCCGGGGAGTTGCGCTCGTTGCGGAGCAGGGTGTCCATCGTGCCGAGCAGGCGGTTGCCGTCCAGGCCCGCGATGGTGAGCGTGCGCCAGGCGATCCGGAGCGCGGCGCCCAGCGCGGCCTCGTCGGGGCCGTGCCCGCAGACGTCGCCGACCAGCACGTGCACCGCGCCGTCGGGGGTCTGCACGGTGTCCCAGAAGTCGCCGGCCAGCAGCCCGGCCTGGCGCTGCCCCGGCAGGTAGCAGGTCTCGTGGGCGAGGGCCTCGGTGCGCAGCATCGGCACCGGCAGCAGGCCGTGTTCGAGGCGGGCCGCCTCGGCGCTGAGCAGGCGTTCCGCGACGAGTTCGCGCTGGGCCAGGTCGCCGCGCTTGCGCTCGATCGCGTACCGGATGGCGCGGGCCAGCAGCGGGCCGTCCACGTCCTGCTTGAGCAGGTAGTCCTGGGCGCCGGCGGCCATCGCGTCCACCCCGACCTGGACGTCGTTCAGGCCGGTCAGCACCAGCACGGCGGTCTCCGGGGCCATCTCCAGGACGTGTTCGAGCGCTTCCAGGCCGTGCGCGTCCGGCAGCGACAGGTCCACCAGCACGCAGCTGACCTCGGAGGTCAGCCGCTCCCGGCCTTCGGCCAGGCTGCGCGCCCAGATGATCTTCGGCGGCCTTCGCGCAGTCGACAACGACTCCTCGACGAGGAACTTGTCCTCGGGATCGTCTTCGATCAGCAGGAGCGTCAGCAGATCCGGGAGACTATGCGAAAGAGTCGGCACCATGCCTCATTCGGGAGGGGCACCCCAAATATAGCGAGATCAGGTAACCGCTTCGACGCCCTCGGGAAGGGTTCCCTCCCGGGTGGCCTCAGTGAGGAAAGACAGCAGTGCGGCCCGGAACGCCTGGGCCGCCCGGGTCGGTTCGACGTCCTTGCGGTGCGCGAGCGCGATGGTGCGCGTCAGGCCGGGGAGCAGCGGGGTGCCGGCCAGATTGGGCCGGCCGTCCAGCACCATCGACGGCACCACGGCCACGCCGAGACCGGCCTCCACGAACCGCAGCACCGCGTCCATCTCGCCGCCCTCCACCGCGAACCTCGGCTCGAACCCGGCCTGGCGGCAGGCCGCCAGGGTCGCCTCCCGCAGGTCGTAGCCGCGCCGGAACATCACCAGCGGCCGCCGCCGCAACTCCTCGATCCGCAGGTACGGCTTGCGCCCCGCCAGGTGCGCCGGCGCCGCCACCACCAGCGTCTCGCGCAGGATCTCCTCGGTCACCAGGGCCGGATCGTCGCCCTGCAGCGGCAGGATGATCAATGCCAGGTCCAGCTGCCCCCGCGCCAGCGCCCGGACCAGATCCCGGGAGCCGCCCTCCTCGACCTGTAGCTCCACCCCGGGGTAGTCGTCGTGGAACCGGGCCAGCGCGTCCGCCAGCAGCCCCGCGCAGAGCGACGGCGTCGCCCCCAGCCGGACCCGCCCCCGCCGCAGCCCGGCCAGTTCGGCCACCTCGCGCCGGGCGGTCTCGGCGTCGGCCAGCATCCGGCGCGCCAGCGGCAGCAGCGCCTCGCCCGCCGGGGTCAGCGTCACGTTTCCCCTGGCGCGGCTGAACAGCGGAGCGCCCAGCTCGGTCTCCAGGGCCTTGATCTGCTTGCTGAGGGAGGGCTGGGCCACCCGCATCCGTTCGGCGGCCTGGGTGAAGTGCCGGGTCTCGGCCACCGCCACGAACGACGCGAGCTGCTGAAGCTGCACGTTTCCCAAGCGTACGTGCTGTGAGATTGCTCGCACTGGCCCGGGTGGCCCGGACGCGCCGCGGGCGGCGGGCCAGACGTCATAGCCGCCGGCTATCGAAACCAGACCCACGATGACTTGGACGGCGCCCTCTCCGGGTTCCTAGCGTCCGAGGTGTGACAGCCATCATCGAACGCGGCGCGGCGACCGCGCCGGTCGCGCAGAGCGAGCCGCCGCGGCGCAGGCCGGGGTTCTTCGGCTCGTCCAATGGCCAGAAGGCCGTCATGGCGGTGACCGGGGCGGTGCTGGTGCTCTTCCTGGCCGGCCACATGGTCGGCAACCTGAAGACCTTCGCCGGGGCGGAGGCGTTCAACGGGTACGCGGCCTGGCTGCGTGAGGTCGGCTATCCGCTGCTGCCCAAGCGCGGCCTGCTGACCCTGGTCGAGGTCGTGCTGCTGGCGGCGATCGTGCTGCATATCTGGTCGGCGGTGGCGCTGGCGCGGCGGGCGCGGGCGGCCCGTCCGGTGAAGTACGCGGCCCGGCGCAAGTCCCAGGCCGGCGGTTACGTGGTGCACGTCATGCGCTGGGGTGGCCTGACCGTGGCCCTGTTCGTGGCGTATCACCTGCTCGACCTGACCTTCGGGGTGGCCAATCCGGCGGGGGGCGCGGCGTCGCCGTACCAGCGGATGGTCGAGGGATTCGCGCCCGGCCGCTGGTACGTGACCGTGTTCTACGCGGTGGCCGTGGTGATGGTCGGGCTGCACCTGCGGCACGGGCTGTGGAGCGCGTTCCAGACGCTCGGCCTGGCCCGGGGGCGGCGCGGGTTGCAGGGGGCAGCCGGGCTGCTGTCCGCCGTGCTGGTGCTGGGCTTCCTGTCCGTGCCGTTCGCGATCATGATCGGAGCCGTGAAGTGAACTACCGCGAGGGCGAGCCGATTCGCGACACGAAGGCCCCGGACGGGCCGATCGAGGAGCGCTGGGAGAAGCGCAAGTTCGCGGCCCGGCTGGTCAACCCCGCCAACAAGCGCAAGCTGAGCGTGATCGTGGTCGGCACCGGGCTGGCCGGGGGGTCGGCGGCGGCCACCCTCGGCGAGCTGGGCTACCAGGTCACCTCGTTCTGCTACCAGGACTCGCCGCGCCGGGCGCACTCGATCGCCGCGCAGGGCGGCATCAACGCCGCCAAGAACTACCGGGGCGACGGCGACTCGGTCTACCGGCTGTTCTACGACACCGTGAAGGGCGGCGACTTCCGGGCCAGAGAGTCCAACGTCTACCGGCTGGCCCAGGTCAGCGTGAACATCATCGACCAGGCGGTGGCCCAGGGCGTGCCGTTCGCCCGCGAGTACGGCGGCCTGCTGGACACCCGTTCGTTCGGCGGCGCCCAGGTCTCCCGTACCTTCTACGCCAGGGGGCAGACCGGGCAGCAGCTGCTGCTCGGCGCGTACCAGGCGCTGGAGCGGCAGATCGCGGCCGGGACGGTCACCATGCACGCCCGGCACGAGATGCTGGAGCTGATCGTCAGCGACGGCCGGGCCCGCGGCGTGGTGGTCCGCGACATGGTCACCGGCGAGATCGAGAGCCACCTGGCCGACGCGGTGGTGCTGGCCACCGGCGGGTACGGCAACGTGTTCTTCCTGTCCACCAACGCCAAGGGCTGCAACACCAGCGCGATCTGGCGGGCGCACCGCAAGGGCGCCCTGTTCGCCAACCCCTGCTACACCCAGATCCACCCGACCTGCATCCCGGTCTCCGGCGAGTACCAGTCCAAGCTGACCCTGATGTCGGAGTCCCTCCGCAACGACGGCCGGGTCTGGGTCCCGCTGGAGGCCGGGGACGCCCGCCCGCCCGCCGCCATCCCCGAGGACGAGCGCGACTACTACCTGGAGCGGATCTACCCGGCCTTCGGCAACCTGGTCCCCCGCGACATCGCCTCCCGCGCCGCCAAGAACGTCTGCGACGGGGGCCGCGGCGTCGGCCCCGGCGGGCTCGGCGTCTACCTGGACTTCGCCGACGCCAGCACCCGCCTCGGCCGGGACGCCGTCGAGGAGAAGTACGGCAACCTCTTCGAGATGTACGAGCGCATCACCGGCGAGGACCCGTACGCCCAGCCGATGCGCATCTACCCCGCCGTCCACTACACGATGGGCGGCCTGTGGGTGGACTACGACCTGCAGTCCAGCATCCCCGGCCTGTTCGTGGTCGGCGAGGCCAACTTCTCCGACCACGGCGCCAACCGGCTCGGCGCGTCCGCGCTGATGCAGGGCCTGGCCGACGGCTACTTCGTGCTGCCCACCACGATCGGCGACTACCTGGCCGGCGCCCGTGACTTCGGCCCGGTGGACGAGGTGAGCGTGGCCGAGGCCGAGATCGCGGTGCGGGACCGGATCCAGCGGCTGCTGGCCGTGGACGGCGACCGGACCGCCGACTCCTTCCACCGCGAACTGGGCAAGCTGATGTGGGACTACTGCGGCATGGAGCGCACCGAGGCGTCGCTGACCAAGGCGCTGGCCAGGATCCCGGAGCTGCGCGCCGAGTTCTGGCGCAATGTGAAGGTGTCCGGCACGAACGAGGAGCTCAACCAGGCGCTGGAGCGGGCCGGGCGGGTGGCCGACTTCTTCGACCTGGCCGAGCTGATGTGCCTGGACGCGCTGCACAGGACCGAATCCTGCGGCGGCCACTTCCGGGCCGAGTCCCAGGACGCCGACGGCGAGGCACTCCGCGACGACGAGAACTTCGCCTACGTCGCGGCCTGGGAGCACACGCCGGAAGGCCCGGTGCTGCACCGGGAGGACCTGGAGTACGCCTACGTCAAGATGAGCCAGCGGAGCTACAAGTGAACCTCACCCTGAAGATCTGGCGCCAGCCCAGCCCGGACGACCCCGGCAAGATGGTGAAATATCACGTCAAAGATGTGTCGCCGGATATGTCGTTCCTGGAGATGCTGGATGTGCTCAACGAGGGCCTGATCCTGGCCGGGGACGATCCGGTGGCCTTCGACCACGACTGCCGCGAGGGCATCTGCGGCATGTGCGGAATGGTGATCAACGGGGTTCCGCACGGCGAGCAGAAGGCCACCACCACCTGCCAGCTGCACATGCGGCACTTCGAGGACGGCGCGGTGGTCACCATCGAGCCGTGGCGGGCGGCGCCGTTCCCGGTGATCAAGGATCTGGTGGTGGACCGGTCGTCGTTCGACCGGATCATCCAGGCCGGCGGGTTCGTCTCGGTGCCGGCGGGGGCGGCGCCGGACGCGCATGCCGTACCGGTGCCGAAGGACGACGCGGACGACGCGTTCGACGCGGCGACCTGCATCGGCTGCGGGGCCTGCGTGGCGGCCTGCCCGAACGGTTCGGCGTCGCTGTTCACCGCCGCCAAGATCACCCACCTGGGGTCGCTGCCGCAGGGCCAGCCCGAGCGCGCGTCTCGGGCCAAGGCCATGGTCGAGCGGATGGACCTGGAGGGGTTCGGCGGCTGCACGAACACCGGGGAGTGCACGGCGGTCTGCCCGAAGGGCATCTCGCTGGACGCCATCGCCCGGATGAACGCGGACTTCCTTAGGGCGTCTCGTTAGCGCGCAGCCTCGCGGCGATCGCGTCGGTGTCGAGGCCGTGTTCGACCAGGATCCGCATGGCGAGGCCGCTGCCCTCCCGGAACAGGCCGAGCAGCAGATGGATGGTGTTGATCTCCTTGCTCTTCAGGGCGAGGGCCTCCCTGAGGGAGAGTTCGAGGGCCTTCTTGGCTTTGGGGGTCCAGGTCAGGTGTCTGCCGCTGATCAGCGCGCCGCGCCTGGTCCGGAACGGCGCGCGGTCCAGCGAGCCGGGGCCGAAGCTGGCCTCGATCTTCTCCCGGACCGCGTCCAGGTCGATGCCCAGCGTGCTGAGCAGGTCGGCGTCCAGTTCCTCGCCGTGGCAGGGCCGCCGGACGGCGGCCTCGATCGCGGCGGCGGCCTGGGCGTGGTCGATGCCGCGCAGCGCCTGCGCGGTGCCGGAGTCCGGGTCGGCCAGCAGGGCGAGCAGCAGGTGCTCGGTGCCGGTGTGCTGGTGGGCGAGGCGGCGGGCCTCCGCCATGGCGTGGTTGACCGCCTGGCGGGCCTCGGGGGTGAATCGCTCGAACATCATTTCTCCCGTCTCAACAGGCTGCGGCCTCCGGCGTACTTCTTGTGCACGGCCTGCCGGCTCACGTCCAGGAGCACCGCGATGTCCTGCCAGGACCAGCCCTGGTCCCGGGCGTTCTCCACCTGGAGGGCCTCCAGGCGGTCGACCAGGGTCCGCAGGGCGCGCACCGCCCGCAGCCCCACGGCCGGGTCTCTGCTGCTGGCGTCACTGGCCAGCTGCGCTGTTTCGTTCATGTATGTCAATGTAGGTTGACATATCGGGAGATGTCAACCCCGGTTGACGTCGCAAGATCTTTCGTTAAACGGCCTGTCGCCAGAAAATCATTTGCCGATTGACCTGGGCTCTTGCCAGTCTGAGAGGGTCATGCGCTCTTTACCTGTGTCCGATCCCGGCACTCCAGATGCCCGCAGCCCGATCCGGTTCCTGTGGTGGACGGCGCGTGCCCAGCTGGTGCCGCTGCTGATCGGCATCGCGCTGGCGATCCTGTGGTGGCTGGGGCAGGCGCTGATGCCGTACGCGATCGGCGCGGCCGTGAACGCGCTGACGGCCAGGGACTCCGGCGGCCTGGTCCGCTGGGCCGCCGTGCTGCTCGGCCTCGGCGGCGTGCAGGCGGTCTCCGGCGTGCTCCGGCACCGGTACGCGGTGGTCACCTGGCTGGGGGCCGCCTACCGCACCATCCAGGTCACCAGCCGCCAGGCCACCCGGCTCGGCGCGACCCTGCCCAAACGGCTGTCCACCGGCGAGGTGGTCAGCGTCGGCAACTCCGACATCGCCTCCATCGGCAACGCCATGGACATCCTGCTACGCGGCAGCGGCGCGCTGGTGGCCATCGCCGTGGTGACCGTGATCCTGCTGTCCAGCTCGCTGCCGCTCGGCCTGATGGTGCTGATCGGCGTGCCGGTGATGGCGTTCGCGGTCGGCCCGCTGCTCAGACCCCTCCACCACCGCCAGCAGAGACAGCGCGACCTGTACGGTGACCTGGCCACCCGCTCCGCGGACATCGTGGTCGGCCTGCGCGTGCTGCGCGGCATCGGCGGCGAGCAGGTCTTCGCCGACAAGTACCGCGAGGAGTCCCAGCTGACCAGGAAGGCCGGTGTCCGGGTCTCCGCGATGGAGTCGCTGCTGGAGGGCCTGCAGATCCTGCTGCCCGGCCTGCTGGTGGCCGCGGTGACCTGGCTGGGCGCGCGTTTCGCGCTCGACCGGCAGATCAGCAGCGGCGACCTGGTCGCCTTCTACGGCTACGCCGTCTTCCTGATCGCCCCGCTGCGCACCCTGACCGAGGCCGCCGACAAACTGACCAAGGGCCACGTGGCCGCCCGCCGGGTCTGCCGGATCCTGAACCTGGACCCGGAGATCACCGGCGGCGCGCTGCCGGTGCCGGACGGGACACTGGCCGACCGGGACTCCGGCGTGGTCGTCCGGCCGGGCCTGCTGATCGCGCTGGCCGCCGCCGACCCCGAGGACGCCATCGCCATCGCCGACCGGCTGGGCCACTACTCGGCCGGAAACGTGACGCTGGACGGCGTACCCGTGGCCGACCTGGGCTTCGCCGCGCTGCGCGAGCACATCCTGGTCGCCGACAACGCCGCCAAGCTCTTCTCCGGGCCGCTCAGGGACGAGCTCGACGTCCGCGGCAAAGCGCGCGGCGACGACATCGCCAGGGCGCTGCACGCCGCCTGCGCCGAGGACATCATCGAAGCCCTGCCCGACGGCCTGGACACCCAGGTCGCCGAAGCCGGGCGGGAGTTCTCCGGCGGCCAGCAGCAGCGCCTCCGGCTGGTCCGGGCGCTGCTGACCGACCCCGAGATCCTCATCCTGGTCGAACCCACCAGCGCCGTGGACGCCCACACCGAGGCCAGGATCGCCGAACGCCTCGGCAAGGCCAGAGCAGGCAGGGCCACCCTGGTCTGCACCACCAGCCCGCTGGTCCTGGACCGCGCCGACCTCGTGCTCTACGTGGCCGACGGCCGGGTCCAGGCCGAGGGCACCCACCGCGAACTCATCAAGTCGGACTCCGGCTACCGATCGACCGTCACCCGGGGTGAAGACTGATGGCCCGCCAGATCCTGCCCGTCGCCGACCGGGCGCAGGTCCGCGCCTACGCCCGGCGGCTGGCCCTGAAATACCCGAAACAGCTGGGCGGCGCGCTGGCCCTGCACGCGCTCGGCGCGATCGCCGGCCTGGCCGGCCCGCTGCTGCTCGGCCAGCTGGTCGAGGCGGTCTCCACCGGCGCCCCGATCGACGTGGACACGCTGGTGCTGGCCTTCGCGGGCTTCGTGATCGCGCAGGCCGTCCTGATCAGGTTCGCCGTGTACGCCTCCTCCGCGCTGGGCGAGCGCGTGCTGGCCGAGCTCCGCGAGGAGTTCGTCGACCAGGTGCTCGCGCTGCCGCTGTCCACCGTCGAGAAGGCGGGCTCCGGCGACCTGATCACCCGGACCTCCCGGGACGTGGACGCGCTGTCCCGCACCGTCCGGCAGGCCGTCCCGGAGACCCTGATCGCGGTCGTCACCGGCGTCTTCATGCTCGGCGGCCTGCTGATCGTCGCGCCCCTGCTGGCGCTGCCCTCGCTGATCGCCGTCCCGCTGCTGTGGATCTCCACCCGCTGGTACCTGAAGCGGGCCAGGGACGGCTACCTGCGCGAGAACGCCGCCTACGCCGACATGACCGAGGGCCTGGCCGAGACGGTGGAAGGCGCCCGCACGGTGGAGTCCCTCGGCCTGCACGACCGCCGCCGCGCCAGAACCGACACCGACATCGCCCGCTCCTTCGCGGCCGAGCGTTACACCCTGGGCCTGCGCATGGTCTGGTTCCCCGCGGTCGAGATGGGCTACGTCATCCCGGTGGCCGCCACCGTGCTGTTCGGCGGCCTGTTCTACATCGAGGGCTGGGTGACGATCGCCCAGGTCACCGCCGCCATCCTGTACGTGCAGCAGCTCGTAGACCCACTCGACCGGCTGCTCTCCTGGATCGACGAACTCCAGGTCGGCGGCGCGTCGATGGCCCGCCTCCTCGGCGTGGCCAACGTCCGCGACGACCGCGTCAGCACCGGCGTCCAGGCCGACGGCGAGGAACTCCGCGCCACCGACGTCCGGTACGCCTACCGCGACGGCCACGACGTCCTGCACGGCATCGACCTGGACATCCGCCCCGGCGAACGCCTGGCCATGGTCGGCCCGTCCGGCGCCGGCAAGTCCACCCTGGGCCGCCTGCTGGCCGGCATCCACGGCCCCCGCACCGGCACCGTGACCGTGGGCGGCGCCCCCCTGGTGGACCTGCCCCTGGACGAACTACGCGGCCACGTCGCCCTGGTCACCCAGGAACACCACGTCTTCCGCGGCACCCTCCGGGACAACGTCCTGATCGCCCGCCCCGACGCCACCGACCCCGAGGTCCGCCGCGCCCTGGAGGCCGTGGACGCCTGGGAGTGGGTGTCGGCGATGGGCCTGGACACCGTGGTCGGCTCCGGCGGCACCGCCGTCACTCCCGCCCACGCCCAGCAACTGGCCCTGGCCCGCCTGGTCCTGGCCGACCCGCACACCCTGGTCCTGGACGAGGCCACCTCACTGATCGACCCCCGCGCCGCCCGCAACCTGGAACGCTCACTAGCCGCCGTCCTGGACGGCCGCACCGTGATCGCCATCGCCCACCGGCTCTACACCGCCCACGACGCCGACCGCGTGGCCGTGGTCGAGGACGGCCGGATCAGCGAACTCGGCTCCCACCACGACCTGGTGGCCGCGAAGGGAGCCTACGCCGCACTCTGGGACAGCTGGCACGGGAAGTCGAGGTAGCCGTTCAAACCGGCCGTCGGTCCATAGTGGTCAGGTCAGCTTCCGAAGACGGCTTCTTTCGCAGCCAACGCGATCATGCCCTGGGACTGGGCGGTGAGCCCGAGGCGGTTCCAGTGGAACAGCACGTGGTGGGCGATCACTGCGCGAACGCCGCGCGTCAGGGTTCCATCGTGCGAAAGGCCTATCAACGTCGTGCCCGTTGCCCGGAACGCGGTCAGCCAGTCCGCGAAGGCCCCGTCGGGGTTGGCCTCGCCGGTGAGTAGCCGGCGGACGTCGGCGGTGAACGCCGCCCAGGTGCGCCGGTCGGGGAGATTCGCGCGGTGGATCGGGCGGTGTTCGGCTGCCCGCGCCCAGACGTCGCCCTGCTCGTAGAGGTCGAGGTCGGCGGCTCGCATCATCGCGGTGCACAGAACCAGGGAGCGTTCTCGCCGGTCGCCGCCGCCGTCGGCGAGGTGGGCGAGCGTGCTCCGGCTGTCGGCGTGCCACAGCGTGTGGGCGGCGTCCATGCCCGGCGGGCCGCCGAAGGCGTGGACCTCTGGCTCGTAGCTGCCGTGCGCCCACTGGACGCCTGCGGTCAGGTGGGCGAGGGCCTGGTCAGCGGCGCCCTCTTCGGGCAGGTAGCGGATGCGCCAGTGCCGTTTGCGGATGAAGAACCAGCGCGAGAGCAGCCCGGACGCGTCGGCGGCGGCGAGCGCCGGAACCAGGTGGGCGAGCGCCTCATGCTCCCGGCCCTGGCGGTCCTGTGCACGGTAAATGATGTTCACCTGCGCCCAAAGGGTCTCTTCCATGGCGGCGGTCCCGATCCTTCGGTCAGATGAGCAGGAGACTGGCGTCCCAGTTCGTCACCGTGGTGTGGAAGGCGAGTTCCACCCCGGCTCGGCCGACCAGGAATCCTGGGGGCGTGTCGGGGGTGACCGCTTCGCCTTGGTGGATCTTCATGAGCGTGTGGAGGGGGATCTCGGTGACCGCGTCTTCGGCGATCCGTCGGCCGGTCGCGAGCAGGCCCGCTGTCCCGTGACACATGCTCGGGTCGATGATCCGGCCGAGTTGCCCGGGGTCGTTGACGCAGCCGACGAACGCGGCTTCGGCACGGTGCCGGCGAGTGAGATCTCCGGTGGCGAGTGCCGCGAGTTGCTGGGCCCGGGCGATACCAGGGGTGCCGTAGCACCATGACGGTCGCAGCGGCACGGCCTGGGCGGGTCTTCCGCGGCGCAAGTCGGTGAGCGTGACAGTTTCGGGCCACCACGCGCCCCTCTCGTGCGGGCGTTCCCAGTGATCGAGCCAGGCGCAGAGCCGATGGATAGCCTCGGCCTGTCCCTCGACCTCGATGCCGTCCCGCATGGCCAGGGACAGCAGTGCCAGGGGGCCGGAGATGCCGTGTGCCATGCCGTGGTTGCTGTGCCCTCCTGGGTGGTCGCCCACGGTGCGTCCAGTCGAGGAGAGCGTCCACCAGCCGGGCAGCCCGTGGATCGGCTCCGTGAGCCTCACCAGGTAGCTGAGGACTTGACGCAGCAGGTCCAGGTCACCGCGCCGCCGTTGGCAGACACCGAGGCCGGTGAGTCCGCTGATCAGATCGAACTCGCCGAGCGCCGGTCGGTCGCCCGCGTCGATCCGCCGGTGCGCGGCAGCCAGGCGGGCGCGTACAACCGCTCTGGTCCCGGTGTCCAGCGTGGCCAGGGCTTGGGCGTAGCCCGGTCTGCCCGCGCCGCCATGCAGGACGAACGCCAAGGCGGGAGCACCGAAGTACAGGCAGGCGTTGGTCCCGGTGCTGGCTCCTTCGCGTACCGCGGCTTCCAGCCAGGCATTCGCCTTCTCCCAGGGGCCGGTGCCGGTCCGGGCACGTTCGAGGTGCAGCAACGCGATCCCGGCGGCTCCTCCGCTGATGGACTGGGCAGGCTGGGTGTTCACGCGCTGATCCCGACTCGTTCGGTCCGTGCTGCCTGTTCCTGAGCGAGGGCACGCGCCAGACGCAGGCAGGTGCGTTCGGAGTCCAGGTCGATCCCGATCACGCGGGCGTGATGGAGATGCAGGAGATCAGCGAGAGCCACGTTGACCTCGTCCCAACCGAGGTGGGCCCGGTACTCGGCGAGTGCCGTGCGCCGACGTTCGAGGCGTTCGAGCGGTGCGGGAGGGCTGTGCCGTGCCTGCCACAGCACGTCCCGGTCGAGACGTGCTCCACGGCCGGGCGCCACGTGTTCGACCAGCCAGGCGAGGCCGTCGGTGCCGAGGAAGCCGGTGGCGATGTCCAGATAGCCGGCCGCGACGAGGGCTTGACCATGGTGGCCGGTGGTCAGCTCGGCGATCACCACGGCGGAGTCCGCGGCGAAGACTGCCTCGGCCGCCCGTAGCCTTTCGCCGGTGCCGAATCTGCCGGTTTCTGGGTGGTAGGTGTCCAGGGCGAAGTCGCGGAGCAGCCTTTCCCGTCGTCTGTCGATGGCCCAGGCTCCGAACCCGCGGGCGGCAGGCCCGTACTGGTCGGCGTCGTGGAGGCGGAACCGCACCCGTAGGTGGGGTTCGGGAGTGTCGTAACGGAGGAACCACCAGCCGTCCGCTGGGCCGTATGTCCAGGCTGACAGCAGTTCGGGTAGGCGGGTGAGGAGATCGTGTTGCCGGTCGGGGTGTCCGTAGACCTTGGCGTAGAGCCATTCGGAGACGCCGGGCGGGTGGCAGGGCTCAGGGTGCGCGGTCTGACGTCGCAGGGGTCGCGATGGCGGCTGCGGGGCGGCTTGGCGAGCGAGCGGGATCACGATCTCGTGGGGGCGTCCGCCGATCCACCCGTACTCGGTGTCGCCTTCTGTCAGTGTGGCGCGACCGTGCCGGTCGAGGTCACCGCGCAGCAGCGCCAGGTGGGCGGGTTCGGCAAGGTTCAGGCGGATCCTCACGTCGTCGTCGCCGAGTTGGACGAGGTCGGGGATGTGATGCGCTTCCTTGCGTTCCTTGAACGCCTCCGCCCAGGTCTGCCAGGGCTCGGTTCTGCCGGGCAGATCCTTGGCGACCACATTCCAGCGGGCCGGGCTGAGTACTGTGCGGCCGTACCGAACGCGGGGGAAGAAGGGGAACCGTTGGGCGAGGTGGCCCCAGAAGAACGGCGTACATGGCGCGGCTCTCGCCGTACTGATCTCGCACAGGAATCGGGCCAGTGGGTGCGTGCCGTGCCGTGGATCCACCGCATTCAGCATGAGCGGCTCGACCGGGCAGCCGCGCGACAGCGACATCAGAAAGAAGCGGTGGGCGTCGGCCGTCACCGCCAGGTCGTCCACGTGCAGCGCCGACTCCTGCGGGCTGCGATGTTCCCCCAGCGACAGCAGCGGGAGAACCCCTGGCGTCCGAGTGAGGTTGTGGGTCCGCGCCGACAGTGGCGGGCACGAGAGCTGAACGGCGAGTGCGCCGGGCGTCCCGGTCGGCAGCGCCGCATAGGCGCGTTCGAACTGTTCGCGCTGATCGGGGTCCAGAAGGTGCAGGAATCGGCCGACCGAGGTCCCGGCCTGCCGTGAGGCGCTGACCACGGTCAGGGTTAGAGTCCCGGCGTCGAGGGCTGCCGAGGTGGGGGCGTGCAGGCTGAACCGTAGCTCCGTATGGGGTGTCGGCGCGCCTGTGTGACTGGCCAGCTCGTTCAGCATCCGGTCATCGAGCACCAGCTCGGCGCAGCCGTCCAGGGCGGCACGCTGGGCCAGTTCCGCGAGCGCGGCGTCTCGGGGCAGAAGGGGCTGCGTGACCTTGGCGAGGGAGCCGCGGTAGCCGGCCGGGTAGCCGAGGCCGGTGTCCGGGTTCACGAGCTGCCGAACCCCGACCAGCGCGTCAGGGCCATACCTGTCCAGGAACGCCGAGTGATAGGCGTCCCAAGCAGGCCGAGGGGGAGCGAGGCGAACCAGCGCCGACGCGGCGGCCTCGGCCTCTCGCAATACCGCCGGGGGGAGGCTGATCGCACAGTCCAGCCGTAGGTTCACCGCTGAGCGCTGGCCGGTCCACAGGTCCTCCGGGACACCGTCGAGCCCGTCCAGTTGGGTGGCGAGATAGGCGGCGGGGTTGGTGACGGTCGCCGGAGGGTGCAGGTTGGTGATCAGCACCCGCTGACGCACCAACTCCGTCAGCATGCCCTCAACGACTGATGGCGGCGTCCGCGGGGATTCCGCGCAGAGCATCGTGACGAGATCATCGAAACAGATCGGGCTCCGCGATTCCTGAAGGGCCACGCGTACCGCTGCCGTATGGCGGACCACCACGTCAGAGACCGAACCGTCATTGAGGTGGAGGCAGGGAACGACCCAGTCACCACCCCGCGCGAACCCGAGATCGTTTGCCATCACCTGTAGTTGGCGTAGCAACGTCGGCCGGGCCTCAAGATCGTGGATCAAGTCGGCCAGCCACTCGCCATCCGGGCGGGATATCGGGATATGCCGTCCACCCCATTCCACCGATGCGTGATCGGCCACGGTGACCGGGGCGACCCCGGCGAACCGGCCGAACGGTGTCGCCCGACTCGTCCATCGCATCAGATACCGGACCAGTGCCTCGGTCGCCCGCTGGATCTGGCGCGGCTTGAACGCGCTCGCGTCCTCGCATAGTTCGGTGATTCGCCGGGCCAGATCGGGGCTCGCCACTTCGACGACCGCGGCCACGCTCTCCAGGGGCCAGACCTGCTCAAGCCAGGTCAGCCACCCCTGCACGTCGTCACGGGTCAGGTCCGGCCACGCTGGCAACGCCAATTCGTCTGGATAGGCCGCGACGCGGATGAGCGCGGCGTCGAGCGCGCGGAACGCCGGTCGGTCCACCTGTTTCTCCTTCGGGGTGGAGAACGCTCCCGGTCCGTACGCAGGGCCGGGAGCACTGGCGGCGCGGTCTAGCAGTTGGCGATTCCCGCACTGCCCGGGGTGTCGCCGCAGCCGTCGCTGGTGCAGTCGGCTGAGGGGACCACTGACGCGACCGGTCCGGCGTTCACGAGACGGACGTTCAAGATGAACTCGCTGGGATCCATGGCACAGGTCCTTTCGACCAAGCAGGAACTGGGGGCTACCTGGCCGTCGGCCAGGAGATCACTACGCGGGTATGCCGCTTGTTCAGCACAAGGCCCTCCGGCAACTCGGCGTCCGGTGTACCGGCCGGGAAGACCGACAGGTGCGGACTCGGCCGCCCGGCCAGGTCCCACGCCTGGATCTGCTCGGCGAGTAGTTCGGCCGCCTCGGCCGCGTCGTCGCCGTGCGCGTACGCGCCGAACTCGTAGACCGAGGGGTTCTCTTCGATCAGACGGGGTTTGGCACGGTAGGCGATGGTCCCGCCGTCCACAAACGCGGGAGTACCGTACCGCCAAGGCAAGTCCACGACGCCGCTGTCCAGAGCATCCTGCTGCGCGGTCATCAGGCAGAAGCCCGGCAGCCGGCCGGCCAGCCACAAGTCCTGGTCGCTGTAGGGGACGATCGGGCCGGTCGAGACGCCCGACCAGGCCTCAGCCCTTGGTGTGCACAAGACGCCATCCAGGGCCGCCTTGTCGACGGACTGTCCTTCGTCCAGCCACAGACCGACCTGGTTGCCGTCCAGGAGCGCGATCCCGATCCCGTGGCTGGCGCCCGCACCCTGCATGGCCACGAACCCGCACATGAGGTGGCCCCTGCTCACCAGGGTGCCGTCCTGGCGTTCCAGCGTCCATGACCGAGTCGTGCCCATCGTGCGGAGCGGCACGACGAGCCGCCCGCCGTCGGCGAGCTGGGAGATCCAGGCCGGAGGGATGTCCCACGCCCCGACCGTGACCAGGATCTTGTCGAACTTCCTGCCGGGCTCGACCTCGAACTCGGCGTCCTGACAGATCACCTCAACGTCGGTGTACCCCGCCTCGGCCAGGCACCGCTCCGCGCGGCCGGTGACGTCCGAATCGATGTCAATCGTGGTCACCGAGCCGTCCGCGCCGACCAACTCCCGGATCAGGGCCGCGTTGAACCCTCCGCTACCGATCTCCAGGACACGGTCACCAGGCCGCACCTGGAGCTGACCCAGCATCGCCGCCTGGAGCCATGCCGCCGACACCGAACTCAACGACAGGCCTCGGTCGTCGCGCTTGGTGACGATCGCGTCATCCCCGTAGGCCTCCTCCAGAGAGGCGTCACCGGTGAACCGGTGCCGGGGGACAGCCAGGAACGCCTGCTCCACCTCGGCCGGCAGCGGGAGACCAAGCACCTGGTGCCTGGTCGCGATCCGCTTGACAAGCGCTTCCCGTAGCTCTTCGACGCTCACGTTGCCTCTCACTTACCGGGGCCTCCTCAGGTCGGGCAGGCGTGCAGTACGACCCTGACGGGCGACGCTCACTTGAGGCCAGCACATTCACAAAGATTCACAACACCCGAATCCGTGTGAACCTCCTGCCGTGCATGATGACCACGTCATGCACTCTTCCCCGTCCTCATCAGCGCAGGCCGCACGCGTGCGTCTGGGTGGCCAGCTCCGGGAGTTACGCGAGGCCGCACGGATGTCCGGCCGTGAGTTCGCGCGGGCGGCCGGCTGGGCGAGCCCGAGTCTGGTCACCATGCTGGAGAAGGGGCAGCGGTCGATCTCGGCCGACCATGTCCGGCTGTGGTGCGCGATCTGCGCGGCGCCGGGGCACCGGACCGCGGAGCTCCTCGCCGAACAGGTGAACGTGGCGGGCATGTGGCTGACGCACACCCAGCTCAACCGGGCCGGGTTGAAGGCCAGGCAGGAACGGCTGCGGGACAAGTACTGGCACGTCCGTCTTCACCGCGTCTACCAGACCAAGGTCATTCCGGGACTGCTGCAGACGACGGCGATGATGACGGAATACCTGACTCAGGCCCGGCGTGAACAGCATCTGGAGCTCGACGACGTCGCTGAGGCCGTCGCCGCCCGGGCAGAGCGTCAGCGCTGCCTGGAGCGGCCAGACGCTCGGTGGATGTTCATCCTGGAAGAGGACGTGCTCTGGTTCTGGCCCGGTCCGCTCGAAGCACACCGTGCGCAACTCCAGTTTCTGCTGGAGTCATTGAGGCGACCGACCGTGACCATTGGCATCATTCCGCGCGGAATCCACCGAAACGGGGTGAGCCCCGAAGAGTCCTTCACGATGTCAGACGAGACGGTCGTGTCGGTGGAACTGGTCAGCGGCTACTTGTCACTCACACAACCCATTGAGATCCGCCAGTACGGGGAAGCTTGGGGACGACTGCTCTCGCTCGCGGTACACGGTGACGGCGCGCGGAACCTGATCACAGGGGCGATCGACGGCCTTGACCGTCTGATCGCACGCGTGTGAGGGTCGAGCCGACCGTCGGCCTTCCCGGAGAGGAACGACCCGCCCATGCCAGAAGATGTCCGTCTCGATTTCGTCGGCGGGGACCCCGGCTGCGACGACGAGAAATGCCCGGCCGTGTTCGTCGACCCGAACACCGGCGATTTCCTGTTCCAGGGCCGCGTCATCACCGACCCAGCGGTACTGGCCATGATCTCCCAGCATGGCGCCATCGCCTCTGACGAAGCAGTCGTGTGGCTACCGGCACGTATGCGCCAGATCATCCTGGACGCCCTGACCGAGTACGACGAGGGCAAACAAGGAACCGGCCCGCTGACCGTCGCGGAGATGCTCGCCCGCGCGACCCGCTCAGCGGTCCACCTGGAGATGCGTGAGGAATACGGGCCGTCACCCGGCTTCCAGGACTGGAGGACGGGCGGTTCTGGCCGGACGGATCGGACCCGCTGGCAGCGCCTCGTCCGTGAGACAGTCGGTCGCGGGGTGAAGATGCGCCGGGCGAGGATCGTGTCGGAACCGGTCAGCGAATACACCAAATGGCTCCACATGGTCACCGATGTGAACATCGAGGCCGGAGAGGACGTCCGCTGGCTTCCGAGACGGCAAGCGACCGGGATCATGCTGCCGCACTCTGACCTGTGGATGTTCGACCAGCGCCTGGTCGTCTTCAACTTCAACGCCGGCGACGGCACCGGGATCGACGAACTGGAATACAGCTCCGACCCGCGTATCGCCGCCCAGATCGTCGGTGCCTTCGAGATGGTTTGGGAACGCGCTATCCCTCATCTCGAATACAAGATCTGACCACCATGGACAGCCGCAGGCTGCGGCTGTCCAGGTTCGTTTGGGAGCGGCTACTGGATCAGCCGAGGGCCTTCTTCAGGAAGTCGAGTTGGAGGTGGAGCAGGTTTTCTGCGACGACCTCCTGGGGGGTCATGTGGGTGACGCCGGAGAGGGGGAGGACGGTGTGGGGGCGGCCGGCGGCCAGTAGGGCGGAGGACAGGCGGAGGGTGTGGGCGGCTACCACGTTGTCGTCGGCCAGGCCGTGGATGATCATGAGGGGGCGTTCCAGCTTCTCGGCGTCGGCGAGGAGGGAGGAGCGGTCGTAGTGGCCTTCGGTGGGGTCGCCCAAGTAGCGCTCGGTGTAGCCGGTGTCGTAGAGGCGCCAGTCGGTGACCGGGGCGCCGGCCACGGCCGCGTGGAAGACGTCGGGGCGGCGGATTACGGCGAGGGCGGCGAGCCAGCCGCCGAAGGACCAGCCGCGGATGGCGACTCTGGTCAGGTCCAGGTCGGGGTGGGGCATGGACTGGAGGGCGTCTACCTGGTCGTCCAGGGTGATGGTGAAGTCGTGGAGGACTTCGCGTTCCCAGGCGGGGCCGCGGCCGGGGGTGCCTCGGCCGTCGGTGACGATGACGGCGAAGCCCTGTTCGGCCCACCACTGGGATTCCAGGTAGGGGCGGTTGGCGGCGACTACGCGCTGGGCGTGCGGGCCGCCGTACGGGTCCATCAGGACGGGGAGTTTCTTGCTGCCCTCGACGTGCCAGGACGGGAGGAGGACGGCGGTGGACAGGCCGCGGGAGCCTGCGCGGAGCAGGGAGATGCGCAAATCGAGGCCGGGGCGTTCGGAGCGGGAGCGGATCGGGAGGACGGTGCCGTCGGAGCGGAGGGCGCGGACCGAGGAGCCTTCTGAGGTGAGGGTCTGGCCGGCGATCACGGTGACGCCGCCGGCGCGGCGGCCGGTGTAGACGCCGGCCTCGGTGACGACGGGGGTGAGGGTGCCGGCGGCGTAGGTCCACAGCATGATCTCGCTGGGTTCGCCGCTGGCCTGGAACAGGACGGTGTCGCCGTCGATGTCGAGGACCTCGCGGACCTGGAGCGACGGGGGAGTCACCGGGCGGTCGCCGATGATCAGGCGGCGGCCGCCGTCCGCGTCGGCCACCCAGACCAGGGTGCCGTCGGACAGGTGGCCGGGCACGCCGGAGATGGGCTCGACCCAGGCGGGGTCGGTGTCCGTGCGGACCACCGTGCTCGCGCCGGTGGCCGGGTCGATCTTGAGGAGGAACATCTCGCGCTGGTCCCGGGAAAGCGTCACCAGGGCCAGGCCGTGCGCGTCCCAGAGCACGTTGAGCAGGTACTCGTGCGTGAACGGCACCTCGACCCTGGAGCCGGACAGGTCGTGGACGAACAGCTGGACGTCCGCGTTGGGAGTGCCCGCCGCCGGGTAGGCCACCACGGCAGGCTCCCGGTCGGGGTTGGCCGGGTCGGCGATGTGCCAGCGCTGCACGGGGGACTCGTCCACCCGGGCGACCAGCAGCGCGTCCCCGGCGGGGGACCACCAGTAGCCGCGCATCCGGCCCAGTTCCTCGGCCGCGTTGAACTCGGCCAGGCCGTAGGTGACGCCTTCCTCGGCGGCCACCTCGACGTCCTCGCCGGAGTCCAGAGTCTGGACGCGGAGCGCGCCGCCGGTCACGTACGCCACCCGCGCGCCGTCGGGGGACAGCCGGGGGTCGATGATCGAACCGGGGGTGGCCAGGGCCCGTACCGTGCCGGACTCCCACAGGAACAGCGCGCCGGACAGGGCGAACACGATCCGGCGGGCGGTGGCGTCGGTCGCGTAGGCGACCACGCCGCCCGCAGACTCGCGGGCCCGCTCGCGCCGGGCGCGCTCCTGCGGGGGCAGGTTCTCCTCGGCGGAGCCGAGCGTCAGCGGGTCGACCAGCAGGCGCTCCTCGCCGGAGGCCAGGTCGAGCTCCCAGAGGCAGGTGACCGCGTCCACCCCGGAGTTGCTTCGCAGGAAGAGCACACGGTCGGGGCTGACGGTGAAGCCGCGCGGCACCCCGAGGGTGAACCGCCGGGTACGGGCATGCATTCTGGGGAAGCTCTCACTCATAGCTCCTCATAGTGCCAGTTAGGCTCGGGGCATGATTGATCGGCGATTGCTGCTGGTGCACGCGCATCCCGACGACGAGACCATCGGCACCGGCGCCACCATGGCCAGGTATGTGGCCGAGGGCGCGCACGTCACGCTGGTGACGTGCACGCTCGGCGAGGAGGGCGAGATCATCCCGCCCGGCCTGGCGCACCTGGCCGCCAAACACGACGACGCGCTCGGGCGATACCGGATCGGCGAGCTGGACGCGGCCTGCGCGGCCCTCGGAGTGACCGATCACCGGTTCCTGGGCGGGGCCGGTCGCTGGCGCGACTCCGGGATGATGGGCGTGGCCAGTAACGACGATCCGCGCTGCTTCTGGCGGGCCGATCTGGATCAGGCCGCCGCCGCGCTGGTTCAGGTCATCCAGGAGGTACGGCCGCAGGTCATGGTCACCTACGACGAGAACGGCTTTTATGGTCACCCTGACCATATCCAGGCGAACCGGGTGGCCTGGCGGGCCTTCCAGATGATCCGCGACACGCCGCTGGAAGTCGCGAAGTTCTACCACACGGCCATGGCCAAATCCGTGATGAAACGGGCAGCCGAGGCCATGCACGCGGCCGACGTCGCGTTCTGGGCCGAAGAATCCGTCGACGACCTGCCGTTCGGGGCCGCCGACGGGGAGATCACCACCGAGATCGACGCCCGGCCGTGGGTGGAGGCCAAGTTCGCGGCGCTGCGGGCGCACGCCACCCAGGTCTCGGTGGACGCGCCCTGGTACGCGCTGTCCAACAACATCGGGCAGGAGGCTTTCGGCGTCGAGCACTACATCCTGTGGAGCGGCGTGCGCGGCCCCGCCGGGGTCGGCGCGCCGGTCGAGGCGGGCGGCATCGGTGCGCCGTTCGACCGGGAGGACTGTCTGTTCGCGGGGATCGGCTAATCTCGGCGCCATGATGGGCGCTGTCGCCCCCGAGGTGACCGAGGGGCCGGAGACCGTGGCGGGTGTCGAATCGGCTGTCACGGGAGCCGCGTACGGGACGCTCGCCGTGCTCGGGGTCGTGCTGGGGGTGCTGGGCGGGTTCACCCACGGGTGGTACGCGTTGGGGGTGCCCGTGGCCGCGATCGCCTGGGTGGTGGTGATGTTCGCGGTGCCGTACGGGATGGGCCGGTTGATGGGCACCCGGCTGGCGGCCCTGCTCCCGGCGATGGGCTGGCTGGTCATGTCGTTCGTGTTCGCCGGGGAGCGCCCGGAGGGCGACCTGATCATCGCGGGGAACACCGCCGGATACGTCTACCTGTACGGCGGTTCGGTGGTCGTGCTGGCGGCGATCCTGCTGATCCCGTCCACGGGGGTCTCCTGGCTGCTCCGGCAAAATGTGCGATGAGCCACTGGTACCGGCTCCGCCGGATCATCAACTGGGTGAACCTGTCCACCCCGGCCGGGCTGCTGATCGCCCGGATCGGCGGCGCCCGCACCCGGCGGGGCGAGTTCGGCCTGATCTACGCCCACGGCTACCGGATCCCGTTCCCGATCGCCCGCGCGTTCACCGTCGGAAACGTCGTTCTCACTAAATATCCGGACGGAATTCTCCAGGGCCGCCTCCTGGCCCACGAGTCCCGCCACGCCTCCCAGTACGCCGCCTGCGTCGGCCTGCCGATGCTGATCCTCTACGTGCTCTCGCTCGGCCTCTCCTACGCCGCCTGCGGGGATATCGCCTCCTGGAACGTCTTCGAGCGCCTGGCCAACCTGGAGGACGGCGGCTACACCCGCCACCGCCCCCGCTGGAGAAGGACATCTCCGCATTGAGGATGATTTATCACATACATCGGTCGGTGGAGGCATATTTCCGGTCCAGTGGGGATCATCAAAGGGGAGTGGTTGATGACCCGACGGGAGAGCACCGATGTCGTACACCATCCGCCCGGAAGCCCTCCCACACCCCGCCCGCCCGGCCGCGCCCCGCTGGCCGAACGGTTTCGCCGACCGGCTGACCGCCCCGCTCGCCTCCTTCCGCGAAGTGGTCAGCGTGCTCCAGCACGGCGGCTTCCGCACCAACATTGGGGACGCCGACCAGATCCCGGTCTACCGCTCGGGACTGCCCCGCCCCGCCGGCACTGAGGCGCTGATCACCTGGGTCGGCCACGCCACCTACGTGCTCCAGGTCGGCGGCCTGACCGTGCTCACCGACCCCGTCTGGGCGCGCAAGATCCCCGGCATCCGCCCCCGCCTCACCCCGCCCGGCGTCGCCTGGTCCGACCTGCCGCACGTGGACGCGGTCGTGATCAGCCACAACCACTTCGACCACCTGGACGCGCCGACCATCCGGCGGCTGCCCAAGGACACCGCGATCTTCGTACCGGCCCGGCTGGCGGCCTGGTTCGCCCGGCGCGGCTTCCGCAACGTGGCCGAGCTGGACTGGTGGGAGTCGGCCCGGCTGGGTGAGGTCGCCTTCACGTTCGTGCCCTCGCACCACTGGAGCCGCCGGACGATCTGGGACACCTGCAAGACGCTGTGGGGCGGCTGGGTGCTCACGGCCGGGAACCGGCGGATCTACTTCGCGGGGGACTCCGGGTACGGGCACCGGTTCAAGGAGATCGGCATCCGGTATCCGGACATCGACGTGGCGCTGATGCCGGTCGGGGCGTACGAGCCGCGCTGGTTCATGAAGAACTTCCACGTCGACCCCGACCAGGCCGTGCAGGCGTGCCTGGACGTGGGGGCGCGGCGGATGGCGGCCATGCACTGGGGGACCTTCGTGCTCTCCGGCGAACGGCTGCTCGCCCCGATCGAGGAGACCAGGCAGGCGTGGGCCGAACGCGGGCTCGACCCGGCCGACCTGTGGGACCTCGCGATAGGCGAGACCAGGATGCTCAGTTAGCGCGCCCAGGTCTGGCCGTCGGGGGTGTCGGCCACCTTCACCCCGAGGCCGGCGAGTTCGTCGCGGAGGCGGTCGGCCTCCGGCCAGTCCTCGGCGCCCCTGGCCCGATCCCGCTGGTCCAGCAGCTCGGCCGCGCCCGGCGGCAGCACGGGCACCCGGCCGATCTCGGTGGACAGGTCCAGCCCGAGCAGATGGTCGAAGTGCAGGAACGTCTCGAACTTCGACCCCGGCGCGACGTCGGGGTCGCGCTCCAACTCGCGGAGCAGGCGCAGAGCCTGCGGCGTGTCCAGGTCGTCGTTGAAAGCCCGCTGCACGTCCTCGGCGACGGGCGCGATCGGCCTGCTGGGCGACTCGGCCCACTCGGCGACCTTCTGCCGCCAGCGTCGCACCGTGCGGTCGGCGGCGTGCAGGGCGTCCCAGGTCAGGTCCATCCGCTGGCGGTGGCGGTGCTCCATCAGCGCCAGCCGGACCGCGAGCGGGTCCAGGCCCGCCTCGGTGACGTCGCTCAGCGGCACCACGTTGCCGGTGGACTCGGCCATCTCGCGGCCGTCGAAGAGCAGGTGCTCGCCGTGCGCCCAGTGCCGGACCACCTCGTGGCCGGCCGCCGCGTCGGACTGGGCGCGCGTGTTCTCGTGGTGCGGGAAGAGCAGGTCGACGCCGCCGGTGTGCAGGTCCACCTGCTCGCCCAGGAACGCCAGCGACATGGCCGAGCACCCGATGTGCCGGCCGGGGAAGCCCCGGCCCCACGGGGTGTCCCAGGTCAGGTCGTGGTGGGCGGCCTTCCAGAGGGCCCAGTCGGCGTGGAAACGTTTGCGGGGGTCCACGCCGTCGATCCGGTGGGCGGGGTGCAGCGCGTCGAGGCGGTTGCCGGAGATGTCGCCGTACGACCGGAAGGACTGGGCGTCGAAGAAGACCGAACCGTCCGGGACCGGGTAGGCGTAGCCCTTCTCGATGAGCTTGGCGATCAGGTCGACCACCAGATCGATGGTCTCGGAGGTGCGCGGGGTGTGCTCAGGCTGACGCAGGTTCAGTGCGAGCGAGTCCCGCCGGAACGCGTCTTGCGCCGAACGGCCCTGGGCGAGGACCTGGTCCTCGCCCAGAGGGTCGATGTCGGTGATGTTCTGGCACACCATGGCCCGCACGCTCTGCCGCTCCACGACCCGCCTGATCAGGTCCGCGAACAGGTAGGAGCGCAGGTCGCCCAGATGGGCGTGGCGGTGGACGGCAGGCCCGCAGGTGTACATGCGCAGCGCTCGCGCCCCCGCCGGCAAGATCGGTTCGACTTGCCGGTGACGTGTGTCGAAGAGGCGCAGCATGCCCTGAGCCTACTCAGCCGGGCCCCGCAAGGTCAGCTTCGCCGAGCCGACCTTCAGATGCAGGCCCACCGAGCCCGCCTTCGCCTTGGTGGCCAGGGTGAACTTGATCGCCTTGCCGGGGGCGACCTCGGGCAGCGTGCAGCGCAGCACGGTCGCGCTGATCCGGCACGCCTTCGGGGCCTTGAGCAGGCGGTTCGCGCCGAAGGTCTTGCCGTACACGGTCAGCCGGCCGACCGCCCTCGGCCCGGTGTTGGTCACTGTGATCGAGTACGCGTCCCGCCGCGCCGCCCGCCCGGTCACCCGGTAGGTCACCGGCGGGAACGCCAGCCGCCGCAGCTGCGTCCTGGTCCCGTTGAACCGGTCCTCGCCGCCCGCGTGGTTGCCCTTCTCGGCCGACTGCCAGAACGTGTGCCGCTGCCAGGACGACGGCAGCGGCCCGACCTTGTCACCCCACCGCGCCAGCCAGAGCGGGTTCTTCGCGAAACCGGTCGCGTCCCCGGTGCAGCTGCGCCACCACGCCGTGGTCGTGTAGATCACCACATCCCGGTGCGTCCTGGCCCGGTAGCGTTTGGTGAAGTCCCCGATCCACTCCACCATCTCGTCCTGGTCCAGGCCGTAGCAGTGGTTCAGGCCGTTCCGGTTGTTGTACGGATTGTCCTCCACGTCCAGCACCCCCGGCAGGGTCTTGCCGTCGGCGGCCCAGCGCCCGCCGTTGCGGACGAAGAAGTCGGCCTGCTCGGCCCCGTCGGACTCGTGCGGCTGCGCGAAGTGGTAGGCGCCCCGGTAGATGCCCGCCTGCCCGGCCCCGTTGAACTGGGCGGCGAAGCGCGGGTTGCGGTAGTCCAAGCCCTCGGTCGAGTGCACGTAGGCGAAGCCGGCCCCGCGATCGGCTACGGAATCCCAGTCGACGTCGCCGGTCCAGTTGCTGACGTCCACCCCGAGCACCCGGGTCGCCGCCTGGGCGGGCCAGGCGATCCCCACGCCGAGCACCCCAGCGAGCAGCACAGCCTGAACAGCCCGTATCGCCGGAAATTTCACGTTAAATCCTTCCCCCAACGGACAATTGCCGAAGATCCTGGCAGATCCCGACAATGGCCGTTACAGGAACGTGAGAATGTCCCGGTCGCCGCGCTCGCGCAGCCGGACCAGCACCTCGTCCCGCGCGGCCCCGTCGGGCAGCCCGATCCGGGCCCCGATCAGCCGCAACCCCTCCGCCTCCGACGCCACCGGAGCCGTGTACCCGATCAGGTGCAGGGCCCGGTTGAGAGCGGGCAGTCCGGGCGGGCTGGCGGGCAGGAACCGGGTCAGCAGCTCGCCGCCGTCGGAGACGGTCAGGAAGACGTGGTCGCCCTCCGCCGCGTTGTACTCCGCCAGCACCGGCCGGATCGAGCCCATGGTCGGCTGGTTGTGCCAGCTGATCACGACCTCGCCGGCCGACGTGGACGCCGTCAGCTGCCCGCCGGGGGCCATCCCCAGATGGGCCGCGAACCCGGTCGGCAGCGGCGAACCGGAACCCCGCAGATGCTCGGCGTTCACGTCCACCCGGTGCCACCAGCGGCCGTCCCTGCTGCGGAAACAGCGCCGGGTCATCGAGACGTCCCGGCGCGGCTGGTACTCGCCCTGCTCCGCGCCGGCCACCCGGATCCAGCCACGCTGGGTGCGCTCGAAGCCCGGCCCGCCCGCGTACGCGCGCACCGAGCTCTCGCTCACCTCATACCGTGAGGTCAGGCTGGTCACGATGGTGTTCACCGACGCCTCACCCCCGGCCCGTTGGATCTCCCGGGCGATCATCTCGCGGATGCCCAGATATTCCTCGCCGCCCCACCGGGTGAGTCCGTACTTGTTGCGATCCAGTCGCAGGAAGCGCTCGTCGGCGGTCAGCTGGTTGCGGATCCCGACCAGGCTGTAGTCCTCGCCGATCCTGGTCTGGATCTCCTCAGGCGACAGCGGCATCCCGGCCACCGCCAGCACCGCCTCGGCCTTGTCGTTCACGCTGCGCGGCCACGGCACCACGTGCCCTTCCAGCACCCGCAGGTGCGGCACCGCGGCCAGCCACCGCTCCGCCACGTCCTCGCGCACGCCCAGCTGGGAGACCATCACGATGGCCTCGGCCAGCGGGACAGGCCCGTCGGTGAACAGGCCCCGGGTCTTCTCCCGCAGCTCGTCCGAGCCGCCCGCGATCAGCCAGCCGTCCACCTGCTCGTAGCCGGACAGCAGGGTGCGCACGAACCGCCAGGCCGGGATGCCCAGGGTGGCCAGCTCGGTGCGGTGCCAGGGCACGGCGGCGGTCAGGTCGTCGGCCGGCACGGCCGAGCCCAGCCGGGTGCGCAGCCAGCTCAGGTGCGCGCTCAGCGGGGCCGCGTCCGGGCCGGACAGCCAGGCCTCCACGTGGTCGCGCAGGTCCCGCTCGATCTGCCTGATCCGCTCCCTGGTGACCGAGAAGCGCTGGGCCAGCTCGTCCAGGGTGGCGCGCTGCTCGGCGTAGAGCCGGTCCCTGGCGATGGCGCGCTGGCGGTCGTCCAGCCGGGCGAAGACCTCGTCCACCAGTTCGGGCAGCGGGCGCTCGGGGACCGCGGGCGGGGCCGCCGTACGCTCGCCCGGTTCGGTTTCCAGGAGTTTGTCCAGGACGCCGATGAAAAGCTGGAGCACACTCTCCCTGCTGCCCGGCATCTGCTGGCACTCCACCGGATTGGTGAACCTCAGCAACGGCATGACGTCGCCCAGCACCAGGTGACTCCAGCACGCCGTGGTCAGGTCGGCCAGCCGGGACGCCACCCGCTCCGTGCCCACCGCCGCGGCGGCGCGGTCGAGGGGAAGCGCCTGCCACCACGCGTCGGGGAGACCGGGATCGCTGGCGATCGGCTCGACCTGGCTGGGCGCGGTCCAGCGCAGGGGAGGCACGATGTCGCTCAGGCTTAGATTCATGCAGGTCCAACCGGCAAGGGGAATATATCCGCAGTTCAGATTAGGGGATCAGGTGGGCAGGAAGGGACTCGCCCGGCCGGAGTAGGACACGTAGAGCAGCTCGTTCGCCCGCGTGCAAGCCACATAGAGCAACCCCCGTTCTCGTTGCAGGTCATGGGCTCGGGCCGTGGGGTCTTCCGTGGCCGGAGTGAGCTGCTCCGGCGCCGGAACGATCCCGTCTGCAACGCCTATCACGGCCACCCGGCGAAACTCCAGACCCTTCATGCCGTGCAGCATCGTCACCTTCACCTCGATGCCCGCCGCGCGCAGCGCGGCCCGCGCGGTTCTGACCAGTTCCACGGTCCTGGCGGCCACCGCGACCTGGTTCGGCGGCACCCCGTCGGCCAGCCATTCGCCGACGTGCGCGACCAGGCCGGTGATCTCCGCGTCCAGGCTGACGTAGCCGCGGACCATCGGGCGGGGGCCGTGCTGGAGCGAGCGGTAGCCGTACATCTCGGAGATGCCCTCGGCCAGGCCGTCCACCGGGCCGCCGCCGCGCAGCCGGACGCCGAAGGAGAGGATCTCGTGCGGCAGCCGGTGCGAGATCTTCAGGTGGAACCGGCGGACCGGGATGCCCATCCCGGCCAGCGCCGCCCGGGTGTCGAACATGCGCTGGTGCGGGTCGCCCACCACGAACAGGTCGTTGGGTCCTGGCGGCACCGCCGCGCGCAGCAGCCGCCACTGCGCCGGGTGCAGGTCCTGCGCCTCGTCCACCACCACATGCCGGTACGGCTCCCGCCCCGGCGCCTGGTCGCCCAGCATGTCCCCGGTGGCCTGCCCGAGCAGATCGGCGGCCTCGCTGACCAGCTGGAGCAGCGTGCGCCGCCCGGACGCCCGCAACTGCCCGACCACGTGCTCGACCGCCCGCCACACGTTGGTCTTGAGCTCGGGCGGCAGCTGCGTGCCCCGCCCGGGACGCTCGGCCGCCAGATACTCCTCCAGCGACCGCAGGTTCTGGGACAGGATCACCTGCTCCCACTCGCGCAGCAGGAAGGCCGCGCCGAACCTGCTCCCGGCCGCCTCCTGCCAGAGCTTGGCCACGTCGCCGACCAGGGTGGGCGGGCGGCCCTCGTGCTCGGCCACGATCCGGTAGGCGAGCCGGTCCACGTTGGTGACCTCGACCCGCTTGCGCAGCACCTCGTCGTCGATGATCATGTCCAGCTTGGCGGCCAGCTCGTTCACCAGGACCTGCGAGAAGGTGGCCAGCAGCACCGGCCCGGTGCCGTGCTTGGCCAGATGGGCGGCCCGGTGCAGCGCGATGATCGTCTTACCGGTGCCGGCCCCGCCGGTGATCAGCGCGGGCTGCTCGTAGGTCTCCCAGTTGGAGTAGGTGTGCTGCGGCGGATACAGGAACGTGCACCAGTCCGGCACGGTCAGGATCCGGTCCAGCTCGATCCGGTCGGCGGCGAAGGCGGCCTTGCCGGGGCTGCGCAGCAGCGCGGTGGCCAGGTCCTCGGTGTCGATGACGTCGGCCAGCACGCACCTGCACCCGTCCAGCTCCCGCCACGCCTCGGCCAGCGAGCCGCCCTGGGCCAGCGTGGACAGCGGCGCGAACTGGCTCTCCGGCAGCAGCGGCTCGACCGCGGTCAGGTGCGCGTCGGTGCTCATCAGCCGCAGCAGCGGCAGCAGCTGGGCGTCGATGCCGATGCTGAGCAGGTCGGTGTCGCAGATGTGGCCGTACAGGCGGCGGGTGGAGCCGGCCGAGGAGCGGCGCAGCGCGGGCTCGACCCGCTCCAGCGCCTCGGCGTCCCAGACCTCCATCACGCCGATGGCGGGATTGATGGTGAAACGGTGGCGCTGGGCGTAGGTCCAGGCCTCGGCGTCCGGGAGGATCGCGACCAGCCAGTAGACGTCCCGCTGGCGGAGCACCACGCCGCGGTGGCGGTCGCTCAGCCGGAGCGTGAAGACGCGGGGGTCGCGGGCGTTGCGTACGCGCTCGGGGGTCGGCCCGGCGGGGGAGTTGTGCAGGAAACGGCGGACCGCGACCGCCGCGTCCCGGCGGACCGGGCGGGCCAGTGCGCCGAGTTCCTTGGTGAACTCCAGGGAGACCGCGAGCCGGGGCATGGCGGCTATCCGAGCAGGGACAGCAGATCGCGGTCCCCGCGTTCTCGGAGTCGGGCCAGGAGTTCCACGGTGCCGACCGGGCCGGTCAGGCCGATCCGGGTGGCGATCACTCTGGTGGCCTGGTCGGGGGTGCCGCCGGGAGCGGTGTAGCCGACCAGGCGGAGTGCCCGCGAGGTGCTGTCGCCGCCGGTGGCCGAGGGCAGGTGCCGGACCCGGAGCATGCCCTCCTCGGAGAGGGTGAGGAAGATGTGCCCGCCTTCCTTGGCGGCGACCTCGGTGAGGATGCGCTGGAGCGAGCCCACCGCCGGGCCGGACTGCCAGGTCAGTTCCACGTCGCCGGCCGCGCTGCGCACCGTCTTGGCGTCGCCTGGGTTGAGCCCCAGGTAGGAGGCGAAGCCGCTGGGCAGCGGGATCTCGGCGCCGGACAGGTAGTCGGCGGTCACGTCCACCCGCAGCCACCAGCGGCCGTCGGGCTGCCGGAAGCAGCGCCGGGTGTGCGCGACGTCCTTCATGCCGGGTTCGCCCTTGGGCTTGGGCTCGGTCTTCGGCGGCGGCTTGGGCACCGGCTTCGGCGCGGGTTTGGGCGCCGGCTTGGGTTCGGGTTTGGGCGCCGGTGGTTCAGGCTGGGGGTCAGGCACCGGCACCGGCACCGGTTCCGGCTCCGGTTCTTCCGCCGGCTTGGCTTCGACCGCGGGTCTCGGCGGGGGCGCGGGCTTGGGACGTGGCCTGGGCTTGGGCTTGGTGCCGTTGGCCCCGCTCTGGATCCGCAGTGAGGGCACGTTCTCCAGCCATTCCTTGGCCACCTCGGGCCGGATCCCCAGGCTGGAGACCAGCTGCCTGGCCCGGTTCACCGTCGGCGGCCGGTCCGAGTTCACGATCAGCTTGCGGGTCTTCTCCTGCAGTTCGGCCATGTCCCCGGCCACCAGCCACTCGCCGGAGACCTGGTAGCCGGGCAGCGAGGCCAGCACGAACTGCCAGGCCAGCACGTCCAGCGAGCGCAGCTCCTCCTCGTGCCAGGGGGCCGCGTTGATCAGCCGCGTCTTCGGCGCGGCCACTCCGAGTAACTCCGCGACCCGCTCCAGGTGGGCCCGGAACGGCGCCGACTCGGCCGACTCCAGCCACTCCTCCAGCCGGGCCCGCAGCGACTTCTCCATCGCCTCGATCAGCCCGGCCGGCACGGCCAGCAGCCGGGCCAGCTCCTCCTCGGCCGTCGGCGTGTCGGTGAAGACCCGGTTCTGGGCCACCATCCAGGTCTGGTCGTCCAGCGCCGCGAACACCCCGTCCAGGAGCGCGCACAGATCCCCGGCGGCCGGCGGCACCACCACGGCCAGGTCGCCGTACTCGGCCGGTTCTATCGGCCGGGAGATGCGCGCGGGGCGGACCAGCTGCGGCTGCCCGAGCCGGGCGAAGACCGCGCCGAACAGGGCGATCAGCACCGGCCGCACCTTCACGAACGGCTGGTCGGAGAGCTCCCTGCCGGTCAGCGCCAGCAGTCCGGTCCACGAACCGGCCCGGTCCAGCGCGATCGCCACCTGCGGATCGTCGGCCTCGTCGGGGTGCAGCACGTGCAGCGCGGGCAGGATGTCGCCGATCGCCGCGGCCCGCCACTGGCTCAGCGTGAGGTCGGTCAGCAGCTCGGCGATGTTCGCCGGGCCGACCGCCGCCAGCACCCGGCTCATGGGCAGGCTCCGCCACCACGCATCCGGTAATTCCGGCGGGGTGGGGATATTAGCGGCATCACTCCAGCGCAGTGGTGGCACAAGGTCACTCAGGCAGAAGTTCATCGCCATCCCCATCACGTACGTAAGACCAGACCATAGTCTGGCAAATCCCCCGCGTTGGCGGGAGTTTCTCGGTGACGACCTTGATTCGGCTTCTGCCGGCGCCTACTGGCGGACGGCCGCGAACCGGAGCCGGACGTAGTCGGCCATCCAGCCTGACTCGCGCCGCAGGGCCGGCGCGGCCAGCTCGTTCACCCGCCGGAGCAGCGGTTCCACCGTGCCCATCGGCACCCCGTCGAGCAGCGAGTGCGCGAACATGCGCACCCAGTCGGCGGCGCCGTTGGGGCAGTCGTCCAGCGGGGTCGGCCGGTCGAAGTACTCCACCAGGCGGAGCGTGAAACCGGCCCGCTCCAGGCGGACCGCGTACTCGGCGGGGCTGGGGAAGTACCACGGCAGGTGCGGGTCGCGCAGGCCGTGCTCGCGCCAGGCGGTGAGCATCGCGGCGGTGAGCGCGGCGCAGTTGCCCGCGCCGCCGAGCTCGCCGACGAACCGGCCGCCGGGCTGCAGGGCCATCCGGACGCATTCGATCACCGCGTCCGGGTCCCGGCTCATCCAGTGCAGCGCCGCGTTGGAGAAGACCGCGTCGTACGGCTGCGCCACGGTGAAGTCGTGCCCGTCCCCGACCGTGAAATCCAGGCCGGGGTACTGGGCGATGGCGGTCTCGATCATCGAGTGCGACCCGTCGATGCCGAGCACCCTGGCGCCGCGCGAGGCTATCTCGGCGGTGAGCACGCCGGTGCCGCAGCCCAGGTCGAGCACACGCTCGCCCGGCTGCGGGTCCAGCAGGTCCACCAGTGGAGCGCCCTGCGCGGAGACGTAGCCGAACGAGCTGTCGTAAGCGCGAGCGTTCCACCGTATGAGACTTGGGGTGTCATATCGCAAGATCGGCTCTCATTCCACGGTATAGGCATACTGTACGGCCTCCGTGGAATGCATGGTGGTCAGCCGATCTGCTGGGTCCAATGTTGCTGAAGGTAGGTCTTCGCGGCGTCCTGTTGCGGGATGGTGAGCGTAACCGGGGTTCCGTAGACCTTGGGCAGCTTCGCGGCGGCTTCCTGGTCGAGCCCGCCGCGCATCTCCATCGCCTCCATCCGGACCGGCCTGGCGTACCCGCGCAGGAAGAGGTTCTGGCCCTCGTCGGAGAACAGGAACTCCTGCCACAGCCGGGCCGCGGCCGGGTGCCGGGCCTTGGCGTTGATCGCCTGCACGAAGTGCGAGGCGAGCACGGTGCCCCTCGGGATGGTCACCTTCAGCTCCGGCCTGTCGTGCTCGGCGGCGGTGGCGGCCTTGGCCAGGTTGAGGTAGTCCCAGTCGAGCAGCGCGGCGGCCCGGTCGGGGGTGGACAGCACGCCCGCCTTCTTCAGCTCGGTGAAGAACTGCACGCCGCGCGCGGCGTCCGGCTGGCCGCCCGCGAGCGAGGTCGCCATCACGCCGGCGAACCCGGACGCGGTGCGCAGCGGGTCGCCGGGCAGGGCGACCGTGTTGCCGGGCTTCAGCAGGGCCGCGAATGAGGCGGGCTCGGCCATCCTGGCGGGGTCGTAGCCGATCGACATGTAGCCGCCGTAGCCCGCGTACCAGGAGCCGGAGGGCTCCTTCAGGTCGTCGGCGATGTCCTGCCAGCCGAGCACCCGGTAGGGCGCGAAGGCGGCGGCGTTGGCGACGGCCACGTCCAGGCTCAGGTCGTACACGTCGGGGGTCTGCGCGCCGGCCGAGGCCAGCTGCTGGGCGCTGGTGGCCTCCGGCTTGAGCGCGGTCACCTTCACGCCGTACTTGTCGGCGAACTCGTCGATGATCGCGCCGTAGTTCACCCAGTCCCTGGGCAGGCCGACGACGACCAGCTCGCCCTCCTTCTGGGCCGTCTCGATCAGCCGGTCCATGTTGGTGAATCCCGACTGCAGGCTGGCGGCCTTGGGGTTCACCGGCGGCAGGTTCTTGGAGTCCGTAGCCGGGGCGGAGCAGGCGGCCGCGGCCACCGCGAGCAGGGCTATCAGACCTAGAGCACGTGTGGTCACGATTCGAATACTTGGCGTGATTTTCCGGCCGGTCGAGGAGGCACGCCGTCAGCCGGGGACGACCTTTGCCGCCACCATGACGTTCTCGGGAAACTCCACCAGCGTGCCGTCGCGTTTCCGGACCGCCAGCGTGCCGCCGGACCACGATTCCAGTACGCCCACGACGTCCCGAAATCCTTCCGGCACCTTGCGCCGCACGGTCACCCGGCGTCCCACGTCTTCCGCGGAGATGCTCACTGTGAGCCGAAAGGCCACAGGTTTGACCCCCTCCTGTTTCAGCCACCTGGCAGGCAACGCAATACTAGGCGTTAGCAACCCGCGGCCCGTGTCGTGCCGGAGAGAAGGAGCCCGAGGTGACCTACGTCATCGCGCAGCCTTGCGTGGATGTCCTGGACAAGGCGTGCATCGAGGAATGCCCCGTCGACTGCATCTACGAGGGCAACCGCATGCTCTACATTCACCCCGACGAGTGTGTGGACTGCGGTGCGTGCGAACCGGTCTGCCCGGTGGAGGCCATCTTCTACGAGGACGACCTGCCCGAGCAGTGGAAGGATTTCTACCGCGCCAACGTGGACTTCTTCGATGGCCTGGGGTCGCCTGGCGGCGCCGCCAAGGTCGGGAAGATCGATAAGGACCACGAGGTCGTGGCCGCGATGCCCCCGCAGGCCGCCGACCACTGAGCTAACTTGTTCGCCACGGCCGCCCGCTGACCCCGGTGGGCGGCTTCCGCATGCCCGTTGGGGGGACGTTCGTTGATCGCACTGCCTGATTTTCCGTGGGACCGGCTCACGCCGTACAAGGAGGTGGCGCAGGCCCACCCGGACGGCATCGCCGACCTGTCGGTCGGCACGCCGGTCGATCCGGTGCCCGAGCTGGTACGGCAGGCGCTCGCCGACGCCTCCGACAGCCCCGGCTACCCGCTCACCCACGGCACGCCCGAACTGCGCGCCGCCGCCGCCGGCTGGCTGGCCCGCCGGCACGGGGTGCACGTGGACCCGGCCGCCGTGCTGCCCGTCATCGGCACCAAGGAGCTGGTCGCCTGGCTGCCCACCCTGCTCGGGGTGCGCGGCGGCGACCGGGTGGTCTTCCCCGAGCTGGCCTACCCGACCTACGACGTGGGCGCGCGACTGGCGGGAGCGGAGCCGTACGCGACCGACGGGCTGGTCGCGCTCGGGCCCGAGCGGGCGCCGCTGGTCTGGGTGAACTCGCCGTCCAACCCGACCGGGCGGGTGCTGCCGGCCGGGCACCTGGCCAAGGTGGTGGACTGGGCCCGCGAGCACGGCTCGATCGTCGCCTCCGACGAGTGCTACATCGGCCTCGGCTGGGAGGAACAGCCGGTCTCGATCCTGCACCCGGACGTCTGCGGCGGCTCCCACCAGGGCCTCCTCGCGGTGCACTCCCTGTCGAAACGGTCCAATCTGGCCGGATACCGGGCGGGGTTCGTCACCGGCGATCCGGAGCTCGTCCAGCGGCTGCTGGAAGTCCGCAAGCACGCCGGCATGATCATGCCGGGACCGGTCCAGGCGGCCATGGCGGCCGCGCTCCAGGACGACGCGCACGCCGAGGAACAGCGGGCCCGATACGCGGCGCGCCGGAGCGTTCTGCGCCCCGCGCTGGAGGCGGCGGGCTGGCGGATCGAGCACTCCACCGCCGGTCTCTACCTGTGGGCCGGCGACGGTTCCGGCTGCTGGGACCAGGTGCGGCGGCTGTCGGAGAAGGGCATCCTGGTGGCCCCGGGAGATTTCTACGGTACGGCCGGAAAGCAACACATTCGTATCGCGATTACGGCCACAGATGAACGGATAAATGCGGTCGTGCGTCGGCTCCAGTAGGATCGCGCGCCATGACGACAGCGGTGGTGCTCGGCCTGAGCGTCGCGACGCTTATCGTCGTGCTGGGCGCGTTCATCGCCACCACCCGCCAGGACAGGCGGGTGGTTCCGGCGAACGGGGGACTCGACTTCGGCCCTGGTCAGGGGCCCGCCTTCTTCGATCCCCGGACCATCAAGGTCGGCGACACCGTGCATGTCGCGGGTGTCCGCTACAAGACCATGGGAGCGTTGCATCTTTCCTGGCACGGCGAGCAGTGGACCGAGCATCTGCTGGACGACGGCACCCGCCGCTACCAGTGGCTCTCGGTGCAGGAGCGCGACGTCCAGGAGGAGGTCGCCCACCTGGAGGTCCTGCTCTGGACCCAGGTTCCGGCCCAGGGCATGGTGCCCGCCAAGAGCATGCTGATCATGGAGGGCGTGGAGTTCTTCCCGATCGAGCGGGGGACTGTCGCGTTCCGGGCCGAGGGCATGACCGGGCTGCCGGACCGCGGGCTGCTGGACTTCGCCGACTACCGGGCCAATGACGGGCGGCTACTGTCGTTCCAGCGGGTGCAGGGCGGGCAGTGGGTGGCTTCGTACGCGTCGCCGCTGACGCCTGGTTCGATCCAGGTGGAGCGGCTGGGCTAGCCGATCGCCATCGGCGCGCCCTTGGTGGATTTATCGTCTTTCCAGCCGTCGTGTCCGGATTCGGCGACCCAGCGGACGCCGTCGTAGCCGATCTGACGCAGGCCGTACTGCTGGGCGTGCGTGACGTACCAGGTCGCGACCAGCCAGCTGTCCTTCTTGGCCGCCGCGCCGAGCGCGCGGGTGAGCTCCTTGCGGGCGGCTTCCGGGGTGAGCTTGACCGGCTTCTCCGCGGGCGGGTACCAGCAGTGCACGGCCTTCGGGACCCGGCCGCCGAACGCGCCGGCCAGGATCACCGCGGTGGCCCGGTGGTCGGCGTACGCGCCGCCGTCGGCGGAACGTTGCACCTCCTGGGCGGCGTCGTGCAGCGGCATGTCCAGGTAGCCGTCCACCTTCTCCAGGGCGGCGAAGAACTTCCTGGTCGAGTAGACGGGGTCCAGCAACTGGTCCACGGTGCCCCAGCCCTGGGACGGGCGCTGCTGGAAGATGCCGACCGAGTCGCGGTCGCCGTACGGGATGTTGCTGAGCTTGGACTCCTGGATGGCGGTGATATAGGCGATCTCCAGGGCCCGCTCCGGCAGCTTGCGCCGGGCCGCCACGGCGGCGATGGTGGCCGCCACCTGGGACTGCTCGATGTCGAGTTCGAGCGTGCCGTCCGGGGTGGTGATCTGGCAGTGCTCGCCGAGCACGAACGGTTTCGCCCGGTTGAGCAGGTATTGGACCGCGAAGAAGATGCCGGCGCCCAGAACCACGAGGATGGCCAGGATGATCAGGAGAGTTCTGGGGACGCGCGTTGTCACGTCCCAGAACCTACCCGGACTCCCTAGGCTGGTGTTCCATGCGATTGGATCAGGACGTCAGGACGCTCACCGCAGAACTGGTGGACATCGCCTCGGAGAGCGGCCAGGAGAAGCCGCTCGCCGACGCCGTCGAGGCGGCGCTGGCCGGCCTCGGCCACCTCACCGTGGACCGGGACGGCGCGAACATCGTGGCCCGCACCCACCTCGGCCGGGCCGAGCGGGTGGTGGTGGCCGGGCACCTGGACACCGTCCCGATCGCCGGGAACCTGCCCAGCCGGGTCGAGGGCGACCGGCTGTACGGCTGCGGCGGCACCGACATGAAGAGCGGCGTGGCCGTCCAGCTCAAACTGGCCCTGCTGGCCGAGCCCAACCGCGACCTCACCCTGGTCTTCTACGACTGCGAGGAGATCGAGGCGGCCCGCAACGGCCTCGGCCTGCTGGTCCGCGAGCACCCAGACTGGGTGCGCGGCGACTTCGCGGTGCTGATGGAGCCCACCGCCGGCGAGATCGAGGGCGGCTGCCAGGGCACCGTCCGGGCCGAGGTGGTCGCCACCGGCGTGCGCGCGCACAGCGCCAGGTCCTGGCTGGGGGTCAACGCGATCCACGGCTCCGCCGAGATCCTGAACCGGCTGATCGCGCTGGAGCCCAGGAAGCCGGTGGTGGACGGCCTGGCCTACCACGAGGGCGTGAACGCGGTCCTGATCAACGGCGGCCACGCCGGGAACGTGATCCCCGACGAGTGCGTGGTGACGGTCAACTACCGGTTCGCGCCGGACCGGTCCGAGGAGCAGGCTCAGGCGTATCTGGCGGAGCTGTTCGACGGCTTCGAGGTCCGGATCGTGGACAGCGCGCCCGGGGCCAGGCCCGGCCTGGACCACCCGATCGCGGCGGCGTTCACGGCCATCGTCGGCGGCACGCCGCAGGCCAAGGTCGCCTGGACGGATGTGGCGCGTTTCTCCGCGCTCGGCGTGCCGGCCGTGAACTACGGCCCCGGCGACCCGGCACTCGCCCACAAGCGGGACGAATACGTGGAACTATCCAAGATCGTGGAGGCCGAGCGGGTCATGACCACCTGGCTGACCTGAGCGCTGACCTGGGGGAATGTCCCCGGAAAGAAGAAAGTGGCTTTCCTCGCCGGCCATTTGGCGGGGAAAGCCACTTTCAGTCCCGAGCAGCACCCTCGACTCTTAGACGCGGCCTCCGCGAAAACCGGTTCCGCTCGTTTCCGAAGAATTTCAAGATTCTTTTCGGGAGCTTCCCGAGCCGCCGGTACCGTGGGTCGGCATGAACACGATCCGGCCAGAACGACGCCAGGGACCTTCGCTCCTCCGCGGCAACCTGGTGACCGACTCCACCGCTGACCAGCGCCTGCTCGACCGGCGCGGCCCCGCCGACTGGGTGCACATGGATCCGTGGCGGGTGCTGCGCATCCAGGCTGAGTTCGTCGAGGGTTTCGGGGCGCTGGCCGAGCTGCCGCCCGCGGTCACCGTCTTCGGCTCGGCCCGTACCAAACCGGACTCGCCGGACTACGCGCTGGGCATCCGGCTCGGCCGGGCGCTGGCCGAGCAGGGCTACGCGGTCATCACCGGCGGCGGCCCCGGCTGCATGGAGGCCGCCAACAAGGGCGCGCTGGAGGCGGGCGGCATCTCGGTCGGCCTCGGCATCGAGCTCCCGCACGAGCAGCGCATGAACGAGTTCGTGGATCTCGGCGTCGAGTTCCGCTATTTCTTCGTCCGCAAGACCATGTTCGTCAAGTACTCCTCCGGCTTCATCACCCTGCCGGGCGGCTTCGGCACCCTGGACGAGCTGTTCGAGGCGCTCACCCTGGTGCAGACCCGCAAGGTCACCTCCTTCCCCGTGGTCCTGATGGGCCGCCGGTTCTGGGGCCCGATGATCGACTGGATCAAGGACACGCTGCTCACCGAGGGCAAGATCTCGCCGCCGGACGTGGAGCTGATCCGCTGCACCGACGACGTGGACGAGGCCATCCAGATCATCGCCGAGGCCGACCGGGTGCGCGGCGAGACCGAGGTCCACGAGCGGGAGTCGGTCCGGCAGACCGTGTCGGACGCCCAATAAGATGCGTTAAATGTTTGTTTGTGTGTTCTGCTCGTCCAGCCAGCGGATCCACCCCAAATACCTGGAGCTGGCCCGCGAGGTCGGCGGCGAGCTGGCCCGGCGCGGCCACGGCCTGGTCAGCGGCGGCGCCATCGTGTCCTGCATGGGCGAGGTCGCCCGCGCCGCCCGCGCGGGCGGCGCGGCCACCGTCGGGGTGATCCCGCAGGCCCTGGTGGACATCGAGATCGCCGACACCGACTCGGCCGAACTCGTGGTCACCACCGACATGCGCGAGCGCAAGGGCATGATGGACACCCGCTCCGACGCCTTCCTGGTGCTGCCCGGCGGCATCGGCACGCTGGAGGAGCTGTTCGAGATCTGGACCGCACGGGTGCTCGGCCTGCACGTCAAACCGCTGGTCATCCTCGACCCCTGGGGCCTGTACGACCCGCTGAAGGCCCTGGTCGACGGCATGTACGACCAGGGCTTCACCCGGCCGAACGTGTTCGACGCGATCTCCTGGGCCACCGAGGTCCCCGAAGCCTTCGACCTTCTGGACAAACGCCAGCACGTCATCCCATTGACCGATCCAGACTGACCGTACCGGTTGACGGCATGGGACCCGTGGGAGTTGTGGCACGATTCGTATGTGCTGGTCGTACTCGTGGTCGCCGCTCTGGCCGTGCTGGGATGCGTGGTGCTGGTCTCGCTGGGCCGAGGCGGTGAGCTCGCCGAGTTCCACCCCGACGTGCCGCCGCTGGAGCTGCCCGAGGCGGGGCAGCTGAACGCGGTCGACTTCATGTCCCTGCACCTGCCGATCGGCCTGGTCGGCTACCACACCCAGACCGTGGACGAGACCCTGGAACGGGCCGCCACCGCGCTGAGCGAGCGCGACACCAGGATCGCCGTGCTGGAGCAGCGGGTCGCCGAACTCCTGACCGGCCGCCTGCAGGCCCGCCAGGAGGCGTACGCGCGCCCGGCCGAACCGCCGAAGACCGAGCACCTGCCTGAGATGCCCAACGGCGCGCCCGCCTGGGAGGGTGACCGCGCCGACGTGGAGGAGGCGTGGTAGATCACGTGGTCCGCTGCGCCTGGGCGACCTCGGATCCGCTCTACCTGAGCTACCACGACGAGGAGTGGGGCCGCCCGGTCCGGGACGACGACGGCGTCTACGAGCGGGTCACCCTGGAGGCGTTCCAGTCCGGCCTGTCCTGGATCACCATCCTGCGCAAGCGCGAGAACTTCCGGGCCGCCTTCGACGGCTTCCACCTCGCCAAGGTCGCCGCGTACGGCGAGGCCGACGTGCACCGCCTGCTGGCCGACCCCGGCATCGTCCGCAACCGCGCCAAGATCGAGGCCGCCGTCGCCAACGCCCGTGCCGCCCTGGACCTCCCGGCCGGCCTGTCCGCCCTGATCTGGAAGTACGCCGACCCGGACGCACCCATCCCGCAGACCATGGCCGACGTCCCCGCCACCACCCCCGGCTCGGTCGCGCTGGCCAAGGACCTCAAGAAGCACGGCTTCCGCTTCGTCGGCCCCACCACCGCGTACGCGCTGATGCAGGCCATCGGCCTGGTCGACGACCACCTCGCGGACTGCGTGGTCAGGGTGGGTAGGCGGCGAGCCGGAGCCTGATCCGCTTCCCGGTCACCAGCACCACCTGCCCGATCGCCTCCGCGCACAGCAGCGCCAGCACCGCCCACGGCGGCAGCTGCCCGGCCACCGCCAGCACCGCCAGCGGGACGAGCACCCCGGGCCCGGCCCAGCGCAGCGAGCGCCGCAGCGAGAACCCGAGCCGCATGCCCAGCCCGGCGAAGGTCAGCCGGAACAGCGCGAGACCGCCGCACAGCGTGATCGCCGCCCCGGCCGGCAGATGGTGGGCGTGGTCGGTGATCGCGGTGCCCAGCCCGGCCGCCATCGCGATCAGCGCGGCCACCACCGGGAAGTGCCCGATCCCCATCACGTCCCTGATCCGCTGGTTCTCGCCCTCCCGCAGCTTGGCCGCCGCGGTGGTCGCGCCGAACTCGAAGTAACCCCACCACAGCGCCGCGAACAGCACGAACCCGAGGACGGCGACCAGCCACGCGCCCGGCGCCCAGGTCGCGTCGACGGCGTTCACCGAGGACACCACCGACTCGCCCAGCACGATGATGACGAACAGCCCGACCCGCTCCACGATGTGGGACACGTTGTAGTCGCGGACCTGGGAGCGCTGCGCGTACACCAGGACGACCAGCTCGAAGGCGATCGCGGCCAGCCAGACGAACGGCCGCACGTCCTCCGCGACCAGCAGCGAGGCGGAGAAGACGGCGATGCTGCCGCCGTTGAACAGCATGATCCGGTTCAGGTTCCACTCGACGCCGGGGTCGCGCCCCAGCGGCAGCCAGAGCAGGAACAGCACTACCCGGGTGCCGACGAAGCCGAGCACGTAGGCGGGCGCCCGCTCGCCCAGCCCGTCAGGGACGGCCGCGCCCAGCACGCCCAGGAAGAGCATCCCGGCCAGCATCAGGAGCCTGGTCCTGGTGCCGCCGCTGCCGACCGTGTTGACGTAGACGGTGAAGGAGAGCCAGGCCCACCAGGCGGGCAGCAGCAGGACCAGGAACTCCCAGAACTCGTGCCAGCCCGGGTCGCCCTCCAGGTGGTGGGCGAGCTTGGCGATCGCGACCACGAAGACCAGGTCGAAGAAGAGCTCCAGCCAGCCGGGGCGCGAGCTGGCGGTCTCGGGGGTGACGGTCACGGGCTGCCATCCAGATTGCGGTCGACGAACGCGGCGGCCCGGGGAAGCAGCCGGGCCGCCTCCTGGTCGAAGTAGGCCCGTGCCTTCTCGCCCGGCCACCCGGGCGGCAGCAGAGCGGGCGGCAGCCCCGGGTCGCGGAACAGGAAGTTCCGCCAGGTGTGGACCAGCTGGCTGCGGATCGCGTACACCTGATCGTCGGGGGCGTCGTCCGGCAGCGAGGCGACCAAGGTCATCGCGCCCGCCAGCCAATCCTCGTACGCCAGCCCGATGGCGTCCAGGTCCCAGGCGCGGGCCACCAGATCGCGCGGATCGCCTTCCAGCACCGCCTCGAATCGGTCAGCCGATAACCCTAATCCGTCGAGTTCGGGCGACGGTCTCGGACCGATCCAGGTCGTCTCAGAAAGCGGGGCGTAGCCCAGGAACGAGAGGTCGGCGCGGAGCCGTTCGCGGCGCGGGCGCTCCCGGATCGGCTCCAGCACCAGCAGATGCCAGCGGCCCGGCCAGGTGACGGCAGCGCCCCGGTAGATCCGCGCGGCGGTCTGGTCGAGCCGTCTGGCGCATTTGGGGGTGAGCCCGTAACCGGGGCCCTGCGGCAGCCGTACCGGGTCCAGCCAGCCCTGTCGCACCATCCGGGAGATCGCGGTGCGGACGGCGGGGGCGGCGACCTCCAGCGGGGCGAGCAGCCGGACCAGGGCCGCCACCGAGGCACGGCCGCCCCGCGTGCGCAGGTGGTCCCCGTAGAGATCGAAAAGCGCGGCTCGGGCGTTCACCCCACCAAGTGTGGGGTCAGGATCTGTCTCCGACAATGCATAGGTGGGCACGCTTTGATCCACAAAAGAGCCCCGGGCATTACCCTATTGAGCTCGGAGGCGGGATAATAGGACATCACAGAAGACGTGAATGCGCCGACCGCCTCCTCGGGGGCGGTCGACAACGCGGGAAGGGATACACGCATGGCGGCGATGAAGCCGCGGACTGGTGACGGTCCGCTGGAGGTCACCAAGGAAGGCCGGGGCATTGTCATGCGGGTCCCGCTGGAGGGTGGTGGGCGGCTCGTCGTCGAACTGTCCGCGGATGAGGCCAGCGCCCTCGGCGACGCACTGAAGAACGTGGTCGGCTGACCTAGCCGCATATCAATCGATATCGGCCCTGGCGGCGGGTGCGTCCCGCGCCGGGGCCGCTCTGTTTCCGCCATCGAACCTCCGCCCTCGACCGTCCGCCTCGAATGTCTTCCAGGAGTGACCGTGCCCATTCACACCCGACTGACCGTCGCGCCGCACGCCGCCGCCGACGCGGAATTCCTGGCGGTCCCGTTCGGCCCCGACCTGGAGCCGGCGGTGGAGCTGCCCATCCCGCTGGCCGCCCTGCTGGCGCACTACCAGGTCAAAGGCGAGCCCGGCGAGGTCCTGGAGCTCCCCGTCGCGCACGGCGACGGCGTCCGGCGCATCCTCCTGTACGGCATCGGCGACGACCTCCGCAAAGCGGGCGCGGCCCTGGGCGGCCGGGTCAAGGGCCGGCCGAGCCTGACAATCCTGCTCCCCCCGTCCGGCGACCTGGCCGCCCTGGTCGAGAGCGCGCTGCTGGCCGTCTACACCTTCACCATCGGCGAGATCCGCACCAAGGCCGTCGAGGAGATCGTCTTCGTCGGCGGCGACGCGGCCGCGATCCGGCGCGGCGAGGCGGCGGCCCGCGCCACCGCCGTGGCCCGCGACCTGGTCAACACCCCCGCCTCGGTCAAAACCCCCGGCTGGCTGGCCGCCCAGGCGGTGGAGTTCGGCGCGGGCGCCGGCCTCGGCGTCCGGGTCGACACCGAACTGACCGGCTTCGGCGGCATCCGCGCGGTCGGCCAGGGTTCGGCCAACCCGCCGTGCCTGGTGGAGATGACCTACGAGCCCGCCTCCTACGACCGGCACGTGGTGCTGGTCGGCAAGGGCATCACCTTCGACAGCGGCGGTCTCTCGCTCAAGACCTCCGAGGGCATGAAGACCATGAAGACCGACATGGCGGGCGGCGCGGCCATCATCGCCGCGATGGGCGCGCTCGCCGAGTTCGGCTCAGGGGTCCGGGTCACCGGCCTGATCGCCTGCGCCGAGAACGCCTTCTCCGGCTCGTCCCAGCGCCCCAGCGACGTCATCGTCCAGTACGGCGGCCGCACCGTCGAGGTGCTCAACACCGACGCGGAGGGCCGCCTGGTCCTGGCCGACGCGCTCGCCTACGCCGACGCAGAACTGAACCCGGACGCGCTGGTGGACATCGCCACCCTGACCGGCGCGGCCAAGGTCGCCCTCGGCGCCGGCATCGGCGCGCTCTACGCCAACGACGAGAGCCTGGCCGCCGAACTGCTGGCCGCCAGCGAGCGCACCGGCGACCGGCTGTGGCGGATGCCGCTGATCGACGACTACCTGAGCGACCTGGACTCCGACGTCGCCGACCTGGCCAACGTGGACAAGCGGATGTCCGGCGTGGCCGGCTCGGTGGCGGCGGCGCTGTTCCTGCGCGAGTTCGTGGGCAAGCGCCCGTGGGCGCACCTGGACATCGCAGGACCGGCCAGGGCCGAGAAGGGCGCGACCGGGTTCGGCGTCCGGATGCTGCTGGACTGGCTCAGCTGAGTTTGACGGCGGCCAGCAGCCCGTCGCCGAGCGGGAGCATCAGCGGGCGCAGCCGCTCGTCCGCGCGCACCAGCTTGCCCAGCTCGCGGACGGCGACGGTGTCCGGGTCGCGCTGGGTGGGGTCGGCGACCCGGTCGTGCCAGAGGGCGTTGTCGAAGGCGACGATGCCGCCGACCCGGAGCAGCCGGATGGCTTCGGCCAGGTAGTCGCCGTACTCCTGCTTGGCGGCGTCGCAGAAGACCAGGTCGTAGCCGCCGTCGGCGAGGCGGGGCAGCACGTCCAGGGCGCGGCCGACGATCAGCCGGATCCGGCTGCCGGAGAAACCGCCCTCGGCGAAGGTCTGCCGGGCCAGGCGCTGGTGCTCGGGCTCGGAGTCCACACTGGTGAGAGTTCCGTCCGCGCGCATGCCGCGGAGCAGCCAGAGCCCGGACACCCCGCACCCGGTGCCGATCTCGACGACCGCGCGCGCGTTGATCGCCGTGGCGAGGAAGCTGAGCGCGGCCCCGCCACCAGGAAGGATGGGTGGCGCGCCCACCTCGGTGCCCCGCTGCCGCGCGGCTCGTAGCACCTCGTCCTCCGGGACGAAGTCCTCCGCATGAGCCAGGCTCGCCGTATTCATGGTTCTGAAGCGTAGGGGAGTAAGCCCCGAACGGGAACTCACGCCACAACGAGGACGTTGCACGCTTTGAACGGTCTTTATTCTCGCAGTCCCAGGCAGCTGCCGCCCAGTACGGCGCGGCAATGAGAACAGAAGGGCACAATGGGGGTAGCTACGGTCTTGGAGAAAGGGTTGCTGGTGGACGACGCGGACCACCAGGCGGACACTTCGGTGTCTGACTGGACACCTCCCAGCTGGGAGGAGGTCGTTCGCACGCACTCCGCGCGGGTATACCGGCTCGCGTACCGACTGACCGGGAACGTGCACGACGCCGAGGACTTGACCCAGGAGGTCTTCGTCCGGGTGTTCCGCTCGCTGTCCAGCTACACCCCTGGGACGTTCGAGGGCTGGCTGCACCGCATCACCACCAACCTGTTCCTGGACCAGGCGCGCCGCAAGCAGCGCATCCGGTTCGAGGGCCTGGCCGACGACGCGGCCGAGCGGCTTCGCGGCCGCGAGCCGTCCCCGGCCCAGGCCTACGACGACGCCCATCTCGAACCCGACATCCAGGCCGCGCTCGACGCGCTGGCGCCGGAGTTCCGGGCCGCCGTCGTGCTCTGTGACATCGAAGGCCTGTCCTATGAGGAGATCGCCGCGACGCTCGGGGTGAAGCTCGGCACCGTCCGCAGCCGCATCCACCGAGCCCGCTCGCAGTTGCGCGAAGCTTTGGACCACCGGGCTCCGCGCGACGACCAGCTCCCCCCTTCGTCGTTCACCCGGGAGGGCAGATGAGCGACTCGCGCGCCGCCTGCCCCCGACAGCACCACGAGGAGGGAGCATGACGCATCTTGGAGAGCGCGTATCCGCGCTGATCGACGGCGAACTCGGTCACAACGACCGGGAACGCGCCCTGGCCCACCTGACCTTCTGCGCCGACTGCCGGGCGGAGGTGGAGGCGTTCCGGGCGCTCAAGAGCCGGCTGCGCCTGATGGATCCGCCGCCCGTTCCGGCCGATCTGACCATGTCGCTGCTGCGCATGCCGGAGCCGGGCCCGCCGGACCTGCGGGCGCTGCCGGGCATGTACAGCCTGGCGCCGGTCGACAACCGGCCGCGCCGGTCAGCCGGCGCCTCAGGACCGGGACGTGGTAGTCGCCGGGTCGGGTATGTGGCGGTGGGCGTCGCGTCCGCCGCCGTCGCTCTGGGGACGTTGTTCATGGTCAGCGGCGAGCCTCGCCCGACCAGGCCCCCGGAGATGATGGTGCCCGCCCCCAACACCGCCGCCCCGTTCGGCCGGCCCTCGCCGAGCGCCACCCCGAGCGCACGGCCGTCGCTTGTGCACTGATGTCCTGATCGGGCGACTACCCTGCCGAATGATGGGGATCGAGACGGCATACGATTTCGCTTTACATCAGTCGTATGCCGTTCGCCGGAGGATGGCACAAGGCCACCGCTGACTCGCGTGGGAGTGAAAAGCACCGATGACCGACGACACGCGTTCATTCGACGCGTCGGACCGGCCTGAGTTCCTTCCAGCGGAAGGACCGCGTCCCGGCTGGGGCAACCCCGCCGGGGGCCCCGCCCCGCAGTACCGTCGGCCGGGGCCGGAGTTCACCCCACACCACACGACCGGTCCGTACCAGGACCCGTTCGGGGATCAGTACGGCCAGCCTCCCGGCCCGCCGCCCACCCAGCCCGCCGGTCCGCCGCCGCCCGTCAACGCGTACGGGATGGGCCCGTCCTGGGCGCCCCCGCCCGGTGGCGCGCCGCCGCAGCCGAGCCGGGACACGCGGGACGGCAAGGGCCCGCGCACCGGGCTGATGGCGTTCCTGGCCGTGCTGATCGCGCTGGTCGCGGGCGCGGCCGGCAGCTACGGCACCTACCTGCTCAGCGGGTCCAGCGCAGGTCTGGACCCCAACTATGTGATCCCGTCCGCGCCGGCCGGCACCACCGCCAGGCCGCCGGAGTCGGTCGCCGGGGTGGCCTCCAAGGTGCTGCCCAGCGTGGTCTCGCTGGAGGTGCGCGGCGGCAGCGAGTCGGGCACCGGCTCCGGCTTCCTGATCAAGGGCGGCTACATCGTCACCAACAACCACGTGGTCGCGGTGGCCTCCACCGGCGGCGAGATCCGGATCAAGTTCAGCAACCGCAAGTCCACCACCGCCAGGATCGTCGGCCGGGACCCCAACTCCGACATCGCGGTGGTGAAGCCGGAGGAGACGTTCGGCTCCCCCGAGGTGGCGCTGGGCAACTCGGACTCGATGGTGGTCGGCGACCCGGTCATCGCCATAGGGTCACCGCTCGGCCTCACCGGCACCGTCACCACCGGCATCGTCAGCTCGCTGAACCGCCCGGTCGAGGCGGGCGGCGAGAGCGGCCGGGACTCCGCGCTGATCAACGCGATCCAGACCGACGCCGCGATCAACCCCGGCAACTCGGGCGGGCCGCTGGTCAACGCGCGCGGCGAGGTGATCGGCGTCAACTCGGCGATCGCCACCCTGGGCAGCGGTTCCTCGCTCGGCGGGCAGACCGGCAGCATCGGCCTCGGCTTCGCCATCCCGGTCAACCAGGTGCGCAGGATCGCCGAGGAGCTCATCACCACCGGCAGCGCCCGTACCTCGCGGATCGGGATCAGCATCGACCAGCAGTACCAGGGGCAGGGCGTGCGGATCGCGGCGCAGGCCGAGCGGGGGGTCGAGCCGGTCACTCCGGACGGGCCCGCCGACAAGGCGGGGCTGCGGCCCGGCGACGTAATCCTGGAAGTGGACGGGCAGCCGGTCAGTGACAGCCGGGAACTGATCGTCACCATCCGCAGCAAGGCCCCCGGTGACCAGGTCGTATTCAAATACCAGCGCGCGGGTTCCGACCGCACCACGACGGTGACCATCGGGGCCGCGCCCGCTCCGAGTGCCCAGCCTTCGTGAGCATGTTCATGACGGCATTAGTCTGAACACATTGGTAGTGGAGGGAGATCGCCGTGTTCGGACTCGGCTGGCCGGAGATCATAGCGCTGGTGGTGATCGCGCTGCTCGTCTTCGGCCCGGAGAAGCTTCCGCAGGCGGCCTCCCAGGCGGGGCGCACGCTGCGGCAACTACGGCAGATGGCCAACAACGCGCGCAGCGATCTGGAAGCGAATCTGGGGCCGGAGTTCAAGAACTTCGACCCGGCAGACCTGAACCCGAAGACGTTCGTCCGCAAGCATCTGCTGGACGAGGTGGAGAAGGACTGGGACGAGCCGGAGCCGCCGCCACTGGAGCCGCCGGTTCCGGTTCCCGCGGCCGTGGAGTTGAACAGCGGGGAGATCCCGCCCTACGACAACGAGGCGACCTGAGCGATTGAAAAAGCCCGCCCGGATGGGCGGGCTTTTGGCTGTTCGGCGTGAGGTCGGCGTGAGGTCAGCGTGAGGTCGGCGTGAGGTCGAGCTTGCGGCCCTTGAGGCTGTTGGAGCGCTTGCTGAGCCCGGCCGCGATCCGGCGCAGCTCCACCGCCGCGGGGGCGTCGGGCGCGGTGAGGACCAGCGGCTTGCCCTCGTCGCCGCCCTCGCGCAGCCGGGTGTCGATCGGCACCTGGCCGAGCAGCGGCACCCGGGAGCCGAGCGTGCGGGTCAGCGCGTCGGCCACCACCTGGCCGCCGCCCTCGCCGAACAGCGAGATGCGCTCGTCGCAGTGCGGGCAGGGCAGCCAGGACATGTTCTCGATCACCCCGGCCACCTGCTGGTGGGTCTGCGCGGCGATGGAGCCGGCCCGCTCGGCCACCTCGGCCGCCGCCTGCTGCGGCGTGGTGACCACCAGGAGTTCGGCGGTCGGCATGCGCTGGGCCACCGAGATGGCGATGTCGCCGGTGCCCGGCGGCAGGTCCATCAGCAGCACGTCGAGATCGCCCCAGTAGACGTCGGCCAGGAACTGGTGCAGCGCCCGGTCCAGCATCGGGCCGCGCCAGACCACCGCGCTGTTGCCCTCCGGCTTGAACATGCCCACCGAGATGACCTTGATGTCATGCGCCACCGGCGGCATGATCATGTCTTCCACCTTGGTGGGGCGCTCCCCGACGCCGAGCATCCGCGGCACGCTGTGGCCGTAGATGTCGGCGTCCAGCACGCCCACCTTCAGGCCGCTCGCCGCCATCGCGGCGGCCAGGTTGACGGTCACCGAGGACTTTCCGACGCCGCCCTTGCCGCTGGCGACCGCGAACACGCGGGTCAGCGAGCCGGGTTTGGCGAACGGGATCTCCTTCTCGGGGCCGCGGTCGCCGCGGAGTTTGGTCTGGAGCACCTTGCGCTGCTCGGTGCTCATCACGTCCATCTCGACCGCCACCCGGGCGACGCCCGGGATGGCGGAGACGGCCGCGGTCACGTCACGGGTGATGGTGTCCTTCATCGGACAGCCGGCGACGGTCAGATAGATACCCACGCGCACCGCCCCGTCGGGGGAGATGTCAATGCTCTTCACCATGTCGAGCTCGGTGATCGGCCGGCGGATCTCGGGGTCGTTGACCTTGGCCAGCGCGGCTGTCACCAGTTCTGGGGTCGGTGCCATACGTTCATGCTACGAACTCAGCGGCGTTCCGACGAACCGAGCTGCTCGCCGAGCCGCTGGAGTTCGGTTCTGAGGTAGTCCCGGGTGGTGACCTCGCTCAACGCGATCCGCAGTCCGGCGATCTCCCGGGTCAGATATTCGATCTCCGCCTGGTTCCGTTCGGCCGCGAGCCGGTCCTGCTCGTTCTGCACCCGGTCCCGGTCGGCCTGCCGGTTCTGCGCCAGCAGGATCAGCGGCGCGGCGTAGGACGCCTGCAACGACAGCATCAGCGTCAGGAAGATGTAGGGATAGGGGTCGAACTTCAGCGGCGTCAGCACATTCCAGCCCACCCACACCGCGACGAACACCGTCATGTAGACCAGGAACCTGGCGGTGCCGATGAAGCGGGCGATCCGCTCCGCCAGCCGCCCGAACGACTCAGGGTCGTAGTGCGGGCGCAGCCGCGGCCGCAGGTCCCTGGGCTGGTCCAGCCGGTCAGTCATGCCGCTCCCGCCAGTCGTCGGGCAGCAGGTGGTCGAGCACGTCGTCGACCGTGACCGCCCCGAGCAGCCGGCCCACGCCGTCCACCACCGGGCTGGCGACCATGTTGTAGGTGGCCAGGTAGGACGCGACCTCGTGCAGCGTGAACTCCGGCCTGATCGGGTCGAGCGAGGGGTCCACCAGGCCGCCGATCAGGGTGGACGGCGGCTCGCGCAGCAGCCGCTGGAAGTGCACCAGGCCCAGGTAGCGGCCGGTGGGGGTCTCGGTGGGGGCGCGGGAGACGAACACCTGGGCGGCCATCGCCGTGGTCTGCTCCTGGTTGCGGATGTGCGCAAGCGCCACGGCCACGGTGGCGTCGGGGGGCAGGATCACCGGCTCGGTGGTCATCATGCCCCCGGCGGTCTCCTCCGGGTAGTCGAGCAGCCGCCGGACCGGGTCGGCCTCCTCCGGGATCATCAGTTCGAGCAGCGTCTCGGCCTGGTCGGCGGGCAGGTCCTGGAGCAGGTCGGCGGCGTCGTCCGGGCCCATCTCGGCGAGCACGTCGGCGGCGCGCACCGCGTCCAGGTTGCCGAGCACCACGACCTGGTCCCGGTCGGGGAGCTCCTCCAGCACGTCGGCGAGGCGGTCGTCGTCGAGCGCGGCGGCCACCTCGGCCATCCGTTTGTCGGGCAGCTCGTGCAGCAGGCTGGCCAGGTCGGCGGGGCGCATGGTCTCGAACGCGGCGAGCAGGCTGGCCGCGCCCTGGTCCTGCGGCGGGCGGTCCAGGCCGGGCACCTCGTGCCAGTCGGCGATGGCCGTCTGGCCCCGGCGGCGGGTGCCGTGCCGGACCGCCACCTTGGTGACCAGCCACTCCGGCGGGCGGTGCTCCATGGCCAGGTCGAGCACGGTGCCGGCCTCGCCGTCGTGGCTGACCGGGCGGTCCAGCAGTTCGCCGATGGCGAGCGTCTCGGATTCGCGCCGTTCGAAGCGGCGCAGGTTGAGCTGGCCGGTGAAGATGACCGCGCCGGTCTCCATGCTGATGATCCGGGTGATCGGCAGGAACACCCGGCGGCGGGGCTGGACCTCGACCACGAACCCGTGCACCCGGGGCGGCTGCGTCCCGCGCAGCCCGACCACGACGTCCCTGATCCGCCCGATCCGGTCCCCGGCCGGGTCGAACACCGGGAGCCCCGCCAGCCGGGCCACGAAGATCCGATCCACGCTCGAAGGTTATGGGGCTGCGTCCATCCCGCACGGTATGACAGGATCAATAGCACTAAACGGTAGTTACATGGATGGGTCATGATCCGGTCAATTAGCTTGGGAATCGCGATTCTGTCGGCGTTGTGCTTCGGATTCTCCGGGCCGATGGCCAAATATCTGGGAGCCGCGGGGCTCACCGCGCTCGAATCGGTGTGGGTCAGGATGGCCGGGGCCGGGCTGATCCTGCTGCTCGTGCTGGCCGTCTTCCGGCCGGGCGCGCTGCGCATCCCCCGCGACCGGCTGGGCTTCTTCGCCGCGTACGCGGTGATCGCGGTGGCCGGGGTGCAGGCGCTGTTCTTCCTGGCCATCACCCGGCTGCCGGTCGGGGTGACCCTGCTGATCGAGTACACCGCGCCGGTGCTGGTGGTGCTCTGGGTGCGTTTCATCCGGCGGGTACGGCTCCCGCGCGCCGCCTACCTGGGGGCGCTGGTGGCCGTGCTCGGCCTGGGCGTGGTCGTGGAGGTCTGGCAGGGACTGCGGCTGGACGCACTGGGGCTGGTGCTGGCGCTGCTGGCGGCGGCGTGCTGCGCCGGATATTTCCTGATGAGCGAGAACCTGCACGTCGACCCGCTCGGCCTGGTGTCCTGGGGCATGATCGGGGCTGCCCTGGTGCTGGTGCCGGTCTCCCAGCCGTGGGGCATCGACTGGTCGGCGTTCGGCCGGAGCGCCACGGTGAACGGGTTCACCCTGCCGGTGGCGGGGGCGGCGGCCTGGCTGATCGTGGTGGCCACCGTCGTGGCGTACATCGCGGGGGTGACGGCGGTGCGGCGGCTTTCGGCGGCGGTCGGGGCGACGGTCGCCACGCTGGAGGTCATCGGCGCCGCCATGCTGGCCTGGATCCTGCTCGGCGAGAGCCTGGGCGTCTACCAGATCGTGGGGGGCGCGGTGGTGCTGCTGGGCGCGCTGCTCGCGCAGACCGCCACCGCGAGCCGACGGCCAGAGCCGGTCGCGGTGGAGCAGCCGGTGCTAACCGGCGTTGACGGGCGTTAGCCGTACCACCAGGGAGCCGGCCGCCCAGCGGGCGGTCAGGGCGGCGCTGTCGATGGCGTTGAGGCGCTCCTTGGCCAGCGCGGCCACCACCTCGGGGTGCTCGGCCTGGTCGAGCACCGCCACGGTGGCGGGGAAACGGACGAGCTGGGAGCCGTTGTCCTTGCTGCGCAGGATGACCTCGATCTCGGGAGTGTTCGCCAGGCCGGGGAGTTCCTGCTCGTCGCCGCCGGTGACCAGGTGGATCGCCCCGTCGTGCCAGACGTGCCAGGCGAGCCTGGTCCCGGCCGGCAGAGCCAGCCAGAGCACACTGGACTTCTTCGCGCCCTCTTCGATCAGCCGCAGGGTCATACTGCTACTTTTTCACGCTTTCACCGTTCCGTCCGGCCGATGAGCTTCCACGCCACCGCGCTAGCGTGGGGATCATGCGTGCGCGACGATCCTGCCTGGCCGTGCCCGGCAGCAATTCCCGGTTCCTGGAGAAGGCCCAGAGCCTGCCCGTCGACGAGGTCTTCCTGGACTTGGAGGACTCGGTCGCCCCGATCGCGAAGGAGGACGCCCGCCGGACCGTGGTGGCGGCGCTCAAGGAGGGCGACTGGTCCGGGAAGACGGTGGTGGTCCGGGTCAACGACCTGTCCACGGCCTGGACCTACCGCGACGTCATCGAGGTGGTGGAGGCGGCCGGCGACCGGCTCGACTGCCTGATGCTGCCCAAGGTCGAGGAGGCCGCCCAGGTGCGCTGGCTCGACCTGCTGCTCAGCCAGATCGAGCGCACGGTCGGGCTGCCGGTCGGCCGGATCGGGATCGAGGCGCAGATCGAGAGCGCCCGCGGCCTGGTCGCGGTGGACGAGATCGCCGGGGCCAGCGCGCGGCTGGAGACGCTGGTGTTCGGGCCGGCCGACTTCATGGCCTCGATCGGGATGCGCACGCTGGTGGTGGGGGAGCAGCCGCCCGGGTATCCGGAGGGCGACGCCTACCACTACATCCTGATGCGGATCCTGATGGCGGCGCGGGCCCGGGATCTACAGGCGATCGACGGGCCGTATCTGCAGATCAAGGACGTCGAGGGGTTCCGGCGGGCGGCCGGGCGCGCGGCGGCGCTGGGATTCGACGGGAAGTGGGTGCTGCACCCGGGGCAGGTGGACGCCGCCAACGAGGTGTTCTCGCCGGCCCAGGCCGACTACGACCACGCGGAGCTGATCCTGGACGCGTACGAGTACTACACGACCGTGGAGGGGCGAGGGGCGGTGATGCTGGGGGACGAGATGATCGACGAGGCGTCCCGGAAGATGGCCCTGGTGATCTCGGCCAAGGGCCGGGCGGCCGGGCTGACCCGGACTACCGCCTTCGAGCGGCCATAGCCGCCGCGGGCGCTTCAGGGGCTGTGGGGTGGCCCCTGAAGCGGTCCCGGGGTGTTACCTCAGAACTGCACGCCGATCGTGGTGAAGAACCAGAACGACGAGGTCAGCCAGAGGCCGACCAGCAGGGTGAAGAGCAGGCCGCCGAGCACGGGCAGGGTCCAGCCCGGCACGCCGCGCTTCGGCAGCGCCAGCATCTTGGTGGCGAAGATGCCGTAGAACAGGCACCCCAGGATCGAGTGGATCATCACCCGGGGTTCGTCGTACCGGGCGCCGACCGCGTACAGGCAGTGGAAGGCCACCGGCACTGTCAGCAGGAAGGCGATCCGGCCCGACCAGCGGTGGGTGGGCTCCACCCAGCCGCCTTCGAACGGGAGTTTGCCCCACATCGCCATCGCGGTCAGCACCTGCACGATCGCGAGCAGCGCCGCGCCGGTGGTCAGCCACGCCTTCATGGCCAGTGGTCCGGAGAATCCGGCCAGGCTGACCGCGAAGCCGGTGGGGGGGTGCAGCTCGCCGTACACGCCGAGGGCGGTGGCGACCGCGCCGCCGACCAGGACGGGCACGAGGAGCAGGACGATGGCGGAGCGCCGATGGGGGGTGAATTGCTGTGTGTGGCTCATCTCGGGCTCGCTTATCAGGGGTTGATAGTGTCGATGAAAGCGTCGGGCTCGGTCGGGGTCAGGGGGATCCCGTACCAGGTGACGACGCCGCCGTCGAACGCGGCGGCGGCTTCGCCCGCGCCGCTTTCGCCGATGGTGAGCCGGCCGACCGACTGCCCGCTCGGCAACTTGATCCAGCCGCCGACGATCCTGGCCCCCCGGACCTGGGCCGTCGCCCGGTACAGACCGGACGGCTTCTTCACGACCGCGGCGGAGAACCGCCACGACTTGCCCTTGAACTCAACCCGGCCCTGCGCCTTGCCGCCGCCCAGGCTGGCGGTGATCAGGGCGTTCTTGCCCTCCAAGGTGACCGTGTTGTTCTCGGCCTTGCCCTTCAGCCAGGCCTCGATGTGGCCGTCGCAGAAGTACGCGACCGCCTTGCCGTTCCTGATCGAGATGGCCACGAGGCCGCCGTTGCCCTGCACCACGCCCGCGTAGTCGACCTTCTTGGGGGTGGTGTCGGCGGGCGCCGCTTCTTCTGGGGGCGCGGTCTCGCCCGGGGCTGGGGTCTCTTCAGGGGTTGGAGCCTCCTCCTCGACCGGAGGGGCGGTGGACGTGGTATCGATGGGAACCGCCGTGGCCTGCTCGACTGCGGGCGAGGCCTGGGCGCTGGCGACGCCGAGGGCGACGGTGAGCACCGCGCCGACGGCCAAGGTATAGACAGGTCCTAACCGACTCATTTACATCTCCTGGGATAGTTCGTACCCCGCGAGTGAACTCTCTGCGGCCCCGTTCTGTCTGTGAACAAATGCGCAAAGTGGATCGCGACGAAATCGGCTCTGATTACGGAGAATGGGTCGCATGACCGACCATGAGCCGCGCCCGGACCGGACGCCGCCGCCTGCCCATCCTCCGACCTGGGCATCTGCCAATCCCGCACCGACTGACCCGTCGCCTCCTTCGGGTTCACCGAGTATTTCGGACGCACCGCAATATCCGGCACAATATGCGGCGCAATCGGGTGAGTCAGGTTATCAGCCGCAGTACCCACCAGGGGGGTGGTTCCCGACACAGCAGCCCCGCCAGCCCCAGCCGTGGTCGCTGCCCACCCCGCCGGGCCTGCGCTTCGACCTGCTGGCCAGGAACGAGGCCAACGCCTGGTGGCGGCCCATTGTGGGCACGTTCTTCCTGATCGGCGGCTTCCTGGCCAGCTCGCTCATCCTCGGCCTGGTGGTCGGGGTGGTGGCCAGAATGGCCGGCGTCGAGATGGTCGCGGAGGGCTCGCGGATCTTCACAGAGCCGCTGCTGGACGTGGGCTTCCAGCTGCTCGTGCTGGCCCTGGCGATCCCGGTGGTGCTGGGCACGGTCTGGCTGATCCAGCGGCGGCGGCCGGGGACCGTCTCGTCGGTGGCCGGGCGGCTGCGCTGGCGCTGGCTGGTGGCCTGCGTGCCGCTCGGGCTGCTGGCCGTGGTGGTCGGCGAGGGCGCGCAGCAGTTGACCCTGTTCCTGAGCGGCGCGCCGGTGACCTACGAGTGGGGCGGCTGGGCGCCGTTCCTGCAGGCGATGGCCGTCATCCTGCTGCTGGTGCCGTTCCAGGCCGCCGCCGAGGAGTACGTCTTCCGCGGCTGGGTCATCCAGGCGTTCGGGGCGTACATGCGCAATCCGTGGCCGGCCTTCATCATCGGATCGGCCGGGTTCGCGGCGCTGCACGGGTACACGGACTGGGGGATCGCCTACGTGTTCGGGTTCGGCATTCTGTCGGGCTGGCTGGCGGTGCGGACCGGGGGGCTGGAGGCGCCGATCGCGCTGCATGTGGTGAACAACGTCATCGCGTTCGGGTTCAGCGCGGCCGATGGAAATTTGGACGGAGCCTTGGAACAGGGGTCGTTGCCGTGGCAGACGGTGGTCGGAACAGTGACGCAGTTCGCTGTTTTCACCGGGCTGATCCTGGTATTCGTGCGGAAAGCCGCAGTTCAGACGGTGTCGCGATAAATCTGACTAGAGAAGAGGTGATCGCCCGGCAGTGAGGGGGTATCAAGCGAACGCGTCTGCGATATGTCTGGAACGGTCCTGATATAGGAGGTACCGGTCGTGTCCCCCCAAGACGAGGAGCCGGCGGAGTCACCCCCGACGCTGCATCACTCGCCGCCGGGACCCGCCGAGGAGCGATCACGCCCCCCGGGCTCTTCGCCATGGGCGCTGCCACCGTTCGGCGCGCCCGTCCCCGAGGACATGGAGGACAGTTCCGGCGATTCTTCCGCGGAGGAGAATTCCTGGTCGCCGACTCCCCGGACCGGCCGCCGCCCGTACGGTGACCCCGCCCCCGACCCGGCCCCCGCGACCGACCCGGCCCCGGAGCCCGCCCGCGAGCCGGAGTTCCGGCACGGCCGTCCCTACAGCCGCCCGGAACCCCCCGACCCCGAACCGAGGACCGGCCGCCCCCCGTACGGGGACCAGCCGCGCCCGCAGCCGAGCTGGTCCTGGCAGGCCGAAGTCGAGGACGAACCCCGGCTGCCCCGGCGGCTGGTCGACCGCCCCGACAAACTCGTCGCCTCCGGACCGCCGCCCAGCGGCATCCGCCGCGGCCCCGAGATCCCAGGCCGAACCCGAGGAGCTGGCACCGCCGCCACAGTCGCAGCCGCTGTCTCCCCGACTGGCTCCGCCGCCGCCCCCGCCTCCGCCGCCGCCCCCGCAGCGCATCGGCCGCCCGCCCGGTGGCCGCCCCGCCCGGCCCGACGTGCTGGTCTCGCTGGGCCCGCCGCGCGGCGGCCGGCACCACCGCCGGGCCGTCCGGGTGCCGCGCCGGGTCAACCCCAGGTCGATGTTCACGCTGCCGCTGCTGGTGCTGGTCTCCCTGATCGCGGTGGCCGCGGTCGGCCTGTTCGTGATCCGCTGGGCCAGCGCGCCCCCGGCCACCGGGATCACCCTCGCGGTCGGCGACGGCCAGTCCGGCGACTCGGCCTTCGCCGCGCCGGGGCAGCCGGGCAACGGCTCCCGCCAGCTGCTCACCTCGGTCGCCTCGGCCGGGTCCACCATCGTGGCCGTCGGCACCGACACCACCAGCGCGATCGCCAGGCCGCTGTTCATCGTGTCGGACAACGGCGGCAAGGACTGGCAGCTCGGCAACGTCATCGGCCCGCCCGGCTACGAACCGGTCCCCGGCTCGCCAGGCCGGGTCACCGGCGGTTCCGGCCGCTGGCTGGCCGTGGGCACCGACGAGCCAGGTCCGGAGGGCCGGGGCATGTGGACCTCGGCCGACGGCCGTACCTGGACGGCGGTCGAGGCCGTCCAGCTGAGCGCCTTCCAAGGGCAGGACAAGATCACCGACCTGGCCCGGACCGCCTCGGGGTTCGTCGCCGTCGGCACCACCGTGCTGCCCGACGGCTCGCTCGGCGCGGTCGCCTGGGTGTCTCCCGAGGGCAGGTCCTGGGCCCGGGTGGACAACGCCAGGATCGGCACCTCCGACAAGATCAGGGGCATCCAGTCGGTGATCGCCAAGGGTGACCAGGTGGTCGCGCTGGCCAACCCCGGCTCGGGCACCGCCACGGTCATCCTGCGCTCCGCCGACGGCGGCGCCACCTGGGCCCGCACCGCGACCGAGCTACCCGACATCCGGCCGGAACCCGGTGCGCTGGCGGTCGGGAAGGATGGCTTCGTGCTGGTCCCGACCGGGCAGCGGTTCAGCGGCGACGGCGTGCCGGTGCACTGCTCGCCGGATGGCGAGAAGTGGCGGGAGTGCGGCGCCATCGGCCCGCTCAGCCCGCAGGGCACCGGCGTGCGCGGCCTGGCCTCCTCCTCCGCCGGGATCGCCGCGGTCGCCGAGTCGGAGTGGGAGCAGTACGTGGTCTTCCGCAGCGGCGACGGCCGGAAATGGGCGAAGAGCACCGACCTCGGGCACATCCCCGGCACGCTCCGCGCGGTCACCATGACCGGGGCCGGGCTGCTGGTGGCGGGCGGCGACGCGCGCGGCCCCGGCGATGTGGAGAATCTTGCCGTGCTGATGACCGCCGAGCGGGGCAAGGCGGCCCGCGCGGTGCCGCTGGAGGCGGTGGCCGGGCTCAACCGGCTGGCCCGCAACACCGCCAGCGTGCTCGCCTCCGGCCGCGCGGCCGTCGCGGTCGGCTCGGCCAACGGCGACGCCGGCATCTGGACCAGCGGCAACAACGGCGCCAACTGGAAGGCCATCGAGTCGGAGTGGCTGGGCGGCCTGGGCCGCCAGGAGCTGACCGACGTCGCGCACGGCGAGCAGGGCTGGCTGGCGGTCGGCAGCACGATGGCCGACCCGGTCATCACCAAGCCGCTGCTGGTCACCTCAGGCGACGGCAAGGCGTGGCGGCCAGGGCCGATCATCGAGGTGCCGGACGGGCATCTGTTCCTGGCTCCCCGTACGGTCGCCGCCGGATCGGCCGGTTACGTGCTGGCCGGGGAGGACCAGACGGCCTCCGGCATCGTGCCCGCGATGTGGTTCAGCCCCGACCTCAAACGCTTCAACCGGATCGGCAAGCTGCCGGCGGGTGGCGCCGGGGTCCGGATCCACGACGTGGCCGCGACCCCGGGTGGATTCGTCGCCGTCGGCGGTTCGGGACCGGCCGAACGGGAGACCGGCGTGGTGTGGCTCTCTCCGGACGGTCTCACCTGGACGGCGGAACGCCGGGTCATCCCGGAGGGCGCCCGCTCTGCCGGGCTGCGGCACGTGGTGGCCCGCGAGGACCGGATCGTCGCGGTCGGGACCGCTCTCACCGACGAGGGCTCCCGCCCGTTCTCCGCGGTCTCCCTGGACGAGGGCTCGACCTGGGAATACAGCTTTCTACCCGCCGACGAGGCCGCCGTCGTGCTGGACCTGACCGCGGCCGAGGGCGGCATCGTCGCGGTCGGCTCGCACGGGCGCTCCAGCGAGGGCGACAGCGCGGTCTGGGCCTCCGGCGACGGGCTGGCCTGGCAGCGGCACGCCCTGGTCGAGGACGGCCTGGGCGGGGCGGGCGCGCAGTGGCTGGGCGCGGTCACCATCTCCGGCGAACGGGTGATCGCCATCGGCCGATCCACCACCGGCACCAGCGACAACCTCACCATCTGGCGCAGCACCCTCACCTCGGCGGACCGCTGAGCCCGTCCAGGAAGTCGAGCAGGCCGTCGGTGAGCGGCAACCGGCGCAGCTCGGCGTCGCTCACCCAGCGCACCTCGGCCGCGTCGTCCCCCGCCCGCAACTCGCCGCCCACCGCAGCCGCGTAGTAGTCGTGGATCTCGTATGGCGGCCGGATCACCGTCCCCGCCAGCCCCCCGGCCGTGACGTCGAGGCCGGTCTCCTCCCGGACCTCCCGGACGAGCGCCTCGGCGTCGCACTCGCCGGCCTCCACCCGCCCGCCCGGCACCGACCACAGCCCTTCCCCCGGCGGGCGCCCCCGCCTGACCAGCAGCAGCCGCCCGTCCGCGGCCCGGATTACGGCCCCTACACATCGCATAAATGCAAGATTACGACTGGATAACAGGAAAACCCTTGACTTGGCCACGCCGGTCGAAGCACCGTGAGTAGGTGTGAGAGCCCCGCCAACCTGTCCCCGCTGCTTCGGACCGCTTCAGGAGCCGAACGTCTGGTCCAGCTCCTGGCGCTGCGGCCCGCACGGCGAGGTGCTGCCGTACACCTCACACCGCCCGTCCGACGCCGCCCTCACCCAGGTCCGGCAGTCGGCCACCGTCCCGCTCTGGATCCCCTGGCCGCTGCCCACCGGCTGGCTGGTGACCGGATTCGGCGCGGCCGGCGACGAGCGCACCGACATCCGGGGCAGCGTGGTGGCCGTTTCCGGCCCGTCCATCACGGACGGCCCCGCCGACCTGCTGCTGATCGCCGAGGAGCCCGGCATCGGCCTCGGCGCGGCCTACGCCGGACTGGCGGGCCCGGACCCGGGTGACTTCGTCGGCGCGGGCCCGCCGCATGTGAAGGTCAGCGTGAACGGCCACCCGACCCCGCTCTGGCATGTGCCCGACGTGCCTGGCGACCGGGCCGTCTACGCGGGCGAGGCGCTCGGCCGCTGGCTGTGGACGATCGCCTGGCCGGCCGACGCGGGCCTGCTGCTGGTGCCGGCCCAGCTGACCCTGATTGATTTCCGAGAAGTGGAGTGGGATGTCCCCTTCGGGGCTTTCTCACCCCGGCTGGCCGCCGAGTAATGGATTCCGACTGGAATCCCGCTTGCGGCCGGGGACCGGTAAGGTTCTGAATCGTGACAGCGCGTATCGAGCGAGTGGTGACCGCCGGGGTCGTGGAGATCGACGACGTCGAGCACAAGGTGGAGAACAACACCTGGATCGTGGGCGACGACGACGAGGTCATCGTCATCGACCCGGCGCGGGATGCCGAGAAGATTCTGGAGCAGGTGGGCGAGCGCGAGATCCTCGCCGTCATCTGCACGCACGGCCTGCCCGACCATGTCGGCGCGGCCATCGAAGTGGCGGCCAAGGACGAGGCGGTGATCGCCCTCCATCCCAAGGACAAGCGCATCTGGCGCCAGACCTGGGAGGACACCTGGCCGGACATCGACATGGAGGACGAGGGCCTGTTCGCCGTCGCCGACACCGAGCTGGAGGTCCTGATCACGCCCGGGGTGAGCCCCGGCGGCGTGTCGCTCCTGTCGGAGTCGCTGGGCGTGGTGTTCACCGGCAAGACGCTGCTGGCCGACGGGCCGGGCAAGCTCGGCGGTGAGTACCCGTCCCTGGCCGACCAGCTGACCTCGATCGGGGAGCGGCTGTTCACGCTGCCGCACGAGACCCGGGTGCTGCCCGCGCACGGCGAGGAGAGCACCATCGGCGACCTGGAGCCCCAGTTCGACCGGTGGCTGTCCGGCTCGCTGACCGGGACCCTGGAGGAGCCGGAGCTGCCACTGACCGACGGCACCCGCGCGTCCGGGATCAAGCTCGACCTCGACGACGATTAGTGGAGCAGCTCGGTCTTGAGGGCATGCCCCGGCGGCTGTACTCGTGCACGCCGTCGCGGCTCAACTCCTGGCTCGACTGCCGCAGGCGCTACCGGTTCGCCTACCTGGACCGGCCGGCGCCGCCCAAGGGCCCGCCGTGGGCGCACAACAGCGTCGGGGCTTCGGTGCACAACGCGCTGGCCGCGTGGTGGCGGGAGCCGTACGAGCGGCGTACGCCGATGACCGCGGCGATCCTGGTCAGCAACGGCTGGATCGCCGAAGGGTTCAGGGACCAGGAGCAGTCGCTGGCGTGGCGGGACCGGGCCCGCGACATGGTGTCGGCGTATGTCGCCACTTTGGACGCGGCGGATGAGCCGGTCGGGGTCGAGCGCACCGTCGCCACCCGGACCGCGGTCATCGCCGTGTCCGGGCGGATCGACCGGCTCGACCGGCGCGGCGACGAACTGGTCGTGGTGGACTACAAGACCGGGCGCCGCCCGCCGGGGCCGGACGAGGCCAGGTCCTCGCTGGCGCTGGCCATCTACGCGGTGGCCTCGTCCCGGGTGCTCCGGCGCTCGTGCCATCGGGTCGAGCTGCACCACTTACCGAGTGGTCAGGTCGCCGAGTGGGAGCACACCGACGAGACGCTCGCCCGCCATATCGGCAGGGCTGAGCAGATCGCCGAAGAGGCGTCCGCCGCGGACGAGGCTTATCGTGAGCGCCTGCCGGCCAGTGGCCGTCGCCGTCCGCCGGGTGAGCCGGTGCCGGGCGTGGTGGTGCCGCCGGAGGTGGACGCGCTCTTTCCGCCGTCGCCCGGCCCGATCTGCTCCTACTGTGATTTCCGCCGCCACTGCCCGGAGGGCCAGGTGGCGGCCCCCGACCGGTCCCCGTGGGACGGTCTCGCGACCCCGGAGCCGGCAGTCTAGCGGTGCAGGATCTCGCTCTCCGCGGCGTTCCAGAAGCGGGTGAGCGCTGCGGCCGTGGTCTCCGGCGCCTCCACGGCGGGGGAGTGGGCCGCGCCGGGCACGACCACGCAGTCGGCGTCCAGCCGGTCGGCCATCTCGGCCTGCAGGGTGGGGGGCCAGCCGTCGTCGTGTTCGCCGTACAGGATCAGGGTGGCCAGGCCGGTCTGGCAGAGTTCGTCCACCCGGTCGGTGGCGTCCAGCACCGCGCGGCCCATGGCGAGCAGGCCGGTGGGGGAGTTGGCCAGCAGGCGGCGGCGCAGGAACGCGATGATGTCGTCGGGGACCCCGGCCTTGAGCGCCTCCGGTTCGAGCCGCTCAGACCAGATCCGCTCCACCCCGTGGGTGGGCAGTTCGGCGAGCATGGTCCGCCCGGCGTGCTCGCGGGGCCCGACGATCCCGGCCGGGCCCGAGCTCATCAGCGTGTACGAGGCCAGCTTCGCGGTCCCGTCGAGCACGCTCTCCCTGGTCACCAGGCCGCCGAAGGAGTGGCCGAGCAGGTGCACCGGCTCGCCGTCGCCGACCGTGGACGCGATCACGTCCACGTCGCCGCCGAGCGCGGCGCAGCTGTAGGCCGCCGGATCCTCAGGACCCTGGGATTCGAACTGCCCCCGCAGGTCGATCGCGAAGACCCGCCGACCGGCCTGGGCCAGGGTCTGCAGGATCGCGATGAAGTCCTCCTTGCTGCCGGTGTAACCGGGGACCAGCAGGGCCGGCCACCGTTCCGCGACACCGGTGGTCGGGCGGGCTTCAAGCACAGCGAAGCCGCCCACCGGCGTCTCGATCCGCTGAGCGGTCACGCCCGGCGGCAAGGTAAGGAATCTCGGCGTACTCACGTGAAGCCACGATACTGAACAAGCCTGACACCGACACCGTCGAAACTTCTTCGACGGTTAGTCTTCAGGGGCTGGTTCTGGTTTGGACGTATCCGGACTTTCCGGATCCGCTTTCTCGCGCCCCGCCCGGCGCTGCTCCTCCGCCCGCTGTCTGAGCCGGCGGAGGAACTCCTCGTCGTCGTCCGGGTTGAGCGGCCGGGCCGCCCGGGGCGGGGCGGCCTGAACCGTACGGCGCGGCCGCCCGGCGATCAGCCAGAGCAGCGAACCGACGGTCGGCAGCAGGATCACCACCACCAGCCAGACCAGCTTGGGCATGTTCCTGACCAGCGAGGAGTCCGTGGTGATCACGTCCAGCACGCAGTACAGCCACAACCCGATCAGCAGCAGCGTGATCACGCCGCGAATGATCACCATGACCCGAGCACCCTTCCGTCCGGTCCGCGATCAGCCGGTGCGGCGGGGTCGGGGCCGGTTGGGCTGCCGGCGCGCGGCCTTCCGCTCGGTGGCGGCGGACGGCGCCGGCGTGTCGTCCTCGGTGGCCAGGTCCGGAGACTGGAAGATCACCGAGAACGGGCTGGCCGGAATGATCCGGGCCGGCTCCGGCCGCGCGGCGACCGGTTCCGGCTCGGGGACGAACACCGGCTCGGCCACCGGTTCTGGAAGCTCCTCGAAGTTCTCGAACGAGGGCTCCACCACCGGTTCGACGACTGGCTCGACCACCTTGCGGGTCCGCGTCCTGCGCGCCGGCTTGCGCTCTTCGACGATCTCCACGGGCGGCTCCGCAATCAGTTGTTCTGGCATCGGTTCTGGCATCGCGGCGACCATGCTCTCGACCTCCCCGGCAGTCTCCTCGATCTCCTCGACGATCCCCTCGGCTGTCTCGCCAGCCGTTTCGAGAGACCGTCCGCTCCGGGTCCGCCGCCGCTCCCGGGTGCGGGCCGGGCGTTCCCGTTTCTCCCGCTCCCGCTCGCGTTCCTCGCCGCCGGAGTTCCCGGCGCGGGACCGGCTGCGGGTGCGCCCGGTCTCGCCGAGGTCCTCGATCTGCTCGGCGTCCAGACCGGCCCTGGACCGGTTGGCCCGGGGCAGCACGCCCTTGGTGCCGGCCGGGATGTCCAGATCGGTGAAGAGGGTCGGCGAACTGGAGTACGTCTCCACGGGTTCGGCGAAGTTCATGCCGAGGGTGTTGTTGATGACCTTCCAGCGGGTCATCTCGGTCCACTCGACGAAGGTCACCGCCACCCCGGTCCGCCCGGCCCGGCCGGTCCGGCCGATCCGGTGCACGTACGTCTTGTCGTCCTGCGGGCAGTCGTAGTTGACCACGTGCGTCACGTCGTCGATGTCGATGCCCCTGGCGGCCACGTCGGTGGCCACCAGCACGCTGATCTTGCCGTTCCTGAACGCGCGCAGCGCCTGCTCACGCTGGCCCTGCCCGAGGTCGCCGTGGACGGCCGCCGCGGCGAAGCCCTTCTCGCGCAACTGCTCGAAGACCATGTCACAGGCCCGTTTGGTCTCGCAGAAGACCATGGTGAGGCCGGTGGACTTGCCCTGCAGGAGGCGGGAGAGGATCTCGATCTTGTCCATCCGGTGGGTCCGGTAGACGAACTGGGCCGTCTGCGGCGGCTGCTCCGGGTCGGAGTCTTCGTTTTCCGCCCTGACCCGGATGGGCCGGGTCAGGTAGCGCCGGGACAGCGCCACGATCTCGCCGGGCATGGTCGCGGAGAACAGCATGGTCTGCCGCTCCGCCGGAACCAGCTTGATGATCCGTTCGATGTCGGGCAGGAAGCCCAGGTCGAGCATGCGGTCGGCCTCGTCCAGCACCAGCATGCCGATCTGGCCGAGGTCCACGTGCTTCTGCTTGATCAGGTCGAGCAGCCGCCCCGGCGTGCCGACGATGACGTCGACGCCGTTCTTGAGTGCCTCGATCTGGGGTTCGTAGGCGCGCCCGCCGTACACGGTGAGGATGCGGGAACCGAGCTTGCCGGCGGCCAGGACCAGGTCCTCGGTCACCTGCAACGCGAGCTCGCGGGTGGGCACCAGCACCAGGCCCCGCGGCTTCTTCCGGTTCTTTCGCGGCTTCCCGACCAGCTGCAGCATCGCGACGCCGAAGGCGTAGGTCTTGCCGGTGCCAGTACGCGCCTGCCCGATGACGTCCTGCCCGGCCAGTGCCAGCGGAAGCGCCATCTCCTGAATCGGGAATGGTGAAGTAATGCCCTCGGTCTCCAGGGCATCGGCGATCTCCGGGATCACTCCCAGGTCTCGGAACGTCGTCGTAATCGTCGCCTGCCTCAGTCGTTGTCGAAGACGGCCTTCGGGACCTCCGGCGTCTTGGAGCTCGTGCAACCAACCGTGCCGGGTCCTCGCGGAGGTGACGCCTTCGACGTCATCAGCGACCGCGGCATCCAAGATTTCTGGGGGTTCCGGGAACTTATACCCCGGATCAACACAGTGCGGTCGCACTTTCACAGAGCAGTCTACTCGATACCACAACCGTGAACCGATTTCCGCGTGTTCCGCATGTTTTTCAGGGAGAAGGTGCCCCTACGCTGCTGCCATGACTGAATCTCCGCCCGGCGTCGTCGATCTTCTGGGGGTGCTCGCGTACGCCGAGCTCACCGCCTTCCTGCGGATGGCCGAGGACGCCTCGCTGCTGGCCCCCACGCTGACCGACCGGGCCGCGCTCGGGGATGTGGCGGCCACCGAATACGGCCATTTCCGGCTGGTGCGCGACCGCCTCGACTCGCTCGGCGCGGACCCCGAGGCGGCGATGGCCCCCTTCACCGAGGCGCTGGACGCCTGGCACGAGCAGACCCGCCCGGGCGACTGGTACGAGGCGCTCGTCAAGGCGTACGTGGGGACGGGCATCGCCGGGGACTTCTACCGGGAGGCGGCCAGGCACGTGGACGAGTCCACCCGGGAACTGGTCGACCGGGCGCTGGCCGACGACGGCCGCTCGCAGTTCGCGGTCGAGCGGGTCCGGCAGGCGCTGGCCGAGGACCCGAGACTGAACGGGCGGCTCGCGCTGTGGGCCAGGCGGCTGGTCGGCGAGGCGCTCAGCCAGGCCTACCGGGTGGCGGCGGCCCGCCCAGAACTGGCCGGGCTGCTCGGCGATTCGGCGGAGTCGGCCGATCTGGCCGGGATCGGCAGGATGTTCGCTCAGATCACCGAGGAGCACGGCAAACGGATGGCCGCGATCGGCCTCACCCCGGGGGGCTGAGGCCAACCTGTCTGCCGTTCGAGGGGCGTGCAGGGTCCAAACGGTTGTACCGTGCGAGTCATGAGGGCCTCGCGCCGCTACGGCAGTTCCTTGACGAGATGTGGACCGAACCGCTGGGTTTCCCGCCCTGTGCTGAGAAGAGGGAGCACGGGCTGCCCGACCATCGGGCAACGGCGAGAACATGGACCACAGCCACGCCGACGGCCTCCCGGGTGTGATCTCCGGGACCATTGACTCCGCGTTCGGGCGTGCCGGGACCTCATCCCCGGCGCGCCTGATTGCGGGGGGATGTCCTACAGGCTGCCGCCGAAGCCGACTGAGCGCGTCTCCCCCTCGCCGAGTTCGACGAAGCCGAGTGAGGCCACGGGCACGACGTACCTGGTCCCCTTGACGTCGGTGAGCGAGAAGACGCCGCGGTCGGCGGCGAGCGCGTTGCGCAGTTCCTGCTCGACCTCCTCGGCGGTCAGGTCGGACTCGAGCACGATTTCGCGATTCACGGATCGCACGCCGATCTTGATTTCCATCAGGACCCCTTTCGACTGACCTCCATCGTGGCCTGTCGGCGGAGTCTTCGGGTGGGTGATCGCGGCAAGCGAACGGACTCAGGACATATCAGGCGTATGTCTGGGGAAGCCGCCGATGCCCCGCCAGGCCAGCCGCGCCATCAACTGGGTGGCGGCCTCCTTGGGAATCGAGCCGTGCGAGGTGAGCCAGTAGCGCGCGCTCACTTCGGCCATGCCCACCAGGCCGACCCCGAGCAGGTGCGCCTCGTCGCTGGAGCAGCCGGTGTCCTCCTGGATCACCTGGGCGATCGCGTCGGCGCTCTCCCGCAGCGAACGCTCCATCCGCTGCCGCACCGGCGCCACGTTCCGCAGGTCGGATTCGAAGACCAGCCGGAACGCCTCGCCCTGGCTGGAGATGAAGTCGAAGAACGCGCCGATCGCGCCCTGCACCCGCAGCTTGTTGTCGGGCGTGGCGGCCAGCGCCTCCTTGCACCGGGCGACCATGTCGTCCACGTGCAGGTCCAGCAGCGCCAGGTAGAGCTCCAGCTTGCCCGGGAAGTGCTGGTAGAGGACCGGCTTGCTGACCCCGGCCCGCTCGGCGATCTCATCCATCGCGGCCGCGTGGTAGCCGTTCTCCACGAACACTTCCTGCGCGGCGCTGAGCAGCTGACGGCGGCGGGCCAACCGGGGCAGCCGGGTGCCCCGGGGCTTGGCGTCCGGGGTAGCGGTCACGACGGTCTCCTTGAGGGGTGCTTGCGGGTCCCGCGCCTGGCGTTCACGGGGACTCATCCTACGCGCGGGTAACCAGGTCAGCGATAGTCGTCCTCGTCGTCCTGAGGGACCTCGCGGCCCTGTTCCACGAGGTCCGCAGGATCGGCCTCCAGCGGTATCTCCAGAGGCCAGGGACCGTTCTCCGGCCGCAGCGCGATGCTCTGCTCGACCAGGTCGGCCTCGGATGCGTCCAGCGAGTTCATCTCGGACACGGTGTCCTCCCGCGGTGGTTGCCTACCTCCCACCCTACGGGAACAGGTCCCCGACTTCCTCGACCCGCGCCAGCACATCTGGCCCCGTGAAAACCAGCTGACCTGCGCTTTCGCATTCCTCGACCTCCGCCCAGGCGAGCGGGGCCGACGCGGTGGGCCGGGGGTTGGCGCGCAGCGAGTAGGCGGCCACGGTGGTCTTGGCCGGGCTGTTCTGGCTCCAGTCGATGAACACCTTGCCCGGCCGCAGCCGTTTGGTCATCACACTGGTGACCAGCTCGTGCGCGCCGTCCAGGCGCTGCGCCAGCGCCTTGGCGTAGGCCGAGGTGTCCCGGTCCTGGTACGGCCACGGCACATGCAGCTGCATGCCCTTGTTGCCGCTGGTCTTCGGGTAACTGTCGTGGCCGTCCGCGGCCAGCGCGTCGCGCAGCAGCAGGGCCACCCGGCAGCACTCCACGATCGTGGCCGGCGGCCCCGGGTCCAGGTCGAAGACGAGGATGTCCGGCGGCAGCGCCCGGCCCTCGGCGGAGACCTGCCACATCGGCACGTGGAATTCCAGCGCGGCCAGGTTGGCGTAGTAGACCAGGGTGGGCAGGTCGTCGACGATCGCGAAGTCGATGCTCTCCCGGCCCATCGAGCTGCCCGGCACCGGCAGGGTGACCCGGCGCACCCAGGCCGGGGTGTGCCGGGGCGCGTTCTTCTCGAAGAAGAAGGCGCCGCCCACCCCGTTCGGATACCGCTTCACGGTGAGCGGGCGCCCACGCAGGTGCGGCAGCATCACCGGGGCGATCCGGGAGTAGTAGTCGATCACTTCGGCCTTGGTGAACCCGGCCTCCGGATAGAGGACCTTGCCCAGGTTGGTCAGCACCAGCTGCCGGCCGTCCACGACCACCGGAACCTTCACAGCCGTACCTCCGCGGGGATCTTGTCTGGGCGCAGGCCGCGCCAGGCCGGGTGGCGCAGCCGGTGCTCCTCGGTCCACATGGTGAAGGTGACCTCGCCGACGAGTTCGGGGCGGACCCAGTGCGCGTTCCTGGCGATCTCCCGGGGCAGCGGCCGCGAGTACGGGCTGCGCGGGACCTCCAGCGCGCGGAGCACCCGGTAGAGCTCGTCCAGCGCGGCGTCGCTGAAGCCGGTGCCGACGTGGCCGACGAAGACGAACTCGGCGCCGCCGCCGGGGAGCTCGGTGTACTTGCCGAGCAGCAGCGAGCCCAGGCCGCCCTCGCGGCGGCCCTTGCCGGGCCGCCAGCCGCCGACCACCACCTCGGTCTCCCGCAGGTTCTTCACCTTGACCCACGCCGGGCTGCGCAGTCCCGGCCGGTACGGCGAGTCCAGCCGCTTGGCCACCACCCCCTCCAGCCCCTGCGCCCTGGTCGCGGCCACCACGTCCGGATCGCACGGGAAGTTGGGCGGCACGTCGAGGCCGGGCAGGCCCGCCAGCAGTTCGCGGCGGGCGGCGTAGGGGAGATGGGTCAGGTTCGCGCCGTCCAGATAGAGGAGATCGAACGGCATGTACCGCACCGGCACCAGGGTCAGCAGGCCGTGGCCGGCCGGGTCGGTGATGTGCATGCGGCGCTGGAGCAGTTCGAAGCTGGGCCGTCCGAGGGGATCCAGCGCGACCACTTCGCCGTCCAGGATCACCTCGTGCCCCGGGACCCTGAGTGCTGAAATTTCAGGGTATCGGGAGGTGAAGTCGGTGCCCTTGCGGCCGGTGACCCGGATCGTACGGTCCAGGTAGACGATCGCGCGGATGCCGTCCCACTTCACCTCCAGGGCGTAGTTGGCCGCGTCCGCCGGGAGGATTCCCGGGACGGCGAGCATCGGTTCGACCGGATATGGCATTGCCACAGTGGGTATCTGCCCATTAGGTAAGTCCCTTGAATCCCGATATAGCGGTATTCGAACAAAGAGACGAGTATGTGGCTATGCGTAGCATCTGGAAGGGCGCCATCTCTTTTGGTCTGGTGACGATCCCGGTGAAGCTGTACTCGGCGACCGAGCAGAAGGACGTCACCTTCCACCAGGTGCACCGGACCGACGGTGGCCGCATCAAGTACAAGCGGGTCTGCCAGCTGGACGGCGAGGAGGTGCCCTACGCCGACATCGCCAAGGGCTACGAACTGGCCACCGGCGAGATCGTGGTGCTGACCGACGAGGACTTCACCGATCTGCCGCTGAGCACGTCCCGCCGGATCGACGTGCTCCAGTTCACCCCGGCGGAGCAGATCGATCCGATCTATTTCGCCAAGACCTACTATCTGGAACCCGACGCCCAGGGGGCCAAGCCGTACGTGCTGCTGCGGGACGCCCTGGAGCGGTCCGGGCAGGTGGCGATCGTCAAGGTGGCGCTGCGGCAGCGGGAGGCGCTGGCCACGCTCCGGGTCCGGGACGGGATCTTCGTGCTGGAGACCATGCTCTGGCCGGACGAGGTCCGGGTGGCCGACTTCCCGTTTCTGGAGGAGGAGGTCGAGGTCCGTCCGCAGGAGCTCAAGATGGCCGAGTCGCTGATCGAGACGATGGTGGCCGACTTCGACCCCGCCGAGTACAAGGACGCCTACCGGGAGGCCCTGCAGGAGGTCATCGAGGCCAAGGTGGCCGGTCGCGAGGTGGTCGCGGCCGAGGCGCCCGCCGAGCCGGGCCCGGCGGTGGACCTGATGGCCGCGCTGCGGGCCAGCGTCGAGGCGGCCAAGAAGGAACGTGAAGTTGTCAAGAAGCCTGCCGCCAAGGCCAAGAAGCCGGAAGAGGAGAAGCCCGCCGCACCGAAGCGCCGGGCCAGGAAGTCGGCTTGATCCTGGGACTTAGCGTGCCGCGATGAAACGATGATCATCACGGCACGCTGTCCGTCATCAGCTGTCGCGTCCTGGGTGATGTATCAGATCACCCAGTAGCGCGGATACCGACCGGTGTTACCAGCCGCCGCCGCAGCCGCGGTGGCAGCGGTGGTGGCAGCCGTGGTGACGGTGGTGCCAGCGGTGGTGGTGGCAGCCGCGGTGGTGGTGGACGTGGCGGATGTGGCCGTAGTGGCGGTGGTGGTGCCGGAAGTGCCCGAAGCCGTGGTGACGGTGGTGACCGAACTCCTGGTTGCCGAAGCCGCGGTCGAAGTCGCCGAACTCGCCGAACTCGCCCGAGTCCCAGTTGGCGGCGTGCGCCTGAGCGGGCGCCGCGGTGGCGGCGGTCGCGAGGGCCAGGCCACCGGTGCTGATGGCGGCGGCGATCAGGGCGCTAGAGATCGTCTTGAAACGCATGCATGTGCTCCCTCTGTTGGACTTGTTGAACTTGTTGAGCGGTGAATCCGGGGGTTACCAGCCGCCGCCGCAGCCGCGGTGGCAGCGGTGGTGGCGGTGGCAGCCGTGGTGACGGTGGCCCCAGCGGTGGCAGCCCACGTGGTGGTGGTGGTGATGGATGCGGCCGTAGTGCCGGTGGTGGTGCCGGAAGTGGCCGGTGCCGAAGTGCCGGTGGTGGCCGAAGTGGTGGTGGCGGTTGAAGCCCTCGTGGTGGCCGAAGCTGCGCTCGCCGCCGAAGTGGCGCTGGCCGAAGCCCTCGTTGATGTCGCCGTTGATGGCGAGCAGGCCGCGGTGGTGGCCGTGGCCGCGGTGGCCGTTGATGTCGCCGTTGATCGCGATGTCGAAGTCGTCGTGGTGACGGTGACGGTGGCGGTCGCGCTCGTGGTCGTCGTCGTCCCAGCTGGCCGCGTGGGCGTGGGCGGGCGCCGCGGTGGCGACGGTGGCGAGGGCCGTGCCGCCGGTGACCAGGGCGGCGGCGATCAGCGCGCTAGAGATCGTTTTGAATTGCATGTCTTCCGTGACTCCTTGTGTTCGGCTGGTGCCTAATCGTGTTATGTCCTCACTCTCCGTATCAAAACGGGCAGATAGGCAGCTTTGCGGTCACTTAGCGTAGTTGTGGCTTATGCTGGGGCAGACGGTGCGTAAACGGCAGGAGGATGCGCGGTGGAGCTGGGGTTTCTGGAGCCTGTCCCCGCCTGGCCGGCGGAAGTGATCGAGCTGGGCGACCTGGAGCTGAACGTCCGGGCCACCCCGGAGGGCCCGCCCGAGCGGGCCGTCTTCGTGCACGGGCTGGCGGGCTCCGCGACGAACTGGACCGATCTGATGGCGCTGCTGGCCGACGACGTGGCCGGCTACGCGGTCGACCTGCCGGGCGCGGGTCATTCCCCGGCCCCCGCCGACGGCGACTACTCGATCCACGCGCACGCGCGCGCGGTCACCCGCCTGATCGAGCATCTGGATGTGCCCGTACACCTGTTCGGCAACTCGCTCGGCGGGGCCGTCGCGGTCCGGCTCGCCGCCGCCCGGCCTGAGCTGGTGCGCTCGCTCACCCTGGTCTCCCCGGCGCTGCCGGATCTGCTGCCCCGGCTGGGGCCGGCCCGGGTGGCCATGTCGGTCACGCCGGTGCTGGCCGAGTGGGCGGTCAAGCGGCTCACCGCCGTGCCGGCCGAGCGGCGGATCCAGGCGACGCTGGAGATGTGTTACGCGGATCTGGCCCGGGTGCATCCGGCCCGGCTGCAGGAGGCGATCGAGGAGCTGCGGCGGCGGGACGGCCTGCCGTACGCGGCGGGGGCGCTGATCGCGTCGGCGCGCGGGATCGTCAGGGAGTACTTCAAGAACGATCTGTGGCGGGAGGCGGCCAGGATCCCGGTGCCGACCCTGGTGGTGCACGGCGGGCGGGACCGGCTGGTGGACGCGCGGATGGCGATCCGGGCAGGGCGGACCTTTCCGAACGTACGGATCGTCACCCTGCCCAAAGCTGGCCACGTGGCCCAGATGGAGTTTCCTGAGGTCGTCGCCAGGGAGGCGCGGCGGCTGCTGGCGGAGAGCCGTACGAGTGTGCGGTAAGCGGTTGCCGGATTGGGGAATGCACGGACACCCCGGCTAGGTTGAGATACGACACGTGGGCGTGTGAGTCCGCGTGAGCCGTACCCCGAATGCCCTGAAATGGGAGAGAACTGTGTCGTTGCCACCGCTGGTCGAGCCGGCTGCCGAGCTCACCGTCGACGAGGTGCGTCGTTACTCGCGCCACCTGATCATTCCCGACGTCGGGATGGCCGGGCAGAAGCGGCTGAAGAACGCCAAGGTCCTCTGTGTCGGCGCGGGTGGTCTCGGGTCCCCGGCGCTCATGTACCTGGCCGCGGCCGGGGTGGGCACGCTCGGCATCGTCGACTTCGACATCGTGGACGAGTCCAACCTGCAGCGGCAGATCATCCACGGCCAGTCCGACGTGGGCCGGCTGAAGGCCGAATCCGCCGCCGCCACGGTCCGCGAGATCAACCCGCTGGTCCACGTGGTCATCCACAACGTGGCGCTGACCACCGACAACGTGATGGACATCTTCGCCGGCTACGACCTGATCGTGGACGGCACCGACAACTTCGCCACCCGCTACATGGTCAACGACGCGGCCGTGCTGCTCGGCAAGCCGTATGTGTGGGGGTCCATCTACCGCTTCGACGGCCAGGCGAGCGTCTTCTGGGCCGAGCACGGCCCCTGCTACCGCTGCCTCTACCCGGAGCCCCCGCCTCCCGGCATGGTCCCGTCCTGCGCCGAGGGCGGCGTGCTCGGCGTGCTCTGCGCCTCGATCGGCTCGATCCAGGTGAACGAGGCCATCAAGGTCCTCACCGGCATCGGCGACCCGCTGGTCGGCCGTCTGATGATCTACGACGCGCTGGAGATGAAGTACCGCGACGTCAAGGTCCGCAAGGACCCCGAGTGCGTGCTGTGCGGCAAGAACCCGACGGTCACCCAGCTGCTGGAGGACTACGAGGCGTTCTGCGGCACCATCTCCGACGAGGCCGCGCAGGCCGCGCTGGGCGCCACCATCACCGCCGCCGAGCTCAAGCAGATGCAGGACCAGGGCGAGAACATCTACCTGATCGACGTCCGCGAGCAGAACGAGTTCGAGATCGTCAGGATCCCCGGCTCGGTGCTGATCCCCAAGGGCGAGTTCCTCAGCGGGGCCGCGCTGGAGAAGCTGCCGCAGAACAAGCGGATCGTGCTGCACTGCAAGTCGGGCGCGCGCTCGGCCGAGGTGCTCGCGGTGCTGAAGAGCGCCGGATTCGCCGACGCGGTGCACGTCGGGGGCGGCGTGCTCAGCTGGATCAAGACCATCGACCCGGCGCTGCCCACTTACTGATAAAGCCCTTCCGATCCGTTTGTGGGGATGGCAGTCCCTACTGGGGGTTAAGGTCGGGGCCGTGAGGGAGAGACGCAGTTGGCCGACGATGCTGGTGGCGTCCGCTCTCACGGTGAGCTGCGCGATCGTCGCCGGGGTCGGGGCCAGTGCCGCGCTGGCTGAGCTGACCAGACAGCCCAGCCAGCAGGAACTCCGGCAGGCGGCGGCGGCCGAGATCTCCCGGCGCTGGCAGGTCTGGCCGGCCGGGAAGGTCTTCCCGGCCACCGTCGCCTACACCGGCGAGCAGGGCGGCGCGGAACGGGCCCGCCGGGTCGGCATCTCGGCCAGGACCGACTGCGTCGCCGCCGTCGACGCCGCGCTCCGCCAGACCATGCGGGCCGCCCGCTGCCAGGGCGTGCTCCGCGCCACCTACCTGGACGCGCTGCAGGGCATCGTGGTCACGGTCGGCGTCGCCGCCTTCCCCGACGCCGGCGCCGCCGACAGCGCCGCCGCGGCCCTGCCGCAGGGCGGCAAACCCGCGCCCGGCCTGCGGGCCCTGTCCTTCCCGCGCACGGTGGCCGACCGTTTCACCGCGGCCGGCCGCCAGGTCGCGACGGTACGGCGAGCCGGCCCCTACCTGGTCATGACCACCGCGGGCCAGACCGACGGGCGACCGGCCCGCGCGCTGGGCCGGCAGCGGCCCACCATGTTCACCTTCACCGGCGACCTGGCCGACCGGATCGCCAAGGAACTGCTCGCGCCCGTGCTGCCCGACTGCGCGTCGAAGGAGTTCCGGTGCTGAGACTGCTCCGCGGCCTGCTGGCGCTGCTGGTGTTCCTGCCCTGCCTGCTGGCCGGTCCGGTCGCCGCCGACGACGTCCGTGGCAGCCAGGCGGTCGTGCTGCGCACGCTGGGGCTGGCCAAGGCGTGGCAGGTCACCAAGGGCCGGGGCGTGCTGGTGGCGGTGCTGGACTCGGGGGTGGACCCGGACCACCGGGACCTGGCCGGGTCCGTACGGATCGGCAGGGACTTCACCGAGGGCGCCAACCCCGACGACGTCGACCCGGTCCGCCTGCACGGCACCTACATGGCCTCCCTGATCGCCGGCCACGGCCACGGCCCCGAGCGCGGCGACGGCGTGATCGGCGTCGCCCCCGAGGCCAGGATCCTCTCGGTCCGGGTGATCCTGGAGGACGAGGAACCCGGCTTCCGCACCTTCAACGCCGAGGCCCGCTACGAGGGCGTGGTCGCCAAGGGCATCAGGTACGCGGTGGACCACGGCGCCGACGTGATCAACCTGTCCATCTCCAAGGACCTGGCCACCGAGGCCGAGCGCGCCGCGATCCGGTACGCGATCTCCAAGGGCGTGGTCCTGGTCGCGGCGGCGGGCAACGACGGCGCGGGCCGCAGGACCGCGCCCTACTCCTACCCGGCCTCGATCCCCGGCGTGATCTCGGTGGCCGCGGTGACCAGCACGATGACCCGGGCCTCCTTCTCCAACCGCAACTCCTCGGTGATGCTGTCCGCGCCCGGCGTGGACATCCTGGGCGCCGGCCCCGACAACGAGTACTGGGTGGGCCGGGGCACCTCCCAGGCGACCGCCCTCGTCTCCGGCGTCGCCGCCCTCATTAAGGCGAAATATCCGAAAATGTCGCCTGCGTTGGTGGCGCAGGCGCTCGCCTCCTCCGCCGTCGCCCCCGGCGGCGCGCGGGCCACCCGCTACAACACCGCCACCGGCTTCGGCGTCGTCAACGCCGCCCGCGCGCTCACCATGGCCGCCGTGCTGTCCCGGCACCGGGTCACCGCCACCGGCCCCGGCGTGCAGCCTCCCGACCGCCCGATCGCCACCGCCCACCCGGGCCCCGTCGTCATCGTGCACCGCAACCAGCAGGCCATCACCGTCTTCGCCGGGATCGGCCTGGCCGGCCTGGTCGGCGCGGCCGGCTGCCTGATGGTGGTCGTCTTCCTGGTCCGCCGGGCGCGGCGAAACGCCGGAGTGGTCGCCGTTAGGCGGGATACGTATGCCATCCGCTGAGATACCTCTACCGAATCGTTGGCTTACGGACGCATCGACGTAACATCAGAGTATGTCGCCACAGCAGCCACGGACCGGCCGTACCCGGGTGCGCCCGTGGCCTGCCTCGCGGGGACGCGCCGCCGCCGCGCAGGCCGCCAGGGAGCGCGCCGAGTTAGCCCTCGGGATCCGGCTCCGCTCGATCTTCCTGGCCGTGCTGGCCGCGGTGCTCGGCGCCGCGGCCGTCGTCGTGCTGCTCGGCACCGCCGGCCTGCTCCAGGAGACCAGGTCCCGGCCGCTCACCGGCGAGGAACGCGCGGAGTACGTGAAACAGGACGTCGCCCGCCGCTGGTACGACTGGCCCGCCACCGTGGTCTTCCCCGAGGAGCTCGAATACACGGGGCTGGCCCGCACCCAGCAGTTCGCCCGCCGGGTCGGCGTCGCGCCGGAGATCCCGTGCTGGGCGGGGGTGGACGCGCCGGTCGCCTCGGCGCTCAACGAGAGCGGCTGCCAGGCGCTGCTCCGCTCCACCTACGTGGACCAGTCGGCCACGTTCGCGATCACGATCGGCATCGCCGTGCTCAAGGACGAGGACGCCAGGGTCGGCGCCGCCGCCAAACTCCCGGTGGACGACCGGGTCGGGGTGCGCCCGGTGGCCTTCCCCGGCACGGTCACCGACCTGTTCGGCGCGGCCCAGCGGCAGCGCTCCGCCTGGGTCGGCGTCGGTCCCTACATTGTCTTCGTCACGGCGGGGTATACGGACGGCAGGACCCGCGACTCGATCCCGACGGAGGAGGCCTTGAACAGCGAGATGTGGCCTGCCGCGCAGGCGATCGGCGGCCGGGTGGCCCGTTCCCTGGGCGAGGAGCCCGACGTGCCGCGCTGCACCCAGGGGAACGCGTGCTGAGGACCGCCGCCGCGCTGGCGGCCACCGCCCTGGTCCTGGTGGCCGCGCCCACGCCGACGCCGTTGGACCGGTTGAACGTCGCCCCCGTCTGGAAGCAGACCAAGGGCGGCAACGTCACCGTGGCCGTGCTGCACCAGCGGGTCGCCGCCGACGCCCCCGGGCTGGCCGGGCGGGTGGTCCAGGCGCCCGACATGACCGGCACCTACTACTCCGGGCCCGACACCCGCTCCGGTCCCTACGGCACCGCGCTGGCCGGCCTGATCGCCGGGGACGGCAGCGGCGGCGTCCAGGGCGTGGCCCCCGAGGCCCGCATCCTGTCCGTGCCGGTGTTCGCCCCGCCGCTGGACGAGGAGCTGATCGACCCGCAGGCCGGGAGCGGCGGCATGGTCGACAGCCCGATCGCCCGTGGCATCAGGTACGCGGCCAACCACGGCGCCCAGGTGATCCTGGTGCCGGTCGGCATGTTCGGGGTGGCCAGGATCGACCGGGACGCGGTGGCGTACGCGCTGTCCCGGGGGGCCGCCGTCGTCTCCGGCGTGGGGGACTACGGGCAGTCGCCGTACGCGCGGGAGACGGGCTCGTCCTACTGGCAGTTCCCGGCCGGCTACCCCGGCGTGATCGGGGTGGCCGCGGTCAAGCCCGACGGCACGGGCGCGCCGTTCAGCAGCGACAACCTGTCCGTGCTGGTCGCGGCGCCCGGCGTGGAGATCACGGTGACCGGCGGCGGCAAGGTGACCGGCACCGGCTCGGCCAGCGCCCTGGTGGCCGGCGTGGTCGCCCTGATCAAGGCCAAACACCCCGAGCTGACTCCGGATCTGATCGGCCGCGCGCTCACCGCGGGCACCCGGGCCCAGCCGCCGGCCGGCTACGACGACAAGATCGGCTTCGGCGTGGTGAACGCCGAGGCGGCGATGGCGAGCGCCGACACGCTGGCCGGTTACAAGCGTTCCTTCGACGTCTCAGGCGAGCTCCACTTCGGCGGTGGACCGCTCTCGGAAGGACCCACCCGGCCGGGCCCCGATCCGGTTAGGCTCTGGGTGTACGGCATCGGAGTGATGCTGGGCCTGGGCGCATTCGGCGCCTCGGTGATACTGCTGGCGCGCCGTGGCAGCTGATTACATAACGGTGGCGATTCGAGTGCTTTTCGGGCGCGTGCTGCCCCAAGTTAGGCCATCTGGTCACAGGGCGGGGCAAAGTTTCGCTAAGGTCCCGCCTCATGGGTTACGAGTTGCGCGTGGAGCGGGAGATACCGCTCGGCTACACCGAACTCGCGAAGTCGCTGGCGGCCGACACCTCGCCTGAGGCGTCGGAGGCCGGGTTCGAACTACGCGGGTTGCGGGAGGCCGGCGAGGTGGTCGTGCGCTTCGGCGACGCGACACATACCATCGCGACCTGGGCCACCTCGGCCTGTCGCCTGGTCGGCGAGCCCGGCTCCGACTGGCAGTTGGCCCAGCTGGCCATCCTGTCCGGTCTGGTCGGCGGACGCCTGACCGGCGAGGACGGTGAGGTGTACTCCGTCCGCGATGGCATCCTGGAACAGGTGAGCAGCGGTTCCGTCCTGTTCGAGTTCGGCAAACTGGAAGAGATCCTGTCAGCCGGACCGGGCAGCTGGAGCGAATGACCGACCTGACCCCTGCGCCAATATTTCGCGCATACCCTGGCTCCCGCTGGACGCGGGCTGGAGCGTCATTGGCCCCAGGCCGTGAGGCAGGTAGCGATTGATGCGCGAAATACCGGCGTACGCGGAGCGTGTGCTCGATTTGGTCGAGCGCATTCCGCCGGGGCGGGTCATGTCCTACGGCGACGTCGCCGAATACCTCGGCGAGGGCGGACCGCGGCAGGTCGGCAGGGTGCTGGCGACCTGGGGTGGCGGCGTTCCGTGGTGGCGCGTCATCCGAACAGATGGAACTCCGCCGCCTGGCCACGAAAGCGAGTGTCTGCGCAGGTGGCGCGAGGAGGGAACCCCGGTCGCGGGGGTCCGGGCCCAGATGCGTACCGCACGATGGGACGGAACTCCTCTGTGACCGGCATTACTATTTCCAGAAACCCGGTCATCTGAAGGGTGGTGCCCCCTTATGACACCCGCACGCCAGGGCGATGTCGCCGCTGAACGACTGCGGGCTGTCCAGGAGCTCTATGACCGGGGCGAGACCATCGACGCTCTGGTCCAGCTCGTCCGCGCGGAAGGCCTCGACAAGGCCGCGCGCCGGACTCTGGACGGCGAGGTCCTGGCCGGACCCCTGGGCCTGCGGCTGGACGCCGCGGCCAAGCGGGGAGCGGCCCGCCGAGCTCAAGCGATCGCGGTTCTCCGCCCCTACCTGGAGAGCGTAGACCCCAAGGTCAAGAAGGCCCTTCCGGTCGGTCGCCGGGTGGCCTACCACCTGATCGAGACCGTCGACGCGGCCGAGCTGGCCGAGAGCGACGCGCTGGCCAAACTGGCCGCCGCCGGCGCCGAACCGTCTCGGCGGGTCCGGCACGGGCTGCGCTGGTACGCCGACCTGCCGGTGGAGGTGGACCGCGAACTGCTGCGGCTGCGCTCCGCCGACATGGTGCCGGTCACCCAGATCGACGACATCACCTGGCAGGGCAAGCGCCTGCGGATCAGCGGGCACGCCTACCTGGCCGGCCTGTCGGTCCGCAGCGGCCGGTTCAACCGCGCCACCGTGGTGCTGCGCGGGCCGCGCTGGCTGCCGCCGGTGATCCTGAAGACCAAGCGCACCTTCCGCCCCGAGGCCACCCACGCGGCCCGCGAGCCCGGCTGCAACTACGACTGGGCCGGCTTCACCGCAGAACTCAGCCCGTTCGCGCTGCGCTGGCGGGCCGGGCTGCGCGCGGTGGTCCGCGGCTCCAAGCGGGTGCTGCGCCGCCGCCACACCGTCCGCGACACCACCACGTGGCGGGCCGAGATAGTGATCTGGAGCCGGGCCGCCCGTTCCACCGGCGTCCTGCGCGGCCCCGCCATCGGCAGGACCGAGCGCCCCGCCGGGCTCAAGGTCCGGGAACGCTGGTGGGTCCGCCCGGTCTGGACCTCCGACAAGGCGCTCCAGGTCGTGCTGCACCCGACCAGGGCCGAGCTCACCGGCGTCAAGCTGGAGGGCGAGACCATCGAGCTCACCGGCTTCCTGCCCGGCCGCCCGGTCAACAAGGGCAAGGCCAGGGTGGGCGGCCACCGGATGGCGGCCGACTTCGTCCCGGCCGAGGGCGGCAGCCGCTTCTCGCTGTCGCTGGCCGTGCAGACGCTGCTCACCGCCGACGCGCGCCGCCTCTGGGTGGAGCCGAAGGGCGACCCGGCCGCCTCGGTCATGCTGGAGGGCACGCCGGAGACCCGGCTGCTGGTCGGCGACCGCGAGATCACCGTGCAGGGCGACCGGCGGGACCGGGTGGTCGTCTCCGGCCACAAGATCCAGCCGATCCTCACCTCGGTGACCTGGCAGGACGGCGCGCTGCTGCTCGCCGGCGACTACCCCGACCCCGAGGCCGGCCCGCGCGACCTGCTGCTGCGCCACCGCGGCGGCCTCACCTTCCGGGTCCCGCTCAAGCGCGAGGGCACCTCCTTCGAGGTACGGCTCGCGCCCGGCGCGATGCCCCGCTTTGGGGGAACCGTCGCCCTGTCGGAGGGCACCTGGAACCTGTCCGTGGCCCCGCCAGGCAAGTACGGCCCCGCCATGGTCCCGGTCCGCGTGCACCACGCCTCGCTGGCCGCCCTGGACGAGGACTCACGCACCCTTGACGGCCGCGTCTACCGCTTCGTCGCCACCCGCTTCGACGTGCCGGTGCTGGTCGCCGCCGAGGAGCGCCCCGGCGACGAGCGCAGCGCGGCCGGGCTCTGGGCGCTCAGCCGCAACCTTTACCCCGCCCACCGGGCCAAGCCGGTTCGCGAGGCGACCGTGTACGCGTCGTTCGACGGCCGGGCCTACTCCGACAACCCGCGCGCGATCTACGAGGAGCGGCTGCGCCGGGGCGACGCCAGCGAGCACATCTGGGTGGTGCGGGACGGCGCGTTCGTCCCGCCCGGCTCCCGTGAGCTCGGCCTGGGCGAGGGCATCGAGCCGACCGTGGTCCGGGAGGGCAGCGGCGAGCACTACGAGGCGCTGGCCCGCTCCCGCTACATCGTCAGCAACCAGTTCCTGCCCGCCTGGTTCCGTACCAGGGACGAGCAGGTCTGCCTGCAGACCTGGCACGGCACCCCCGCCAAGCACGTCGGCCGCGACCTGGCCCACATGCGCCGCGAGCCGCGCCCGCCGGTCTGGCACCGCCAGGCCACCGAGGTCCGCGGCTGGGACCTGCTGCTCTCGCAGAGCCCGTGGGCGTCCTCGATCCTGCGCAAGGCGTTCGGCTACGAGGGCGAGATCCTGGAGTCCGGCTACCCGCGCAACGACAGCCTGTTCAACCTCGGCGACACCGCCGCCGAGATCAGGCGGCGGATCGGCATCCCCGACGGCAAGCGCGTCATCCTGTACGCGCCGACGTTCCGGGACCACGACCGCAGGAACGCGGTCGTGAAGCTGGACCTCGCGGACGCCAAGCGGGCACTGGGCGACGATCACGTGGTGCTGGTGCGCGGTCACCTGATGCAGGCGTTCCCACACGTGCACTCCCACGACGGCTTCGCCATCGACGTGACCACGTATCCGGACATGACCGACCTGATGGCGATCGCCGACGTGCTGGTCACCGACTACTCCTCGGCCATGTTCGACTTCGTGGCCACCGGCCGTCCGGTCGTACTGTTCACGCCGGACCTGGACAAGTACCGCTCCACCCGCGGCCTCTACCTGGACCTGGAGGCCAACCGCCCGGGCCCGCGGCTGGCCAGCTCGGCCGAGGTGGTGGAGGTACTGCGAAGCATCGACACGGTCTCACTCCGGCTGGCCGACCGATACGCGGCGTTCGCCCGGACGTACGCGCCACACGACAGCGGCAAGTCGGCCGCCGCCGTGGTCGACCACGTCTTCAAGACCTGACCAGCCGAGTCGTCCGAACCGCCGCGTGGCCTCAGGCCATGCGGCGGTTTGCTGACCGTCTGTATGGCTACAGACGGCCCGAATTCGTCGACCTGACGCCCATCCCCTCCAAGCATCAGGAGACCGCCCGTCTGGTCCATCTGACGGCGTCCCTTACCTAGTCGCGTTGGAGGAGTCCACGTGCCTCGCTGAATTGCGCGATACGTTGCTGCCGAAGCTCATATCCAGCGAGATCAGAATTCGGGATGCCGAGAAGTTGGTGGGGGAGGCGACGTGAGAGGCCAAGATGGGGAGTTGATCCTCTACCGGACGGAGGACGGACGGTCGCAGATTCAACTCCGCGCCGCAGGGGGAACTGTCTGGTTGACACAGGCGCAGATGGCCGAGTTGTTCGACACGAGTGTGCCGAATATCAACCAGCGGATTACTGCGATCCTGGAGGACGGCGAACTGACTGAGGCAACTATTAACTCGGAGTTAATAGTTCGCCAGGAGGGCTCGCGGCAGGTGCGGCGAGAGGTTCTGGTCTACAACCTGGATATGGTGCTCGCGGTCGGGTACCGAGTCCGGTCGCTGCGGGGGATTCAGTTCCGGCAGTGGGCGAGCATGACCTTGCGCGAATACCTGATCAAGGGGTTCGTGCTTGACGACGAGCGTCTCAAGGAACCTGGCGGGTTCGACTACTTCGACGAACTCCGGAGCGGATCCGGGAGATCCGCGCCTCGGAGAAGCGGTTCTATCAGAAGGTTCGTGATCTGTTTGCCGCGACCAGCGCGGATTACGACAAATCGTCTGACGTGGCTCGGACGTTCTTCGCCACGATCCAGAACAAGCTGGTCTACGCCGTCACCGGCCGGACCGCCGCCGAGCTGATCGTGGAACGTGCCGATGCGGCCGAGCCCAACATGGGGCTGACCTCCTGGAAGGGGGGTCAGGTTCGCAAGGCCGACGTCACGGTGTCGAAGAACTACCTGGACTCCGATGAGATCGGCATGCTCAACATGCTGACCACCCAGTTTCTCGACTTCGGCGAGTTGCGGGCCCGGCGTCGCCAGCAGATCACGATGGCTGAATGGGTGGCGGCCACGGAGCGGTTCATCGATATGAACGACATGGACGTGCTTGCAGGGCGGGGCGGGTTTCCAGCGAGGACGCCACCGCCATCGCACACGACCGGTTCGCCGGTTTCGAGGCCCAGCGCCGCGCCTTGGAGGCCGCCCGCGCGGACGCGGAGGCGGAAGAGGAACTGTGGCGGATGCTGGCCGGAAACGATGACGACGGTCTGATCGATGAGCTTGAACGAGCCGAAAGTGAGATTGACCGGCTAAATCGCCGTACTGACGAGGATTAAAAGGGCTCTACCTGGATCTGGAGGCCAACCGGCCGGGTTCGCGGCTGGCCAGTTCGGCCGAAGTGGTGGAGGTGCTGCGCACGATCGACTCGGTGGTCCTCCGGCTCGCCGATCGGTATGCCGCGTTCGCCCGTACGTACGCGCCACATGACACGGCGAGTCGGTCGCCGCCGTGGTCGACCACCTGATCGTCAGGCGTTTCCGGCCGCCGGGTCACGCGGTGGTCTGCTGTGGGGTCTGTTTGTGGGGTGGTAGACCGAAACGGCCTGTGACCGTGTCGGTGTCGGGTCTGTGGGGGTGACGGGGTTAGCGTGCCGTGAAGCGTGCACGATCTGTCCCCGCGATCTGGTGGAATGAAGCGCTATGAGTTACCGGCTGGTGCGGCGTGGGGGTGTGGGGCGGGGGACCGCTCCCGTGCTCGACGAGCATCAGCGTGCCGTGGTGGACCATCGGGGCGGGCCGTTGCTGGTGCTGGCCGGGCCCGGCACCGGCAAGACGACCACCCTAGTGGAGAGTGTCGTCGAACGGATCGAAAGGCGCGGAACCGACCCGGAACGCGTTCTGGTTCTCACCTTCAGCCGTAAAGCCGCCGGTGAGCTGCGCGAACGCATCACCGCGCGGCTGCGCAGGACCACCAGGACGCCGCTCGCCCTCACCTTCCACAGCTACGCCTATGCCCTGCTCCGCCGTGAAGCCCTGCTCGCCGACGACCCGCCGCCCCGCCTGCTGACCGGTCCCGAACAGCTCCTCGAAATCCGCCGGCTCCTGCACGGCGAACTCGAAGACGGCGCCCTCGGCTGGCCGGAACGTATGCGGGAAGGCCTCAAGACCCGAGGCTTCGCCGAAGAACTCCGCGACTTCCTCTCCCGCGCCGCCGAACGCGGTCTCGACGGCGACGCCCTCATTCACCTCGGCCGCACCCACGGCCGCGCCGACTGGGAAGCCGCCGGCCACTTCTCCCACCGCTACGAGGACCGCTTCGACCTCGACCCCACCCCCTCCCTCGACTACGCCGAACTCATCCGCGAAGCCGCCGGCCTCCTCACCACCGGCGAACCCCGCGCCCGCGAACGCGCCGCCTACGACTGGATCTTCGTCGACGAGTACCAGGACACCGACCCCGCCCAGGAATCCCTCCTCCGCCAACTCGCCGGCGAGGGCCGCAACCTGGTAGCCGTAGGCGACCCCGACCAATCCATCTACGGCTTCCGCGGCGCCGACGTCCAGGGCATCCTCAAATTCCCCGACCGTTTCCGCACCGTCACCGGCCGCGAGGCCCCCGTCCTCGCCCTCCCCCTCTCCCGCCGCAGCGGCCCCGACCTCCTCACCGCCTCCCGACGCATCGCCACCCGCCTCCCCACGGCCCCTCTCCCCACAAACGAACGCGACCGCTACATCCAACCGACGCTGTGGGACATGCCATTCGAAACGGGGGTTCCTCCCACCCACCCGCCCGTTCATGACGCTGGCGCTGGCGGACAAGCGCCGACTGCCGGGC
>NZ_BLAD01000065.1 GCF_009687845.1 Acrocarpospora corrugata
CTGGTCAAGGACCGAATGGATCTCACCGGCGCCCGCTGGGGCTTGGACGGCGCAGAGGCCATCCTGCTGCTCCGCGCCCTGATCGGCTGCAGGGACTTCGACGAGTACTACGCCTTCCACCTGCAGCAAGAACACGATCGCGTCCATCAGAGCCGCTACCAGCGCCACCAAAACGATCTACGGCTGGCAGCGTGAACATGCTCACTCAAGAGGAACTGCACCCATCGCCGAAGCCGCCCTGGGGCCGTGCACACCTCCGAGGCCCACTTCGCCCGGACCATCGTGGCCCAGAAGCAGCGCCGACTCAGCAGTCGTCGATGAAACGGCCGACCGACCGGACAATCGTTCACTGCAGAAGATTTCAGTGGGTGCGGGCGAGGCCGAGATAATGCTGGCGCAGCGGGGGGTCGAGGTGCTCGATCGCGGCGCGCAGCGTGACCCGGGGAGCGGTCGCGGCGTGGCGGTCGAGAAACGCGATCAGCCGCGACCGGTCAACCTTGCCGGCCTCGCGCAGCAGTCCGCCGACCGCCTTGTTCACGTAATCCTCGTCGTCATTGATGAGAAGGTCCGCGATGGCGAACGTGTCGTCCGCCTGTCCCTTGCGGACGAAGTGCAGCGTCGCGAAGATGGCCAGCCGCCGCTCCCACCAGTCGCCCGAGCGAGCGAGCTTGTAGAGGACGTCGCGCGACTTGTCGAACAGGTAGCCACCGACGACGTGGTGGCCGCTCAGGTCGACCAGGTCCCAGGTGTTGATGTAGTCGGTACGCCGCAGGTAGAGCTCGAACAGCTCGGTCCTGCGGGCCTCGGTGGTCGCCCGGTGGGTGAACTGCTTCCCCATGATGCTGAGCGCGCCGACCCGCTGATGATGCTCGGGGCTGCGCAGGAGGCGGTCGATCCCGTCGATCGGCAGGTCGGTGAACTCGCGGGCCAGCGCGAAGATGTCGCCCATCCGCACCGGTGTCGCCAGCGCGCCCAGCCGGGCCACGAACGCCTCGGCGGTGAGCTCCATCGCCGTACCATAACAGAGCCACTCGGCCTGACCCGACCGAGTGAGCCGGTCCGGTGTCGGCGATCGTGGCGCTGCTGCGGGTTGACGAAGGTGCCTTGCGAGGGCCTTGAAGACATCGCCCATGCGGAGACAACAGGCAAGCAGCTACTTGCCTGGCAATACGAGGATGTACGCTCCCGTAGGCGCACATTCGCAAACGATGGTTTGCACAAACACCTATTTGCATTAGGGTGCACCCATGTCTCCTCCGCCCGTGGCCTTCGGGCCAGACCTCGATTCAGCCTTCGCCGCTCTTGGCGACCCCGTCCGTCGCGCCTTGGTGAGTCGTCTCGCGCGGGGTGACGCCACGGTGGGAGAACTCGCCGAACCGTTCGACCTGACCCCACAGGCGATCTCTCACCACATTGGTGTCCTGCGGCGATGCGGCCTGGTCGAGCAGCGGCGCGAGGGCACCAGGCGCCCCTGCCAGCTGAAGGTCGATCAGCTTTCGCTGCTCGGCACGTGGATCGCCGACCAGCGCCGCGTCTGGGCCGACCGGCTCGACGCCCTTGAGCAGCACATCACCGACGACCGAGCGGTCCGTTGACCGCCGGCGCAGAGCTCCGCGACGACGAACTGATCGCTGAGCGCCACCTCGCGGCGGAACCCGAACGCGTCTGGGCCGCCTTCACCTCGCCGGCAAACATCGCGGCGTTCTGGGGCGGTTCACACGCCACCGTGCCGCCTGAGTCCGTGATCGTCGACCTGCGTCCCGGTGGAGAGTTCGCGCTCGACACCCACGCGAACTCGATGCACTTCCAGCCCGGAGGGTTGAGAGGACGCCGATATTTTGTGACCTTGTCCACGATGTACGCAGTTACTCGGTGCCTGCGGCCACCGGCTCATTCATGGTCGACTGACCGGGCTACTCGGGAATCTCGCCTGGCTTGTCCACGACGCCCGCCGCGACTACGGCACTGGCGAAAAAGCTCCCCGCAGGGGTGCCGATTCGGCCGTTGAAGACGTAGTCCCGCAAATAGTCCACTCTCCTACCAAGGAACTCGTAAGTCGTGGCGTCGAACACAAGATAGGACCTGGACGTCACCTGGCCGTCCGCGTCACGCCGAAGGCCGGCGTCCGAAGCGCCCCCCTCGTGGGCGACGCCAATGCCTGCCCTGCCCGCCGCATCACGTACGCCAGAGTCCACCCGTACACCCGGGATCTCGGCGAGGGCCCGGAAGATCGCCCCCCGCAGCCTGGGCGGCACAGGAACCTCCTGATATAGGTAAACGACAGCACCCGGAAGGCCCGCGCATCCGGATGCTCCTCTCGGCCCGCCTCTTCCTCCGACTTGTTCGCCCAGAACCGATCGTCCTTGACGTGCGCCAGCAGCCGGTCCGGTCGGTGGGCAGTTCGGCCAGCTTGGCCGTGAACTCGCGCGGGTCAGGTCGTCGTCGTCCGGGTCCGGCACGTACTCGTGCTGCTCCATCGCCCCCTGCCCACGGCGCATAGCCTGGTGTGTACCGTCATAGCGGGTCCAGTACTCCTCGACGAGGGCCGTCGCATCGCTTGGTTGCTTGACCATGACTCCTCCTCTTGTATGGCGGACGGGTCGGCTCCACCCAGGGCCGCACGGGTCTTCCGCCGGGCTCGGTGCAGGCGGGAACGCACCGTGCCGACGGGGATGCCGAGCGCCTGCGCCACCTCCGCGTAACAGAAGTCGGCCCAGGCGATCATCAGCAGTACCTCGCGGTCCTCGGGCGACAGCACCGCGAGCGCCTCCGCCAGTTCCCGATGCACCGCCGAGGCCGACACCCGGGCCTCCACCCGGTCGGCGTAGCTTCCCGCCACCTCGTCCGTCCCCGTTCTGGCCAGCGCCAGGTACGCCCTGACCTCGGCACGGCGGTGTTTGCCGATGAGGTTGGCGGCGATGCCGTACAGCCACGGGGGGGCATCGCGGTGGGCGGTGTCGTAGTGCCTGAGCCGACGGAAAGCCGCCAGGAACGTCTCGGCCACGACGTCGTCAGCCGGCGAGTCGCCCAGTCGGCGAGTCACGTACCGGTGGAGCGCGGGGGCGTGCCGGTCGAACAGCACGGAGAAGGCGGCGGGATCACGCCGGGCACGATCGATCACCTCCGCGTCATCCGGGGTATGGATGATCAAGCTTGAGCTCCGTCCCTTAGGGCTGGTCACCCCCTTTCACCCGATACCAGGGATTGAGTTCTCAGCAGACTTCCGTGGCCGAATAGCGGCGGATCTCCTCGGCGGTGAGCCGTCTGGGCGTGCTCGCGCAGATGCGGTCGACGGCGGTCGCCGCGTCGAGTCGCCAGGTCAGCACCCGGTTCTCGTTCGCGCCCGAGAGCAGCGTGTCCGGGGAGGCGAAGGCCAGCGCCTGGACCCGGGTGTCGTGGCCGGTCAACGTGACGATCTCCCGGGTGGAACGGGCGTCCCACACGATGATCGTCTTGCTTTCGCCGCCGGCCGCGACGGTGCGGTCGTCAGGGCTGAAGGCCACGCTGAGAACCGGCGCGGTGTGGCCGGTGAAGGTCGCGCGGTGGGCGCCCGTGGCCGCGTCCCACAGCCGCACGGTGGTGCCGCCCGCGGTCGCGATCGTCCTGCCGTCCGAACTGACCGCGATGTCGGTGAGGCCGCCCTGCCCGGTTCGCAGCAGCCGCTCGTCCTCGCCGGTGCGCATGTCGTGGCGGATGACCACGTCGTCGGCGCTGGCGGAGTACAGGAAGCGGCCGTCCGGGCTGAAATCCAGCGAGGTGGCGAGCTGGATCTCGCCGCCGAACACGCCAGCGGTCGGCTTGCCCGGTTTCCCCAGGTCCATCCGGAACCGGCCGAGGGCCGCGGTCACCACATCGTTCGGCGAACCTGGCCGGATGGCGACGTCCGTGGAGGAACCCAGCGCGTCGTAGCGGATCAGCGCGTCCCGGCCACCGTCGGCCAGATCCCACACGGTGACCTCGTGGTCGCGGGTCACCGCCGCGAGCGACCGCCCGTCGGGGCTGAAGGCGACCGCCTCAACCGAGTCCGCGTGCCCGTCGAACAGGCGGATCAGCCTGCCGCCGATGTCCCAGAGCCGGACTGACCCATCGCCGCTCGCGGTGGCGACGGTACGCCTGTCGGGCGAGACGTCCAGATCGTTGACCCGCCCAGTATGCCCAGCGAAGGCGTCACCCAGATCCCGTACGACGATCGGCCCGTTCAGCCCCGACGAGGCCAGGGTACGGCCGTCAGGGCTGAGCGCCACGACGAGCGCCTCAGCGCGGCGGCGATCCTGGTAGGTCTCCAACGGCATGCCCCGCTCGGTGTCCCAGATCGTGATCAGCCCGTTCTCGTCCGCGACCGCGAGCCGACCGGCGGCCAGCGTGGACATCGACCAGGCCCAAGGCTCCTGGTACGGCAACGCCTTGGCCCTGCGCACCCGATCTCCCGACACCGACCAGAGCTCGACGTCGTGGCGCCTGACGACCACCAGCAAGCGGCCGGTGTCGTCGAAGGCGGCGGCGCCGACCTGGTCGTCGTCGATCGCCAACCGGCGGGACTTGGTGCCGAGGTCCCAGGAGACGACGCCGGTGCCCCGGATGGCGGCGAACAGGTGCGCGCCGTCCGGGCTGAAGGCCACCGCGGCGACCCGCCCGCCGCCGTGCCGGAAGGTCAGGTCCGGACCGCCGCGAAGGTCGACCAGCCGGACCGTGCCTTCGCTGTCGCCGACCGCGACCTTGGTGCCGTCCGAGGACAGCGCCATGGTCCGCGCCCGCTGGCCGACCTCGCGCTGGACCCGTACGGCGCCGCCCGGCATGTCCCGGACGATCAGGGTGCTGGTGGCGCTCATGCCCACCGCAAGCGTTGCCAGCGTCCGGCCGCCGGCGTCGAACGCGGCCTGCAGCACGGTGGGCGGCAGGTTCGAGGGCTCCAGTTGCCGGTGCTCGCCGTACTGGGCCAGCAGTTTGCCGGTGTCCGCCTGCCACAGCGACACGAAGCCCTGGTCGTCGCCGGTGACGAGGAGGTCTCCGGCCGGGCTGAACCGCATCGCGAAGACCTGCCGTGCGTCGGGTTTGAGCACCTGGTGCCATCGCGCGGAGGCGGCCGTGCTGACCAGCGCGCTGAAGGTCTGCGGGTCGGGGCTCTTCTGATAGGCGGCGACCGCCAGCAGGCCGGCCAGGTCGGGGTCGGTGCCGACCATGGACTGGGCGGTCAGCGCGAGCTGCCGGGCCTGCGCGACCGACCTGGCCAGTTCCGCCGCCCGGCTCTGGTCCAGCGCGATGACGGTTACGCTCGCCGCCAGGAGCACCAGGACGGTCAGCGCGGCGAGCATCCGCCGCAGTTGCCGGATCCGGTGGCGCTCGACGGTCCGCTCGGCGCGCTGCCGGGCCTCGCCGGCCAGCAGGAACTGCCGCTCCAGCCGGTTGAGCTCGTTGGGGTGCTCGTTCGCCCAGCTCAGCGTGGTCTGCAGCGGCGCGTCCCGGTAGAGCGCGCCGGCGTCGCGCTGCAGGGCCAGCCAGTGCTGCGCGGCCTGGGTGAGCCGGTGGTGCACGACCAGGTCGGCGCGGTCGGCGGTCAGCCAGCCGTGCAGCCGGGGCCAGGACCGGATCAGCACCTCGTGCGCCACCTCGACGGTCCGCGTGTCCAGGACGACCAGCCGCGCGGCGGCCAGCCGGTCCAGCACCCGCTCGACCACGCCGGTGTCGCCGATACCGTCCAGTTCGGCGCGGGCGACCGGTCGCCGTGAGTCCTCCCCGCCGTCGCCGAGCGCGGTCAGCCGCAGGAAGATCCGCCGGACGGTACGCCGTTCCGGCTCGGTGAGGCCGTGGTAGAGCTGCTCGGCCGACTGGGCGATCGCCCCGCGTACCCCGCCGATGGCCCGGTAGCCGGCCAGCGTCAGCTCCCCGTCGGCGCTGCGCCGCCAGGTCTCGCGCAGCGCGTGCGACAGCAGCGGCAGGGCGCCCGGTTCCGAGCCGGTGTCGGTCAGCGCGGCGGCCAGCAACCCGGGTTCCACGACGAGCCCCACCGCCGCCGCCGGTCGGGTCACCATTTCCGTGAGTTCGTAGCTGGACGGCGGGCCGAGCAGCAGCGTGCCCTCGCCGGCGATCGCCTCGACCAGCTCGCTGTATCGGCTGACCCGGCCGAGCATGTCGGCGCGGATTCCGAGCACCACGACGGCCTCGGGTTCGCGGCTCGCCTCGATCAGGGCCTCGACGAATTCCCGCCGTTCGGCCTCGTCCGAGCAGAGCGTGAAAACCTCCTCGAACTGGTCGACGACGGTCACACCCGGCTGGCCCGTGATCTTGGCGAGGGACTGGAGCGGATGCGCGGTCGGCGTGATCAGCGCCCCCGCCGGCACGGCCGAGCCGAGCAGCCCCGCGCGGAGCAGCGACGATTTCCCCGACCCTGACGCGCCCACCACCGCGATCATCGACCGCTGCGCGGTCAGCTCGGCCAGGCGATTGAGCACCGTGTCCCGCCCGAAGAACAGCGCGGCGTCCTCCTGCTGAAAAGCGGCCAGCCCCTGGTACGGGCTCCCGGCCCGCACCACCCGCCCTGCCACATTCGCGCTCGGACGCACAAGCAAGCTCGGTTCGGCCCGCAGCATGGACTCGTGCAACTGCCGCAGGTCCAGTCCTGGCTCGATGCCCAGCTGGTCGACGAAGCTGGCCATGACCTCGCGGTACATCTCCAGCGCCTCGGCCTGCCTGCCGCTGCGGTACAGCGCGAGCATGCACTGCCCGACGAGTTTCTCGCGGAACGGGTGGGTACGCACCAGACCGGTCAGTTCACCGGCGAGTTCCGCCGCCCGCCCCAGCCGCAGCTCCGCGTCAGCCCAGTGCTCGTACGCGCTGAGGCGCAGCCGCGCCAGGTGCTCGGATTCCTCCGCCAGCGGCAAGCAGTCCCCGAACTCCTCGTACGCCGAGCCGCGCCACAGATCGAGGGACTGCCGCAGGGTGCGTCCGGCGCCGGGGATGTCGTCCGCCGCCAGCGCGTCCCGGCCTTCCGCGAGGAGACTTCGGAACCGTACGACATCGAGCTTGTCCTCGGGCCGGACCCGGTAGCCGGTGCCGGACCGGTGGATCAGCTCGGGGCCCAGTGCCCGGCGCAGGCGGTGCACGTACAGATAGAGGTTCTGCCGGGCCGAGGCCGGCGCGCGGTCGCCCCAGACCGCCTCGACCAGCCAGTCGGCCGACACTTCCTGGCCCGCCTGCGACAGCAGCAGCGCCAGCACCAGTTTGACCTTGGGCGCGTTGCCTAATGCGACAACCTGCCCTTCCCTAAGCACCTGTAGCGACCCGAGCACCTGAAAATCCAACGCTCTCCCCAACCCCCGCCGCCGGATATGGAGGTGTGCTGACCGAATTCCAATGCCCTCGTCCGCACAAATTCGCGGCCTTTGACTCACGGACACAATTCGGGAACAGGCCAAGTATGCCCGAAACACAGCTGGGCCGAATAGCCGGAAACGGGAGCTGAGCAGCGGATATAGGCCGCATATAGCCCAGCTCGGGTACCTCTTGCCGCATGGCGAAACCCAACAAGGGAGATGTAATGAGTCTCGGCAAGAAGACGCTGGCGGGCATCGCGCTGGCCGTAGCAGCGGTCGCGACGGTGGGAGTGGCGAGCACGCCGGCGCACGCGGCGTTCTGCAAGGGCACCTACACGATCCAGGCGGCGAACGGCTACTACGTGCAGACGGATGAGGATCACCCCTCCTATCCGGGCATGATCCGGGCGATCTCCACCGGTGTCGGCAACTGGGAGAAGTTCCGCATTTACGAGCACGGCACATCCGGCGCCTGGAGCACGTCGATCCAGGCACTCAACGGTAAGTACGTGACGGTCGGGACGGTCGGCGGCAACTCGGGCGTGCTCCGCGCCTCCGCCACCAGCAACTCCTCGGTCAACACCATGTTCTCCTGGCCGAGCGGCAGACCGGGCCCGCGCAGCGACGACTCCTGGGAGTGGTTCCGGTCCAACTCGGCCAGCCGCTACGTCGCCAACGAGGAGGGCTTCACCGGCGACAACTGGGACATGCTCCGCGCCCGCTCCACCTCGGTCGGAACCTGGGAGAACTTCCACTTCCGCCGCATCGGCGGCTGCTGACCCGCCCACCCCAGCGAAAGGAACCATTCCTTGAGGCGTTACCTCAGCACCGCCCTCGTTCTGGCCGCCGTGGCCGGTGGCCTCACCGCACTGGCCACCCCCGCGGCGGCCGCCTACCCCACCTGCACGCGCTACGGCGTGGTCGTGACCACCGACAACAGGTACGTGTACTACGAGTTCGCGCCCGACGGCGGCACCCAGTGCGAACTGAAGCCCGGCAACAGCAACGGCATGGTCGGCCGCTTCCAGCGGACCCTCAACCAGTGCTACGGGCCTTCTGGCCTGGTACGCCCGCTCTTCCCGGCCCTGACGGTCAACAACTCCTACGATGCGGCAACCACTGGCGCGGTCCGGGCGGTCCAGCGCCACCTCGGCATCAGCGTCGACGGCTGGGCCGGCCCCGACACCCGCAGCCGGATGGCCCACCACACCGGAGAAATCCCACCGAGCTGCGGTTTCCCCATCCGCCCCATCCAGATCGGTTGGGTGGCCGGCACCGGCTGATCCCACGCCCCTGAAGGCCGGTTGCTCCCGGAACCGGCCTTCAGGGCTTTCCGCACCCCCCTCAGTTGAGGGGGCTCCCCCGCCGAGGAACCCACAGTCGTGGGATGCCGGTTCTGGTCAAATGCGTCGCATGGCCTCCCCATCAAAAAGGCTGACTGGTCGGCCGACCACACGAGGGTGTACCTGCGGATCGAGAACTCGGAGGAGCGCAAACAGCTTCTCGGCGAACTCAGCTGGTCCTGCGAGAACACGCGCACCGCGGATATTCCCTTCAACATCCTCAGGGAAGAAATCCTGCAGCCGGGCGAAACCAAGGTCGTGATCATGGAATGCCCGCCGGGGTACCTCGCCACGATAGTGAACTGGAACCCGCAGGATGAGGGCATCGTGGGCGGCATCGGACGGGCCCCCACCAGGATCATGGGACAGTTCCGCAGCGAGAACACCATGCCCAGGTGGTCACGATCAGCCTGCTGTGCAACTCGATCCCGATGCCCTGACACCGGAATCACGGGCGGTGCAGGACGACGTAGCCCTCCTGGTCGAAGAGGACCTGGTAGCCGTCGCGTTTGAGTTCTTCCACCCGTTCGCGCTGGCGGTCGGGTGATCCCCAGGGGTAGGAGATCCGGGCCACGTCGGCGATGATCCATGGCGCGACAGCGGGGCGGTCCTCCCACAGCAGGACGGTGTCGCGGCCGGACAGGTGCGGGCCGACGTGGTTGATCGCTTCCACCACGACCCCGTCGGGTATGACGCGCACGGCCGCCTCCGCCGCCGCCACGTCGGGCTGTGACTGGTAGAACTCGGGCCGGATGAGCTGGTCGAACGGGAACCTCGGCACCAGCGACAGCGCGACGGCGCAGGCCCCGGCCGCCCAGGCGAGGCCGAGCCCGTCGCGCCCGGTCCACCGGATGAGCCGCGCCGCGCCGTCCACCCCGGCGCAGATCACCACGGCCACGATGAACGCGCTGTGGTGGAATTCGGTGTTCCACCAGATCGGCCGGTCCGACAGCATGCGTTCCAGGTACGGCGGCGCCGCCAGCAGGATGATCGGCGAGAACAGGCAGCTCAGCAACGCGGGCCAGAGCAGGAACACCAGTGTGTCGATCTTCGCCATGGGGCTGACGAGGAGGTCCAGCGTGCCGAGCGGGTCCGTGATCACCTTCCCGGCCACCGCCGGAATGTCGGCGCCGAGATGGTCGTACGCCCAGTACATGTGGGAATCTCCGCCGAGGGCGGGGATGAACACGCCGAGCGCGAGCAACGTGTAGGCGAGCCCGAATCCGGCGTACATGAGTCCGTCGAAGCGCCGGCCCTTGATCAGGGCGAACACGCCGAAACCCAGGACCATGAGGCCCATGTCCTCTTTGACCAGCGCCAGCCCGAGGACGGCCAGCGCGACGTGCCCGTGCCGTCCCGCGTGGAACCGCTCGATCATCAGCGAGATCAGCACCGGCGCGAACGCCACCTCGTGGAAGTCGAAGTTCACCGCTCGCGCGACCGGCCACGACAGTGCGTACGCGATGGCCACCAGGTAGGCGGGAGTCGAGCCGAGCACGCGCCGGGTGTACCGCCAGATCGGCACGATCGCCAGCGCGAACAGCGCGGCCTGCGCGACGATCAGCGTCTCGGGGCCGTCGTGCACCCAGTAGAGCGGGGCGAGCAGCGCCAGGATCGGCGAGAAGTGCTCGCTGAGCTGGTTGAAGTCCATCCCCTGGCCGAGATTCATGCCGCGGAGCGGACTGGTCGGCGCGCCGAACCCGGCCATGCCCCGGACCGCCTGATCGAAAAGCGTGAGATCGAGGCTCGTCGTCCGGAACAGGGTGTGCCGTACCAGCCCGAGCAGGGTGTAGATCCCCATGGCCGCGATCGTGATCGCCGTGACGGCCACGACGTCCCGATCGCCTCCGGTCAGCCGGGGAAGGGCTGTCCGTGCGGCCCGGATGGCGATCAACCGGGGAGCCTGCGGAAGATCGCTCGCGGCAGTCGCCGGAGCACCGCCATGACCAGGCGCAGTACGCCTGGAACCCAGATCGTTCCCGCCTGGGACCGCAATCCGGCGTGGATCGCGACGGCGACCGCGTCGGGGGTGGAGGCGAAGGGTGCGGGGGGCAGGCCCTTCGTCATCTTGGTGTGTACGAATCCGGGGCGCACCACCAGGACCTGGACCCCGGAGCCGTGCAGCACGTCGGAAAGTCCTTGGGCGAACGAGTCCAGGCCGGCCTTTGCCGAGGCGTACACGAAATTGGCGCGGCGGGGGCGTTCCGCGGCGACGGAGGAGAGCACGACGAGCGTGCCGTGGCCCTGTTCGCGGAGCGCGTTGGCGCAGGCCAGCGTGGCCGACATGGCCCCGACGTAGGTGACGGAGGCGATCTCGGCGGCTTTCACCGGGTCGAGGGCGTTCGTGCCGAGCACCCCGCATGCCACGAGCACGACGTCGATGTCGCCTTCGGCGAACACCTCGCCGAACGTCTTCTCGTGATCGCCCACCGCCGTCGCCTCGAAGGCCACGGTCTCCACGGCCGCGCCCAGGCCGCGCAGTCCGTCGGCCGCCCTGGTCAGCGCCTCCGACGGGCGGGCGGCGAGCACCACCCGGCGGGCCCGCCGCCGGACCAGCAGCCGGGCCGTGGCCAGCGCGATGTCGGACGTGCCGCCGACGATCAGCAGCGACTGCGGATCGCGGAAAGCGTTGTTCACAGGCGCAGCCTCCTGGCCAGGTCGGACTGGAACACCCCGGCGGGATCCAGTTGGGCGCGTATCTCGCGGAACCGTGCCAGACCCGGATACATCACGGGCAGCGACTCGGGTGCGAGCCGGGCGTCCTTGGCCAGGTAGACCCGCCCGCCGGCGTCGATCACGGCCTGGTCGCAGGCGTCCAGCAGTTCGGGCAGCCCGGGCGCGGTGGCCGGGAAGTCGAGGGCGAGCGTCCAGCCCTCGATCGGGAACGACAGCAGCCCCTCCCCCGCGGGTCCCAGCCGTTTGAGCACCGCCAGGAACGACGGCACACCGGATCGGCCGATCCGGCGGACCACATTTTTCAGACCTTCGCCGTACGGCACTGCGAACTGGTACTGCACGAATCCGGGTGGCCCGTAGATCCGATTCCAGTCGCGAATTCGGTCCAAGGGATGGAAGTAGGCGCCGAGTGGCATTGAGCGCACGCTCGTTCGGGGGGCTTTGCAGTACCAGAGGTGGTTGAAAAGGGTGGCCGTGTGGCGGTTCAGCAATCCGCCGGGGATATGCGGCGGGACGCTGAGTAGTGGTCCTTTGAGTGCCGCCGTGGCGGCGGGGCCCTCGGTGTGGGTGGCCTCGTCGACGATGCCGCGGCCGCGTTCGGACAGGCAGTCGAGCCAGGCCACCGCGTATCGGGCCGTGCTGCCGGACAGGCGGGTCAGGACGTCGTCCAGGTCGCGGCAGCGGCGGGTCTCGACCCGGAGCAGCGGCGAGGGGATCGGAATCGGGCGCAGGACCGCGCGGGTCACCACGCCGGTCAGGCCCATGCCGCCGGTGGTGGCGTGGAAGGCCTGGTCGCCCGGCCGTACCGTGCGGACCGAGCCGTCGGCGGTGAGCAGGTCGAACTCCTCGACGTGCGCCGCGAACGAGCCGTCGGCCGGATGGTTCTTGCCGTGCACGTCGGCTGCCACCGCGCCGCCGACCGTGACATGCCGGGTGCCGGGGACGACCGGGAGGAACCGCCCGCGCGGCACCAGCGCGCGGATCAGCTCGCCCAGACTGGCGCCTCCCTCGGCGACGATCCGCTCACCGGTCAGTTCGAACTTCCGCAACCGGGTCAGATCGACCACGACCCCGCCGCCGTTCTGCGCCGGATCGCCGTAACTGCGGCCGAGCCCGCGCGCGATCACACCCCGCCCGCCCGCCGCCTGTACGGCTGCCGCGAGCTCGGCCACCGAACCCGGCCGGAGCACCCGAGCCCGCGAAGGGGAGGTGCGCCCCCAGCCGGCGAGCAGCGCGTCAGACATTCGGGGCCAGGAACAGCGCCACCCACGCACCGCTGACCGCCAGCAGCCAGCGATCCCCGAACACGACGCTCTCCGGCGCGCCCGCCTCGGCCCGGTCGATGTGCCAGGCATACCGCAGGAAAGCCAGGCCGAACGGGATGATCGTGAGACTGTGCGCGGGGAACGCCCACAGGCAGTAGACGGTCATCGCGACAGTTCCCGCCGCCTGCCAGACGAAGCGGAGGTAACTCATCGAATACTGGTCGAGCGGCGGCCGGGGGGTCAGCCCGTCCGCGTGCAGCCGGGCCAGCTCGGAGAAGCGCTTGCCGGCCACCGCGAACAGCGCCGCCGCGCCGATCACGATCAGGAACCAGCGGGTCAGCGGGACCGCGGCCATCGCTCCGCCGTACGCGGCCCTGAGCAGGAAACCGGACGACACCACCGCCATGTCGACGATGAGCACATGCTTCAGCCACCGGCAGTAACACGCGTTGACCAGCAGATATCCGGCCAGTACCACGGCGCCCGCCGGCTGCCAGGCCAGGCTGAGCGCCAGCGCGGTCACCGCGAGCGCCGCCGCGGCTGCCAGCGCCGCGCGCTCCGGCACGATTCCGGCGGCGACCGGGCGCAGGCGTTTGTCCGGGTGGGCTCGGTCCTCGCTCGCGTCGAGCACGTCGTTGAGGAAGTACACAGCGGAGGCGGCGCAGCTGAACGCGACGAAGGCCACCCCTGTGGCGGCCAGAGTGGCGCCGTCGGCCCGTGCGGCGGCCAGCGGCGCGGCGGCTACCAGCACATTCTTCACCCACTGGCGGGGCCTCGCGGTGCGGACCAGACCGCCGACCCTGGTGGGCAGAGCCACGAGGGCGGTGCTGGTGATGCTCACGGGCGGTTCCCCCTGCGGTCGCTGGCCTCCAGCCGCTGGGACAATATCCAGTGGTCCGCTACCAAAGGGGGAACGACGGGTGAAGGGTGGGCCGACCTACTGTGACCATCGGAGGAGGGAATGTCCGGCGGGTGAGCGCATCGTGAAGAACGTGTGCGAGGTTACGCTCTGGAAGGAAAAACGTCGGTCCGTGAGCGGCTACGGCTCCCGGTCCACGAGGGCGGCCAGCCGTTTGGGCGCGATCAGCCGGTAGCTGTCTCTGATCAGCTCGTCGATCTCGTCCCAGTCCATCTCGACGTCGAGCCGGACACCGACCCAGCCCTTCGTGCCCACATACCGCGGCACGAAGAAGCGCTCAGGATCGGACCCCACCAGGGCCTCCTGCGCGCCGGGTCCGGCCTTGAACGTCATGGTCAGCCCGTCTTCGCCGGTCATCAGGAACAGTTTCTCCCTGACGCGGAACGAGGGCGCGCTGTGCCCCCCGAACGGTTTCTCAACCGCCTCCGGCAGCGCCAGACAGATCTCCCGCAGCCGAGCCGCCACCTCATCGTCAATCATGCGCCCAGTATTCCAACGGCCGGTGGCACCGGGCGCCGTGTAAAAAATCGAATGATGCCAGCGGGATACTGCATGGCCCTGGCGGGTGCGGATTTCGTACGTTGCTCCAACAAAGTACACGCTGTTGATACGGCACCGTAACCGTTTGTGCGCCTTTCCCGTACCTAACGGGAGCAAAGGTAAATATGGCGCAACACAGCTGAAATGCTACAAGCAGAAGGGAGCCGGCGATGATCCATCGGTCCCCACGGAAAACACGGCCGGCCAACGGGCTGACCGCCTGCCCCACGGACAAGCCGCTGTTCGAAACCGACGCGGGTGGTCGCGAGTGACCACGACGACTCTCTCGGACGAAGGCCGCCGGCGGCGGCGCAAGCGCCGACTGGTGGCCCTCGCCTTCTCCACCCCCGCGCTGGCCATCAACCTGCTGGTCATCGCCGGCCCTGCGGTGAGCAGCCTCTACTACGCCTGGACCGACTGGGACGGTTTCTCCGCCCCCAACTTCACCGGCCTGGAGAACGCCAAACGCCTGCTCGGGGACCCGACCTTCTGGAACGCGCTCGGCCACAACTTCATCTGGCTGGTGCTGTTCCTGACCGTGCCGATGGCCATGGGCCTGGTCGGGGCGTTCATGCTGTCGCGCGTCCGCCGCGGCGCCTCCCTGTTCCGGGTGGTCTTCTTCATCCCGTACGTGATCGCCAGCGTCGTCAACGCGCAGATCTGGAAGAGCCTGCTCGACCCGGCCACCGGGATCGCCGCCCAGCTCGACAAGATGGGCATCACCTGGCTCAACGACGTCTACTTCTTCGGCGACTCGAACCTGTCGCTCTACAGCGTCGCGTTCGTCGACAACTGGCACTTCTGGGGCTTCCTGGTGGTGCTGTTTCTGGCCGCCATGGGGGGTGTCGATCCGTCGTTGTTCGAGGCGGCCCGGATCGACGGGGCCGGTCCGTTCCGTGAGTTCTGGCACGTGACGCTGCCCGGCATCCGGGCCACCCTGATGTTCGCCATCATGATCATCTCGATCGGCTCGCTGCTGGCCTTCGACTACGCCTTCGCGATCACCGGCGGCGGCCCGGCCGGATCGAGCGACCTGGTGTCGCTGCTGGTCAACCGGACCGCGTTCACCGGGCTCGAACCCGGCTACGCCTCGTTCATGGCGCTGGCGATCTCGCTGCTCGGCGGCGTGTTCCTGGTGATCTTCCACTACATCCGCAGAAATGAGGAGTCGCGGTGACGGCCAGGACGTCGGGCGGGGTCCGGCGGACCCCCATCTCCTACTTCGTGCTGATCCTGCTGGCGCTGTTCGCCGGGGTGCCCCTGCTGATCCTGGTGTTCAACTCGTTCAAGTCGAACCTGGAACTCGGCCAGAACCCGCTGGGCCTGCCCTCGGCCCTGGACTTCGACAACTACGCGGAGGCCTGGTCGCGGGGCAGCATCGGCCGGGGCATGTGGAACAGCGTCGTCCTGGTGGGCGGCACCGTGATCGGCACCTGCCTGTGCGCGGGCGCCTGCGCGTACTCGCTGGCGCGGCTCGACATGCCGTTCAAGCGGGGCGTGGAGAACTACCTGTTCGTGGTGATCTCGCTGCCGGTGCAGATGTTCATCGTGCCGCTGTTCTTCCTCTGGTCCAACCTGGCCCTGATCGACACCCTGTTCGGCCTGATCATCATCTACGTGGCGCTGAACACGCCGTTCTCGGTGCTGCTGCTGCGCACGTTCCTGGTCGGCATCCCCAAGGAGCTGGACGAGGCGGCCAGGATCGACGGGGCCAACGAATGGCAGATCGCCTGGCGCATCATCCTGCCGCTGGCCAGGCCGGGGCTGCTGACCGTGGGGCTGGTGGCGGGCCTGGGGGCGTACTCGGAACTGCTGTTCGCGGTCATCTTCGTGACCACGCCGGAGAAGTTGCCGATGGCCACGGCGCTGCTCCAGTACAGCCAGGGGCACACCCAGCTGTTCGGGCTGGTCAACGCGGCGGCGGTGATCATGACGCTGCCCGCCGTGTTGCTGTTCCTGTTCATGCAGCGCAAGTTCATCGCGGGCCTGGCCAGCGGCGGCGTGAAGGGGTGACGCGGCGGTCCTTTGGCGTACACGCCCGATTTGCGGCGTTTTCGGAATGTAGGAAATCGAAGGAAGGCTGCGGGAAAGTGCATGGTTGCAGTTCAGCGTCGTTCGTACCTTTGACGCCATGACAGACAAGGTACGGGTCGCCATCGTGGGCCTCGGATTCGGGGCCGAGTTCATTCCGATTTACCAGGCCCATCCGAACGCCGAACTGGTCGCCGTGTGCCAGCGGTCGCCGGACTCCCTCCACCAGATCGCCGACCAGTTCGGCATCGAGGGCCGGTACACCGACTACGACGCGATGCTGGAAGACCCGAACATCGACGCGGTGCACATCAACACCCCGATCGGCGCCCACGCCGAGCAGTCGGTGGCCGCGCTGAACGCGGGCAAACACGTGGCGTGCACGGTGCCGATGGCGGTCTCGCTGGAGGACTGCGCCCGGGTGGTCGCCGCCCAGGAGGCGTCGGGCAAGGCGTACATGATGATGGAGACCGCGGTCTACACGCGGGAGTTCCTCTACGCGAAGGAACTGCTGGACAGCGGTGCGCTGGGCCGCATCCAGTTCTTGCGCGGCGCCCACATGCAGGAGATGGCGGGCTGGCCGGACTACTGGCAGAGCATGGCGCCGATGCACTACGCCACCCACGCGGTGGCGCCGCTGCTGGCGCTGGCCGGAGCGCACGCCGCCTCGGTCCGCTGCGTGGGATCTGGACTGGTCGGCGGTCGCGATCCCGAGTCCGGCCTGCACTTCGCCGTGGAGAGCGCGGTGTTCTCACTGCGCGACTCCGACCTGGCGATGGAAGTCACCCGGTCCCTGTACGACGTCGCCCGCGAATACGTGGAGAGCTTCGACGTGTACGGCTCCCTGAAGAGCTACGAGTGGCAGCAGCTCGAACGGGAGCACCCGGTGGTCTTCGCCGGGGAGGACGGCGAGCGGACCGAGGTGCCCGACTTCGCCCGTCTCCTCCCCGAGGAGATCCGCCGCTTCACCACCAAGGGCGTCTACGACGCCGACGACAACCAGCACCTGTCCTTCACCCAGGGCGGCGGCCACGGCGGCTCCCACCCCCACCTGGCGCACGAGTTCCTGACGGCGGTCCTGGAGAACCGCCGCCCCTTCCCCGACGTGTACGCCTCCGCCAACTGGACCAGCGCCGGCATCTGCGCCCACCAGTCAGCTCTGCAGGGCATCGAACTAGAGATCCCGACGTACAAGTGAGGACCACGATGAAGACGGCGATCGTCGCCACCCCGGAATTCGAGTGGCACTGGCCCTTCACGGCCGACCACCTGCTCACTCTGCTGCCCGGAGCCACCCTGACCCGCCAGGCCACCCTGGCGGACCTCCCCAAGGACACCGAGCGGCTGATCTCCCTGGGCGCGCTGCCCACCGAGGAGGACCTCGACCGGTTCCCCGCCCTGACCGAGATGTACGCCAGCTCCGGCTACCGCGCGCCGGCCGAGACGGACGAGCTGCTCAAGTCGCGCGGGATCCGCCAGCTCAAACTGCCGTCGGAGGGCTACTGGGGCCAGTCGGTCTCCGAATTCGCCCTCGGCCTGACGATCGGCGCGCTGCGGCGTATCCCGCAGACGCACCACGAGATCATCCAGAGCCTCGACCCATGGAACTACTCCTACGGCCAGTACTCCGACGACCCCGACTTCACCGCGGGCACCGTGGCGGGCACCCGGGTGCGGATCGTCGGCGCGGGCAACATCGCCAGCCGGTACGCCTCATTCACCCACATGCTGGGCGCGGACGTCGCCGCCTGGGACCCGTTCGCCGCCGAACCGTCCTTCCACCGGTCGGGCGCGCGCCGGGTCCACCACCTGGAGAACCTGCTCGCCGACGCGGAGATCTTCGCCCCGATGGTGCCGCTGCTGCCGAGCACCGAAGGGCTGATCACCGCCGAGCACGTCCGAGCCCTGCCCAAGGGCTGCCTGGTCGTGCTGGTGACCCGGGCGACCGTCGTCGACATGCCGGAACTGCGCCGGCGGGTGCTCGCCGACGAGCTCAGCCTGGCCGCCGACGTGTTCGACGTCGAACCGGTGCCGCTGGACGACCCGCTGCTCGGACGGCACAACGTCGTGCACACCCCGCACAACGCGGGACGCACCCGCGAGTCCAACCTCCGGCTCGCCGAGGCGCTGGCCGCGCTGTTCCCGGAGTCAGGAAGATGATCAAGGTCGCGGTGGCGGGACTGGGGTTCGGACGGCAGTTCGTCCCGATCTACCGCGACCATCCCCTGGTGTCGTCGGTGGTGGTGGCCGATCCGATCGAGGGTTCCTCCCTCGACGACGTGCTGGCCGACCCCACGGTCGACGCGGTGCACATCGTCACCGGGCTGACCGACCGGGCCGACCACATCGTGGCCGCCCTGGAGGCGGGCAAGCACGTGGCCAGCACGGTGCCGATGGCCCTGTCGCTCCCCGACATCGAGCGAGTGCTCGACGCCCGGAAGCTGGCCGGGACGACGTACATGATGATGGAGACCGCGGTCTACACGCGGGCCTTTCTGTACGCCGCCGCCCTCGACTTCGGAGAGATCAACTACGCCCGGGGCGTGCACACCCAGGACATGACCGGCTGGCCCGGCTACTGGCGCGGCCTGCCGCCCATGTACTACGCCACCCACGCGATCGCCCCCATCCTGCACCTGCTCGACGCCCCCGCCCTGGAGGTCGTCGCCCTCGGAGGTGGCCTGCTCAAACCGGAGAACCGGGGCGACTACGACAACGACTTCGCCGTCGAGTCCGCGCTGGTACGGCTGACCGGCCGGGACACCGTCGTCGAATTGACCCGCTCGCTCTACCAGGTCGCCCGCCCCTACGCCGAGACCTTCTCCATCTATGGCGACCGGCTCGGTTTCGAATGGGACCGCGACACGGTCCTCCACACCCTCCAGCCCCCGACGGAGACCAGGGGCCGTCAGGTCACGACCGAACCGGTGATCCCGCCGGACCGGCCCGACCTGCTGCCCGAGGAGATCCGCGGGTACACGAGCGGCGGCCACGACGGTTCGCATCCGCATCTCGTGCACGAATTCGTGTCCGCCGTCGTCGAGGGCCGCCCGCCCGCGATCGACCACACCCGGGCCGCGAACTGGACGGCGCTCGGCATCGCCGCCCACGCCTCGGCCCAACGCGGCGGCGCGCCCGTCGCGGTACCCCCCTTCTGACCGGCAACAAAGGAGCCAGACATGGTCAGACGTCACCGCACGCTCGCGTTGGTGGCCGCGGTCACCCTGCTCGGCGGCTGCGCCGCAGAGCCCCCCGCGGTCAAGAACAACACCACCGTGCCCACCGCCGCCACGGAGATCGGCGGCAAGGTCACGATGTGGTACGACCTCGATTCCAACGACGAGAAGTCGGTCAAGGAATTCGAGAAGTGGTATATCGAGCCGTACAAGAAGATGTATCCGAAGGTCACGGTCGACGCGATCCCCAGCACCGGCGGCACCCTCGGCCAGAAGGTCAAGACCGCCCTCGCGGCCGGACGCGGCCCCGACTTCATCGAGACCCCCGGCTCCTCCACCGCCGTTCCCTACGCCGATGCGGGCTACCTCGCCGACCTCGGCCCGCTGGCCGAGAAGGAGGGCTGGAAGGAGCGCATCCTGCCGTGGGCCTATGACATGGGCGTCATCGACGGGAAGTTCCTGGCCGTCCCGCTCTACTACGAGACCCTCGTCCTGTTCTACAACAAGACCCTGTTCACCCAGAACGGCTGGACCCCACCGACCGACCGCGCCTCGCTGGAGAAGCTCGCGGGCGAGATGCAGGCCAAGGACATCGTGCCGTTCGTCAACGCCAACGCCACCTACCAGGGCGCCACCGACTGGCTGGTCAGCTCCTTCATGAACGGCGTGGCCGGACCAGCCAAGATCAACCAGGCGCTCACCGGCAAACTGCCCTTCACCGACCAGGCGTTCGTCGACTCGATCCAGCTCCTGGCCGACTACTTCGGCAAGGGCTACTTCGCGGGCGGCGCCAAGCAGTACTTCTCCCTCCAGGACCCGCAGAAGTACGCCATGCTCGCCGAGGGCAAGGCGGGCATGTACATCTCCGGGAGCTGGGAGTTCGCCGCACTGGACGACTACTTCAAGGAGGCCGGCTCGGAGTGGGCCGAGGCGCCGCTGCCCCCGCTCGCACCCGGCGTGCCCGCCGACATCTACCCGCTCTCGGTCGGCGGCACCATGTCGATCAACGCGAGCTCCAAGAACCTCCCCGCCGCGGCCGCCTACCTGAGCTGGATGCTGTCCGACGTCACGACCATGTGGGAGGCCACCTCACTGGGCCTGCGAGTGCCACTCCCGATCACCTTCACCCAGGCCGACGTGCCCCCGGGCGTGGACCAGCGAGTGGTCGACCACTACCTGAGGATCAACGACGCCTCGGCGAAGGGCGCCGTCGGCTACACCAGCTGGACCTCCTTCGGCGGCAAGGCCGAACAGAACATCCTGGAGAACATCGACAAGGTAGTGAACGGCGACATGTCGGCGGCGGACTTCTGCGCCGGCCTCGACAAGGCCTTCAAGGCCGACGTCACCGCCGGCCTCATCCCACCGGTCTACTCCACCTCCGCAACGGGCTAACACCGATGGGCTGTCGGTCCCCGCGGGGACCGACAGCCCATCCCTCATCCATGCGGTTCAAGCGGCACGTAGGTTCTCGTGCCCACTGGTTTCGGGACTTTCACAGAGACTCCAGGCGGATCATTTCGTCGTCAGAGAGGCGCAGGGAGCCTGCGGCTATGTTGGCGTCCAGGTGATCCGGGTTGCCGGTGCCGGGGATGGCCAGGACGTGTGGCCCGCGTTGCAGGGTCCAGGCCAGGCGGATCTGAGCGGGTGTCGCGTCGTGGGCACGGGCGATGGAGAGCACGGTCTCGTGGTCGGAAGCGTTGCTGCCTGATTCGCGGCCGGTGCCGGCGATCGCGAAGAACGGGACGAAGGCGACTTGCTGCTCTCCGCAGGTACGGAGAAAGGCATGGCTGTCGGGGGGAGCGCCAACGCCGTAGGGGTTCTGTACGCAGACCACGGAAGCGATGGCCTGAGCTTCGGCGAGGTGGTCCGGAGTGGCGTTGGAGATGCCTAGATGGCGAATGAGACCGGCGTCTCGCAGAGCGGACAGGGCACCGAAGTGTTCGGCGATCGAGCCGGTTTTCCTGCTTGGCGGGATGCGGAGGTTCACCACGTCAAGGTGGTCGCGGCCAAGCTGGCGCAGGTTCTCCTCCACCTGGCCACGCAACTGTTCCGGCGTGGCCCACCACCATTCCCCCGAGGGATTCCGACCAGGCCAGACCTTCGTGGTGATGACCAGGTCATCCGGGTACGGCGCCAATGCTCGGTTGATCAGCTCGTTGGCGGAACGCAGGGCAGAAAAGTAGAACGCGGCCGTGTCGATGTGGTTCACCCCAAGGTCCACCGCACGACGGAGGACGGCTATCGCCCGGTCCCGATCACTCGGAATACCGTCACCGAAAGCCGCACCGTACTGGGTCAGACGCATCGCGCCAAAGCCAAGCCGATTGACCGTCAGGTCGCCGATCTTCCAGATGCCCGCGGCCTCCGCTGTAGTCGCCATGGACGGATTCTGCCACTCAGCACATCCCCGCAAGCTCGCCCGCATCCGCTTTCGCACAATGCGGCAAAGGACTTCGCGTGCTCTCGACAGCTAGTGAGTGGCCGCAGGGTCGGGCCGCGTAGCTCGGCGGGTGCGGGCGGTCCAGCGGGCGTCGTGGCGGTGGACCTCGATTGGGTGGGCGAAGGCGGTGGAGACGTTGTCGGTGGTGATGACGGTTTCGGCGGGGCCGGCTGCGACTACGCGGCCTTTGGCGAGGAGTACGGCGTGGGTGGTTGTGCGGGGGAGTTCCTCCAGGTGGTGGGTTACCAGGACTGAGGTGATCTCGGAGTGGGTCTCGTCTAGGAGGTCGATGGTTTCGAGGAGGTATTCGCGGGCGGCGAGGTCCAGGCCGGTGGACGGCTCGTCCAGGAGCAGGAGGCGGGGGGCGCAGGCCAGGGCGCGGGCGATGAGGGTTCGGCCGCGTTCGCCCTGGGAGAGGGTGGGCCAGCGGTCTTCGGCTATCCGGAGTAGGCCGAGGGTGTCGAGGAGTGCGTCGACTCGGTCTGCTTCGTCGGGCTGGGGTTGCCAGCGCAGTGGTGTTTCGATGGTGCCGGTGATACCGGTGAGGACGATCTCGCGGATCGTTAGGGGTGAGGTCAGTGGGTGGCGCGGGTTGACGTGGCCGATCGAGCGGCGCAGCGCTTGGAGTTCTACCCGGCCGAGTTGTTCTCCGAGCACGTGTACGGTCCCGGACGTCGGGTGGGTCACCGCGCCGCAGAACCCGAGCACGGTGCTCTTGCCGGAGCCGTTCGGGCCGAGCAGCGCCCAGTGTTCGCCCTGGTGCACGGTGAAGCTGACGCCGTGCAGGATCATTTTGCGCTCGCGGCGGTAGGTCACGTCCGCCAGTGCCAGCACGGGGGTGTTCACGCGAACGCTCGTTTCAGGGCCGTGAGGTGCGATCGGCTGGACTCGCCGGCGGCGCGGGGGTCGCGGTCCGCGATCGCGGTCACCAGATCCTCGTGCGCGGAGTGGTCGGCTTCCGGTAAGGCGAGCGGACGTATCTTGAGCATGTCGATCATCGCCCGGCGGACTCTGGGCACGAAGCCGTCGAACATTTCGGTGAGCACCTCGTTGTGGGCCGCGACGATCACGGCGCGGTGGAAGGCCATGTCCGCATCGACGTGTTCCTCGACGTCCCGCCCGGTCTCCGCGCGCCCGGCGAGCGCTCGCCGGATCGCCCGCAGGTCGGCGGGGGTACGGCGCTCGGCCGCCAGTGCGGCGGCCTCCGCCTCGATGGCGATCCTGGCCTCAAGTACGGAGATCACCGAGGCACGCCTGAGGATCGCGTTCCAGTCTTCGCCGACGTCGAGCGCGGTGACGAAGACTCCGGCCCCCTGCCGGGAGTCGAGCACGCCCTTTCCGGCGAGTTCCCTGATGGCTTCACGCAGCGTCGACCGCCCGACGCCCAGCAGCGCCGCCAGCGTGGTCTCACCGGGAAGCCGGTGCCCCAACGGCCACTCACCGGAACGGACGCGCTCCAGCAGGACATCCGCGGTCTGCGCCGCCAGTGGATGCCGCTGCACTGGTGCGGTCATCCGGCCCTCCCTACCTGGCAGAATTCGACAGGAGTTGTCGACTTGTCTGAGGAGTTTACCGCAGACTTGGGTCCTCCTGCCTTTGCGGGCAGGCAGGAGGACGTCCCCCGCGCGAAAACAAAGGGCTCGTACCGCATATGAAGAACCAACCGCTGGCCCCAGCGCTGCTTCGGGCCAGCGGGTGCGACCGCACGCGCCTCGTGATCATGTAGTCAGCGCGGGTCCACTCCGAATATCAGGGAACGCTCATCCGCTCGTGGACGCTGCGGACAACCGAGTCCAAGTCCGTACTCGCGTACGCCGTCGAGCTCAAGGAATCGACCACGGTCGTGATCACGATGGCCAGGCCGGTCTCCGTGGTCCAGACGAACCGGCGGCCCATCAGCAGCCTCGGCCCCCCGTTCACGCGCCTGGTCTCACTCCAGGTAAGCAGAGTGCCAGCGACTCCCCCGACGGCAGCCGGCTCTTTCTCCGCAGCCGGAATGTCCCTCAACCAGGGCTCGGACCGAATCGCCTGCCCTCGATACACCGACATGGCCACATGGGCGCCTTGCCCCGGCCTACTTCCCCAGTAGCGGGTGCTGCCTCGCCAATCCTGACCCAGCTCCTGCGTCTCCTCGCCTATTCGGAGCTCCAGAGGGAGGGCGGGCAGCGGCATCCCGTCCACCGAGTCCGAGAAGGTGGTGGCGATCGTCTCGATCCCCTCCGAGATCCGCGGCAAGTCGGCGGACGTGCTCCCCGACGCCCAGATCCGTACGCCCAGACCGGGCCGCACGACCCACAGCCGCATCCGGCCCTTGTCCGGCCCGCGCTCCGCCCCCACGACCCGGCCTTCGACAGCTTCCGCTCCCCTGACGGAGGCCCGGCGCAGGTCGACGAGTTGCTCGTTCGTCGGCCAGGAGACCTCTTGCAGCGATTTCAGGTCCTTCGCACGCAGGCCGTACACCACCTCCACTGTGACTTCGCCGGCTCCGTCGAACGTCCACCTCCGGGCGAGGCCGTCGTTGACCGGCACGATCTCGTCGGGGGACCGCCAGCCGTCCGGCATGTACGTCACCCGTACGTCTCCGATGTCCCCCTTCCACCAGACGCGCATTCCACTGGCGATCCGGTCGAGTTCGTCCTTGATCGACGGGGAGGTCGTGACCCGGAGCAGCATCCCGGCCTGCGGGACCCACATCCTGTCGGTGCCGTCGGTCGAGATGACGGCATCGGCCGACGTCCTGGATTCGGTCATGGCGTTCAGTGCGAGGAGGTCCAAACCGTCCTGCATCCGGCGACCGGTCCGGTACACGCTGATCTCGGCCCACCGATCGCCGTCCGACCAGCGCAGCGCCGCACCGGGCAGGCCGCCCAGTGTGCTCTCGGCCCGCTCCGGCCTGCCGAGCCCCTCCGGCAGGTAGCGGATCTCAACACCGTTGATCTCAGCGTGGACGTCCTCCACGACCACGTCGTCGCCTCGGGTGGCGACGAGGTACGCCGGCCCGGCGCCCGCAGCAACGAACAGTGCCAGCGCCGCCGCCACCAGTTTCGCCCGCGCCCTGCGCCGCCATTGCGAGCCTCGTACGACCCGGTCCACCAGATCGGGGGAGATCCTCAGCTCGGCCGTCTCCTCCGCCATCGCCCTGCGCAGTTCGACCTCAAGCTCCGACATTGCTGGCCACCTCCTCTCCCAGCAGCGCGCGCAGCCGTACGAGCGCCTTGGCGGCCTGGCTCTTCACCGTGCCGGCCGAACAGCCGAGCACCTTCGCGGTCTGCGCTTCCGACATGTCCTCCCAGTAGCGGAGGACGACGACAGCCCGCTGGCGGGGCGGCAGCGCGCGCAGCCCGTTCATCAGCACCTGCCGCAGCTCGACGTCGTCCCTCCTGGCCGGCGTCTCGGGCGGAGAGTGCGTGGGAATGATGCGGAGCAGCGCGCGACGCCTGGCCCGGCTGATGGCGAGGTTCACGATGATCCGGCGTAGGTAAGGTTCGGGGTTCGTGTCCTGGCGCAGCCGGTGCCAACTCCGGCAGGCCCGCTCCAGCGCGCTCTGCAGCACGTCCTCCGCCTCCTGGGCGGAGCCACAGGTCAGGTGCGCCGTACGCAACAGGCTGGTGCCCCGAGCCGCGACGAACTCGGCGAACCCCTCCGGGGCGCTCACGCGCCCCCATCCAGTCTCATGCCCCTATGTACGCCTGGCCGCCGGGGTTGGTTGCCCCGGATCCCCACTGTTTCTGTACGGCCTGGCAACCGACGCCCCAAGAAGTATGTGACGGACAAATACACCGTCAAACTACTAAACACCATCATGTCGCATCTGCATACTCGTTCCCAGCAGCTCATATTCTCCGAAACCATTTGACGGGAATCGCCGCATTGATCGTTGACAGCTCAATCCCAGATTGTTAGCGTCCATTTGTCACAGGGTTTCAATAAAAGGCGTATATATCCGCGCACAAGCAGAGAGGTGCCAAAAGAAATGCACGACAACAGCGACCGCGGTTACGCCGATGTCCTGGTCGGACTCCAGTACGGGGACGAGGGCAAGGCGAAGATCATCGACCTGCTCGCCGCCGACTACGACGTCATCGCCCGCTTCAACGGCGGCGCCAACGCCGGCCACACCATCGACTCACCCGCCGGACGCGTGGTCCTCCAGCAGGTTCCCTCCGGCGTGTTCCACCCGCACTGCCAGCTGTACATCGGCTCGGGCTGCGCACTGAACCTGTGGAAACTCAGAAACGAACTCCAGCTGATCCGATCCACCGGAGTAGACCTCTCCGGCCGCCTGGTGATCAGCGACCGATGCGCCGTCGTCCAGCCCGCCCACTTCATCGTGGACGAACTCAACGGCGGAGACATCGGCACAACGAAGAACGGCATCGGCCCCGCGTACGCCGACCGCGCCTTCCGGGTACGCAACGGCGCCCGAACCAACCTCCAGCTCCGTGACGTCCTGGCCGACCCGGAACAGGCCAAGGCCGCCATGCTCGCCGCCGCAGAAGCCGAACTCGACCGCTACGGCGCGGGCGCCACCAGCCTGCGCCGAACCCAGCTGGACCACCTCGACTCTCTCACCGACTGCCTCGACGGGATCCGCGAGTTCGTCACCACCGACCGGAGCTACCTCGGGCAGCGCGTGGCCGCCGGCGCCCGGGTGCTCTTCGAGGGCGCCCAGTCCCTGATGCTGGACGTCGTGCAGGGCGACCAGCCGTTCGTCACCGCCAGCCACACCGTCCCCGGCCACGCCTACGTGGGCGGCGACCTGCCGCCCCAGTATCACCGCTACACGATCGGCGTGGCCAAGGCCGTGGTCTCCCGGGTCGGCAACGGGCCGTTCCCGTCGGAGCTGGGGGCCGAACGGTCGGAGGCGTACTTCACGGAGGCGTGCCGGAGCAGCCGGGGCAAGGCCGAAGAGCGGGCCGACTACGACGCGCGGGCCCTGCTGTCCTCCGCCGACCCCATGGAACTGGGCATCGCCCTGCGCATGCTGACCCACGAGTACGGCTCCGGCACCGGCCGCCCCCGCCGGATCGGGATGCTCGACCTGAACCAGCTGCGGGACATGGTCACCTCGTTCGGCGTGGACGTGGTCTACCTCAACAAGGTCGACTGCCTCAGCCTGTACAAGGACAGCCTCTACCGTGGCATCCCGGTCCAGGTCGCCGCCACCCGGATCGAAGTCCTGCCCCCGATCGACCTGGACGACCTCACCCAGGACGGGCTGCGCGAGCTCAGGACGTTCGTCGAGCGGGAACTCGGTGTCCCGATCATCGGGGTGGGTCTCGGGCCGGAGCGGGACAAGACCCTCCAGTTCTTCCAGCTGGGCGGAGACCAGGAGCGCCGGAAGGTCACCGCGTAGCGAGCGGGAGGCGCAGGACGAAGCGTGCCCCGTGCGGTGCGACGTCCTCGACGTCAACGGTGCCGTGGTGGGTGCAGGCGATGTCGCGGGCGATGGCCAGCCCCAGTCCGGTGCCGCCCTGGTTGCGGCTCCGGGCGCTGTCCAGGCGGGCGAAACGCTGGAATACGCGGTCGCGTTCGGCCTCGGGGACGCCGGGGCCGTCGTCGGTGACGCTGAGCTCTGCCCAGTCCCCGTCACGGCGTACCCCGATCACGACGCTGCCGGCGGCGTGCCGCTGCGCGTTGTCGAGCAGGTTGTGCAGCACCCGGGAGATCTGCATGGGGACGACGTCGGCCGACACGCCGCCGGTGAGGTCCAGCTGGATCGGCAGCCGGTCCGCAGTCCGGCGGGCGGCTTCGGCCTCGGCCAGTTCGGCCAGGTCGACCCGCATCGTGGCGCCGGGCGAGGCTTCGATCCTGGCCAGCAGGAGCAGGTCGGTGATGATGGCCTGGAGCCGGTCCACATCCGCCAGCGCGTGGTCGAGCAGATCCAGCAGGTCGGTCTCGCCGGGGTGCAGCTGAGCCTCCTCCAGCTGGGTACGCAGCCCGGCCAGCGGCGTGCGCAGCTCGTGGGAGGCGTCGGTGGTGAAACGCTGCTGCCGGTCGAGCGACTGCTTCAGGGATTCCGTGGCCTGTTCGAGTTCCGCCGAGATGTTGTGCTCGTTGGTGTACCGGCGGGCGTTGTCGATGCAGACCGCCGCCCGGCCGACCAGTTCCTCGGCCAGGCACACGTCATCTTCCTCGAACACGCTGCGGTGGCGTGAGCGGTAGAAGGACACCACCCCGAGGGTCACGCCCCGGGCCCGCATCGGCACCGTGACCAGCGAGCGAATGCCCTGCGCCCAGACCTTCTGCGCTCTTTCCGGGTCCTGCGCGGCCCACCCCAGCGTGGAGCCCAGGCGCGGTTCGAGCACCGGCTGCCCGGAGGCCAGGCTGCGCGCCTGCGGCGTGGACGGCAGCAGCTGGATGAGCAGGCCGACGTGGTGCAGGCACGACCCCTCCTTGATCGCGGACAGGGCGATGCGGCGGAGCCCGACGTCCATGGTGGACGGCTCCTGACCGCGTAGCACGCATTCGGGCACGTCCACGGCCACGTAGTCGGCGAACCTCGGCACGGAGATCTCGGCCAGCTCTTCGGCGGTCCTGGTCACGTCGAGGGTGGTGCCGAGCCGGGCGCCGACCTCGCACAGCAGGCTGAGCCGTTCGCGGGCCCGCACCGCCAGCTGCCCGATGCCGGGCTCGCTCACGGCCAGTAGCCAGCCCTCGGCGGGAGGCGGCGGCGGATCGGCGGGCGGCGATGCGGGAGCGTTGGTGCCTATTAGGGGCACGTCGAGGAGTGATCCCGGGACGATCGAGGTGGCCACGGACCAGGACGTGCCGCCGGTCAGTACGGCTTCCACCGCGATGCCGTGCGTGCCGGCGGGATTGTCGACCGGGCGGCTGTGCAGCGTGGCGATGCGATCTCCCGACAGGGGGACGATCGTGACGCCCACATGATCGGCGGAGATGAGTTCGGTGGCCTTCTCCAGCAGGCGGAGCCGGTCCTGGGTGGACAGCAGGCGGAACAGCTCGTCGTCGTTCGCGCCCAGGCGCTGAGCGCGGCTTCTGGCGTCGAGAAACGTCCGGAACAGTGCCTGCTCGCGTTCGCGGGTCTGTTCGAACAGGCGTTGCTCGATGCAGCTGACCGTGTCCGTGACGAGTTCGAGCATGGCCGCGTCGGCGTACCGGTCCAGGCAGACCAGATTCAGCAGGCCCTGGATGCGGCCGCTGATCGGGTCGCGGATCGGGGCGGCCACGCAGGCGAGCATGCGCATGGCCTCCGCGAAGTGTTCCCGGCCCCAGATACCGACGGGACGCCGCTCGACGAGGGCGGTGCCGATGGCGTTGGTGCCGACGACCTGCTCGGAGAACGCCATGCCGGGCATCACCGGCAGGCTGTCCAGCCAGCTTTCGAGTGCCGGTTCCCCGACGATGCGCTGCAGGACCGTCACCTCGCCGTCGCAGAGCATCGAACTGACGTTGATGCTGGAGATCTGGCACTTGAGGCGATCGAGGACGGGCTTGGCGGCATGGACGAGCCTGCTGTCCAGGTCGATGTCCGGGTGGTAGATCGTGGGAATGCGGTCGGGTGCGACGCCGACGTCCTTGGACCGCCGCCAGGAGGTCAGCACTCGTTCGCGGACACCGCTTTCGACGTCTTCGCCGGCGAAGAAACGCTCTCGGGCAGCGGCGAGGGCGGCGATGATCTCTCCATCGACAGCCACCATGGACCGCTTCCTCCCTACATGTCGCAAATATACCAAATAAGTCTATCTTGTCCGGTTCCCCTCTCCAAAGTGGTCGATCAGGTATGCCGCCAAGGTCGCCGCCCGGGCGCGGATCTCCGCAATCGCGGTGGTCGTACAGTTTTCCGCGGAGCGTCGGCCCCAGCGTGACGATCCGCTCGTTCGGACGCCCGGCGCCGTCGAACACCCGTCCGCACGCGTCGGCGTCCAGGCCGAGGCCCAGCGGGCCGGGGCGGGCCAGCCCGTCGGCCAGGAGGCGCGCGAGCATTCCCCCGCCGGAAAGCGCGCAGGCCGGTCCGGTGGCGTTGACCAGCCAGGCGACCCGGAGATCGCGGGTGACACCGTCTGTGCTGACGCGCACGGTCAGCCCCGCCGGGTCGGGCGGCGCCCGGTCCACCCGGCCGCGGAGCACCCGCAGCCGCCCGGCGGCGAGCAGGCGGTCGACCCGGGAAGCGGTCTCGGGTGGGATGCGATGGCGGTGCACCTCCCAGTAGCGGGCCAGAACCGTGAGGAATCTGCGCTTCTCGTCGGCTGGCAGCCGGGTCCACAGCTCCGGAACCCGGGGCCGCAGGCCGTCCACCACCGCGCGCCAGTCGCCCCCGTTGTGGCGGATGGCGACGCGGACCGCGCTCAGCAGGTTCCGAAGCTTTAACGGACCATCAGGAATAGGCACGGGTGCGCAGGGTGGTGTGGGCTGACTGTGCGCCTGTGGCAGCAGACCGTGCCGGGAGACGGCGTACACAGTCCTGGTCGCGGTACGGGTGAGGGTCACGGCCACGTCGACCATGGTCAGGCCCGTACCCATGATCAGAACGTCACCGACGCCGACGCGGTCCAGTGCTCCTTCCGCCCACGGATCCGCGATGTAGCGGTCTTCCGGCGGGGGCATCGGGGTCGCCGAAGCGGGGTTTCCGGTGGCCAGGACGACGGCGTCGGCGTCGAGCACGGTTCCGTCCGACAGGTGGACACGGAGCGGCGAGCGCGTGAGGGCCACCACGTCTCCCGCCAGGCGGGTCGTTCCGGTGTCGTCCAGCATCTCGCGCAGGTAGCGGCCGTACATGCGCCGGGGCAGGAAGTCGGCTCCGTCCGCATCCGCCCACTTCACGAAGTGGTGGGGATCATGTTCCAGCGCGCTCATCTTCTCGGCGCGACTGTTCAGCAGGTGGTGCGGGTCGGTGGTGGAGTACGCCTGCCCGAGCCCATGACGCTCATCCCGGTCGATCAGCACCACCTGCAGCGGAACGCCCCGCGCCCGCGCGCGGTGCACCAAGTGAACAGCGGCCAGTGTGCCGCTGGCACCGCCGCCCACGACCACGATGACCTGGCTACGAGACACCCTTCCAGGCTAAGCGACTTTACCTACAGGTTGTATGGGTAATTCGATGAAGCGTCGGCAAACGCCCTGTCACGGCACAGGGCGCGGCCTCATCCACGAAGCCGCGCCCTCCAACCCGCCGATCAGATGTGCAGCTGCGTGCAGATCGCCTTGACCTCCGTGTACGCCTCCAGCACCTCGTGGCCCATCTCCCGGCCCCAGCCGGACTGCTTGTATCCGCCGAACGGCAGGGCCGCGTCGAACACGTTGTAGCAGTTGATCCAGACCGTGCCGGCCCGGATCCGCTTGGCCAGGGCGTGCGCCTTGGAGACGTCGCGGGTCCAGATGCCGGCGCCCAGGCCGAAGGTGGTCGCGTTGGCCTGGTCGGCGATCTCGTCCAGGGTCGAGAACGGCGAGGCGACCACGACCGGACCGAAGATCTCCTCACGGACCACGGCCATGTCGGGGCTGGTGTCGGTGATGACGGTGGGCTCGACGAAGTAGCCGCGCTCGCCGTGCCGGTTACCGCCCGCGACCGTACGGGCGCCGTCGGTGCGGCCGGAGTCCAGGAAACCGGTCACCCGGCGCAGCTGCTCGTCGGAGACCAGCGGCCCCATCTGGGTGTCGGGGTCCAGCCCTGACCCGAGTTTGATGCCGCGCGCGATCGTGGCGACACCCTCGACGACCTCGTCGAACCTGCTCTCCTGCACGAACAGCCGGGATCCGGCCACGCAGCACTGGCCGTGGTTGAAGAAGATCGCGTTGGCCGCGCCGGGGATGGCCAGCGCGGGGTCGACGTCGTCGAAGACGATGTTGGGGCTCTTGCCGCCCAGCTCCAGGCTGACCTTCTTCAGGTTGCCCGCCGCCGCCTGCACGATCAGCTTGCCGACTTCGGTGGAGCCGGTGAAGGCGACCTTGTCGACGCCGTCGTGGGCGGCCAGCGCGGCGCCGGCCGTCTCGCCGTATCCGGGCAGGACATTGACGACGCCGTCGGGCAGGCCGGCCTCGGCCATGATCTCGGCCAGCCGCAGCGCCGACAGCGGCGTCTGCTCGGCGGGCTTGAGGATCACGGTGTTCCCGGTGGCCAGCGCGGGCCCGAGCTTCCAGGCCGCCATGAGCAGCGGGAAGTTCCACGGGATGATCTGCGCGACCACGCCGATCGGCTCCCGCAGCGTGTAGGCGTGGAATTCCGCTCCCGGCATGTACGGCACCGACAGCGCGATCGTGTTTCCTTCGAGCTTGGTGGCCCAGCCCGCCATGTAGCGGAACAGTTCGGCGGCCAGCGGGATGTCGGCGGCCCGCGCGACCGCCAGCGGCTTGCCGTTGTCGAGCGATTCCAGCTGGGCGAGTTCGTCGGCGTGCTCGTCGATGAGATCGCCGATCCGCCAGATGATCCGGCCCCGCTCGGAGGCGGTCAGCCGCGACCAGGGCCCGTCGAACGCGGCGCGGGCCGCGCGGACCGCACGGTCGACGTCCTCGGCGTCGGCCTCGGCGATGTTCGCCAGGGTCTCACCGGTGGCGGGGTTGGGTGTGGCGAAGGTCTTGCCCGAGGCGGCGTGCACCCAGCGTCCACCGATGAACAGCTGGCGTGGGGTGGCGATGAAGTCCTCGACGCTCTTTTCCAGGGTGACCGTCATCAGCGTCGGTTCCCTTCCGGTAGACAGCTCCAGTAGTAACAATCTGACTACCGCAGGTGTGAGAAAGCAAGGGCGCCCAACCGGCGACCGGCCGCCGGAATGCGGCCCCGCGCCAGGTCAGTCAGCGGATCGCCGGATACGAATTCACCCGCCACGCGAACCCTCGCCGAGTACGTGACGACTCGTCGCGATTTGTGAGATAAGAGAACTCTGCGCCCCTGGCTGACGGCTCTCGGTCACGAGGCGCGGTCCCCGAGTCGGAGGGTCATTGTCTTCTGGTCGATATCGAGCCGTATTCCACACGGCGCTCCACCCAGCGGATGCCGTCGTCACCGCGACCCGCGAACTGCGGATCTGGCTCGTCGCCAAAAGCCGGCACGAAAAGATCGACATTGACGCCTACGACGCCGGACAGCCCCGCCTCGGCGAGGGGATCGTTCTTCTCCGTGACACGAAATCCAGCGGAGACGGAACCCAGACCAGCAAGTGGCAGCTCCGCCAGCAGAAAGACGGCGGCTACTGGCTCAGTTCCCTGGTCGTCCATTCTCCCGGCAGGCACGCCTCCGACGAGGAACGAACCTGGTTCTGGCTCGACGTGGAACACGTCCGGACCGCGAGTGGCGAGGTGGACGACCGGCGGCCGACAAGGGCGGCTCTTCCGGGCATCGCCCGGCAACTGCTGGCGGCGGTGGACGCGCGCGATCATTGGGCTTACCTCAGGCCGGCCCCTGAATTGATTCGCTCCCACGGAATCGAAGATCTCTTATGCGTCCTGACCGACGAACAGCGTCGCCTTCCCGCCGTGGTCGCCTCGGCGCACGGCGAGATTCCATTCGATTCGTGGAAACAGACAATTGCGAAGGCGACCAGATATCTCCCGGGCCTCGCCAGCCTCTACATCCTCGATCCGCTGGCCGCGAGAGAGTTCAACGACGCGGTCGGGCCCTCCTACGAGATCAGAAACGGTTCGGTTCGGACGTACCTTCCTGACCTTGACCTGGCGATAGACGAGGACGCCGGTCGGCACCGGGTCCTGTCGGAGGCGCGGCTCCAGTCGGACCTGCCGCGCTCGGCCCACCTGCTCACCGCACTCCCCCGCCGACTGGCCGCCGACGGTCGTCTCCCCGACCCGCTGAACAAACTGACCCGGACGACGGTCACTTTCGGCGCCTCATCCCAGAAGGCCGTCGAATCCACTCTGCACAGCGAAAACCGCAACCTGCGCAGTAAGCATTCACGTCCAGCGCATTTCGGATTGCGCTGGTCGCGCTGTGTGATCGTCGCGAGGCGTGCGTGAGTACGGCTGGTCCGGACTGTCAGGCGGTAGCCGGGTCGGGTGGGATCCAGAGCTTGCCGAGGAGCGCGTCGCGCAGGACGGTCATGACGTCCAGGCCGTGCTTGATCGCGGTGGACAGGTAGCCGCGGACGGCGTACCGATGCCGGGTGTGCCGCTCGGAGCGGAGCCGTCCGGAGATCTTCTGCTGGGTCTTGGCCGATCGCAGGTCGCGCTCGGCCTGGTTGCTGGTGGGCGGGATCCGCAGGTCGTGGGCGAAGCGCAGGACGTCGCCGGCGCGGTCGCGCAGCACCTCCAGCAGAACGCGGCCGACCGGCTGGGTGACGGTCCTGGCCGGTCCCGGGATGCGCTTGACCTCCGACAAGCCGACGGCGACCCCGCCTCGGAACATCTTGGTGAACATCGCCAGCGTGCCTGATGGGATGGCGTCCTTGCCCTGTCGGCGGGCAAGATTGGCGGCGTGGATCAGGCCGCGTAGCGCCATCTGGAGCTGCCGGGGCCAGTGGGCGCAGGGGTAGGTCTCGGCGCAGTCTTCGAGATCGCGGATCAGGTGCGCCACGCAGAGTTGATGGTCCCGCTCGCCGAGGTCGGCGGCGTCGTAGTTCTGGTAGCGGTCGTGCACCACCACACCGGTCAGGTCGGCCAGCACGAACCTTTTGAAGGTCTCCAGGTCGCGTCCACCGAGCATGTACCAGGTCAGCAGCTCGGTGCAGGCCAGCAGCTCGGTGCAGGCCACCAGCAGATACCTTTTGGCCTTCTTCGGTCCTACCCGGAGCGGCGTTTCGTCGCAGGACACGACGTAGGCGAGGGTGAGCAGCATCCGGATCCGCGCGTTGGCCGCCGCGACCGCGGCGGCAGCCCGGCCGATCAAGCCGTGCACGAACCCGGGCGAAGGCTGCGCGCCGGTCGGCGAGGCCACCAACTCGGCGCACCGATGCACCGGGACCGCGTGAACGACCAGCAGATACACGCACCAGGCCTGCAGATTGACCCCGAGACCGACCGGCGCGGAGCTCACTCCCGCCGGACGCGGCGCGGTGTGCACGGCGCCGCACCGGCAGGCCACCGTGTGCAGGTTGTGCTGGAACCGCCGGGCCACCACCAGCGGGACCTCGATCTGCTGGTGAGCGGCGGTCACTCCCAGATCGGCCGCCGAGGTGAGATCGGCCCCGCACCCGCACGGCCCCTGCGGGTAGTGATCGATGACATCGCGCTCATCGACGTCGTCCGACCAGGCCAGCGCCCTGCCCTCGGCGCCGGGCTGCTTACCCGGCCGCCGCCGCCCGGCGCTGCCGGTCGTGCGGTCCTTCGGCTTCTTCCGGCCGGGAAGGTCGTCAGCCGAGGGCGGCATCCCGGAGTTGCCGCTGTTGCGCGAGACCAGCCGCTCCAGCTTGGCCACCCGTTCCCGCAGCTGAGCGACCTCCGCCTTCAGCGCGGCGTTCTCGGCCATGAGGGCACGCGTCAGAGCGATCAGCTCCTCGCGGGACAACTCCTCCAGGCCGGACGCCCGAAGATCACATCATCAGCAAGCCGATAGATCAAAGTGACGGACAGTTACACATCCGGCCAAATCCTTACGCCGTGCACACGACGTGAATACTTACCACGAAACATGACTATCCAGCGACCGGGAGGCAGTCAAGCGCTTGGACGTCGTAGGCGATCAGCGCGGCAACGGACAACATCGCGAGGAACAAGACCGAAAGAAATATCCTGCGTGGCGTTAAACGTATCCACCCCATGTGCTCAGCCATACGCTCGGCAATCACGGCGATTACGGGCCAGACAATCGCGAACACGCCGAACAGCGCGAACCGTCCTAACAGCCAGGCGAATCCGGAAAAATTTTCACCTGAACTCAGATCGCCGAGGCAGTCGGCCCGGATTCCGCCGACGATTTGTGCATCCAGAATCGGACCGCCCAGCGCACAGAGGAGAAATATGAGCGCAGCCGTTCCGCACCCCTCCATGGACGATCCATGGACGGGGTCGTCATCCTCCGTCAATTCTGATGAATCATCCACTTCTTCCGTCATGAGACGCCCACGCCTTTCGCGTCCACTGCTTCGACCACTTTGAAGAACATGTCCCGGCCGAAGCGGGTGGTTGAATCAATGGGCTCGAATCTGCTCCCCCTCAGGACAAGGTCGACAATATACCTCCCATACCTCCCCCTGAATCCCCAACCCGGACAAGAAGGTTCGGAGGGAGATAAACTCCCTCTCGCCGCACAGAATATCGTATAATCGACAGCGGCGAGATTGATTTCTCCCCGGATATCCACCTCGTGCGCACGATAGCCATCAACCAGATGATAGTTCCGACCATGAGGCGCCGCTTTAAACTCCGCCTGTGCATGGCCGGCGTCCGGGAATTCGAAAATCTGCTCATACAGCAGAGGAGCGTTCTCCGTATCCCCCCAGGCCCGGGACCTGTAGGCGGCCGCCCCGAGATAGGACGGCATGGGCGGTTCGGCCCTGTCGGATGGCGGCGAACCTCGGAAGAGGCCGACCAACTCCGGTCCGAAATCGGCTTCCGTCAAGGCCAGGCCATCGATGGAATCAACAGTCTGTTCAGCTCGCGCGACATCGGCAGGCCGCTGGGCGCACCCAGTGAGTATGCACGTCAGAATAGCGGCGACGGAGAGAAACTTGAAGAACGCCCGCACCCGACGAATGATGATGTAGACCGAACCCACCCCCTTCTGAGCACTAGACAGAGGGGCGCTACACCCCACTGTTGCGAATTTGTTGCGCATGTTCCTTCCACAGATTTGGAATCATGACTTTCTGCAATTGGAACAGGAGCTCAAAAGGCGCCACCCTAGAGCTCGACGAAGCCTCAATGTCGCTTACGCCGCCGAAACCGGAGCTGGACCCGGAACTATTTCCCAACCTCTGGAACAACAGCCATCCGGCGGACACGGAGATCGTATCCCCGACGTCATCGCCCGTGCTACTCAGCCAGGCGTACGCCTTGGGAGCCATATTGGTGGCATCGGAATCAAACCCCAACGCCCCCATGAGGTATCCGTAGTGCACGTTGGAGAACACATCGTAGTAGACCTGCTCTCCCCACCCCCGTAGCTCGCACTCCCGGCTGACGCAAATATAACCGCCGTTCTTCGGTGAAGCTGCGCTACCCATATTGAGCAGCGTCCGAAGATACTGTTTGTGATCCCATCTGCCATTCGTTTTGAACAGTGGCGTCAATTCACCTATGGCCCTCCAGAAGTCATCACTGTTTCCGCTGTCCAGTAGCTTCTTGACTCGTCGGAAATCTGCGCCCTGAATGTTGTAGGAGATGTCGTAGAGAATGAAGAGCGTAGCCTTCAGGAAGTCATGGGAAAGATCGCGGCCCCAGTCCGGTCTTTGCGCCGCGAGCACATCCAGCCAGGCGCTACAGCCGCGGGATCCCGGCGCCTTCCCGCAGATCTGCGCATATGTCCGCTGGCAGTTCCCTGGGAGAAGCAGATCGCCCGGCTTGAAGGCCCCGTCTCCGGCGCACTCCTTCGCCGAATTCTCAAGTCTCTTGCATTCTGCCTTGCCGAACGCCGAAACGCATGCCTTGTGGGCCGCCTTCCTTTCCGCTTTGGTAGCGCACTCCTCTTTGGCCTTGCCCGTCAACCCCGAGCAGGCCTTCGGCGGAGGCGGCACGTTCATGCGCGAACCGGGCAGTGCCGGCGCCCCAGGCTCCCCCGGCTCAAAGTAATTCACACATGCGTTGAAGTCGCCATGGCACGTGCCGCTGTCATCGACGTAATACTCTCCCGGCCCGAAGGTTTTCACCGGCACCGGAGGATTGAAGTAGGCGTCGCACTGACCGACAGTTCCATGGCAGACGCCGTCCGCGCCGATGCTCGGTGTGGCCGCATGGCCGGTGGGGTCGATCATGCTCAAGGGTGACGCCAGCCCATATGCGTAGCGATTGGCCCTCCCGGAGGGCGCCGGAACGAGGGTCCAGCTGTCGCGGGAGGCGAACGTCCCGGTGCCGGGCTGGTACCAGCGGGCGGCCATGTTCACCTTGCCGGTCTCCGGGTCGGTGTAGCCGCCCTGGTAGCCGAGCTGATCCACGGTGCCGGATTGGGTGATGACCTCACCGAACGGGTTGTAGGCGATGGATCCGGAGAGCGTGGTGGCAGCCGGGGCGAAGCCGGCGACCACGTCGCCGTGGCGGTCGGCCATCTGGAAGCGGGCAGCCCCAGCGCCGGCCTTGCTGGAAAGGAGCGTGCCGCCGGGAGCGCGGCTGTAGATCTCCTGGGCCACCCCGGCGCCGTCGGTGACGGCGGAGAGGTTGTTGGTGGTGTCGGCGTAGACGTACTTGGTGGTGACGGCGGACTTGGTGCGGGTGGTCATGCGGTCCAGCGCGTCGTAGGCGTAGGTGAGGCCACCGTCGGTGATCATGCGGTTGAAGGCGTCGAAGGTGAGGGCAATGGTGCCGCCGGAGGTCGTGGCGGTCGCCAGGGTGCCGCGAGCCGTGTACGTGTAGTCGGTCCCCGCGCCGGAGGTCAGGCGGCTGCGCTGGTCGTAGGTGTAGGTGTTGGCGCCGACCTGGGTGCGGTTGCCGGATGCGTCCCAGGCGTAGTTGGTGGTGGAGGCCGGGTCGGTCCAGGAGGTCAGCCGACCGGCATGGTCGTAGGTGTAGGTGTTGGCGCCCGCGCCCGCAGTACCAGTGGTGGCCTTGGAGGTCAGGCGGTCCTCGTGGTCGTAGCCGTAGGCGATGGAGGCCAGATTCGCGCCCGCACCGGTCTTGAGCGTGTCGGTGACTATGCGGTTGAGGTCGTCGTAGGTGTAGGTGCGTTGCGGGCCGCCGCTGCCGTAGGTGGCCGTGGTCAGGCGGTCGGCGTCGTCATAGTCGTAGCCGAGGGTCACGCCGGTCAGCGGGTCGGCGACCGTGGTGAGGCGGTCGTCGCCGTCCCAGGTGAAGGTGGTGGCTCCGGCGGCGTCGCCGCGCTGGGCGAGGCGGCCGTTGGCGTCGTAGGCGAAGGTGGCCTGGTCCACCCCTGCCTTGGCGGTCTTCAGCAGGTTGCCTCGGTCGTTCAAGGTGAAGGTGAGATCCCCGGCCGAGGTGGCGCGTCCGGCCAGGTCGTAGCCGAAGGTCTTAGTCGTGGTGGTGGCCGAGCCGCCGCCAGTGCCGCTCTGCTCGGTCAGCCTGCCGAGGTTGTCGAAGACGCGGCTGATGGTGACGCCACCGGGTTCGGCATCGGCGATGGGATTGCCAGCGGCATCGTAGCCGGTGGTCCAGGTCCGGTCTGCCAAGGCCGGATGCTGGGCGGTGGACGGTTCGATCACCGATTCGACCAGACCGAGACTGTTGTAGGTGGTGATGGTGGCGTTGCCACGGCCGTCGGTGTGACGGGTCCGCGCGCCGACGGCATCATAGCCGAAGGATGTGGTGATCGAGGCAGATGCCGATACGGGCTCGACCACTTGGGTGATCCGGCCGAGGGGGTCGACGGTGGAGGTCGTGGTGTGTCCCTCGCCGTCGACTGCCGTGGTCGGGTTGCCGTCCAGGTCGTAGCCGACGGATCGGGTACGCAGGGTGGTTCCGCTGTCGTCCTTTTCGGTGACCGTGGTCGCCCGGCCAGCCGGATCGTAACCGGTGACGGTGACGTTACCCAGCGGATCGGTGACCGTGGTCGCCCGCCCGGCCAGGTCGTAACCGAACGTGGTGGTGGCCTCTAGCGCGTCGGTCATCTGGGTGATCTCGCCGAAGGAGTTGACCACGGCTTCGATGATGTCACCGGCGGGACGTTGTTCGGAGAGCTGGTTCCCGGCGTCGTCGTAGGTGGCGTGGGTGGTGAGCGTGCTCAGCGTCGGCTTGCGTTCGATCACGGTGGAGGTGATCTTCCGGCCGAGGTCGTCGTAGGTCGCCTCCTTGCGCACGCCTGTCGGGTCAGTCGCCGACAGCGGCTGGCCGACCAGGGTGTAGGTGAGATTCCATTGTCCGGGCGTGGCCCCGGTGGCGGCGGGCGAGTCGATGATCCGCACGGTACGGCTGAGCGCGTCGTAGACCATCGTCTTGGTGTTGCCACGCGGATCGGAGACCGTGATGGGCCGCCCGGCGTCGTCGTAGGCGATGGTGGTGGTCGGGGTGACGGCGCTGCCGCCCGGCCGGGTGTAGGAAGGCGTGGACGTGGAGGTCACGTGACCCGTCTTGTCGTAGGACTCGACGATTGTGCGGCCTTCGGCGTCGGTAGTGTGGGTCTTCTCGCCTGCGGTGTTGTAGCCGTGCAAGGTGGTGGGACGCTGGGTGGTGGCGCTGCCGCCCGCGCGTTCGACGCTGACCGGGGGCTGCTTGACCTCGACCGGACGTCCGGCCGGGTCGTACCGGAACAGGGTGGTGTAGTCCAGGCGAGTGGCTCCGGAGGCGTTACCGCGCGGAGAGGTAACTTCGGTGGGCTGGTCGCGGTCGCCGTAGGTCCAGGTGCTGACCAGGTCGGTGGCGCCGTTCTCGACGGTCTTCTTGGTCACCCGGTTGAGCAGATCGTACTCGTAGGTGGCGAGCTCGGCGGCCGGGCCGCCCGCGCTGGCGGCGGTGGCTGTCAGAACGTTGTCGCCGGCGTCGTGGGTGTAGGTGGTCTTGCGGGCCAGATTCGCCGGATCGATCGTGCGGGACAGCAGGCGCCCGGCGGCGTCGTAGACATAGTCGGCCCTCGCCTTGCCACCACCGGTGACCAGGCGTTCGATGTTGCCCGCCGGGTCGTAGAGGTAGTCCTCCAAGACGACGTCGCGTGGCGTGTTCGAGCCGTTGAGGCGGGCGTCGTCAGCGATCTTCTGGGCGAGGGTGTCGTCGTTGCCGTAGGTATAGCGGGTGGCGCGGCCCATCGCATCGGTGGTGGAAGCCAGGCGGCCGGCCGGGTCGTAGGCGTGGGAGGTCAGGACGACGTCGTCGGCGGACTGGGGGTCGATGGGACTGCCCGTCCAGTCCTGCAAGGTTTCAGTCGCCAGCTCGCCGCGGTCGGTGTAGGCGTAGTCGATTCGCGTGCCGACCTCGTTAGTGGCGCTGGCGGTGTCACCGCGCAGATTCCAGGTGAACTCCCGTTCCCCGCCCTCGGGGTCGGTGATCGTCTCGAAGTGGCCGTGGGTGTTGTACGTGTAGGTGGTCTGGCGTTGCGGGTCGCCGCCGGTCAGGTCAGTGACGGTCTCGGTCGATGTGCGGCCGTCGGCGTCATAGGTGTAAGCGGTGCGGCGGGTGTGGGTGAGGTCGGTGACCTCGTTCTCCACGGCCGGACCTGTCCTAGAGGCCAGCAGACCGCGTGAGTTGTAGGTGAGCGTGGTGGTCAAGCCGCCCGGGTACGCCGGGGTGGTCTGGGTGCGGGAGATTTCCCGGCCGATGCCGTCGTGCACGTAGGTGGTGATCAGGCCGGTCGGACCAGTCTCCTCCGCCAGATCACCGGAGGCGGTGTACTCATAGCTCCACGCGTTCTCGCGCGGATCGGTCTTGGTCTCCACCAGACCGGCCGGAACCGTCCCACCACCAACCGCCGCCTCGGTCCCGTCTGTGTACGTCCAGGTGAAGCCCACTAGGTCGGGATCCTCGCCGGGCGGGGTCGGCGACGGTGAGGGGGATGGACTCGGTGATGGTGGCGGCCCGCCCGCCGTGACGGCGGTGTTCATGTCAGTCTGGATTTCGGTGGCGGTCAGGGCGCGGTTGTAGATGCGGACTTCGTCCAGGGTGCCGATGAAGAACTCGCCCCAGATGCCGCTGCCGCCGATGCGCAGCGGGCCGTTGCTGGCGCCGATCGTGGAGCTGACGGCCGGTTCGGAGTGGACCAGGGCGCCACCGACGTAGAAGTCGAGGCTGTCGCCGTCGAAGGCGGCGGCCAGGTGGCGCCATTGGCCGGTGGGCAGGTTGCTGGTGGCGGCCGAGCCGGTGGTGGCGCCGCCGTTGACGATCCAGGCGCTGGGCGGGTCGCTGAAGGTGCTGGAGAACATGCCATACACGAGGTCGCTGCCGTTCTCCTTCTGCAGGACGGTCCGGTAGCCGACGTTGTTGGTCGAATTGACCCAGGCTTCGATGGTCATGCCGGTGGTCAGGTCCAGGGAGGCCGAGTCCGGGACGGTGATCCAACTGTCGGTGCCGTCCCCGTCGCCGTCGAAGGACAGGCCCTGCCCGTACTTGCCGATGACCCAGGCGGCGTCGCTGGCGGTGCCGTTGTTGCCGTTGCCGGACAAGTCCTGGACTGCGGTGCCGGAGCCTTCGTTCATGCCGTAGGCGGCCACCAGCCCAGCCGGAGCCGATGGGCTCGGCGATGGGGAGGGCGATGGGGAGGGCGAAGGTGAAGGGGCAGGAGCTGGGCTGATGCCGGGGGCCGGCCATTTCTCGCTGATCGCTTCGCCGTGCTCGTTATAGGTCCAGCGGCGGATGTAGGTGTTGTCGGTGGCGCTGGAGGAGCGGGCGTCGCGGTGCGCCGACAGATTGTCGTTGCGGGGGTCGAATGGGTCCTCGTGTTCCTCGTACTCCAGCCATTCCCAGAAGCAGACAGTGGGGGTGCGGCACCGGTTGCGGCCCACCATGTTGCCGCGGGCGCTGTAGGCGTACCGGGTGATGTTGCCATTGGGGTCGGTCACCTTGGTGGGGAAACCGCCCGTGTCGTACTCGAAGGTGGTGACCTTGTTCAGCTGGTCAGTCTTGGAGATCAGCCGGAACCCCCGCCAGGCGTCATTGACGTAGGTGAGGGTTTCGTCGTAAGGGTCGGTCACGGTGACGGTCGTGGTGGTCTCGGTGTCGGAGACCTCGGTGTGGGTGGGGGCCGACAGCTCCCACACGCCGCCGTTTTGGTCGGTGTGGGTGAGCAGGCGGCCACCTTCGGCCGAGTACGTATTGTGCGCCCACACCCGACCCGACGGCAGCGTGATCTCGGTGATCTGACGGCGCTTGGTCTGGGTGCCGTGGTGGGTACGTACCTGTTCGATGCTCAACGGCTTCCTGTAGACCGAGACCTCGTCGATGTCACCCGCGAACGGGAACGCCTTGCTCGGACTGACCGTGGAAGGCCAACTCGGCGAACCGAACCCGTAACCGATGCGAGTATCCCACTGGCCGAGATGCGTGATCTGGCCCGCCAGAGTGCCGACCTGCTGCCCGTCCAGATACATGGTCTGCGTGTTGGTCGCCCCAGAGAGCACCACATGGTGCCAGATGCCGTCATTGACCGTTCCCGTGGTGGTGATCGGGGCGACCGCGCCGGTCCAGAACTGACCGCGAAGTTTCCCGTCCGCACCCACGTACACGGCCGGGGTGTAGACGGTGGGCGTGTTGGTGGCCGAGTTCTGGTAACCGATGATCGTGCCAGACCCGGTGGTCTTGAACCACGCCTCCACCGCCAGCTGATCGCCCTTGCCGTTCACTACTCCGGACGGCAGCGACACATACGCCGAGTTGAGCGTTCCGCTGAACCGCATCGCCGCGTCGGTGGACTCCTCGAATCCAGCCGTCACGCCGGCAGTCGCGTCCGCCGTCCCGCCCTTGATCTTGCCACCGGGCACGCGGGTGATCGCGCCGGTCTGATTACCGACGGTGGCATTCAGCCCGGCCGAGCCCTCGTTCAGCCGCCAGTACCCCGCCGGGTTGCTGTCCAAAACGGCGCTGCGGTAGCGGGAGTCGTTGCTGTAGTCGTACTCAGTGCACGCCCCCGCCGAGGCGGGGGCGCACGCCTTGGTCAGCAGATCCCCGGTGTACTGGTAGGTCCACGTCAGCGGCGACCCGCTGATGGCGTCGGTGGACACACTGGTCACATGCGCGCCCGTCCAGGAGAAGGTGAGCGTACGCCCGCCGGTGGCGGTCGCGGTCGCCAGCTTGCCGCTGCCGTTGTACGTCAGCGTCTGGCTCCGTCCCCGCCGGTCGGTCACCTGGGTCAGCCGACCGCCTGCGTCGAACCAGTAGGAGGTGGACTCCTTGTCCATCAGCCGCCAGCCGCCGCCCGGCTGGCTGGCCAGCGTGGCATAGGTGCCATCAGGTGCCGCGAAGCCGCCGTCGGCGCGGCGGGCGAACCGCCACTGTCTGCCGTCCGGGTAGGTAATCAGAACGGTTTTAGTGGCCGGCTCGTTGACCAGGTGGGTGTCCCAGCGGGTCGTCCAGCCAGCCCCGAACGCGCCGTCGGTCCGCGGATCCAAACTGTTGTACGTCCTGACCACCGACAGCGGCGGCCCGACCGTCGCCACCGATATGTCGGTGGCTGAGGTGGCGTAGTTGCCCGTCACATGGTCGAACTCGCGGCCGTCAGTACCGTCGGCGAGCAGCGCGTTGATCGACGCCTGCTCGGGGGCGGGCATGAACGCTCGCCACGGCGAGGTCGAGGTCGCCGCGCTGGTCGCGGCCTGGGCATACCAGTAGTAGGTCTTGCCCCACTCCAGCTTGCCGGCCGGGACCGTCCAAGCGCCCTTCACCCAGGCGGAGGACTCACACCACGCCCAGGCGCCGGGTGTTCCGGAACACACCTGGTACCAGTAGTTGGTGGCCGCCTCCCCGGGCGTTTCCGCATACGTCGACAACGACGGGGTGAGCGTGCCGACCTGAGTGTTGTCGATCGGTTCGTACACCTTGAAGACCACCGATGTCAGCGGGGAGGAGGACACCCGGGCGTCCTGCCACGCCGACCACGCCGAGAAGGCCGATCCGGCGGTGGCACGGACGCGGTACTGGATGGACTGCCCATCCGACAGTTCACCGGAGGGGACGGTGACGGTCGCGGTCGAGCCGGAAGACACCGCATTCGACAGGCCGGACCACACTTCGACCCCGCCGACCTGGACCTGGAACTCGCCCCGGAGCGACCCGGACCCGGTCACGACAGTGGACAGTTGCGGGGTGAGAGTGGTGATCTTGACCCCGTCCTCGCCGGTCATATTCGGCGAGATCGTCGGCGTTGCCGCCTGCGGAGCCGACGTGTAGGTGATCGACAACATCGGGTCATGCGTGGTCTCGGAGGAAGCCAGCAGGCAGAAAGAACTTCCATTGAGGGCGAAACCGTAATTGGGCTGTCCGGAGGCCCACGCCTGGGCGATCGCCGTCACGTTCATCAGGGCCTGGTCGAATCCTGACGTCGTCCCCGTTGCCGAGCCTGTCGAGCTTGTCGACGGCCTGGTGTTCCACGTCGTGCCGGCACCCCACGACGAGGTGACCCGGCTGGCCGTCACCGATACGCAATTCCCGTCATTGTCCATCTCCACCTCCAGCGACGCCGACGAGACGGAGGCGCCCACCAGGGAGGGGACATTGAAGCTCAGGAAAGCCCGATAGCTGTCACCGCCGAAACTGCCCACCGGCAGCCAGGGCTCGCTGGCGAAGGATGAGTTCGGCGCCGAACTGTCGACGTACAGGTCGGTACTGGGAATGAGCGTGATGGTGGGATCGACGGTCACCGGATACGCGGTGTCCGGATCCGCCAGGAAATCAGCGTCCGGCACCAGCACCAGCGTCTGCCGGCCGCCCTCGGTCTCCACATGCGTGTCGATCTCCGCCACCCTGGAAACGACCGCAGCAACCGAAGCCGCAGCCGAGGGATCGGGAGTGGCCGAAGGAGAGGGAGTGGCCGCGGCGGCTATCGCAGCCGATACCGACGAGTCGTACATCACCGGCTCAGGAGCGGAGGCGACCACCCCACCCGATCCCGAGGTCACCTGCAGGCCCCCGGAGGAAGTCTTTGACAATGACAGACCTTCCCCCTCCGCTCCCATCCTGATCTCCACCGGTCCCTCCGGGCGTTCCCGCAACACCACGTCCTGCGAAAACCCGGTCGGCAACATGGTCAACACCAGGTCCGCACCCGGACCCGCCGCGTCCACGTATCGGGCTGTGTTGCCCTCCACCAGCGGCTCCGGCAGCGCCGTCGGCCAGGTCAGCGCGAACCATTCGTCGGCGTCCTTGGTCAGCCGCACGGCGGGCCCCGCGCCGCCGGACGAAAACGACACATCCGCCTTGGCTGCCTCCGGCCGTAATATCCCGCCCACCTCGGCCAAGGTGAGGTCCACCGGCACCCACGCGCCGTCCCGGTTGATCCGGGCGACCTGACCGCTCATCGCGGTGGTAAGGGTTCCGTCCGGGTTGGCGTAGGTCAGCGATGTCTCCGTGGTCGCATTGCCAATCAACTGCCGGGTACCACTCTGCTGTGCTTGGGCCAATGCCGCCTCCCATACCGGGTCGGCAGCGGGAATATCCGCACCGGAGGTATCGGCCGCACCTGGCTCATTGGGTAGCGGCGGGGAAGACTTCAGACCCCCGCTCGCCGGGACATTCGCCCGCCGATGCCGAGTCTCCGGCGGCAACGCCCCTTCAGGCCGCCCGCCCTCCTGCCGCAAACGCGCCCCCGCCGGCAACTCCAGCGACCGGGTCGCACTGGCATCGACCAAATGCGGCAACCCGGCGGCGTCGCCCGACAACTGAACCGGAACCTCAAGCTCTTCCAGCTGCGCAGGCGAAACCGCCTGCGGCGGAAGCCCCAGAGCCGCCGGATGGGACGAGGACACCGCAAGCGACGGACCCGCCAGCAATCCAATCAACCCGGGGAACATCGCGACCGTCAAGGCCACTACGCTCTTGACCCCGAGCTTGGATGACACCTTGACGCCAGGCAGGCGGAAACCACGTTGAACCATGCGACTGTCACACTCCGAACGTCCGGCGCGGAGGGCGGGCCTCCGCGCCGCTCTGTCCCCGAGGTCTGATCGGACCACCCGTAGTTCAGAGCGTGATCTTCACATCTGTTCAGACCGTAAACGAGAAAACCGGTAATGACAACGCCCGCTTTTCCGCTTATATCCGTCACATAGCCTGCGCAGTGAAGTCGAGGAGTTGCACGAGCTACTCGAACTCGCGGACTTTGAGGATCGTAAGCTGCGGGACGACACCGCCAATCTGCAGAACGAACTCCTCGATGCCGCCGCGGACCTGGAAACCGCCAATCAGAAGATCGCCGAACTCACCGACTGGGTCCGGGTGCTCCGCCGTCGGCTGGAACTGGCCGGGCGCGCCGCCGAGGCATATCAGCCGACGGATGTGCCGACGATCCTGCCGACCCAACTCCCTGACGTCCTCACCCATCTCGACGATGGGATGCTGACCCGGGTGCGTTTCACGGGCGAGATCGACTTCGCCTGGAAACTAGAGGAAAAGGCTCAGTCGTCCGCCTGGGCGCAGACGACCTGGCAGGTCGCCTTGGCCTTCCAGGATTATGCCGAGGCCGTGGCCACCGACGGGTTTCACGGCGATTTCTATCGCTGGTGTTCAACGCCCCCCTCGGGCGCCGCCGCCGTCTCCGCCGGGAAAGTGAAGCTGGACGAGTCCGACAGCGTCAAGACGAATGCCAAGATGAGGCGTCTCCGCGAACTTCCCGTTCCGGCAGACGTGGCGCCTGCCGGGACGGTTTTCATGGGGGCGCATATCCGGATCGGCGGCGGTGCCGGAATGAGCGCCCCCAGGCTGCACTTCTACGATGACGCCCGAGGAACCGGAAAGATCTACATCGGCTATTTGGGGCCGCACCTGCCCGTCAAGTCGACCAATTGATCACAATGTGCTGATCAGTCCTCCGTCGATGACGAAATCCGCGCCGGTCACGTTTCCCGCCCTGTCACTGGCCAGCAGGAGAACAAGATCGGCGACCTCCTCCGGCCGGGTGAACCGGCCGGTCACCGACTGGCCGGCTGCCCCTTCGGCCACGGCTTCGGGGTCGACGCCGCTGGCGCGGGCCACCGCCGCGGCCACGCCGTCCTCGCCGAGCCAGAGCGCCGTGGCGACCGGCCCGGGGCTGACGGTGTTGACCCGCACCCCGCGCGCGCCGACCTCCTTGGACAGCGACTTGCTGAAGTTGGCCAGCGCCGCCTTGGCGGCGCTGTAGTCGATGACCAGCGGGTCGGGCAGAGTGGCGTTGACCGAGTTGACGGTCACGATCGCACCCGCACCCCGATCGAGCAGGTGCGGCAGCGCCGCCCGCGTGACCCGGACCGCGGCCAGGAAATTGATCGTCAGCGTGGTGTCCCAGTCCTCGTCCGTGACGGACAGAAAACCGCCGGTGCGCGGGCGGACCGCGCCGACGTTGTTGACCAGGATGTCGAGACCGCCGAACGCGGCGACAGCGGCCTCGACCAGCTCCCCCGGACCGTCCGGGCCCGCGAGATCAACCTCGAAGGCGCGAACCCGGCCCTCCCCCACGAGTTCGGCCAGCTCGGCGCTGATGTGGCGGGCACCGGCGGCCACGCTGACGCCTTCGGCGGCCAGCGCCCGCGTGACCGCCAGTCCGATGCCCTTACTGGCGCCGGTGACGACCGCGCTCTTGCCCGACAGGTGCAGTTCCATGGCGAACCCTTCAGAGTGACTGATTCTTCAACCAGGCCAGGGCCGCCTCGGCGATCTCCTGCCACCCACTGTCGATGGTCAGCGAGTGCGCCCGGTCGGGGAACTCCATGATGTCGGTGACGGCCGTGGAGTGCCGGTATTGCTTCAGCGTGGCTCGGGTGACCGATTCGGGGACGGTGTGGTCCTGGCCGCCGGTCATGAGCAGCAGCGGCCCACGGCCCTGGTTGCTGGTGTTGACCTTGGCGGGCGAGTGCGGGTTGAAGTTGGCCGAGGCCGCCTCGAAGAGCGGCTTGCCCGGCGCCGGGATGCTCCAGCGCTCGTGGAGGGCGTTGGATTCCTCCTCGGAGATGGCGTTGCCGAAGGCGTACCTGAACTGCTCCGGGGTGAGCGACACGGCCCGGTGCGCGTTGGCCGGGTTCTTGAACACGGGCAGAGCCGCGCGCAGCGCCGACAGCGGCACCGGCAGGACTCCCTTGATCTGGGCGGCGTCGATGGCGACCGCCGCGACGGCCAGGTCCATCCCCAGCAGCTTCTGCGCGATCATGCCGCCGAAGGAGTGCCCGATCAGGATCGGCCGTCCCGGCAGCTCGGCGATGATGGCGGCGTAGTGCTCGACCACGTCGTCGATCCCCCGGTCGGCGATGCTCTCCGGGTGCTCGCGGGATTCCTTGACGGTGCCGGGGTCGCCGGGCCAGCCGGGCGCGAGGGCCTCGTAGCCCCGCTCCCGGAACAGCGAGAGCCAGGGCTCCCACGAACTCGCGTGCAGCCACAATCCGTGGATGAAGACGACCGGGGACGTAGTCATGGCGGGTTCCTTCGCTCGATGGGGGACTCGGTTCGATGGGACCGCGTGGCGCGGCTCGGTCGCATCAGGGAAACCCCCCAGTCGCGGGTCAGGCGTCCTCTGCCAGTAGCTCGTGCAGCTGCCGGCGGGAGGTCAGCTGGAGCTTCCTGAAGATCTTGGTGAGGTGGTATTCGACCGTCGAGGCGGTGACGCAGAGCCTGGTGGCGATCTCCGCGTTCGTCGCGCCACCCGCGGCCAGCGCCGCGATCTGAGCTTCCTGGGGGGTGAGAGCCTTGGTGGACGGCGTGAGCCGCGGGCTGACGTGCTCGCCGGTGGCGGCCAGTTCGATGCGGGCGCGGTTGGCGAAGAGCGCGGCGCCCATCGCGGTGAACATCTCGTAGGCGGTGCGCAGCTGGGCGCGGGCCTCGGCGCGGCGCCGGCGTCGGCGCAGCCATTCGCCGTAGAGCAGGTGCGTCCTGGCGAGTTCGGTGACCATCTGGGTGCGTCCCAGCAGGTCGAGCGCCTCCCGGTAGGACGGTTCCGCGTCGTCGGCCGACAGCAGCGCCCTGGATCGGGCCAGCAGTCCCATCGCCCAGGGTGTCCCGCTGGCCGGGGCCCGTACGGCCAGCCGGTCGATCGCATCCTGCGCGGCGTCGGGCTCGCCCGCCCGTACGGCCGCCTCGATCATGTCGCCCAGGGCGCGGTTGCCGTGGCCGAGCGGATCGTCGTCGAACAGCGGGCGGGCCCAGTCGAAAGCCTGGCGATAGTTGCCCAGGCTCAGTTCCAGCACCGTCATGGACAGGGCGGCCAGGTTCGCCAGGGCCGCGACGCCGTGCTGTTTGCCGAGCACTTCGGTGATCGTGGCCGCCGTCTCGCGTGCTTCGGCCTCCCTGCCCTGCCAGACGAGCAGCTCGATCTGCCAGACCAGCCCCCTGGGCGGCTCTCCGGTCATCGCGTCAAGGTCGGCGATCTCCGCGTGGTGCGCTTCCGCCGCGTGCGGACGCCCGGCCCACAGTTCGTTGTCGGCCAGGCTGGTGAGCGTGACCTTGAGCGCTCCCAGCGCGCCGTTCTCCCGGTCGAAGGCCGCCAGCCGCGCCAGAAGAGACAGCCGGGCCTGCTCGTCCCACAGGTCCTCGGCCGCGAAGCCGCCCAGGACGGCCGATGGCATGCTCTCCTCGGCGAACCCCAGCGCCGCCCTCATCTCCGGTACGGCGGGCAGATATCCCACGGCGACCCGCGTCGCGGTGGCCCGTACCAGCAGGTCTGCCTCCGAAGCGGGCTCCTGCGCCGGTGCGGCGAGCACGGCGCGGGCCACCGCCTCCAGCGTGGTGCCGACCGTGTGCTGGCGGGCGACCACCGCGGCCTCCAGCGCTTCGCGCAGCATCAGCCGGGCCAGTTCCCCGGCCACGCCGGCGGCGGCGTCGAGCAGGAGCGCCGGCGCCTGCGAAGGCCGTCCGAGATGAGCCGCGATGGCGGCCCGCAGCCGCTGTGCCCGAGCCCGCAGCAGCGGCGAGCCAGGCGCAGCCGTGGCCCGGCCGAGCAGCCGCTGCGCCGCCTCGCGGTCGCCGGCGATCAGGAGCGCCTGACCTGCGGCGAGCAGCCTGCCGTCCCTGGTCGCGGGCTCTGGGCTCAGCTCGGCGGCGCGGGCCAGGAAGGTAGCCTGCGCGGTGTATCCGCCGCGTGCCCTGGCCCGCCCGGCGGAGGCTTCAAGGTCACCGGCCACGCTTTCGTCGACGCCCGCGGTCGCCGCCGCCAGGTGCCACGCGCGGGTGTCGGGATCCTGGTCGGGGTCGCTGGCCGAGGCGAGTGCCCGGTGGGCCCGGCGGCGGTCGGCCGGGTGCGCGGTGCCGTACACGGCTGACCGGGTCAGCGGGTGGTGGAAGGCGACGCTGCCGCCCAGCAGGTCGCTGAGCTGGAGAATGCCCTCCTCGACGGCCGGGTCGGCGTCCACCGGTGACAGGCCGAGCAGTGCGGCGGCCCGCCACAGCAGCGCCTGGTCCTGGGGCGGGCTGATCGAGGCGATCAGCAGGAGTGCCTGGGTGTCCAGGGGCAGAGAACGGATTCGCTGGAGGAGGTGGGTCTGCAGCTGCGCTCCCAAGGGGAGGGGTGATGGCAGGGGCGAGTGGCCGGCCAGTTCTTCCGGTGACAGCCCGGCGGCCAGCGTGATCAGGGCGAGCGGGTTGCCCTTCGTCGCGGCGGCGAGTTGCCTGGCCACGTTGGCGTTGAGCGGGCCGCTGACGACGGCGGCCAGCAGCCGGTAGGACTCCGCGGCGGCCAGGCCGGGCACTGTCCGCACCGGGACGCCCTCGAAGACCGCGTCGGGCTCGCGCAGGGCGAGGATCATTCCGACGCCCTCGGTTCGCAGCCGCCGGGCCACGAAAGCCAGCGCTTCCGCAGACTCGCGATCCAGCCACTGCGCGTCGTCGATCAGGCACAGGAGCGGCCGATCAGCAGCGGCCAGCAGGCCGAGCGTCGCCAGTCCGACCAGGAAACGATCCGGGGGACGGCCCGAGATCAGGCCGAACGCCGTGCGCAGCGCGTCACGCTGGGGTTCCGGGAGCTGGTCGAGCCGGCCGAGGAAGGGTTCGAGCACCCGGTGCAGCGCCGCGAACCCGAGCAGCTGTTCGGATTCCATGCCAGAGACCCTGACAACCCGCAGGTCCGCCGCCAGGTCGGCGGCGAGGTCCAGGAGCCGGGTCTTGCCGACGCCGACCTCTCCCACCAGGACGAGGCGGTCGCTCAGGCCATCGCGTAGCCTGCTGGAGAATCGCTCCAGCGCCCGGCGCTCCTCGTCCCTGCCCAGCAACGGCGGGACCTCGTTGTTGACGGACATGCGTGGCCCCTTTGGCCGGGGGTGTTGTCGAGCTCCTGACGTGATACCACCATGCTTCTGGTCGAATGTGGGAGCCGTCGAATAAGAGGACCATTTCTGCCATGTCGTACGACACGTCCCTCATCGGCCGGGAAACCGAGGTTAGCCGCCTCACCGACCTGATCGACCGGATGCGCGGCTCGGGCGGAGCCCTGGTGGTGCGGGGTGCGGCGGGCATCGGGAAGTCCGCCTTGCTCGGGGCCGCGGTCGCCGCCGCGAACGCTCGGGGATTCCAGGTCTTCACCGCGTCGGGCGTGCAGTCCGAGGCTCCCCTGCCGTACGCGGGACTGCACCAGCTGCTGCACCCGCTCACCATTCACGACGGCACGCTGCCGCCACCCCAGCGGGACTCGCTGCGCGCCGCCTTCGGCATGACGGACGCGACCGTGCCCGACCTCTACCTGGTCGCGCTGGCGACGCTGAACCTGCTCGCCGAGGTCACGGCGCGGACGCCCGCGCTCCTCGTGGTGGACGACGCGCACTGGCTCGACCAGGCCAGCGCCCAGGTGCTCACCTTCCTGGCCCGGCGGCTGGGGTCGGAGGCGGCGGTGCTGCTCGCCGGGGTCCGGGACGGCTTCCCCTCCACGCTGAGCGACGCTGGCCTGCCGGAACTGGCGCTGGAAGGTCTGCCGGACGCGGACGCCGAGCGGCTGCTGGACGCCGTCGCCCCCGATCTGGCGCCGAACGTCCGGGGGCGGGTGCTGCGCGAGGCGACCGGCAATCCGCTGGCCCTGATGGAGCTGCCGCGCTCCTGGCGGGAGCTCCAGGGTGACGCCATGCTCCGCACGTCGTGGCTGCCGCTGACCACGCGGCTGGAGAAGGCGTTCAGCTCCCAGGCCGCGAGGCTGCCCGCCGCCACCCGTACGCTGCTGCTCGTCGCCGCGGTCAACGACGGCAGCGCGCTCGCCGAGACGCTGCCGGCGGCGGCCCGCCTGAGCCCCGGCCTCGGCGACCAGGACCTCGCCCCGGCCGTCGCCGCGCGGCTGATCACGGTGACCAAGGCGATCGTGTTCCGCCACCCGCTCATGCGTTCGGCCGTCTACCAGGCGGCGAGCCTGGCGCAGCGGCACGCCGCCCACGCCGCGGTCGCCGACACCCTGGCCGAGCTGTCCGGGGAGAGCCCGGGGGATCTCGCCGATCGGGTGATCTGGCATCGGGCCGCGTCGAGTCCCCGCCCCGACGAGGGCGTCGCCGCCGCGCTCGACACGATGGCCGCCCGAGCCAGGCACCGGGGCGCGGCGGCCATGGCGGTGACCGCGCTGGAGCAGGCCGCCAGGCTCAGCCACGATCCGTACCTCCGCGCGGAGCGGCTGCTGCGCGGGGCCGACGTCGCCGTCGAGCTGGGCAACAACGACGTGGTGGGCCGCCTGCTGCGCCAGACCGAGCCGTTGGAGCTGTCCCCGGAGCAGCACACCCGGGTGCTCTGGATCAGGGGCGCCTTCGACGATGGGACGGGCGACCGGGCGGTCGAGCCGTCTGCGCTGGCCGAACTCGCCGAATCGGTGGCCGCCGGTGGGGACCAGGAACGGGCGCTGCGGATCCTGTGGAGCGCGGCGCTGCGCTGCTTCTGGGTCGAGCCGGGGCAGGAAACCCGGCAGCGGGTCGTCGCGGTGGCCGAGAACCTGCCGGTTGACCGGTTCAACCCGCAACTGCTGGCGATCCTGGCCTACACGGCGCCGATCGAGCGTGGCGCCGTGGTCATCGACGGGCTGCGCCAGGTGACCGCGCAGCCGGTCGTCGACCCGCAGACCGCCAGGCTGCTGGGCACCGCGGCGGTCCTGGTGGGAGAGCTGGACCTGGCCGAACGCCTCTCCGCGGCGGCCCTGAGCGGTCTGCGCTCCCAGGGCAGGCTGCAGCTGCTGGCGCGGGCGCTGAGCGCGCGGGCCTGGAGCGCGGTCCTGCTGGTCAACCTGGACGTGGCCATTCCCGCTGTGCACGAGGCGACCATGCTGGCCAGGGAGACCGGCCAGCCCCTCATGTACGGCACGGCCCTGGCCACGGACGCGATGCTGGCCGCCCTGCGCGGCGAACTCGATCGCGCCCGCGCCCTGGCGACCGAGGCCGAGAAACTGAGCCTGACCGCGGGGGTGCGTCCGGTCCTGGCGACCGTACAGGCGGCGCGTGGGCTGGCGGCGCTGGCGGAAGGGCACTTCGCGGAGGCGTACGACCAGTTCGCGCGGATGCACGACCCCGCGGACCTGAGCTACCACCACGCGCTGCGCTGCTACACCCTGGGCGTGCTCGCGGACGCCGCCGCGCACAGCGGCGCGGACAACGTGGCGCGGGCGCGCGGCATCATGGCGGAGATGGAGGCGGTGGCGCGCAGAACGCCGTCCTCCGCGCTGCACTCGGGCCTCCTCCTGGCCAGGGCGTTCCTGGCCGGGGAGGAGGAGGCGCCGGCGCTGTTCGAGGAGGCGCTCGCCTCCGACAGCGTGCGCTGGCCGTTCGTCCGCGCCCACGCCCAGTTCGCCTACGGCGAGTGGTTGCGACGCCGGCGGCACGTCGCCAGAGCGCGGCCACTCCTGCGGGCCGCCAGAGAAGCCTTCGACGCGCTCGGGGTGACCCCCTGGAACGAGCGGGCCCGTCAGGAACTCCGCGCGTCGGGTGAACGGAGCCGGCGGCGGCCCCGCGAGGTGCGCGACAAGCTCACCCCGCAGGAGTTCCAGATCATCCAGCTGGCGGCCGAAGGCATGACCAACCGGGAGATCGGCCAGCGGCTCTACCTCTCACACCGGACCATCGGCGCCCACCTGTACCGGATTTTCCCCAAGCTGGGGATAACATCCCGGTCCGAGCTGAGGCACGCGCTGATTTCCTCAGGCCCGGCCGATCGGTGACGTAGTCACATGACTGACGCGAGGGCGACGGCCGCCTTCATCGTCACCGCCGTCCGTTAGTCGCGGCCCACGATCGGGGTACGGACGCTGCCAACCTTCTCCACCTCGACGACCACCTCGTCGCCGGGCTGGAGGAAGATCGGCGGGGTGCGTCCGGCCCCGACACCGCCAGGGGTGCCCGTGGCGACCACGTCGCCGGGGAGCAGCGTCACGGTGTCGGTGATGTAGGAGATGATCGCGGGGATGTCGTGGATCAGGTCGCGAGTGTTGCCGTCCTGCATCAGCTCGCCGTTCACGAAGGTCCGGACCTGGAGTCCGAGTGCCGGGTCGCCGACCTCGTCTCTGGTGACGAGGGGGCTGATCGGGCCGGATCTGTCGGCGTTCTTGCCGAGCGTGAACTGCGGGGTGGCCAGCTGCTTGGCGCGGGCGCTGAGATCGTTGAACGCGGCGTAGCCCAGCACCTGGTCCAGCGCGGTTTCGCGGCTCGCCCGCCACACCACCGAGCCGATCACGACGGCCAGTTCGACCTCCCAGTCCAGGCCCTTCTCGTGCGGGGGCACGGGCGCCGACTCGCCTTCGACGATCAGCGACTGCTGCCAGCGGCCGAAGATCATCGGGTAGGCGGGCTCGTTGAGTCCGGCCAGGTCCTTGGCCTCTCCCGCGTGGCTGCGGTAGTTGATGCCGACGCAGAAGATGCGTGCGGTGACCGGCACGGGCGGCGCGAGCACCGCCTCCGCCAAGCTGATCCGATCAGTGCCCGGCCCTTCCAGGCCGGCGGCCGTGTCGGCGTAGAACGCGTCCGCCGTGCCGAGGTCGACGACGACGTCACCCTCGATGCGGCCGATGTGGCGGACGCCGTCGAGGACAAGTCCGGTGAGTCTCATCGGTTATTTCTCCCACTGTCCGAAGTGCGGGCCATCCGGGTAGTCCACGACGGCGGCGTCCGGCCCGATCCAGTCGTGGTCGGACGCGCCGCCCCACGGGCGTGACATCTCGTAGGCGATCTCGCGGGTGATCTGGCCGTCGCGCATCTCGAAGATGTGGATCAGGCGCATGCTGACGCGGTCGCCGACCTTGAAGCCCAGGTTCGGCATCTGGTCGCCGACGACCGACAGGTCGGCGATCTGGTCGTCGAACACGTAGTCGCGGGTCGCGTAGCGGCGGAGCGACGTCGTGCGGTTGTAGTGCAGGGTTTCGAAGATGCCCAGGTAGCCCTGCTTGACCTCGTTGGTGTCGGTGTAGACCAGGCCGCGGTTGGGGGCCTCCCAGACGATGTCGTCCGCGTACAGGGCGATGGCTTTGTCGACTGAGTCGGGGGTCTCGTTGTGAAAGTGGGCTTCGACTACTCGGAGGTTGAGAGCCGCTACCTCGTCGTCGGTCATGTTCGAGGTGTCGACGGGGCCGACGGGGGTGTCATCCGACATGGGTTTCTCTTTCTCTTCATGCGCGGAAAGCGACTGTGGTGGTCTTTCTGTGGGTGAAGGCGTCTAGAGCGCCCTCGATGGAGAACTCCTGGCCGATTCCGCTGGCCTTGATCCCGCCGTAGCTGAGGCCGGGGAGCTGGCCCAGGCCGCGGTTGACCTGGACCCAGCCGGCGTCGATCCTGGCCGCCGTACGGAGGGCGGCGTCGATGTCGTGGCTCCAGACGTAGCCGGCCAGCCCGTACGGGGAGTCGTTGGCCAGGGCGACGACCTCGTCCTCGGTGTGCCAGGGGATGGCGACCTGGACGGGGCCGAAGATCTCCTCGCGGGCGGCGGCCCAGCCGGGGTCGACGCCGGTGAGCACTGTCGGGGTGTAGAAGAAGCCCTGGTCGGAGCCGGGCCAGCGGCTGCCGCCGGTCAGCGCTTCCGCGCCGAGTTCGATCGCGCCGCGGACGTAACGGTCGACGCGGGCGAACTGGCGCGCGTTGATGATCGATCCGATGTCGGTCTTCTCGTCGAGTGGGTCGCCGACGACCAGCAGGGCGGCTTTCGCGGTGACGCGGGCGAGGAAGGAGTCGTAGATCGATTCATGGACGAACAGCCGCGAACCCGCCGTACAGGACTGGCCCTGGCGGGGGAAGCGCATGCTCGCGATGACGCCGTCGGCGGTCGCGTCGGTGTCGGCGTCGGGGAAGACGATCGAGGGGCTCTTGCCGCCGAGTTCCAGCGAGACCGGCACGACGCGGTCGGCGGCTGAGGCCATCACCATCCTGCCGATCGCGGTGGAGCCGGTGAACGACAGCTTGGCGATCCGGGGTTCGGCCAGAAGTGCCGCGCCCGCCTCGTCGCCCAGGCCGGTGACGACGTTGAGTACGCCCGGCGGAAGATGCCGGTTGAAGATGCGGGCGACGGCGAGGACCGCCAGCGGGGCTTCTTCCGATACCTTGATGACCACGGTGTTGCCGGTCGCGAGCGCCGCGGCCACCTTGACCACGGAGAGCTGGACCGGGGCGTTCCACGGGGTCATCGCCCCCACGACCCCGAACGGCTCGCGCGTGGTGAAGTTGAGGAGGCCCGCCCCGAGCGGGACGGTCTCCCCCTTCAACTCCGTCGCGGTGCCGCCGAAGTAGTGCAGGAGGTCGATCGCGCTCTGGACCTCCGGGCGGGACTGCAACCGGATGGCGTTGCCGGTCTCCCGCGCGAGTTCGACCGCGATCTCCTCCTTGACCGCGCGGAGACCGTCGCCGATCTGGGTCAGCAGCCGGCCCCGCGCCGCCGGGGAGGTGCGCCGCCAGCCGTCGAAGGCGGCCAGCGCGGCCCCGGTCGCCGCCGCGATGTCGGCGCGACCGCCGCGAGGGACCTCCGCGAGGAGCTCCCCCGTCGCCGGCGCGTACACGGGGAGCCAGTCGCCGTCGACGGCCTCGGTGTCGAGGCCGTCGATCAGCATCAGGGTGCGCCCACTCGTCATGGCCGCGCGGAGACAACCGGTCGAGCGGTCACGACGCGCCGCCCCTGTGGGATCGCCAGGGCGAGCAGACCGCCCACGGCCGACACCACGGCGCCGATCAGCAGCGCGGTCACGAAACCGCTCTCCTGGTAGAGGTTGACGCCCGGGGCGATCTCCATGGCGACCGCGCCCGCCAGCACCACGTAGGAGATCTGCTGCATCATCCCGCCGAGGATGCCGTCACCCGTGCCGACGATTCCGGTGGCGACGGCCCGCTGGTCCTCGGGCACGGCGAGCAGGATCAGGTTGGGCCGGGCCGCGAGCACCAGCAGGCCGGCGCCGCCGAGCGCGTAGCCGAGCATGTAGTGCCAGACCTCGGTGTGCAGCAGCGCCAGCACGACCACGTGCGAGGCCACCAGCGCGGCGCCGATGAAGACGTGGTTGCGGAACCCGATCGACTTCGCGGTCAGGCCGACGAACACGCCGCCGACGATGACCAGCAGGCCGGCGGGCGAGAAGACCAGGGCGATCTCGGTTGAAGTGAGCCCCTGGCCGTACGCCGGGGCGGCCTCGCTCGGGGTGGCGAGCATCTGGGGCACCACGTAGCTGCCCATGGCCGTCGCCGAGGTGACGAGCCCGCAGGCGAGCATCGGCGCCCAGATCGGACGGCTGGTCAGCAACTTGATGTTGATCAGCGGCTCGCGGGTGACCCGCTGCTGCTGGACCCACACTCCGAGCACCACCAGGCCGCCGAGGAACAGGCCCAGGGTGCGCGGGTCGCCGTACCCCCAGTCCCGCGCCTGGGTGAGGCCCAGCTGGACGGCCAGGACACCGCACGCCAGGATGACCGCGCCGAGGTAGTCGATGGAGCCCCGGGTACGCAGCGGCGATTCCGGCACGATCAGGGCGACCAGCACCAGGCCCACCAGCGAGATGCCCGCCATCAGGACGAACACGGCGCTGGTGCTGAACAGGTCCACCAGCAGCGAGGCGAGCAGCGGTCCGGCGATGACGACCACGCCGATGCCGTTGGTCGCGATCGAGATTCCCAGCGAGCGCCATCTCGGCGGGAAGGTGTCGCGCATCAGGGCGAAAGTCAGGGGTGCGAAGGCGATCGCGGCGCCCATGAGCGCCCGGCCGATCAGGAGCACGATGAAACTCGTCGCGAAGATGCCGATGACGGCGCCGACCGTGGCGATCGCGGCGGTGATGAGCAGGGCCCGCTTCTTGCCATAGATGTCGCCGACCTTCGCCAGCAGCGGGGTGGCCACCGCGCCGGCGAGGGCGAAGACAGTGAGGATCCACACGATCTGCGCGGTCTCGTACTCGGCCGCGAACTGGGGGAGAATGGGAGCGAACACCGTGATGGCCAGCGCCGACTGCTCGCTGAGCAGCACCAGGGACAGCACCACGGCGATCCAGAAGCCGCCCCGTCGTGCCCGCAGGCTGTCGATCTTGGCCTGTTGGGCTGGATCGATCGTGACCTGGTCGACCCGAGTCGACGGGTCGATGACCTCTTCCAAGCCCTCGTCGTTGAGCCGGGGGGATCTCTCGGATTCCATCGTCGCTCCTTTCGCGAGTTCGAAATGTTGATTTGTGTTCCGTTCGGCCCCCCGTCCCGCGACCATCCATCAATCCGCGGTTACGCGGGTGTTTCCGGTTCGAGAACTGTCGATCTCGATGGTGCCGACCGCTGAAGAGGCCGGATGGGACGTCGGCCGGTGACAATTCGTGGCGATGAACACCACCGTTGCCGCTCGCTCGCCCCGGGCGTTGCTGATCACACTCGGGCTGGGCACGTTCACCGTGTCGATCGCCGCGACCACGGTCGTCCCGGTGCTGCCGGTGCTGCAGCAGCACTTCGGCGTCACCGCCGGCGACACCGCCTGGCTGGTCACGGCCTATTTCCTGGTCGCCTCCACCGCCACCCCCGTTCTCGGCCGGTTGGGTGACATGAAGGGCAAGCGCCCGGTGCTGATCGGCGCGCTCGTCCTGTTCCTGGTCGGTTCGCTGGTCTGCGCGGTCGCGCCGAACCTCGCTCTGCAGATCTTCGGCCGGGCGCTGCAGGGGTTCGGCGGGGCTGTGTTTCCCCTGGCGTACGGCATCGTCCGTGACGAGTTGCCGGTGGCGCGAATACCGAACGCGATCGGGTTCCTGGCGGCCACGCCGGCCGTGGGGGGTGCCCTGGGCCTGCCGCTCGGCGGGTTCATCGCGGAGCACGCGCCGGTCGCGATCATCTTCGTGGCGCAGAGCACGCTGGCGATCACCGCCCTGACCGCCGCCTGGATCACCCTTCCCGGCTCCCGGTTCCGGGCCAGCGGGCGCGTCGACATCGTCGGCGCGATCGTGTTCACGGTCGGGTTCGGCTTACCGCTGCTGGCGGTCTCGCGTGCCGTCTCCTGGGGCTGGGGGTCGCCGACCACGCTGGGCTGCTTCCTGGTGGGAGCGGCGCTGCTGGCCGGGTGGGCCTGGCTGGAGCTGCGCACCACCGACCCGCTGGTCAACATCCGGACCTTCATCCGCCGACCGGTGCTGCTCACCAACCTGACCACGGCAGTGGCGGGGTTCGGGCTCTTCGGGTCCTTCATCCTGCTGCCCCAGCTCGCCCAGGTTCCGGAGAGCTCCGGCTACGGGCTCGGCCTGGCGGCGTCAGCCGCCGGTCTGCTGCTCGTCCCGAACGCCCTGGTGAACGCGGCGACGTCCGGCATGTCGGGGCGCGTGATCGGCCGCTGGGGCGCCCGTACCCCGCTGCTGGTCGGCTGTTCGATCGCGGTGGCCGCCTTCGTCCTGCTCAGCGTGGCGCACGGCGGGGCGTGGCTGCTGGTGCTGTGGAGTTGCGTGCTGGCGGTCGGGGTCGGCCTGAGCTACCCGGCCATGCCGACCCTCATCCTCGGCGCGGTCGAGCAGCACGAGAGCAGCGAGGCGAGCGGGGTCAACACCATCATGCGGAACGCCGGCGCCGCGGCGGGCAGCGCGCTGGCCGGCAGCATCATCGCGGCGCACACGCTGCCGAGCGGCCTGCCGACCGAGCGTGGCTTCTCGATCGCGTTCCTGGTGGCCGCTCTGGCCAGCGCGCTCGCCGTCGCGATCGGTGTCTGGATCCCCCGCGAACGCCCGGTTCCAGAACCCGGGACACCGGTCCGCGCCGGGTGACTGGCGGGGTCGATAGCCCGCGCCGGATCGACGGGCAATCCCTTTCAACCATGGTTAGCGTCCGGGCGAGGGGTTCGGGCGCTGTGCGCGCACCCTCCAGAGCGATGAAGAGGTCATCTGTCATGTCAGACGTCATCAGTGATTCCGAAGCGACCCTCACTGCCGACGAACTTGTCGAGCGTGCGGTGGCGCTGCGGCCGCTGCTGCGGGAGCAGCAGGAGGATGCCGAGAAGCGCGGCAGCTACTCGCCGCAGATGCACGACATGTTCGCCGAGGCGGGCTTCTACTCCATACTCGTGCCGCGCCGCTACGGCGGGCTGGAACTCGACCTGACCACCTACTACCGGGTCATGGTCGAGGTGTCCAGAGGCGACCCGGGCACCGGCTGGTGCCTGACGCTGGGTTCCAGTCACGCGCTCGTGGCCGGGAGTTTCTTCGCCGAGGAGGCGCAGGCGGAGCTCTTCTCGGACGGGACGTTCTGCGCGCCGCACACGGGTGTCGGTCCCGGGATCGTCCTGCGCGAAGTCGAGGGGGGCTATCAGGCCAGTGGCCGGTTGGAGTACGGCTCGGGCATCCCGTACTCCAACTGGGTGCTGGGCATGGCCATGATCGACCGGGGACCGGGCACCCCGCCCGAGATGGTCAACATCGCGGTCCCGAAGGACCGGGTGACCGTGCTGGACAACTGGGGCGGCGACCGGACGCTCGGCATGCGGGCGAGCGGCTCCAACAGCTTCGTCGTCGAGGACGTGTTCGTGCCCGCGCGGCACGTCGTCGCCGGCACCTGGCACGAGGGCTGGGACCCGCAGGTCGCCACCCCCGGGGCGATCCTGCACGACAACCCGATGTACCTGGGCCGAGCCCATGCGACCTATCACACCTCCATCGCGTCGGTGCAGGTCGGCGCGGCCAAGGCCGCCCTGGACGAGTTCGACGAGCAGATGTTGGCGCGCAGGACGGTCGTCCCGTCGGCGGCGTTCCGGTTCGAGGATCCACACTCGCAGCGCATCCACGGTCAGGCCGCCGCGATGGTCGACTCGGCCGAGTCCATCCTGCTCACGGTGACCGACCGGTACCGGGAGCACGCCGAGCGCTGGGCGCGTACGGGCGAGCCCTTCGACATGCCCAAAGTGATCGCGCTCTACGGGATGGCGCAGCAGGCGGGCGCCCTCGCCGCCGAGGCGGTCGAACTCATGTACCGCGGCGCCGGGACTTCGGCCTCGGTGCCGGCGAGCCGGCTGGCGCGCTACTTCCGCGACACCGCGATGTACCGAGGTCACCAGTCGTCGCAGCGGGAGACGTACTGGGCCCGGATGAGCCTGGTCCGGCTCGGCCTGGCCGACGGGCTTTTCAGCGGACCCAAGAAGAAGGAGGACGCCCGATGAACCCCATGTCGGTCTGGGTTTCCCAGGTGATGGGCCATCCGGTGGAGGTGCCCTTCCCGGCCTCGATCGACGACCTGCTCTTCGACCGGGGCCAGAACCGCTTCCTGCATCTCAACGTCGATCTACCGGCCTCGGTGGACGTCCACGAGGGCGTGGTGATCGGCGAGCGCAGTCTGACGGCCGAGATCTATGTGCCGCACGGCGCCCAGGATCTGCCCGTGCTCCTGTTCGCCCACGGCGGCGCCTGGTTCAAGGGCAGCGCCGAGGACGAGCGGAAGCTGGGCATGCAGATCGCCGAGAAGGGCCTGGTGGTCGTCAACCTCGACTACGCACTCGCCCCGGAGTTCCCGTTCCCGGCCGGCTTGGACGACGTCGTCGAGGCCGTGCACTGGATCGCCGGGAACATCACCGGGTTCGGCGGTTCCCCCGGCCGGATCGCGCTGGCCGGCGCGTCCGCCGGGGGCAATCTCGCCGCGGCGGCGGCGGGCGTGCTCTGCGCCGATCCGGCGGCCCATCCCCGGGTGAGCGCCCTCGTGCTGCTCTACGGGATCTACGACCTGGGCCCCATCGCGCACTTCCCCGGACCGAACCCCGTTTTCGAGTCGTATCTTGGGGAGAACTGGCGGGACCGGGTGTCTGACCCCCGGGTGAGCCCGATCCAGGCCGATCTCCAGCGCTTTCCGCCGACCTACGTCTCGTGCGGTTCCGAGGACCAGGCGCTCGGGCTCTCCCTCGCGATGGTCGGGGCGCTCGCCGGCGCGGGGGTCGAGGTGACCGTCTCGGTGGTCGCCGGCGCCAACCACGTGTTCCTCAACATCCCCGACGTGATCCCGGGCGCGGCCCCGGAGCTGGACAGGATCACCGCCTGGCTCGTGGCGCGGCTGTCGGCCGAGGACGACTGACCAGCCGTCGTTGTCGCTAGTTGTCGCGGCAACCCCGCCAACGGCGACGAACCGGGTGGTTTTCTCACCCACATGGGCAGCGCGCCCCGACGATATTGCGACTTGAGGAGCGACATCGCAGTGAGCACCAACGAGAACCCGAGCAGCGCCGTGACCGCGTCGGCGGCCAACTCGCGCCGGCCGATGACCGGCGACGAATACCTGGAGAGCCTGCGAGACGGGCGGGAGGTCTGGCTCAACGGCGAGCGCGTCAAGGACGTGACGTTGCACCCCGCCTTCCGCAATTCCGCCCGATCCATCGCCCGGCTCTACGACGCGCTCTGGGACGAAGCCAACGCCGACGTGCTCCGCACCCCGACCACGACCGGGAACGGCGGCTTCACCCACCCGTTCTTCCGGCCGGCCCGGAGCGTGGACGACATGCTCGCCGACCAGAAGGCGATCGCGCACTGGGCCAGGATGATGCACGGCTTCATGGGGCGCACCCCGGACTACAAGGCCGGCCTCTACGGGGGCATGGAGATCAACGCCGACTTCTTCGCCCCCTTCGAGGACAACGCGCGCGCCTGGCACCGGCTGATGCAGGAACGCATCCCGTACGTCGCGCACGCGATCGTGAACCCGCCCGTCGACCGTAACCTGCCCGCCGACGAGGTCGGCGACGTGTTCATCCACGTCGAGAACGAGACCGACAACGGGCTCGTGGTGTCCGGCGCCAAGGTCGTCGCCACCAACGTGCCGCTGACCAACTACTGCTTCGTCGGGTACGTCGGAGCGCCGCTGAAGAAGCGGGAGTTCGCGGTCGTGTTCACGGTGCCGATGGACGCGCCGGGGGTGAAGGTGATCGCGCGGGCCTCGTACGAGCAGGCCGCCGCGATGCACGGAAGCCCGTTCGACTACCCGCTCGCCAGCAGGCTCGACGAGAACGACGCGATCTTCATCCTGGACCACGCGGTGATCCCGTGGGAGAACGTCCTGGTCTACGGCGACACCGAGAAGGCCGGCCAGTGGGCGGGCGGCAACTCCGGCCAGGCCAACCGGATCTGGTTCCACGGCGCGACCCGCCTCGCCGTCAAGATCGACCTCATCGCCGGGCTGATGCTGAAGGCGGTACGCATCAACGGCACCGACAACTTCCGCGGCGTCCAGGCCCGGGTCGGAGAGATCATCGGCTACCGGAACCTGTTCTGGAGCCTGTCGTCCGCCATGGCCCGCAACCCCAACCCCTGGCTCGACGGCCACGTCCTGCCCGACTTCGAAGCCTCCGTCGCCTACCGGATCTTCTCCTCCCAGGCGATGCCGCAGATCAGGAACCTGGTGGAATCCTCCCTGGGCAGCGCCCTGATCTACCTCAACGGCCACGCCAAGGACTTCAAGACGCCCGAACTGCGGCCGCTGCTCGACCGGTACCTGCGCGGATCCAACGGCAACACCGCGATCGACCGCGTCAAGACGCTCAAGATGCTGTGGGAGATCGTCGGCAGCGAGTTCGCCGGCCGCAATGAGCTGTACGAGCGCAGCTACACCGGCAGCGAGGAGGACGCCCGCGTACAGACCATCTGGATGGCCGAGGCGACCGGCCTGGCCGACTCCCTCAACGGCTACGCCGAATCGGCCATGGCCGAGTACGACCTCGACGGCTGGAAGATCCCTGACTTCACCAACCCCGACGACGTCGCCCGCCTGGCCCGCGACAACGACTAGCAAATAGACAAAACCCAGCGGAAAGTGACAAAGTTCACAAGCTGGACTGGAGGTCATGGCATGAACGACACCACCGAGGGGCTCTCGCCCACCGAGTCGCTGTCGGGCGGCCCCAGACGACGCATCGTCGCCGCCGACTTCCGGCGCGTGATGGGCCAGTTCGCGAGCGGCGTCACGATCGTCTCCACCCGTGACGGCGGACGCGACTTCGGCGCCACCGCGAGCGCGTTCACCTCGCTGTCCCTCGACCCGCCGATGGTGCTGGCCTGCCTCTTCCGCGGCGCCGCCACCGAGGAGGCGATCCGCAGGACCGGCCGCTTCGGCATCAGCATCCTCCGCGACGACCAGGGCGCGGTCGCCGAATGCTTCGCCTCCCGCCACCCGGACCGCTTCTCCACGGTGGACTACCGGTACGGCGAAGCCGGCGTCCCCCTCATCAAGGACGCCCTCGCCCACGTCGAATGCCGAGTCTCGGAGGCGGTCAAAGGCGGCACCCACACCGTCTTCCTGGGCAGTGTCCACAGCGCCGTCCGCTACGACGGAAGACCGCTCGCCTACTTCGCCGGCGCCTTCGGCCACTTCCTCGTCGGCGACGACGCCGCCGTCTACAGCGCCATCCGGGCGATGATCCTCGTCGACGGGCTCCCACCCGGCAGCCCGCTGTCGGTGCCGCACCTGGTCGAGAGCCTCTCCGCAGAACCGGCCGCCGTGCTCGCGGCCCTCAAACGGCTCACCGCCGAGAAGCGGGTCGCCCGCGACCCCCAGGGCGAGTACGTCGTCGGCGGCCTCGACCTGCGGACCGCCCTCGACATGATCTCGGCCTCGCGGACCATCGAGGTCGGCGTGGCCGAACTGACCGTCGGCTGGGTCGAGGAGTCGGACCTGACCAGCCTCGCCCGCCTGGCCGACCAGCCGTGCCGGGCCTTCCCCCGCTCCGCCGACGGCGCCGGGCCGGACTTCCACGAACGGCTGGTCGCGCTGGCGGGCAACCCCCGGCTGCTCAACCACTACCGCGAACTGTCCACCGTGACCGCCCACACGGGGATCGGACCCGGGGAGGCGCCCGGCGACAGCGACCACGCCGCCATCGTCACCGGCTACCGGGACGGCAACCTCTCGACGGTCATCTCGGCGATCGACCGGCACGCCCGCAGGCTGCGGGAGGCGTGGCAGCGATGCGCGGCCGGATAGTGGACCGGTCCCTGGCTTAAAAATGGCCCAAGGTGTAGGACGGTGGCAGTTCGAGATGGAGGACCAATGAGGATCTTGGTGGTCGACGATCATGAGGTAGTCCGCAACGGCGTGGTCGCCTCACTCTCCGCGATGACCCAGTTCCGCGTGGTGGGCGTGGCCGGCAACGGCACGGACGCGATCGCGATCGCGCGGCGCACCCGGCCGGACGCCGCCATCGTCGACCTTCGCCTGCCCGACATGACGGGCCAGGCGGTCTGCCGCCGGCTCATCGAGGACTCCCCCGACATCGCCGTCGTGATGCTGACCACCTACCTCAGCGACGACACGGTGCGCTCCGCGCAGCTCGCCGGAGCCGCCGGCTACGTCACCAAGGCCGCCGGCATCGCCAAACTCAAGGAGACCCTGCTCCAGGTCGCCTCGGACCGCCGGATCCGGCTCGCCGACCAGAGCGCCTCGGCGATCGTGCACCGGCTCGACGGGGTGATGAGCCGCCGCACCGAGCGCCAGGTGGTCACGCCGCACCAGCGCCGGGTGCTCGAACTGGTCGCGGCCGGGCTGACCAACGGCCAGATCGGCGACCGGCTGTGCATCTCCGAATCGACGGTCCGGTTCCACATTCAGAAGCTCAAGCGCACGCTGGCGGTGCCCAGCCGTACCGCGCTGGTGGTCAAGGCCATGCAGGACGGGACGATACCGCCGGCGCCGGAGGATGGGGAGCTTCCGGCACAGGCGGTATAGGTGGCCGAGGACATACCGCTCGCGACCGCGCAGCTCGACTCGGAGGACCTGACCGTTCTGGCCGACCTGGCCCAGGCCACCCTGGGCTGCGGCGGAGTCCTGATCACCGGGCGTGACTCCGGTGGCCGGACCACGATCGTCGGCGTGGCGGGCCTGGTCGGCGACGAGGTGCACCGGCACTGGCCGGAGTTCCTGCACGCCGACCGGAGCGAGGACGAGCGGCTGGCGCCCCACCCCGGCGTCCCGCACGTCGTCCCCCTCCCGGCGGCGCCCCTGCGCGACGGCCGGGAGATCCGGCGGCTCGCGCTCTTCGTGAGCGGCAAGCGCATGGGGAACTTCCACCTGATCTGCGCCGGGGACACCCGGTATGACGAGGACCTGGCCGCGGACTTCGGCAGGCACGCCGCCATCGCCATGGCGAGTCGCCGGCTGCGGCGGGGAAGCGGCGGGCACCTGGAGCGCAGGATCGCCCAGTCCGAGGCGATTCTGGACCTCGCCGCCGCGATCTCGTGGGTGGGTTTCGAGAACCTGGCCGGGCGGATCGCGGCGGCGGTCCGGAATGTCATCGGCCTGGTACGCGTCCGCGTCTACCTGTACAACGAGGACTCCGGCCTGCTTGAGCCGCTGCCCGAGCCCGACGGGACACTTCAGGCCGGGGCCGAGCCGGTGGAGCCGCACGACATGCGCTACCGGGTGGCCCGGGTGTTCACGACCGGCCGCGCCGACATGACGAACGGGCCGGTCCAGCCCGACCCGACGGGGGCGGCCACCCGGCGGCCGTTGCCGACGTCGCTGCTCACGGTGCCGATGTTCGTCTCCGGCCGGACGACCGGCGTGCTGGAGATCTCCAACAAGCCGCGTGGCTTCACCATGAACGATCTCCACGACGCGCAGCTGCTGGCGCGTCCCGTCGCGGTGTCGGTGGAACTGACCGCCAACGTGCGCCGCCTGCGCCTGCGCAGCGAGATCGAGGCCGTCCTCTCCGACGCGGCCTCGGCCATGCGCGACACCGACGACTTCGCGACCCAGCTCCCCCGCGTCCTGTCCGCGATGCGCGACGCCATCGACGCGGATGTCGTGGCGTACGCGCCGGCGGACTCGCCGCGCCAGGACGCCTGGCGCGAAGGACTGGACGAGACGTCCCGGCGGCGGGCCGCCGACCTGATCCAGACCGCCGCACCGCGCGGGGTGCTGATGGCGCCGGTACGGATCGGCGATCAGCGCGTGGGCACCCTCATCGCGGTCTGGCTGTCGGCGTCGACCGTCGGCAGACCGGAAGAGCGAGGATTCGCCCGGCTCGCCTACATCATCGCCCTGTCCATCGCCAGCGCGCGCTACCTGCAGCAGCGGACGGCGCTGGCCCGTCTGGAGGAACGGCAACGGCTCGCGAACGAGCTGCACGACGAAGTCGCCCAGTACCTGTTCGCCGCGCAGATCCAGCTCGATGAGGTGCTCGAACTGCCGACCATCCCCGAAGAAGCCGTCGATCGGGTCGGGCTGGCGAGTTCGCTCCTGGCGCGGGCCGACGCCATGTTGCGGCGGGTCATCTCCGAGCTTCCGCAGCAGTCCAGCCAGCTGCTGGCCACGCGGATAGAAGCGGTGCTGGAGGAGGTCCGGCGGGCGTTCCGGGCCGACGTTCGCCTGTCGATCAGCCAGGACGCGATGGCGGCGGTCGGCACGGCCGAGACTCAGGACCTGCTCGTCGGGGCGACGCGCGAGCTCGTCGTCAACGCGGCCAAGCACGCGGGGCCCTGCACGATCGAGGTCCTGGTCGACATCCCGGAGCCCGGGATCATCCGGCTGCTGGTGACCGACGACGGGGTCGGCCTGGGCTCACAGGCCGAACGTGACTTCGGTTCGTCCGGACATGGGCTCCCGTCGCTCCGGCTGAACGTCGCCCAGGCCAGCGGAACCCTCGACCTCTCGGTGGGAGCCTCGTCCGGGACCACGGTGGCGCTCATGCTGCCGCTACAGGGCCGGGTCCAGTCCGAGTGGGCGCATGTCTGGCGCCTCACACCTTAGGACTCGCAGAGAATTAACTTGCGCGCTCACAAAGGGTTTGTCGAGGTCAGAGACTTGTGAACCTACGGGTTAATTTCCTGCGAGCCCTATTAGAACCACTAACAGAATGTGTCTCCCGGCTGTCGCCGAATCCGTACCGGCAGCGGGTGCCTGACGAGGTGACCACGGAGCCGGAGACGCAGCAGTCACAGATCCGGGTCGATCTCGGTCACCCGCAGGCCGGGGACGAGCGCCTTGGCCACCGGGTCGGCGAGCAGCGCTGCGCCTTCTTGGCGCCGGCGCGGTGAGAAGCATCACCTGCGTTAACGCCGCCGGATAACGGCGACCGACCCGGCAACTCGCCTATTCCGTTAGGAGTTGTTAGGCCGGATCGATCACCTCGCCCAGCAGGACTGCCAGGGCGGCGACCTGCGGGGGACGCACCACGGACATCTCATCTCCGGGAGTGCGGTGGACGGTGACACCGCCGGAGGCGAGGCCACGCCAGAGAGCGAGGTATTCCGGATAGGTGTAGCCGCGGAGTGAGTCCGCGCTGGCCGCGGCGCATTCGTCGCTCACGATGAGATGCAGCTGGTATGGCTTAGTCGGATATTTATAGCTAATGCGCCTTTCGAGCATCACTCTCCAGGCTCGGGCCAGGTCGTTCCAGCTGCGGTCCGGCTCGTCGCTGATGAGATCCTCAGCATCGGGATCGTTAACGACGAATCGCAACATCTCCGCTAATTCGCGGCGTAGCTTGACGGCGTCCGCCGGGGACTCCTCCAGCCGCTGATAGGCCGCCTCGATCTGCCGCAGGACAGGCAGATGAGCCGGTAGGACCTCGGGGTCGCCGAAGCCGTCGACGCCGGGATCCAGCAGGCTGAGCGTGAACCGCTGACCGGCCGCGTCCAGGAGCCCGGCCATCGCCCAGGCCACACCCGACCCCCCGCACCAGGCGAACAGGTGGTACGGCCCGGCGGGAAACTCTCGCCTGAGCTGATCGATGTAGAGCGCCGCCAGACCGGGCACGTCGTGTTCTGCCTCGCGCACGTCCGCCAGAGCCGGATGCTGGAAGGCGACGACCGGGCGGTCCCCCGCCAGGTGCTCGGCGAGGGCGTGGTACCAGTGCACGCTGCCACCACCGGGGTGGACGCAGACCAGGGGTGCATGCGCCGACCCCGCACCGGCGGGCCGCAGCCAGTGCATGCTGCCCCGGCTCACCGGCTGGGTGACTTCCGGATCAGCGCGACGCGACCGGAGTTCCGGCCCCCGGACCGGAACCGCCACCTCCGCCAGGGCCTCACCCGTGCCACATTCCAGCACATCGCGCGGTGTCACATGGATGCCGTGCACGGCCCTGAGCCTGCTCGCGATCCGCATCGCCGCCAGGGAGTAGCCCCCGATCTCGAAGAAGTCGTCTTCGACGCCGACCTCGGCGACACCCAGGACCTCCGCCCAGACCGCCACGATGGCCTTCTCGAAGCGGGTACGCGGCGGGACGTACGGGCGAGGTGCGGAATGGGCGGCCAGTTGCTGGGGATCGGGTTCGGTCGTGCCGGGCTCGGATGGCACCACCCCATCGAGGTCGGACGAGCCGGGCCCGGACCGCACCACCCCGCCGGGGTCGGACGAGCCAAGCTCGGACGGCACCACCCCGTCCGGGTCGGCGATCATGGAGTGGAGCACCTCGGCGAAGCGTTCGCCCAGCTTGGCGGCGTGGCTTTCGCCGATGCGTGCCCGGCGGCTCGTGACGACGATCCGGCCCGGCATGATGGTGAGGTCGAACGGGAATTCGTTGGGGCTGTCGTCCTTGGTGACCGGGAGATCGACGGCTCCGGTCCGGCCGACCGTGTAGAAGTCGAGATAATTAAACGTGGCCGCGATCAACGGGGTCCGCCCGCCGTGCGCCCGTTGCAGCGCCGGGAGGGGAAAGCGGCGGTGTGGCCAGAGGGCGATCTCTTCGGCGTACACGGCTTTGATCAGTTCGCGCCAGGTGCCCGACGGCCGGGTGACGGCGAAGGGCACGGTGTTGAGGAACATGCCGAAGACCTCGTCGCCGCCGCTCACCTCGGGGCGGCCGTTGCTGACCAGCCCGAAGAAGAACTGGTCGGCGGCCAGCGGAGCCAGCGTGGCGGCGAAGGCGGCGAGGAAGACCGTCTTGGGGGAGACCCCGTGCGCCTTGGCCAGGGCGCGCACCCCCTCCTCCAGATGATCATTTGCGATCACCTTCGTCTGGACGCGATCGGGTCCCGGTTCGCTCCAGCGTTCCGGCAGAGCCAGCCGGTGGTGGGTGGTCAGCCGCGACGCCCAGAAGTCGCGATCGTCGGCGGCTGCCAGTGTGCGCTGCTCCATCGCGACGAAATCGGCATATTTCAGCTTTGGCGCCGGCGGGTCGGCCTGTTCGCCAGCCCGGTAGGTCTCCAGCAGCTGGGCGAGCAGCGCGTTGTGACTCCAGCCGTCCAGGATCACATGGCATTCGACGATGGCGAGCCACCATTCGTCAGCCGAGACCTCGAAGGCGCGCAGCCGCCACAGCGGTGCCGTGGAAAGCTCGAACGGCCGGGCCCGCTCGGCCGCCATGGCCGCTTCCACGGCGGCGTCGACGTCGGGCACCCCCAGCAGCGAGGTGAACTCGATCTCGGGGGCGGCCTCCTCGTGCACCAGCTGGAGCGGTTCGGAGAAGGCGTCGAGTTCGACCGAGGTGCGCAGCACCGGATGCCGTGCGGCGACCTTCGCGGCGGCCAGGCGCAGCGCATGGGGAGAGAGACCGCCGCTGACGCGGTATCCGGTGACATTGTGATACGGCATGACGGTCTCGTCGGCCAGCATCTCGAACACCATGCCGGCCTGCACCTGCGACAGCGGATAGGCGTCGACGACCCCACCGGGCAGCCGGCCCCGGTCGGCGTCGGTGAGCAGCGTGAACGGCTCGGCTCGCAGCTCGTCGAGGCGCTCCTCGGCTCCTCCGGCGACCAGGGCGAGTGCCTCGACGGTGCGGGACTGGAAGACGTCCTGAACCGTCACTCCGACCCCGCGAGCCCGGAGTTCGCCGACGAGCCGCACGGCTCGCATCGAATCACCGCCGAGGTCGAAGAAGCCGTCCGTCACGCCGATCCGGTCCAGGCCGAGCACCGCGCACCAAGCCGCGGCGATCGCCTCCTCGACCGGGGTACGCGGGGCGACGGAGTCGGCGGCCACGCGCAGCCGAGGCGGCGCGGGAAGCCTCTTGCGGTCGATCTTGCCGCTGACGGTGAGCGGCGGTCGTGCGAGCTCAACGACGTGCGCGGGGACCATGTAGGCGGGCAGCCGCCGGGAGAGGTGGGCGCGCAGCTCGGTGGCGGACGTCTCGAATCCGCTGGCCGGGACGACGTAGGCCACGAGCTGTTCATTGGTCACGGCTACGGCCGCCAGTGCCACCGAGGGGTGGGCCAGCAGGGTCGCTTCGATCTCGCCGAGTTCGATGCGCAGGCCGTGTAGTTTGATCTGGTCGTCGAGGCGTCCCGCGTACTCGATGGAGCCGTCGGGGAGGAAGCGGCCGCGATCTCCCGTCCGGTAGAGCCGGCCGCCGCCGAAGGGGTCGGGGGTGAAGCGGTCCGCCGTCAGGTCGGCGCGGCCGAGGTAGCCGCGGGCCAGTCCGATACCGCCGAGGTAGATCTCTCCCGGGACGCCGGGCGGGACGGGGTTCAGTTCCGGGTCGAGGACGTGGACGCGCATGTTCGTGATCGGTGCGCCGATCGGTATCCGGCTCGCCGTTTGGGGGACCTCGTAGGAGGTGACGTCGACCGAGGCTTCCGTCGGTCCGTAGAGGTTGTGCAGGTGGGCTGATGACATGGCGAAGAAGCGCTGGGCCGTGGCGGGACGGAGGGCCTCGCCGCTGCAGAACACCTGACGCCAGCCGTCGGGGCAGCGTCCGTTGGTGAAGGCTGCCGCGACGTCCAGGAACGCGTCCAGCATGGCGGGCACGAAGTGGACGTGGGTGACGTCGTGCTCGTTCATGAAGGCGGCCAGTTCGAGGGGTTCCCTGTGCGTCCCTGGCGGGGCCATGACCACCGTCGCGCCGGTCAGCAGCGGCCAGAAGAACTCCCACACCGAGACGTCGAAGGTGTAGGGGGTCTTCTGCAGGACGCGGTCCCCCGGCTTCATCCGGTAGCGGTCCTGCATCCACAGCAGCCGGTTCACGATGCCCTGGTGCGGCACCATGACGCCCTTGGGTTTCCCGGTCGAGCCGGAGGTGTAGATCACGTAGGCCAGGTTCGCGGGCGAGGTCAGCGGGGACGGGTTCTCGGCGGCCCAGTCGCCGCGGTCGGCCTCGACGAACAGCAGCGGGACGTCGGGCACGGGGATCGTCAGGGTTTCGCGTGTCACCACGCAGGCGGCGCCTGACTCCGCGATGAGGTCCGCCAGCCGGGCGGGCGGGTCGTCGGGGTCGAGCGGCAGGTAGGCGCCGCCGGCCTTGAGTACGGCCAGCAGGGTGACGACCAGGTCTGCCTCACGGTAGAGGCAGACCGCCACGGGGCGGTCTGGGCCGACGCCTGCCGAGCGGAGCCGGTGCGCGAGCTGGTTGGCTCGGGTGTTGAGTTCCGCGTAGGTGAGCGTCTCCGTGGCGGAGATCACCGCGTCGGCGTGGGGGGACCGCCGTACCGTCTCCTCGACCAGTTCGTGCAGGCAGTGCGCCGGAACGGGGGCTGGTGCGCCGGTGGCCCACGCGGTGACGGCCGATTCCTGGTCCGCGGTCAGCAGGGGCAGGTCGGCGACGCGGGTCTCGGGAGTGGCGGCGATGGCCGTGAGCAGTCGTACCAGGTGATCTGCGAGCCGTTCCATGGTCGGCTGGTCGAACAGGGCGGTGGCGTATTCCAGGCCGCCCAGGAGAGTGCCGTCCGCCAGTTCGTGGCAGCCGACCGTCAGGTCCATCTTGACGGCGGGTGAGGCGACCGGGATCTCTTCCCACCCTGCCGATGCGATGGGGCCGCCGTTCTCCAGCAGGAGCATCACCTGGACGAGAGGGTTGCGGGACAGGTCCCGCTCGGGCTGTAGTTCCTCGACAAGGCGCTCGAAGGGCAGGTCCTCGTGGGCGAAGGCCGCCAGGGTGGTCTCCCGTACCCGGGAGAGGAGCTCGGGGAAGGTGGGGTTTCCGGTCAGTTCGCAGCGGAGGGCGACGGTGTTGATGAAGGGTCCGACGATGCCCTCGACCTCGGATCGGGGGCGGCCGGCGACCGCCGTACCCACCGCGATGTCGGTCTGCCCGGTGTGCCGGGACAGCAGGGCGCTCAGCGCCGCGGTCAGGGTCATGAACAGTGTCGCCCCGTGTGAGTGGCTCAGTTCGCGCAGTGCCTGACCGACGGGGGCGGGCACGGTGAAGCGCACCCTGGCTCCGCTGGGGTCACGGGGAACGGCGCGGGAGCGGTCGGTGGGCAGGTCGAGCGGTTCGAGGCCGGCGAGGGTGGTGCGCCAGAAATCCAGTCGGCGCTCCAGCGGTTGCCCGGTCAGCCGGTCTCGCTGCCAGGCCGCGAAGTCGGCGTACCGCGCGGGGAGGGGAGGCAGCGCCGCGCCGTCGTAGAGGGCTCTCAGTTCGCGGCTCAGGATCTCCATCGACCAGCCGTCGCAGGCGATGTGGTGCACGGTGAGGACCAGGACGTCGTGGTCGCCGCGCAGCAGCGCGGCCCGCCAGATCGGCCCCCGGGCGAGATCGAACGGGATGACGAGCCGGCGCCGGACGGCTTCCTCCAGCGTCTCGGTGCCGAGGTCGGAAACGGTCAGCGGGACCGGCGCGGGCTCGGCGATCACCTGGTGGACTTCGCCGCCCGACACCGCGAAGTGTGTCCGCAGCACCTCGTGCCGCTCCGCCAGGGCGGTCAGCGCCGCCCGCAGGTCGTCGACGCGCGCGGGCTCGGACAGCCGCAGCACCAGCGGGACGGTGTACTCGGCGGTGCCGGGAAGCAGCTGATCCAGCAACCACATCCGGCGCTGTGCGGAGGAGACCGGCAGCGGCCGGTCGCGCGGGGCCCGCCCGATGCCGGCGTCGGCGGCCTCACCTCGCAGCCTGCGCTCCAGCAGTTGGCGTCTGAGCTCAGATGTGGCGGTCACTCGGCTCCTCTTCCTCCAGCAGCGCCGCGATCTCGGTGTCGGAGAGCAGGGCGAGATCGTCCTCGATCGCCGCCTGTACGGCTTGCGCCAGGTCGGCGATGGTGGTGGCCTCGAACAGACGGCGCAGCGGCAGTTCGACGCCGAACGCCTCCTGGATCCGGGTGTGCACCCGCGCGGCGCGCAGCGAATGGCCGCCGAGTGCGAAGAAATCCTGGTCGATGCCGATGCCCTCGACGTCCAGCACCGAAGCCCAGATTCCGGCGATCCGCTCCTCGGCCGGTGTCCGCGGGCGTCGCCCCGGCGACCGTACGGCGCTGGGCTCGATCAGGCGCAGCGCCCGGCGGTCGACCTTCCCGCCCGCCGTGAGCGGCAGCCGATCCAGCACGGTCCACCGGGTGGGAACCATGTAGCCGGGCAACCGGCCGGTGAGGAACTCCCTGAGCTCATCGGGCGCGCACCGGGTGGCGGCGTAGGCGGCGAGGCCGCGTTCGTCGCCCACGCCGAAGGCGACGACCGCGGCCTCGCGTACCTGCGGATGGCCCAGCAGCGCCGCCTCGACCTCGCCGGTCTCGATCCGGAATCCGCGCAGCTTGACCTGATTGTCGGTACGGCCGAGAAAACGCAGCGAACCGTCCTCCCGGTAGCGGACGAGATCCCCGGTCCGGTAGAGCCGCTCCCCGTGCCTGAACGGATCAGGAACGAAGCGATCCGCGGTCAGGTCGGGCCGTCCGGCGTAGCCGCGAGCCAGCCGCGCACCGCCGATGTACAGCTCTCCCGGCACGCCGAAGGGGACAGCGTTGAGCTGTGCATCGAGCACGTGGACGCGGGTGTGCCCGACCGGACGGCCGATCGGGATCGGGTCCGCGCCGGGCCGTACCGCGACCTCCTCGGCGGTCACCCGCGCGAGAGTGCAGGTGACGGTGGTCTCGGTCGGGCCGTAGCCGGACACGAAACGTGCGGGGAGGCCGGTCGCGAACCATTTCCCCGCATCGTCGTGGCGCACGACGTCGCTGCCGACGCTCAGCAGCCGCAGACCCGCGAGACCCTCGTCGCAGTGGCCGACCATCTCGCGGTAGTACGACGGCGGGATCTCGGCGACCGTGACCTGATGCTCGGCCATCAGCGCGGGCATGCGCGCCGGACTGGTGAGCTCCTGCGCCGCGACCACCAGGGTCGCGCCGGATAGCAGGGTGACGGCCACCTGCTCCATCGAGACGTCGAACGCGGGCGACGACATCAGCAGCACACGATCACTGGGCTTCAGCTCGAACTCCCGCGCGATCGCCCGCGCATGGCCGGTCCAGGCTCGGTGATCGACCATGACCCCCTTGGGCCGCCCGGTCGACCCGGAAGTGAAGATCGTGTACGCGAGATCACCAGGCGTGACCTCGGCAGCGGGCGGCTCCGCCGCCACCTCGGGCCCGACGAGCACCAGGTCTGCGGCGTACAGCCGGGCGCGATCGGCCAGCTCCGGCGTCGTGACCACGAACCGAGCGTCGAGGCCGGACATCCTGGCCGGTGGCGCGTCGACGTCGAGCGGCACGTAGACGCCGCCCGCCTTGAGGGTCGCGAGCATGGCCGTCACCATCGCGGCGCCACGTCCGAGAAAGACGTGGACGGGCGTCTCCGCCACCACCCCGCGCCGCCGCAATCCGTGTGCGAGGGCGTTCGCCCGTGCGTCCAACTCGGCGTAGGTCAGCCGATCGCCGTCCATCTCGACCACGGCGAGCGTGTCGGGAGAGGCTGCGGCCTGACGCTCGAACATTTCGTGCATGCACTCGGCGACTTCCTCGCCGACGGTTTCCGCGCCGATCAACCGCCGTTCCTCGCTGGCGGATTCCGTGCCGACCAACCCGCGTTCCTCGCCGTCGGTTTCCGCGCCGATCAACCGGCGTTCCTCGCCGGTGAACACGTCGAGCTCCGACGGCCGCAGCGCGGGGTCGGCCGCCACCGCCTCCAGCACGCGGCGGTAACGGCCGACCAACTGGGCCATGGTGACGGCGTCGAACAGGTCGGTGGCGTATTCGACGTAGCCGAGGACCGAGCCGTCGGTCCGCTCCAGCAGGCTCATCGTGAGGTCGAACTTGGCGGTGTGCCAGGGCATCTCGACGAGCCGCTCGGCCGTCAGCCCGCCGAAGCCGAGGGAGTCAGCGGCCTGCTCGCCGCCCATCTCGAACATGATCTGGAACAACGGATTGCGGGACAGGTCCCGGCGCTGCCCCACCTCCTCGACCAGCCGTTCGAACGGCAACTCCTGGTGGGCGTACGCCTCCAGCACCGTCGACTTGACCCGGCCGAGGAGTTCCGGGAATGCGGGATCCCCGGACAGGTCGGTGCGCAACACGAGGGTGTTGGCGAAGAAACCGATGAGGTCCTCGATCTCCGGCTGCGCCCGCCCCGCCAGCGGTGTGCCCACCACCGTGTCGATCGACCCGGTGTAGCGCGAGAGGAGGACCAGGAACGGCGCGAGGAACGTCATGAACGGGGTGGCCGCGTGGGCCCGGCCGAGCTCTCGCAGGCGACCGGCCAGATCCGCCGGAATGACGAAGCCGCTGACCGCCCCCCGTCCGCTCCATTCGGCCAGCCGCGGCCGGTCAGGCGGAAGCTCAAGGGGAGTCAGCCCGTCGAGTTTCTTCCGCCAGTACGCCAGCGAGGAGCCGTCCCGTCGCTCGCTGTTCTGCCAGACGGCGAAATCGCCGAACTGGATGGACGGCAGTTCAGGTGATCCCCCCGCGTAGATCTCCCCCAGTTCCCGCAGCAGGATCTCCAACGACCAGCCGTCGCAGGCGATGTGGTGCAGAAGCAGCACCAGCACGTGATCGTCTTCGGCCTGCCGGACGAGCACCGCCCGCATGACCTGACCCCTGTCCAGGTCGAACGGGCGGCCGAGCTCGTCGTCGAGCACCTCGAACAGCGGCGCTTCCGCGTGCCGTAGCGGCACCGAGGGCTCGGGCATGACGATCTGGACGGGTCCGTCGTCGTACCGGGTCCGTAGCACCTCATGTCTGCGCGCGACCTCGGTGATGGCGTTTTCCAGCCGAACGGAGTCGAGCCGGCCTCTCAGCCGTACGGCGAGCGGGACTGTGTACAGCGTGCCGCCCGGCTCCATCCGGTCCAGGAACCACAGCCGCCGCTGGCCGGGCGAGAGCAGCAGCGGCAGGTCGCGGCCGACCGGCGCAATGCGGTCCCCGGCCGTCTTCGCCCGCCCGACGAGGGCGGCCTGCTGCTCCACGGTGGTGGCGCCCAGCAGGTCGCGCAGCGGGATCTCGACGCCGAACTCGCCGCGCAACCGCAGGCCGAGGCGCGTCATGAGCAGGGAATGCCCGCCGAGTGCGAAGAAGTCGTCGCGTACGCCGGGGGTCTGGAGCCCGAGGAACTCCGCCCAGATGCCAACGATCTTCTCTTCGATCGGATCGCGGGCCGCCAGGCGGCTACTGGGGACGGCCGGCGCGCCCGGCTCGGGCAGTGCGGCCCGGTCCACTTTTCCGCTGGCGTTCAGCGGGAGCCGGTCCAGGGTGACGAACCTGCCGGGCAGCATGGGGGCGGGCAGCCACTCACGCAGGAAGGCGCGCAGGTCGTCGTGAGGCACGCTCCCGGTGACGTAGGCGATCAGGTTTCCCTCCCGCGCCACCACGGTGGCGGCGGGGACGGCGGGGTGCCGGACGAGGACCGACTCCACCTCGCCCGGCTCCACCCGGACCCCGTTGATCTTCAGCTGCCCGTCGCGGCGGCCGAGGAACTCCAGCGCGCCGTCCCCCCGCAGCCGGGCCCTGTCCCCGGTCCGGTAGAGACGCCCGACGCCTCCTGCGGGATCCGGTACGAACGCGGCGGCCGTCAGGTCCTGCCTGCCGAGATATCCCAGGCCCACGGCGATACCACCGACGTAGAGGTCGCCGGGCACCCACGGCGGCGCGGGCTCCCCCTCCCGATCGAGGACGAGCAGACGCACGCCGTCGATCGGCCGACCGATCGGGATGGGACCGGCGGTCTGACCGGGATCGACGTCCTGTGCGCTGACGTCGATCGCGCATTCGGTCGGCCCGTAGGTGTTGACGATCTCTATGCCGGGCCGCCGGGTGAAGATCCGTTGGCAGAGTTCGGCGTGCAGCGGCTCACCCGCGGAGAACAGCAGCCGGAGGTTCCGGCACCGCGCCCACCCGGCCGACAGGGAGTCCTCGGCGAGCAGTCTCAGCACCGAGGGCACCACTTGCAGGACGCTCACCTGATGGTCGGCGACCGCCCGCAGCATCGCCTCGGGGTCCTCCTCCACGCCCGCGGGGGCCATCACGACGGCTCCGCCGCTCACCAGTGGCGCGAAGAACTCCCACACGTGCGCGTCGAAGGTGATCCGGGTCTTCTGCAGCATCCGGTCGCCGGGCCCGAAGGCGTACCGGCGTACCGCCCACAGCACCCGGTTGGCGATTGCGGCATGGGTGATGACCGAACCCTTGGGGCGGCCGGTGGAGCCGGAGGTGTAGATCACGTACGCCGGGTCGCCGAGCTCGACCCGGACGTCCGGCGCGACCCCCGTGTGGGTTGCCTCGTCGAGGACGAGCGCGCCGGTCTCCGCCACGATCAACCGCGTCCTGGCTTCCGGCTGCGCGGGATCGAGCGGCACGTAGGCGGCGCCGGCCAGCCATGCTCCGAGCACCGCGACGGGGAGTTCGAGTCCACGCGCCAGCTGGACACCCACGGGCACGCCCGGCCCCGCGCCCCGGGCGCGCAGCGCGGCGGCGGTGCCACGCGCCCGCCGTACCAGCTCGGCGTAGGTGAGCGAGTCGGCGCCACTGATCACCGCGATGGCGTCGGGGGTCCGGCGGGCCTGTGCGATCACGAATTCGGGCAGGGTGCCGGTGAGCTCGGCGGGCGCCCCTTCGAGCACCGACGCCGCCATCGGCGCCTGCGCGATGGGCAGGTCCGGGTTCCTGAGCAGCTCATCGATCAGGCTGAGGTACTGGTCCAGCAGTTCGCGTACGGTGCTTTCGTCGAACAGGTCGGCCGAGTACTCGAACTGGACCCGCAACCCCTCGTCCGGTTCCGGCATGATGTGCGCGGTCAGCTCGAACTGGGCGCCCTCGGGAACGACGGGAAGGTCGACCAGCCGCAGCGGGACGTCCTGGGCCGGCATGTTGAAGCAGACCGTCACGGGGGGTTCCGCGCCGCCGCCGCGCAGCTCGCGTACGAGCCATTCATAGGGCAGGTTCTGCCGGTCGAACCCCTCGGTGGCCACCTGCTTGACGCGGCCGACCAGCTCACGGAGGGACGGCCGGCCGTCCAGCGACGTACGCAGAACGATCATGTTGTTGAACGTGCCGAGCAGATGCTCGATCTCGGGGCGGGTACGCCCGGACACCGACGAGCCGACCACCAGGTCCTGCTCGCCAGTCCAGCGGTGCAGCACCGCCTTGAACGTCGCGAGCAGCACCATGTACGGAGTGGCGGCCGTTTCCTTGGCGAAGGCGCGGACCCGCTGAGCCGTCCGCTCCGGCACCGGCGCGCTGATGGTCGCGCCGTCGAAGGTGACCCGGGCGGGGCGGCGGCGATCCGCCGGCAGCTCCAGCCGCGCCGGCAGGTCGGCCAGCTGCCGCCGCCAGTAGTCCGACTCCGCCGCGAACGCGCCACCCTCGACCTGCTCGCGCTGCCAGGCGGCGAAGTCGACGAACCGGACGGGCAGCTCTGGCGTGGCCAGCAGGCCGGCGAGCGCGCCACCCAGCAGGGTGAGGGAGGTGCCGTCGAGAATCAGGTGGTGGGCCGCTATGACGACCATCGTCTCGGCCCCCGGCAGCCGGACCAGCTCTATCCGCCAGAGCGGCGCACACGCCAGGTCATAGCCGCGCCCGCTGATCGCGAGCGCCTCCTGCCGGGCCATCGAGTCCAGGTCCTGGCCGTGGTAGCCGGAGCGGTCGATCACCGGCACCTGGATCGGGACCGTGTCGGCGACGACCAGTCCCGGCGTTTCGCCGATCATTTCGACGGACATGCGCAGGACGTCGTGCTCGGCGACGAGTGCCGCCAGGCGCCGCTCCACGTCGGCTGGATCCAGCACCGCCGGGATCCGGACCGCGACGACCAGATTGGAGCTCCGCATATCCGGAACGAGCTGTTCGGCGAACCAGACCCTTTCCTGTGAATAGGAGAGCGGAAAAGGCCCGCTGGAATCCACCCGGGGAATCACGGTCTCCGGATGCGCGCCACGACGCAGGCGTGCCAGCAGCGCCTGTTTGGCCGGGGAGAATGCCTCCACCTTCTACTCCACGGATCGCTGAAACGACGACCCGCAACGCCCTGCGGCACGGCTTCCACGCTGAATCATGGCCCTTATGATTCTGGCCGCATTTCCCTGCCAACAAGGGTGCGGGACGTTCCTGGCGAGAAGTCGCCAGACGCTTCTCATTCCATTTCACCTGCCGCGATGCTGCTGCACGTGGTGGATAAGGATCCGACTGACGGCGTGGGTGAACGTGCAGAGTTCTCTGTGCTCCCTGATGAGGAGTCCGGTTCGATTCGCGCCTGGAACGACACCGGGCGCGTCCGCCCCGAGGTCACCCTGCTCGATCTGATCCGGGAGCAGGACCCCGAGTCCGTCGCCGTTCTCCATGGTGAGCAGCAGCTCACCTACGGCGCCCTGCTCGCCCGTGCGCGGATCCTCGCCGGGCACCTGCGGGGGCAGGGCGTCGGACCCGGCGAGCTGGTCGCTGTGTGCCTCGACCGGGGGCCGGATCTGCTCGCCGCCCTCCTCGGCGTCTCGATGTCCGGCGCGGCCTACCTGCCGATCGACCCGGCCTACCCGGCGGCCCGCACCGAATACGTCATCGCGGACAGCGGCGCGCGCGTCGCGCTCACCGAACGGCACCTCGAACCTGCTGGAATCCCGGCCCTCTACCTGAGCGATGTCCTCGCCTCGGGAGACGGCTCAGCACACACCGCAGGAGCAGCCTCAGCAGACAACGCGGGAGACGGCTCGCGAGACGCCTCGGGAGACACCGCGCGAGACGGCTCGCGAGATACCCCGCGAGACACCGCGCGAGACGCCTCGGCCCACTTCGACGACGAACTGCCCGCCGTCGATCCGAGGAGCCCGGCCTACGTGCTGTACACCTCCGGCTCCACCGGCCGTCCCAAAGGCGTCGTCGTCCCGCATCGCGCGCTCACCAATTTCCTGCTCTGGGCGCGGGACCTGCTCGATGCCGGGCCGCGCCATGTCTGGCTCGCGCTGACCTCGCTCTCCTTCGACATATCGGCGCTGGAGCTCTATCTGCCACTGATCACCGGGGGCACCTGTGTGATCGCCGATTCCGCCCACGATGGGGCGGAGGTCGCCCGGCTGATCCGGGCGCACGGCGTGACCCACGTGCAGGCGACGCCCTCGGGCTGGCGCGTGCTGCTGACCGGCGATCTTCCGCCGGTGGTGGCGCTGACCGGTGGCGAGCCCCTTCCGCGTCAGCTCGCAAGGCAGCTCAGATCCCGGGTGAGCCGACTGATCAACGTGTATGGACCCACGGAGACCACGATCTGGTCGACGGCCTGGGAGATCCCCACCGATCCTGACGAGATCAGGATCGGCAGTCCCATCGACAACACCACGGTCCACGTGCTCGACCGTGTGGGGAGGCCCGCGCCGATCGGCGTGCCCGGCGAACTGTTCATCGGCGGCACCGGTGTAGCGGACGGCTATCTCGGCCGGCCCGCGCTCACCGCGGAGCGCTTCGTCCCCGACCCGTTCGGCGCACGCTCCGCCCGCCTCTACCGGACCGGCGACGTCGCCAGGTGGCGGCCCGACGGCAGTCTGGACTTCCTCGGCCGTACGGACGACCAGGTGAAACTCCGCGGGCACCGAATCGAGCTCGGCGAGATCGAGGCCGTGCTGGAGGAACATCCCGCCGTCCGCCAGGCCGTGGTGCTGGTCCGCGGCGACTCGCTCGTGGCGTTCTTCGTGGGGCGGGCCGGGGACCTGCGCGAACACGCGGCGCGAAAGCTGCCCCCGTACATGGTGCCGGGTGCTTTCGTGGAAATGGACTCCCTGCCGCTCACCCCGAACGGCAAGGTCGATCGCCGCTCCCTGCCCGACGCGCCCGTGCGGCCGGCTCCGACGCCGCCCCGAAGCACCGGCGAACGCCTGGTCGCGGACGTCTACGCCGAAGTGCTCGGTCTCGAAACCGTGGGCGCGCACGATGACTTCTTCCAGCTCGGCGGCACCTCACTGACCAGCGCCGCGGTCGCCGGTGAGCTCCGGAGGAGGCTGGAGCTGGACGTGCCCTCGCATGTCGTTTTCTCCTGCCCCACCCCGGCGGCCCTGGCGGCCTGGCTCGACGATGCACGTCCGGCGACACGGATCGCCGGGACCGAATCGTCCGAGTACCCGCTCAGCCCTCTTCAGTTCCGGCTCTGGCTGTCCCACGCGCTCACGCCCACCGGCACGGCGTACACCGTTCCGGTGGTCCTGGATCTGTACGGCGAACTGGACACCCGGGCGTTGCGCGACACGCTGGGCGAGCTGACCCGGCGGCACGCCACCCTGCGTTCGGTCGTCGTGCCGCGTGGCGGTCGGCCCTTCGCCAGGGTGCTGACCGGCCCTCCCGAGCTGACGATCACCGGCTGCGCCGAGGACGGGTTCGACCCGGCCACCGACGAGTTCCTCGGGCGGCCCTACGATCTCAGCACCGATCCCGCCCTCCGCGCGATGCTCCTCACCACGGAGAATCGCCATCGCTTGGTGCTCGCGATCCACCATCTGGCCGTGGACGGGCGATCAACCGAGATCATCTTGTCCGAACTCGGCGAGCTCTACACCGCTCACCTGCGGCGGACGCCCTCCCGGCTGACGCCGCTCCCCCTCGACTTCGGCGCCGCCGCGACGGCCCGTGATCTCGACGAGGAAAGCGTCCAGCGGCAGATCGGCTTCTGGGCACGCTACCTCGAAGGGGCCACGCCGGGCCGCCTGCCCGTCAACGCGGCAGCCGCCCCTGCCGGCGTCGGCGGGCAGCACGCCAAGCACCTCGCTCCCGAGGTACGCACCCAGGTGGAGACCCTCGCCCGGCGCTGCGGGACGACGTCGTTCGTCGTCATGCTGGCGGCCTTCGGCTCCGTCCTGCGCGGGTGGACCGGCCAGGACGACATCTGCGTAGGAGTTCCCGTATCCCGCAGGGACGGCGCGGACCTCGATCAGGTCGTGGGCTTCTTCGTCAACACCGTGGCCGTACGGATCGACACCAGCGGCGACCCCACCTTCTCCGAGCTGGTCGGACGGCTCGGCGGCCAATGGGGACAAATCCAGGCCAACGCGGACGTGCCCTTCGACCAGGTTCTGGCCGAGACGGGACTGGAGCGCCCGTTCGCCGTCTGGTTCAACCATCTCGGCGCCCCGGACTCCGCCCCGCCGATGCCGGGCCTACGCACCTCGGTCGCCCCGCCTCCCTCGCCGCCGGCCCTGTACGACCTCAACGTCTACCTCACCGACGACGGCGAACGCCTGACCGTGCGCGTGGTCCACGACGCGGCGACCTGCCCGCCGGAACTGGGCGCGGCACTGCTGAACCAGTACGAACTGCGGCTCGCGGAACTCGTCGCGGACCCCCACCGACGCCTGGACAAACCGGACGTGAGCGTCGATCAGCCATCGACCCTGGCAACGGCCGCCGTTCCGGCCGACGAGGCGATCCGCCGACTGTCCGACCGGATCGAGCGGGGAACCGGCGTCATCGTGGACGACCACGGCGTCCGCACCTCCGCCGCCGTCCACGAGGATGCGGCCCGGATCGCCGCCTCCATCGGGAAAGCCGGCGTGCCCCCAGGCGGTACGGTGGCCGTGCTGTCGGCGAGGTCCCGCCTGATGCCCGCGATCCTGCTGGGCGTCTGGCTGGCAGGCTGCCGTTACGCCCTGCTCGACCCGGCGCTCCCGCCCCGGCGCCTGGCCGCCTGCCTGAAGGCTGCCGACCCCGGCGCTCTGCTGATCACGCAGGCCGACCGAGGTAAGGCGACAGCCGCCCTCAACCAACTGGGCGAGCACCTCACCGCCCTCGACCAGCTAGGCGAAGACCTCACCGCCCTCGACCAACTGGGCGAGGACCTCGCCGTCCTCAGCGTGGCGGGCGACGGCGAAGTCACCCTCCAGGGCCGCGCCAGGGCCACCGGTCCGCTCGTATCCCCGGGCTACGTCGCCTTCACGTCGGGAACAACCTCGGGCCCCAAGGCGGTCGTCGCGGAACCAGGTCCGCTCGCGCACTTCCTCGACTGGTACTGCGACGCGTTCCAGCTCGGCCCCCGCGACCGTTTCTCCTTCCTGTCCGGGCTGGCACACGATCCCCTCCACCGGGATCTGTTCACGCCGCTGTGGTGCGGCGGCGCGCTGCACGTCCCTCCCCCCGGGCCGTCCACCCCCGAGTCCCTGCTGAAATGGCTAGCGGCCGAGCGGATCACGGTCGCCAACCTGACCCCGCAGTACTCCCGCCTCCTCGTCGCCGCCGCCGACGCGAGCGGCCTCCGCCTGCCCGACCTCCGGCTGGTCTGCCTGGCCGGCGACGTGGTCACGCCCCGCGACGTCCAGGATCTGTCGCGCGTCGCCGAACACACGACCGTCGTGGTGGGGTATGGCGCGACGGAGACCCCCCAGCTCCCCTCGTACCGCCCGATCACCTTGCGCGAGGCCGAAGACTGGGCGGCGCGCCACGGTCCGGCGGCACCACTGCCACTCGGATCCGGTGCGCCGGGCGGCGAACTGATGGTGACAACGCCATCCGGACGCCCCGCCGCCGTAGGCGAGGTCGGCGAGGTCGTCGTGCGCAGCAGGCATCTGGCGACCGGCTATCTCGACGCCGAGCTCACCGGGGAACGCTTCGCCCAGGACCCGGTGCCGGATGTCCGGCGGTTCCGTACCCGCGACCTAGGCCGGCCGCTGCCCGACGGCACCATCGAGTACCTGGGACGGCTGGACGACGAGGTCAAGGTCCGCGGCCACCGGGTCTCCCCCGCCGAGGTCGACGCGGCGCTGAACCGGCATCCCCAGGTCCGCGAGTCGATCACCCTCGGCCGCCGCGTCGGCCAGGAGGTCGAACTCGTCTCCTACCTGGTCCCCGTCGGGACCGCACCGGTCGCCGTCGACGAGGTGCGGTCGTTTCTCGCGCAGGACCTCGCCGCCCACTCACTACCCACCCTGGTGGTCCACATGGACGAACTTCCGCTGACGCCCAACGGCAAGATCGACCGAGCCGCGCTCCCCGAACCGGCCCCCCGGCGGCCGGTGCTGCGGCCGGCCTACATCCGGCCCTCGGATGACCTCCAACGCCAGATCGGGGACGTGTGGGCGGCGACGCTCCGCCTCGACCGGGTGGGGGTGGACGACAACTTCTTCGACCTGGGCGGGACCTCCGTGCGGATGACGACCGTCCACACCGCGCTCTGCTCGGAACTGGGGCAGAACATCCCGCTTCTCGATCTCTACGAGCATCCGACCGTACGGGCCCTCGCCGACCATCTCCGAGGCGACCGGAACGGCGTCACGCGAGCACAGCGCAGGCGGGTGGCCGTACCCGAGGACGAACGGCGGCGACGCCTGGCCGCGCGGCGCGGCCGGTGACGGCTCACCACCGAGGTTCTGGTGGCGGACAAGCCGCAGGCGACAACGCCTGGCCGGCCGGTGACGGGCACGCGGACCCGCCGGGCACAGAAAAGCCGCCGGGCCGGTTGGCCCGGCGGCACCTACGCCAGCGCCGCCCGGACCGTGTCCAGATACCGGCCCCGGTCGAGGAAGGCGCTGCCGGCCGGGCAGATCAGCATCTGCGTGACACCCTCCGCGGCATAGGCCGCCATCCGGGCGTGCGACTCCGCCGGCCCGCCGATGGCCGACAGCCCCCGGATCATCTCCTCGTCGGGCCGGCCGGCTCTGATCTGGGCTCCGAATCCGCTGGCCTCGAAGAGCCGCCGGTAGGTGGGGACCCGCACATACGCGGAGAGATACTCACCGAACCTCGTCTGGTCGGCTTCGACCTCCGGCGTGACCGCCGCGCAGATCAACGCGGCGACCTCGAATCCGGCCCCGCCCGGGTAGCGGCCGTCGGTGCGCCGCGCGAACCCGCGCCGCAACGCCGGCATCACCACGTCCCTGACATAGCTCGGCGTGCACATCCACAGGATCACACCGTCGGCGACTTCCCCGGCCAGTTCGAGCATCCGCGGCCCGAACGTGCCGACGTAGACCGGCAGATCAGAGTGGCGCTCCTGCGTCGGGGGATAGAAGACATGCCCGCCGAACCATTTCCCGTCGTGATCGGCCTCTCCCTTCTGGATGGCCGCCAACACGATCTCCAGGTACTCGCGCATGCCGGGCACTGCCGGCGGCGCGGCGCCCGCCCCGACCATCCACTCGCCCACGTCACGGTGCCCGAGCCCGAGCCCGAGAACGAACCGCCCGCCGGACAGTTCACCCAGCGTGAGCGCCGTGGACGCCATGGCCACGGGCGGCCTGGAGTAGAGCGGCAGGATCGCGCTGCCGAGCGTGATGCGCTCGGTGCGGGCCGCCAGCGCGGCGAGCACGGTGCCGCTCTCCCATTGGCCCGGCATCTGGATGAGCCACTGCGAGTCCGCGCCCATCTCCTCGGTGATGTCGACGCGCTCCAGGGTCTCCTGAAGAGTGACTCCCTGCGGCTCCAGCGCCGCGCCGACCCGATGGCTCACGCTTCCGCCTTTCGCTCTCGCAGGCTGCGTGGCCGCATGTCGGTCCACACCGTGTTGATGTGCGCGAGGCAGTCGTTCTTCAGCCCTTCGGTCCCATCCGCGCGCCATCCCGGCGGCGGTTCGCGGTCAGCGGGCCAGATCGAGTACTGCTCTTCTTCATTCACCACGACCTGATAAGTACGCCCGTCGTCGTCCTCATACATTTACGCTATTCACCGCCGTCATCGCAGGAACTCACAGTTCATCCTGACGGCGAGTCGAGACCAACCGCCATAGCGGCGGACAAGATGGCGATTTATCGCCATATATCGTGGCGGACCCCGCTCTACCGGCCCTTCCACTATCAGACTAACTGCCGTGAATGGCTTTCTTTCCCGGGTGCGATAAATCCGGTCGATGGATTGAAGGAAGTTGAAGCGAATGAGCAATGACGCGTGGCGTCCATGGGCCGACGTGGCCGTGCGCAGCGCCGGTTTTCCGATCCATGAGCTTCTCCGGCTCGCGGACCCGGAGACGGCCGCGCTCGCGCTCGACCCGGAATCATCGGCCGAACGAATCCACGAGTCCTGGCATCGCGGTATTCACCGGACGTCGGCGCACCTGCTCAGCATGGCCGAGGGCGATTCATTCCAGGCGGCCCTGCTCTGGCAGAACCCGCACGCCGTCGAGCACGTCACCGGCTGGCTGCGACGCCACGCGGCCGACACCACCCGGACTCGGGATCGGCGTCGCAAAGAGGCCAAACTGACCCGCTACGCCCAGCGTTACCACGCGCGCAACGAGACCATCGGATTCTTCGGCCCCTGCACCTGGACCGATTTCTCCGACGACGTCGAGGTCATCACCGCGCAGCCCGGACCGAACCTGGTCGCGGCGCGCGAGGTGCACTTCGAGGACTGGGCGATCGACGCCCTGGGCACCGCGCTGGCCAAGGACCCGGCGATCCGGCGTCGGCTGGCCCCGGCCCGCCTGGCCGGTGTCGTGGTGCAGGGCCCGCTGGCCCTGTATCCGGACGGGTCGCCCTGCCGGCTGCCGTCCGTGGACGCCGCGGTCCTGGCCGCCGTGGACGGCACGAGGACCCCGCGTAGCCTCACGGCCGAACTGCGCTGGCAGGGGTTCACGGGGGTGACCCGCGAGGACGACGTGGTCGCGGCGCTGGAACGGCTGCTGGCCCGAGGGCTGATCGTGTGGCGGCCGGACGTCCCGGTCGATCCGTGGCCCGAACGCGCGCTCCGCCGCCAGTTGCAGGCGCTGCCGGAATCCGATGGCCGCGCGGCGGCCCTCGACGCGCTCGCGCAACTCGAAGACGCCCGCGCGGCGGTGGCGGACGCGGCCGACCAACCGGCCGGCCTGGCGAAGGCGTTCACGCTCCTCGACCAGCGGATGAAGCAGCTGACCGAAGCGCCGGCCGTACGCACCAAGGACCAGGGACACTACGGCCGGCGCGCCGTCTACGAGGACTGCCGCAGGGATGTCGACGTCCGGCTGGGCGCCGGCCTGCGGAGCTCCCTCCTCCCGCCACTGTCCTTGATGCTCGACAGCGCCCGCTGGCTGACCTGGCGATTCGGCGACCACCTGGAATCGCTCATCGGCGAGTTGTACGACCAGTTCGCCGGTATGACCCCGGGAAACGGCGTTCCGCTGGGCATCATCGTGAACCAGTTTCTTGACCGGATCTCGGATCCTGCCTGGTCCGCGCCCCTCGTCGAGGAATTCCAGAAGTCCTGGAGCGACATCCTGTCCTGGCGCGCGGGTGAACGCCGGGTCCGTCGAGACTCGGCCGGCCTCGCCGTACCAGTCGCCGCCGCGTTCGCCGCCCCGCCGCCACTCTGGTACGGCGCCGCCCAGCACAGCCCCGACGTCATGATCGCAGCCGCCGGCCTGGGGGAACTGCAGGCAGGCCGCTACGAATTCGTCCTGGGCGAGATCCATCTCGCCATGGCGACCCTCGACAACTACGCGTTCACGACAGCCCACCCCGACCCCGACCGGCTGCGCCACGCCGCCGAGGCGGGGCCCGCCGACCGGCCCCGGGTCGTTCCCATCTATCCGCGCTCCCCCAAGGTCACCGGACGGAACTACCCGACGCCGGATCTCTTCTCCGATCGCTACTGGTACCTGTCCTTCGCCCCGGGAAACGGGGCCCGCGCGGTTCCCCGGGGAAGGAGCCTGCCACTGGACGAACTGGTCGCCGAGCGGACCGGCACGTCGATCACCGTACGGACCCGGTCCGGAGCGCGCATGCGCGTGCTCGACGTCGTCGGGGAACTCACTCAGGAGGTTCTGGTGAACCTCTTCCAGCCGCTGCCCCCTCTTCCCCACACCCCCCGGGTGACCATCGACGACCTGGTGGTGGCCCGCGAGAAGTGGCGCCTGCCCGCGCACACGATCCCGGCGGGCTCCGGGCGGGACGAGCCGGCCGCGTTCGCCGCCCTGCGCCGCTGGGCCGAGACCACCGGCCTGCCGCGGTTCGTCTTCTGGCGGGCGGCGGGCCGGACCAAGCCGGTCTACCTAGATTTCGACAGCCCGCTGTTCGTCAACGACTTCCTCGCCTCGGTACGGCAGGCGCGAGGCGACGGTGTGGTCGAGCTCACCGAGATGCACCCCGATCCGCACCACGTGTGGCTCCCCGACGCCGACGGCCACCGCTACACCTGCGAACTGCGCCTGGTGCTGGCCGATCAGTCCGGGTGAACGCCAAGTGGCCGTGGGCGCCGGATCGGCCCCACGGCCACTTGTCATCGGCCGCTGAGTAGTTCTCTGACCGTTTCAATGGTCATGTTCCGGGCCTTCAGCAGAAAGAAGTGATCGCCCGGAAGCATCCTGACGTGGAAGGGGCCGGTCGTCAGCGCCTCCCAGGCGTACAACTCGGCATCCGGCACCGATACATCGGAGAGACCGCCGAGCACGGTGACCGGGCAGCCGAGCGGCTCCTCCGCCACCCATTGGAACCGCTCGAACAGGGCGAAGTCCGCCCGCATGGTCGGCAGCAGCAGATCGACCAGATCCGGCTCGTCGAACAGCTCCCGCGGCGTGCCGCCGTAACTCCTCAACTTCGTGATCAGCTCTGCCCGGGGCAGGGAGTGGGTCGGCGGCGCCGGATCGGGCCGGTGCGGCGGCCGATTCGCCGACACGATCAGCCGGACCGGCTCCGGCAGCCCACGCCGGCGCACCTCCCTGACGAACTCGAAGGCGATGCTGGCCCCCATACTGTGCCCGAACAGCGCGTACGGCCGCCGCGGCAGATAGGCGCCGAACACATCCGCCAGCAGCGCGGCGAGCGCCGGGAGGTCGTCCATCGCCGGCTCCTTCAGCCGGTTCTCCCGGCCCGGCAGCTGCACCGGCCAGACCTCGATCCCGCTTTTGGCCAGTTCGGCGCCCCAGGACCGGTAGGCGGAAGCCCCGCCTCCCGCGAACGGGAGGCAGAGCAACCGCTGCCGGGCCCTCGGCTCGGACCGCGCGCTCAGGGTCCAAGGCTCGGGCGGGAGGTCAGCGCCCAGCACGGGGCACAGCCCTCGTTGCGACGGTCACGCCGTCACCGCCCTTCCAGCAGGGCGAGCATCTTGGCCGCCTCCTCGTCGGAGAGGGACTCGACCTTGGTCAGCAGCGCGCTTTCCACGAACTCGGCGAGCTGACCCACCGTCGGCTGCTCGAAGATGGTCCTGACCGGTAGCTCGATCTCGAACCGCCCGCGGATCCGGGTGCCCAGCTGAACGGCGACCAGCGAGTTCCCGCCGAGCTCGAAGAAGTCGTCGTCAATGCCCATCTTGTCGACGCCGAGTGACTGCGCCCCGAGCGTGGCCAGCATCTTCTGGACCTCCGTCTTCGGCTCGCGGTAGGGCGTGTCGATGAAGCGCTCGACGGTCTGTCCCGGATCGGCGTCCGGCAGTTCCCGTTCGAGGAGTTCGCTGTTCAGTCCCGAGATCCGGCGGATGCCGACGGCCAGTTCCTCGCGTGAGATCACCACGTGCGCGCGCGGCCAGCTGTCGAGGACGCGGTGCAGGACGTCCATGCCGAACTCCGGCATGATCGCCCAGGCGTTGGTGGTGACCCGGTCCCCGGACGGCTGGGACGCCCCCTCAGCCTGGACCGTCGCCTGGATCGCCGCGGGGTCGACTCGCCTGATCGCGTACCCCTCGACGCGGACGAGTTCGTTGCCGTCGTCGTCGATCAGGAGCACGTCGGTGCTGATGATCTCGCCGTCGGCGGAGTCGAGGTGGCGGATGTAGGAGGAGAAGCTCGGCGGCAGCGGACGCCGGACGAGCACTCTTTCGTAGGCGAAGGGGAGGTAGCGGTTCTCGGTCTCGATGGGCAGGTACTGGGAGTTGGAGACGGCGTCGTCGAACAGCGCGGGGTGCAGGGTGTAGACGGCGCATTCGTCGTGGAACTTCGTGTTGAGGCTCAGCTGCGCGATCTCCTGGAGTTCGCCCACGCGGACGGCTCCCACGTTGTTCCAGTGCGCACCGAAACTGACGATCCCGGAGCGTTCGGCTTCGTACCCGAGGCTGACGGCGGCCGAGTCCGCGGAGTTGCCGAACTCCAGCTTGTCGCACTGTTTGCGGATGGCGTCGAGGTCGTGCACCGGCGCCGGTCCCGAGTCCACGGCCCGCACCCGGCCTTTCACGTGCTCACTCCAGCCCCCGGAGCCCGCGACCGGTTTCGTGGTGATCGTCACGTCGTATCCGTCGCCGTCCTCGCGCAGCGTGACCCGCAGCTCGCGCTGGTCGGGGATGACGATCGGGCCGAGGAAGACCACGTCGCTGATCTCGGCGTACTGCGCGCCCACCGCGCTGGTGAAGGCCTCGTGAATCACTTCCAGGCAGTAGGTCCCCGGGAGAACGGAGCGTCCCGCGATCTGGTGATCTGTCAGGACCCAGTGGGATTCCGGGCCCAGCGTGACGGAGAAGACGATGTCCTTGCTGCGGTCGTAGATTCGCCGGTCCAGCAGTGGCAGTTCGACGTCCTCATGCCGGACTCCCTTCTGCAGATCGCGGAAGAAGCTCGGCGCGGCCGCCGTGGCCTCGTGGGCCATGCCGACCCCGCCCCAGACGCCCCATCCGATCGACAGCACCGCTTCTCCCCTGGCGCTGGCCCGGCGGGCGAAGGCGTCGAGGAAGTTGTTGGCCCCGCAGTAGTCGGCCAGGCCGAAGTTGCCGAACACCGCGTCGATCGAGGAGAACAGCACGAAGAAGGCGTCGCCGCCGCCGAGCACCTTGTGCAGGGTGAGCGTGCCCGCCACCTTGGGCGCGAGCACGCGCTCGGCGTCCTCTCTGGTCTTCACCGCGAGCATGCCGCCCGCCAGGACGCCGGCCGAGTGGAAGACGCCGTCGATCGCGCCGAAACGCTCGTCGACGATCGCCACCAGGGCGCGAAGCTGCTGTTCGTCGGCGATGTCACAGCTTTCGACCAGCACCGCGCCGCCGGCGTCCTCGATGGCGAGCAGTTTCTGGATCTGATCACGCTGACGCTCGTCGGAACTCTCGTCCCCGAGGATGGCGTTCCATTCCGAGCGCGCCGGGAACGGTGAACGACCCACCAGGACCAGGCGTGCTCTCACCGTACGAGCCAGGTCCGCCGCGACAGCCAGCCCGATACCGCCCAGCCCACCGGTGATCAGGTAGGTGCCGTCCTCCTTGAGGACGACGGGCTTCTCGGCGGGCTCGATGGGCGGAAGCTTCTCGTGACTCCAGACCCAGCGCTTCCTGCCACGCCAGGCCACCTGAACGTCGTCGTGGACCGCGTGAACCTCTGCGAGCAGCTGCCCGGCCAGGGTCTCGTCCGGGAGCGCCGAGGCGAGATGGATGTCAACGCTCCGGCATGCCACCCCCGACATCTCCCGGTTGATGCCGTGAACCGGCCCCAGCAGCAGCGCCTTGGCCGGGTCTATGTGCTCCTCGCCCGAGATCTGCTGCATGTCGCTGCTGACCACCGTGATCGTCACGGGCTCCTCCGACGGCCTGCCGTCGAGCACCTGCCCGAGATACATCAACGCGAAGAAGCCCGCATCCTCAAGCCCACGGACATGGGCGTCGTCGAGCACGTTCTCGACCGGCGCGGTCGCCGTCCAGCCGTGGACCACGTCGGTGGGATAGGCGTCGACGGCGAATCGATCGAGCAGCGCGTCGTAGTCCGCGCGCATCCCGGGCCGGACCTGCACGCGGTCCTCGCCGAGCACCCCGAACTCCTGGCCGGGAACGACGGTGGTGACCTCGGCGCCGCCCCGGCGGAGCCCGTCGGCGAACGACTCGATGACGCCATGGCCGGGGCTGAACACGAGCCAGCGCCGGTCCGCGGCGACGGCGGTCCTGCCAGGCGGCAGCGCCGACTCGCGCCAGACCGGCGCGAAGACCGACTCCTCCAGCGGAAGCACCCGCGCGTCGTCCTCCGGCCGGCCTTCGGCCCGGACCGACTCGGGATCGGGATCGACCCAGAAGGTCTGCCGCTCGTACGGATACTCCGGCAGCGGCACCTTGCGCCCCGACCCGGCCAGCGCCTCCCAGTTCAGGTCCACACCGGCGACCCAGAGCCGGGCAGCCGACTCGGCCAGCACCATCTCGTCGTCAAGCTCCTTGAGCGGATGACGCATCGTGGACACCGTCGGGATGCTCTGCCCGCGCAGGCACTGCCGCGCCAGCACGGTCAGGTTCTCGCCGGGACCGACCTCCACCAGAGCGAGGTTCTCGTCACCGCCGAGGGTCGCGAGCCCATCGGCGAACCGGACCGCACGGCGAAGATGCTCGGCCCAGTAGCCGGGATCGGTGGCCTCGTCATCGGTGATCCAGGTGCCGGTGACGTTCGACACGAACGGAATCGTCGGCGGAGACAGCACGACATTCGCCACGACCTCGCGGAAGGGAGCCAGAATCGGATCCATCATCGCCGAGTGGAACGCGTGCGAGGTGTGCAGCGCCCGAGTCTGCACCCCCTGCTGGGCGAGCGTCGCGGCGAGCTCGTCGAGCTCGGGCTTCGGCCCGGCGACAGCGGTCATCTGCGGCCCGTTGACCGCCGCGATCTCAACGTCGCCGTAGAGGTACGGCCGGACCAGAGCCTCGGGCATCGGCACGGCCAGCATGGCGCCGGACGGCATGGACTGCATGAGCCGTCCCCGTGCCGCCACCACCTCCAGCGCGTCCGCCAGCGAGAAGACCCCCGCCAGGTGAGCGGCGACGTACTCCCCGATGCTGTGCCCGATCATGGCCTCCGGCGTAACGCCCCAGGACTCCAGCAGCCGGGCCATCGCGTACTCGACGACGAACAGCGCGGGCTGCGTGATGCTGGTCCGCCCGAGATGCTCGGTCGCCCATTCTTCCTGCCCGTCCAGGGGGAACAGCACGGTACGGAGATCCATCCCCAGCTTGGGGTGCAGCAACTCCGCGCACTGATCCACGTTTTCGCGGAAGGAGGGGACACGCTCGTACAGGTCGCGCGCCATGCCTGCGTGCTGGGACCCCTGACCGGGGAACATGAACGCCACGGCGCGCCGGCGAGCGGGCGCCGAGGAAGTGATCACTCGTGCCGTGTCCGTCGAGCTCCGTGCCACGGCGGCTCTCCGATGGGAATGAGCCACCCTGCCCGTCTGCAGCGTCCAGGCGACATCTTCCATCGCGATGTCCGGCTGACCCGTCAGGTGCGTCTTCAGCCGTTCCACGCCACGGTCCGCCGCGGCCGAAGTCTTCGCCGACACCGGAAGGACGTGCCACGAGGCGACCGGCTCGCCGGTGCGGAGTTCGGCGGGCGGCTCCTCCAGCACCAGGTGAGCGTTGGTGCCGCCGATCCCGAACGAGCTGACGGCCGCGCGACGCGGTTCGTCCCCGCTCGCCCAGGGGCGGAGTTCGGTGTTCACGAAGAACGGGCTGCTGGGGAAGTCGATGTTCGGGTTGGGCTCGTCGAAGTTGATGCTCGGCGGCAGCTGGCCGTGCTTGAAGGCCAGGCAGGCTTTGATCAGCCCGGCCGCGCCCGCCGCCGGTCCCAGATGTCCGATATTGGACTTGACTGAGGAGATCGCGCAGTACTGGTGGTCCGCCACGCCCGCCGAGCGGTAGGCCCGGGTGAGGCTGGCGATCTCGATCGGGTCGCCGACCAGGGTTCCGGTGCCGTGGGCCTCGACGTAGCTGATGGTCCGAGGGTCCACCTCCGCGGCGGTGAGGGCCTCCAGGATCAGCTTCGTCTGCCCGTCCACGCCCGGCGCCGTGAATCCGACCTTCGCCGAGCCGTCGTTGTTGACGGCGGAGCCGCGGATCACCGCGTAGATGTGGTCGCCGTCCGCCCTGGCGTCGGCCAGGCGTTTGAGCACGACCACACCGACTCCGGTGCCGAAGATCGTCCCGCCGGCCTTGGCGTCGAACGCCCGGCAGCGGCCGTCCTTGGCGAAGATGCTTCCTTCCATCCAGTAGTGGCCCGCGCCGTAGGGCAGCTCGACCTCCACTCCGCCGGCGAGGGCCAGGTCGCAGTCACCCAGGCGCAGGGCCTGGCAGGCGAGATGGACCGCGACCAGCGAGGTGGAACACGCGGTCTGGACGTTCACCGCAGGACCCTGCAGACCGAGCCGGTACGCCACCGCCGGGGTCAAGTAGTCCGGATGATTGCTGACGTCGATCCCCATCATCCCCGCGGCCCGGGTGACGGCGCGATTGCGCTTGACGTAACGCTCGCCGTAGAGGGCGTTGGCTCCGCCGCCGTACACGCCGACGACGCCGTCCTGTTCCGACAGCACGCAACCGGCGTCCTCCAGCGCGGAATGGCACGCCTCCAGGAACATGCGGCCCTGCGGATCGCGGATCTTCGCCTCCAGCGGCGTGTAGCCGAAGAAGCTCGCGTCGAAGTCCTCCATGCCCTCGATCAGCGGAGCCGACCGGATGTAGTCCGGGTCGCGCAGATCCTCCTCGGCCACGCCGCGGTCGCGCAGTTCGTCGTCCGTCATGTGGGTGATGGATTCCACCCCGTTGATCAGGTTCTGCCAGTACTCCCGCACGTCTCCCGCGCCAGGGAACCGGCCGGCGATCCCGGTGATCGCAATATGGTCGTCGCGTAGCTCACTACTCAACTCGGTCTCCTTGCTAGGAAAGGAAGCGGCGAGGAATCGCCGACAGCTGTCTGGGGAAATCCGTCAATGTCGTCGGCCGAGCAGGCACCATTCCAGGAGCGCCTTGGCGCTGTGCAGCTTGTTCTCCGCCTGCTCGAACGCGATGCTCGACGGCCCGTCGAGGACCGCCGCCGTGACGTCCTCGCCGCGATGAGCCGGCAGGTCGTGCATGAACAGGGCGTCCGGGTGGCGTTCCATCAGCCTCCCGTTCACCTGGAACGGCTCGAAGAGCCGCCGCCAGTCGGGGTCAGGCTTGGAGGTGCCGGTCGTCTGCCAGCGCGTGGTGTAGACGACGTCCGCGCCCGCGGTCGTCTGCCCGAGGTCGTGGCATTGGGTGATCCGCGTGCCGCGTGGAGTCGCCTGGTCCCGGGCGAGGTCGAGGACGCTTTCGGCCACTCCGTAGCCCGCCGGGGTGGCGAGGCAGAGCTGGACGTCATGGAATCGGGCCAGGCCCAGCGCGAGAGCGGCGGCGGTGTTGTTGCCCTCGCCCACGTAGAGAATCCGGAGACCGTCGATCCGGCCGAAACGGCGGAGGAGGGTGGTCAGATCGGCGATGGCCTGGGTCGGGTGTTCGTCGGCGGTCATCGCGTTGATGACCGGCATGCTGGGCTGGGCGGCGAGTGCCCTGACCTCGTCGGGGGCGTCCGCGGTACGGACCACCAGGGCGTCCAGCATTCGCGCGAATACCTGGGCGGTGTCCTCGATCGATTCGCCGGTGCTGAGTTGTAGGTCGGCGGGGCCGTAGGGGAGGTAGCCGGCGCCGAGGCGGAGTGCCGCGCTCGCGAAAGCCGTACGGGTCCGGGTGGAGGTTCTCCGGAAGTAGCCGCCCACCACTCTGCCGGTGAGCGGCCGATAGGCGGGGTCCCGCTCTTCGGCGAACCAGGCGCCTCTGCGGACCAGATAGTCCAGATCGCCATCGTCCAGGTCACGAATCGAAATGAGATGCCGATGCACAAGATAACGATGGCCGCCGCTCCCGGCCCGGACAATACATGGCGAACAGGGTGGCGAGAAGTAGCCATCTTTCTGATCAGGGCGCGCCATATCGATGGACGTCGTAAAAGAAATCGGGCACCGTTCGTAATTCACCGGCGGACGCGATGTGGTCGTACACGTACTTGGCGACGGCGAGGTCGAGCACGCCCAGCCCGAATGGGGAGAAAATCACGGGCTGGTCGGACGGCGGTGTGATCTCGCCGGTGAGCACGTCATAGAGGGTGCCGGCCACGAAGTCGCGGTGACCCGCCCGCTGCTGGGCCAGGTGCGGGGACGTATTGGCTTTCATACAGTGCTCGACGTCGTCGACGACATTATACGAAGACAAGATGATCTCCGGCGACAGATCCCGCAGCGATACATGCAGGACGATCGGGCAATGCTCGAACCAATTCGGCTCGATGACGTGCGGTTCCCCCGCGACGGTCGCGAATACGACCAGGTCCGAGGAGCGAATCAATTCTTCAGCCCGGTCGTAGACGGTGATCGCGCCGGGCTCCGTACGCTCCAGATAGCCCTGGAAACCCTTGGCGTGTTCGGCCGACAGGTCATGGACGCCGACCCGGTCGAATACGAAGCCGTTCCCGGTGAGGTAGGTGTGGATATAGCGGGCGATGAATCCGGCGCCGAAGAATCCGACCCGGGTGGGACGATCGGGCCAGGAGTCACTCAGTCGCATCGCGGCCAGGGAGGCGGACGCGGCCGTGCGCGCGGCGCTGATGATCGAGCTCTCCACGCAGGCGAAGGGATAGCCGGTCTCGATGTCGTTCAGAATGAGTACCGCCGAGGCCCGGGGAATCCCGGCCGGCACGTTCTCCGGAAAGCTGGAGATCCACTTAATGCCGTGGACGTCGACGTCTCCCCGAATCGACGCGGGCAGCGCGATGATCCGCGCGGACGGCCGGTCGGGAAAGCGCAGGAAATAGGAGTCGGGATTCACCGTCCCGCCCTCGCCGTGCAGGAGGTAGGCCGCCTCGATCAGGCGGGTGATCTCCTTTTCCCGCCCGCTGACGGCCTGATTCACCTGGGCACCGGATATCACAGCGAAGGAGGGGATCTGACTCATGGTGGCGACTCCGCACAGTGGTGGAATTACTTATACGTCGCGCTGGTATCGGCGCAGGGCCGCCAGTGCGCCCCACATGAGAAGCATCCCCAGCCCCACCAGGAGGCCGAGGCGGGAGAGGACGACGCTCCAGTCCGTAACCTCGCCGAGCGTCTGGCGGCCGACCTCCACCGCCCAGTTCACCGGGTTGAACTGGGCCACCGTGGTCACCCACCCCGGCACCAGGTTGGCCGGCATGAAGGTCGTGGACAGGAAGGTCAGCGGCATCATCGTGAAATTGACCAGGCCGACCAGCGTCTCCTCTTTGCGGACCAGCAGCGCGATGACATTCGAAAAGATCGAGAGCGCGATGCCGAACGCGACCACGGCGAGGAGAAAGACCGCGATACCGATCACGCCGCCCTCATAGCGGGCGCCGAGGACGACACCCATTCCCAAGATGATGGAGGTGGGCACGAGACCGCCCACCGCCTGCCGCAACACCGGGCCGCTGATCAGGGCGCTTCGAGCCACCGGCGTGGTCAGCAGCCGATCCAGCGTGCCCCGTTCGATGTCCTGCAAGATCAGGACACCGTTCCACACACTCGCGAACAGGACGGTCATCACGGCGATGCCGGGCATCAGGAAGTCGACGTAGTCCCCCGCCCCGAATCCGGGGATGTCGACGACCCGCTGGAACACCGCACTGAAGAGAGCGAGCCAGATGAACGGTTCGATGAGATTGGTCGCCACCAGCCATCGCTGCCGGAACAGGCTGATCAGCTGACGCTGGGTCATGTAGCCCGTATGAATCAGAGTGGCGATCACCAGGTCTCCTGCCTCAAGCCGAGAGCTTCTTGCCGGTGTAGTTGAAGTAGACGTCATCGAGCGAAGGCCGCTCCATGGTCACGGAGGACACCCCTACGCCGTATCCGTCTAGTGCGGCCAGCACGGCGGGGATGGCGTTCGCGCCATTGCTGGTGCGCACGCACAGAGATCTCCCGTTGGCGGTGAATTCTCCGATCGACCGCAGACCGCCCAGAGCGCGCCCCACCTCGCCGGCGACGACCGACTCGCTCAGGTTGATGTAGAGCGAATCACCCCGCAGCCCGTCCTTCAGGCCGCTCGGTGTGCCCGTCACCACGACTTTCCCGTCGTCCACGATGGCGAGCTGACTGGCGAGTCTGTCTGCCTCTTCCAGATAGTGCGTAGTGACCAGAATGGTGATTCCGTCCTGGTGGACCAATTTGGCGAGGTCTTCCCATATCTGTGCTCGAATTTCGGTGTCCAGGCCCACCGTCGGTTCGTCCAGGAACAATACCTCCGGCCGATGGATCAAACCCATCGCAATGTCCAGCCGGCGTTTCATGCCCCCCGAATAGGTGCGGACCAGACGTCCGGCGGCCCGAGACAGTTCCAGCTGGTCCAGCAGTTCGTCGATCCGATCGGCGAGCGCGCGCCGCCGCAGGCCGTACACCCGGCCCTGCAGGGCGAGATTCTCTTTCCCGGTCGCGTTCGGATCCGCACTGGCCTTCTGCCCCACCACACCGATCACCCGGCGCACCCGGTCCGGATGGCGGCGTACGTCGAGGCCGGCGACCTGGGCGCTGCCCTCATCCGCCCGCGAAAGCGTCGTCAGGATCTTGACTGTCGTCGATTTTCCCGCGCCGTTCGGCCCCAGCAATGCGAACAGAATTCCGGCGGGCACGGTGAACGACAGCCCATCCAGCGCCCGAATCCCCCGCGGATAGGTCTTGACCAGGCCCCGCACCTCGATGGCGGTTTCCATCTTCGCTCCTCATCGGGCACTTTCAGCCGGATGCCGATCGTATTGGTCCGGCCAGTGAAATGAACAAGGTTATCCCGCGCTTCTGGCGAGAAGTCGCCAAGTGCTTTTGCTCGCGGTACGGGCACAGCAATATCGATATCGTGGCGACGGACTTCTTGAACTCGATCAGGCGCACGCCGGTGGCTACCGTCCAGGTGAAGTCCCGAGGTCGAATCCGCCATTTACTACTCAAACGCGAGTCCTTCAATCCGACGGGGTCGGTCAAGGACCGCACCGCCCTGGGACTGCTCCGGGCCCTGGACGCCCGGGAGGAACTGCGGCCGGGTTCCGTCGTGGTGGAGTCCACCTCGGGAAATCTCGGCCTGGCCCTGGCCCACCTGCTGGACTCCCTCGACTGCCGGCTCATCGCGGTCGTCGACCCGAAAACCCCCGAGGCCACGCTGCGTCAGTTGAGTGCCGCCGGCGTGCAGCTGCACTGGGTGGACGTACCAGACGGACACGGCGGATACCTGCTCAGCCGTCTGGAAGCGGTCGCCGAACTGCGCCGCAAGAACACCGGATACCGCTGGACCAATCAGTACGGCAACCCGGCGAACCCCTTGATCCACCAGCAGACGACCGGCCCGGAGATCGTGGCACAGGGAGGCCGAGAGCTTGACGCCGTATACGTAGCGGTTTCCACCGGCGGCACCCTGGCCGGAATCGCCGCCCACATCAGGCCGCTCCGCCGCCCGATCCGACTGGTGGCGGTCGACGCGGCGGCCTCCCTCGCCACGACGGGCGCCGTCGACCTGGACCGGCGGCCCGGCATGACCCGGACGTCACGCCTCGTCCCGGGCATCGGCGCAAGCCGGCCCTCCTCGTTCCTGCGATCCGACTCCTACGATCGGGCCGTCGCCGTGACCGACGCGATGGCGATCGCAACGGCCCGGATCTTCCTGGAAGACACCGGTATCGGCCTGGGCGGATCCGCCGGTTCCGTGGTGAGCGCCTGCGTTCACGACCTCGCTGAGCCTGGCGCACCTCGGCTGCCGCTCTGCCTGGCCGCCGACGACGCCGACAAGTACGCGGCGACACTCTACGACGACGGATGGCTCACCAAGATGGACCTCCTCCACGAGGTGACGGAGACGATTTCCCGTTTCAGGTCCGACGGGCTGGAGTTCTCCGCCGACTCATCCCCCAATTGAGCGATTCTGCGCCGATGGCACCCACCCACGCTTCGCCGCTTCCACGCCCGCCTGAAACCGCGTCTGCACACCCAGGAAGTCGAGCAGCTCCGCCACGCGCCGACTGAAGGTCCGCGGCGACATGGAGAGCCGGCGACTGGCGGTGATATCGGGGACACCCATGAGCAGCTGCTCAAGCACAGGCCAGAAATGAGCGGGCAGCTGAGGGCTTCGATGGATCGCCGTCCTCGGTTCGACGGCCCGGACGCGATCGGTGCCTGCGGGTCTCAGCGTGATCACCAGCTCTCTTGGACGGCACACACGAGAGTCGGCAGGACGGCGTTCGAGCCAAGCGCCCCCGGGGCTCTCCTCCAGACAGCATGCGAAGCGCCGGTTTAGCGCAGTTTTAGTGCCGCTTTCGTGCCACTTTCACCCAGGATTCTTGGTTTCGGCTAAACATAAACCACAGCACAAGTCCGAAATATTACCTATGCACCTATATATGACTAAATGCGATTCAGCAGGGGCCGGGTAGCGTGTTTACTCATGCTGGAATTCTGCGTACTCGGGCACCTGCAGGTCAGACGCGACGGCGTACCCGTGACCTTGGGTGCGGAGATGTGGCGACGTGTGCTGGCGGTGTTGTTGTGCCGGGCGGGCGAGGTGACTCCGGTCGAGGATCTGATCAGCGCGTTATGGCACGACGACCCCCCGCAGAGCGCACGGAAGACCGTCCAGCTGTATGTGCACCGGCTCCGCCAGGCCCTCGGCGACAACGAACGGATCGTGCACCGGACGGCCGGCTACGCAGTCGTCCTCGCCCCGGAAGAACTGGACACCCTGCGTTTCAGCCGCCTCGTCGCCGAAGGACGGGCCGCGCGGCAGCACGGCGATCTCGACCGGGCCAGCGTGACGCTGGAACAGGCCCTCGGACTGTGGCAAGGCCCCGCATACGCCGGGTTCGACGACATACCGCTGATCAACAGCGAGGCACGGCACCTCGAAGCACAGCGGGTGCTGACCTATGAGGAACTGGTCGCCGTCAACCTGGAACTGGGCCGCCACGCCGAACTCGCCGTCGACCTGATCGAGACGACACAGGTCCACCCCTACCGTGAACGGCTGCGCGCCTACTTGATGCTCGCGCTCTACCGGTCCGGACGCCAGGTCGAGGCGCTGGAGGTCTACCGCCGGACCCGTGCGACCCTCAACGCGGAACTCGGCGTGGAACCCGGGCCGATGCTCAGATGGGTCCACGAAGCCATCCTCCGCGACGACGAGACCCTCGCGACGATCACCAGTGCCGGCCTGAACCACATCACGAGCGGCTCGGCTCCGGAGATCAGGCTGCCCCCCGAGCTTCCGATGCCGCCCGCACAGTACAAACCCGCATCCGGCTTGGTGCCTGCCCAGCTCCCCGCGGACCTGCCCGAGTTCATCGGTCGCGCCGCCAGCCTCCGCCAGCTGGACGCCCTGCTGCCCGAGGACCCCGCGCACCAGCCCGTCACCCTGGTGCTCTCCGCGATCTCCGGCACCGCGGGGGTCGGCAAGACGGCCGTGGCGGTCCACTGGGCCTACCGCGTACGCGACCGCTTCAGTGGCGGCCAGCTGTTCGTGAACTTGCGGGGCTTCGGCCCATCAGAGTCGGTGATGTCGCCAGCTGAGGCGATTCGCTGCCTGCTGGACGCGCTGGGCGTGGCGAACGAACAGATTCCCACCGACCTGGACGCCCAGATCGGCCTGTATCGCAGCCTGCTGGTCGGCAAGCGGGTGCTGATCCTGCTGGACAACGCCAGGGACGCCGAACAGGTACGGCCACTGCTGCCCGGGGCGCCGGGATGCCTGGTCCTGGTGACCAGCCGCAACCGGCTCTCCGGCCTGGTCGCCCTGGAGGGCGCGTACCCGCTGATCGTGGATCTGCTCACCGAGTCCGAGGCGCACGAGTTCATCGCGGCGCGCCTGGGCCGGGACCGGGTGGCCGGCGAGCGGGAGGCGGTGGCGGAGATCATCACCCGGTGCGCGCGATTGCCGCTGGCGCTGTCGGTGGTGGCCGCCCGCGCCGCGACCTACCCGGCCTTCTCCCTCGCGGCGCTCGCGAAGGAGCTGAGAGAGGCGCGCGGCGGGCTCGACGTGTTCGCCGACGGGGACACCGCCACCGACGTGCGAGCCGTGTTCTCCTGGTCGTATCACGCGCTCAGCACCGACGCGGCCCGCCTGTTCCGGCTCCTCGGCCTGCACCCCGGCCCGGACATCGCGGTGCCCGCCGCGGCCAGCCTCGCCGGAATCTCCCAGAAAGAGGTACGCACACTCCTGACCGAGCTGTCCCGCGCCCATCTGATCAACGAGGTCGTCCTCGGCCGGTACACCCTGCACGACCTGCTCCGCGCCTACGCCACCGAACAGGCCCAGTTGCTGGAGCCCGCGGACGACCAGCGCGCGGCGATTCACCGATGGCTCGACCACTACCTGCACACCGGTCACGCCGCCGCGCTGCTCCTGCATCCGCACCGGCAGCCGATCACGCTCGCCGCGGCACAGATCGGCGTGGTGGCGGAGGAACTGACCGACCGCGAGCAGGCGATGGCCTGGTTCACCGCCGAGCATCCGGTGCTGCTCGCCCTCATCGACCAGGCCGTCAACGCCGGGTTCGACACCCACGTCTGGCAGCTGGCCTGGACCATGGACACCTTCTTCCAGCGGCGTGGCCACTGGCACGACCAGGTGGCCACCCACCACGCCGGCCTGAGCGCGGCCACGCGGCTGGCCGACCCGATCGGCGAAGCCCTCGCCTGCTCCGGCCTCGGCGTCGTCTACACCCACCTCGGCGAGCACGACCAGGCAGGCATGTACCTGTGCCGCAGTCTGGGCCTGTTCACCAAACTGGAGGACGTCGCCGGGCAGGCGCACGTGCATTTCCATTTCGGCTGGCTGTCCGAAGTGCGAGGCCAGTACCAGGAAGCCCTCGATCACGCGCGACAGGCTCTCGACCTCTACCAGGCCACCGTGCACCGGTACGGGCAGGCCAACTCCCTCAACGCCGTCGGCTGGTACCGCGCCCAGCTCGGCGACTACGCCACGGCCTCGCACTACTTGCTGCGGGCGCTCACTCTGCACCAGGAGATCGGCGACCATAGCGGCGAGGCGGCCTCCTGGGACAGCCTCGGCTACAGCTACCATCACCTCGGCCGCTACCGGGAGGCCGTCACCTGCTACGAGAACGCCCTCCGCCTGACCCGGATCCTGGGTGACCGTTACTACGAGGCCGACACCCTGAACCACCTCGGCGACACCAATCACGCGGCAGGGGCGTACGACGCCGCCCGCCGTGACTGGCAGCAGGCCGTGGACATCCTCCACGAACTCGGTCACTCCGACGCCGACCAGATCCGCGCCAAGCTTCAGCAATGAGTTCGGGCCAGGTGGTCGTTCCCACCTGGCCCGGTTGTGGTGTCAGGGGCTGGTGCAGGTGGCGGTGGGGGTCGCCGCGGCGCCGTTGGCCGTGAAGCCGAACGTGGTGGACGAGTTCGCCGCGACGGAGCCGTTGTAGGCCGCGTTGCGGACGGTCACGTTGGACCCGGAGACGGTCTGTATGCCGCTCCACACGTTGGAGAAGGTCTGCCCGCCGGGCCAGGTCCACCGCACGGTCCACGCGGTGATCGGCGCGTTGCCCGCCCGGACTGTGACCGTGGACTGGAACCCGTTCGGCCAGTTGCCGACCGTCGCGAGCGTGGCCGAACAAGCCCCCGGAACCGGAGACGGAGTCTGCGACGGACTCGGGGTCGGCGTGGGCGTTGAGTTCGGCGACGGGGTCGGGGTCGGCGTGGGGGTCGGGGAGGGGTTGGGGCCCGCCGCGTTGAGGG